>JAKFFE010000048.1:0-134456 GCA_036675345.1 Myxococcaceae bacterium
GCCAACGCCGCCGAGGCCGAGCAGGCCCGCGCCGCCGCCGAACGCGAGCAGGCCGAACAGGCCCTCGCCGACGCGCAGCGGGCGAAGGCGCAGCAGGCCGCCGAGGCCGAGCGGGCCCGCGCCGCCGCCGCGGCCCGGCCCACCCTCACCGACTCCAGCTCGGCGATCCGCGCCGACCGGGTGGCCGCCGACAGCCAGATGTCGACCCCCACCCCGGTCCAGGACACCCCGGAGCGGGAGCCGCCGATGATCTCTCCGTTCACCGGTCCGTCGCCCGGCCGCCCCATGTCTCCCCCTGCCTCGATGGCCGGGTTGGACATCGACACCGAGGGGCCGGATGGCCTGGAGGGACTGGAGGGCCGGCTGCTGACCGAGGCGATGGTGACCACCTCCAGCAAACGCGCCCAGCGTCTGCAGGACGTCCCGATGACCGTGGCCTGGATCCCCGGCGATGAGCTGGAAGGCACCGGTCAGTTCTCGCTCTGCGAGGCCATCCAGTACTTCCCCGGCATGGAGTGCCGTCGCGGAGCCATGCGCAAGGTGGGGGTCAGCGCCCGCGGACTGGGCAACAACTTCCTCTCCAACCGGCTGCTGCTGCTTCAGGACGGCCGTCCCCAGACCGACCCCTGGACCGGCCAGTTCTACGCGGATGAGACCACGCCGCTGACCAACGTGAAGCAGGTGGAAGTGATCCGGGGACCGGGCTCGTCGCTCTACGGCTCGAACGCGTTCTCCGGTGTGATCAACGTCATCCGCCGTTCCCCCTCCGACGTGATCGGCGAAGGAAAGGACTTCGGCGTGGATGGCCGGGTGCTGGGAGGGCAGTACAACAGCTTCCGCGGACAGGCCACCGCCGCCGCCCGGGCCGGGCCGGTGGAGGGTCTGGTCAACTACTACGGCTTCACCTCCGAGGGCGCCAACCTCCTGGGCGACCCCCAGCAGGGAATCGTGGACGACCAGGAGTGGACCCAGGTCCACCAGGTCTCCGGCATCGTGGACATCGCCAAGGTGGTCCGGCTGGACGTGGACTACACCAACGCCGACCTGGGCCGCCCGGGCGGGAATCAGATCTCCGCGGTGGGCTCCTGCGGGCGCTGCCACTACACCCCCAATGACCGCGAGCGGGTGGAGAACCTGAACGCCAACGCCCAGGTCGACCTGCGGGTGAACGACAACCTCCGGCTGTTCGGCCAGGGCTATGCGTTGTTCAAGCGGCGCGAGGTGGACCTGGAGAACATGGTCACCGGCAACATGGACAACGCCCTGGGCAAGCGCAGCCGCTACGGCGGCGAGGTCCGGGCGCTGATCTCCCTCGGCGACGCCCTCAACGTCACCGTGGGCGGAGACGCCAAGTACGACACCGTGAACAACCGCAACGTCCTCCCCGGGGTGGCGGACGCGGACGGCCTGCTCAACCAGACCATCCTCGGCGGCTACGTGGATGCCGAACTGCGGCCCCTGCCGAACCTGGTCCTGGGCGGCGGTCTGCGCTACGACCAGTACCTGATTCCGGCGGCGATCTGGGAGACGCCCAGCGCGCAGCTCTCCCCGCGCGCCAGCATCGTCTACCACCTGGTGGAGCGGCTGCTGACCCTGCGCACCAACTACGGTCGCGCCTTCCGCGCCCCCACCCTCTCCGAGTTGGCGATCAACCAGCAGATGTATGCCTCCACCCTGCTGGGCAATCCGTCCCTGCGGGCGGAGACCCTGGACACCCTGGAAGCGGCGGTGGACGTCTGGCCCTGGGAGGGCAAGGCGCGGTTCACCGTCACCGGCTTCTACAACCTGGCCAAGAACTTCATCAACCAGGAGCACTCCGGGGGCTCCACCTCCCAGTTCCGCAACATCGGCGATGCGCAGGTGTTCGGCTTCGAGGCGGAGGCGGCGGCGCAGGTGAAGGAACTGCACTCCTCCTTCAGCCTGGCCTACCAGTTCCTCAACGCCAAGAGCCTCCCCTTCGAGGGTCGGGCCTCCGCCCCGCTGGATTACGCGCCCAACCACCGGGTGTACTTCCGCGGCCGGACCAACATCGGCGACTCGGCCTTCGTGGAGCTGTTCGCGGTGTTCGTCTCCGAGCGCTATGACCCCAGCGTGCTCGCCGACACCCACGCCCGGGCCACGCTGGCCCCGTACCTGACCGCCAACGCCCGGATGGGGGTGGAGGTGACCCGCGGGCTGACCGTCTCCCTGCTGGGCTCCAACATCTTCAACTCCCGCCACCAGGAGTCGTTCGGGTTCCCGGTGCCGGGCGCCTCGGTGTTCGGTGAGTTGAAGTTCGCCTACTAGCTGACGGGCCGGGGGGGGGGCCGGACGCTGTACCGGCTCCCCGCCGAACCCCCTTGGGGGGGACGCGAAGCGGTCCCCGGACCCTGACTACTGGCGGCCTTGGGTGGCCGGCCAGGGCAGGTCGCCCCGGGTGGCCAACACCAGCTCCTGCACCGGAAGCGGGTAGAGACGGGCCTGGTTCAGGCCCACCCCCGCCAGCTCCCCGCGCATCTCCGGGAAGGAGAGCACGTCTCCCTCGTTGGTCATGAAGCGGCGCAGGGAGAAGTAGACCGCGTCCATCGGGCCGTCGCGCAGGTCGGAGAGGACGTATCCGGAGACGGCCACCACCCCGTTGGGGGCCAGGGCCCGGGCCACCCGGGAGAAGAAGTCGGCGCGCTCCTGGGGCAGCAACACCGGGAGGATCTGCGGCAGGAGGATGACGTCGTAGCTGCCCTGGCCCAGGTCCACCCGGGTACAGTCCGCGGCCCACAGCCGGGCCCGCTCCAGCACCTTGGCCCGGGCCAGGTTCTCCTTCACCGTCGCCAGCACATGTTCCGAGTCCAGGTAGGTGACCTGGGCGTTGGGCGCCCCCAGGGCGAAGGCCGCGCCCCACACCCCGGAGCCGGTGCCCACGTCCAGGATTCGCGCCTGGTCCAGGCTCCGCATCTGCTGGACCAGGGCCACCGCGCTGCGTCCCAGCCGCAGATGGGAGGCGAAGATGCCGGTGATGCGGGAGGCGTTCTCCCCGTACACCCGTTGGGCGTTGTGCGGCTGCTTGAGGTCCAGCACGAACTGGCCGGTCTTCACCGCCTCCGCCAGCCGGCCCAGCCCCTCCCAGTAGACCATCGTCGCCGGCAGGGCGCGCTCGAAGTAGGGGAGGCTGGCCTGGTCCAGGCTCTGGGAGGCCACCGGACTGAGCGCCACCTCCTGGCCGCTGCGGGTCACCAGCTGCTGGGTCTCCAGCACCTGCAGCAGCACCTCCAGGCCGGCGGGGGAGACCTCCAGCCGCCGCGCCAGCTCCGAGAGCTGGGTCTGGCCCTTCACCAGGGCCTGGAGCAGCCCCAGGCTGGAGGCGGTCACCAGGGCCTGGGTGCGCAGGAACATCCGCGCCAGGCGGTCGTAGAAGTCCTCGGCCGGGGAGGCGCCGTCCAGCGGCGGGGTAAAGCACTGGCGCACCCAGCCCAGCAGGTCCCTGCCCTCCACCGGGAGGCCGCTGCGCACCGCCGCCGGGAGCTGGGCCGCGGTCATCCACCAGCTCCCCGCCTCCTGCAGCGAACGGCGGTAGCTTTCGTTGCCCAGCGCCGCCGCCAGCTGGGGCTGCAGCCGGTAGCGGCTGCCATCGAAGGAGGCGAAGCGCAGCCCGGCCAGGACCTCCAGCAGGGACCGCACCCCGCGCCACTGCGCCCCCAGGGCGGCGGTGGCCTGATCCACGCTCAGCCCGTCGGGAGCGGCGGCCAGGGCCTCCAGCAGTCCCAGGGAGAAGGCGGCCTGCAGCGCCGCCGATTCATTGGAGGCGTCACGGGCCTGGAAGTTGAGCTGCTGGACGAAGGGGGAAGCCATGGGCCCCGGGGGTTCAGTAGAGGTTGACCAGATCGAACGGCCGGTTGAGCTTGGTGCGAGGCGGGGTCATCGCCTTCTGCACCGCCTCCCGGTTCCCCTCCGCCAGCGCGGCCAACAGCCGGGCGGACTCCTGGGGCCAGGTGCTGTCTGCCTCCAGCGCCCGCTGGGCCTCGGGGGCGGTGGCCGCGCCGCACAACCACTGGCCGGCCAGGCCCTCTCCCACGTGGAAGGGATCACCCAGGGAGCGGGCGTGGGCGGTGGCTTGCTCGAACCAGCTCCGGCTGCCGGCGGTGTCACCGGCGGCCAGGCTGAGGTGGCCCAGGTCGGAGGCGATCACCTGCTGGTGGAAGGCATCCTGGAGCTTGGCGGCGCTGCGGTAGGCCTCCTGATAGCAGGCCAGGGCCTCGTCCATCCGCCCCGCGCCGCGCTGCAGGGCTCCCAGCCGGTAGCGGTGATGCTTGTAGAAGTTGTCGTCCCAGGCGGAGATCGTCTTCTCGAACTTCCGCCAGGTGGCGATGGCCTGATCGAACTGCTTGGCCGCCTCCTGGATGCTGCTGAGGTTGGTGATCAGGTTGATCCGCAGGTGGGTGGCGCTGGGGGTGTACTGCTCGGCCAGACAGCGGATGGCCTGCACCTCTTCCCCCACCGCGGCCTCCAGGTTCTTCTCCTGGAACCAGGTGAGCGCCACCACGTTGCGCAGCCAGGCCTCGTGGAGCCGGGCGTGATCTCCCTGCACCGGGGTCACCGACTCCAGCCCGGCCACTCCCTCCTCGCGGGCCTCCTTCAGCTGGCCGATCCGCTTGATGCGGGTCAGTGCCCGGAACATGTGGAGGTGACCGCGTTGCAGCGGCCCCACCTCCAGGGCCAGCCCGCGTCCGAAGCACTCCAGCGCCAGCTCGTTCTCCCCGCCGAAGGAGCGGACCACGCCCTCTCCCCGGAAGAACAGCGCGCGCAAATCATCCATCGACTCCACGTCCGCGCGTTCGATCTCGATCGCGGCGGTGGTGGTCTCCTCGCCCAGGCCCTGCCAGGCGTCCAGGACCTGGTTCACCTTCAGCGAGGGGTGGCGCTCCAGCAGCGACTGGGCCTGCTCCACCGCCAGCATCGCCCCCTCGTAGTTGGTGGTGAAGAAGCAGGCGCGGACCGCGCGGATGGCGGCGGCGATCCGGACTGCCTCCGACTGATGGGGGTCCAGGGCCAGTCCCAGGAAACGGGCCTCCGGCTCGGCGTCGCTGCCCCAGTGGGGATCCGGGGCCACCATCCCCCGGACTGTCGCCTCCTGGGGGCCGTTGATCCGCAGGCGCTCGCGCAGTGCCGCGTGGAAGCGCTGCCGGCGGGGCAGGTAGCGTTCGGACTGGTGGGCGGAGCGGGTGCCCCACCCCTCCAGGCGCAGCGGCAGCGGGTCTCCGGTCAGCCGGGCCCACTCCTGGGCCCGCATCACCGCCCGCAGGCTGATCAGGTCGGCGGCGCCCACCTCCTCCAGCACCAGGGTCCGGCCGGTGTGGCGCACCCCTTCGCAGATCGCGGCGGCAGCCAGGTTGAGGACCTGGAACATCTGCTCCGACTCGCGGTGCAGCCGGCGTTCGGACGGGGACAGCGCCACCTCGTCCAGGGGCGGGGCCTTGCCGAAGGTTCCCGGGAAGAGACGGTTCCAGGCGGGGGGATGCCGACGGGCCACCGACCGGACGGCCTCCGGGGCCTCCGCCTCCAGGGCCTTGAGCAGGGCCCGGAGGGGGCGGAGGGCGACTGGCGCGCTCTGTCCGAAGGGGACGACCGTCTCCAGCCCGGCGCGATCAGACGCTACGGAGGGCCGCATGGCTGGGATCAGGCAAGTGCCAGAGGAGCGATCTTGCTTTCGATCTCCTCCAACAGGAAATCGATCTCCTCGATGTTCTCGATCTGCTGGGGAGCGGCCTGGACCGAGTTGCTCTGCACCGGGGTGGTGGACTCTTGCTCTGCAACAGGCGCGGCGGGATGGGTCTCGCTGCTCATCAAGCCTCCAACTTTGAGTGGATGAGTAGAAATACTCTCGCGATCCGGTAGAGGATCGCAATCCACCGACGAAAGAAAAGTGTGTACTCCCCTGGAGGGAAGCCGGCGCTAGCCGTAGCGCAGGGGCCCGGGCACCGCTCCGCGGGAAGGGCGCCTCCAGCCTCCGGCCAGGAACAGGGAGGGGGCCAGCACCCCCTCGAAGGAGGGGCTCCAGCGGGCATCGTCGGCCACCCCGATAAGCTGCCGGAGGGTGGCGGAGACCGGCAGCTCCAGCTCCAGCGGTCCCACCCGGGTGCGCTGGGTTCCCCACACCTCCCACCCGCCGGCGATCAGCGAGACCAGCCCCGGCTGGGTCTGGGTGGTGAACGTCTCCACCCGGGCGGTGAGCTCCAGGTAGCGGTCCAGCGGGGGCGGGGCGGCAGGAAGGAGGGTGAGGTTCAAGGGGGAGGGGACCACCGCCTCCAGCTCCGGGTGGAAGAAGCCCCGTCCGGAGCCGGGCTGGGAGAGGGCAGCGGCGGTGGGGCGGGAGTGAAGCAGGGCCCGCAGCACCCCGGCCTCCACCAGGGTCAGGGGGGCGCAGCTTTGGCCCTCGTCATCAAAGCGGCGGCCGCCCGCCGGGGCCAGGTCCACCAGGGTCAGGGTGGACGGGAACAGCCGCTTCCCGGCGCCGGCGGCCAGGGCCGGTGAGGAGCGGGCCACGTCCCCGCCCAGCATCCAGGCCAGGCCTCCCAGCACCGCCGCGGAGACCGGAGGCCGCAGCACCAGCGGCAGCTCCGCGGTCGGGGCCCGGCCCGGCGCGACCAGCGTCTCCAGCTGCGCCCGCAGCCCCTCCACCACCCCGGCCACCGGGAGGGGGACCGCGCGCAGCGGACCCCGGGCCCCCTCCACCACCGCTCCCGGCCGGGCCTCGGCGCGGACCAGCAACTCCTCCGTCTCCACCCGCTCCTGGTGCAGCCCCTGCGCCTCCACCACGCTGAAGGTGTGGGCCAGTTGCCGGACCAGCACCGCCTGGAGCACCGCCTCCGGCAGCGCCGCACACAGCGCCTGGGCCAGGCCCCGGGCCCGATCGGGAGAGACCTGCGCGGCGGGACCCTCCAGGGGCGGGGAGGAAATGGCCCGGGGGGACGCCAGCAGCGGTCCGGCCGCGCTGCGGGAACGGGCCTGCTCCCACAGCCGGGTCAGCTCCTCGGCGGTGGAGACGCGGCCGGTGGCCACCCCCCGCCGGCCCTCGGCGGTGGTGTGCCGGGCCTCCACCACCGTCTCCCGGCACAGGGAGGAGGACCCTCCCCCCGACGGCTCGTGTTCGTAGGAGAGGGTGTCCCCCTCCCGGATCCAGAAGGAGGCGCCCGGGCTCTCCCGGACCCGGGCCTGGGCCGCGTCCAGCAGGGCGCTCACGGGCCGGGCTCGATCTGCAGCCCCTCGAAGCGCAGGGTGGGCTGTCCAAAGGAGACCCGCAGCGGACCGTGGTCCAGCTTGCGGCAGCCACGGGTGCTCTGCAGCGAGCGGCCGTCGTCTCCCGCCGCCTCCAGCACCCGCAGCGCGTCCAGTCCGGTGCCGCGCAGCACTCCGGGGAGGACCCGCGGGCCCAGCTGTCCGGACTCGATCAGCCGCGCCTCCACCACCGAGAAGCTGAACTCCCCCGAGAGCAGCCCCATGTGCCGGGGCAGCAGGTGCTGGATGTAGAGGCCGTGGGAGATGCCGGCGAGCAGCTCCCCCGCCGGGGTGGGGCCGGCCTCCACGAAGGTGTGGGCCATCCGGGGGAGGGGAGCGGAGCGATAGGAGACCCGCCGCGCATGCCCGTTGGAGTCGCGCCCCAGCCGCTGCGCGGTCCGGCGATCCAGCAGCGGCTCCTCCACCCGCCCCTCCCGCAGCAGCCAGACCGGACGGGCGGGGGTCCCCTCGTCGTCGAAGGCATACTCCACCGCCTCCCCGCCACGGGTGGGGTCGTCCCCCACCGAGAGGTGGGCCCCGGCCACCTTCTCTCCCAGCCGGGTGGACAGATAGGAGCCGTGCCGCAGCAGCACGTCCCCCTCCAGCGGGTGCCCGCACACCTCGTGGAAGAAGGAGCCGGCGGCGCTGCCCGGAGCCATCACCACCGGCAGCCATCCCTGGGGGCAGGGCTGCCGAGGGCCGGAGAGCAACGCGTCCAACAGCTCCTGCAGCCGGGCCTGCACCCGCTGGGGCGCGTCCAGGGCCTCCCGCAAGGAGGGGTAGGCGAAACATCGCCACACCGAATCCCCGTCCGCCAGCCCGGCCCGCAGCTCGAGGATCAGCCACTCCCGCAGCCCGTGGCGCGGCTCCGCCTCCGCGCCGCAGGCCGCGCGCTGCAGCCCGTGCTGGACCACCACCTCGCACCAGGCGGCTCCTCCGGCCACCCCCCGCTGCTGCAGGTCCCCCGCCAGCCGCTCCGCCGCCTCCGCCTCCAGCCACGGCGGCAGCGGCTCTTCCAAGGTGGCCTGGGCCACCGCCGCCGCCGGGCCGGCCAACCGGGCGGCCTCCGCCACCGCGTCCCGTTCGGCGCTGGACTGCTGGCCCCATTGGAGGCCGTCCTGTTCCGTCCGGGCCAGCCCGCGCAGCCCCTGGGAGGAGGTGGAGAACTCCCCCCGACGGTTGAGCCGGTACTCCACCACCCGGCGGCTCTCGGCGAAGAAGGAGGGGCTCATCCGGGGAACATCCGGGAGAGCTCGGCGATCACTTCCTGGCGGTGGGCGTGGACGAAGGAGTGGTGCCCGGGGAAGACCCGGATCGTGCACCGCTCCGCCAGCTGGGACCAGGCCTCCAGCCGGGAGCGGATCCCCAGCGGATCCTCCTGGCCGCCAAAGGCGCTGACCGGGGTCTTCAGCGGTGGGCCGGGCTGGAAGCGGTAGCGGTTGTAGGCCCGGAAGTCGGCCCGGACCACCGGCAGCACCAGCTGCAGCAGCTCGGGGTGCTCCAGCACGTGGCGGGGCAGCCCATCCAGGCTCTCCAGGTAGCGGACCAGCGTCGGATCGTCCACCGACTCCTCCAGCACGTGGCGGGGCAGGTGGGGGGCAGCGGCCCCGGCGGGGATGAAGTGCAACGGCGGCCGTCCCGCGCGCTCCAGGCGCCGGCACAGCTCGAAGCCCACCAGGGCCCCGAAGCTGTGACCGAGGATGATCAGCGGCCGGGGCGGCAGCTCCTCCAGGGCGGCGGCCACCCCCTCCACCAGCTCCTCCAGCGATCCGGCGGCGGGGTGGGAGAAGCGGGTCTCCCGCCCCGGGTACTGGACGCTGAGCAGCTCGAAGCGGACGGGCAGCTGCGGCACCCAGGGGCGGAAGGAGGAGGCCGCGCCCCCGGCACAGGGAAGGCACAGCAGCCGCAGCTGCGCCTCCCCGTGGGGCCGGTGGTACGGAAACCAATGTGACCCGACCAAAGCCATGCGAACCCGGCAGAGGTTAGCAGGGCCCAGGCAGGCCGGGCGCCGTTCTCTGCCACCCGGCGCCCGCCGGTCCGGGAATGTGTGGGAAGTTCGGGCGCGCATGCACCCTTCGGCCCCCGCTCCCCGCCAGCTGTGGATCATCCCTCCCCACCGGGACTCCACCCTGACCGCGGTGGAGGTTCCCGGCTGGTCGATGCTGGACCTGCAGCGGGCGTTCTGCGACCGGCTCCTCTCCCCTGCCGCCCTGGCCGCCGCGGCGGCCAACGCCCGGGCGGCACTGCGCGAAGCGGAGGCCCCCCAGCTGCTGCTGGAGCTGGAGGCGGCGCGCTGGGTGCTGGGGCGAGAGCGGGCCGGGGTCCACGCCCGGCTGCGCGCGCAGGGGGTGGCGCTGGCGGCGTTGACCCGATTCGGGCCGCTGCAGCTGACCCTGGACGATGTGCAGCTGCCCGGGGGCTCCACCGAACGCTCGGCCGACCTGCGCGCCTTCGCCCAGCGCCAGGACACCCCCTTCGAGCCGGAGCTGCAGCGCGCGGTGGAGGGGGTGCGGGGCGCGGCGCGGGTCCGGCTGCTGGTGGACTGCGACCAGCGGCTGCCCTTCGCCTTTGCCCTCCTCCAGCGGCTCTCCGGGGAGGAGCGGGCCCGGGTCCAGCTCTGCGGCCGCTTCGTGGAACGGCACCGCAACGTCCTCGGGTCCCAGCCGGGTTGGGAGGGGGTGCAACTGCTGGACGTTGCCCCCGGGTTCCAGGTGTCTGCCGGGCTGGCCTGGCGCTGGGAGGGAACCGCCGCCCCCGACTCGCCCTGGGCCGGCTACCTGTCCGCCGCCGCCCTGGCCCACGCCCCTGCGGAGTGCCAGGTGGCGGTGGTGCCCTTCCTGGCGCTGGAGCCCCAGCGGCTGCTGTCCCTGGAAGGGGAGTGGCTGTCCCGACCGCAGCTGGAGCGCCCGCGCCCCGGCCTGCGGGTGGTGGGGGAGTGGCACTTCGGTGCGCCCACGGTGGACGCCGCCGCGGCGGAGCAGACGGTGCGGCTGCTGGAGGATCCGGGTGGGTTTGACTGGGTGGGCGGCCTGCGGCGCTTCCACTGGGGTGGGGACCGCGGCGCCCCGCCCACCTTCGCCGGCCAGCCGCTGCGGCTGGGGGAACCGGCCCCCACCCTGGATCTGGGACGGGGGGTGCCGGTGCTGGCTCCGGCGGGGATGGAGGAGGAGGCGCTGCACCTGCTGGTGCGCGGAACCCTGGCCCGGCTGAGCGCCGGCGCGCGGCCCCCCAGCCCCGGACGGGTGGGGGGAGGGTTGTCCACGCTTCCTCCCCCGCCACTCCCTGCCGGGTCCGGCACCCACCTGGTCCTCGCGGAGGAGGCGGCGCTGGTGGAGCTGCCGGCGACGATGGAGGGCAAACCGCAACCCACCCTGGTGGGAGTGAACCTGCGCACCGGGGGGATGCTGGCGCTGGACGTCCGGCTGCGGCCGCACCTGGCGCCGCTGGAGCAACCGTTGCAGACGGCGGAGGCCCTGGTCCGGCTGCCCCCGGCGCAGCGGGAGCGGATGATCACCGTCTTGCGGGAGCGGGGGATCCTCTCCGCGGTGGCCGAGCCTACAGGTAGCGTTTGAGCAGCGGGGCCAGCCGCTCGCGGGTGGCCGCCGGGATCGCCTCCCGGTTGGAGAAGATCGCCAGCCCCAGCGCGTCCTGGCAGCCGCAGCGCGGGTCGGCCTCCAGGGTGCGGGGGAGGGCGGCGCGGATCAGCTCCATCGCCTTCTGGGTGGCCGCCCGCAGGTTGGAGATCAGCTCCTCCAGCAGCGCCATCCGGTCCCGCCGTTCATCGTGCGGGCGCCAGCAGTCGTAGTCGGTGACCAGGCACACCGCGGCGTAGTGGAGCTCCGCCTCGCGGGCCAGCTTGGCCTCCGGCATCAGGGTCATCCCGATCAGGTCCGCGCCCATGCTGCGGTGCAGCAGGCTCTCGGCGCGGGTGGAGAACGCCGGCCCCTCCATGCACACGTAGGTCCCCTGGGGATGGACCGGCCCCGGGGCGGAGCTGCGCAGCACCTCCCGCAACGAACTGCAGAAGGGTGAGCCCAGCTCGGTGTGCACCGCCAGGCCGTCGAAGAAGGTGGGCTCGCGCCGGTAGGTCTTGTCGATGGTCTGGTCGGGGATCACCAGGCTGCGCGGGGGCAGCTCCTCCCGCAGGCTGCCGCAGGCGCCGCTGGCCAGCACGTGGGTCACCCCCAACTGCTTGAGCGCGAACAGGTTGGCCCGGTAGGGGACGGTGCCGGGGTGGAGCAGGTGCCCGGGGCCATGCCGGGCCAGCAGCGCCACCGGCACCCCCTCCACCTCGGTGAGGGTGATCGGCCCCGAGGGCCGGCCAAAGGGGGTCTCCACCTCCCGGAGCTCGCCTGTGCCCAGCGCGCCGAGCGCCTCCCCCAACCCCGTTCCGCCGATGATTCCCACCCGTCCCATCGGGTCTCCTCTCAGTACGCCAGCACCGCGTGGTGGGGGGTGCCGTTGAGCCTGGCGGCGCCCTCCAGAAAGCCCAGTTCGATCAGGAACGAGTAGCCCACCAGCACTCCCCCGGTGCGGACCGAGAGGCGGCCCACCGCGCCGGCGGTGCCCCCGGTGGCGATCACATCATCCACCACCAGGATCCGCTCGCCGGGGAGGATGGCGTCCGCGTGCAGGTGGAGGGTGTCCACCCCGTACTCCAGCGCGTACTCCTCGCTCAGCGTCTGGTAGGGCAGCTTCCCCGGCTTGCGGGCGATCACCAGCCCCGCTCCCAGCCGGTCCGCCAGCGGCGCCGCGAACAGGAAGCCGCGGGATTCGATCCCCACCACCTTGGCGATCCGCTCCGGACGCCAGCGGGCCTCCATCAGGTCCAAGGTGGCCTTGAACAGCGGGGGGCTGGCCAGCAGCGGGGTGATGTCCTTGAACACGATCCCCGGCTTGGGGAAGTCAGGGATGTCGCGCACCGCATCCCGGAGCGCGGCCAGGTTCGCGGAAGGAGCCATGGCGGGATTGTACCGGGTCCTCGTCCCCTTGCCCTACTATCCGCGCCCAGATGCTCGTGAACGGCGAACCCCGAAGGACGATCCGCCTGGTGGAGGAAGGGGCGGGGGTGGAGATCCTGGATCAGACCCGGCTGCCCTTCGAGGTGGTCACGGTGGTGCTGCGGGACGTGGCGACCGCCGCCCGGGCCATCCGCGAGATGTGGGTCCGGGGAGCGCCGCTGATCGGGGCCACCGCCGCCCACGGGCTGGCCCTGGCCCTGCGGGCCGACCCCTCCGACGCCTCGCTGGAGGAGGCCGCGGCGCTGCTCAAGGCCGCCCGCCCCACCGCGGTGAACCTGGCCTGGGCGGTGGACCGGGTCCGCCAGGCGGTCCGGACGCTGCCTCCCGCCCAGCGCGCCGGGGTGGCGCTGCGCTGCGCCCTGGAGATCGCCGAGGACGACGTGGCCACCTGCGAGGCGATTGGCGGCCACGGGCTGGAGCTGATCCGGCTGGCGGCGGCCCGGTCCGGCGGCGCCCGCCCGGTGCAGGTGCTGACCCACTGCAACGCCGGCTGGCTGGCCACGGTGGACTGGGGGACCGCGCTGGCCCCGGTCTATGCGGCGCACCGGGCGGGGATCCCGGTGCACGTGTGGGTGGACGAGACCCGTCCCCGCAACCAGGGGCTGCTCACCGCCTGGGAGCTGGCCCAGGAGGGGGTGCCCTGCACCCTGATCGCCGACAACGAGGGCGGGCACCTGATGCAGCAGGGGTGGGTGGATTTGTGCCTGGTGGGGACCGACCGCACCACCGCCCGGGGCGACGTCTGCAACAAGATCGGCACCTACCTCAAGGCGCTGGCCGCCGCCGACAACGGGGTGCCGTTCTGCGTGGCGGCGCCCCACTCCAGCATCGACTGGACGGTGGAGGATGGGCGGAAGGAGATTCCAATCGAACAGCGGTCCGCGGACGAGCTGCGGGTGGTGCGCGGGCTGGACGCGGCGGGCCGGCCGGGCGAGATCCAGGTGGCCCCTCCCGGGACCCCGGTCCGCAACGACGCCTTCGACGTCACCCCGGCGCGGCTGGTCACCTGGATCATCACCGAACGGGGCCGCTGTCCGGCCACCCCCCAGGGGCTGCAGTCGCTGTACCCGGAGCGCCGTCCGGGAGCGGCGGGATGAGCCACTCCCTGCGGCAGGCGATCGTGGAGACCGCCCGGGCGATGAACGCCCGGGGGCTGAACTCCGGCACCTCCGGGAACGTCAGCGTCCGGCTGGGGCGGCGGATGCTGATCACCCCCACCGGGATGCCCTACGACCAGCTGGGCCCGGGGGACGTGGTGGACGTGGCCTTCGACGGCAGCAGCCGCAGTGACCGGCTGCCCTCCAGCGAGTGGCCGATGCACAGCGAGCTGTTCCTGGCCCGGCCGGAGGTGGAGGCGATCGTCCACTGCCACCCTCCGTTCGGGACGGTGCTGGCCTGCCTGCGCAAGGAGATCCCCGCCTTCCACTACATGGTGGCGATCGCCGGGGGGGACTCCATCCGCTGCGCGCCCTACGCCACCTTCGGGACCGCGGAGCTGGCGGCCAACGTGGCCCGGGCCCTGGAGGGCCGCAAGGCGTGTCTGCTGGCCAATCACGGGGCGCTGGCGGTGGGCGGCTCCCTGGAGGAGGCGCTGAAGATCGCCACCGAGGTGGAGAACCTGGCCGCGCAGTATGCGCGGGCGCTGCAGGTCGGCGAGCCGGTGATCCTGGGTGCGGAAGAGATGGAGCGGGTGCGGGAGAAGTTCCGCACCTATGGCCAGGCCCGGCGCCGCGGCCGGGTGGCCTGAGACGACCCGGCCGGCGCCGGAAAACTCCGGTCGCCGGCGGGGAGGATTGCGGGGCTACCGGCTGCGGGCTTCCAGCCAGCCCTTGGTGAACACCGAAGGCTGCAGCGGGCGCAGGTCGATCTGGGAGACGGTGAAGCGGGTGGAGTTCTCCTTCTCCAGCTCGTCGTAGATCACCGTCTGCTCGGCGTAATAGAAGTCACCCTTCTTGGACGGGCTGTGGACCTTCTTCCACTTGGGAGAGAGCACGGTGCGCAGCAGCTTGCCGTTCTCGGAGAAGTCCTGCTGCTTGAGCACGTTGCCGTTCTTGGCGTCCACCCACAGCTTGACCTGGGTGTAGGCCACCTGGGCGCCGTCCTTGGCGCGCAGATCGATCAGCTCCGTCTGCACCGCCCCCAGCTTCTCCTGCCCGGCGGCGGTGGCATTGAAGTTCTTGGCCCAGTGGGTCTGGTCGAAGTCGTCCGGCCGGCCGTCGGTCCCGCCCACCGCCTCCCGCGCGGTCCGGCGCTCCCAGCGGCCGATGGTGGCGTCGTAGAACCAGAGGTTCTCCTCGGCGTTGAGGTAGCCCTTGCCGGCCTCGGTCTTGGGGGCGGTGATCAGCAGCACCAGCTTGTTCTCGGTGTCCCGACGGTACAGCTGCAGCTGGCGGCGGCTCTTGCCGCTGGCCCGCTTCACCTCCGCCTGCACCACCGCCCGGTAGTCACCGAAGGTGCGGGAACGCTCGTCGATCTGCTCCAGCAGCTTCTGGGTCTTGTCCGGCGCGGCGGCGACGGCCGGCGTCCCTGCGTCCTGGGCGAAGGTGGCGGGGGCGAGCAGCAGCAGCAGCGGGGGAAGGGCAGAGGAGAGGGAACGCAGCAGGGGATGGGTCACGGGTGTGTCCTTTCGGGAATCAGGTGTGGGCGATGGCGAGGGCGGGCTGCAGACGGGCGGCGGACAGCGCCGGGAACAGCGACATGAACCCCAGGACCCCGGTGATCAGCACCGCGGAACCCAGCACTCCCAGGGGGTGGAGCTGGAACTGGAGGTGATCAGACATCAAGACCAACTGGGCGCCAATCGGCAGCGGGATCTGCGCCTGGTTGATGGCGGTGCCGATCCCCCAGCCCAGCAGCGCGCCGGTGAGGGTCCCGGCCAGGCCCAGCAGCAGGCCCTCGAACAGCACCATCCACATCACCGATCCCCGCCCCATCCCCAGCGCCCGCAGGGCGCCGATCTCCCGGGTCCGGGCCTGGATGGCGATCCACATCGTGTTGGAGACTCCCAGGGAGATCAGCAGCACCAGGAAGGTGACGAGCAGCCCGCTGAGGACATTCATCCCCTTGAACACCCAGGCCAGCACCCCCTCCTCGTCCATCCAGGTGGAGAGGTCCAGCTTCTGCCCGGTCCAGTCCTGCTGGGTCAGCGGATCGAACTTCATCCAGTAGGCCATCGCCGGCTCATGGGGGAGGAGGCGGTGGCCGGCCTGCTCCAGGGCCGCTCGCAGCTGGGCGTGGGCCTCCGGAGCCCGGTCCGGATCCTGGAGGTAGATCTGCAGCAGGGTGGTGGTCCGGGAGTTGAGCAGGTACAGCCGCCGCCAGGTGGACTCGTCCACGAAGGTGGTGACGTTCCCCTCCAGCCCCATGTCCTTGGCGATCGCGCCCACCCGCACGTCCACCGCGTTGTAGGACCCGCGGAAGGTGGTGCTGGAGAGGGTCACCCGGTCCCCCACCTTCACCTTCAGCTTCTCGGCCTGGGCCTCGAACAGCAGCAGGTTGCCGGGGGACTGCAGCGCCGCCAGCTCCCCGGAGGAGATCCGCAAGGTCTTGGCCAGCAGCGGCTCGTCGGCCAGGTTGATCCCCACCAGGTCCTTCTTCTCCGAGCGGGTCTCGCTGACCACGGTGACGTAGCCGCCGCCCCGCGCCACCACGTGGTCCAGCCCGGGCAGCTTCCGGACCACCTCCAGCACCTGCTGGTAGTCGGTGATGATCGCCGAGATCTGCCCGGCGGTGGGCTTGAAGAACCCCACCACGTTCAGGTGGCCGGAGGAGAGCGCCATCCGGGAGGTGAGCACCGTGCTGCGGGCGCCGGCGGCGAGGCCGATCAGCAGGGCCAGCACCGCGGTGACCACCGCCACCACCGCCCCCAGCAGCAGGGTCCGCCCCGGGCGCTGGCCCAGGTTGCGGGCGGCAATCATCAGGATCCGGATCCACATATCGCTACTCCTCCGCCTGCATCGCCCGGCGGGGGGACACCCGGGACGCCAACAGCGCCGGATAGAGGGTGGAGACCAGGCTCAGCCCCACCACCACCGCCAGCGCGCCCAGGATGTGCGCCCCGCCGATGGAGGGATGGAGGCGGGGCCCGGCGAAGAAGAAGGACAGCTGTTCGTGCGGGGCCGGCAGTCCCACCTTCCCCAACCAGCCCACCACCGCGCCGGCCAGCAGCACTCCCAGCCCTCCGGCCACCGTGCCCAGCAGCAGGGTCTCGGCCAGGATCATCAGCACCACGAAGGGCCGCTGCACCCCCAGGGCGCGCAGGGTGCCGATCTCCTGGGTCCGGCGCAGGGCGTTGAGCACCAGGGTGTTGTTCATGATCAACAAGGTCACCAGGAACAGCACCAGCACCGCGAACAGCAGCGCCCCGCCCACCACTCCGGCGAAGTTCCCCAGCACCCCGGCCGCCTTCCGCCAGGGCACCGCCCGCACCGGCAGCCCGGCCTGCTGGCCCGCAGCCTCGATCGCCGCCACCGCCTCCTCCTCCCGGGAGGGATCCTCCAGCAGCACCGCAGCGTGCAGGGCCAGGCCCTGGGACATCTCCTGGGGCGTGTACTGGCGGGCCAGCAGCGCCTCGGTTCCCTCCCCCTCCCGGACGAAGACCTCCTCCTCGATGGCGGAGGACTCCCCCTCCACCACCTGGACGCTGCCTTCCCCGAACAGGGCGCCCTCCGCCTCCTCCCGGGACAGCATCGGCGCCTCGGACAGCTCCCGCAGCTCCTGCTGGGACTCCTCATCCAGCAGCCCGTACAGCTGCCGGAAGGAGACCAGGTCCATCAGGTGGATGGCGCCGGCCAGGTCCGCCTTCTCCATCCCCTGGAACTCGAAGGTGCCGTACAGCTTGAGGGGGGCGGACTGCAGATAGCCGTTCTCGGTGAGGGACTTCACGTAGAACACCTCCCCCACCCCCACCCGGTACAGCCGGACCAGCGGCGCGATGTGCTGGTAGAAGAACTGGTACCGGTCCTGGAAGTTGGCGTCGTCGGTGGTGAGCAGCGCGGAGAGGAGATCTCCCAGCCGCTCCCCCTCCAGCCGCAGCTCCTCCCGCAGACGGCGTTCCAGCTCCCGGGCCCGGGGACCGTGCAGCTGGAACACCAGCTCGCGGGTGTTGGTCTGGTTGTCGCGGACCATCCGCTGCAGGTCCGGGTTGTCGCGGATCGTCTCCCCCTCCGCCAGGGCGGCCCGCAGCAGGTCCAGCCGGCGGGCGGTCTTCAACTTCAGGCTGTCCTCGTGGAAGAGCCGGGAGAGCAGCACCCCCCGCCGCCCGGCCGGGACCGCCTCTCCCTCCACGATCCGCAGCCGGTCAAACGCGCGCTGGAAGGCGGGGAGATCGGTGCCCAGCAGGCGCAGGAAGGTGGTGGGCGGATCGGACATCAACGGCGCCACCCGGTTCTCCATCAGCTCCAGCGCCTCGAAGGGGGCCTGGTCGAAGCCGGCCCAGAACTGTGGCCGGTTCGCCTCGGCCAGGGCCTGCAGCTGCAGCGGTTCGTACACCTCGTCGGAGGCCAGGGCGGTGGTGCGCTGCAGCTCCTCCTCCAGGTTGACCAGCAGGGCCTGGACCTCGGCCTTCTTCTCCCGGTAGCGGTCGCCCACCGGGAGAGCGGCGCCGGACCTCAGCTGGTTGGCGAGGATCCGCAGGTCACCCAGGGCCACGTCCAGCGCGTTGCCGGTGGCCAGGGTCCCCACCAGCACCCCCATCGGCACCACCTGCTTCACGTTGGGCAAGGGGGCGATCACCTCCCGCCACTTCTCGAAGTGGGGGATGGGGGCCAGGTCGGGGACGTTGTCCGGGGCCCCCCACAGCTCCAGCTCATCCAGCGACTGGGAGGAGTAGACCTGGACGTCCCCGGCCACGCTGCCGCTGATGCTGCGGCGCATCGCATCGTCGATGCTGCTCAACAGCCCGGTCCCCAGGGTGAGGATGAAGGTCCCCACCACCATCAACACCGCGATCGCCAGGTTGGTGCGGTTGGTGACCAGATTTCGGCCCGCGAGCAGGAGCAGCAGACCGGTTCGTCCGTACACGAGCAGCACCTCTAGGAGCGGCGGGGCGAGAGAAAGGAGCGCCACCATAGAACAGGAGCGGCGGACAGGGAGGCCCCTTGCGTGCGTCTAGCGGGGGCGGCGGCCCCGGTAGTCGGTCCAGGCGCGCGCCTCCAGCGCCTGGGGCGGGCAGCGCCCCAGGGCCCACACCACCTTCCGCGCCAGGCGCAGGTCGGTCAGCAGCGGAATGTCCAGGTCGATGGCCGCCCGGCGGATCCGGAACCCGTCTGGCCGTCCCGCCTCTCCGTAGTCGCGGGGGATGTTGATCACCAGATCCACCGCGCCCGAGCGCAACAGCGCGGTGGCGTCCTTCAACCGGGAGTCCTGACCCTCCTTGTCCACCGCCACCACCGGCAGCCCCTCCGCGTGGAGGATCTCCGCGGTGCCCAAGGTGGCGTACAGCCGCAGGCCCTGCCGGACCAGCTCGCGGGCCTCCTCGGTGAACCGGTACTTGTCGCCCACCGGTCCCAGGCTCAGCAGCACCCCCCGGGTGGGAAGCCGGAACCCGGTGGAGAGCATCGCCTTGAGCAGGGCCTCCTCCGCGGTCCACCCGAACCCGGTTCCCTCGCCGGTGGAGGACATCTCCACCCGCAGCACCGGGTCCACCCCCGCCAGCCGCCGGAAGCTGAACATCGGCGCCTTGACCGCGTAGAAGTCCAGCTCCAGCGGGTTGGCCCCCGGCTCCGTCCCCGGAGGGCCGCCCAGGATCCGCCGGGTGGCCTCCCGGATGAAGTTGGTGCCCAGGACCTTGGAGACGAAGGGGAAGCTGCGGCTGGCGCGGACGTTGGCCTCGATCACCTTCACCTCGTGGTGCCGGCTCAACAGCTGGAGGTTGAAGGGGCCGGTGACCCGCAGCGCCTGGGCCAGCCGGGCGGCGATCCGCCGCACCCGGTTCACCGTGTCCAGGTACAGCCCGTGGGGCGGGAGCACCAGGGTGGCGTCTCCGGAGTGGACCCCGGCGTACTCCAGGTGTTCGCAGATCGCCCAGTGGACGATCTCCCCCTGGTCGGCCACCGCGTCGAATTCGATCTCCCGCGCGTGCCGCTCGAAGCGGCTGACCACCACCGGATGCTCCGGGCTCAGCTCGGTGGCCCGGGCCAGGTAGTCGCGCAGCTCGGCGTCGGAGTGGGCCACCCGCATCGCCGCCCCGGAGAGGACGTAGGAGGGCCGGACCAGCACCGGGAAGCCGCCCAGGTTCTCCACCGTCCGGGGCAGGTCCTCCAGGCTGCGCACCTCCGTCCACCGGGGCTGATCGATCCCCAGCGAGTCACACAGCGCGCCGAACTTGCTGCGGTTCTCGGCGGAGTCGATCGCCTCCGGGGTGGTCCCCAGCACCGGTACCCCGGCGCGCTCCAGCTTCAAGGCCAGGTTGTTGGGGGTCTGTCCTCCCATGGAGACGATCACCCCCTGGAAGGGCAGCGCCTGCTGCAGCGCCAGCACCGTCTCCAGCGAGATCTCGTCGAACACCAGGTTGTCGCAGACGTCGTAGTCGGTGGACACCGTCTCCGGGTTGCAGTTGAGCAACACCGTCTGCAGCCCCAGCTCCCGGGCCGCGGCCACCGCCTGGACCGCGCACCAGTCGAACTCCACGCTGGAGCCGATCCGGTAGCACCCGGAGCCCAGCACCAGCACCCGGCGGGCCGCCGGACCCAGGGGGACCACGTCGTTCCCCTCCGCCGCGTAGCTGAGGTACAGGTAGTGGGTCTGGGCGGGAAACTCCGCGGCCAGGGTGTCGATCTGGGCCAGCCCGGGGACCACCCCCAGCGCCAGCCGCCGCTGGCGGACCACCGCCTCCTCCGCCCCCAGCGCCCGCCCCAGCCCCCGGTCGGAGAACCCGGCCCGCTTCAGCTCCCGCATCCTCCCGGCGGACAGCGCCTCCAGTTCCCCCCGCCGCAGGCTGGAGTGCAACTGGACCACCCGCTCCATCTCGTGGAGGAAGAAGGGGTCGATCCCGGTCAGCTCCGCCAGCCGGGCCACCCCCATCCCGTCCCTCAGCGCGCGGGCCAGCGCAAAGGGCCGCCGGGGGGTGGGGCGGACCAGGGCCTCCTCCACCGCGGCCGGATCGGGGAACGGGTAGGCCTCCGGGTCCAGGCCGTCGACGCCGATCTCCAGCATCCGCAGCGCCTTTTGCAGCGCCTCCGGGAAGGAGCGGCCAATGGCCATCACCTCCCCCACGCTCTTCATCTCCGGGCCCAGCTGGGGACGGGCGCCTTCGAACTTGTCGAAGTCCCAGCGGGGGATCTTGCACACCACGTAGTCCAGGGCCGGTTCGAAGAACGCGGTGGTGGAGCGGGTGACCGCGTTGGCGATCTGCGGCAGCGCGTAGCCCAGCGCGATCTTGGCGGCCACGAAGGCCAGCGGGTAGCCGGTGGCCTTGGAGGCCAGCGCGCTGGAACGGCTGAGCCGGGCGTTGACCTCGATCACCCGGTAGGCGTCGCTGCGGGGGTCCAGCGCGAACTGGATGTTGCACTCCCCCACCACCCCCAGGTGGCGGATGGTGCGCAGGGCCAGGTTCCGCAACAGCTGGTGGTCGTGGTCACTGAGGGTCTGGCAGGGGGCGACCACCATCGACTCCCCGGTGTGGATTCCCAGCGGGTCCACGTTCTCCAGGGTGCACACCACCACGCAGTTGTCCTCCGCGTCGCGGACCACCTCGTATTCCAGCTCCTTCCATCCCTCCAGCGACTCCTCCACCAGCACCTGGGTGGCGGACTGGAAGGCCCGCTCCACCGCCGGTGCCAGGGCCGCCTCCTCGCGCACCATCGCCGACCCCTGGCCCCCGAGGGCGAAGCCGGCGCGCAGGATCACCGGCAGCCCCAGCTGGCGGGCCGCGGCCAGCGCATCCTCCGGGTGGGTCACCGCCCGGCTGCGGGCGCACTGCACGCCGATCGCGGCCAGGGAGTCGATGAACAGCTGGCGATCCTCGGTGATCCGGATGGTGGAGAGCGGGGTCCCCAGCACCCGCACCCGGTGGCGTTCCAGGATCCCTTGCGCCTCCAGCGCCAGCCCGCAGTTGAGGGCGGTCTGGCCTCCGAACCCCAGCAGGATCGCGTCCACCTGCTCCTGGACGATCACCTGCTCCACGAAGTGGGGGGTGAGCGGCAGCGAATACACCCGGTCCGCCAGGTCCTCCCCGGACTGGACGGTGGCCAGGTTGGGGTTGATCAGCACGGTGAACACCCCCTCCTGCTGGAGGGCCTTGAGCGCCTGGGAACCGGAGTAGTCGAACTCCCCGGCCTGGCCGATCTGCAGCGGCCCGGAGCCCAGGACCAGCACCCGGTTCGGGCGGGAGGGAAGAAAGCCGCGAGCGATGCCCTTCATGCCTGGCGCAACTCCCCCACCATCCGCAGGAACCCATCGAACAGCCAACCGGTGTCCTGGGGGCCGCTGGCCGCCTCGGGATGGAACTGGACCGAGCGCCAGGGACGGTAGCTGTGGCGCAGCCCCTCGTTGGTGCCGTCGTTGAGGTTCACGAACCAGGGCTCCAGATCCGCGGGGAGGGAGGACTCCCGGACCGCGTAGCCGTGGTTCTGGCTGGTCAGGTAGGCGCGGCGGGTCAGCTGGTCCATCACCGGCTGGTTGTGGGACCGGTGCCCGTACGGCAGCCTGTAGGTCTCCGCCCCGGCGGCCAGCGCCAGCAGCTGGTGGCCCAGACAGACCCCGAACACCGGCATCCCCCGCGCCAGCACCCCGGCGCGCAGCCGCTCCACCAGCGGCGCCAGATCCCGCGGATCTCCCGGCCCGTTGGTCAGCACCACCCCATCCACCCGGTCCAGCAGTCTCTCCCAGGGGTGATGGAAGGGCGCCCGCCAGAGGGTGGCGCCGCGGGAGTGGAGGGCGCGCAGGATGTTCTCCTTGGCGCCGGTGTCGATCACCAGCAGGGACAGCCCGCTCCCTCCCTCCAGCCGCACCACCTCCCCGGGGGTCACCACCTCCGCCACCTGGCGCATCGGCACCCCTTCGGCGTCGCGCAGGGCCTGGGGAGAGCGGCCCTCGGTCAACGCTCCCTCCAGGGTGCCGCTCTCGCGCAGCCGTCGGGTCAGCGCCCGGGTGTCCACCCCGCAGATCGCCGGCACCCGCTCCGCGCGCAGCCAGTCTCCCAGCGAACGCACCGCCGCGTGGTGGCTGAAGTTCGGAGAGTAGTGGGACACCACCAGGCCCTGGACCTGGATCCGGACGCTCTCGAAGGGGCCGGAGGGCACCCCGTAGTTCCCCTGCAGCGGCTGGGTGAGCACCAGGAGCTGCCCCCGGTAGGAGGGGTCGGTGAGCGCCTCCACGTAGCCGGTCATCGCGGTGCTGAACACCACCTCGCCCCGGACCTCCCGCTGGGCGCCGAAGCTCTCGCCGGTCAGACAGGTGCCATCGGAAAGGAGCAGGTTCATGGGGGCGGGTGGACCGCTTGCTTCCAGCCTAGCCGGTTTCCGATCCACCCCCCAGGGGGGCGCGCCCCGGGAAGACCCCGGCTTCGCCGCCTGAGACAAACAAGTTCTTCAGGATGTTTTATTCGGATGTGTCGGGAGGGGTGGGGGCGGTTGTCGCAGCCGCCTCAAGCCGATAGGCTGCGGCCTGTCGATCGAGTGGAATTGACTCCTGCGGCCCGCCAGGACTCCCAGTGTCTTTGGCCGGCTTCTGCTGCCGAAACAGGGACTCATGAATGTAATCGGAATTTCCGCTTTCTACCATGAATCCGCGTGCTGCTTGATCCAGGACGGGCGGCTGGTGGCCGCCTCCGAGGAGGAGCGGTTCTCGCGGAACAAGCACGATCGCGGCCTGCCCCGGGGCTCCTTCCAGGACTGTCTGCGGGCGGGGGGAATCACCGTCCGGGACGTGGACTGCATCGCCTACTACGAGTCCCCGGTGAAGAAGCTGTCCCGCCAGCTGTGGGCCGGACACCAGGGGAGGACCCGGGCCCAGCTGTTCCAGGACGCGCTGCGCCCGGAGCGCGAGCTGAGGGAGGGGCTGGGGTTCGAAGGGGAGATCCGCGCCTACGATCACCACCTCTCCCACGCCGCCGCCTCCTTCTTCTTCTCCGGCTTCCCCGAGTCCGCGATCCTCACCGTGGACGGGGTGGGGGAGTGGGCCACCACCACCTATGGGCAGGCGGCGGGAAACCGGATCGATCTGTTCGAGCAGGTGGACTTCCCGCACTCGCTGGGGCTGCTGTACAGCGCGATCACCGGCTACCTGGGCTTCGAGGTCCTCAGCGGCGAGTACAAGGTGATGGGGTTGGCGCCCTACGGGAAGCCCCGCTTCCTGGAGCAGATGCGCGCGCTGATCCGGCTGGAGGAGCAGGGGCAGTACCGCCTGGACCTCTCCTATTTCGACTTCCAGCACCCGCAGCGGATGTACGGGGACCGGATGGCGGAGCTGTTCGGCGCGCCCCCCCGGGAGCCGGAGTCGGAGCTGACCTCCTTCCACCAGGACGTGGCCCGCAGCCTCCAGCAGCTGCTGGAGGAGGTGCTGCTGGCCAAGGCGGACTACCTGCACCAGCGCACCGGCGCGGAGAACCTGTGCATGGGGGGCGGAGTGGCCCTCAACGTGGTGGCCAACGGACGGATCCTGCGCGAGGGCCCCTTCAAGCGGCTGTTCGTGCAGCCCGCCGCCGGCGACGCCGGCTCGGCGCTGGGGGCCGCGGCGCTGGCCCACCTGGAGCTGACCGGGCAGCGCCCCGGGCCCGCTCCCCTGCAGCAGGTCTACCTGGGGCCGGGCTACACCGCCGAGGACGCCGCCGCAGTGGTGGGCGCCACCGGCCTGCCGGCGCTGGACTTCCGCGGCCGGGAGGAGGCGCTGCTGGAGGCGGTGGTGGACCGGCTGGTGGAGCGCAAGGTGGTGGCCTGGTTCCACGGCCGGATGGAGATGGGCCCCCGGGCGCTGGGGGGCCGCAGCATCCTGGCGGATCCCCGGGATCCGGAGGTGCGGGAGCGGCTGAACCGGTTGGTGAAGATGCGGGAGGCCTTCCGGCCCTTCGCCCCCAGCGTGCTGCTGGAGCATGCCCCCCGGCACTTCGACCTCCAGCACCCCTCCCCGTTCATGTTGGAGGTGTGCCAGGTGACCTCGGAGATCGCCGTCCCGGCGATCACCCACGTGGACCAGTCGGCCCGGCCGCAGACGGTGGATCCCCGGCATTCGCCCCGCTACGCCCGGCTGATCGAAGCCTTCTACCGGCGCACCGGCTGCCCGATGATCGTCAACACCTCCTTCAACATCCGCGGGGAGCCGATCGTCTGCACTCCCGCGGACGCCCTGCAGTGCATGGTGGGCACCGAGATGGACTGCCTGGTGCTGGAGGACTTCCTGTTCGACCGGGAGATGATCCCCGCCGACTGGAGGACCCTGCTGGCCGAGTTCAAGGCGGCGGACTTCCCCGGCAAGGAAGAACTCCAGCACTCCGCCGTCTACACCTTCTTCTAGCCTGGAGCCGACCTTGAAGACCCCCCCTGGACCCAGCAAGCAGCTGGCCGCGGAGCTGGCCTCGCTGGCCGCCTCCCCCGACGCGTCCCGCATCGTCCGGCTGATGCTGCTGGCGGAGCCTTCCCCTCCTCCGTTCCCCGGACCGCCCGCCGACGGCGCCGATCCCCAAGGCCCCCGACCCATCGCCTACTGGGCTCCCCGGGAGGTGGACGGCGAGCTGTACTTCGTTCCCCCCGAGAGCGGGGCGCTGCTCATTCCCGACGGCCACAGCCTGGCCGAGCGGCCCCGCTGGAGGGCGCGCAAGGAGCCGGGCCGCACCCGGGTCTGCTACTTCGGCGAGTCGGTGGCCACCGGGCTGCACTACGCGCCGGACTACGCCTTCGGGAAGGTGATCGCCTCCACCCTGGCCACCGCCTCCCAGCCCCAACGCTTCGAGCTGATCGACCTCAGCCGCGCCGGGCTGGGCCGGGACGAGCTGATCGCCCACTTCGGCGCCGCGATGCAGCTGGCGCCGGAGGTGGCGGTGGTGATGGCCGGGAACAACTGGCGGTTCGAGCCGCTGGCCACCCCGCTGGAAGAGGCCGCCGTCCTGCGGGAGGAGGGCTACCCCGGGCTGGTGGCGCTCTCCCAGCGCCGGGGGGCGCAGGCCACCTTGGAGACCATGGCCACCCTGGCCGGGATCGCCCGGGCCCACGGGGTCCGGGTGGTGTGGGTGATTCCGGAGGCCAACCAGACCGACTTCGCCGCGCCCCAGCCGGTGGCCTGGCTACCGGACGACGGCAGCGCCAGGTGGCACGCCCTCTACCAGCGCGGGATCCAGCAACTGGCTGCCGGGGCCAGCGAGGAGGCGCTGCGGGTGGGCCAGGAGCTGGTGGCGCTGGACGGCGGCAGCTGCGCCAGCAGTCACCGGCTGTGCGCCAGCGCGCTGCACCGGCTGGGCCGCACCGAGGAGGCGCGCGCCGCCTACCAGCGCGAGCTCTCGGTGGCGGTGGCCCACCGCTGGACGGTGCCCATCCCCCGCATCGCCCCGGAGGTCCAGGAGGCCCAGCGCCGCGGCGCCGCCGAGCACGGCTTTGGCTGCGTGGACACCCCCCGGCTGCTTCGGGCCTCTGCTTCCCACCTCCCCGGGCGGGATGTCCTCTACGACTACTGCCACTACTCCCAGCAGGCGATGCGCCAGGTCTCCGCGGCCATCACCCTGCAGATTCTGGAGTCGGTGGGGCAGCCGCCCTCCCCGGGAGTGTCCCAGGCCTCGCTGACGGAGGCCGCTCCCCGGCCCTCCCCCCAGACCGAGGCGGGGGCCACCTTCGGCGCGTTCCTGGGCAACGCGATGATCTCCGAAGGGATGGGCAGCGTCGCCCAGTCCTGGTGCGAGGAGGCGCTGGCGGCCCACCCGGAGGCGGCGGGCTACCTGGTGGACCAGATGGAGATGGTGACCGGTCCGCTGCCCCCGGTGCTCACCGCCGCCTTCCGCCGGGTGCAGGGTCGGTTCAAGCCGCACTTCGGCTTTCCCGGCGGGGTGGCGCTGGAGACCCTGGGTCGGGTGCTGGCCACCCGGAACCCCGCCCAGGCGGAACGGCTGGCGGGCATCCTCCAGCGCAACCTGGGACTCACCGGGACCGAACTGGAGCTGACCCAGCAGCGGTTCACCCTCTCCTGGGAGGACCGCTTCATGGACGACTTCGACTGGGGGCAGACCGGCAGCCGCCACGCCATCAACACCGGACCGCGGTACCGGGCCCCCTGGCCGCGCTCCAGCTTCTTCGCCTTCCACTCCGCCGGGCAGGAGGTGAGCCTGTCCCTCGCCGCCCGGCTGCCTTCGCCGGAGGGGGAACGGGTGGGGACGGTGGGAGTCAGCGTCAATGGCCAGCAGGTCGGCGAACTGCGCTGCGGGCCCCGCTGGACCCACGGTCGGTTCACCGCCCCCGCGGCCCTCTGGCGTCCGGGCTTCAACCGGATCTGCGTGCATTGGCCCAGCCTCCCGGGTGGAGGCCAGCGCGCCCTGGAGACGGTCGCCGAGCGGTGGGAGGAAGGCCGTCCGGGGTTGCCGTTCCCGGTGTTTGGCGAGCTGGCCACCCTCACCGCGAGGCTGGCTGCCCGCTGACCGGGAGGGAGGGCGCCCCCCGGTGGGCGCCTGGCCCCAAGGTTCCGTCGGGCCCCGGGTGCGGGTACTGTTGCGGGTTTGACGATGACTGCCTGGACCTATCGGCGCGAGCTGCGCGTTCGCTCGCTGCTTCTCCCCCTGCTGTGGGCACTGCTGGTGGTCGGAGGGGGCCAGGCGCAGGCCAAGGCCTGGGGACAGATCGAGCCCGGGACCAGCAAGCGGGAGCTGGTGGTGCAGCGCTTCGGCGAACCCAGCAAGGTGCTGCGGGTGCGGGAGTTCGAGATCCTGGCCTACTACGGGACCCGGGCCCCCCAGAACACCACCCAGGCCCAGTTCCGGATCGACCGCCAGACCCAGCGGGTGCTGCGGGTGGACGTCTATCCCCGGGCGGTGATGAACCGGGCGCTGATCGAGGCCACCTACGGCCCGGCCTGTGCCCCGGGGGCGGCGGTGGATCCCCAGCGTCCCTGCTTCGAGGAGAAGCTGTCCCGCAACTCCCGGGTGTACATCGTGTACCCCGCGCTGGGGATGGCGGTGTTCTTCACCGGCAATGGCAAGAAGGTGCTGAACTTCGCCTACCTCCCCCCGACGGCGGTGGCGCCGGAGCCTTCCGCGGAGGCGGAGGGCGGCGGCGAGGGGGAGACTCCCCCCCCTCCCGCGATCGTGGCCGGCCCCACCCCGGAGACCCCGGCGGGGGAGACCGCGGTCGAGCCGGACGCCTACTCCGGAGGGGAGGAGCTGGACGTCTCCACCTCCGCCATCGAGGACCCGCTGAAGATCGGCGGGGAGATCTACATGCTGGGGGAGCTGGGGGTGCGGGGGAAGACCGACCCCTTCAGCGAGCTGTTTGGCCGCTCGATCGTGGACGTGTACTTCGACGCCCGGCCCAACGACCACGTGCGCGGGATGATCCTGGGCCGGATCCTCTACCTGCCCACCTTCGGCCCCTTCTCCACCCCGGCCACCCCGGGCGCGGATCCCGCCTCCTTCAAGCTGGACCAGCTGTGGTTGAAGTTCGACCTGGCGGACCGGCTGTTCGTCACCGTGGGCAAGCAGCACGTGAAGTGGGGGACCGGCCGCTTCTGGAGCCCGGTGGACTTCCTCACTCCCACCCGCCAGAGCCCGCTGGACAGCTTCGATGAGCGGCTGGGCACGGACATGATCCGGCTGCACCTGCCCTGGGAGGCGGCCAACTCCAACCTCTACCTGGTGGGGTTGATGGACACCGAGGATCTGGGGGCGGGAGTGGAGGCCCTGGGCGGCGGGGTGCGGGCGGAGGTGGCGCTGGCCTTCGCCGAGTTCGCCGCCTCGGCGGTGGCCGGGCGCAACCGCCGGCCGGTGTTCGGCCTGGACGTCTCCTCCGCGCTGGGACCCCTGGACGTGTTCGCCGAGCTGGCGGTGCGCAGCCAGGCGGATGTGCCCTTGTGGGAGGACCGCCCGGAGGCGGATCCCTCCGCGCCGCTGGCGGAACACTTCCAGCCCCGGCCCCGCGGCTACTACGCGCAAGTGAGCGCCGGACTCTCCTTCCAGCACCCGCTGGGAGAGGGCACCGGGCTGGGGCTGAGCGCCGAGGGCTTCTACAATGGAGCCGGGCACGACTCGGCCCGGATCCTCCCCTGGCTGATCCAGAGCGGGAGCTACCAACCCTTCTACTCCGGGCGGTACTACGGCGCCCTCTCCGCCCAGCTCACCACCAGCAAGGTCCTCTCCGACTCCTCCCTGGCGGTGACCGTGCTGGGGAACGTGAGCGACCGCTCCTTCCTCTCCCGCCTGGACCTGCGCTTCCAGCTGCTGCGCGACCTCTCCCTGGAGGCGTACCTGGCGGTGCCGTTTGGACGGGCGGGGGGAGAGCTGCGGCTGGTGGCCGACGCCCCCGCCCAGACGGTGAACGGGGTGGAGCTGCTCCCGGTCCAGCGGGCGCTTCCGCTGGTCCAGGGAGGACTGGGACTGCGGGTGAAGATCTAGACCCGCCCGCCCGCCCGGCCCCCGGCCGGGCACGGTGGAGCGGGCCGAACTTCCACCCGCCCGCCCGGCGCGGATAGAATCTTCCGTCGCTGCAGCTGGACCTCCCTTGACCCAACTCCCCTCCCGCTTCGGCAAGTACCTGCTGCTCGAGCGTCTCCACGCCACGCCCTTCGCCGAGGTGTTCCTGGCGCGCACCGGGCTGCAGGGGGCGCAGCGGCTGGTGGCGCTGAAGCGGATCAACCCCTCGGAGGAGGAGGAGGCCTCGGTCCTGGAGACGTTCCTGGAGGAGGTGAAGATCAGCCTGCGGCTGAACCACTCGGCGATCGTCTACGCCAACGACGTGGATCAGCACCAGGGCAGCTACTACCTGGCGATGGAGTACCTCTCCGGGATGAGCCTGGCGGAGCTGTTGGGGCGCTGCAGCGAGCGCGGGCTACGGCTGGGGATCGCCCGGGCGGCCTACCTGGCCAGCCGGGTGGCGGAGGGACTGGACCACGCCCACCGGCTGGAGGATCCGGCCGGGGTGCCGCTGGGGATCGTCCACCGGGCGGTCTCTCCGGAGAACATCCTGGTCTCCTGGTCCGGGGAGGTGAAGCTGATCGACTTCGGGATGGCCAAGGCGGCCACCCGGTTGCGCAAGACCCAGGTGGGGGTGCTGAAGGGGAAGTCCGGGTACATGAGCCCGGAGCAGGTCCGGGGCGGGACCGCGCTGGACCGCCGGTCCGACCTGTTCTCCCTGGGGGTGGTGCTGTTCGAGATGCTCACCGGGACCCGCGCCTTCACCGGGGCCTCGGAGATGGAGATCCTGGAACGGCTGGCCCAGGGCACCCTCCCCCGGCCGAGGGAGGTGGACCCCACCCTTCCTCCGGGACTGGAGGCGTTGCTCCTCAAGGCCTGCGCTCCCGCCCCCGCCGATCGCTACCAGTGGGGTTCGGAGCTCCAGCAGGACCTGCTCCGGTTCGCGCTGCAGGAGGGGGGCACCGCCACCGCCAAGGAGTTCTCCCAGTGGCTGACCGGGACCTTCGCCGCCGAGCACGCCGCCGAGAAGGAGCGCCTGGCCCTGGCGGCCCGGGTGGGCGTCCCGGACGGTCCCCCGCTGGGGCGGCCCCAGCCCCCCACCGGCTCCCGCCCGGCGGTGGCCGCGGCCCGGCCCCGGGGCAGCAGCGGTTCGCACCCGGTGGTCTCCAGACCGGGAGGTTCGGGGTCCCAGCCCAAGGTTGTCCCTCCCTTCTCCTTCGAGGACGAAGAGGTGGATCTGGAGGCGCCGGAGGAGCGGACCCAGATTGTCCGGTCCCCGCTCTTCCACCCGTCCCCGGTCCCCGCCCCGCCGCCGGTGTTCGAAGATCCGCTGCCCTGGAACGAGGACGCCACCGGTCCCTCCATCCCCAGCTTCCTGGCCCCGGCGGAATCGGCCGTATCCCCGCTGCCGGTGGATCCCCCGGTCCAGCCACTCCCGGCCCCCCGGCGTCGGCGGGGCCTGCTGATCGCCAGCGCCGCGGTGGCGCTGCTGGCGGTGGCCGCGGCAGCGGTGCTGGCGCTGGGAGATCGCGAACCGAAGAAGGCGCAGGTGCTGGTCCAGGTCACCCCTTCGGTGAAGGCCCAGGTGACCGTGGGCGGCCGGCTGGTGGCGGCGGACACGGTCAACGAGTTCCCGGCGGGGGAGTACGACATCGTGGTGGTCTCTCCCGGCTACCGCCGCCACTCGCAGCGGGTGAGCATCTTCCAGGACGAGGGCAACGCGGTGTTCAGCGTGTTCCTGGAACGGGAGGAGGAGCCGGCCCCGCCCGAGGCGACTGCGGCCGCCCCGCAGACCTTCTCCGTCCGCTTCGAGGCCCCCGACGGGGCCGAGGTCCGGTTGGACGGGGCGCTGCTGGGAGTGGGCTCGGTGCTCAAGTCCGGGCTGGCGCTGGGCCAAAGCTACGCCTACCAGGTCTCCCGTCCCGGCTTCGTCACCGCCGAGGGCCAGCTCTCCCCCAGCGAACCGGGCGAGGTGCGGGTCCCGGTCACCCTGGCCCCGGCGCCGGTGGTCTCCGCGGTGGCCGCCAGCCGGCCGGACCGGGAGCGACGGCCGGGCCGTTCGGTGGGGTTCCTGGTCTACGCCGGGGAGCCGGAAGGCGCGGCGCTGTGGGTCAACGGAAAGCCCAGCGGCCGGGTCACCCCGGTCCTCCCGGACAATCCGCTGGCGCTGCCGGTGGGCAGGCACCGGGTCCACCTGCAGATCGCCGGGCTGAGCAGCGCCACCCGGACGGTGGAGATCCGCAAGGACGCGGTGGTGGTGCTGCGCAACCTCGCCCTGGACACCGAGGACGGGCTGTAGCCCTCCGGGGTCTGGCGGCCGGACTCCCGGCGCGCCACAATGGCGCCCCGGCACAAGGAGCCTCCATGAAGCGGGATCTGATCTTCACCTACGAGTACCCCCATCCGCCCGAGAAGGTGTGGGCCGCGCTGACCGATCCGCGCGCGATGGAGGTGTGGCTGATGGACACCGACTTCCAGCCCCAGGTGGGCAGCGCGTTCAAGTTCTACACCGAGCAGGAGCGGGGCTTCGACGGGATCATCCGCTGCCAGGTGACTGCCTGCGAGCCGCTGGTGAAGCTGGCCTACACCTGGGACGCGCCGCCCAACGTGCTGGACGTGAGCTGGAATCTGGAGCCCACCGCCACCGGCACCCGGCTGCGGCTGGAGCAGCGCGGGTTCAAGGGAATCATCCCGATCGTGATCAGCTTCATCCTCCAGCGCCACTGGCCGCGGCACCTGAACATCCTGCTGCGCAAGACGCTGGACGTGGCACCCCACTACGACAAGCTCCCGCCGGTGTGGCCCAACAAGCCGCCGGCGTCGCGTCCCGCCGCCTGAGCGGGACGCCCGGCCCCGGGCGCTACACCAGCCGGCGGGTGGGGATCATCCCCGCCTTCTCCAGCGACTCGCCAATCCCACCCTCCAGGATGGCCTTGGTCTTCCACTCCCCGTTGCGCTTGACGAACAGGTTGGCGGAGCGCCACTCCGCCTTCCCGTCCGGGAAGGTGAAGCAGTCGTCCTGGGTGCACAGCGCCAGGGTGGGGGTGAGGAACACCAGGTGGCGGTTCTCCTGGGTGTAGCGGGCGTTGGGGATGGGAGGGGCCCCGTTGGCCAGCACCTGCCGGTAGCGCTGCTCATCCCAGATGTCGACCATGAACTCCCCCTCGGTGGTGTCGGTGAGCACCACCACCGGGAAGTCCTCCTGGGAGAGGATCACATCCAGGTTTGCGGAGGAGATGGCCGCCTCCCGGGCGTTGAGCAGCACCTCCAGCCCGGCGCGATCCTCCTCGCTCACCTCCGGCTCGCTGCCCTCCTCCTCCACGTAGTCCTCCAGCGAGGAGACGCCAATCGGCAGGGTCCCCAGCGATCCGGAGGGGACCTCCTTCCCTCCCGCGGCGGCGGAGCCCGGGCCGGCCAGGGAGTGGGCCACCCGCAGGGCGATCGCTCCGGCCGGGGTGTCCGTCTCCAGCCCCTCTTCGATCGCCACCAGGTGTACCCCGTGCTGCGAAAGCTCGGTCCACAGCCGGACCAGGTCGCCGGGGCCGTCGATCAGCCGGTCCAGGCTGGAGACCGCGATCCGGTCCAACTTGCCGGCCCGCGCGTCCTCCAGCAGCCGGCGCCGGGCGCTGCCGTCCGCGGTCTCGGTGTATTCGGCCACCACCTGCCAGGGGCGCCCGCCCGGGTCCGCCCCCTGGGCGTGGCGGGTGATCCGCTCGCGCTGGACCTCCGGGGTCTCCGCGGAGCTGGCGGCGCGCAGGTACGCGCCCACCCGGTACGGCTGGGTTCCGGCGCTGGCAGTGGGGGTCGGTTTGGAGAGGGTCATCACCGCGGATCTGCGCACAGCGGCGGGGGGAGGGTCAACGCCACGGCGGAGAAGCCCGGCCCCTGGACTCTCCTGGAGATTTGCGGTGTCCTTTCCGCCGCTGACCACCCCCGGCCCAGAGAGCAGGAACCCGATGTCGCTGACCTTCTTGGTGATTGGCGCTGGCGCCGCCGGACTGGCCGCCGCCCGTGCCCTGCGGGATCGCGGGGAACAGGTCACCGTCCTGGAGGCCCGGGATCGTCTGGGGGGCCGCGCCTTCTCCAGCCCGCCGGGATCCCCCTTCCCCCTGGAGCTGGGGGCGGAGTTCATCCATGGCAAGGACAGCCTGGCCTACCGGCTGGTCCAGCAGCACGGCCTCACCCCGCTGGATGCCCACGGGGAGCTGCGCAACTACCACTACCTGCGCGGCGCGGTGGTGGCGGACGCGGACGCCCCCGGACCGCGCACCCACCGCACCGTGGTGGGAGAGCTGTTCGGCCTGGGGCTGGCGCGACGGGCGGCCGGAAAGCCGGACCTGAGCGTGGGGGCGGCGCTGCGGGAGCTGACCGCCGAGGCCCCGCCCTCCGACGAGGAGTGGCGGTTGTGGACCCAGGCCATCTCCTCGCTGATGGCCGCGGACGTGGACGAGCTGAGCCTGTACGCGATCCTGGAGTGGACCCCGGATGGACCCGGCGGTCCGGATGGCCCGGACGGCCCGGAGGCCGGCCCCGGAAGCGGACCTCCCTTCGCCGGCGAGCCGCCCCCGATCGATGAGGAGGGCTTCGAGGAGAACTACCGGATCGCCGAGGGGTACAGCGCGCTGTGGGAGAAGCTGGCGGCGGGGATGGACGTGCGGCTGCGCACCCCGGTGAAGCGGATCTCCTGGGGAGCGGAGCAGGTGGTGGTGGAGGCCGGGGGCCAGGAGTTCCGGGCGGACCGGGTGATCATCACCCTCCCGCTGGGGGTGCTCCAGGCGCAGGCGGTGGAGTTCAGCCCGCCGCTGCCGGCGGACAAGCAGCAGGCCATCGCCGGGCTGGGCGCGGGGAAGATGGACAAGGTGTTGCTGGAGTTCGACGCCCCCTTCTGGCCCGAGGACCTGGGGGACCTGATCACCTCCCTGCCCAGCCAGCTGTGGTGGGCGCCCGGAGCCGGCCGGTCCGGCGCCCCGGCGGTGCTGACCGCCTTCTTCGGCGGCAGCGGGGCGCGGCACTTCGAGGCGCTGGGGGAACAGACCCCGGGCCGGGTGCTGGAGGATCTGGAGCGGATGTTCCAGCGGCCGCTGAAGGACCGGCTGCGCTCCGCCCGGTTCGTGGCCTGGGGCAGCGATCCCTACTCCCGGATGGGCTACTCCTTCACCCCCCCCGGTGCGGTGGGGCTGCGTCCGGCGCTGGCCGCTCCGGTGGGCGGGGTGCTGTTCTTCGCCGGGGAGGCCACCCACCCCACCCAGTCCGCCACCATCCACGGCGCCCTGGAGAGCGGACTCCGCGCCGCCGAGGAGGCGCAAGGGTCGCCCGCCCCCTGAGGAATCCGGGCCCGGCCCGGCGCTACTTCCAGCGGAACAGCCGGTGTCCCAGCCCCAGGCACAGCCCGCCCCAGCCGATCAGGATCAGCGCCTCCCGCCACACCGAGCCCAGGCCCGATCCGTCCAGGAAGATCCGCCGCATCCCGGTGGTCAGCGCCGGGAGGGGAAACCAGCTCAGTCCCTGCCGGACGAACTCCGGGAAGCTCTCCAGGGGAAAGAACACCCCGGAGGTGAAGGCCATCGAGGACACCAGCAGGAACAGCCAGCCATTGAGCTGCTCGTGGTTCACCGCCCGGCTGCCGACGATGAAGGACATCAGCACGAAGGTGGTCGCGCCCAGCAGGGCGAACGGCAGCAGCTGCAGCACGCTGCCCTGGCTCTCCACCCCGAACACCAGGCGCGCCGCCAGCAGGATCAGGGTGATCTCCGCCAGGGCCATCAGCTGCCGCATCAGGGCGAAGGAGAGCAGGAAGTTCACCCGGCCCATCGGGGTGGCCTCCAGCCGCTTGAGCAGCTTGTCGGCGCGCATCTTGGCGAACACGTGCGAGAACTGCCACAGCCCGGAGGCCATCAGCGAATAGGCCAGCATCCCCGGGACCAGGAAGTCCACGTAGCGGGTGCGCGAGACCGGCAGCGGACGCTCGGAGATCTCCGCCCGGGAGAGGCCTGCCTGGTCGGAGATCACCCGGTCCAGCCACAGCCGGGCGGCGCGTCCGTCCGCGGTTCGCGCATCGAACAGCGCTTCCACCGGGCGTCCGGGCACCACCACCAGCGCCAGCTGGCCGTGGGAGAGCTTCTCCTGCGCCGCCTCCAATCCCATTTCCCGGGCCCGGATCGCCTCCAGCTGGTCCAGCACCGCGCGCAGCTCCTCCGAACCCGGGCCGGGGATCACCGCCACCTGGAGCTCCGGCGGCGGCCGGCCGAAGGCGAACCCCAGGATCACCGTCAGCAGCACCGGAAGGAACAGCGAGGTGAAGACCACCCCCGGCTCGCGGAAGCTGTACAGCAGCCGCATCCGACCCAGCTCCGCCAGCGCGGCCAGCCGGGTCCGCCATCGGGCGGGGGCGCTCACCGCGGGCTCCAGTTCCCGGTCCCGGAGGGTGTGCTAACTTCACTCACGATTCGGCCCGATCCCTGCCCCATTCCGCAGCCAGGGAAGAGGCTCTCCACCGTTCAACCGCTGGTCGCTGGGTGCCATGGTCATTCACGGAAGCTCCGCCTTCTATCACGAATCCGCCGCCGGCCCGGGGCCGGCTGACGGGGTGACCGGAGGGAGGGGGTGGGAGGGATGAACGGCGCGCCGGCGATCCAGGTGCAGCAGCTGGTGAAGCGCTTTGGCAGCTTCGCCGCGGTGCAGGGGCTGGACCTCCAGGTGGAGGTCGGAGAGTGCGTGGCCCTGCTGGGACCCAACGGGGCCGGCAAGACCACCACCATCGAGATCCTGGAGGGTCTGCAGACCGCCACCGAGGGGACGGTGCGGCTGTTCGGGCTGAACTGGAAGGACGATGAGCGCGCCCTGCGCTCCCGGGTGGGGGTGCAGCTGCAGGACACCCGCTTCTACGAGCGGCTCAATGTCTTCGAGACCCTGCGGCTGTTCGCCAGCTTCTACCCGGACCCGGAGCCGGTGGAGTCCTTGCTGGGGCGGGTGCAGCTGGAGAAGTGCCGGACCACCCAGGTGAAGGATCTCTCCGGCGGCCAGCGGCAGCGGCTGGCGCTGGCCACCGCGCTGGCGGGCCGTCCGGACCTGCTGTTCCTGGACGAGCCCAGCTCCGGGCTGGATCCCCAGTCCCGCCACGCGCTGTGGGATGTGATCAAGGAGTTCAAGCGCAGCGGGAAGACGGTGATGCTCACCACCCACTACCTGGAGGAGGCGGAGCAGCTCTCCGACCGGGTGGTGGTGGTGGACCATGGGCGGGCGATTGCCGGGGGCACCCTGGCCCAGCTGGTCCGGCAGGTGGGCGCCACCACCACGGTGGAGCTGGTCTCCGACCCGCCGCTCTCCCGGGAGGCCCTGGAGGGGATCCCCGGACTCCACTCCGTCCAGCCGCAGGGGAGGGGCTGGACGATGGGGGTGCACCAACTGCAGTCCTCCCTCCCGGCGATCCTGGCCGCGGTGGGCAGCAACCCGGGGGCGCTCCAGGAGATGTCGGTGCGCCGTCCCACCCTGGAGGATGTGTTCCTCAGCCTGACCGGACGCTCGCTGCGGGAGGACGCCGCCTCCGCCTCCGTCCCTGAACCCGGAGTCGGCCCCCCGCCGGAGCTGCGACGATGAGAGCCGCGCACGAGAAGATCCTGGAGTTCGCCCCCCACACCTACCTGCTGGCGGGCGCGCTGCCGATGGGGGTGGGGGAAGGCTACTTCGCCAACAACCGCTTCTTCGTCTCCGGCCAGCAGCGCCGGATGCTGATCGACGCCGGCGCCCCGGACCAGGTGGCGGAGACGCTGGCCCTGGTGGCCGAGCTGACCGATCTGGATCGGCTGGACTACCTGTTCCTCAGCCATCTGGATCCGGACCACACCGGAGCGGTGGCCGAGCTGCTCCGGCGGGCGCCCCGGCTGCGGCTGGTGGGGGGGATGGGCAACCTGGCCAAGGGCACCCAGTTGCTGGGACTGCCCGCGGACCGCTTCGCGGTGGTGTGGCCGGGCGAGCGGATCGAGCTGGGCGGCCGGTCGCTGGAGGTGGTGGCGCCGCTGCTGGAGGACGGAGGCACCCTCTGGCTGGCGGACCCGGCCAGCGCCACCCTCTTCCCGGCGGATGCCTTCGGCGCCGCGCTGGCCACCCCGGTGCCGCAGCTGCACCGCTTCGAGGATCCCGCCTTCGGGCAGGGCTTCTCCCTCTGGCACGCCATCAACTTCTCCCACCTCCACCTGCTGGACGGGGCGCGCTTCGCCGCCGGGGTGGATGCACTGGCCGGTCGGGGCCTGCGGCACCTGGCCTCGGTGCACGGGCCGCTGCTCTCCGGATCGCTGGACCCGGTGTTCGGGTTGCTGCGCGGCCTCCCCGGGGCCCCCCCGCTGGGCGCGGTGGACCTGCCCCCGCACTGGCGGCTGCCGGAGTAGGGGTCGAAGGCACACATCGAAAAGGCCCCCCCAGCGAGCGAACAGGGAGGGCGTAACTCTGGGCCCTGGCTTGATCCCCTCTTCCGGCGCGTGGTTTCATTGCGGCTGGCGCGCGCTGGGATCATCGCGCCCGGTCAGGACTCGGGATGACTCATACCGCCAGCCCCTTTCATCAGGTCTACTCGCACTTCTGGCACCCGATTGCCCTCTCCTCCCAGGTGGGCGACAAGCCGCTGGCGGCCCGGTTGCTGGATACCGATCTGGTGATCTGGCGCGCGGACGGGAGGCTGAACGTCACCTCCCGCTACTGTGCCCACCGGGGCACCGATCTGGTGGCGGGGCGGATTGAACCGGAGGGGCTGCGATGCTGCTTCCACGGCTGGCGCTATGGGGCGGACGGGCGGTGCAACCAGGTCCCGCAGCTGGCGGCGGACAAGCCGATCCCGGAGAAGGCCCGCATCCGCAGCTACCCGGTGCAGGAGCGGTACGGGATGGTGTTCACCTGTCTCTCCGGTGAACCGCACGTCCCCCTCCCGGAGTGGCCGGAGCTGGAAGCGGACCGCGCCATCGCCCCCCTGCCGGTGCGGGACTGGAAGACCTCCGCCGGTCGGGCCATCGAGACCTTCCTGGACCTGGGCCACCTCTCCTGGGTGCACGAGGGGACCTTCGGGAATCCCGGGGACCACGAGATCCGGCCCTATTCGATTCAGCCGGTGCCCAACGGGCTCAAGTACCGCTACTCCTATCCTTCGCTCACCCCGCCCATCCCCGGGGTGCCCCAGAAGGTGGACACGGTCACCGGCAACTACGAGGTGTACTTCCCGTACATGGGGCGGCTGCACTTCCAGCCGGTGCACTTCTTCGAGAACTACCTCTACTTCTTCGCCTCTCCGCTGTCGGTGGACCAGGTCCGCTGCTTCGCCTTCGTGAACTTCGCCAAGCCCCTGGGACGGATCTTGGAGAACTTCGTGAAGATGGACTCGGCGGTGCAGGACCAGGACCAGGTGGCGCTGGAGCTGCAGGTGGACCGGGTGCACCGGATTGAAGAGGACGCCGAGGTCCACTCCGAGGCGGACCAGATCCACGTGGATTACCGCGCCGGGCTGCGGGCGCTCCACGCCAGCGTGCTCCGCGGGTTTCCCCGCATCGTTCGCGCCGAGGGCGCATGACCCTTCAGCCCTCGGAGCCTTCCGAGAGATCCGAGAACCGAATGAAGAAGGTAGCCTTCGTCGAGCTTCCCATCATCGACCGGTTGTTGCCCCTGGCCTCCGGCTACATGGAGGCCTGCGCCCGCAAGGATCCGGCGATCCGGGAGGCGGTGACCTTCCAGAAGGTGTCGGTGGTCGCCACCAGCTCGTACCAGAAGGTGAAGGACACGGTGCTGGCGATCTCCGCCGACGTGTTCGCCTTCTCCTGCTACGTCTGGAACATGGGCTACGTCCGGAAGCTGATCCCGGAGCTGCTGGCCGCCCAACCGCACGCGCGGATCATCATCGGTGGCCCGCAGGTGATCCACCAGGGCCAGCGCTACCTGCACCCGGGCGAGGAGCGGGTGGTGCTGTGCAACGGAGAGGGTGAGCGCACCTTCACCAACTACCTGCGCGAGGTGCTCACCGGCGCTCCGGACTTCTCCCGGGTCCAGGGCCTGAGCTTCGTGCGGGGCGCGGAGGTGATCACCACTCCGGACGAGCCGCGGATCAAGGACCTGGAGGAGATCCCCTCCCCGTTCCTGGAGGGGCTGTTTGCCACCGGCCAGTACGCCCAGGCGGTGATCGAGACCAACCGGGGTTGCCCCTTCCGCTGCACCTACTGCTTCTGGGGCGCGGCCACCGGTGGCAAGGTGAACCAGTTCTCGGAGGAGCGGGTCCTCAAGGAACTGGAGTACCTGGCCAAGCAGCGCTTCCTCCACCTGTTCGTGGCCGACGCCAACTGGGGGATGCTCAAGCGGGACGTGGAGATGAGCCGCTTCCTGGCGGACTGCCGCAAGCGCTACGGCGCCCCCCTGGCGGTCTATGCCTCCTGCGCCAAGAACTCCAAGGAGCGGGTCCAGGAGATCACCCACCTGATGGCGGAGGCGGGGCTGATCTCCACCCAGGCCATCGCCCTGCAGACGATGAGCGCGGAGACGCTCAAGTCGGTGAAGCGGGACAACATCCGCGGCTCCGCCTACATGGATCTGCAGAAGAACCTCAACGAGAAGGGGATCAACTCCTACCTGGAGATGATCTGGCCGCTCCCCGGGGAGACCCTGGAGTCCTTCCAGAAGGGGCTGGCGGACCTGTGCGACATGGGGGCCGACTCCTTCCAGGTCCACCGGTTGCTGTTAATGAACAACGTGGAGATGAACACCGAACGGGTGGAGTTCGAACTGGAGACCCGCCCGGAGCCGGACGAGGCCAGCGAGGCGGAGTTCGTGATCTCCACCAAGTGGGTCACCCACCCGCAGTACCTGGAGGGGGTGCGCTTCGTGAACGCGCTGACGGTGCTCTACACCGCGCGCGGGCTGTGGGCCCTGGGTCGGTACCTGCACACCCGGGGGAAGCTGGGCTACCTGGAGCTGCTGCAACGGTTCGTGGAGTACGTGCGCACCTCGGTCCCCCACACCGCCTTTGGCCGCTATTGCGAGGGGGCGATCGCCACCATGGGGTTCACCCACTACACCCACCCCGGCCAGCTGATGCACCTCACCCTGCACTCGGAGCGGGACGAGTTCGACGCCCTGCTGGCGGGGTTCATCCAGCAGTTCCCGTTCCACGCCGAGCCGGAGGTCCAGGTGCTGCTGGAGGCGGACCTCCTCAACCGCCCCTACGTGTACCGGAACGCGTCGATCACCCCCAAGGTCCGGGAGTTCAAGGCGCTGCGGGTGCTGGAGACGCTGCCCGACGGGTACCTGGTGGAGCTGAGCGCCGAGCAGCGGGCGCTGATCTCCGAGTTCATCCCCGCGGTGGGCAAGGGGCCGACGGAGACCTTCCATGTCAATCACCGCCGGGCGGCGATGGCGTTCAGCGCCAACAAGCCGCTGGCGGAGAACCTCTATTACGCCTCCGACGCCTCCACCCGGATGCGCACCATGTCTCCGGAATGGAAGCCGCTGGTGCGCGCCACCCGCAAGCTAGAGGGGGGCGCCTCGCCGACGGTGGGGGCCACGGTCTAGGCCGGAGAGTCCGGCAGCAGCAGCTGGGTCGGCCCCCGCAGCCGCTGGGCCACCAGGCCCCGTTCGCGGGCGGCGGTGAGCAGGGCGTCGGAGGCCCGCATCCGCAGCGAGTCATCCGGGGAGGGCGGCCCCACGATGTGGGCCACCCAGGGCTCCAGCCCCATCGCGTAGTTGAACACCCGCTTGGCGCCCACCACCTCCAGCAGCCGCAGCCCCTCTTCGGTGTTGCTGCCGCGGCAACGCCGGTCCCGCTCCAGCTTCCGGTCCCGCCGCTTGGGGAACAGCGGCTCCACGGTGAAGGTGAGCGGTGAGCCCTCGGTCTCGGTGTTCATGAACACCGTCTCCACCGGGCCGTACAGGTCCCGCACCCGCTGGTAGACCTGCGGGTCCAGGCAGGCGCTGTCCGCCGCCAGCAGGATCGTCTCCTCCCCCGCGCGCAGCAGCCAGGCCGACTTGCTGTGGGCGATGTCCCCGTGCTCGCCCAGGAAGGGGATGGAGATCAGCTCTCCGTCCGGCAGCGGCAGTGACTCGAAGTGGTCCAGGTCGGTCACCTTGGGGAAGCCCAGGGTCCTGGCCATCAGCCGCAAGGACACATCTCCGGTGAGCATCCCGGTGGTCTTGGGCAGCACCAGCTCGCCGATCCGGTGGCGCAGCCGCAACAGGGTATCGAGCGCGAAGTGGTCGTGATGGGTGTGGGTCACCACCGCGTAGTCGATCCGCTCCGGGAGTTCGGAGAAGGTCAGCCGGGGCGGCCCTCCGGCTGCGGGGTGGGGGGCCAGCAGCGGGTCCACCAGCACGGTCTTCCCCCTCCACTCCAGCAAGATGCAGGCGTGGCCCAGGTAGCGGATCCGCACCGTGTTTGCCGGGGCGGGGGGCGCGGGGGGAGGGACCGGGGTGGGGGTCAGCAGCGGCAGCAGGCGGGCGTCGTCCGCGGGCTGCAGCCCCAGCAGGGCGCGGATCTCCTCCAGCGGCCGGGCCCGCAGGTCCAACCCGAACAGCGCGTCCACCTGGGGGGAGGCGAAGGGGACGTTCCAGCCGACCTGCCCCGGCTCCTCCACCCGGGGAGTGGCCACCACCGACGGCCGATCCTCGTCCCGCCCATAGCGGGAGAGGCGGAAGCTCTGCAGGTCGGCCCGATAGTAGGACGAGCGGTAACCGGCTCCCTCCATCAGCCGCAGCATCGGCCGGTTGAAGTAGTCGTAGGTCAGCTCCACCAGGCCCCGCAGCGGGGCCGGCACCTCGCGGTACAGCGCTTCCAGCGCCTGGCCCCGGGCCTCCAGCAGCAGCCGCGCCTGCAGCCCGTCGATGGCCTCCGCCAGCAGCAGCTCCGGGCGGCGCTGCAGGTGCCGCTCCAGCAGCGCCTGCACCTGGCCGGCCTGGGCCGGGTCCACCCCCACAAAGGCGGTCCCCTGCAGGGAGGGGTCCTTGCTGGCGTTGGCGTGGAGGGTGGGGTTCTTGAGGTACGACTGCAGCGCCGGGATCTGCGCGGAGGCCAGGTTGAGGGCGGCGCAGAAGGGCGAGACATTCATCCACCAGGCGTGCCACCCGTCGACCAGGGGCTCCACCAGGGTGGTCTCGCTCAACCGATAGGTGGGGGAACTCATGAAGGGAGTCTACCGCTCCAGCAGCCGCCCCAGCGACTGGTCCGGACCGAGGACCAGCGCCTGGAGCAGGGTCTGGAAGCGGGAGGCGAGGGCGGCGGCGGTGGTGGGCTCCAGGCGGTCGCTGTCGAACTCCAGCTCGGTGCCCAGCCCCTCCTGGTCATCAAAGGCCCGCAGGGAGAGCGCGCACTTGGCGGCCCCGGTCCTTCCTCGCAGCCGGGAAATCGCCGCCCCCTCCGGGTCCCGCAGCAGGGGGAACACGTGCTGGGTGACCAGCGCCTCGTACCAGGCGGCGTGGCCGAAGTGGGCGGTCCTCCCCAGGCGCTGGGCCAGCACCTCCATCGGCAACTCGGCGTGGCTGAGGGCCTCGCGGGTCCAGTCCCGGGTGCCGCGCACCAGGGAGCGGAAGCTGGCGGCCTCCCCGGGCTGCAGCGGCAGGGTGACCACGTTGATGAAGAAGCCCACGGTGCGGGCCAGGGGAGGGGTCCGGCCCTGGACCGGCGCGCCGACCCGGATCTCCGCCTGGCCGGTGACCGCGCGCAAGAAGGCGGCGAAGGCGGCGGTGAAACCCACGAAGGAGGTGGTGCCCTCCTGGGCGCAGACGGCGCGGAAGGCGGCGGCCACCGCCGGATCCAGGTTCACCCGGCCGGTCATCCCGGTGTGGACGGTGGGGGCGGCCGGAGCGGGCCGGTCGTAGGGCAGGGCCAGCGGGGTGGGGGGAGCGGCCAGGGCGCCTCGCCAGAACGCCACCTCCCGCTCCAGCCCTTCGCCCTCCAGCCGCTGCTGCTGCCAGGCCGCGTAGTCCGCGTACTGGTGTTCGGGCGGGGGGAGGTGGGCGGCCGGGGCGCACAGCGCCAGCAGCTCTTCGAACAGCACGTCCATCGAGGCCGCGTCGGTGACCAGCTGGCTGCCCAGCAGGATCAGCACCGTGCCCCGGGGGCCACAGTCCGCTACCTCCAGGCGCAGCAGCCCGCCCTCCGCAGGGGGGAAGCCCCGCCCGGACACCGACTCCAACAGCGCCTCCAGGCGGGCCTCGGCCTCCGCCGGAGGCAGCGCGCCCAGGTCGTGCCAGCCCAGCTCCGGCCGGGGCGGGTCCAGGACCGGGGTCGACTCCGGTCCGCCAGGGAACCGCTGTCGGAGCACGTCGTGGCGCTGCAGCAGCGCGCTCCAGGCAGAGGCCACCGCGCCCCGCTCCAGCCGCCGGGGAACCCGGTAGGCGTCCACCACCGTGTAGAAGGAGGGATCCTTCCCGGACTCCAGCAGTCGGACCAGCGCCTGCTGCTGCAGCGAGGCCCGCGGCGTCCCGCCCCGGGGCAGGTGCTCCAGCCGGGGGGCGGGGGCGGGTCCGCCAGGGGCCAGAGCGGAGATCACCGCCGCCAGCGCGGCCAGGGTCTCGTGCTCGAACACCGCGCGGATCGGCAGCTCCACCCCCAGACGTTCGGCCACCGCGGCGACCACCTGGGGGACCAGCAGCGAGTGTCCGCCCAGATCGAAGAAGCTGTCCTCCCGGGAGGATATCGGCGTGCCCAACAGCTCGGCCCAGATCTCCGCCAGCGCCGTCTCCACCCCGTCCGCGGGCGCGCCGGAGGCGGGGGTGGCGCCGGAGCGCTGGGGAGCGGGGAGGGCCGCCTTGTCCACCTTCCCACTGGGGTTGAGCGGCAGCCGCTCCAGGGGAACAATCGCCGAGGGGACCATGTACTCGGGCAGCTCCGCCGCCAGCTGTTCGCGCAAGGTCCGGGGATCCACCGCCGGGCCGGGCGCGGAGACCACGTACCCCACCAGCTGGGCCGGCCCGGGGCCGTCCTCGCGCACCACCACCACCGCCTCGGGCACCCGCCGGCGCAGCGCCTCCTCGATCTCTCCCAGCTCCACCCGGTGGCCGCGGATCTTCACCTGGTCGTCCACCCGGCCCACGAACCCCAGCTGTCCGTCCGCCTGCAGCCGGACCCGGTCTCCGGTCCGGTACAGCCGGGCGCCGGGGAGGGGGGAGAAGGGGTCGGGCACGAACTTCTCCGCGGTGAGCTCCGGACGTCCCAGGTAGCCGCGGGCCACCCCCGCTCCGCCCAGGTAGAGCTCACCCGGCACCCCGGTGGGCAGCGGGCGCAGCTGTTCGTCCAGCACGTAGGCCTGGACGTTGAGGGTGGGTCGACCCAGCGGGGGCCTCCCGGTCCCGGCGGTGCAGCGCGCCTGGGTGGAGGTGATCGCCGCCTCGGTGGGGCCATACTCGGAGACGAACTCCCGCCCCGGGGCCCAGCGGTCCAGCAGCAGGGGCGGGCAGGGTTCACCGCCCACCACCACGTGCCGGACGGTGGAGGCCAGGGCCTCCTCCACCCCGCCCAGCACCTGGGGGGTGAGGATCAGGTGGGTGACCTTCCGGGAGACGATCTGCTGGGTCAACGGCGGACCGGGGAGCAGCTCCTCCTTGGGCGCCATCACCAGGGTGGCCCCGCTGCCCAGGGCGGTGAAGGTTTCCTTGATCGCCACATCGAAGCCGGGGGAGGCGAACTGCAGGATCCGGTCGCCGGGGCCGGCCCCGGAGGTGCGCAGCGCCTCCGCCAGGGTGTTGGTGGCGTTGCCGTGCTCCACCAGCACCCCCTTGGGCCGCCCGGTGGAGCCGGAGGTGTAGATCAGATAGGCCAGCTGGCGGGAGGAGACGGCGGCCGGTGGCGGGGCGCTGGAGAGGGTGGCGTCCGCCGGCACCTCCTCCAGGAAGAGGGTGAAGGGGGCGGAGATCTCCAGCGCGTCCTGCAGCTCCCGGGTGGTGACCAGGAAGGGGGCCCGGGCATCGTCGAGGATGAAGGCCAGCCGCTGCGGGGGGAGGTTGGGATCCAGTGGCAGATACGCCCCCCCGGCCTTGAGCGCCCCCAGCGCCGCGGCCACCTGGTCCGGCCCCCGGGGCAGGCACACCGCCACCGGGGTCTCCGGGCCCAGGCCCCGCTCCCGCATCCAGCCGGCCACCAGCTCCGCGCGGGCGTTGAGCTGGCGATAGCTGACCACCTCGCCCAGGAAGTCCACCGCGGGGGCGTCCGGGGTGCGCTGGGCCCAGGCCTCGAAGTGCCCGTGCAGCGAACTGTCCTCCACCGGGGCGGCGGTGGCGTTGAGGCGGGTCCACTCCTCCCGTTCCCCGGCGGTGGGCTCCAGCAGCTCCTCCAGCCGCGCGTCCGGCCGTTGCACCGCCAGGGCCAGGATCCGCTCCAGGTGGGCCGCCATCCGCTCCACCGTGGGTCGGTCAAACAGGTCCCGGGCGTAGATGAAGGAACAGCTCAGCTCCCCCGCGTCGTCCACGAAGGCGAACGCCAGGTCGCACTTGGGGCTGGTGGGGAGCACCGGCTCGGAGCGGAGGGTGAAGTTCGCGGTCTGGCCGTGGTTGTGGCGGCCCCGCAGGTCGAAGAGCACGTCGAACAGCGGCAGTCGGCCGGGCTCGCGGCGGGGGTGCACCGCCGCCACCACCCGGTCGAAGGGGATGGCGGCGTGGGAGTAGGCCTCCAGGTCCGCCTGGCGGACCCGGCGCAGCAGCTCGCGGAAGGTGGGGTTCCCGGAGAGGTCGGTGCGCAGCACCAGGGTGTTGGTGAAGCAGCCGAAGATGCCGTCGGTCTCCTTGGAGCGGGCGGCGAAGGTGGCCCCCACCGCCAGGTCGGTCTGCCGGGAGTAGAGGTGGAGCATCACCTTGAACACCGCCTCCAGCAGCATGAAGAAGGTGACGTTCTCGGTGGCGGCCAGCTTCCGGGCCGCGTCCGCCAGCGCCCGGGGCACCGGCGGGGTCTCCAGGGTGGCCCCGCCGGAAGTGAGCGCCGGGGGCCGGGGGCGGTCCAGGGGCAGCTGCAGCGGGGGCAGCTCCGCCAGGCGCTTCTTCCAGAACTCCAGCTGCCGGTCGTAGAGCGGGCCGCGCAGCTGCTCCTGCTGCCAGTGGGCGAAGTCGGTGTACTGCAGCGGGGGTTCGCCGAAGCGGGCCGGGAGCGGGTGGCCCAGCTCGGCCTCCAGCACCGCCAGCAGGTCGGGGTTGAAGATCGGCGTGAAGGACCAGCCGTCGGTGATGATGTGGTGGGCCACCACCAGCAGGTGCTGTTCTCCCTCCAGCCGGAACAGATGGAAGCGGATCAACGGCGGCCGGGCCAGGTCGAACGGCCGGTCGATCTCCTGGGCGACGCGGGCGTCCATCGCCGGCCGCTGGGCGGCGGCGGGCAGCCCGGCCAGGTCCTCCTCCACCACCTGCACGCTCAGGGGTTCATGGAGGCGCTGGAGCAGCGTGCCCTCCAGGCGATCAAAGCTGGTGCGCAGGGCGGTGTGGCGCCGCACCAGCACGCCCAGTCCCCGCTCCAGGGCGGCGCGGGTCACCGGCCCCTGGAGGCGGATCAGCGACCCTTCGTTGTAGGCGGCACTGGAGGGGTCCAGCTCCTGGAGGAACCACACCGCCTCCTGGATGAAGGAGAGGGGAGAGGTCGGCTGGGAGGGACGGCGGCTGACCGGAGGCAACCGCCCCGGCGGGGTGCGCTTCTCCCCGGTGGCGCCGGGGGGGCTGCCCTGGGACGGGGGGTTCAGCTCAGGTCCCCTTGACCCGGATGTTGAAGGTGGCCCCGGTGAGCTTGGCGGCGCGCCCCCAGCCCCCCTCCACCACCATCTTCACCTTCCAGGCCCCATCCTTCTTCACCACCAGGTGCGCGGCCTTGAAGTGCAGCGTCTCCTGGCCCACCGCCACGTGGTTCTCCTCCAGGTTGAGCACCAGGTGGTCGGAGAGGAAGACGAAGCGGCGCTGGTGTTGCACCGGCGAGTTGGGGACCATCCGCATGATCTTGTGGGTGCGTTCCACGAAGGCCTGCTCGTCACACTCGTAGACCACCGCCTCATCCTCCGCGTCGTCGCTGGCGATGGTGATCGGGAAGTCCACGGTGGTGCGCAGCACCTCCCAGCCCCCGTTCTTGTGGGCCTCGTCGCGGACCTTGTACATCGCCGCCACGCCCTCGTGATCCTCGTGCCGCAGCACCCCGATGGTGAGGCCGTTGCGGAACATGTCCGCGATGGTCTGCGGGTTCTCGATGATCTCGATGGCGTGGTCGGCGGGGGACTTCGCGTCAGGGGGCGGCATCGGAGTCCTGTCCAGGAAGGAATGGCGCCGCGATCTTCCGGCGGCGGAGGAATTATTTCGCGGAACCCCGGGTGATTCAACCCGCGCTTCCCCCCGGGAAGGACTTCAGGGAGCCGGCTTGGCGGCCGACTCGGAGGCGAGGCGGAAGACGTGGGCCGACAGCTCGCTGAACACCGGCGCCTCGAAGATCAGCACCAGCGGCACCGCCACCTGGAAGGCGTCTTCGATCTGCGGCACCAGCTGCATCGCCAGCAGCGAGTCCCCGCCCACCTCGAAGAAGCTGTCCTCCGGTTTGGGCGCGGCGCCCAGCAGTCCGGTCCACAGCTCGGCCAGCCGCGAATGCACCTGCTCCTGGAGGGACCCACCGGAGGGCGCGGGGGCAGCGGCCACCGGCGCCGGCTCCGGCAACTCCAGCAGCGCCCGCCGGTCCACCTTGCCGTTCTCGGTCAGCGGCAACCGGTCCAGCGGACGCCAGCTCCAGACCCGCATGTACTCGGGCAGCCGCTCCTTGAGGAAGTCCTGCAGCTGCTCCGGGACCACTCCCTGGCCGGGCTCCGCCACCCAGTAGGCCACCAGCTTCTTGTCGCCGGTGTCGTCGGGGACGGCCAGCACCGCCACCTCGCGCACCCCGGGGTGGCGCTTGAGGGTCAGCTCCACCTCCTGCAACTCCACCCGGTGGCCGCGGATCTTCACCTGGTCATCCACCCGTCCCAGGAACACCAGGCTCCCGTCCGGGAGCTCCGAGGCCAGGTCTCCGGTGCGGTACATCCGGTCCCCGGTCCCGGTCCCGTGGGGATCGGGGAGGAAGCGCTGGGCGGTCTCCTCCGGGCGCTGGAGGTAGCCCTGGGCCACCCCGACCCCGGCGATGTGGATCTCCCCGGTCTCACCCCTGGGCACCGGCTTCCCGTGGGGATCCAGCAGGTAGATCCGCACGTTGGGAAGCGGCTTGCCGATCGGGAAGAAGGACTGAGGGCCCTGCTCCCCCTCCAGCGTGCAGCGGTGGGTGGTGCTGGTGATGGTGGCCTCGGTGGGGCCGTAATCGTTGATCCAGGGGATGTGCCGGCCGCCGTGCTCGTCCCACAGCCGGCGCGTCTCCTTGGCGATCTTGTCTCCCCCCAGGCAGACCAGCCGCACCGTGGCCGGGAGGGGCTGTCCCTTGCGGATCAGCTCGGTCACCCAGTGGTGCATGTAGATCGGGGGAACGGTGAGGCAGGTCAGCTGGTGCCGGGCAATCAGCGCGTTGAACTCGCCGGGGCCGGGGGGGGTGGTGTCCCGCACCAGCACCGAAGCGCCGGCGAACAGCGGCGGGAACAGCGCCTCCGCCGCGGCGTCGAAGCTGAGCGGGGTGAACTGGTGGACCCGGTCGGACGGGGTCAGCCCCCAGCCCTCCACCACCGCCTGGCAGAGGTTGACCAGCCCGCGGTGGGGAACGCACACCCCCTTGGGCCGACCGGTGGTGCCGGAGGTGAAGATCACATAGGCCAGTGACTCCGCGGAGGGAGGGGTGGAGGGATCGACGTCCGCCTCCCCATCCAGCGAGGCCAGCCCCGGCTCCAGCTCCAGCCGCTGGGCCACCGCCAACAGAGAGCCGGGATCCACCAGGGCGGTGGTCACCGCCGCCTCGGCCAAGACCCCCTCCAGCCGCTGGGCGGGAGTGGCGGGATCCGAAGGCAGGTAGGCGGCGCCGGCGTGCATCACGCCCAGCAACGCCACCACCGCCTCCAGCGAGGGTTCCATGTGGACCGCCACCCGGTCACCGGGGCGGACGCCCAGCCGGGCCAACCGCGCCGCCAGCTGGTTCATTCGCCGCAGCAACTGCTGGTAGCTCAGCGTCCGCTCACCGGAGCGGAGGGCGGTGGCCTGGGGGGTGCGCCGGGCGGTCTCGGCGATCCGTCCGGGGACGGTCCATTGGCCGGGGGGCGTCATCTACGGACCGGGCGGCGGACCTTCGAACGCCGGGGTGCAGAGGAAGTCCGGATTGGAGGGGGCCTCCTCGCCCTCCGCCGCTTCCGGCGGAGGCCCGCCGGGGAAGAACATCATCGAGGCGCTGGTGACGCTGCCCGGGCTGGGGAACACCACCGCCGGGGGACCGTCGTAGGGACGGCCGAACATCGGGTCGTCCACCGGGTCCAGGCCGAAGTACAGCACCGGCCCCTCCAGGACCACCGAGGCCGGAACCACGCCCACCGTGATCCCCAGCGCGCTGCCGGGACCGCTGGTGTCCACGAAGAAGCCCCGCTCCGACTGGACCGCCGGGTCCATGGTCTCCGGAATCGCCCAGTTGATCTGGTAGGTGTCGCCCACCGATCCGGCGAACCCCATCCCGTTGGCGGGAGTCCGCATGAAGAACGGCCCCGGTCCATAGGCCCAGAGCACGGCCACCACCGAGTACTGGGTGGGATCCAGCAGGTCGGGGACGGTGACTGCCAGGTGCTTGGCCACCGCCTCCAGGACCCCGTTGCTGCCGATCCGCGCGCTCTCGGTCATCGCGCAGGTGGGGCTGCCCGCGGTGGCCAGCGCGGTGAGGGTCACCGTGGGGAGGTAGGTGGTGGGGGCGGGAGGGGGAGGACCGAACGGAGGAGAGATCAGCTCCCCGTCGCCGTCGGCGGTCACCAGGTACAGGCCCTCCGGATCGCTGGGGACCCCATCCACCGAGAACACCCCGTCGAACATCCCGGAGGTTCCGGCGGTGGCCACCGGCGCGCCGGTCATCGCACTGACCACCGTCACGTTGGACCCGGCCACCATGGTGGAGGAGAAGGGCGGAAGGAAGTCGGAGATGAACGGGGCCAGGTCCAGGCACGGCGGCGGGCAGCTGGCGAAGCCGATCGCATACACCTCCGGATCCCAGCTGTAGCCGGAGACCAGGGTGGTCAGCGCCCGGGGAGCCTCCTCGAACACCGGGTTGTTCCGGGGGTCAGGAGCGCCGGGGGGCGGGAGCCCTTCGCAGGCGGACAGCAGCAGCACCGCGGCCAGGGAGAGGCGGGGAAGCCTGTTCAACACGCTCGTCATGGGGGTGTTCTGGTTCCGGGGAGAGGAGGTCATCGAGCCACCCCGGTGTGACCGCCGGGCGCGGCCTCGCCGTGACAGGCCTGGGCGCAGTTGGAGAACCGGTTGGGAGTGCCCGCCAGACGGAACTGGGTCTGGAAGTACTCGCCGGCGTGGGCGGACACGTGACAGGAGGTGCAGGTATCGACGCTGGGGCGCAGGGTGCTCTCGGTGGTGAGGTGACAGACCGAGCAGTCGCTCTTGCTTCGATTGTACTTGGTGGACTGCATGTGGACCTGGTGCACGATCCGGTTGATGCGGCCGGGGAAGTCGTCCACGCCGCTGTGGCAGGCCTTGCAGGTCTCCACCTCATCCACCGACTGGCCGTGGCGGAGGTTGTCCATGGAGAGCACGCCCAGGTGGCAGATCTGGCAGTTGCCCACCTTGCCGGGGAAGGCGGTGGCCTCGGGCTGGCCCACCTGGAAGTAGAAGGTCTCGGTTCGCGACAGCCGCTCACCGTAGAAGTGCCGGCTGGCGCGGACGATCAGCGCGTAGGTGCCCGGCTTGGACTGGGGGGGAATCTGGACCCGGGTCTTGGCCGGCCACTCCAGTTCGAACAGGCCCTTGAACCCGGGGAAGGGTTCGCCCGCGAGGTCCGGGGCCAGGGAGAAGAAGTGATCTCCGATGGTGAAGAACTCCGGGCCCGCCCGGGGATCCACCACCTGGAGGGCGTCCAGCGGTCCCACCACCTGGAAGGAGCTGGAGACGTCACGCTCCTCCAGCGTGGACCAGTGGCCCTGGTAGAAGTAGAGCAGGCCATTGGCGGTCCCGTTCTGGACCTGGGAGTAGCTGGGCAGGAAGCCCGGCCGGTGCAGCCGGTTGCCGCTGCCGTCCCGCAGGTCGAAGGTGGCCTCGAACAGCTCGCCGGGGGCGTAGTAGCCCAGCTCGTTGGCCGGGCGGGTCAGCTTGGCCTGGACCTGCAACCCCACGGTGCAGCGGACCGGTCCGCCGGCGTTGTCGAAGCAGGTGGGGGGCACTTCGGTCTGGGGATTGATGAAGGTGACCGGAAAGTGCCAGGGGGTGTTGGGCATCAGGCTCCAGGTCACCCGGATCACCGCCTCGCCGGTGTAGTCACTCACCCGCATCGACTTGAAGGGATTGGCCGAACCGGTCAGATCCAGCCGGACCATGGTGCGGCTGGTGGGAGGCCCGGAGGGAGGACCGCCGGGGATCGCCGGCAAGGGCTGGTTGCGCTGGTCGCTGGGGAACTCCGGGGGCAGGATCGGTCCCACCCGCCAGGAGACGCGGTTGTGGCCGGCGGTGGAGGACTCGCCCAGGAACTCCTTGCGGCTGTAGGTGACCGTGGTCAGCTCCTGACCGGCCGGCCCCAGCACCTCCACCTTGAAGGAGTCATCGGAGGAGCGCATCCAGGGGGCGCCACCGAACAGGGTCTCGCGGTACCAGCCCGCCTCGAAGGCCCCGTACTTGAACTCCTCGGTCTGCAGGCCCAGCCCGTCCCAGGACAGCTCCTTGAAGGAGGACTGGGTCCGGATCCAGCGGGAGGCGGTGACCGCGTCGTCGGTGACGCCCGCGGTGTTGGTCACCGTCTCGGTGATGCTCAGCTGGTTGAGGAAGTAGTCGGTGTCCGCCAGCAGCTGCATCGGGACCAGCGGCGGGTCGAAGGGAGAGGGCGGCGGGGGGTTGGACGGATCGGTGGACTTGGGATCCGCGCAGGCCACCGGGTAGCTGGCGGGGGTGGCGGAGTTGGGGCCCACCCGCTGGCCATTGGCCAGCACGGCGCACCCGTTGAACAGGCTCAAGCCCAGCTTCACCGCGCCGGAGTTGATGTCGTAGGGGTCGAAGGCGGCGGAACCGCGTCCCACGGTGTTCTCGTCGTCCGTCGTATCAAGGAGCTTGCAACCCGTGGCCGTGGTCAACAGCAGGGCCAGGAGCAGCCTGTTTCCGATGCCGCGCAATCAACTCCCCTTTCGGCGTGTGCAGCCGTCAACGGCCGCAAAACGATGAAGCAGTCCAAATACTAGCTGCCTTCAGTGGACCCGTAAAGCAGCGGGCACTTCAGTTAGACTCGCAGCCAGTGGCGCCAGTCCGCGCCCCCTGTTTCTGGGGTCCGGTGAATCTGCGTTACCGTGGCCGCTCCCGGCCGTGGCGGAGGATTCGAATGCGAGTGCTGAAGTATCTGCTGATCGGTCTGGGGGTGGTGGTGGGGCTGGTGGCCCTGGCGGTGGGGGTGGTGCTGGTGAAGGGGCCCGACTCCCGTCCCGCCTCGGAGGAGAAGATCGCCTCCACCCCGGAGCGGCTGGCGCGCGGCAAGTATCTGGCCCACAGCGTGGCCGCCTGCTTCAGCTGCCACGGGGAGCGGGACTGGAAGCGCTTCGCGGGCCCGGTGGTGGCGGGGACCGAGGGAGGACCCGGGCTGTGCGTGGAGGACCCGGGCCTGGTCTGCGCCTCCAACCTCACCTCCCATCCCCAGGCCGGCCTGGGTGCGTGGTCGGACGGGGAGGTGGTGCGGGCGATCCGCGAGGGAATCGGCCGCGATGGCCGGCCGCTCTCCCCGGTGATGCCCTACAGCGAGTACCGGCAGATGAGCGATGAGGACGTGGCGGCCCTGGTGGTCTACCTGCGAACCCTCCCGGCGATCGCCACCGACGAGCGCCCGCCGCAGACCCCGTTCCCGATGAACGTGTTGATGCAACTGATGCCCGAACCGGTGACCGGTCCGGTGACCACCCCGGCCCCGGGCACCCCCGCCCACGGCGAATATCTCGCGACGCTGGGGAACTGCCGCAGCTGCCACGGCGAAAACCCGCTCACCCCCGGCTTCCAGGGCGGCTTCGCGCACGAAGGCGAGTGGGGGTCGGTGGTGGCCTCCAACCTGACTCCCCACCCCAGCGGGTTGGGAAGGATGACCCGGGAGGGCTTTTTGGTCCGGTTCCGCGCCGCGGCCACCGGGGCCCCGGTCCCGGAAGGGGGAACCAACACCCCGATGCCCTGGACCGACCTGGCCACCCTGACCGACGCGGACCTGGGCGACCTCTACGACTATCTGCGGACGGTGCCCCCGGTGGACACCGCCCCTCCCGCCCAGGCCACCCGCTAGCAATGCGGCTGGACGGCGCGGTGGTGGTGGTGACCGGGGCCGGCTCCGGGCTGGGGCTGGCCACCGCCCAGCGCCTGCTGGCGGCGGGCGCCCGGGTGCTGGCGCTGGATCTGCAGGCCCCGGTCTGGGTGGAGGGCGCCGGCGCGGGGGCGCTGGCGGTGGCCGCGGACATCACCCAGGAGGCACCGGTGGAGGCGGCCCTGGACCTGGCCCAGCAGCGGCTGGGAGGGCTGCAGGCCCTGGTGAACTGCGCCGGGATCGGCGTGGCGATGAGCACCGTGGGCTGGAAGGGGCCCGCGTCGCTGGAGGACTTCCGTCGGGTGATCGAGGTGAACCTGGTGGGGACCTTCAACTGCATCCGGTTGGCGGCGGCGCGGATGGCCAAGAACCCGCCCGGCCCGGAGGGGGAGCGGGGAGTGGTGGTGAACACCGCCTCCATCGCCGCCTTCGAGGGGCAGGCCGGCCAGGCCGCCTACGCTGCCTCCAAGGCCGGGCTGGTGGGGCTGACCCTCCCGGTGGCGCGGGATCTGGCGGAGCTGGGGATCCGGGTGGTCACCCTGGCCCCGGGGCTGTTTGACACCCCGATGATGGAGGGGCTGCCGGCGCCGGTCCGGACCAGCCTGGGGAAGCAGCCGCTGTTTCCGCGCCGGCTGGGGAGGCCGGAGGAGTTCGCGGCGCTGGTGGAGCACGTGCTGCAGAACCCGATGCTCAATGGAGAAACCATCCGGCTGGATGCCGGGCTGCGCCTTCCTCCCCGGTAGGGGCCGCGCTGTGCTGGAATACCCACCAGGTCCCGCCGGTCCCCCGGCGCACCGAGGAGCCACCGTTCATGTCAGTCCCGCCTCCCTTCGCCCAGACGCTCCACTTCGACGCGCGCAACGGCTCCAACGAGGCCGCGCTGCTGCACAGTTCGTTGCGCCTGGGCCTGCTGGGCGCGCTGGTGGAGGCGGGCGCCGAGGGGGTGGACCAGCAGGCCCTCACCCAGCGACTGGGTTGTTCGGTCCGGGGAGTGCGCACCCTGGTGGAGATGCTGGTGGGGATGGGCCTGGCCCGCCGGGAACGGATGACCCGGGTGTGGGCGACCCCGGCGCTGGCCGGTCCCTGGAGCCACCCCGAGGTGCGATCGCTGTTGGAGGAGGCCACCGTCTGGCTGGCCCGGGCGGGCGGGCTGGAGGAGGCAGTCCGCAGCGGCCGCGACCTGGAGGGGATCCTCTCCCGCTATGAGTCGGTGTTCCGCCACCCGCCGCAGCTGGACCCGGCCTCGCAGGACCTGTGGCACCGCTTTGCCCAGAGCGCGCTGCGGACCCGCGCGCTGATCGCCGCCGGCCGCCTGGGGGTGCTGGAGGCGGCCGCCACCCCCACTCCCTCCTCGGAGGTGGCGGACCGGCTGCAGCTGGGGCGGCGCGGGCTGGAGGCGCTGCGGGCGGCGCTGGAGGGGATGGGAGTGTTCGCTCCCGGCGAACCGCTGCGCTACTCGGAGCAGGCGCAGCCGGTGTTCGATCCCAAGGGGCGCGCCTACTTCGTCCGCTCGATGGAGGTGTCGGCGCGCTACTGGGAGGCGCTGGTCCGGCTGGACGAGACGATCCGCGACGAGACCTACGTGCTGGACCTGAAGGACCCGGTGGTGAGCGCCGAGTTCTATGCGGACAACTCCAGTCAAATCTCCGCGGTGTTCGCCAGCCACTTCCGGCTGGCCCGGCAGGCCGCCAACACCCTCAAGACCGCCAACCTGGGGCCGATGGAGGCGGTGTTGGACATCGGGACCGGGTCCGGGGTGTGGGGCGGGGCGTTCGCCGCGACCTTTCCCCAGGCCCAGGTCACCTACTTCGATCAGGCCTCGGTGTTCCCGCAGGTGAAGGCCAATCTGGAGAAGCTCAAGCTGGACCAGCGGGCCCACCTGACCCCCGGGAACCTGTTCACCGATTCCTTCGGGGAGGCGCGCTTCGACGCGATCATCCTCCCCCAGGTGCTCAACGTGCTCTGTCCCCGGGACGTTCCCGACCTGGTGGGCCGCGCGGCGCGGGCACTCAAGCCCAACGGGGTGCTGGTGATCGCCGAGTACGTGCTCACCGATCAGCGGGATGGACCGCTGGACCACCTGTACTTCCATTTCCGGCGGGTGATCACCAACGAGGGAGATCTGCTCTCCTTCCCGGAGTACGCGGCGATCTTGCGAGAGGTGGGCCTGACCCAGGCCCGCTTCCTGCCTCTACCCACCCAGGAGATCATCCTGGCGGCCCGGGAAGGGATGAGGCTCCCCGAACACCTGGAGCCGGCCCGGTCCTGAACGCCGCCCCGATGCCGGTGTCCCTCCCCCCCGATCAGGTCCACCTCTCCCTGATCGATCCGGCGCAGGTCCAGAGCCCCGCGCTGGTGCAGCGGTACCTGGACCTGCTCTCCCCCGAGGAGCGGGTCCGGCATGATCGCTTCCGCTTCCCCGAACACCGCCACCACTACCTGGTGACCCGGGCCCTGGTCCGCACCACCCTCTCCCGCTACGTGGCGCGAGACCCGCGGGACTGGCGCTTCAACCAGAACTCCCACGGGCGCCCGGAGCTGCCGGAGCCGGAGCTGTCCTGGCTGCGCTTCAACCTCTCCAACACCGACGGGCTGGTGGCCTGCGTGGTGGCCCGGGACCGCGAGGTGGGGGTGGACGTGGAGAACGTGGAGCGGACCGGCAACTCCCCCGGGGTGGCGGAGCGGTTCTTCGCCCCCTCGGAGGTGGAGGCGCTGCACCGGCTGCCGGTCGAGGCGCAGCACCGCCGCTTCTTCGCCTACTGGACCCTCAAGGAGAGCTACATCAAGGCCCGCGGACTGGGGTTGTCCATCCCCCTGGCCAGCTTCGCCTTCTCCCTGGAGGGGTCCTCGCCCACCGTGCGCTGCGAGGTGGAGTTGGGGGACGCGGGAGAAGACTGGCAGTTCCAGCAGCTGTGGCCCACCCCGCGACACGCGGCGGCGGTGGCGGTCCGTCGCGGCGCCGACGCCCCACTGACCCTGCACACCCGCTGGGTCCTCCCGCTGGCGGACTGAGGACTACGGGGAGCGGAGCCGGACCAGGGTCAGACACCCGGGGCCGCGCAGCGCGGTCACCGAGTGCGCCGAGCCCACCGGATGGAGGGTGTGGTCCCCGCGCCAACGCTGGGTGCCGTCGTCGTTGCGATAACCGCCCTGCAGCACCAGCAACTCCTCCGGATGCGCGTGGCGATGGTGGGGGAAGACCGCGCCGGGGTCGATCCCCAGCACGCAGCACTGATCTCCGGAGGGATGCTCCACCGGCAGCAGGCGCACCCCGGGGCTGGGCAGGTGCACCCACCCTTCCATTCCATCCACCCGGGCCAGCAGGACGCGCGCCTGGTCCAGCGAGCAGTCCAGCACGGCGGCGACTGCGGGGAGCAGGTCCTCGAAGCGCTCCGGTCCGCGCGGTCGCGAGAAGGGGAGGTTCTTGTCGTCGGACGGCCCGGCCACGGAGCGCCTCTTAGGCCTTCTAGACCATCCTGGTGAGAATTTTACACAAGCAGCGCCTCGGGAGCCGGGGTCAGAACTCTCCTTCCAGCAGGGCACCGCCGGCCGCGCCGCCCCGGGGACCGGCGGGAGCCACGAACGGGGTCAGCTGCGGCGGGGAGGGGCGACGCGTGGGCTGGCCATCCTGATAGCGGTAGCGGCTGGACCGATGGCGAACCACGTACCGGCCCACCGCCACGCCCATGCTGCCGCCCCACAGCACATCCGAGATGTAGTGGTAGCGGTCCAGCACCAGGGCGGACGCGAACACGGTGGCCAGCGAGTAGACCCCGATGCTCAGCCAGGGGTTCTCCCAGTAGGAGCTGACCACGGTGGCCAGCGCGAACAGGGTGCCGGTGTGCCCGGAAGGCGCGCCCTCCGGAAACCGTTCGAAGGTGTCCCAGGTGGGCCCGTTGATGAAGTGACCGGTGCCGTTGTTGGGACCGTCCCGGGAGAGCAGCAGCTTGGTGGAGATGTGCAGGGACTGGATCAGCACCAGCGCCTCCAGCATCAGGGAGAAGGTCTCCACGTAGGGGTCCTGCCCGGTGAAGTGCCCGTAGGCCAGGGTCCCCACCGCCAGGGCGAACATCCCGCCGAAGATGAACAGGTCGTTGAACGGGGACCACAGATGCGGGACGGCGTTGGGGTACTGGGTGGCCAGCCAGTTCTGGAAGCGCTGATCCAGCGGGTTGTCCAGGGGCAGGAACAGCCCCGCGGTCACTCCCACGGTGATTCCAAACCACGCCCACTCGGTCCCGCTCCAGCGGGGGATCCCCAGCGGGATCGCCGCGTAGTCCGCCAGCAGCCGGCGGAACACGCCGCGGTTCTGGTAGCGGTAGGCCTCGCCCATGAACGGGCCGACCTCGGCCTCGGCCTCGGGGGCCGGCAGCAGGGAGGCGGCGGCTCCCACCGGCTCCGAGGCGCGCCCGTCGAGGGGCGCGTCAGAGGTGGCCGCCGGAGGCGTGAGCGCCTCGGACGGGGTCGCCTCGGATGGCGGAGGGGTGAGCGCGTCGGACGGGGTCGCCCCGGATGGAGGCGGGGTGATCGCGTCGGACGTAACCCGCGGCTCCAGCGGTGTCTGCGCCACCACCACCGTGGGCATCAGACACAGCAGCCCCGCGGCGATCCACCAGCGTCTCATTCCAGCTCCTCCCCGCGGACTCAGCGCGCGGTCCCCATCGACTGGGCCTGGCGTTCCACCGACCGGAACAGGTCGGGGATCGCATCGCGGTTGCCCTTGTTGGCCAGGAACTTGGGGATCCTCCCCGCCGGATCCACCCACAGGTAGTAGGTGACCTGGGTCTTGCCGCCCTCCCGCGGCTCCAGCTCCCAGAAGCCCTCGTTCTGGGTGATCCGCACCTTGCCCTCCACCGGAGCGGGCGCCAACGGGGAGGGAGTCCACTGCGCCCGCCGGCGGGTGGGTGTCTGCTGCGTCTCCATCCGGACCGCGTAGTCGCGGTGGGAGACCACCGGAAGATCCACCACCAGGTACCAGTGCCGGACCGACGGCCCCTCCTCCTTGAGCAGCCGGGACGCGGAGACGTGGGGCATGGTGGAGGGGTAGCGATCCACCTCGGTGATCACCCTCCACACCGCGTCGATGGGCGCGTCCAGGGTGCTCACCGCGCGCACCTCCATCACCTTGGTGCCGGGGCGCTGGCGGGACTCCACCTTCACCCCCTGGTGCACCCCCTCCGGCTGCCACCCCGGTCCCCCCACGCCTCCCAGCACCAACGAGGCCACCGCCGCCACAGTCATGCCCAGGCTCATGGGCACAAAGGTGGCCAGCACCGTCCAGACGGGCACCTGGGCGCTGCCTGCCCGGCCGCCCCCATCGGACGGTCAGGAGAAACGTCGGCTGGGCTACGGCCCCAGCAGCGAGGAGGGCAGCTCCACAGTCCCCTCCAGGTACTTCACCGCGCGCCCGGAGGTGATCACCCGGTCGCCGCGGACCTCGCAGAACAGCTCCCCCACCCGGGAAGAGAGCTGCAGCGCGTGCAGCCGGGACTTCCCCAGCCGCCGCGCCCAGTAGGGCGCCAGGGTGGAGTGCGCCGACCCGGTGGCCGGATCCTCCGGGATCCCCACCTGGGGGCCGAAGTAGCGGGAGACGAAGTCAGACCGGGTGCCCGGCGCGGTGACGATCACCCCGTCCCGATCCAGCTTCATCAGTGCGGCCATGTCCGGGGCCAGGGCGCGGATCTCCTCCTCGGTCTCGAACACCGCCAGGTAGTCCCGCGCCGCCAGCACCTCCACCGGGGTCCGGCCCAGCGCGGAGCTCAACAGCGGGGGCGCGGCGACCGGCGCGGCCTCCCAGTTCGGAGCGTCCATCGCCAGGAGATCTCCGTTGCGGCGCACGGTCAGCTCGCCGCACAGCGCCCGGAAGCGGACCTCCTCCCGCCCCGGCTCCAGGAGGTTGAGGATCACGAACGAGGTGGCCACGGTGGCGTGTCCGCAGAAGCTGACCTCCCGCACCGGGGTCATCCACCGCAGGTGGAACCCGTCGCCCTCGGGGACGAAGAAGGCGGTCTCGCTGAGGTTGTTCTCGGCGGCGATCGACTGCAGCAGCGAGTCGGGCAACCAGCGCGGCAGCGGCACCACCGCCGCGGGATTTCCTCCGAACAGCGCGCCGGTGAAGGCATCGACGACGAACAGCTTGAGTTGCACGGCGGTCTCTCCCTCAGGAGGTGGGGTTCTCCTTGGTGGTGGCGTCCACCCCGCCGCCGGGGGCGGTGGGATCGTGGGGGAGGCTGCCGCGAGGGGAGCGCAGGAAGGCGAACGGGGTGACGTACATCAGGTTGGAGACGCGCGAGGTGTAGATGTCCGCGTAGCGCTCCACCTGCCGGGCAAGGTGGCTCTTGTCGTTGCCGGCGCGCATCAGCGGGCCCCAGTCGGCGTTGAACTGCTCACCGGCGGCGCGGGCCAGCGGGGAGAGCTCGGTGTCCAGCCGCTCGGTCAGGGTGCGGATCTCGGCCAGCCGGGCCAGCATCGGCTCCATCTCCGGGGAGGGTTGGGGGGTCGGTCCGTAGCCGGCCTTCTTGCGCTGCAGGGTGAGACGGATCGCGCAGGCCTCGGCCTCCAGCGCCTCCTTCTCCTCCATCAGCGCGCCCAGCTTCTCCTCGGTGGAATGGAACTTCTGCAGGGCGATGATCTCGTCCTCCAGCTCCCGAAGGATCAGCGCGGTGCGCCAGCGGAGCACGTTCTTGGTCACGTGCACGTCGCCGAACATGTGGTCGCCCACGTAGAGGATCTCGTCCCCCGAGACACCCAGGTACTGCTCCACGTGCGAGGCGCTGCCGCCCAGATACACCCCGCCCTGGCGCAGCCCCTTCACGGTGGGTTTGAGCAACCCCTCCTCGTTGACCACCTCGAACAACGGGGTCCGGGTGGTGAAGAAGTCCGGCTTGCGCGCGCCCACGATCACCACGTCGAACACGTCCCGCCAGGTGGTCCCCCGGGGCAGGAGGGGATCGAAGGCGAACTGCATCATCGGAGCGGTGTACAGCCACTCGGAGTTGGTGATCAGCAGCAGCTTCTTGCCGGCGCTCTTCTGGTCCAGCAGGGTCAGCGCCACGTCCTGATCCTCGGCCACGAACTGCCGGGGGGAGGCCAGGATGTCCGCCTTCAGTCGTCCCTCGGTGTGGGTGGCGTCCAGCCCCTTGCGGACCCGCTCGTAGAGATCCTGGTAGCCCATCACTCCCGGCAGCTTCCGCTGGTCCAGCAGGTCCACCAGCTGCGCGTAGATGCAGCCTTCGGAGAGCGAGAACAGGGTGTTGAGGAACACCCAGCGGGGCTCGTGCAGATCCACGATCGTCCGCGCGTAGACCCGGCGCTGCTCTTCCCACTCCACCAGCCGGCTGCCGTGGCTGGCGCGTTTGACGAACCCGAAGCGGTTGGCCTTGATCAGGTTGCCCAGCTCGGTGTCGATCACCAGGCCGCGGACCACCATCTCCGGTTCAAAGGACAGGCCCTCCAGCGGCCAGCCCAGGGAGAGGAAGTGCTGCTTGAGGTGGTCGTACGCCGTCCGCTCCCACACCGCGGAGTGGTAGTGGATCAGCGTGTAGTCCATGTCGTAGCCGATGGCGCGGATGGACCGCATGTTCAGCGTGCGGTTGCAGAAGATGCCGCGCTCGGCCGGGGGTCGGGTGAACTGGAAGGGTTCCACCCGTAAGACCTAAGCAAAGACCCCGCGCTTGGACACTCCCAAGTTGGGGGCAAACGTCCACCGCCGGTGGCTAGGTTGCCTCCCCGGTCCAGCGGCGGTCGGTCATCGGCGAGGTGATCACGAAGCGGCAGGTCTCGGCGCCCTTGCGGAAGCAGGCGGTCTGCTCGATCTTGCAGGTCACCCCCATCGCCCGCAGCGCCTCCTCCAGGATTCCCTCCTCCATCACGCAGTGGTGGGGGGTGTTCTTCTCCAGCTCCGCGTAGCCGGGCTTGAAGACCAGCACCTTCCAGCCGCCGATATGCTCTCCCCGGTTGGCGTGGTGATACATCCCGTCGATCCCGTGGCAGATGTCCTTGGCGCTGTGGGCGTTGGCCTTGGCGCCCGCCTCGTGGGACAGCTTGAACAGCGACCAGCCCACGCTGCGCAGGGCGTAGGAATCCAGCTTCTTGTCCAGCGCCTCCAGGGCCTGGAGCAGCAGGGAGATCGGGTACCATCCCTCCGGCTGGACCTTGGCCAGCTGGGCGGCCAGCTCCTTGCCCAGGGCGCGCTCGGGGAGGTGCAGCACCTTGGAGATGGCCAGGATGTCCGAGCCGATCGTCTCGTGGTTCCTGCCGAGGTACCCCTTGGGGAGACGGGTCATGGTGCCGGGGATTGTGCCATCCACCGGGGCAGGAGCAACTAGAGGGGCAGCACCCACAGGTTGCGGAAGCGCACCGGATCCCCGTGATCCTGGAGGAGGATCGGCCCCGGCTCCAGAGGCGCCAGCTCCAGCGCGCCCGGGGTGGGGTGGGTAAGGGGAAGGTGGTGGTGGATGAGGACGCCGTTGTGGAACACGGTCAGACAGCCGGGCGCGTCCACCCGGGGCGCGCGGAAGGCCACGTCCAGGAACTGCCACTGCTCCGGAGGCAGACAGGCGTTCCGCAGCGGGGCGGCCTGCTGGTAGAGGGCCCCGCAGTCGTTGTCCCGGGGGTGGGCCACGCCGAAGGAGTCCAGCAACTGAAGCTCGAAGCGGCCCTGGAGGTAGAGGCCGCTGTTGGCGCGCTGCTGCCCCTGCGCATGGGGCAGGTGCGGCAGCCAGAATTCCAGGTGGAGCTGGAAGTCGGTGAAGCGGGCCTCGGTGTACAAATCCCCCGCGCCGGAGGTGACCTGCAGCGAGCCGTCCACCCACTCCCAGTTCGGCGGTCCACCGCGCCGCGCCCGCCAGCCGTCGAGGGAGCCGGGAGAGAGTAGAGGCACCGCGCCGGGGGGAAGGGAGATCATCGCCCGGAGGGTATCTCGACCCGGACACCGCGGGTCGGGTGATGGCGGGCCGGCGATGCCGGTGCCGGTGCTCCGGGCGCGGTGGGCGCCCCGGACACCGCGGGTCGGGTGATGGCGGGACCGGTGGCGCCGGTGCTCGGGGCGCGGTGGGTATCTCGACCCGGACACCGCGGGTCGGGTCCGGGTGCTGAAGGTTGACCCATCGGCGGGGGTCGCGCAGAAGGAGCCCATGAAGAGGCACCTGTGGCTGGGACTGTGCATCGCGTCGGTGGCCGCGGCGGATGAGGGGATGTGGACCTTCGACGCCTTCCCGGCGTCGGCGGTGAAGAAGGCCTACGGGTTCCAGCCCGACGCGGCCTGGCTGGAGAAGGTGCGGCTCTCCTCGGTGCGGCTGGCCGGCGGCTGCTCGGCCAGCTTCGTCTCCGCACAGGGGCTGGTGATGACCAACCACCACTGCGTGCGCGCCTGCATCCAGCAGCTCTCCACGCCTGCCAACGACCTGCTGGGGAAGGGCTTTCTGGCCCGGACCGCGGAGCAGGAGCGGCAGTGCCCGGCCACCGAGGCCAACCAGTTGGTGGAGATCACCGACGTCACCGACCGGGTGAAGGCGGCGACCACCGGGAAGCAGGGCCCGGCGTATTCGAAGGCGCTCAAGCAGACCCTGACCGTGCTGGAGCAGGGGTGCGCGCGAGCGGTGACCGACCGCTGTGACGTGGTGACCCTGTTCCAGGGAGCGCGGTTCCACCTCTACCGGTACCGCCGCTTCCAGGATGTGCGGCTGGTGTTCGCCCCCGAGTTCCAGATGGCGGCCTTCGGCGGCTACCCGGACAACTTCCACTTCCCCCGCTTCGGGTTCGATGTGGCTTTCCTGCGGGTGTACGAGAACGGCAAGCGGATCGACTCCCCGCATCACTTCACCTGGTCGAAGAACGGCGCGACGGAGGGCGAACTGGTGTTCGTCTCCGGCCACCCCGGGGGCACGGACCGGAAGATGTCGGTGGCGGACCTGGAGGCGCAGCGCGACGTGGAGCTGCCCTGGACGCTGCTGCTGCTCTCCGAACAGCGTGGGCTGTTGCGGGAGCTGTTGCGGCACCAGCCGGCGCTGGAGGCGGAGGTGCAGGCCCGGCTGCGCAGCGTGGAGAACTCGCACAAGGCGATGATCGGGCGGCACCAGGCGCTGTCCGATCCGGAATTCTTCGCCAAGCGGCGAGAGGAGGAGGCCAAGCTCCAGGAGCTGATCCGCCTGCGCTTCGATGACTGGGAGGCCACCCACGGGGCGTTCGGGCAGGTAGCCCGGGGCCTGGCCGCCTACCGCGAGTTCCGCAGCGAGTACCGGCTGCTGGAGAGCGGGGACGCCTTCAACAGTGAGCTGTACGGGCTGGCGCTGGGGTTGCTGCGCAGCGCCCGGGAGCGGCAGAAGCCGAACGCCGAGCGGCTTCGCGAGTTCACCGACGCGGCCTGGCCCTCGCTGGAGCAGAAGCTGCTGGCCAGCCGACCGGTGTCCAGGCCGCTGGAGGAGGCGCTGCTGATCAACTCGCTGGAGAAGCTGAGGGAGAAGCTGGGCGCGGACCACCCGGCCTCGGTGAGGATCCTGGGCAAGGAGACCCCGGCGCAGCTGGCGCGACGGGTGGTGTACGGAACCCGGCTGGCGGACGCGAAGGTCCGTCGGCAGTTGCTGGAGGGTGGGCTGTCCGCGGTGGAGTCCTCGAAGGACCCGATGATCGAGCTGGCGCGGCGGGTGGACCCGTTGGCCCGGGTGGTGCGCAAGCGCTACGACGAGCAGGTGGGGCCGCTGCTGCAGCAGGGTCGAGAGCGGATCGGCCAGGCGAAGATCCAGGCGGAGGGGCTGGGCACCTATCCGGACGCGACCTTCACCTTGCGGTTGTCCTATGGGCAGGTGAAGGGATGGAAGGCCTCCACCGGCCCGGTGGAGCCGTTCACCACCTTCCGCGGAGCGCTGGAGCACGCCACCGGCAAGCCGCCGTTCGCGCTGGCCCGCTCCTGGGTGAAGGGGGCCAACCAGGTGCGGCCGGAGACGCCGCTGAACCTGGCCACCAACAACGACATCATCGGAGGGAACTCCGGGTCGCCGCTGCTGAACCAGCAGGCGGAGATCGTGGGGCTGATCTTCGACGGGAACCTGCCCTCGCTGGGCGGCCGCTACTTCTTCGACCCGGAGAACAACCGCGCGGTGGCGGTGGACTCGAGGGGAATCACCGCCGGGCTGGAGCAGATCTACGGCGCCGGCCGGGTGGTGCAGGAGCTGCGGGGCAAGTAGGCGGGCCGGAAGGGTGAGGAAGTCCGGCGTGAAGGGAGCGAGCCCTGGGGACAAGGAGGTCGGGCGCCCTCTCCTATTCTGCGACAAGCGCGGCGTTGTCAGCGCGCCCCAACAACACGCCACCAATTCAAGTGGTTGCGCGCCAGGCACTGACAACCGCCGACTTGTCGCAGAATAGCAAGGTCCGAACGGAAGCCTGTCCCGCGGCGGGGACCTGGCGAGGTGAGGAGTTCGGAAGTATCGCCAGCCAGCTCGGCGTTATCGAACCTTGGCCGAGCTCGGGTCGGCCGCGTTCCTGAACCCGGACGGGGGAAGAAGCCCCTCCTGAACTCACACGGGGCGGGCACTATCTGGGGCGTGGGAGATGTGGCTCATATGATCAACTTTTCCCGGAGAGTTCCGAGCTTCTGGCGGGAGAAGTGGCTCAAAAGATCCGTCTTTCCCCGGAGCCCAAGAGCCCAACCGAGGCGACGCTGGGCGTTCCCTCCGGGAGTGGTAGGGGGCACCATCTGGCGACGACGATCGATCGGGGAAGAGTGCAGCCGCGCTCGCTCAAGTCACCGCACGCCTGGCCCCCGGGCCTCACCGCGACGTCGACGTCTTGCCGGTGCTCTTCTCGCTGGAGATCAGCATCGCCCGGATGCGTTGGATGTGAACGTCGGATTCCTTGGCGCGGGAGGCGGCGGACTTCACGAACTTCCTGCTTCGAGGATCGCTCATCGCGTTGAGGAGGTTCTTCCGCTCCTCGAACATCCGCAGCGCCACCCAGAGGGTCTCCTCGATCCGGGAGGACTGTTCCGCGAGCAGCGTGTCCCCGGTGTACGCGTGACCGGTGTGGCAGCGGAACCGGAGGAACTTGCCCACCTCGATCTGCCACAGGACTCCGCCGCAGTTGGGGCAATTGAAGGGGACCTGGTCTCCCAACGCATCCACCGATCCCAGATCGCTGAGCACCCGCTCGGCGATCCGGGCCTCGATCGCCACGTCCTCCGGGATGGCGATCGCCTTGCCGGGGCGCTGGGCCACCAACTGGGACAGCAGCGCGCCCATCCCGGCCAGAGGCACGCTGTGGTCCACCGCCACGTTGTCCAGCGCTGCTCTGGGCATGTCCGGATACGCGGCGTCCTCCGGATCCTGAACCACGCACACCCCGCCGCAGCGCTTGATGGCCAGCATCCCCGCAGTGCCGTCGCTGAGATTCCCGGTGAGCAGCACCCCGATCACCCGGCTCCCATGTGCCACCGCCGCGGAGCGGAACAGGGGGTCGATACCGGGCCGGGAGCGATTCTCGCGCGCCCCTTTGGTCACCAGCAACGTGCGCTTCTTCACCAGCAGGTGGTGGTCACTGGGCGCCAGGTACACATGCGACTGCTTGAAGATCTCGTCCGCCTTGGCGCGGGAGCAGGGAAGTGCTCCCGCCTGATTGATCCCGCGAAGCAGTGGCTCGGCGGACGCGTCGGCGGCCATGTGGAGAACGACGAACACGCTGGCGGGGAGGTTGCCCGGCAGCTGCGAGATCAGCCGGATCAGCGCATCGGTCCCTCCCGCGGACGCACCGATGACGATCACTGACTTACCCATGGGCGTGCCCTTCCGGGGCCTCACGCTTCCGCATGGAGGTTCCGCAGGTGGCGTGTGGGATCAAAAGGCTCGAAGAAGGACTGCCCCACCATGAAGAGCCCCCGCTGGGGGATCCAGAAGTCGCCCAGGCGCTCTTGCTTGGGGAGAGGCCCCGGTTCTCCCACGTCGACCCCGTCCACGCGGGCGCGACTGGAGGGGATGGTCCAGGCCACGAACGGATTGGCGATGAACTGCTGTCGACTGGGGGTGACTCCGGTGAGCGCCAGCCGCCCGGCACCCAGCATCCTTCTTGCCATCCCTCCCATCGCCCGGAGCGCGGTGGGGTTGTGCCACATCGCCTGGGGCATCATCCCGGCCAGGGTGTTCATCGTCCGGACCGCGGCAGTGGAGGACAGCCTCACCTCCCAGTGGATCGCCTTGCCGGCCTCGACCTCGACGGTGAAGGTGTCCGGACCGGTCCAGCGCAGCTCGATTTTCCGCTGCAGGGATTGGTGGAGTTCCGGGCCGAAGTACCGCGCGCAGGCCTGCTCCGCCGGGACGTCCTGGTAGAAGGTCCACTCGCCGGAGGGCGAGCGGTGCCACACCGAGGTGTAGCCCGGCCCGATGGAAGAGGCGGAGAACCGACGCAGCCCCAGCACGTGGCCCGAGCGGAACGGAAGGCCCATCACCCCGTAGCCGGAGAAGCGCTCCTCGGTGCCCGCCGGAAGGTGGGGGTGGTGCTCGGTGTTCTCGGCGAGGAGGCGGGGCTCCGACATGGTGGGTCAAAGCTGTGGACGCTCCGCGACCTGGCGCAACAGATCACCGGGGGAGTTAGCCCTCGCTTGGCTGGTGCTTCATCGCCACCGAGTTCATGCAGTACCGCTGAAAGGTCGGCGCCGGACCATCGGGGAACACGTGACCCAGGTGGCCATCGCAGCGGGCGCAGCGGACCTCGACGCGGACCATCCCGTACTTGCGGTCTTCAATTGTCGATACCGAGTCCGCGGAGAGAGGCTGCGTGAAGGACGGCCAGCCGGTCCCGGACTCGAACTTCTCCCCCGACTTGAAGAGCGGGTTGCCGCACCCGGCACAGACGTAGGTTCCGGGTGTCTTGGTGCCCAGGAAGCAGCCGGTGCCCGCCATCTCGGTGCCGTGCTCCCGCAGCACCTGGAACTCCTCCGGGGTCAGCCGCTTGCGCCACTCCTCTTCGGTCAGCCTCAGCTTCTCCATCGTCGTGCTCTCCTCGCGGGGATCACCTTAATGACCCGCTCGCGCTCCGCCACGCTCGAATTGCCCCTGGCCGTCCGCTCGCCAGGGACCGAAGGACCAGACGAGGGTCATCCGCCGGGAGTGAGGAAGGACTTCTTGTCCAACTTCGGAGCCCGGCGGCCTCGGCGGACTGCTCCGGCGATCGGGCCGTAGGGGAGCTCCGCGCCGCTTCTCGCCGCCCGCAGCATCACCCCTCCCCGGCTCATGTCTCCCCGACCCACGAAGTCCGGAGGGAAGAGCAGCGCGTCGCCGAAGATCGGCTGCAGCAGCTCCACGTACTTTCCCGAAGCCACGCTGCCCAGGAGCACCACCTCCGCGGAGGAACCCAGCGCGGCGCGCAGGGCCAGGGCCGACTTCGTGAGGGGACGGGTGTAGCGCGGCTCCAGCAGATGGATGTCCACCCCGTCGTAGCCGCGAAGGTCCCGGACGGTGGTGAGCGTGTCCAGCGGAACCAGGCCCCGACGGGTGGTGATCACCCAGACCCCGGATACCCCGGGAGGAGGAAGTGTGAACCGGTTCGCGTAGGCCACCTTGCCGCGGAAGTAGAGCGCGCTGAGGAAGGAGAACACCTCCCCCAGCGGGACCCCCGGGGCGGTCCGGATCCGCCGGGCCAGCTCGAAGTTCGCGCCTGGGCGAAGCAGCATCTTCGCGCGAAGGCCCGAGCAGCTGGCAGGGGACAGCAGGAAGACGCGGTTCACCCGTAAGCAGTATCGCTTGGGGACTCCACGCGCTCATCCGCAAGCGCGCAGGGTGCCCATGCCCGGGGTGCGGAAGTCCCAGGCTTTCCCGGCCGCTCGCGCGGAGCCTGGGCAGACAGGCAAGCGCGCGACCTCGACCGGGTGCCCGCCGCCATCGACAGGTTCACCCCGGGGGGAACCCTCGGGGGCGGGACGGCGGTGGGGGGACTTTGTCTCCAGAGACAATCTCCACGGCGATTTTCGCTGAAATGCGGGGGGTAGCGCGTCACCCAAGACAATCTCCCCTCAGGAGGCATCCCCGATGGGCTGCTCGCGCCGACCGCCCTGCCTCCCGGTTCACGCCTCCCCCCTCCTGAGGTAAGTGAACGCCCATGGACGACCTTCGCAGCAGAGTGTCCGCGGCCTTCGCGGACCGGGAGAAGTTGAAGGACCCCGCCTATGCCCAGGCGGTTCGGGAGACCGTGGCCCTGCTGGATGCCGGGAAGCTGCGGGTGGCGGAGAAGGGCGCCGAGGGCTGGAAGGTGAACGCCTGGGTGAAGGAGGCGATCCTCCTCTTCTTCGCCGTCTCTGAGATGAAGACCTTCCACTCCGGCGCCATCGAGTACTTCGACAAGATCCCCACCAAGACCGGGCTGGAGGCCGCCGGGGTCCGGGTGGTTCCCCCGGGAGTGGTGCGCTACGGCGCGCACGTGGAGCGGGGCGCGGTGATCATGCCCGGCTACGTGAACATCGGCGCCTACGTGGGAGCGGGGACCATGGTGGACACCTGGGCCACCGTCGGCTCCTGCGCGCAGGTGGGCAAGCACGTGCACCTCTCCGGAGGCGTGGGCCTGGGCGGAGTGCTTGAGCCGCCCGCTGCTTCTCCGGTGATCATCGAGGACGGCGCCTTCATCGGCTCGCGCTGCATCGTGGTGGAAGGCTGCGTGGTGGAAGAGGAGGCGGTGCTGGGCGCCAACGTGGTGCTCACCGCCTCCACCCAGATCATCGACGTCACCGGCCCGGAGGAGAAGGTCTACAAGGGCCGGGTCCCCGCGCGCAGCGTGGTCATCCCCGGGATGCGGGAGAAGAAGTTCCCCGCCGGCACCTATCAGGTCCCGTGCGCGTTGATCATCGGCCAGCGCAGCGCCAGCACCGACAAGAAGACCTCGCTCAACTCCGCGCTGCGCGACTTCGGGGTGCAGGTCTGAGCCCGTTCCTGGCTGCGTCTCCGCAGGCGCAGGCGCAGGCGCAGGCGCAGGCGCAGGCGCAGGCGCAGGCGCAGGCGCAAGCGCGGACGCGGGCGCAGGCACAACGCCCATCCCCGGAGGCGCCATGAGCAGTCGTCCAGCGGTGGAACTGGCGCTGGCACAGCGCACCCTCGCGCTGTGCCAGATCCCGAGCGTGATCGGCGACGAGCAGGCGATCGCCGACCATGTGGAGACCTGGGCCCGGGGGCACTTCCCGCCCGCTCAGCTGACCCGCGTCTCCCACTCGCTGTTGCTGGGGACCCTGGACGATCCCCGGCCCACCGTGGCGCTGGTGGGCCACCTGGACACCGTGCCCAAGCACCCCCAGGACGGACCGATGCGGATCGAAGGGGACCGCCTCTACGGCCTGGGCAGTTCGGACATGAAGGGCGGCCTGGCGGTGATGATGGAGTTGGTGGAGCGGCTCCCGCGTGCCGAGCTGCCCTTCAACCTGCTGCTGATGCTCTACGAGCGGGAGGAGGGCCCGTATCTGGAGTCCGGCCTCGGCCCGCTGCTGGAGAAGATCGATCCCGCCAAGCTCCGCTTCGGGATCGCCCTGGAGCCCACCGACAACGTGGTCCAGGTGGGCTGCGTGGGCACCCTCCACGCCACCCTGCGCTTCCAGGGCAAAAGCGCCCACTCCGCCCGTCCCTGGCAGGGGGAGAACGCGATCCACAAGGCCGGTCCGCTGCTGACCGAGTTGCTCTCGCGCCAGCCGATCGAAGTGGCCTTCGGCGGCTTCCGCTTCCAGGAGGTGATGTCGATCACCAAGGCCAGCGGCGGCCGGGCGCGGAACGTGATCCCCGAGTCGCTGGAGCTGAACCTCAACTCCCGCTTCGCGCCGGGCAAGAGCGTGGCCCAGGCCCAGGAGGAGCTGCGTGCCTTCGTGGCCGGGCGCGCGGAGATCGAGTTCACCGACCTGGCGCCGTCCGGTCGGGTCTGCGACGCCAACCCGCTCTTCCAGCGACTGCTGGCCACCACCGGCGCCGACGCCGCCTCCAAGCAGGCGTGGACCGACGTGGCCCGCTTCTCCGAGGCGGGGATCGACGCGGTGAACTTCGGCCCCGGGGAGACCGGTCAGGCGCACCAGGTGAACGAGAGCGTCTCCCTCTCCGCGCTGGGGCTGGCCTACCGGCGCCTCTCCTCCTTCCTCACCGCACCGCTGTAGGGAGCACCCGATGCAACGCGACTGGCACGAAGCGAACCGCAAGTCCTGGAACGCCGCCACCCGGGTCCACAACAGCCACAAGCAGGACCAGGCCGGCTTCCTCCGCCGGGGCGGCAGCACCCTGTTCTCCGAGGAGCTGGCGTTGCTGGGCGAGGTCCGTGGCCAGTCGCTGCTGCACCTGCAGTGCAACAGCGGGCAGGACACCCTCTCCCTGGCCAGCCGGTGCGGGGTGCAGGTGACCGGGGTGGACATCAGCGACGAGGCGATCGCCTTTGCCCAGCAGCTCTCCGCCGACTCCGGGATCCCCGGCACCTTCGTGCGCGAGGATGTCTACGACTACCTGGCCCGGGTCCCCGCCGCCTCCCAGGAGCTGGTGTTCTGCAGCTACGGCTGGATGGGGTGGCTCTCGGATCTCTCGCTGTGGGCCCGGGGGGTGGCCGCCGCGCTGCGTCCGGGAGGCCGGCTGGTCGCGGTGGAGTTCCATCCCTTCTCCTGGGTGTGGGACGAGGACCTGCAGCTCAAGTATCCCTACGGCGGCGGGCAGCACCTCCTCGAGTCCGGAGTGAGGGACTACGTCGGCCTCAGCGGCACCGCGCTGGCGCCGATGGGCCTGTTGCCCGACACCGGCGAGGCGTTCGTCAACCCGCATCCCTCGCACGAGTTCACCTGGGGCCTGGGCGATCTGCTCACCGCGCTGATCGACGCCGGCCTCCAGCTCCAGCAACTGCGCGAGTACCCGTACTCCAACGGCTGCGCCATCTACCGGGACATGCAGCCGCTGGAAGGAGACCGCTACGGAATGCCGCCGGGGGTTCCCTCCCTGCCGCTGATGTTCGGCCTGGTGGCGCGCAAGCCCTGAGCCGGGTTCATCGCCAGAAGCCGATCGAGATCCCCAGGTCCGAGTACCGACTGGCGACGTCGAAGGACAGGGACAGCGCCCAGTCCTCCAGGTAGCGGAACAAGAACACCTCGAAGCCGCCGGTGAGGTGCAGCCGGTGCAGCCGATCCTCGAAGGGCGAAGGCTCCAGATACGAGCCCAGTCGGGTGCGCAGCCGGCCGGGCCAGCTCTCGTGCTCCACCCCTGCCCGCGGAGCCAGCTGGGTGCGCTGGGCGATGAGCCGCGGTGGCCCCGGCTCCAGGAAGGCGCGGATCGGCACCGCGCCCTCCAGCTGGGCGATCACCTCCACCTGGGCGGAGAGCAGCCACGCCCCGGCGGTGGAGTCCCAGGGCAGAGGGGTGTCCCAGCCCTCGCCCACCACCCCCAGCTCGCGCAGCTTGGCGATCGAGAGCCGGTTGTACCGCTCCGAGCCCTCGCCCAGCCGCATCGATCCCCCCAGCGAGAACACGAACGGCGAGGCCAGCGACCGGAAGGGAAGGGCGGTCCCCAACCGGCGCAGCTCCGAGGTCAAGGGGCCCACGATCTGCGGCTTGAGGGAGAGCCCGATCCGGAAGTTGCGATCCACCGGCCGGTAGAGCGCATCGAAGCTGACCCCGAAGTTCCCGTAGCTCCAGCGCGCCGGCCCGGCCTCGAACTCACCGGTGGAGGCGAACAGCCCCATCGCCAGCAGCAGCTCGTCGTGGCCCAGGGCCACCGCCGCGGCGATGGCGCTGGTGGAGAGGGTCACCGACACCTCGCCGTCCGCCCCGCAGGTCTCGGAGAGACAGAAGCGGGACAGCGAGGTCCGGTGGTAGCCGCCCAGGCCGGCGCCGCCGATCTGCACGAACAACCCGGACACCAGCTGCCGGGCGGCCCGCGCCTGGTCCGGGGCCCCGTCGTTGTCCAGGTCCAGCGCCTCCGGGTTTCCCAGCGGCAGGTCCAGATAGGAGAGCGCCAGGTCCACCGTCCACGGCGCCGCCAGCGACGGCTTGCGGTGGGCGATCGCCGCCAGGTTGGAGGTGAACGACGACGACCCCTCGGCGATCCCCACGTACGCCCCGCCCAGCCCCACCAGCCGGGTGGAGCCGAGCAGCAACCCCGGAGAGAGATACATCCGCCCCGGTCGGGGCGTGTCCTGGGCCGGCGCGGGCAGGGACAGCAGCACCGCCCACCCGAAGGCGAGGGCCTGGAGAACACCGGGTCGGAGGAGGACGGCCGGACGGACCACGGCGGCACCATAGCGGAGCTCGGGCCGATCCCCAGGGACTCAACAGGAGGGCAGGCGAACGTCGGGACGTCGCGGGGGCGGGTGGTTAATCTTCTCCCCCATGGACTCTCCGCTGACCTGGATGCTGGTGCCCCTGGCAGTTCTCGCCGCCGGCGCGGCCACCGCCGCCCCCTTGCCGGCGCCCTCCCCGCTGGAGGCGGAGGTCCAGGCCTGGCACGACAAGCGGCTCAAGAACCTCACCGCGGAGGAGGGGTGGCTCTCGCTGGTGGGGCTGTACTGGTTGGAGCCGGGGAAGAACACCGCCGGGTCCGCCGAGGACAACCAGGTGGTGTTCCCCTCCAACGCTCCCGCACGGCTGGGAACCTTCACCCTGGAGAACGGGAAGGTGCGGCTGGAGCTGGCCAAGGGAGTCACCGCCACCTTGCAGGGCAAGCCGTTCACCGGCGGGGTGCTCCAGTCTGACCTGGAGGGCACGCCGGACACCGTGCACCTGGGGACGATCCGCTTCCACGTCATCCAGCGCGGAGAGAAGTTCGGGGTCCGCGCCAAGGATCCCCAGGCCCAGGCCCGGCAGCAGTTCCACGGCATCCCCCGCTACCCGGTGTCCCCGCGCTGGAAGGTGGAGGCGAAGTTCGTCCCCTTCCCGGAGCCGAAGAAGATCGCCGTGCCCACCGTGATGGGAACGGTGGAGGAGATGACCGCCTACGGCGAGCTGGTGTTCACCCTGGAGGGCAAGGAGCACCGGCTGCAGCCGGTGCAGGAGACCCCGGAGGATCAGCTGTTCGTGATCTTCGCCGACCCCACCAACAAGAAGGACACCTACGGCGCGGGGCGCTTCCTCTACGCCGATCCGCCGAAGAACGGGAAGGCCACCCTGGACTTCAACCGCTCCTACAACCCGCCGTGCGCCTTCAGCGCCTTTGCCACCTGTCCGCTGCCGCCGCGGGAGAACCGGCTGAAGGTGGCGATCGAGGCGGGCGAGAAGCGGTACGGCGACCACTGAGCGAGGGAGGGGCTAGTTCCCCTCCGCCCGGGCGTAGATCTTCGCCGCTCCGGTGGGGTCCGCGCGCTGGATCAACAGCCACTCCATCTGCAGGTCCCGGATCCCCGTCACCTTGTCGCCCTGGGTCGCGGCGCCGGAGCTGCGCCCGGCGGCGATCCCCTGGCTCTCCTCCTCGTCCTTGTGCAGCGGCCCGGAGGCGTCGGTGGAGGTGCCGTAGATGGACCGCTCCACCGAGCGACCGCCAGTGCCATCGTTGGTGGCCACCTGATCATCGGCGGTCTCGCTGACGCGCTGGGCGCTCTCCACCTGGCGGGTGTTCTTCAAGATCCGCACCACGCAGGAGTCCCCGCCGTCCTTCCCCACCACCACGTAGCGGCTCCAGGCCCCGCTCTCCCGGGCCCCGGAGACCTCCTGCTTCCAGTCGGTCTCCAGCAGATGCTCTCCCGCCGCCCGGTGCGAGGTGTAGCCCTGGGCCGACAGCAGGGCCACCGCGTGCGGCCAGACCTCCGCCAGCGGGAGGGGGTAGACATGCTCGGCGGCGAACTCGCGGGCGCGCGACTCGCGCTGCATCGCCGCGCAGCCGCTCAGCAGGATCAGCCCCAGGACTCCGCAGGTTCGTCGCAGGTGCATACCGGATCATATTCGCGGCCCCGGCCGGGTCGCGCAAAGGTCCTCTCCAACTGCAAGCACCGCCGCTTCAGGCAGCCCGGTGCTCGCCCGCGTCGGCGCGCGGCGCCTCCGGCCCGATCTCGGCGGCCGACTGGATGGAGATCGTCACCCGGGCGGCGCCCACCGCCATCACCAGCACTCCCACCGCGAAGAAGGCGCCGGGCGCCAGCAGCGGAGGCACGCTGCCCAGCACGTCCTTCAGGGCCTCGACCGTCAGCCCCGTCTCCGAGAGCTCCTGGGTCATCGGGAGCAGGTGGAACACCACCCCGGCCACCCCGACCACCGCCGAGAGTCCTCCCAGGCCCAGAGTGGTCCGGGCCAGCGTCCGCACCGACACCTCGCGCAGGCCCAGCCACAGCAGGACCGCGAAGGCGGCAGGGGAGAAGTAGAGTGGCACGTACTGCGGCGTCTCCGACAGCCCGCTCCCGGTCAGCGCGTGGCCCACGTAGGCGTCGAAGAACAGCCCCAGGTAGCCCAGCCCCAGCAGCAGCAGGGTCACCCGCTTTACGCCCATCCGTCGGATCATGGTTCGCTCTAACGTCCGGGGACCGCGGGCGTCAAACGCCGGCCACCGCGTCCGCGCCGGCCGCCAGCCGGGTGTCCCGCGCCGTCAGCCCCCCCGCATCGTGGGTGGTCAGCTTGAGCGTCACCCGCCGCCAGCGGATGTCGATGTCCGGGTGGTGGTCCGCGCCCTCGGCCAGCTTGGCCACCTTCTGCACGAAGGCGATCCCGTCCAGGAAGGCCGCGAACTCGTAGGTGCGGATCAGCTCGTCACCCTCCCGGCGCCAGGCGGGATGCTCGCCCAGGAAGGTGGCCAGCTCCGCGTCGGTCAGCTTCGTCCGGTCGTAGTCCATCGGTTGGCTCCTTGCAGGGCGCTGTGACGCGCACCGCAAGGTTGCCACGGCGAAATGGAGCCTGTCCCCTTTATTGGGACGGTGGGTCAGGCCTGGGTGGCCGGCGGGTGCTTGAGCGCCATCGCCACCAGGGACACGGTCAGGTCGCCGGGGTCCCAGGCGGACAGCTGCTTGAGGTTCGGCATCACCGAGTCGATGTGGTCCAGGTTGTCCAGGCGCACCACGTTCGAGCCGGGGATCATCCCGTCCTTGTCGTGCACCAGTCCGTCGGTCTTCTCGCCGTAGCGCAGCCGGACGTAGTTGCTGGGGACGGCCACCAGCGAGAGCTGACTGGTGTCGGTGGTGGCCAGGGACACGGTGGGGATGTCGGTGGGGAAGGGGTACTTCTCCACGAACTCCTGCCGGTAGGCGTAGGTCAGATCGCGCACCGTCTTCGGATCGCCGTTGAACACCAGCTTGGCCAGCGCGGCCACGCCCAGCTTGGTGGCGCCGTTGGAGAGCAGGTCGGTGGCCAGCGGCGCGCCGCCGTACGGGGCCTGCATCGCCACGAAGGCGCGCACGTGCTGCTTGAGCTCCGGGTGCATCGCCAGGGTGGCGCTGGTGTCCACCCCGCCCTTGCTGTGGCCGATCAGCACCACCTGCTTGCCCTCCGAGGCCGCCTGCTCGATCGCCTTCTTGATCGTCTCCACGTTGGTGAGGGTGGAGGCCTCGGTGTCGACCTTGATCTCCCGGACGTCCAGGCCCTTGTCCCGCAGCGCCTCGCGGTTCCCCTCCATGTAGCCGGGCCAGTTCTCGCCGGTCAGCCCATCCACGGTCAGGTAGACGAAATCCTTGGCCTCGTCCGGCAGCGGGTTGCCGCCGATCTTCACCGCCTCGTAGGTGCTCTTGAAGTCGGAGGTGATGTCCTTGGTGGGCGGGAGGCTCTTGTCCTGCTGCATCCAGCCCAGCTGCCCGGTGGAGTCCTTGCCCAGCAGCGCCTTGAGGCCGCCGCGGATGATCCCGCCCAGGTCGATCCCGCCGCGCAGCGCCTCGCCCGCGGGCGGACGCAGCGCCAGGGTGTTGCGAGGGGCCTGGGCCGGCGCGAAGCCGTCCGCCAGGGTGTTCGCCGGTGCAGTCGGTGCGGCAGGCGCCGCAGGAGCCGTCGCGGTCCCGGAAAGGGGAGCGGTCTCGACCGGGCGCTGCGAAGGACGGATGGGGCTGGACATGGGGTGATTCCTCCAGGTTTCCCTTCCGTTATCGACGGTATGTAAATGTAGTTGTGGGACCCTCAGTAAACATTTGTTGACGCATGGAGTCGTAGGCAGCCAACCGCCCGGAACTGCTAGGCGGTGGGTGCGGGAGACTTCCCGGAGAGGGCGATCAGCAGCGCCCCGCCCATGATCGCCACATCGGCCACGTTGAAGATCCCGGTGCGCAGCGAGCCAATCCCCAGGTTGAGGAAGTCCACCACCCGCCCGTCATTGACCAGCCGGTCGAACCAGTTGCTGCCCCCGCCGCCGATCAGCAGGGCCAGCCCGGCCAGGTGACCGCCGGGGAGCTCGCGGCCCTTGAGGATCAGGAACCCGGTGGCCCCCAGCAGCATCAGCCCCACCAGCACGGTGAAGCCCCAGAAGCGGGCGGTCTCCCCCATCTGGCCGCCGATCCCCAGGAACGCGCCCGGGTTCTCGGCGTAGACCAGCCGGAAGGTGTCCCCCAGGAAGGAGCGGGAGGGGGTGTCGCGCAGCTCGGTGGTCGCCAGGTGCTTGGTCGCCTGGTCACAACCAATGGAGACTAGCAGGACGGAGAGGATCACCAGCCGGCGGGAGAGGTTCTTCATGGGCGGCACCATAACCGTCTAGCCCGGACAAATCGTCCGCAACGCCAGGCAGGGCTGCGGCAGATCAATGTGCCACCAGGCCGGATCGAAGCTCTGGCCGGCGGCGGTGCACACCAGCGAGAACTTCACCTCGTCCAGCTGGTCCTCCAGCCCGTCCAGACAGGCCTTGATGTCCGCCACCGTGGCCGCGCAGCCCACCGGGGCCACTCCCACCGTCTCGCAGCTGGCCTGGGCCAGGATCTCCTGCAAGGTGGCCTCGGCGCTGGGCGGCAGGTGGTCGGTGCAGGCGTTGACCGCGTCTCCGCAGGCAGAGGCGGTGCCGGTGGTCTGGATCCCATGGGCCAGACACAGCGCCTGGATCAGATGCGAGGCCTCGTACTCATCGCGGACGTAGCCTTCGAACGCCGAGCACAGCCGCTGATAGCCGGCCTCGCCCAGCGCCTGCAGCTGCTGGTCCTGCTCGATGTCCGAAGGCATCCACCGGGAGGTGGAGCAACCCAGCAACAACAGTCCGATCCAGGCGGCGCGCAGTCTCATCGCCGGCCTCAGTTCGACGAGTCGTTCTCTTCCACGGCCAGCAGCGCGTCCAGGCCCATCGAGGCGTGCTGCTGGATCTGCTCCTTGTACGCCTCCAGCAGCTTGGCGTTGGGCGAGTCGGGAGTGACGATCCCGGAGTAGACCGCGGTGCTGGTGGCCAGAAACTCGCGGGGAGACATCCGCTGCTTCTTCAGCTGCTCCAGGTAGGCGCCGCGCAGCTCCACCATCAGCTGGCCCATCATCCCGAAGGCGGCCAGCCCGTCGCTCACCGAGGCCTGCTGGCCTTCCGTCTTCTCCAGCTTCTTGGACTCCGCCTGGTACTTGGCCAGCACCGGCTCCAGCTCGGTGCGGATCGCCAGGTAGCGCTGGACCTGATCGGCGCTCAGCGGGAGCGGCTCACCCTCGGCGGGGGGCTGGAACGCGTAGCGCGAGTTGAGCGCCTGCAGCTCCTTGTTCTGCTCCTCCACCTTCCCGGCCCACTCGCCCATCCCCTCCATCTTGGACTTGGCCCACATCCCCAGTCCGACCATCGCCACCACGCCGATCAACACGAACACGCCACAGCCGATGCCGACGTACTTGAGTGCCTTGCTTGCCATTGGAAGCTCCCCCAGAAAATTGAAGGCCGCAGTATGTCCGCTACGCACCGCGTCCATAAAGGGGACAGGCTGAATTTTCGGGCCCCGGGATTGCAGCGACCCGGGACGGCGGCCCGGGTCGGCGGGGGGAGCGAAGGCTACGGCACGTAGACGAAGAAGGTCCCGTGGGTGCCCACCACGTAGACGTGGCCGTTGGGGAGCACGTGGAGATCGCGAAGGTGCTCGAGGGTCCCCGACTCCAGCAGCGACCACTCGGTCCCGTCGTAGTGGTAGAAGCCGCCGAAGCCGCCCACCGCGTACAGGTCATTGATCGCGCGTCCGTCGATGGCGGTGATGTTGGTGACGCCGGTCTCCACCTCCGACCAGACGTCGTCGGTCAGGGTGTGGAAGGTGCCGTCGCCGGCGAAGCCGAACAGGTACTTCACCCGACCCTCGGAGAGGGCCAGCACGTTGGAGTTCACCTCCGAAGGCACGCTGGGCAGATCGGTCCGGTCGGAGTTGACCGCCAGCACCCCCTGGAGGTGCCGGAAGTAGAGGGTGGCGCCGATGGCGGTCACGTCGGTGAGCAGCGAGTACTGGCTGTAGAGGTCCACCGGGGTGAACTGGCCGTCCGCGTAGCTCTGGGCCAGCCCCTCGTAGTACCCGTCGATCAGCCGCCCCCCGGCGAGGACCACCCGCTGGGGATTCTCGAAGCCCATGTGGAGGGTGCTCATCAGCTTCTGGCCGTGGATCGCCGCCGGGGGATTGAGGGGAACCAGCGTGTTCCAGGTACCGGCGTGCAGGTACGAAGTCAGCGGCGTCTCTTGCGGGGTCCCCCCGATCACCACCACCTCGCCGCTCTTGGCAGCGGCCACGTCTCCCAGCGAGTCAAACTCGGTGATTCCCTGGACCTGGATCTTGTTGAGCGAAGCCCCGTCGAAGAGCGCCACCGTGCCCTCGCTGCCGACCACATAGACCTCGGAGTCGGAGACGGCGAACACCCCGCGCAGCTCGGCGGTCAGCCCGGTGGCCACCCCGGTCCGGCCCTGGGGGAGCGGCTCGGTGCCGATCCGGTGATCGCAACCGGCGAAGGTCAGCAGCAGCAGCGCGGAGAGAAGGCGTCGGGTCATTGTGGGTTCCTCGAGGCAGCAGGTGGAATGTCTCCTGGTGCCGCGGGCGGAGAGAACCTTACGGGGATTTTCCCAGCGCGCGTCGGGCCTGCGCAGCGTGGGCCCCGTCCGGCCACCGGCGCAGCAGCTCTTCGTAGAGAGACCGCGCGCGATCATTGCGCTGGGCCCGCGCCTCGCAGGTGGCGTGGACGAACAGCGCGCGCTCCTCCAGCTGCGGCTCGCCCTTGGGCAAGCGTTCCAGCTGGGTCAGCGCCTGGTCGCAGCGGCCCAGCTCCGCCAGCAGCTCCACCTCCAGCACCTTCAGCTCGCGGCTGCGGGGGAGCCGCGAGCGGTCCACCGCGGAGAGTCGCTGCAGCCGGGCCAGGGCCTCCTCCGGACGCGCCAGCAGCAGCAGTGAATCCACCCGGGCCAAGGTGGCCTCGGCCCGCAGCTGTCCTTGCGGGAAGCGCTGCTCGTACTGATCCAGCACCGTCAGCGCGGCCTGGCCGTCCCGGACGTTGCGCAGCTGGTGCAAGGCGGCCTGCAGCATCCGGGACTCCTCGATCAGCGGGTCCGGCTCGGGCGGAAGGGGCTCGGTCGGGGCCACCACTGCCGGAGCGGCCTGGAGGATCGATCGGGGAGCGGGTTCGGAGCGCGACGTCCTCCGCCTCGGCCGCTCCGACGGAACCACCGCGGCCTCCACTGGCGCCGGGCGCGGCGCCGGCTCCAACGGGAGGGTCTCCACCGGCGCGGGTTCCGACTCCGGGCGCGGTGCCGGCTCCGGCGGGAGGGTCTTCACCGGCGAGGGCTCCGAGTCCGGGCGCGTGACCCGCATCTTCTCCGCCGTCTGGGCTCCTCCGATCCAGGACCACCCCACGGCCACCGCCAGCGAGGCACCAATCATCAGCCCCCACAGCAGCTTCCGGGAGGGCAGCGAGGGCGCAACCGGAGACGCCAACACCCGACGGGAGATCCGCTCCACCGCCGCGGCGGAGAGCGGCGTCGGCTCGGGGACCGCCCGCAGATGATCGACCAGCAGGCGGGCGTCCTCCGAGGCTTCCGGAGGTGAGTCGAGGAGCCTGCGCGGGGGAAGGGTCATGACGGCTCCTCCTGGGGTTGCTCCGCCCTGAGCAGTACCGCCAGCTCCTGACGTGCGCGGTGCAGCTGCACCCAAACGGTTCCTGGCTTCACACCGGTCAGCTCGGCGATCTGCTCGCCGCTCATCCCTTCCAGTTCGAAGAGGATGAGCACCGTGCGCTTGGGCTCACGCAGCCGATCCAGTGCCCGGTACAGCGCCGCCACCGACCGGCGCTGATCCAGCTGCACGTCCGGGCCGTGGGCCGGATCCTCCAGGTGCCCGGCGGTCTGGTTCGAATCCCCGCCCAGCCAGCGCCGCCAGGACAGCCGCCGCCGCTTGCCGCGCACCACGTTGTGGCAGATCCGGAACAGCCAGGTGGAGGTCTTGGCCTCGCCCCGGAAGGCGGGCAGTTTCTGCCGCGCCACCAGGAAGGTCTCCTGGACCAGGTCCTCCAGATCCGAGTCCGGGCCGCCCAGCCGGCTCACCCAGCGGGCCACATCCTGGACGTGGGCCGCGTACAGCTCCGCCCAGGCCGGAGGCGTCCGGGGAGGCAGCGGGGGCGGTGGGACCACGGCACGCATGGCGTCCGCTGCTGGTGCCTCCAGCCGGGAAGAACCTTTCAACGCCCCCATAAAAAGCCGGCCGCCGCGCTGATCTCCCACTGCGGAAGCACCCGGGCCTGGGAGGAACCGCCCACCCGAATCTCCTGGGGAATCAGCCAGAAGGTCGCCCCCAGCGACAGCTCCGGACGCCAGGGCCCGTCGCCCAACAGCCAGCGCACACCCGGCGACACGCTCAGGTCCAGCCCGGTGGAGGCCTGATCCAGCTGGAAGCCCTCGCCCCACACGCGCAGCACCGCGATCCCGGCGGTCACCTCCACCTGCACCGGCCCACCCGCCTGGGCGACCTGGAGCCACGGTCCGGCCTCCACCGACACCAGCGGGCGCATCCACACCACCTCTGCCGAGGCGATCGGACTGCGCGCGGGCCAGCTGGCGCCCAGCCGACCCAGCCAACCCCAGCGGGAAGCTCCCAGCCACAGCTGACCCACCAGCGCGCCGGTGGGCAGCAGCCGCAGCCCGGCGTGATCGGTCAACCCCAGCGCCGCCTCCGCACCCACCCGCCAGTTCCAGGAAGGAAGGGGAGGCAACACCGGCGCCTGCTGCTGCCCGCTGGACAGCTCCGCCTCCCAGGCCGCCAGCACCACCGCCACCGCGGTGGCCCGCTGCGAACACTCCGCCCGGGTCTGCACCTCGCGCGAGGCCAGCAGCTCGCCGGAAGGGGAGCGCAGGCTCAGCCGCAGCCCCTCGGGCAGCTCGGTCAGCTCCGCCACGTGACCCGGGGACGCGCCGGCGGCGGAGGTCCCCAGCGACTGCTGCGCGGCAGCGACCGCGGAGGGGGCGGGACACTGCCCGTCCCCGCGGACGTCGATCACCGACAGCAACATCACCAGGGAGAGGGCGGGGAGCATCGCAGCGGGGTCAGGCTACTTTCTCGGGCGGGGCAATGTGGAGAAGGTTTGCCCTGCTGCGCTGCACAGGCCTCGGGTCCGGGTGCCTCCAACGCGCAGGCCGCGGGAGGAGCTCCCTCAAGCGGGTACCGTCCGACCCTCGGGGGAGAAGTGGCTCAAATGATCGACTTTTACCTCCAAGTGCGAGCCCATCGAGAACCCAAACCTGAGCCACGCATGAACAGAGTGCTCTCCTTGTCCTGCGTGCGTGGTGATCGTCGGTCACCGTGGCGGGAACGATCTCCGAACCACAGACCGGCCGAGAGGCGCGCTGAGCTACTCCCGCAACCCCGGCTGCTCCTCTGCCGCCGGCTTCCTCCGCAGCGTCCTCCGCTCCAGCAGCGGGTGGACGAACACCGCCACCAGCAGGATCAACACCCCCAAATAGAAGGACACCCGCAGCTCGTGTTGTTCGCCCAGCAGCGGGATCGCCAGCAGCACCGCGTAGACCGGCTCCAGGTTGACCACCAGCTGGGCGGAGAACGCGCTGAGCTGCCGCAGCGCCACCAGCGAGAGCGCGAACGGAATCACCGTGCAGCCGATGGCCAGCGCCAGCAGCAGTCCCCAGTCGCGGGCGTCCGGCCAGGGGAACATCGCCCCCTCGTGCGGCAGCAGCGGGGTGAGCAGGGTCAAGAACAGCGCCCCGGTGCTCATCTCCACGAAGGTGACCACCAGCGGCGGCGCCTGTTCCACCAGTCGCTTGTTCAGCGCGCTGAAGATCGCCACCAGCAGTGCGGACAGCGCGCCCACCGCCAGCCCCAGCCGCATGTCCGCGGACAGCCCTCCCACCACCAGCGCCACCCCGGGGATCACCGCCACCCCCAGCAGCAGCTCCCGGGAGGCGAACCTCCTCCCGGCGATGAACGGTTCCACCAGCGCCAGGAACACCGGGCCCAGCGCCATGCAGGTCGCGGCCACCGAGGCGTTGGACAGCTTGATCGCCGCGTAGAACGTCAGCCAGTGCAGGGAGACGATCACCCCCACCCCGGCGAACGACAGCCACAGCCGCCCGCTCAGCCGCCGCAGCCCCCGCCACACCTCCGGCACCAGCAGCAGTACCGCGGTCACCAGCAGCATCCGCCACCACACCAGCGACAGCGCCCGCAGCGAGATCAGCTTCCCGAAGATCGCGGTGAAGCCCCACAGCAGGACGCAGAAGTGGATCTGGAACAGCGCGCGGCGGGTGGGGGACATGACGGGGCGGCGGAGCCTAGCCGGACCGGGCAACCGCACCACCACCCGCACCCGGGGTGAAGCCGGCGCGCTATCGGTTGAAGCCCTCCGCCCGAAGGGTCACAGTCCCGAAAGTCCCGTGCACTTGCCGCAGCCAGTCACCACCGACAACCCCGTCCTGCTCTCCGCGGAGACCCTGATCCATGGCTTCCGGATCAAGCGACTGCTGGGGGAGGGATCGATGGGTCAGGTGTACCTGGCCCAGGACGAGGTGCTGGGCCGGCTGGTGGCGCTGAAGCTGATCCGCCCCAACGTCCTGCGGCCGGGCGGCGAGGCCCGCCTGGTGGAGGAGGCGCGCACCACCGCCCAGTTCAACCATCCCCACATCGTCACCGTGCATGCGGCGGGAGAATTCCAGGGCCGTCCCTTCCTGGCGCTGGAGTACCTGGATGGAGAGACCCTGCGTCAGCGGATGACGCGGCAGCGCCCGAACCTGGCCGAGTCGCTGCAGATCGCCCGCGCGATCGCAGAGGCGATCGCCGAGGCCCACCGCCGTGGGGTGGTCCACGCGGATCTCAAGCCGGAGAACGTCCTCCTCCCTCGCGACGGCCGGGTTCGAGTCGTCGACTTCGGCCTGGCTCGCCACGTGGGCGGCGATCCCACCGCCACCTCCGGCACCCCGGCCTACATGGCCCCCGAGCGCTGGCGCGGCGCCGCGCCCGATCCGGCCTTCGACCTCTGGGCGCTGGGGGTGATCCTCCACGAGTTGCTCACCGGCCGCCGCCCGCTTCCCGACGCGCAGCTGGGCGCCTTCGCCTTCTCGCCCCATCCCCTCCCCGCTCCCCCGGAGCTGACCGCCCTTCCGGGAGGCGAGGTGCTGGTCGCCTGCCTGGCGGTGGAGCCGGCCCAGCGCCCCTCGGCGGAGGCGGTGGTCCAGGCGCTGTCCACCCCCGACGCGCCCACCTCGGCCAGCAACTACCGCTTGCCCTACCGCGGGCTGCTCCCGTTCACCGAGGCCGACGCCGGTGACTACTTCGGCCGCGAGCAGGAGACCGACGCGCTGGCGGAACTGCTGCGTCACCATGGCCTGGGCCTGGTGATCGGCCCCTCCGGGATCGGCAAGACCTCCTTCCTGCTCGCCGGACTGGCCCGCCGGCTGGGTGAGCTGGATCGCTGGACCCCGCTGGTGCTGCGCCCGGGAGAGGCGCCGCTGGCGCGGCTGGGCGCGCTGCTGGGTTCGCCCAACCTGGCCGAGGAGCTGCGCACCCGTCCCGGAGCCCTGGTGCTGGCGCTGCGGGAGCGGGCCCGCACCCAGAACGCCAAGGTGCTGCTGATCCTGGACGCCTTCGAGGAGGTGTTCACCCTCGCCTCGCCGGAGGAAGCGGCGCAGCTGGCGGAGTGCCTGGGCGCCGCCGCCGCCGCCGCCACCGACGAACCCTGGAGGCTGGTGCTGGGGGTCCGCGACGACTACCTGGGACGGCTGGCCCGGCTGGAGCCGCTGCGCCGACACCTGGGCGCCTCGGTGGTGCTGGGGCCGCTGACCGCGCCGGCGCTGCGAGCGGCGATCGTCGGTCCGCTGCGTCGCACCGGCTTTACCCTGGACGATCCCACCCTGGTGGAGCGGATCGTCGAGGAGGTCTCCGGCAACCCGGCCGCGCTGCCGATGGTGCAGTTCACCTGCCTGGCCCTGTGGGATCAGCGGGACGTGACCCAGCGGCGGCTGCTGGCCTCCGTCTACCAGTCGATCGGCGGGGTGGCGGGCGCGCTGGCCTCCCATGCCCACCGGGTGCTGCAGCGGCTCCCGCCGGAGCAGGTGCGGCTGGCCCGGGCGCTGCTGTTGAGGCTGGTGACCTCCGAAGGCACCCGCCAGCCCCGGCCGTTCGAGGCGGTGGTGGAGGGGCTGGGCGACCAGGCCGCCCAGGTCCGGGACTTCCTGATCGCCGAACGGCTGCTGGTGGTGTTCCGCGATCCCCAGGACGAGCAGAATCTCCTGGAGCTGGCCCACGACTCGCTCTGCCAGCAGTGGCCGCAGCTGGTGCGCTGGCTGGCGGAGAGCCGCGAGGACCACGCGCTGCTCGGTGAGCTGGAGGCAGCCGCCCGCCTCTGGCAGCGCCGCGGCTGTCGGGACGACGAGACCTGGTCTGGCACCGCGCTGGGCCAGGCGGTGCAGCGGGTGCGCGCCGGAGGGCTGCAGTTGCCGGATGAGCCGCGCCGCTTCCTGGAGGCGGGCCTGGCGCGGGTGGCCCGCCGGGCGCTGAAGCTGCGGCTGAGCTGGACGGTGGCCCTGGCGGTGCTGGGCCTGGTCTCCGCCACCGCGGTGGCCGCGGCGCTGGAGTTCCGCGAGCGCGAGCGGGTGGCGGTCCACCAGCAGCAGGAGATCCGCCTGGCCGCCGCGGACATCGGAGAGCTGGAGCTGGTGCTGGAGGTCCGGGACTTCGATCCGCAGACAGGGGCCTGGCTCCCTCGGCCCCAGACCCTCCCCCCCACCTGGACCCTGTCCCCGGCCGAGGCCGGCACTCCCTACTCCGCGCAGGAGGTGACCGCCGACGCGCCCATCGCCGACGGACCCCACCGCTGGCGGCAGCGGGTAGAGGCGCCGGCGCGTGCCGGCTGGCTGAGCGTGGATCGGGGCGACTGTCCTCCCAGCCTGCTGCGGATCCACTCGCTGCCCGGCTATCGGCAGCGGGGCCAGCAGCCGGTCCCGGAGATCAAGGTGGCCGTCCCCAGCTGCCAGGCCTCCTATTCGGACACCGTGCCGGTTCCCGCCGGCAGCTACCTGGCTCCGAACGGAAACCAGGGCCCGCCCCGCAAGGTGGAGGTGGGGGCGTTCCGGATCGACCGCACCGAGGTGACCAACGGACAGTTCGCGCTCTTCGCCGAGCACGCCCCGCTCAACGGCGTCGATCCGGTCCTTCCTCCGAGCGACGCGGCGTACGGGCTGGCCCGCGACCTCCGCAGTCCGGCCACCGGGGTGGACGCGCTCACCGCCGAGGACTACTGCCGCTTCCTGGGAAAGACGCTCCCCACCCTGGACGAGTGGCGCAAGACCTTCCGCGGAGGCGAGTCCCTGGACGCGGAGACTTCCAACCCCGCGCCGCTGCGACAAGCGCCCTGGAAGGAGGAGCTGTGGCCACCGCCCGCCAACCTGAATGGGGCAGATCCCTTCCCCGGTCCCGCCCCGGTGGGCTCCTTCCCGCAGGACCGCAGCCCCTACGGAGTCCTGGATCTGGCCGGGAACGTGGCGGAGTGGACCGCCAGCCTCTCCACCACCCCGCGCTTCGCCGGGCTGCGCCAGGTGGCCGGCGGCCGCTGGGACGCTCCGCCCGAGCTGAGGCACTGGCAGATCGACTGGATCAACAACCTGCCCGCGCGCCGCTTCGACTTCGGGCTGGGGCTGCGCTGCGTGTTGCGCGAGGGTCGCTCCAGCTCAGGGCAGTCCTTCCGCTAGCAGCTTCGCCGAGGAGCGGAACCAGCCGGGCTCCGCCGGATCGATCAGACCCTGGGGGCCGAAGTGCCGGCAGTTCACCGGGACGGTCGCCGCGAGCACGGTGACCCGCTGCGGGCCGAGTAGCGCTGCCAGCTTTTCGACCAGCTCCCGCCCCGGTGGGCCGGCTCCCACACTGCATCCCAGCAGCCGGAGCTCCGCGCTCATCGCCAGGTACGGGAGCAGCGAGGAGAGCTCCTCCCACTGCTGATTCCGGGGCACCCGCACCAGCAGCTCGTCCCCGACGAACATCCCTCCCGGCGCGCCGTGACCGTGGATGTCCAGGCGGGTGAGGGAGTGTCGTCGCGGCGCCACCTCCTCCACCGCCTGGAAAAGGCCGGCCCGGGTCTGCACCCGGCGGACCTGGTGGGCGGGGCCGGGGACCACCCGAAAGGCGATCTCCTCGAAGTCTTCGTTCAGCCTCGACAGATAGGAGATCAGGGTCAGCCTCACCGTGGCCGCCTGGTCTCAGCCGAGGTCGGGCAACGCCCTTCCGGCGCCCAGCGGCCACTTGCCGCCGCCGCCGTCGTTGTTGTTGGCCACCACCAGATTCAGGTTGTTCTGGTCCGACCACTCCTGGGTCAGCAGCAGATACCCGAAGACGTCTCCCGGACCGAACTGGCCGCTGCCCACCAGCTGCGCGGTGGAGGGCAGGTCGGACCAGCAGTAGCGCCCGTTGCGCAGGTTCACCTGCTGGGGCTGGCGGGCAGGGTGGGTGGGGGGAAGCGCGGAGACCGCGTCCCCCACCAGCCGGACGGTGATGAACTGGCCGTCGCTGGGGACCAGCACCTCCACCTTGAACAGGTAGTAGCGATCCACCCAGCGGCCCCACCAGGTATGCAGGTCGTCCTTCGAGGCCTTGGGAACCACGTCTGCCTTGACGTACTCGCTGACTTCCTGCGCCTGGGGCATCTACTACCTCCGGTGGTGGGACTACGTGGGGACAGCTCGCTGAAGTCCGAAGGCCTTGATCAGGTTGTAGACATGCGACCGGGTCACATCGAGGCGGCGGGCGACCTCGGAGACGTTCCAGTCCGCCTCCAGCAGCTCGCGGCGCAGCAGGTCACGCTGGAACACCAGGGTCGCGTCGTGGAAGGAGAGCGGACCGCGCTCCGGGGAGGGCTTGGCCCCCAGCAGGTGCCGCGGCTCCACCTGGGAGGCGCCCTCGGCCGAGGCGCGGATCAGCCCGCCCTCCAGCTGGTTGCGCAGCTGCCGGATGTTCCCCGGCCAGTCCTGCCCCTCGCAGCTGCGTCGCAGCAAGGGAGAGGGAGGCAGCCGCGGCAGCTCATGCTCGGCGGCCAGGGTGCGCAGCAGCTCCTCCAGGACCGGCCCGATGTCCTCCCGCCGTTCGGAGAGGCTGGGCATCCGCACCGTGAACACGTTGAGCCGGTAGAAGAGATCCTCGCGGAAGGCGCGGGCAGTCACCCGCTCCTCCAGGTCCGCGTTGGTAGCGGCGATCACCCGGACGTTGGCGGTGGCCTGCTTGGTGCCGGCCAGCGCGAAGTACTGCCGGGACTGCAGCAGCTGCAGCAGCTTCCCCTGCGCGGCCAGCGGGATCTCGGCGATCTCATCCAGGAACAGGGTGCCGCCCTCGGCCAGCTCCACCTTGCCCTCGGTGCGGCGGGCCCCGGGGAAGGCGCCGGGCATGGTCCCGAACAGCTCGCTCTCGAACAGCCCCTCCGGGATCGCCGCGCAGTTCAGCTCCAGGAACGGCCCCGCCCGCCGCCGGCTGTTGGCGTGGATCACCCGCGCCAGCTGGGTCTTGCCGGTGCCGGACGGCCCGGTGATCAGCATCCCCACGTCGGTGGGCGCCGCCACCACCACCTGCTCGAATACATGGGCCAGCGCCGCGCTCCGCCCGGCCAGTCCGGTGATCTGCAGCCGGGCCCGCAGCGGCGCGGTGGGATCCGCGCCCAGCGCGGAGGGATCCTCCCCCAGTGACTCCACCAGCGGACCCAGCACCTGGGCCGCGGTCTCCAGGGTGCGGATCACCTCCGGGGGGAACGGTCCCGCGCCGGCGCGTCCCTCCAGATACAGCACCCCCGGGGTCTTGCCGGGGAGCGGGATGCACAGCACCGCCTCCAGCCGCTGGCCCTGCACGCTCTCCGACTCGCGGAAGCGCGCGTCCAAAAACGCCATCGGGGTGTGCAGCGTCTGCCCGGAGCCGATGGTGGCGGCCACGATCCCCCGGGAGGTGAAGGACTGGATCTCCTGCGTCTCCTCGTCGGTGCAGCCGTGGGCGCGGGACAGCGATCGCTCGCGCGCCCCGGCGTCCCGGAACAGCTCCAGGTACACCCGCGGCGCGTCGGCCAGGGAGGACATCGCCGCCAGCACCGCGCTCAGCTTCGGGGGGGCGCCCCTTCCCCCCAGCAACCGCAGCAGCTCCAGATAGAGGTCACGCTCCCGGACACACCGCAGCTCTGGACTCTCGGACATGCTGGAAATGCTACCGGGGCCAGAGATCCACCGCACGCAGCCAGACTGAGCATTTACCGCGCCACCGTCTGCTCAGAGGGAAGGCCACCGCGGGCCTGTCCACCGGGGTGGACACCGCGTGCCTCCGGATTCAAGCGGAGTGGACACCCCGCGCCGCGCGCTCACTGGAGGAGGGGAAGGGCACGCCAAGTGCTTTGCGGAAAGCCGGGGTTTTCACAGTCCCCTGAGGCCGGCCGATGCACAGCAGCGCACCCATCCTGTGGCGCACCGGAGCGCTGGAGGTGGTGCGCGATCTGGGGCGGGTGGTGCTGTGGGCGGTGCAGCCGTGGGTGGTGGAGCAGGCGCTGCGATGGACCGGAGTGGGAGTCACCACCCCGGGAGTGGTGGGGGCGCTGGCGGGGAGCCTGCTGCTGCAGTCGGGGTTGGTGGTGGTGGCGGCCAGCGGGAGGGGGATTACCGGGGCGGGCATGAGGCTCCTGATTGGATCGCTGACGCTGGTAGGCGGACGGATGCAGCCCCTGGGGGGGGCCAGCGTCAGCGTGGGCTGGGAGCAGGTGAAGCGGGTCCCAGGGCTGGGCAGCCTGATCCTGGCCCGGGGAGCGGGGATCGCCTCCTGGCTGTTGCTGGGCTGGTACTGGCCGTCGCTGTTCCCGGACGCGTCGGTGCCCAGCCTGGTGGTGGGGGCGGGGGCGGTGATCCTCGCCGCCCGGGCGGTGGAGATGCACCTCGGGAGGCGCCTGAGCGCCGGGAGCCCCCGGGTCTACAAATCCGCGCTGGTGGTGAACGCACTGGCGACATTGATTCTGGCGGTCGCGCTGAGCATGTGGTCGGGGGGGAGCCTCGGCGCGACCGCCACCCTTGTCGGGAGCCTGTTGCTGGCGCTGAGCGCCGAGCGGGTGATGCAGTCGGCGCACCGGGCCAGCGTGGACACCCTGGTCCGGAGCCCGGAGCTGAGAAGGGCGGTCCACCGCCTGGGGACCCTGACCAGCCTGGGGATGGGCGGGCTGATGATCCTGGGGACCCTGGGCCTCAACCTCGGCTTCGGCACCGCGGCCGACGTCCCCTCGCTGCTGCTGGCGGTGGCCCTGGCCGGACTGCTGCTGGTGGGGGCGATGCTCTACCCGCCGCTGGATCCCCACGAGTCGCCGGTGGGCTAACGGTGAGAACCCTGCGGCCGCAGCTGCGCGACCCGGGGGCGACGAAGGCGTCGGCGCGAAGGCGCGCGCGGAGGCTCGCAGCGAAGCACGGCGCTGCGAGTCGCAGCAGGCAGCGGTCCGGCAGGCACCAACGGCAGCTCCGCGTCCGCCAGCGGCAACGCCACCGTGAACCGCGCCCCACCCTCGGGGCGGGCCTCGGCCCACAGCGCCCCGCCGGATTCGGCCACATAGCGCCGGGACAGTGAGAGGCCCAGCCCGGTGCCCTCCTCGGCGGGCTTGGTGGTGAAGAACGGCTTGAACAGCCGCGCCTGCCAGTTCTCCGGCAGGCCCACGCCGGTGTCCTCCACCGAGACCAGGAGCCGCTCGCCGTCGCAGCGGGCGGTGACCCTCACCTCCTGCCGCGGAGCCTCACCGGTGGCATCCACCGCGTTGACCAGCAGGTTGACGAACACCTGGCGCAGCCGTCCCGGCATCCCGAACGTATGCGGCAGCTCCTTCGGAATCCGGGTCTCGATCCGCAGCCGCTTGCCGGCGCGGACCTGGGCGATCCGCACCGCCGCCTCCAGCACCGGGCCCAGCGCGAAGGTGCTGCAGGGCACCGACTCCTCCCGGGCCGCGGCGCGGAGGTCGGCGGCGATCTGCCGGATCTGCTCTACCCCCTGCTGGGTCTCCTGCAGGACCTCGCGCAGCTCGATCGGATCCGCGGGCCGCCCGGAGGCCAGCTCGCGCTGGAGGTGCAGCAGGTTGGCGGAGACATAGGCCAGCGGGTTGTTGATCTCATGCGACACCGCCGCCGCCATCCGTCCCACCGCAGCCAGGCGCTCGGAGGTGGCCCAGCGCAGCTCGGCCTGATGGGCGGTGCGTGCCTCCTCCGCCTCCTTGCGCAGCGCCTGCTCCCGCTGGCGGGCGGCCTCGTCCTCCGCCTGGTCCATCCGCCGGAACATCCGGGCCGCCTGGATCGCGCTGATCCCCAGCGCCAGCATCAGCAGGGCGAGGTGCGGTGCGCGGGCGGCGTCCAGCAGCACCATCACCGACACTCCGCTGACCAGCGCAGCCAATGCGCCCGCCGCCGCCGCCACCACCTTGCCGCGCAAGAAGCTGGCCTGCAGCAGCGGCAGTGCCGGCAGCCCGAACAGTGCCGCCGACTCCAGCCCTCCGGTCAGCGGCACCAGCGAGGCGCACAGCACCGGGCTGACCATCGCCGAGCAGGCGTGGACCCAGGTGCTGGCCCCGAACCGGCTCCCGCGCAGCTTGCCGATCAGCAGAATCGACCCCGCCCACAGCAGGTAGATCCCCATCACGGTGCGGGGCTGGGCGGTGCTCACCGCGGAGCCGGCGCCGCCGATGGCGATCATCGCCGCCCCAAGCTGGAAGGGTCTGCTGCCGGTTCGCATGGAGGGAGGCCAGAGCAACGACCGTGCCCTGTTGTAAGCGCCCGTGGGATCAGGATCGCCGGGTGTAGGTGGATCTGCGTCAACCCGGGTGCGAGCGGACCCAGGGAAATCGCCCTGACCCACAGGACTGGACTCCCCCAACCGCAGCAAGATGCCGCCGCCGCACCACGCAGGGGGGGTCACCACATGGTTGCTTCGACGTCGTCGCGCGCCGTCCTTCACGCACTGGCGCTGGGGGTGCTGGCGCTGACGCTGGCCTCCTCGCCCGCCCTGGCCCGCGACTGGTTCGTCCGCGCCGGAGCCACCGGGGGAGATGGTTCGCAAGGCAAGCCCTTCGCCGATCCCTGGCAGGCGCTGGAGAAGGTGGAGGCGGGGGACGCGGTCCACGTCACCGAGGGCAAGTACTTCGGCCGCTCCGGCACCGGCACCTGGCAGCTGCCCTACGACGGGGTGCAGCTGATCGGCGGTTACAGCACCGACTTCCAGGCCCGCGATCCGTGGAGCAACCCCACCGAACTGCTCTGGGACAAGGCCTCCAAGAACTGGCCCCAGCAGGAGCGGGTCAGCTCGCTGGCGCGCAACACCGTGGTGGACGGTGTGGTGATCGACATGCAGGAGCAGGCCCAGTACGCCGACGATCAGAAGTCCGGCCGCACCGAGAAGCCCAGCGAGAATGCGATGCGGTTCGCGCTGCCGGCCACGGTGCGCAACTCGGTGATCATCAACCCCGGGGAGAACGCCATCAACTGCCCCACCGGCTCCACGGTGGAGAACAACCTGATCCTCAACTCCATCACCTGGGGAGTGGCGATCTTGAGCAGCAGCGAGAAGACCCCGGCCACGGTGCGCAACAACACCATCCTCTTCACCTGGGATCCGCGCGCGGCGGGGAAGGGCGGCTATCGCGGCTCGGCCATCTCGCTGGGAGGACCGGCGGTGGTGAGCGGCAACATCCTGGCCCACAACGACAACAACGGGATCTACCTCACCAGCCCGGCGGAGCGGGTCAGCATCCAGGACAACCTCTTCTTCATGAACCTCTACTCCAACCTGAACTTCGGGGTGGAGGGGCGGTTCACCGCGGTGGACGACGCGCAGATGGAGCTGATGGAAGAAGTGGGGCTCAAGGCCCAGTCCGGCAACCAGGTGAAGAACCCCAGGCTGCCGCTGGACCCGCAGTGGATGGACAAGTTCTCCCAGCGGGGCTCGGCGCAGGAGGGCAAGGTGGAGATGAACGACTGGAACCAGTTCCGCCAGGCGCTGGGGCTGACCCTGATCGGCAAGGGCGGCGAGTCCGCCGACGGGATCGCCCCGCCCTGGGAGCTGTCCCGGGCGCTGAAGCTGCTGCAGCCCAAGGCCAACGCCCCGGCCGGCGCCCGCCGCCTCTCGCTGGAGGTGAAGCCGTTCGGAGGCGGCGCCGAGGCGGTGGCCCGCAGCTACACCCCCTCCGATCTCACCCGCTGGGCCAAGGACGCCTCCAAGGTGGAGGGCCAGTCGCTGGAGCTGATCGTGGCGGTGGGATCGGTGGCCAACATCAACGGCATCCCCGCCCAGTACGACACCCAGAAGCACGCCGGGGTGGTCCTCTATGACCAGGGCGGCAGCGAGCGGATCACCGGCTTCTTCCCCAAGGGCAGCAGCGCCCAGCGGGCGGTGGACGACGCGTCCGGGTACTACACCGGCAGCGGCAAGCCGGACCGGCTGTACCGGCTGCGCGGGGTGGCCCACCAGGTGAAGAACCTCCCCAAGGCCGGCGTGTTCATCGAGAGCCTGGAGCCGTACGAGGTGGGCGGCGCGGTGGCCACCCGAGCGGTGGGCAAGGACTGGTTCATCCGCGCCGGCGCCACCGGAGGGGACGGCAGCCGGGAGAAGCCGTTCCGTGATCCCTACCAGGCGCTGGAGAAGAGCGAGTCCGGAGACACCCTCCACGTCGCCGGCGGCGAGTACTTCGGCAAGCTGAAGGCCGGCAACTGGAAGATCGACACCCGGGACCTGACCCTTCTGGGCGGCTACTCCGCCGACTTCAAGTCACGCAACCCGTGGGCCAACCCCACCCTGCTGGGCACCGCCAAGGACTACAAGGGCCGGCGCGGCGGCTACACGATCGAGGGCGCCGAGGATCACAGCAACACCGTGATCGACGGCTTCGTCTTCGACAAGCGGAACAACAACCTCTACACGCCGGAAGGGGACCTGGACTACTCGCGCTCGGACAAGAGCGAGCACATCTGGTTGGCCCTGCCCGGCTGCGTGATCCGCAACAGCGTGTTCCTCAACGGCGCCGAGGGCGCGCTGCGGGTGGCCAATGGTCAGACGGTGGAGAACAACATCTTCATCAACCACACCACCAAGACCGTCAACGCCGAGCGGGGCCATGGCGATGAGCCGTTCATCTTCCGCAACAACACGGTCGCCTTCTCCTGGGACATGCGCTTCGGCGAGGGGCGGGGCAGAAACGGAAATCTGCTGATCCTGGGGACCCGGCTGCGCGCGGTGGTGGACCACAACGTGTTCGCGTTCGCCGACAACGACGCGATCCGGCTCAACGCCGACGCCAAGGACGTGGAGCTGACCCGCAACGTGTTCAGCCACAACCTGTGGTCCAACGTGCAGAAGCCCAGCGGCTGGCTGGCGGTGGACGACCAGAGCTGGGCGCAGCTGTCGGACCTGGGCTGGAAGAAGCTGGAGGGCAACCAGGTGCTCAGCCCGGCGCTGCCGCTGAACCAGGAGTGGTTCGGCGTCTATCTGAGCCGGACCGCGTACACCCCCGGCAAGGTGAAGATGGACGACTGGAACCAGCTGCGAGAGGTGCTGGGCCAGCCGGTGATCGCCACCGGAGGCCAGGCGGGGAAGGGCTACGCCCCGGCCGTGGACTGGAAGGACGCGATCAAGCTGGTGCCCGGGAACCGCAAGGTCACCGCCGGCGCCAGGCCGTCCGACCTCCCGGTCGCCTTCCACGGGGTGGAGCGCAAGACCGAGGAGCACCAGTACCAGGAGGTGGCCTGGGAGGTGGCCCGGAGCAGCGACGCCTGGGAGAAGCTGGAGGGCCAGCGGGTGATGCTCAAAGTAGTGCTGAGGAGCCGCGACAACACCTACCAGCTGCCCGACGCGCCGAAGGAGACCTTCCAGGCGTTCACCGCCCACGGCCCGGAGGGCATCGACAGCGGCGGCCTGCCGCTGCGCGCGTATGTCGCGCGGGGCACCCGCCATGAGCGGGTGGTCCAGAATGCGAAGGCCTACAGCTCGGGGACTCCCGACCAGACGTACGTGATCAAGGGAGTGGTCCGCAGCGCGAGGCAGCTGCTGGTGGAGGCGGTGGAGCGGGCGGACTGAAGCGGGAGGTCAGGTCGGGGGACAGCGGAGAGCTTCGGTTCTCTGCTGTCTCGCCTACCGCGCCGGGATCAGCACCGTGAACGTGCTGCCCGCGCCCGGGGTGGACTCCACCCGCACCGCCCCTCCGTGGGCCTCGACCACCTTCTTCACCACCGCCAGGCCCAGGCCGGTTCCGGTGGCGCGGGTGGTGAAGAAAGGCTCGAAGATCCGCTGCAGGTTCTCGGCGGCGATCCCGCAGCCCCGGTCGCGCACCTCCAGCCGGAGCAGCACCTGCTCTGGCCCCTGCTCGCGCCCCAGCCTCACCTGGATCGGCTCGTTGCCCGCGCCGGCATCCAGTGAGTTGGTCAGTAGATTCAGCACCGCCTGCTGAAGCATCCGGGCATCCCCGAACACCGCCGGCAGTGCCTCCTCCGTCTCGATCCGGATCTCGGCCTGATCGCTGCGACTGGCGCGGCGGGCTCGCTCCGCGGCCTGGGCGACGATCTCCTCCATCCGCTCCAGCTTCCGCTCGCGCAGCGGCCGGGCGAAGTCCAGCAGCTCGGCCACCATCTCCTCCAGGCGAGCCGCCTCCTCCGCCACCACCCCCAGCAGGTGATCGGCGGGGGCCTGGGGCGGGATCAGCCGCCGCAGGCCTCCCACCGAGTTGAAGATCACCGCCACCGGGTTGCGGACCTCATGGGCCACCACCGCGGCCAGCTCTCCCAGGGCGGCCAGCCGCTCCCGGCGCACCACCTCGCCCTGCGCCAGGGCCAGGTCCAGACAGCTGCGGCGCAGGTCCTCCACCAGCCCCAGTTGCGCCAGCGCGGTGGCCAGGTGCCGCCCGATCAACTCCAGGAACGGTCGGTCCGCGTCGGAGGCCACCGACTCGTGCATCGTCACCGGGCCACACCGGCGCAGGACCAACATCCCGTGGCAGCGGCCCCCCGCGCCCTCCTGGACCGGGACCTGGATCAGACAGCAGGGCTCCGGAAGCGGGCAGGGAGACGGGAACACCCGGTCGAAGGCGGCCAGCAGGGGCGAGGGGCCCGGCGGCGCGCCGCGGTCCACCACGATCAGCTCCCGCGGCACATCGGCGCAGACCACTCCGGGCAGCGGTTCCGGCTCCCACACCGGGACCGTCTCCTGCCTCCCCTCGGCGATCTCCGCCACCGCCAGCCTCACCCGCTCCTCCCGATCGCAGAGAAAGCCGGCGGCATGGTCGTAGTCGAACAAGGAGAGCAGCGTCCGGCAGGCCAGCCGGAGGATCTCCGCCTCGCTCCCGCAGCGGGGCCACTGCACCGAGAACTCGTTGAGCGCCTCCACCCGCCGCAGCTGCCGGCTTACGTCGCGCTGGGCGAAGTACAGCCGCTGCTCGGTCAGCACCAGCCGCCGCAGCTGGTCCTCCAGGGTGCGCACCTGCGCGCGCAACGCCTCCGCCTCGCTGTCTTGATCGCGCCCGGCCATCGCTGTTTACGCCGTCGGATACAGCGCGCAGAGCACGCCGGTGAAGTTGTGGAACCTCGTCTCCCCACCCACCGGGGCGATCTCCCCGAAGGTGTGCAGCCCCACCCAGGGAGTGTGCTCCTCGAAGGCCGCCAGCTGCGGACGGATCAGCATCGGGTTGGTCTGCTCTCCAAACAGCAACCGGCCTCGTCCCGCGCAGTTCAGCTCGATCACCAGCAACGGCCGCTCGCTCCGCCTCGCCCGCAGCTCCCGGGCCGCCTCCTCCCCTCGGCGGGCGACCATCGGCGCGTCGCGCACCGCGGCCTGCACCATCGTCCCCTCCGGGATCTCCGCGGCGAAGGCCAGCGTGCCCCGCGCCTCGTCCAGCCGCAGCGGGACCCGGACCACGAACTCGCCAAAGCCCTCCACCGGCGCCGGCAGCCGCTCGGCCACCACCAGATGGGCGGAGTGCATCCCGTTGAGGCTCTGCGCCTCCTCGGGGAGGAACTGCCGGAAGTAGTCCCAGGCCGGCTGGCCCTCCACCTCCCGCAGCTCTCCCTGGCCGGAGGAGGTGACCTGCTTCTCGGTGCCCAGCAGCGCCGCCCCGTGGCTGATCACCAGCTGCGGGTCCACCTTCCCGGAGATCAACACCGCGCTGAGGCTGTCGCTGTGCGCCTGGCCGCCGAAGTACTGGTAGGTGCGCTGGAAGGTGAACATGTCCCCGGCGGTCCCTCCGGCGACGACCAGCGGGTAGGGCAGCGCCCGGTCCAGCGTCTGGAAGAAGTTGCCGAACTGGAAGGTGACCCCGTCCGGGAACAGCAGCAGCAACCGCCCCTGGGTCCCGCACTCCGCCACCTGGCGCGCCAGCTCCCGGGCGGCGCGCTCCGGATCGGCGGAGATGTTCTCCACCTTCAGCGGATGAAAGCCGATCTCCTCCGAACTCACTGCGGCCACCACCACCGCGTGGCTGCCCTCCTCCGAGCCATGCTCCCCGATCACGCCCTCTCCCGAGCAGCCCAGGACCGGGGCCCCGTCCGCGGCGTGATGGACCGCCTCCACCAGCGACTGCTGATCGTAGCCCGCGGTGGCGAACAGGAAGACCAGCGCCGCCCTCCGTCCCTCCAGCGGCGCCAGGGCCAGCGCCATCGCCTCCCGGCCCGCCACCAGCGGATCCCGGCTGAGACTGCGGCCCGTTCCTACCCTGGTTCCCATGTGGTGCCCCCCTTGCGCCTGCGGCCGGACTCTAGCCCGCCTGCCTGCTCGCTCCCCAGTCCCCAAAGGACTGAATCCTTCGTCGATTGTCCCGGCTCGTACGGGAAGCCAAGGAGGCAATCCCCATGTGCAGCCGTGTTCGTTGTCGGAAGTGCAGCAAGGTGACCTGGAGCGGGTGTGGAGCCCATGTGGACTCGGTGATGCGCGGCGTGCCGCAGGAGGATCGCTGCAGTTGTGCCGCGGCGACGTCTTCCGCCGCTCCCCCGGCGACGGCGAACGGCTCCTGGTGGTCGCTCCTCACGAAGTAGCTGCTTCGAGAGTCCGGGGGGGCCGCTTTGTGCTGGCCTCCCTCCTGGAAGGCCAGTGGCCTAGGATGCGCAGCACCGACGTGCAGGCTGTCCTTCCCAAGACCCCCGAGCCTACAAGTCCGCTGGCCCGCTGCCAGAAGCGGGTCCCCGGGACCCTGGCCGCGTTCGCGGTGGGCACCGTGGCCCTCCTGTCCTCCCGCTCCACCCCCGCGCTCAGCCCGTTGATCTCGGCGGTGATCCTGGGCGGGGTGCTGGCCAACCTCAACGTGCTGCCGGCCTCGCTCGCCCCGGGGATCACCTTCTCCGCCAAGCAACTGCTGCGGCTGGCGGTGGGCCTTCTGGGCCTGCGGCTGGCGGTCTCCCAGGTGCTGGCGGTGGGTCCCTCCGGCCTGGCGGTGATCGCCGCGGCGGTGGTGGGCACCTTCGTCTTCACCACCTTCGTCGGCAAGCGCTTCGGCCTGCCCCGGTCTCTCTCCGCGGTGCTGGCCGCCGGGACCTCGATCTGCGGCGCGGCGGCGATCGTCGCCGTCTCCGGAGCGGTGGACGCCAAGGAGGAGGACACCGCGGTAGGAGTGGGGGCGGTGACCCTCTACGGCACCCTCTCGATGCTGCTCTATCCGGTGATCGGCGCCGCGCTGGGGCTGACCGCGCAGCAGTTCGGGCTGTGGTCCGGCGCGTCGATCCACGAGGTGGCCCAGGTGGTGGGCGCGGCCTTCAGCTTCGACAGCGCCACCGGTTCGGCCGCCGCGGCGGAGCTGGCCACGGTGGTCAAGCTGGGCCGGGTGTTGACCCTGGCGCCGATGGCGATCGTGCTCACCCTGATGTTCCGCAAGGGCAAGGCCCCCAACGGCCAGCCCCTCAAGCCCGGCGCCCGGGTGCCGCTGGTCCCCTGGTTCATCCTCCTGTTCGTGGTCAGCATGGCGGTGCGCTCGCTGGGGGTGCTCCCCACCGGGACGGTGGACGCGCTGATCCAGGCGGACAACTTCCTGCTGGCGGTGGCAATGGCCGGGCTGGGGCTGGACCTCAAGTGGTCCAAGGTCCGCGCCGCCGGGCTGCGCCCGCTCTACGTGACCGGGATCGCCACGGTGTTCATCTCGATGCTCTCCCTGGGCCTGGTGATGGTCCTGCGCTGAGCCGGGCTACAGCGAAGTGCCGGGAGTGGTCGGCGCGGTGGACCACTGGAGCTGGTCCAGCAACACCATCGAGTCGAAGTTGGGGTCGGCGGTGTCCCACAGCGCGAAGCGCAGGGTGATCGTCTCCCCGGGCACCACGTTCCCTCGAACCGTCAGCCAGCCGGTGCCACCGCCCACCTGGTCGCCGGTCTCGCAGACGTCGGTCACCCCCTCCAACCCGGTGCCGACCAGGTCCGCGGTGCCGATGCAGGTGGTGATGCTCTCCGGCATCAGGGAGGTGCAGCCGATCGGGCCGTTCTTGCAGGCGGTGAAGTACCCGGTGTCCAGGGTGGCCAGGTTGGTCCCCACCGGGAAGCGCTGATCGCCCGGGGCGGTGTAGTTCGCCAGGTTCCGGTCCGCCGGATTGGCCGGCGTCCCCTCGAAGGCGGAGGTCAGCAACACCAGGAACGGGTCGTTGAAGGCCGAGCAGGTCCACTCCGGGAACTCCGCGGAGAGGAAGTAGCTGCTCACCTGGAAGGAGCGGGCGTTCTGCGGCACCTTCACGGTCAGCTGCAGCATCACCGGATCCAGCGCGGTGCTCCCGCCCAGCGCCGGACACCCGGGCGCTCTCGGACGGGTGCCCCCGTTGGCCAGCAGCCAGTCCGAGGGGAAGCCGCTGCTGGTCGTGTTGTTGGTGCTCTCGAAGCTGGAGAAGCCGGGGTTCAGATCGGCGGTCCCCGCGGCATGGGCGGTGGAGAGCACCAGCAGCGCGCCGCCCTCCCTGGCGGTCACCGCGCCCAGCTGTGGCCGCACCGCGCGCTGCTCCGCGGCCGGAGTTCCGGTGCCATCCACCTTCACCCACTGGGCGTTGACCAGACCCCAGCCGCTGCCCGGCGTCTGCTGACACACCCCCAGCGCCTTCGCCGCGTCCGCCGCGTTGTTGGCCTGGGTGTCCAGCCCCACGTCACAGGCGACGGGCGCGGTGTCCGTCTCCCCATCGCAGTTGTCATCCACCCCGTTGCCCGGCACCTCGAAGGCGCCTGGTCCCACCTCCAGCGGTTGGGGGCAACCGTCCTCCGCCGAGTCGCAGCAGTCGCCGTCGCAGCGGGCGTAGCCATCCCCGTCCACGTCCAGCGAGTCGTCGGGGTTTCCGTTGCAGTCCTCGTCCAGGCCATTGCCGCAGGCATCCACCGTCGGCACCACCTCTCCCTGGCAGCCGCCCCAGGTCCCGTCCGAATCGCAGGTCTGGGTGCCCGCCGAGCAGAGCCCCACCCCGGAGGTTCCCTCCGGCCCGGAGTAGCAGCTGCGGCTCTCTCCGGCGCCGCACTCCGGGGGCACCTCCAGGACGCAGCTCCCCGCGGTGCACAGATGGTCGACCTCACAGGCCCGGCCGCAGCTGCCGCAGTTCTCCGGATCGGTCTGGAGATCGGGATCCCCGGTGCCGTCGCAATCGTCGTCCACCGAGTTTCCACAGCTCTCGCTGGCGGCGGGAGTGATCTCTCCCTGGCAGGCGCTGCCCCAGGTGCCATCCGTCTGGCAGGTGTTGGTGCCCGCCTGGCAGCGGCCGACTCCCTGGGTGCTCGCCGGTCCGCTGTAGCAGGCGCGGGTGGCGCCGGCGGTGCACTCCGGGGTCAGGCACTGGCCCGCGGTGCACTGCTGTCCGGTCTGACAGGCGGTACCGCAGGCTCCGCAGTGCGCGGTGTCGGTCTGGAGCTCCACGCAGGCCTCCCCCCCGCAACGCTCGCAGGGCTCTTCGGAAGGTCCACAGCCGACGACGGCAAGCGTGACGGCCAGCACAGCCAGAGACACAAAGCGCATGTGGAATCCCCCGGAACGGCTGAGCACCGCTTTAGACCGCGGTCGCCGGCGCAGGCAATCCTCTCGCCGGATTGGCCCCCCGGCGGTGCGGCGGCGATGATGCGCCCGGCGTCCATGCCGCATCCTCCGCTCCAGCTCACCGAGGTCCTCTGCGCCCTCTCCCTGGCCACCGACCTGGCCAACGGGAACCCGCCGGAGACCACCCTGCGGATCTGTCTGTTGGCGGTGGGGTTGGCGGAGGAGGAGGACCTGGGGCCGGACGCGCGCGCGGACGTCTTCTACACCGCGCTGCTGCGGTACATCGGCTGCACCGCGTTCGCCCCGGAGGAGGCGGCGCTGGGCTTTGACGACCTGGCCTTCAAGCAGCTCTACACCCCGCTGGATGCCGGACGGCAGGCACGGATGGTCGGCGCCACGGTGGTGGGGTTGGCCGCCGGCCAGTCGCCGCTGCGGCGCGCCCGCTCGGTGGCCAAGGTCCTGACCCGTCCGGGGTTACCCGGCGAACTGGCGCGGGCCAGCTGCGAAGTCGGTCAGCGCCTGGCGCAGCGACTGCGGATGGCGCCGGTGGTGGTGGGCGCGCTGGAGGAGATCCACGAGCGGTGGGACGGAAAGGGTGTCCCGCTGCGCAAGCGAAGAGAGGCGATCTCCCTTCCCGCGCGGGTGGTGCAGGTGGCGCTGGTGGCCGAACAGCAACTGCGGATGGGAGGAGTGGCGGGAGCAGTCCGGGAGCTGAAGGCCCGGAGCGGAGGGCAGCTGGATCCCTCGCTGGTGAAGCGCTTCCTGGGGGCCTCCCCCCGGCTGGCCGCGTCGCTGCAGGGGATCTCCGCCTGGACCGCGGTGCTCCAGCGCGCACCTGGCGATCCGGTGAAGCTGGACCTGGCGACGGTGGCCACTGCCTTCGCCGACTTCGTGGATCTCAAGTCCGCCTTCACCTTCGGACACTCCACCCGGGTGGCGGAGCTGGCCCGCCAGGCCGGCGTCTGCCTCGGGCTTCCCCCCGCGGAGCTGGAGCGGCTGCACCTGGCCGGACTGCTTCACGACCTGGGGCGGGTAGGGGTGCCCACCGGGATCTGGGACAAGCCCGGGCCGCTGGACGCCGCGGAGTGGGATCGGGTCCAGCTCCACGCGCACGACACCCACCGGATCCTCTCCCGCTCTCCGGCGCTCCACCAGGTGGCGGAGCTGGCGGCCCAGCACCATGAGCGGCTGGACGGTTCCGGCTATCCGCGGCGATCACCCGGCCTCCAGCTGGGCCCGGCGGCGCGGGTGCTGGCGGCGGCGGACTGCTACGACGCGCTGCTCTCGGAGCGCCCCCATCGGGGAGCGAAGAGCCGGCCCGAGGCCCGCGCGCAGCTGGAGGCGGAGTCGGCAGCCGGACGTCTGGATCCGCGCGCGGTCCGCGCGGTGCTGGAGGCGGCAGGGGAGGCGGTGCCCAGGCGGGGAGCGTGGCCGGCGGGGCTGACCGACCGGGAGGTGCAGGTGCTCCGGCGGCTGGTGCAGGGCGAGTCCAACAAGGAGATCGCCCGGCACTTCGGACTCTCCGCCCGCACCGTGCAGCACCACGCGATCCACATCTACGCCAAGCTGGGCGTCTCCAGCCGGGCGGGGGCGGCGCTGTTCGCGCTGGAGCACCGCCTGGTCGGTCCGGAGTAGGCCATCTGGCCGATGTTCGCATTGAAGGTTCCAGCGAAGGTCTGTCCCTCTCTCGGAGGTCTCATGTCCCGAAGCATCCTCAGCCTGCTCGTCCTCTCCCTGCTCTCCGCGTGTGGTGCGGGCCCCTCCCGCGCGGCGGCGGTCCGCACCACCCCGCTGGTGGTCCCCGCCACGGTGGCCTACCAGGAGGGGAGCTTCACCGGCACCGGAGGGCTGAAGCTGTACGAGGCCTCCTGGCGCCCTCCCACCGGCGAGCCCCGGGCGGCGGTGGTGCTCCTGCACGGACTCAAGGACCACGCGGATCGCTACGCGGAGGTGGCCACCGCCCTGGTGGGCTCGGGCTACGCGGTCCACGCCTTCGATCTGCGGGGACACGCCCTCTCCGAGGGTGAGCGCGCGTTCGTGGAGCGCTTCGATGACTACGTGGCGGACCTGGGCTTGTTCGTGCAGCGGGTGCAGGCGGAGCATCCGGGCAAGCCGCTCTTCCTCTTCGGCCACAGCATGGGCGGGGCGATCAGCACCCTCTATGCCTTGGAGAACCAGTCCCGGCTGGGCGGGTTGATCCTCTCCGCCGCGGCGCTCAAGCCGGGCAAGGACGTCAACGCGGTGCTGGTGGCGCTCAGCGGCGTCGCCTCCGCGCTTACCCCGCGGGCCAAGCTGCTGGAGGGAGAGGAGACCAAGTTCTCCCGCGATCCCCAGGTGGTGGCCCAGATGAAGAGCGACCCGCTGATCCTCCAGGGCAACGGGCCGGCCCGCACCGGCGCGGAGCTGCTCAAGGCGATGGATCGCATCGGCCAGCGGGCCGGCGAACTGTCCCTCCCGGTGCTGGCCCTGCACGGGACGGCGGACCAGCTGACCAATCCGGAGGGCAGCGCGGAGCTGATCGCCAAGGCGGTCTCCACCGACAAGACGCTGACCACCTACGAAGGGCTGGTCCACGATCTGGTCCACGAGCCGGAGCGGGCCAAGGTGATCGCGGATCTGATCGCCTGGCTGGATACCCGGGCGCCGAAGCCGTAGGCGCCCCCCAGAGATCAGAGGCCGATGACGGGTGCGGCGTATGCGCCTAACGGGTTCCACGGGCTTTCTGGGTCATGCTAGAAAAAGCGGCTCTTCCCCCCGTCGTGCAACTCGAACCTCGAGGCCCAATCTGTCTCTTCTTTCTCTGCTCCGCCGTCTCTATGCATCCGGCTTGTTCGTGCTTCCTGCGCTTGCCTCCGCCCAGGGGGTGCCCGCGACGGACCCTGCCTTGACGACACTTGCTGCCAAGGTCGAGAAAATTGCCGAGTCCCAGGAGCGGCAAGAGGCTGAGGTCCAAGCCAAGCTTGACGAGGTGCGAAGTGGAAAGCTGATCGCCAAGGGGTTCAGCGGAGGCATTGCTCTGGCGATCCAGACTCCACTGCCCGGGCGCACCCGGCAGGAGAATGCGGCCTCCGCGCTGATGCCCTACGTCCTCATCATGCCGTTCTACTGGGGATATCCGGAGGCGGCCGCAAACTACTGCGCATCAACGTGGGGCGGGGGGGATGAACGCACTGCCCAGAGTGCCGCCTCCGGGGTGGCAAAGATCAAGGCAGAGGCTCTGCTCCCGGTCGTTGAATCGGCCATCTCGGCTGGAGAGAAAGATGGTCCGATTGGCGCCCACCTGCTGGGCGGAAGGACCATCAAATACACCGACAAAGATGGGAAGCACATTGACCACACGGCGACAGATGCGGTCGCCGCAATCCGGGCCTGGATCTCCGGAGGCAAGAATTCTGAGGCTCGTCTTCAGATCATCAACTGGCTCGCGGCGCTGGACTGGAACCCCGCTTTGAGGGGCAGTTGTGCGCTCACCAAATTCGGGTTCTTCATCGGCAAGCCACTGACCTACACGGTCCTCACCAGCCTCCGTGTGGACCAGGCACCCTCGGTGGAAGCCTCGCGAACCGATTACGCCGAGCGGGACGTCGTGCCAGTCATCGCCTTTGGCATCGGCTTCAGCCCCAATGCCTATTTCAGCGTCTTGGCTGGAACGACCCTGAACAACGTCGAATTCACCAAGGAGGACGGCTCCCAGTTCTCCCGCACCGCCTGGGCGTTGAGCTTCGGAATTGGCGGCAATCTCGATGTACTGGGTAGCCTCTTCAAGTAGGCCCGCCACGCCCAGGGCGGCCCCAGATCAGGGGCTGCCTGAGAGGATGAGGACTGCTACCGCCCGTACCAATTCGGAGAGGAGGCATCTCTGCATCCCTCCGCAAGCCCGATGATGACGGGCCAGGCGACGTGCTCTCGACACCCAGAGGTTTCGAAAGCATCGTTCCGATGCCTGGCTGCGCAATCGGTGTCTGGTGGATTCCCTTCGCTGCGGTCCGAGACCGAGAGGATGTCTCCGACGAAGATGTAGCTGCGGCCATTCTCGCAGTTCCGCCACCTGGGATCGGAGCAGAAGACGGCGACCGGAGCATCTGATTGCGCAGAGACGAATGGGATCCCCCCCCGCTTCACGCAGGTCCCTTGGAGCGCGACGTTCTTGAACCGCGCCCTGCAGCCTTCGTCCGCGTACGTCTTTCCGTTCTGCGTCTGAAGGGTCGGTGCGTGACCCTCCACAAAACATGACAGCACTTCGCTCACCGTGACTTTGCGCGGCTCCTCTTTATCGGGCTGTGGGGTGAGACAGTTGACGTAAGCAAGAAGAAGTACCGCGGGCCTGAGATTGAGCAGCAAGGGAACCCTCGTCGGTGTGATCAGATGGTTCATCGGGTTCTACATCTGTCTCAGAAGGACTGAATAGAAGACTGGGCGCGCGGCGGACACCTCAGGGGTGGTCGGTGCTGCTTCCGACCGAGGCTTTGATCGAACGGGTCCACTGTCCGGGTAGCGCCATACCGGCGAGCGCCTGCCTGGCCGCCCGCTGGGTACCGGATGACCACGCTCGCGCCCAGATTGTCTGCACCACAATGGAAAGGAGCCGCGCCTGGTACCCACCTTCGGGACCTGCGTGCGCACCCTCCGGCTGGCGCAGTCGCTGACGCAGGAGCAGCTCGCGGAGTACAGCGGGCTGTCGGTGGAGGCGATTCGACGGATCGAGCGCGACGGGTTGTCGCCCTCACTCAGGACCATCGAGAAGATCGCTCGGGGTTTCCGCCTCTCCCTGGGGACCCTGTTTACCTTCTACGTCCAGGGCCAACGGGACCTGGCGCGGGAGCTGATCGACCTGCTGACGACGCGGACGCCGGAAGAGGTGCAGCGCGCACAAGAAGTGCTGTTGGCGATGTTCGCCCGAGAGCCATAGCGACTGATCAGGGGCGCCCGGGTTCGAAGTAGCCCGGGCGCCTCGTCGGTACTGGCCCTATGAAGTTCGAAGGAACTGGCTCTGGGCAGGAGTGCGCGAACGCGCGAGACCCCGTCCATGGACGCCTTCCCAGCCATCCGAACCGTGTTGTTGTTGTGTGCCCTGGTGCTGCCGCTCTCGGCGCCGGCCCAGGAGACGGCAGGGTCCGCCCGGGACGGACAGGCGGACTTCGACTTCGAGCTGGGCACCTGGAAGACCCACGTCCGCCGACGTCTGCGTCCGCTGACCGGTTCCAACAGCTGGACCGAGCTGAACGGGACCACCGTGGTGCGCAAGGTCTGGAACGGCCGCGCCAACCTGGTGGAGCTGGTGGCAGACGGGCCGCTGGGCCACTTCGAAGGGCTGAGCCTGCGGCTGTACAACCCGCAGACCCGGCAATGGAGCCTGAACTTCGCCAGCAGCGGTGACGGCACCCTGGCGGTCCCCACCGTGGGGGAGTTCAAGAACGGCCGCGGTGAGTTCTACGCGCAGGAGCGGCTCAACGGTCGCGCGATCCTGGTCCGGTTCGTGATCACCCCAATCGACAAGACCACCTGCCGCTTCGAGCAGGCCTTCTCCGACGACGGCGGCAAAACCTGGGAGGTCAACTGGATCGCCACCGACACCCGGGTGGACCTCATCCGGAAGTAGGTCGGCCGACCCCTGTCCGGGCTCCGTGCTCCGGGCTCCGTGCTCCACTGCCTCATCCAAGCCAGAGGTCGGGATGCTCGGCGCCGACGCTCACCCCGGCGGCAGCTCGCCCCGGGTCTTCTTGTTCATCACCCGCATCGCGAATCCGGGGGCGAAGCGGGAGACGTAGAACAGCGCGCTGGCGTCTCCGGGGCGGATCTCCGGGACGTCCTTGGCCAGCCCCAGCAGCACCAGTTGGGCGAACTGCTCTGGGGTGGTGAAGGTCTCCGGCTTGTCGTAGCGGGCCGAGGACATCGGGGTGTGGACCAGCCCGGGGGCCACTTCGAAGATCTTCACCGGCGAACCCTGGAGCTGGAAGCGCAGCGACTGGGTGAAGGAGTGCAGCGCCGCCTTGGTGGCCGAGTACACCGGCGCCTTGGCCAGCGGCGCGTAGGCCACCCCGCTGCTGACGTTCACGATCGCCGCGGCGGTGGCCTTGAGCAGCCGGGGCAGCAGCAGGTGGGTGAGCAGGATCGGCGCGGTGAGGTTGGTGGTGATCTCCCGCTCCACCTTGGAGGCGGGGTGGGCGCCGTCCAGGAAGCTCCAGTCGTGCATCACCCCCGCGTTGTTGATCAGCACGTTGAAACCCGGGTGCTCCGCGGTCAGCCAGTCCGCCAGCGCCTGGCGATCCTCCTCCACGGTCACATCACAGCGTCGAGCCACCAGCCCCGGATGGGCCCGGGCCGCGTCCTCCAGCTTCGCCGCGTCCCTTCCAGTGATGATCACCTGGTTGCCCCGCCGGAGCAGCTCCGCCGCCAGCGCCAGACCGATTCCCGAACCACCCCCGGTGAGCACCACCGTGTTGCCGCTGAGCTTCAATTGATTCTCCCTTCGAACGCCGCCGACTTTGGACGGAAAGGGAAAGGTGCGCCACTGGGCACGCGCGAGCGCTGGGCGTCACCCGGGCGGCGCCGGTGCTTCGTCCGCCCGGGTCGGGTCGGCTCCGGGCCCCGCGGACCCTGCGGGGTATTCCTCCAGCGGGACCACGCCCTGCCTCCAGCCCTCGACCACTGGCATCAGCACCCGCCACGCCTCTTCGGCCTCGTCCCCGCGCACTGACAGGGCGCTTCCCCCCGAGAGGATGTCCACCAGGACGGCGCAGTAGGCCGGCACCTCGCCCGGCGGGGGCGGCATCCGCATGCGCAATCCGGAGCCGGAGCCGGCTCCCCCTCCGGCGAGCTGGAGCACCACGTCCCGGGGACCGTCGATGCCGATGTGCAGGACGTTGGGGGAAGCTTCCGCGTCCCCGCCCTCCAGTGGACGAAAGCGAAGGACGATCTCCTTTCTCCTCTCGGGCAGCGCCTTGCCCGCGCGCAGCAGAAAGCGCGTCCCGGCCCAACGGGGGTTGTCGATCTCCAGTGTGACTTCCGCGTAGGTCTCGGTGTTCCGGCTCGGGTTCACGCCCTCCTCGTGCGCGTAGGCGGGGACGGACCGCCCAGCTCCTTCGGCGCCTTGAAGCGTCCCTGCCGTGTAGCGGGCGCGTCGGGTGCGAGCGCCCAGTTCCACGGCAGTGAGCGGGCGCACGGAGCGCAGCAGCTCCACCTTCCGGTCCCGCATCGCGCGTTCGCTGGGATTCTCCGGGGGTTCCATCGCCACCAACGTCAGCAGCTGGAACATGTGGTTCTGCATCACGTCCTTCAGCGCCCCCGCGTGGTCGAAGTAGCCCGCGCGGCCCTCCAGCCCCAGCGTCTCCTCCCACAGGATCTCCACCTGCGCGAGGTGCGCGGCGTTCCAGACAGGCTGGAACACCCGGTTGGCGAACCGCAGGGCGATCAGGTTCTGCACGCTGGCCATCCCCAGCACGTGGTCCACGCGGAACACCGCCGCTTCGCCTGCCTCTCCGGAGACGCGCGCCAGGAGCTGATTGAGGGCGATGGCGCTCTGCAGGTCGACGCCGAACGGTTTCTCCACCACCAGTCGACTGCCGAGCGGAAGTCGCAGCCCGCCCAGCGCCGAGACCGCAACAGGAAAGAGCTCCGCCGGAAGCGCGAGGTACACCGCGACCGGACCGCCGCGCTCGGGGAGATCCGCCAGTTCGCGCTGGACCTCCACCAAATCCCGGACGTCGATCGTCCGGAAGCTGAGTGAGCGCGCGACCTGCTCATGCGCAGCCGCGGGGGTCTGCGCGGCGTGGGTCTGGAGGCGCTCCAGCACGTGGCGGCGGAACGTCTCCAGGTCCCAGCGTTCAGGCGCCACCCCGAGGATACGAAAGCCCGCTGGCAGTCGCTTCTGCGCGAAGAGCTCGGCGATGGCCGGGAACAGGTACCGGCCGGCGAGATCTCCGGTCGCTCCGAACAGGATCAAATCGGAGATCATGGGTGCCCTCAGGGGTGGGTGTCTTTGACGTGCACCTCACCAGGATGGCGATGACGCGAACCCGCCGCCACCCTGGGCGCGCTTACGTGGGGCGGTCCCCATGAGCATCTAGAGAGGGGACCACCGCGCTCGAGGCGCATCCACGCTGAGCAGGCGGCCAGGCAGGCCTGGAGGGACGATGGCGGCTCCACCGAGCAGCACCCGGTACCCGACCTTGATTGCTGCCGGTGCGGCCATCGCCGGGTTCCTGTTCGGCTTTGATACGTCCACGCTGAATGCGGCCATCACCGGCGTCCGCTCCACGATGGAGCTGACCAGCGGGGTGATGGGCTTTGTCGCCGCGATCTCACTGATCGGTTGCGCCATCGGCGCCTGGTTTGCGGGTCCGGTCTCGATCCGGATCGGACGTACCCGGGTGATGATGCTGGCGGGCAGCCTGGTGGCCCTCGGCGCCCTCGGTGGTGCCGCCGTTCATCGCCGAGATCTCCCCCACCCGGATCCGGGGCCGCCTCGGCTCCCTGTGGCAGTTCGCGATCGTGATCGGCCAGCTGCTGGGGCTGCTCGCCGGGTACGGCATCACCCACTGGGCCGGGTCGGAGGCGGCCCCTCTGCTCGGAGTGGGCGCGGCGTGGCGGTGGATGTTTGGCGTCGTGGCCGCGCTGGGGGTGGCCTATGTGCTGGTCGCGCGGGGATTGCCCCGTTCGCCGCACGAGCTGATCCGCCAGGGCGCCGAGGACGAGGCGCGCGTGCTGATCCGCCGCCTGGAGGACGCCCCCGCCGAGGGGCGGGTGGAGGCCATTCGTCAGGCGCAGCACCAGAACCGGAACGGGAAGGGGTTGGGCGACCTTCGCGGCAGCAGCCTCGGCCTCCAACGGATCGTCTGGATTGGGCTCCTGCTGGGTGCCTTCCAGCAATTGGTCGGCATCAACGTGGTCAAGACCTACTCGAACACGCTCTGGCTTGCGGTCGGGTTCTCCACCAACGCCGCCTTCACCATCAGCATCACCACCGTGATGGTGAGCATCGCCTCCACCGTGGTGGCCATCTTGTTGATTGACCGGGTCGGCCGGAAGACCCTCCTCCTCGCCGGCGCGGCGTTCATGGTCCTCTCGTTGGCGACCCTCGCCGTCGCGCTCTCCACCGCGTCCGGGAGCGGCGGCGACCTCAGCCTGGGCCGCGAGGCGGGCATCGCCGCGCTGGTGGCGATCAACGTGTTCGCGGTGGCCTTCGGGGTGACCTGGGGCCCGGTGATGTGGGTGATGCTGGGCGAGCTCTTTGACGGCAACCTCCGCAGCTCCGCGGTGGCGGTGTGCACCGCGGTGAACTGGATGACCAACTGGCTGGTGACCAGGACCTTTCCCCTGCTCGCCGACGCTGGGCTGGGCCTCGCCTATGGGCTGTATGCGGTGTTCGCGTTGGTGGCCGGGGTGTTCGTGTGGCGGGTCCTGCCGGAGACCCGGGGCCGGTCGCTTGGGTGACGCCAGTGGGCCAAGCCGAGAGCCAGGCGAGGCGCGCCATCCTCCGGGTCCAGGGAGGCTTCGGGCTCATCCTCCAGGGAACCGCCGCCGCGACCCTGGCCTGGTTCATCGCCCGGCAGCTGGTGGGAAACCACGAACCCTTCTTCGCGCCGATCGCCGCGGTGGTTGCGCTCAACGCGTCGGTGGGGCGACGGGGGATAAACACCCTTCGACTGCTGACGGGAGTGTTCATCGGGATCGGCGTCGGAGAGCTCTCCCTTCAGCTCCTCGGCCGCAACCCCTGGACCCTGCCTCTGGCGGTGCTGGTCGCGCTGACCCTGGCGCGCGCCGTGGGGGCGGTCCCGATCGTCATCGGCCAGGCCGCGGCGAGCGCGATCCTCACCGTGGCGGTCTCCAGGGGCCAACCCGGCGTGGATCGGCTCTTCGACGCGCTGATCGGCTCCGGGGTCGCCCTGGTCTTCACCCAGGTGGTGTTCTCGCCCGAGCCCCTTCGTCTGCTCCGCCGCGCCGAGGCGGCGGCCTTGAACGAGATGTCCGCTGGCCTCACCCTCACCGCCCAGTCGTTGGAACAGCACGACCAGGAGCTCGTCGAACGGGCCTTGAGCAGGCTCCGGACGCTGCGCGACCGGCTGGCCGAACTCCACCAGACGCGAGACGCCAGCACCGCGTCGGCGCGCCACTCGCTGATCTGGAGGTGGCGGCGCCTGCCCACGGTGGTGGTGGAACGTGAGAGCGCCGGGCATCTGGATCTGCTGGGCGGCGCCTGCGTGATGGTGATTCGGTTCGCCATGGCCACCGAGCCGGGAGAGCGAAGCCTCCTCGCCCCGCGGGTGGGGGAGCTCGCCGCTGCCCTGGAAGCCCTGGCGCAAGGTCCGGGCGACTGGAAGCGGCGACAGCTGGCGGCGGCCAACGCGAACGCAATTGCCCAGCGACTGGAGCACCTCGACCTGCCCCAGGGCACCGCACTCTCCGGCGCGGTGGTGGCGATGCGGATGGTGGCCGCCGACCTGACGCGCTTCGCACGGGTGGAGGCGCAGGCCGAGGACCCCACGGTGACCCACCCCGGGAGGGATCAATGAGCCCCAGAACGTTCGTCTACGTGGCCAACTCCAGGAGCCTGACGATCAGCGTCCTCCAGCTGCGGGAGGACGGAGAGCTGACGCCGGTGGCGGAGGTCCCGGTGCCAAGTTCACCGCCCCCTCCCGAGTCCCTGCCGCTGGCGATCAGCCGGGACCAGCGTTTCCTCTACGCGGCGCTGCGCACCGAGCCGTACTCCGCGGTGACCTTCGCGATCGACCCCACCGGCGGCGGACTCACCTACGTCGGGAGCGGCCCCCTCGCGGACTCGCTGCCGTACATCACGGTGGACCAGACGGGCCGCTTCCTCCTCGGCGCCTCCTACGGCGGACACCGGGTCACCGTGAATCCGATCTCTCCCGGCGGAGTGGTGGAGCCCGTCCTCCAGTCGCTGGCCACCGCGCCCAAGGCGCACTGCATCGTGGTCGATGGCTCCAACCGGCGGGCGCTGTTCACCAGCCTGGGCGGGGACCTCCTCTACCAGGCGCAGTTCGACGCGCGGACCGGGACGCTCTCGCTGCTGGATCCCCCGGCAGTCGGCGTCCGGCCAGGCGCCGGGCCCCGCCATCTGGTCTTCTCGCCGGACGGTCGCTTCGTCTACCTCCTCAACGAGCTGGACGGTTCGTTGTACGTGTTCCCCTTCGAGGGAACTCTGAAGGCGCAGGTGCAGATCGTCAGCGTGCTCCCGGAGGGGTTCACCGGGAAGCCCTGGGCGGCCGACCTCCACCTCTCCCCCGATGGTGGCGCCCTCTACGCCTCCGAGCGGACCTCCAGCACCCTGGCCGCGTTCCGGGTGGAGACGCCCACCGGACGGCTCCGCTCGCTGGGCTCCTTCGCCACCGCCAGGCATCCGCGCGAGTTCGCGATCGCCCCCAGCGGGAGGTGGCTGCTGGCGTTGGGCGAGGCCTCGGACCAGCTGTGGCTCCACCCGATCGACCCCGACACCGGTACACCCGGAGAGGGAAGGGTGCTCCCGGTGGGAGGAATGCCGAACTGGATCGAGGTGCTGGAGCTTCCCTGAGCCGCTGCTGGTCGTCTGACTACAGCTCGCCGGCGATCCCCACCAGCGCGCCGCCGCCCTGGGTGGGGGTCAGCAGCAGCGTGGTCGCCCTGGGCTTGGCCTTCGCGTCGACCGGCTGGAACTTCTGGTAGCGACCCGGCGGATCACCCACCAGCCAGAACACGGCGCTGGCGGCCGCCGCCACCGCGGCGCCTCCGAGCGCGATGTAGGAGACGGTGGTGTCCCGCTGGATCTGCTCGCGCAGCTGGTTGGCCAGGTAGCGGTGATCCACCTCGCCCTCCACCTCCACCCCCTGCAGCAGCAGGGCCCGGTGGAAGGCGAAGGTGCCCGCCTGGTCCGCCGAGCCGTAGCGGGACACCGCCTGCCACTGGAAGAACGCCCCGGTGACCACCCCGCCCAGGCCCAGCGCCGCGGTGCTCCACGCGCCCAGGCGCATCTGGAAGGCGTGGGCCTCATACTGGGCGATGTAGTCCGGGCTGGGGACCAGCAGCACCGACTCCTGCGACAGCTGGTTGGGGGCGACCCGGACCTCCTTCTGGAAGCTGACGAAGCCCTCCTTCTCCACCTGCACGAAGTGCGGTCCCGCCGGGAGCGTCAGCCGACCAGAGAGCGGGGTGGTGCCCACCGGGCTGTCGTCCACCTTCACCACCGCGCCGGCCTCGGCCACCTCCAGCAACAGGCTGCCGCTGCGCGCCGCCAGCACCTTGGAGACCAGCTTGATCACCGACTTGTGCACCTTGCCGGTCAGCTCCGCCTCGGAGAGACCGGTCTGCACGTCGGATCCCTCGCGCCGTCCCTCCTTGGTATTGAGCAGGGTCAACTCCAGGGTGAAGGTGGTGGGCATCGACTTGTCGCCCGGGAGTTTGCTCACCTTGCCGCTGACCACGTACTGGTAGTCCACCTTGAGCAGCTGGGTCAGGTCCGCGCACTCCTCGGCCGCGCAGCCCGCCAGTTGCCGCTGCCGCTCCAGCGCCACCAGGCTGCGCAGGGCCTCGCTGGTGGAGACCTGGAACAGCCCCAGCCGGGAGAGCTCGTTGGCGACCACCCCGGAGAGGGTCTGGGCCAGGGAGTCCCCGGCGCCGTTGGCGGCGAAGTCGGTGACCGCCAGCCGCGGGGTCTCCTGACCGGTCGCCACCGCGGAGCCCAACACCACCACCGCCAGCAGCCAGGATCGCATCGTTCCAAAGTACGGGGCCGGCGCTGTCGACGTCAATCCGTCAACATTGCTACGGTGGACCCTTGAGTCCGGTTCGTGAGTTCCCGCGCGAACCCTCCTCGGGGGAATTCCATGTCCAGCACGCCCAGAGTTGCGCTCGCGAAGTTCATTGTCAGCGCACTCCTCCTAGGGGGCTGTAGCTACGATCTGGCGATGCCCGAGGTGCCGCAGCGGGCGCAGCTGCAGGGCAGCCTGGACACCGGAGGGAAGCTCCCGGCCGACGGGAACGACGTGGTGCTGATCAGCGAGGACGGCGCCCGCACCGTGCAGCGCACCAGCGGAGGCGGCGCCTTCAGCTTCGTGGATCTGGCGCCGGGGCTGTACTTCCTGGAGGTCTCCTTGCCGGGGTTCTCCTCCTTCGTGCGCCCCAACCTCCGGCTGCGGGGTGGAGATTCGCTGCAGGTGGGCGCGCTGGCCCCCAGCTGGCTGGGCGGCACCTCCCAGGAGGGGATCATCACCGGAAGGGTGGTGGCGGTGGACAGCTCGCAGACCACCGGCGGTCAGGTGGAGTTCCTGCTGCAGCCCTCCGGGACCCGGGTGGCGCTGGCGGCGATCGGCCTGGGAGGGGACTTCGTGCAACGGGTCCCGCCCGGCTCCTACAAGCTGCGCGCGTCGCACCCGCTGTTCGTCACCACCGAGAGCCCCCCGATCGCGGTCAGCGAGTCCCAGAGCCTGGACCTCTCCTCCGAGCCGCTGTCGATGGACATCAACCCCGCCACCCTCGCCGGCAGCGTGCTGCGCGAGCGGGACGGGGACACCGCGGTGCCGGCCAGCGGCGCGCTGATCACCCTGGGCAACGGGACCACCACCACCACCGACGCCTCCGGCAACTTCCTGATCACCGGCCTGGCCGGCGGGGACCGCACGGTGCGGGTGAACCTGGCCGGCTTCCATGATCCGCTGCCCACCCGCCTCGCCACCCTGGTGCCGGGAGAGGACACCGCGCTGGACCCGATCACTGTCCGGCTGGATCGCGGCGCCCTGGCCGGGACGGTGCAGCTCTCCGACGGGCAGGCCGCCAATGACATCACCGTGGCCCTCAACGGCCTGCCCTACTCGGCGGGCGTGGCGCCGGATCCCTCGGTGCCCAGCCGCGGCAGCTTCCTGCTCTCCGGGGTCCCGGTGGGCAGCTACGAGCTGGTGGCCACCAAGGCCCGCTACTCCCGGGCCACGCTGCCCAACGTCACCGTGGGCACCGACGCCACCGCCCAGGTGGGGACGCTGACCCTCACCATCCTCCAGGGCGACTTCGACATCCTCGACCCGGATGGCGCCAACACCCCCGGCTACACCCGGTCCCGCGCGGTGTCCCTCAACCTCTCCAACTTCGGGGCCGCCGCCGAGTACCGGGCCAGCGAGGATCCCTCCTTCACCTCCGTCGCCTACCTGCCGTTCACCGGCGGCAGCCAGAAGCCCTTCACCCTCGCCGACACCCAGGGCACCCGCACCGTCTACGCCCAGTACAAGGACGCCGGCGGGACCGAGAGCCCGGTGTTCTCCGCCAGCGTGGTGCTGGACACCGTGGGCCCCACCGCCCCGGCGCTGACCGTGGCCGGGGGCGAGGGGTTCACCCGGGTCGCCAACCCGCTGGTGGTCACCCTGGCCGCCACCGAGCTGCTTCCCCCCGGCGTGGACACGGTCTCCGGACTGGCCCGGGTCCGGCTGAGCACCGCGCCCACCGTGGATGGAAACGGCGTGCTGGCGGCCACCCCGGTCACCTACCAGCGGGACCTGTCCTTCACCCGCCCCGACTCCACCGACGGGCCGGTGACCGTGTACGCGCAGTTCGAGGATCACGCCGGCAACGTCGGCGCGGTGATCTCCGACCAGGTGGTGGTGGACACCGCCCCGCCCACCGGATCGATCGCCCTGGCGGACGGGCCCCGGGCCACCGCGCCCGGGTTCACCCACCAGGCGCTGGTGGACCTGCAGATGACCGCCGCCGCCGAGCCCCACGCGGGCTACACGCTGATCAAGGTCGCCAACAGCCAGGCGGCGTTGAACAGCGCGGTGTTCCAGCCGGTGCAGTCGGTGACCGCCTGGTTCCTGGATCCCACCAGCAACGGCCAGAAGACCGTCTACGCGCAGCTGCAGGACGCGGCCGGCAACGTGGGGCTGACCCAGCTCTCGGCGCAGATCATCTACGACACCCTCGCCCCCTCGCCGATCAGCGCCACCCTGCAGGGCCCGTCGATCACCAACGCCGCGCAGGTGACCCTGCAGCTGTCGGCGGCGGACAACACCCAGCTCTCTCCCACCGCCGCGGTCACCGTCTCCGAGGACGCCTACTTCCAGGGGCCGGGCACGGTGGGCCCCATCGCCTACCCGGGGGACAACCTGGTCACCTATCCGTTGTCCGCGGAGGACGGGGCCAAGCAGATCTACCTGCGCCTGCGCGACGCGGCAGGCAACGACAGCACCGCCTCGGTGCGGGTGGCCCGCGACTCCACCCCGCCCGCGGCCTCCTTCACCCTGGAGGGGACCTTGGCGGACGGGACGCCGTCCTCCACCCTCACCTCCACCGCCTCGGTCACCGCCCGCATCACCCACAGCGGCGCCAGCCTGTACCTGCTGGGGGACGCGTCGTTGGTCAGCTGTCCCGCCGCCGCCGGCAGCTACACCGCGCTCTCCACCCCGGCGGTCACCCACACCCTGGGGGGCACCGGCGCCACCCGGACGGTGACCTTGTGCGTGCGCGACGCGGCGGGCAACACCGGTGGGCCGTATGTCCAGACCCTGGTCCTCGACGCCGCCGACCCCAGCTTCTGCACCCTGGAGCTGCAGGGCTTCGCTCGCGATGGCAGCAACGCCCCCGCCGGACTGACCGCCTCCACCGAGGTCACCGCCACCGTGTCCGGCTGCAACGAGGTCCCCACCGAGCTGTTCCTCACCACCGGCGCGGTGACCTGCAACGACGCCGCCTCACTGGGGTGGCAGCCCTTCCTGCAGGGGGGCACCTTCTCCCTCCCGGCGGGTGACGGCCCCCGGACCGTGCGCGGCTGCGTGCGGGATGCGGCGCGGAACGTGGGCAGCGTGCAGTCCGCGGCGCTCACCGTGGACAGCGCCGCGCCCTCCCCGGCGACCGCCACCATCGTGGGGTCCTCCACCACCAACAACGCCACCCTCACCTTGAACCTCGCGGCCAGCGATCCCTCCGGGCTGCATCCCTCCTCCGCGGTGACAGTCTCCGAGGACGCCTACTTCGCCGACGCCACCACCGTGGGGCCGGTCGCGTTCCCGGGCAGCGGACAGCTGGCCTTTCCCCTCTCCGCGGGCGACGGCGCCAAGCGCCTCTACGTCCGCTTCCGCGACACGCTGGGCAACGAGGCCGTCACCTCGCTGACCGCCACCCTGGACACCACCGCCCCCCAGGCGGTGCTGGCGGTCACCGGGACCCTGGCGGACGGCACCGCCTCCAGCACGGTGACCTCGGTGGCGGCGGTCACCGTGGACCTGCTGCAGCTGGTGGGCGCGGACGAGTACCTGCTTGGCAACGACACCCTCACCACCTGCCCCTCCAGCGGCTACAGCGCCCTGACCTCCAGCACCCTCTCCCACACCCTCTCCGGGACCGCGTCTCCCCGGCAGGTGCGGGTCTGTCTGCGGGACCTGGCCGGCAACGTCACCGGGCCGCTGGTGGCCGCGATCGCCCTGGACACCCTGGCCCCCGCCGGGTGCGCCCTGGCGGTGGCCGGCTACACCACCCGGGGTGACCCCGCTCCCGGTGGTTTGACTGGCACCTACCGGGTGACCGCCACCATCGGCAGCTGCGTGGAGGCGCCGGTGGAGGTGGTGCTCAGCCCCTCCCCGGTGACCTGCGCGGCGGGTTCTGCGCTGGCCTGGCAGCAGTTCACCAGCACCCTGGACTTCTTCCTGCCCGGCCCGGACGGGGAGAACACGGTCTACGGCTGCGTCCGGGACGCGGCCCGCAACACCACCGGGATCACCAGCGCCCAGATCACCCTGGACACCACGCCCCCCTCCAATCCCCAGCTGCTGCTGGATGACGGGGCCAGCTACGTCAACGCCGCCCAGGTCTCCTCCCGCGGGGGCTACCTGGCCTCCGCCGCCGGCACCGCCACCGGGGCGGTGGAGTGGGCGATCACCGAGGCCCCCGGTACCGGGAGCTGGAGCTGGACCTGGCAGAGCTACACCCTCTTCAACCCGCTGGACTTCACCTTCGGCGGGACCGGCGTCCGCCGGCTGTACGCGGTGTTCCGGGACGAGGTGGGGAACACCTCCGCGGTGGCCAGCGACACCCTCACCTTCGACACCCTGGCTCCCAGCGTCACCGGGGCCCTGGTGCAGGTGGCCCCGGGCGGGAACGGCTACATCAACACCACCAGCGCCCTGGTGCAGCTGCGCAACACCCCGCCGGACGCCTGGCAGATGAAGGTGGCGCCGGCGGCCAACTCCGCCGGCTGCGTGGCCTCGGACTTCGCCACCGCCACCGCGGAGGCCTTCACCACCAACCCGTTCCTGGTGCTGCTGGCGTCGGGAGAGGGGACCAAGCGGGTGTGCGCGCAGCTGCTGGACGCCGCCGGCAACGTCTCCACCACCTTCAGTGGCACGGTGATCCTGGACACCACCCCGCCCACCTCTCCGGTGATCATCACCTCCCCGGCGGTGGTCAACGCCACCCAGGCCAACCCGTTCGTGGTCACCACCGCCGGGGCGGTGACCGAGAGCAACTTCGCCCGCTACGAGCAGGTGGGCGGCGGCACCCAGTCCTGGACCCTGGCCTCCAGCGGGATCTCCACCACCAGCTTCGCCTTCACCCTCCAGGCCAACGCCTCCTACGAGACCGGCTACCCCAACACCCTCCAGCTGAGGGCGGTGGACCTGGCGGGCAACGTCAGCGCCACCAGCAACGTGGTGATCATCAAGGACACCAACCCTCCCAACGTGGTGGGCACCCACGTGCTGTGGACCACCAATGGAGACCAGAAGGGGTCGGTGTACTGGACCCCCAGCAGCAGCACCGACGTGGTGGGGCACCGCCTCTATTACGGCTCGGCGTCCGACTCCTATGAGGGCAGCTACGCCGACCAGGGGCCGTCTCCGATCTACACCCAGGCCGACGGGGTGGCCTCGCTCTCCGGGTTGATCAACGGCGCGCCCACCTACGTGGAGGTCCGGCCGGTGGATCACGCCGGCAACGAGGGCAGTGGCTCCACCGAGGTGCTGCTGCAGCCGAATCTGGTGTCGCCCAACAAGATCGCCACCCTCTCGGTGACGAACATGGACTACTTCGAGCGGCTGGCGATCCAGGGAGACCGGCTGTTCGCCCTGGCCTTCCAGGGCACCAACTGCATCTTCGGGACCGCCACCCACCGTCCCACCTTGCTGACCATCGATCTCTCCCGGCTGGTCTCGCCGGTCGCCTCCGGGGAGCCGGATCCATCCCCGCTCACCCCCACCGTCACCGGCCAGGTGGTGATGCCGGACCCGGTGGACTGCTACCAGGTCCCGATCAACAGCTACACGGCGCTGCAGGTGGACGGACGCTGGGCGTACGTGGCCGCCGGGACCCGGCTGTACATCGTGGACATCCTCAACCCGGACTCGCCGACGCTGAAGGCCACCTTGGACTACGCCCCCACCGTGCTGCGGGCGCTGCAGGTGAAGGGGAACGTGCTCTTCGCGGCGGGGGCCACCGGCGCCGGGGGGGTGTTCGCGGTCAACCTGGCCAAGCTCTACGACAGCGATCCGCTGTCCTTCCCCACCACCTCGGACTCATTGGGCAGCCACACCGGAAACTCGGGGCCGGATGGGCTGTACTGGACCCGCGGCTACCTGACCGAGCTCTTTGGCAGCAACACCTACCACTACAACGTGGCCGACGCCCTGGACGGGAGCGTCTTCACGGTGTGGAGCGCGGCCGATCCCCGGGTGTCCGGATCGCTGGGCGGCACCAGCGGGCTTCCCGGCCCGGTGGGCTTCGGGAACTACCTGTTCGCGGTGGAGCAGAACCGGGTCGGTGCCTATGACCTGGGACCGGTGTTCGCCGGCGCCTCGACCAGCTTCGCCTCTCCGCTGGCCACGGTCCCCATCGGCGGGCGCGGCCAGTTCGATGTGGCGGGCGGCCAGCTCTTCTACCAGGACGACCAGTCCAAGGGCGTGCGCTCGATCGACTTCACCGACCTCAACGCGCCGGTGGACCAGGGCTTCCTGCAGACCGAGCAGTACTCCACCGGCTTCTCCAACCTCACCTACGGCCCGTACCTGATCCACGGGGACACCTCCCAGCTGATCTTCGCGGAGATCGCCACCCCGCGCTCGCTGCGCCGGGTGGCCACCGGGGCCTCGGGGATGCCGCGCAACCACGTGGTGCCGGGCGCGCTGGTGGGCGGAGGCACGGTGATGGACCTGCTGGCCCCCTGGCCGCCGGCGCCCCTCGCCAACGACGTGGACTCCTGTTTCTACGACGACGTGCTGCTGGGCGAGGTCTCGGTGCAGGTCCAGGGGACCCGGCTGCGGGTGACCAATCTGGAGGACTCCAGCGACCGCGACAGCGCCACCCTGTTTGACGCGGCGGACAGCTACACCCTGGACCTCTCCCCGGACGTGGCCACCGGGATCGCCGAGGCGGCCAACCGGTTGGTGGTGGTCCAGCGCCGCGCCGATGGCACCTACCTGGAGGTCTTCGACGCGATGGCGGTGATCGACCGGGTGCCCTCCACCCTGCTCACCCGGCCCAGCCTGGGCTCGTACAAGGTCACCGGCAACACCGCCGCCCGGATGCAGGTCTCCCTGCACCGGGGCCGGGCGCTGGTCACCCTGGACAACGAGAGCAACACCAACCCCACCGTGATGGGGCTGTACGTGGTGGACCTGCGGCCGCTGCTGGACGACGACCCGGCGACCGCGATGACCCCGATCACCTCCACCCCCAACAGCGTCCAGGGCTTCGTGCAGGCGCTGCCCACCGGGAACTTCTCCTGGTACCCCGGCCACCGCCAGAGCGTGGGCCGCGGAGACTGGGCCTATGTGGCCAGCGGACATGGGGTGGAGATCATCGACATCAGCGCCGCGATGGACGACTCGCTCTCCACCACCATCCCCGGGGTCCCGGTGCGCTCCTCGGTGAACGTGCTGGGCGGATTCAAGTCGCTGACGGTGTATGGCTCCTATGCGCTGTTCGTTCCCCAGCATTCGGGCGTCAACGCCTCGGTGATCTCCCTGGACGTCTCCGACCCGCTCAACCCCCGGAAGATGAGCTCGGTGCCGCTGGTGAAGGACGCCACCGGTTGCACCCCCAGCGGGCTGACCTCGATCACCCCGCACTCCGGGATCAGCATGTCCGGGACCCGCGCCTACCTGACGATGCGCAATCTCAGCTGGGTGATGGAGGTGGAGTAGCAATCCCGGGAACAAACCCGCGCCTGCCTTGTTGGCGGCCCCCACAGTCCCTGCTATCGGCCGGGACCTACTTACCGAGGGGAGCCCCCAGATGACCCAGAGGATTGTCGCCGCGCTGGCCGCCGCGATGTTGGTGGCCGGTTGCGCGGCAGAGCAGGCCGCCACCCGGCCGGACCCGACCCAGACCCCGCCGCCTGCCGCCGAGCAGCCGGTGGCCGCCGCCCCGGAGGCTCCGGTGGAGTCCGGCTTCACCGTCCCGGTGGAGTACTACAAGCTGCCCAACGGCCTGAAGGTGGTGCTCTCCCAGGACCGCTCCGCGCCCAAGGTCGCGGTGGCCGTCTATTACAACATCGGGTTCCGGATCGAACCGCGGAACCGCACCGGCTTTGCCCACCTGTTCGAGCACATGATGTTCCAGGGCTCGGGCAACCTGGGGAAGATGGAGTTCATCAAGCTGGTGCAGGCCAACGGCGGGGTGCTCAACGGCTCCACCCGCTTCGACTTCACCAACTACTTCGAGATCGTCCCCCAGCACGCGCTGGAGCCGATGCTGTGGGCCGAGGCGGACCGGATGCGCGGCCTGCAGGTCACCCAGGAGAACCTCACCAACCAGCAGGGAGTGGTGAAGAACGAGGTCCGGGTGAACGTGCTCAACCAGCCCTACGGCGGCTTCCCCTGGCTGGACATGCCGCAGTACGCGAACACCAACTGGCACAACGCCCACAACTTCTACGGCGACCTCAAGGATCTGGACGCCGCCAACCTGGAGGACGTGAAGGACTTCTTCTCCAAGTACTACGCGCCCAACAACGCGGCGTTGGTGCTGGTGGGGGACTTCGACTCCGCCACCGCCAGGGCCTGGATCGAGAAGTACTTCGGCAACATCCCCGCCGCCCAGGTCCCGGCCAAGCCGGACCTGAGCGAGCCGCGCCAGGAGAAGGAGAAGCGCGCGGAGAAGGTGGATGACAAGGCCCAGCGCCCGGCGCTGGCGGTCGCCTACCACGTGCCCCCGCGCAACACCCCCGAGCACTACGCGATGGGGATCCTCAGCCAGATCCTCCTGGAGGGGAAGGACAGCCAGCTCTACAGCGCCCTGGTGCAGCAGAAGAAGCTGACCGGCGAGGTCTCCGGTGGGATCAACCTGCTGGGCAACATGTTCAACTACGACGGCCCGATGCTGTGGACCCTGGCGCTGTTCCACGACAAGGAGCAGACCCCGGAGGTGATCCTCGCCGCGATGGACGAGGTGATCGAGAAGGTCCGCACCCAGCCGGTGGACGCGGCCACCCTGGCCCGCGCCAAGGTCAAGGCCCGCTCGGCGCTGTTCGACAACATCGAGGGCTTCTACGGCTTCGGACTGGCGGACCTGATGGCCTCCTTCGCCCTCTTCGATGACGACCCGGCCAAGGTGAACCGCCTGGACGCCGAGCTGTCCAAGGTCACCCCGGAGCTGATCTTGAAGACCGCGCAGGAGTACCTGCGGCCCACCAACCGGACCGTGCTGGTGCTCAAGACCCAGGGCTAGTTCCGCCCCTCCCTTCGACGAAACGAGAACCGACCATGAATCCGCTCGCACTCGCGATCGCAGTCACCCTGGCCGTCGGCCAGGCTCCCACCCGCCAGGCGCCGCCCGCTGCCGGGACCCCCAAGCCCTTCACCCTGCCGGCCCGGGAGGAGTTCAAGCTCCCCAACGGGCTGGAGGTCACCCTGGTCCCCTACGGGAACATCCCCAAGGTGAACGTCCAACTGGTGGCCCGCACCGGCAACGTCCACGAGAAGGCCAACGAGATCTGGCTGGCGGACATCACCGCCGACATGCTGGAGGAGGGCACCACCTCCCGCACCGCCGAGCAGGTCAACGCCGCCGCCGCCTCCATGGGCGGGCTGGTGGAGACCCAGGTCACCCCCGATGAGACGGTGGTGGAGGGGGAGGCGCTGGGAGAGTTCGCCGCCCCGCTGGTGGAGCTGATCGCGGACGTGGTCCGCAATCCGCGGATGGGCCAGGAGGAGTTCGACCGGATCAAGCAGGACCGGCTGCGCGACCTGGCGATCCAGAAGAGCACCCCCCAGGCGCTGGCCCAGGAGGCGTTCCTGGGCACCGTCTACAAGGGGCACGCCTACGGGCGGATCTTCCCCACCACCCAGATGCTGCAGGGCTACACCCTGGAGCAGGTGAAGGCGTACTACGCGGCCAACCTCGGGGCCCAGCGCAGCCACCTGTACGTGGTGGGCCAGTTCGACGCCGCGGCGATCAAGGCGGCGATCGAGAAGGCCTTCTCGGACTGGGCCCCGGGCCCGGCCGCCACCCCCAACGTCCCCAAGGCGATCACCCAGCGGGCGGTGCACATCCTGGATCGCCCCGGCTCGGTGCAGTCCACGATCATCATGGGCGCCCCGGTGCCGGATCCCCGGGATCCGGACTACGTGAAGCTGGTGGTGATGAACGCCATCCTCGGCGGGTCCTTCTCCTCGCGGATCACCAGCAACATCCGCGAGAACAAGGGCTACACCTACTCGCCGCAGGGGCTGATCTCCTCCCGCTTCCAGACCGCGTACTGGGCCGAGCAGGCGGACGTGACCACCAAGGACACCGGCAACTCGCTCAAGGAGATCTTCCTGGAGGTCGACCGGCTGCAGGCGGCGCCTCCCACCGAGCAGGAGCTGACGGCGATCAAGAACTACCTGGTGGGCAACTTCGTGCTCCAGAACTCGTCCCGCGGCGGGATCATCGGCCGGCTGCGGTTCGAGGATCTCCACCAGCTGCCCAACAGCTACCTGGAGAACTACGTGCAGAACCTGCTCGCGGTCTCCGCCAAGGACGTCCAGGCCATGGCCCGGAAGATCAACGACCCGCAGATGGCGGTGGTGATCGTCGGCGACAAGAAGGCGATCGAGAAGCAGGTCAAGCCGTACGGGAAGGTGCTGACCATCCCTCCGCCCAAGTAGTCGCGGGAGGCAAAACGCTGAACCTGGGACGGGCGGTCGGGCACGGTGCCTGGCCGCCCGTTCCGCGTTTCAAGGGTGCCTCTGGGGCAGCGGTGGCTCGCTCGCCTTGTTGCTCCCCGGGTTGCCGGAGCGCGGCGCCGGTCCACATCCTGTGGCACAGGAGGAGTGACCATGAGCGCACCGTGGATCGAGGAGCCCGCCCGCTGGAACGCCCGGGTGGGATGGATCATCGCGCCGCTCCTGCTGGTGATGGGGCTGGGGGTCTTCCTGCAGGCGATCCTGGGCGAGAGCACCGCGCTGCGGGCAGTGGGCTGGGTGTTCCTGCTGGCGGCGACCGCAGAGGGGATCGCGGGGATCCTGGTCAACCGCAACGAGCGGTCCGGGGCCCCGTTCATGGTGGGCGGGGTGCTGACAATCTTCTTTGGCGTCTACGTGGTCACCCGGCTGGCGGACAAGCCGCACGCCATCGCCATGCTGCTGGCGCTGTTCCTGGTGATGAACGGCGTGTTCCGCGGACTGGAGCTGGCGATCGAACACCCGCGCTCCTGGCCCACCGAACTTCTGTACGTGGTCACCGCCTTCGTGCTGGCGGGGATCCTGTTCAGCGACTGGAAGTTCGCCAGCGCGCGGCTGGTGGCCGCCTGCGTGGGAGTGGAGCTGATCGCGCGAGGGGTGGCCCTGTGGGGCGGGGCCCGCGCGGCCCAGGAGACCGGCGCCACCGGACCGTGGGTGGGCCGCCGGCCGATCATGTTCTAGCGACTGCACCCCCACCGGCCAGGCCCCTGCTGGGCCTATAGTCACCGGGTGCTCACCCTGCTGACGGCTGTGGTGTTGTCGCAGTCTCTCCCTGCCCCCGCGCAGGGTCCCCCTCCACATCCGACGCTTCGGGTGGCGATGTCCGGCACCTACTGGCCGCTTCACGCCGGGGAGGGGGAGGAGCGGACCGGGCTGGAGGCGGAGCTGGCACACCTGATCGCCAGCCACCTGCGCAAGGAGTCGGTGGAGTTCCTGGGTCGCGCCGAGCTGGGGATGTCGGCGCTGGAGGCAGTGGCGCAGGGGAAGGTGGACGTGGCGATCGCCTCCCTCACCCCCACCCCCGAGCGGGCCCGGACGGTGGACTTCACCCAGCCCTACCTGAAGCTGGGCTACCGGCTGGTGGGGCGGGTGGGCGCGTCGGCCACCCCGTTGAAGGGAAGGCGGGTGGGGGTGCCCAGGGGCCCGGCCTCGGAGCAGCTGCGGGCGGCCCTGGGAGAGGCCACGGTGGTGGAGGTCCCCACCCTGGCGGAGGGCTTCCGTCAGCTGAGGAAGAAGAAGCTGGAGCTGCTGGCGGGCGAGGACGTGGGCCTGCTGGAGCTGATGGACGAGACCAAGGAGTCGCTGGTCGGTGAGGCGCTGGGGGAGTCGGCGCTGGCGATCGCCGTCCCCAAGGGGCGGGGCGCGGAGTACGACGCGATCCTGGCCGGCCTGGCCCCCTCCCTTCGAACCCTGGTCGATCGCTACCGACCCGGCCAGCCCCACCGGGAGGTGCGCCTGGCTCCGTGCGGCGCCAGCCCGCTGTTCATGGTGGCCACGGTGGATCCCCCGGGGCTCACCGCGAAGGGAACCCCCGCGGAGGCGGTGTTCCTGGTGGACGGCGCCGGGCTGGGGGCGGCCCGCCCCGGAGGAGAGCTGGAGTCCGAGGGGCTGCGGGCGCTCTGTGCCAGCCGTCCGGTGCGTTACGCCCGCTTCAAGCCTCCGGCATCGGCGGCCAAGCTGATCGCCCGGGACCTGCGCACCTTGCGCCGGGAGCTGGAGACGGAGCAGCCGCCCCGGGACGCGGTGCTGACCCGCAACATCCAGGTGGAGTGGGCCGCTCCCTTCTGGGTGGCGCTGGCGGAGGGCGCCCGGCTGGGCGTGTACTCCTATGCGATCACCCAGGACTGCGTGCGCTTCGCCACCGTGGAGACCGGCGCCGATGGGCCCGAGGAGTACTCGGAGGAGCAGCGGCAGCAGTGTCCCGCGGCCGGTCACTATCTGGTGCTGGTGAAGGGGCAGCAGTCCAGGGGCGCGGCGATCCGGGCGCTGCAGCCGCCGGACACCCTCTAGTCCCGCAAAGGAAAACGCCGCCGATCCAGGGAGGACCGAGCGGCGTCTGCACTGCCGGGACTGTCTACCGCTTCTTGCGCTTCGGGGTGCCCGCGTCCACCGGCATCCCGGCGTCGGTGGCCTCGGTCATGGTGCCGCCGTCCATCATCATCCCGCCGTCCGTGGCGCTGGCCGCCGGCTTGGCCACCGGCTCCACCGGGGTGGTCAGCACCAGCGAGGCCAGGAACTCCTCCGCCTTGGGCGCGCCCAGGTTGGGGCTGTACAGCACCAGCAGGGTGTAGAGCCGCGCGCCGACCAGGTAGTTGCGGGCCTTCACGTCGCCGGCCTCCGAGGCCACCAGGAACGCCTTGCCGGGGTGGCCATCGAGGGTGATGTCCGACTCCTCCTTCAAGGTGCCCTTGAGCTGGTTCACCAGCCCGTTGCGGCCCTCATCCAGGAAGGTCTCGGCGCTGCGCTTGGCGACCACGGTGGGCGGGTAGTCGGCGATGCTCACCGAGTAGAGGATGCCGTTCTCGTTCACCGTCCAGGCGGCGGTGAGCACGTCCCCGGCGGGGATGGTCACCTTGTTGCGCGCCACCTGCGGGCTGCCCGGCATCGAGATGTTGAAGCCGTCGGTGGTCTCCAGCTTGTTCATCGCCGGAGCGGCGGGCGCCGCGGGCGCGGTCGCGCCGGGCTCATTGGGGATCTCCTCGATCGTCGCTCCGGCCTCCACGGGCTTGGAGGCAGCGCAGGCAGAGACCAGGAGCGCCGAGGCAAGTGCGAGCGTGAGCCGATGGGTCAGCATGTTCGAGGTTCCTTGAAAAGAGGGGAGGCCCTCCGTAGCAAAAGCGCACCGCTCTTGTCGCGCCTTTGCTTTCGGAAGTGCGCCTACCGTTTGTGGAGGATGAACCCCTCGCTGCGCTCGCCGCGGGTCAGGGTCCCCACCAGGAACAGGCCACTGCCCACCCGGTGCACCGAGATCCGCTGGATGGCGGTGGCCGCCGCCGGCTGCCGCAGCGCCTCCAGCGCCACCTGCTGCCGGGTCCAGGCCCCGCCCTGGAAGCGGAACACCCCGTCTCCGGACGCGGTGTACAGCGACCCCTGGTGCTCGGCCAGCGAGGTGGAGGTCTGCAGCGAGGGCATCGCCGGGAACTGCACCCACCGCTCCCCGTCCAGCCGGAACAGCGAGCCCTGGGCGCCCATCCACCACACGTCCTCGCGGGTGGAGGCCAGGGTGGCCATCCCCACCTCCGGCAGCGGGCCGGGCGCGGGGAGCCGCCGGTAGGCCTCGCCGTCGAAGAACACCACCGACCCGTCCGCCAGCGCGAACCACAGGTCGCGGCTGTCCCGCCCGGCGATGCTCCGCACCGGCTCGCTGAAGGCGGGATCGCGGACCGCGGTCCAGACCGCGCCCCCCCAGCGCAATACCTCGCCCTGCCCGCCGCCGGCGTAGACGTTGGTGCGGTCGGTGCCAAAGACGTCCACCAGCGTCTCGCCGCCCTCGTCCAGCTGGGTCCAGCCGGTGCCGTCCCAGTGGGTGCGGGCGCCCCGCTCCCCCACCGCGTGGGCGTCGTTGGGTCCCGAACCCCAGATCCCGTGGAGCGCGCCGAAGGGCGGGGTGGCGATCCGGGACCACGCCTCGCCGTTGAAGTGCAGGAACGCCGCCCTCTCCTCCGTGGGCGCGTCCGGATCCTCGGCCAGCACCCAGACGTCGTCCTCGGCCGCCGCCCACAGGTCGGAGGGGCTGAGGCTCAGCGCGCCGGGGCCGGCGAACAGCAGGTCCGGATCCCGGGGGTGGATCCAGCACCACCCATCCTCGGTGCAGAGCCGCTCCGGCGCCGAGGCCGCGGCCACGCAGCGGGTGCCATCACAGGTCTCCCCGCCCACGCACTGGCCGCAGTCCACCTCGGTGCCGGCTGCGAACCCACAGCTCTGCTTCCGCTGCTGACAGACCCACTGCGGCGAGTCGTCGTCCACCGTCCCGGCGGACACGCCACCGTCCCCCGGATCGAGGGCGGAGACATCGTCGTCGCTGGGAGCGCCGCTGGCGCCGGAGTGCCGGGCCCAGCCCTCGCCGCCCAGATCCTCCAGACGATCAGGGGCGGTGTACTCGAGGGAGCAGCCGGTCAAGAGCAACGAGGTGCAGAGGGTCGGAAGAACGAAGAGTCGATGGATGCGCACGATGGGCCCACGGTGGGGATGGGCCCCAGGGCCGGCAATCGACCCCCGTCTGGCGGTGCAGCGTCGACGTCCCCCACGCGACAGCGCAGCCCCTCAAGAGCAGGCGAGCAGCCGATGCGAGTGATGGATCGCGGTCAGTCCACCCGGGGTCGAGGACCGATCGGGTGTGAGCCCTGGCGCCCCTTGCCCCTTCAGCGGGGTCGGGCGCGCTGGGCCGCAAGCAGGCGCCAATCATCGCCCTGGACGCGCGCCCTCAACGTTCAGCGCGCGTGGCGCCGGGGGCCGGAGACCGATCCGCGCCGCCGCCAGCGCCACCCATTCGCGGAGCAGCGCCGCCAGCCCCCGGGGCCGGCGAAGCCGTCGGTCCGTTTCGGGTCGATGTGTCAGCAGGGTCAGCGCGAGGGTGGCCATGGCGTCTCCTCCGAGGGGAGAGAGGGCAAGGGGCGTGCCGCGCGGATCCCCGCGGATTTCCCGGGATCTCCCGCAACCATTTCGGGTTCGAGGGCGGTGGCGCAAGAAAAGCCGCCGCCCCGGGGGGTGCCTGATGAGGGCCGATGGTATCGTCGACCCCTCCCGTGGACGGAACCTCGCCCGCCAGAACCTGCCCCGCCTGTCGACAGGCTGTGCCCCCCTCCGCCGTCGAATGTCCCCGGGACGGGACGCTGCTGGAGCCGGAGGCGGATCCCTTCGCCAACACCGCGGTCCGGGCCACCCCGCGGGCCCTGCTGGACCCGCCCAAACTGGGCGCGGATCCGCTGATTGGCCAGCACCTGGGCGAGTACCGGGTGGAGGCGCAGATCGGCAGCGGAGGGATGGGGTTGGTGTACCGGGCGGTGCAGCCAGTGATCGGCAAGAAGGTGGCGATCAAGGTCCTGCGCAAGGAGATGTCGCGGGACCCGGTGCACATGGAGCGGCTGCTGGCCGAGGCGCGGGCGGTGAACGCCATCCGGCACCGGGCGATCATCGACATCTTCAACTTCGGCACCTTGCCCGACGGGCGGCAGTACCTGGTGATGGAGTTCCTGGACGGGATCGCGCTGGATCTCCAGTTGCAGGAGCAGGGACCGTTGCCGCTTCCCCAGGCGCTGGCCTTCCTGCGCGATCTGGCCTCGGCGCTCTCGGCCGCCCACCAGGCCGGGGTGGTGCACCGGGACCTCAAGCCCAGCAACGTGTTCGTGGTGAGGCAGGGCGGGGTGCAGTACGTGAAGCTGCTGGACTTCGGGCTGGCCGAACAGAAAGTCGCCCCCACCACCGGAGGCTCCGCGTCGGACGGTCTGGTGATGGGCACCCCCGAGTACATGGCCCCGGAGCAGGCCCAGGGGGAGTCGGTCTCCGCCCAGACCGACCTCTACGCGTTGGGGGTGATGGCCTTCGAGATGCTCAGCGGCAAGCTGCCCTTCGAGTCCACCACCCCGATGGGCTACCTGATGCAGCACATCCGCGCCGAGCCACCGGACATCCGCACCCTCCGCGCGGAGGTGCCTGCGGAGGTGGCGGAGCTGATCTCCCAGCTGCTCAAGAAGCGCCCGGGGGAGCGGCCCGCCTCGGCGGACGCGGTGCGCAACCAGCTGCGCCAGCTGGGCGGGAAGATCTGGGGTTCTCCCAGGAGCACCGGCGAACGTCCGGCGGTGCGCCGCAAGAGCTCCGAGGCGGTGGAGCGTCGGGTCACTCCCCACGGCGCGCCGGCCGAGCCCCGGAGCGTCGCGCCCGCACCGGCGCGGAAGAAGGTCACCGCCGAGACCTCGCCTCGAACCAAGAACACCCCGCATGAGGCGGTGCTGGCCCCGGTCCCGGCGATCACCACCAGCACCCCGCCGGTCACCAGGAAGAGCCCGGTGGTCGCGCTGGCGGTGGTGATCATCGTCGGCATCGGCGCGGCCTGGTTTGCCGCCTCCTGGGTGGATCAGGCGCTGGGACCCACCGGCCCGGTGCCCACCCCGCCGCCGGCTACCCCGCTGGAGCTCCCGCCGCCGCGCGAGGAGGCCACTGTCCCGGCCGAGCCGGAGCCGGAGTCGGAGTCCCCCGCCACCCGCAAGCCACGCAAGGCGGTCGCTTCCCCGGACGAGAAGCCACGCAAGGCGGGTCGGGGAACACTGACCCTGGTCACCCGTCCGGAGGCCACGGTGAAGTTCAAGGGGCAGTCGCTGGGCACGACCCCGCTGTTCGACCAGTCATTGGAGGCGGGCACCCACCTGCTGGAGCTGACCGGTCCCGACGGGATCGTCCGGGTGCTCTCCACTCCGATCAAGGCCGGAGAGAGCACCCGGTTGCGACTGCAGCTGGATCAACTCCCGGCGCGCTGAGCGCTGCCGGTGATTCGCTCGCTGCTCAATCACCGAGTTGGAGTCATCGCCGCCCTGTTGAGCCCCGCGCGACGAATCCGCTCGCTCTCACCGCCGCGCCGGGCGAAGAGCCGGGCATGACGGCTCCGTCGTCGCCGGTGTCACACAGAAGGTCGCCCCCACCGCCGGAGTCTCCGCGTCGGACGGTCTGGTGATGAGCACCCCCGAGTACATGGCCCCGGAGCAGGCCCAAGGGGAGTCGGTCTCCGTCCAGACCGACCTCTACGCGTTATGCGCGCGAGCCGTTACGGCGCGGCGATCGCGAGGAGGATGACGGAGTAGGGCTTGGAGGACGTGGATCGGTCGAAGGCGGTGCTCGTACAATAGGCGGAGCCGAGCCTCGCACCTGCGCACGAGGCGCGTACGCGCAACTCGTAGGTGCCGGGGATGTCGATTACGTCGGACAGGAAGGTGCCGTTCACGAGCTCTGCGTCCAGGCGCCCCGAGCTCGGTTGTTCGTGCAGAAAGAGCCAACCGTGGACTGGGTGGCGAATCTCGACCAGCGTGCCTACGAGCGTGTCGGGAGGGGTCGTTTCCCGGGTCTTATCGACGCGCACGGTGACCAGAAACCGTTGCTTGGAATCGACGGTGATCGAGATGGGCTCCACCAGATCCACGAAGCCGTCTCCGATGTTCACCACCTCGGTGGTCGTGGACACGTGCTCGGCGGCGGACAGGAACGCGGCCGGACCTTGCGGGCCCGTCGCGCCGGAAGGTCCCGCAGGTCCCGCGGGTCCAGCAGGTCCCACCGTCCCGGTCGGGCCTGCCGGTCCCTCAGGGCCGATTGGCCCCCTTTCTCCCCGAGGACCTTGAGGTGCTTCGGTGCAGGCAAGAAGGCCCAAGACCACGAACGCGATTACTTTGTGCATCCTCCAGAATTTGCCTCAAGCGGGCGAAGACTGAAAGACGTGAATACGCTCGGGCCGCCGCGACCAGGTCCCGTCGACTTGTGACGTCGCACTGACCCTGGTCACCCGTCCGGAGGCCACGGTGAAGCTCAAGGGACAGACGCTGGGGAAGACCCCGCTCTTCGACGGTCACTGGAGGCCGGCACCCAGCGCGCTGAGCTCACCGCCGCGCCGGCTGAACCGCTCCCTGGGTCTGGAGGAACCGCTCCACCTCCGGCACCGTCTTGCGCGCGTTCTCGATGCACTGCCGCGCCTGCTCCGAGGCGTTATCCAGCGCGCGCAGCACCAGCCCGTACTGGGGTCCCTTCTCCCGGAACACCCTCTCCGCGCGGGCCAGCCGCGCTGGCTCACACACCCCGCCCACCAGTCCGGCCAGCCAGCTCAGCTCGTCGTCGCGCAGCCGGGAGGCCAGCGCGTCGAAGTGCTCCTCCAGGAACGTCCATGCCTGTTCCCGGGTCTCCCGGGTGGAGAGCGAGCCCCACAGGATCCCACCGGTCTCCCGCAGGTCCAGCTCGGTGGAGAGCAGCAGCTCCAGCGCGCGACGGTTGAGCGCCGGGTCCCTGAACGACCCCAGGGTGGAGAGCAGCCGTGACTTCTCCCGTCGGTCCTTCGTCTCCCGGGCCTGCTGGAGGATCTTCTCGAACAGCGCCGCGTCGCCCTGCCGCGCGCCCATCGAGAGCACGGTGGGCAGCATCGCTTCCGGCACCGCGCGGCGATCCTTCAGCCAGGCCTCCAGCCGCCCGCGCGCCTCCTTGAGCACGGTGGGATCCTGGCCCGCCTCGCCCATCAGCCCCAGCAGCAGCACCCGGGTCTTGAGGTCCTCCTCGGTCTCCCCGACGCGCGGGGTCCACCCCACCTGGCTGGCCCGGGCGCCGTAGGCCCGCCGCACGAAGCCGGAGAAGCGCTGCCGCCCTTCCTCCGAGAGCAGGTCGTAGCGGGCGGTCCCCACCAACTGCAGCGAGGCGCGCAGCATCAGTTGCTGCGGATCCCTGGCCAGCGGCGGCACCAGCGCCAACGCCTGGGCGGGGGGGACGTCCCCCCGGGCCGCCAGCGCGGCCAGGTCCGAGACCACCGCCACCCGCTCGTTCAGCGGCAGCTTGGCGGACAGCAGCAGGCGCTCCGCCTCTGCGGCGGTGTGGCGCACCCGGTAGTAGCCGCGCCCTCCGGCATTGGCCACCACCCACTTCGGGCACCGGGTCCAGGGTAGCGTCGCCTCCTTCTGCGGCGCGTCCATCACCGTGCAGAACTCGCCCCCGCCCAGATCGGAGCGCAGGCACACCGGGAACACCCACTCCTGCTCCGGCACCGGACCGCCGGCCACCCAGCGCTCCTGGCTCAGCGAGAGCCGCGGCCTTCCGTCCTCGCACTGGACCTGCGCGGTGAGCAGCGGCACCCCCGGCTGGCGGATGAAGCTCTCGAACACAGTCCGGGCGTCGGTGCCGGCGCCACGCTCCACCGCTTCCAGGAGATCTTCGGTGCGGGCGTTCTTCCAGCTGTGGCGGGTCAGGTACTCGCGCAGCAGCCCGCGGAACTTCTCCGGGCCTACCCAGCCCTCCAGCATCCCCAGCACCGAGGCCCCCTTGTCGTAGGTGATGCTGTTCTCGAAGGAGCCGGAGATCTCCTCCCGGGTGGTCACCGGCGTGCGCAGCGGCTGGGCGGAGAGCAGCGCGTCGGTGCGCATCGCCGAGGCGCGGCTCATCGCCTGGTGCTCCACCAGCCAGTTCCAGCCCGGCTCCAGCCGCTCGGTGACCCGCATGTCCAGCCAGGTGGTCAGCGCCTCGTTGAGCCAGGTGTCATCCCACCAGGCCAGGGTGACCAGGTCGCCGAACCAGTAGTGGCCCAGCTCGTGGATCAGGATGTTGGCGTAGGCCTGCTTGCGCTGCGGCGTCTCCTCCTCCGGCTTGATCAGCGTCAGCGGCTGACCCATCGCCACCAGACCGGGGTGCTCCATCGTTCCCCAGAAGCGGGGCACCACCAGCACGTCCAGCTTGTCGTACGGGTAGGGCAGCCCCAGGAACGACTCCAGCGCCGCCACCACCTTGGGGGTGACCTCCTTCGCGTAGCGGGTCTCCGCCGCGCGTCCCCTGGGGATCACCAGCCGGGTCGGAACCTGCTTCTGTCCCGAGGGACCCACCTCCACCAGCTCGAACGGCCCCACCCCGAAGGCCACCAGGTAGCTGGGCATCGGCGGGGTGGGCTCGAACACAAAGCGGGTCCAACCCTCCTCCTCGGTGCGGGAGGCCAGCTGGCTGTTGGCGAAGGCCAGGTTCCCCTTCGGGGTGCGCAGCTCCAGCGTCCACGGCACCTTGTAGGAGGGCTCATCGAAGCAGGGGAACACCCGGCGCGCGTCGATCGGCTCGAAGAAGGTGTACGCGTACCAGCCCCCGTCGCCGGGCTCCTGCTGGGTGTACAGCCCGCGGCTGCGCTCGCGATCCATCGTCCCCGACCAGCGCAGCTTGAGGGTGGCCGGGCCGGGTACGAACTCACCGCGGAGGGCGAAGAAGTCCTCGTCTCCCGGCACCACCTCCAGCGGTTGAGTCGTCCCCTCCCGCTCCAGCGAGGCCTGGCTGACCTTCAGCCCGGTCCCGTTGAGCCACAGCAGCGAGGAGGTCTGCTTCACCTCCAACTCCACGGTCAGCTCGCCCTCGAACCCCGGCTGGGAGGGATCCACCGACAGTCGGGCCAGGTACCTCAGCGGGGCGGCGATCTCCGGCAGCCGCAGCGCCGGCGGCACCGGGGCAGGGGAGGGCGGAGGCGGCTCCACCCGGGTCGTCGGCGACGACGGAGGAACAGCTTTCGGACAACCGGCCAGAAACAGCAACCCACCCAGAGCGAAGAGCAGCCGTGGCGTCATGGACGGGGAGGCTGCCCCGGCGAGGGCGATTTCGCCACTCCCCGCTCTGACGTCTCGAGTTCGCGACGCTTCTTGAGCTTCCTGACGTGTGGACTGCGGAGCTTCGGACGAGGGGCCGCTTAGAGGTCCATGAGTTCCTTCAATTTCGTTACCGATTGGGACAGGCCCTGCTCGCGGAGGGTCTCGAGCAGGTCGGCAACGGTCCGGGGAGGGTTCTTCAGGTCCGCTGCCTGTTTGCGGATGACGCCTTCGACGGCCGGCGCGTCGAGATCGATCACATTCAAGATGAACTCGTCGGGGTGCTGCGCCTCGATGTTGAATGGTCCGAGCGAAGATGAAGGAAAATCCTTGAGATTGAAGGTCACGATCACTTGCGCGCCGGCATGGATCGCCGCCGCGACGACGTGACGATCGTCCGCGTCCGGCAGCTCGTTCAGGCTCTCCTCCAACGGCTCATGACCCGTGACCATGACGTCGCGGATCGCTCGGTTCATGAGGTCGCGCGTACGCGAGAGTTGATCCAGCTTCAGGTCAGGTCTCTGCTTCAGGGGTTCCTCCGGGATCCGCGTGGATCCCCGAGGAGAGCCAAGCGGTGGGAATCTCAGCAATTTCATGAAGAATGGCTCGAATGCAGGACACCGAGCTCTATCGACACTTGTTGGGGTTACAGC
>JAKFFE010000047.1:0-128480 GCA_036675345.1 Myxococcaceae bacterium
GGTCTGGTACTCGACGTGGGAGGTGGAGATGGTGATGCCGCGCTCCCGCTCCTCCGGCGCCTTGTCGATCTGGCTGTAGTCCATCGCCGCGGCGCCGCCGAACTTGGAGAGCACCTTGGTGATCGCCGCGGTCAGGGTGGTCTTGCCGTGGTCGACGTGACCGATGGTCCCGACGTTCACGTGCGGCTTGGTACGGTCGAATTTCTCTTTGGACATCGAACCTCCAACGGCGGGGGTGGGGTGCGGCGAAAGCGGTCTAGTAACGCCCGGTGCGGGCCAGGATCACGTCGGAGACCGACCGGGGCACCGGCGCGTAGTGGGCAAACTGCATCGAATAGGTGGCCCGGCCCTGGCTGCGGCTGCGCAGGTCGGTGGAGTAGCCGAACATCGCCGCCAGCGGGACTTCGGCGTCGATCACCTGCACCCCGTGGCGGGGGTTCATCCCCAGGATCTTGCCCCGCCGCGCGTTGAGGTCGCCGATCACGTCTCCCATGAAGTTCTCCGGGGTGAGGATCTCGCACTTCATGATCGGCTCCAGCAGGATCGCCTCCGCGGTCCGGCAAGCCTCCTTGAAGCCCTTGGAGCCGGCGATCTTGAAGGAGATCTCGTCGGAGTCCACGTCGTGGAAGCTGCCGTCGAAGGCCTCCACCTTCACGTCCACGATCGGATAGCCGGCCAGCACCCCGGAGGTCAGCGCCTCCTCGATGCCCTTGCGCGCCGCCTCCACGAACTCCCGGGGCAACGTCCCGCCCACGATCCCGTTGGTGAACTCGAAGCCCTTGCCGTGGCCGTTGGGGCCCACCCGCAGCCAGATGTGGCCGTATTGGCCCTTGCCGCCGGTCTGCCGGACGTGCTTCCCCTCCACCTCCACCGTCTTGGTGATCGTCTCCCGGTAGGCCACCTGCGGCTTACCGACGTTGGCCTCCACCTTGAACTCGCGCAGCAGCCGGTCGACGATGATCTCCAGGTGCAGCTCGCCCATCCCGGCGATGATCGTCTGCCCGGTCTCGGCGTCGGTGCGCACCCGGAAGGACGGGTCCTCCACCGCCAGCTTCTGGAGGGCGACGGCGATCTTGTCCTGGTGCTCGGTGCTCTTGGGCTCGATCGCGATGTCGATCACCGGATCGGGGAACTCCATCCGCTCCAGGATGATCGGCTTGTCCTCCCGGCAGAGGGTGTCCCCGGTGGTCACCAGCTTGAGCCCCACCGCGGCGCAGATGTCCCCGGCGTAGCATTCCTGCAGTTCGTCGCGCTTGTCGGCGCGCATCTGCACCAGCCGCCCTACCCGCTCCCGCTTCCCCTTCACCGCGTTCCACACCGCCTGCCCGGTCTCCATCTTCCCGGAGTAGACCCGCAGGAAGGTCAGGGTCCCCATGTGGGGGTCGGTCATGATCTTGAAGGCCAGCGCGGAGAACGGCGCCTCGTCGCTGGTCTCGCGGACGTCGTCCTCGTCGGTCTTGGGGTTCTTCCCGTGCACCGGGGGCACGTCCAGCGGCGAGGGCAGATAGTCGATCACCGCGTCCAGCAGCGGCTGCACGCCCTTGTGCTTGTAGGAGGATCCGCACAGCACCGGGAACAGCTTGAGCCCCACGCAGCCCTTGCGGACCGCGGCCCGGATCTCGTCGGCGGCGATCTCCTTGCCCTCCAGGTACTTCTCCATCAGGGAGTCATCCAGCTCCGCCACCTGCTCCAGCAGCTGGACCCGCGCCGCCTGGGCCTTGGCCGCGTACTCCTCCGGGATCTCCAGGGTGTCGTAGCGGCTGCCCTGTTCGGTCTCGTGGAAGACCAGGGCCTTCATCGCCACCAGATCGATCACTCCCTTGAACTTGTCCTCCGCGCCCAGGGGCAACTGCAGCACACAGGGGACCGCATGCAGCCGATCGCGCAGCGACTGGACCGACATCTCGAAGTCCGCGCCCACCCGGTCCATCTTGTTGACGAAGCAGATGCGGGGGACCTTGTACTTGTCCGCCTGCCGCCACACCGTCTCCGACTGGGGCTCCACGCCGTTGACCCCGTCGAACAGGGCCACCGCGCCGTCCAGCACCCGCAAGGACCGCTCCACCTCGATGGTGAAGTCCACGTGCCCGGGGGTGTCGATGATGTTCACCCGGTATTTGTTCTCCCGCCGCGTCCAATAGCAGGTGATGGCCGCGGAGGTGATGGTGATCCCCCGCTCCCGCTCCTGCACCATCCAGTCGGTGGTGGTGGTCCCCTCGTGCACCTCGCCCATCTTGTGGATGGCGCCGGTGTAGAAAAGGATCCGCTCGGTGGTGGTGGTCTTGCCGGCGTCGATGTGCGCCATGATCCCGATGTTCCGGTAGCGATCGAGCGGGTACTCGCGAGGCATGGGAATGAACTCCTGAAAGGGGGGCGCGGGAAATGGCGCCAGAAAGCACGAAAGCGCCCGGCGTATAACGCCGAGCGCTCCGTGACGGAAGTACTGACTCCGAAGGTGGCTACACTACCAGCGGTAGTGCGCGAAGGCCTTGTTGGCCTCGGCCATCTTGTGGGTGTCTTCCTTCTTCTTCACCGCGTTGCCGCGGTTGTTGGCGGCGTCCATGATCTCGCCGGCCAGCTTCTCGCGCATGGTCTTCTCACCGCGCGCGGCGGAGTAGGAGATCAGCCAACGCATCCCCAGGGCCACGCGGCGATCCTGACGGACCTCCACCGGAACCTGGTAGGTGGCACCACCCACGCGGCGGGACTTCACCTCGAGGACGGGCTTGACGTTGTCCAGCGCCTTCTTGAAGACCTTGAGCGGATCCTCCTTGGCGCGATCCTCGACCAGCGTGAAGGCGCCGTAGCAGATCGCCTCGGCGGTGGACTTCTTGCCCTTCCGCATCAGGTCGTTGACGAACTTGGTGACGAGCCGGTCCTGGAACTTCGGGTCCGGGAGGATCTTGCGCTTGGCGACTACGCGACGACGAGGCATTGCATCTTCCTTACCGCGGCCCTCAGGCGAGGACCGTCACGAAAAAGTGGTTTAGCTGGGGCGCTTCGCGCCGTACTTCGAGCGGCTCTGCTTGCGACCCTGCACGCCAACCGAGTCGAGGGTGCCGCGGATGATGTGGTAACGCACGCCGGGGAGGTCCTTTACACGGCCGCCGCGGATCATCACCACCGAGTGCTCCTGGAGGTTGTGACCGACGCCGGGGATGTAGGAAGTCACCTCGATGCCGTTGGTCAGCCGGACGCGAGCGACCTTGCGAAGGGCCGAGTTCGGCTTCTTCGGGGTGGTCGTATAAACGCGGGTGCACACGCCGCGCTTCTGGGGGGACTCCTTGAGGGCAGGGCTCTTGCCCTTGAACTTGAGCTTCTCGCGGCCCTTGCGAACCAGCTGGCTGATCGTCGGCATGCTTCCTTCTTCTGTTTCAAGGGCGCTCACCCTTTGGGGGGCAAGCGCACAAAATCCTACGTAAGGCTCAAAGGGGCGCGGAGGCTAAGGGCGATACACCCCCGCTGTCAAGCATCAACCGCTCTCCCCCGGGGAGCATTTCGGCAGCGGCGGAGCGGTAATGCGCACAGATGGCGCAAGGGTTCAACCCCCGACTGCGGGTTAGAGGTCCATCACCATCACAATCGCGTCCTCGCCCTCGTCCACATAGTAGTTCGGCCGGATACCGACCGGGCGAAAGCCCATCTCCTTGTACAAGGTCAGCGCCCCCTCGTTGCTGCGCCGGACCTCCAGGGTGGCGAGGGTGCACTTCCGATCCCGGGCCCTGACCACCGCGGCGTCCATCACTGCCCTGGCCACCCCCCGCCGCCGATGGGGCGGATCGGTGGCCACGTTGAGCACATGCAGCTCGTCGTGGACCAGCCAGACGATGGCAAAGCCCAGGATCAGGAAGCTGCCATCGGGCTGCTCCTCCTCGGCCAGCAGGATGGTCGACCACTCGTGGGTCAGCTCGCGCTCGAGCAGCGCCGGGCTCCAGGGGTGCTTGAAGGCGCGCTGTTCAATCGCCAGCACCGGGGCCAGGTCGTCGCGGGTCATGGCCCGGATCCGGAACGGTTGCCCGGGGCTGGGCTCCACCAGCTTCCTCACCGCCCCTCCCCTTCCGGCGCCAGGGTGCTGAGGATCCGCACGTCCGCCTGCTCGCGCAGCTGCGCGGTCTCGGTGCGCGCCAGCGCGGTGTAGCGCTCACGGAACAGCTTCTCGCGGATGCTTCCCCGGACCTCTTCGTAGGGAGAAGGCAGCGCGTCCGCCAGCTGGCCGCGGGCCTGTTCCAGGGTCCGGTCGTAGTAGCGGCGGACCTCCGAATCGGTGACCTGCGCCCGGAGGCGGATCCGGCTGTCCAGGGTCCGGGCCGCCCGCTGACTGCGCTCCAGCACCCGCCGCAGCTCCGCGCGGGTCCGCTCCTGACGGGCAAGGAAGCGATCCAGCGCCTGGGGGCCACCCAGCTGTGCCTCCAGCTCCTGGACCGCGGTGTCCAGTTCGGACGGCTGGACCGAGAACACCCTCAACTTCTCCGCCTCCTGGTCATGCAGCCGCTGGGAGATCGCGTACTCCAGCGCGCTGGTGAGCGCCTCCTGATCCAGTGCGCTGGCCGCGGCCTCCGGGCGCCCGCGCTGGATGAAGACCACCGCCGCCTCGAAGCGCAGGTCACTGAGGGTGATCACTGTCTCCGAGGGGCCAATGGCCAGCCCGGAGGCGCGCGGAGGGGAGACCACCGCCACTACCTGGTCGATCAGCTCGCCCCGCGCCGGGGACGGACCCTGGGCCATGGCCACGCCTCCGAGGAGGAGCAACCATCCGGGGCATCGCCATTGTCGCATCGGGGCGGACATGCGGTCAGTCAGACCATATACACCGGCCCCACAGCTGGGCCAGGGAGCGAGCAGGTTCTGGCCAGGTTGGATCGGCTGGTTAGGTTGAGCCGAAGGAGCCTCTACGGGATGGCGGAAGACTTCTACCAGGTGCTGGGGGTGGCTCGCACTGCGAGTGCGGAGGAGGTCAAGAAGGCCTACCGCAAGCAGGCCAAGCAGCACCACCCGGACATGAACCCCGGCAACAAGGCAGCGGAGGAGAAGTTCAAGCAGCTCTCCGCCGCCTTCGAGGTCCTGGGGGACGCGCGCAAGCGCAAGCTCTACGACGAGTTCGGCGAGGACGCGGCCAAGTTCGGCTTCGACGACAAGAAGGCCGAGGCCTACCGCGCCTACCGCTCGCAGACCACCGCCCGGGGGGGGGGCTATCCGGGCGGGATGGGCGGCTTTGGCGGCGGGATGGCGGAGGGGATGGACCTCAACGATCTCCTCGAGCAGCTGCTGGGGCGGTCACGGGGCGGCGGCGGTGGCTTCGGGATGGACGAGGAGCCGGGCTTCGGCTTCGACGGTGGGGGGACGCGGCGTGGCCCGGCCCGGGGTCAGGACATCACCTCCCGGCTGCAGGTCACCCTGGCGGAGGCGGTCCGGGGCACCGAGCGCAGCGTGGCGCTGTCCCGACCGGGCCGGTGCAAGACCTGTGACGGCAAGGGCACCCGGGGGGCGCCTGCCACCTGTGGGACGTGCGGGGGCACCGGCCGGCTCCGGCGCGGCCCCTTCCAGTCCGCCTGCACCTCCTGCGGGGGCAGCGGGACGGTGGCCCCACCCTGTGCCACCTGTTCGGGGAGCGGGCTGGTGGAGGAGACCGCGCGGCTGACTGTGAAGATCCCACCGGGCGTCCACACCGGATCGCAGGTGCGGCTGGCCGGCCAGGGCGCAGCCGGCGCCCGGGGTGGAGCGGCAGGCGATCTGTTCTTCGAGGTGGAGGTGGCCGAACACCCGCTGGTCCGCCGGGAGGGAGACGATCTCTACCTGGACCTGCCGATCACCGTCCCGGAGGCGATGCTGGGGGCGGAGGTCAAGGTGCCGACCTTCGACGGGGAGGTGACTGTCACCCTGCCCCCCGGCTCGCAGTCCGGCCGGAAGATGCGGCTGCGAGGCAAGGGCGTGCCCTCGCTCAAGGGGCAGGGCCGCGGAGATCTGTACCTGACCTTGAAGGTGATGGTGCCGGAGGCAGACGGTTCGGAGGCGGCCCGGGCGGCTGCCGAGGCGATCCGGGCCGCCTACCGCACCGATGTTCGTTCCGAAGTGAGGCTGTAGCGACGCGGCGGGGCTGTTGATAAGCACCCCGCTCCTGGAGGTTCCCGTGGGCTTGCTGGACATGTTTGGTGGTGGTTCTCCCCCGCAGAAGGCGCTGAAGCTCAAGGCCAAGGTCACCCAGAAGTACGGGGACGCCACGGTGCGGCAGAAGGCGATCTCGCAGCTGGCGGAGTTGAAGGTGCCGGAGGCGATCGCGGTGCTGCTCTCCCGCTTCACCATCGCGGTGGAACCCCAGTCCACCGACGCCTACGAAAAGGACCAGGTGTTCGAGGTCCTCAAGGAGATGGGCCGGGACGTGGTCGATCCGGCGGTGACCTTCCTCAAGCGGACCGACACCGCCAGTTCCTGGGTGTTGCGGATCCTGGACGCGGTGCTTCCCGCCGAGGAGATGATGACCCTGGTGGTGGGCTATCTGGAGAAGCTCTCCACCGAGTACACCCGCGATCCGGAGAAGAAGATCGTCCTGCTGCAGTGGGTGGCCGGCAAGAGCGATCCCCGCATCGGGCCGGCGGTGGTCCCCTTCCTGGAGGATCAGTTCGACGACGTGAAGGTCGCCTCCTCCAAGGTGCTGGGCTCGCTGAAGTTCGAGCCGGCCCGCGAGCCGCTGCTGACCCTGCTCACCGGGGAGGAGACCGCGCGCCGGGTGCAGACCGCGGTGATTGCCGCCCTGCACGAGAGCGAGTTCGGGGTGCAGGGCTTCCGGGAGAAGGTGGAGAAGCTGCTGACCGAGCCGTACTTCCTGGACCGCGCGGGTGTGGTGAAGAAGCGCACGTAGCGCCCCCCACGCAGCTTGAAAATGAACACCCCGGCGCAGGTGAGGGGTGCGCCGGGCCCGTCCCCGGGTGTCTGCTGGGCGCCGTGAGCACCAAGACGCCCCGCGACGGACAGGGCAAGAAGAAGCCGCAGCTTGGAAAGATCCTGACCCTCCCCCACCGCGGCCTGGCGCCTCCCCGCCCGGTCCCCACCGCGGAGGGGCTGGATCAGGAGCGAATCCACGAGGCGCTGGCGCAGATGGCCAGCCTGCTGGTGGAACCCCTCCACCTCCCCGAGGCCCAGCGGGAACAGCTGGCAATCGTCCACGGGCTGGTGGGCGCGCGGACCTCCTTCCTGCTGGAACATTCCGCGCTGAAGAACCAGCTGCAGATCTCCGCGGTCCGGGGCCGCAACGATCCGAAGATCCGGGCCTACGAGGAGGGAGAACCGCCCTACCTGGCCTTCGAGGAGAAGCGGGTGGTGCGCGCGCCCGGGCTGCTGGCGGTGCCGCTGCTGGGGCGCGAGCAGCCGCTGGGGGCCCTGGTGCTGATGGGGTCCAAGACCGCGGTGGCGGACTCGGTGCTGCGCGCGGCGGCGGCCAACATCACCGCCGCCTGGGAGGTGGCCCGGCTGAGGGACGACTCCGCCCGCCGGAACAAGGATCTGCAGACCGCGGTGGCCGGGCTCAAGAGCCTGGAGAAGAACCGCGAGGAGCTGCTGGCCAACGTCTCCCACGAGCTGAAGAACCCGCTGACCACCATCCGCGCCTACCTGACCATGCTCAGCCGGGGGAAGCTGGGCGAGGTCAACGAGAAGCAGCTCAAGGCACTGCAGTCCTCGGATCGGAACGCGGACCGGCTGCTGCGATTGATCAACGAGCTGCTGCTGCTCTCCCGCCTGCAATCCGGAAAGATGCAGCTGGATGAGCGGCCGTTCGGCTTGAAGGGGGTGGCAGAGGAGGTGCTGGAGGGGCTGCGTCCCCAGGCGGAGCAGGCGCGGGTGCAGGTGTCGCTGGCTCCCTCCCCCGAGGCCTTCGTGCGCGGGGATCGAGAGCGGATCGCCGAAGCCGCCTACAACCTGCTGGAGAACGCGATCCAGTTCAGCCGGCCGGGCACCGAGGTGGAGGCGAAGATCTCGGTGGAGGGTTCGCTGGTCTCGCTGTCGATCAAGGATCAGGGGATCGGGATCGACTCCGGGGATCTCTCCGGGTTGTTTGATCCCTACAACCGGCCGCGCCACACCGAGGGTGCCCGCAGCTTCCGTGGACTGGGGCTGCCGATCGTCTCCAAGATCGTCAACCTCCACGGGGGCCGGGTGGACGCGGTCAGCAAGCTAGGAGAGGGCTCCACCTTCACCCTCACCCTGCCGGTGTTCGCCGGCGCGGTGGCCACCCCGGCCGAGGCCCAGCAGGCACCGCGCACCGGGGGGATCCTGCTGGTGGAGGACGACGCCGACTGCCGAGAGGTGGTGCAGCAGCTGCTGGAGGACGAGGGCTACCGGGTGATCGCCACCAGCGGGGCCACCGAGGCCCGTTCGGTGCTGGCTCACATCCGCCCTGCCCTGGTGCTGCTGGACCTGATGCTGCGCGACGAGGACGGGCGGACGGTGCTCAGCTTCATCCGCGAGACCCCGGCCCTGACCGACATCCCGGTGTACATCATCTCCGGCGCCAGCAACCTGGCCTCGCTGCACGGGGGGACGGGGAACGCGCGGGTGGATGGGATCATCGAAAAGCCGGTCCACGTGCCCAAGCTGCTGGATCTGGTTTCCTCGGTGGTCCGGCCGGTCCGCAAGCACCCCGCGGCCGGCTAGCGCTTCAGGCGCTCAGCGGTGGGCGTGGGCGAACTGGAGCAGCGCGCCCGCGTACGGGTCCCAGGCCTCCAGCTGCGGGACGTGGCCCACGCCGGGGATCTCCACCAGCTGGGCGCCGGGGATGGCGGCCGCGGCCTTCTTCCCCAGCTGGGTGTAGTCGCCCAGGGTGGGCTTCACCGCCTCCGGGGCCCAGGCCTTGCCGATGGCGGTCCTGTCTCGCAGCCCGATGATCAGCAGCGTGGGAACCTGGAGGTCCTCGAACTCGTGGACCACCGGCTGGGTGAAGACCATGTCCGAGGTCAGCGCGGCCACCTTGGCGATCCGCTCCCGGTCCGGCCCCACCGCCCAGCCGGAGAGGATCTCGGTGAGCGGGTCGTACTCCGGCTTCCACTGGCCGGCGAAGTACGCCTCGCGCATGTAGTCCCGGATCGACTCCGGGGTGGCCGCAAGTTCCTGCTGGTAGTGCTGATCCACGGTCCGGTACGGGACCACCCGCTTCCAGTCCTCCAGCCCGATCGGGTTCACCAGCACCAGGCCGCTGACCCGCTGGGGGAACATCAGGGAGAAGCGGGTGGCCAACATCCCGCCCATCGAGTGCCCGACCACCAGGGCGCGCTGGACGCCCAACGCCTCCAACAACTCCTGGGTGTGGGTGGCCAGGGTCTGGAAGCTGAACTGGTAGTCCTGCGGCTTGGAGGACTTTCCAAAGCCGATCTGATCCGGCACCACCACCCGGTAGCCCTCGGCGGTCAGCGCCCGGATGGTCCTCGCCCAGTAATTACCGGAGAAGTTCTTCCCGTGCAGCAGCACCACGGTGGCGCCGTTGGGGGCCGCCGGCTTCACGTCCATGTACGCCAGCTTCAGTGCCTGCCCCTGCGACTGGAGGGGGTGGAAGCGGACCTCGAACGGGTACACGAAGCCGGTCAGCTCGGCGTCCAGGCCCCGGGGTGCAGGCGCGGTTGCAGCGTGTGGCACAGAGGCGCAGGCGGCCAGCACCAGCCCCAGGCAGGCAAACGGGAGGAGTCGGTTCTTCATCCCTCTCGTTTGCCGCCGGCTCCGGGCGCTGGCCACCCTTTCGTCGGGTGCTACCGGACCTCGAGCAGCTCCACCTCGAATAGCAGGGTGGAGTTGGCCGGGATCACCGGCGGGTAGCCCATCTTCCCGTAGCCCATCTCGGGGGGGACGGTGAGCTTGCGCACGCCGCCGATCTTCATCCCGGCCACGCCCTGGTCCCAACCCTTGATCACCTGCCCGGCGCCCAGCTTGAACGTGAACCCTTCGTTGCGGTCTCGCGAGCTGTCGAACTTGGAGCCGTTGGTCAGCGTGCCCACGTAGTGGACCGTGACGGTGTTGCCCGCCTTGGCCTCGGTACCCGTTCCCACCTTGATGTCATCGATCTGCAGACTCACGTGCGCTCCCTTCGGAAAGAGGCGCCCTGCTTATCCGCATTCGGGGTCGGTGTCCTCGTCCGTTCGCCTGCTCTGCCCACGGCCAACAGCGGGCTCCGGCTTGTCCTCCGGGGAAGCGGGCCCCACGTTGCGGGAGAGGAGGAGACCGCCATGCCGCGCGGAGACAAGAGCCGCTACACCGACAAGCAGAAGCGGAAGGCCCGGCACATCGAGGAGGGCTACCGGGCCCGGGGGACAAGTCCCAAGGTGGCCGCCGCCCGCGCCTGGGCCACGGTGAACGCCGAGTCCGGCGGCGCGGAGAAGCCCGGTGGGAGTGGCTACGGGAAGCCGGAGAACCACCGCGCCTCCCGACGGGGCGGGAAGATCGCGATGGCCAGACGTTCGACCGCTGCGCGGTCCTCTGCGGCCAAGAAGGCCGCCGCCACCCGGAAGCGCAAGGCGACGCTGACCCGGAGGAAAAGGTCGGTGGCGGCGAAGAAGGCGGTGGCGAAGAGGAAGCCGGCCCGAAGGACTTCGACCCGGCAAAGCCGCACCCGGTAGCGAGCGCAAGAGGATGCCCGCCCGGCGAACTTCGGCCCGGCAAGGCCGCAACCGGTAGCGAGAAGAATGCAGTGGCAGGTCTGCTCGGCGGACTTCGAGCTCAGGTCCGCACCCGGTAGCTAATCGACGTCATTGATTTCGCGACGGTCGGGGTCAGCGTTCCGCGGGAGGCCTCATTCTCCCGCGCTACCATGGCCGCCGTGCGCACCTCCCTCCGCTCTGCCCTCGGGCTCACCGCCCTCCTGCTGTTCACGCCGGTGGCCCTGGCGGCCGGACGCGCGAACCTGCAGGCGTACTTCCAGCAGACGCTGACCAGCACCGACTACCAGCAGAAGGCCTTCGCCAAGGTGGCTACGAAATGGAGGCAGCCCTCGCGCAAGCCGGCGTTGGGGAAGAAGGCGGTGGTGCAGGTGTTGATCGGCTCGGACGGGAAGCTGCTGTCGGCGGAGTTGTCGCTGAAGTCCGGGTCGGACCCGTGGGACCAGGCGGCGCTGAGCGCGGTGAAGAAGGCGGCGCCTTTCCCTCCCCTGCCCAAGAGCTTCCCCGCTCCCTCGGTGGAGGCCCACTTCCACATCGGTTGGGAGAAGTAGACGGTGCTGACGCTCTATCTGGTGTCGGTGTGGCTGCACATCCTGGCGGCCACGGTGTGGATCGGTGGGATGGCGTTCCTGGTGCTGGTGGTGGTGCCGTTGATCCGGAACCCGGAGTCCCGCCCGTGGGCGGCCACCTTCATCATGCGCTCGGGGCTGAAGTTCCGGACCGTGGGCTGGGTCTGCTTCGGACTGCTGAGCGGCACCGGTGCCTTCAACATGTGGTTCCGCGGGCTGCGCTGGGGCGCCTTCTTCACCGGTGAGTACCGGGAGAACCCGATCGCGGTGGCGCTGTTCTACAAGCTGCTGCTGGTGGGCGCGGTGCTGGTGATCAGCGCGGTGCACGACTTCTGGCTTGGGCCCCGGGCGGCCCTGATCTGGGAGCAGCAGCCCGACTCTGCAGAGGCCACCCGTTTCCGCCGGCTGGCCAGCCGGATGGGGCGCGCCAACGCGCTGCTTGCGCTGGGGATCGTCTTCCTGGCGGTGTGCGTGGTCCGGGGCGGGCTGCCCGGGTGATCAATCAGGGCGTCTGCTGCGGAGTCAGTTTCAGGGTCATGCCGTAGAAGGTGGTGATCGCCTGGCCGCGGTAGAGCGCGGGCTTGAACCGCCATTGACGGATGATCTTCAGGATCGTCTCGTCGCCACCGGGCATGGACTGCAGCACCTCACAACCGGACGGCTCTCCCTTCCGGTTGACGATGCAACTGCCCACGAACGTTCCACTTCGGACTCCGGTCTTGACGAGGGCATCCCCGATTTCACGGAGCCCCAGACCCTCGATGGGTGTGGGTGGGGTCATCGACTTCCGGAAGGGCACAGGATCGTCTGAACTCAACGCCACCGCCCGACCCTCCTGCCCCCAACTCCCGTCGGCGCCGGCCCGAAAGGCAGCGAGGCGTCCGCATCCTTCGGCGAGAGCCTCCCCGGGCCAGACATCCGCAGTGACCTTCTGCGGCGGGCATCCCAACCCGGCGGCGAAGCGCGCCAGCAATTGGGGATCGTCGATCGGAACCTCAGAGTTCGAGGCCTCTGAAGCGGGGAGGTGGGCGCAAGCGGACAGCCAGCAGCCAATGACCAGATTGGCGAGTGCGACAGAAGGGAAGGCACGGCGGCGCATGGGGCCACCCTACCCCTTCACGCCTCGGGGTTGCCCCGCGCCCGCTTCTCCTTGCCGAGGACGCTGCGCAGCAGCCCGGTGACCCCCAGCTGTTGGGCCTGGGCCCGCAGTCCGTCCAGGATCTGCGCCTCCTTGTCCCCGGAGTTGGTGTGGATCTGGGCCATCAGGAGGTTCAGCAGCAGCCGGTTCTTCTCCTTCTGCCGCCAGATGAAAAAAGCGATCAGCGACCCGGCCACCGCGGCCAGCAGGATGGTCTCGTTGGCGTTCTTCTGCACGAAGCTGAGCTCCTCCCGCGCCTTGAGCCGGATCTCCTCGCTGGCGTTAACCACCTCCTGCATCGCGGTGGCGGCGATTACCTTCACGTGGCGATCGGTGGCCTCGGAGAGCAGCTGATCCCGTAGCAGCATCGACTCGGCGCGGGCGGTGGTGGAGAGGGTCACCAGCATTTCGTTGAGCCGCCTCTCGGTCGCTGCGTTGAGCACGTCCTCCTGCAGCCCGGCGCCCACCTCGTCCATCACTCCCCGGGAGAGGCGGCGGCTCCTGGCCTCCAGCAGGGTCATCAGCGCCAGCACCGTCCGCTGCAGCTGTGCCTCGGTCTGGGCGCCGATCAGCTCCTCGCGGATCGCTGGCAGTTGCTGGCGGGTGGACTCTCCCAGCACGGTCACCGTCTGGGCCAGCTTCTGGTTGGTGGCGTCGGTCAGCACCTGATCCCGCAGCCCGTCCCCGGCGGTCTTGAGCAGGGCCTCGATGGTCACGTGCCCGTCCTTGTCGATCTGGGAGACCAGCCCCTTGCCGAACTCGGCGCCGGCCTGCTCCATGGGGGAGACGGTGGCGCAACCGGAGAGCATCCACAGCGCAACAAGGCAGAGCCGCTTCATCGTCCGCTACGTTCCAGCGCCCAGGGGCTCATCGCAAATTCTCGGGCGGGCAATGGGGGAGTACGCTCCTCACCATGAGCACCCCCGCCCGGGACCCCAACCCGGCCCCTACCCCTCCGTTCGTGGCGGAGATCGACATCCTGATCCGCGCCCGCTACCCGGCGCTGTACCTGGTCACCTGGGAGGAGCACCGGCTGGAGGTAGTGCTGGGCGAGCTGGCGGACCGTCACCGCAAGGATCTGTACGAGTGGTCGATTGCCCGGGGGATCACCCGGCTCAAGGGGCGGGGGTCGCCGCCCACCACCGACACCCGGGATCCGCTGGAGGCGCTCAAGGCGATTGAACAGATCACCGAGCCGTCGCTGGTGGTGCTCAAGGACTTCCACCCCTACCTGACCGATCCGAACATCGTGCGAGTGGTGCGCGAGCTGGCCCACCGGCTCAAGACCACCTACACCACCCTGGTGTTCCTCTCCCCGGTGCTGACCATGCCTCCGGAGCTGGAGAAGGAGCTGACGGTGATCGACATCCCGCTGCCCACCTTCCGGGACCTGGCGCAGTTGCTGCGGGAGATCGTGGACGTGGTGGCCAAGAACAAGCGGGCGGCGATCTCGCTGTCCCGGGAGCAGGCGGAGCAGCTGATCCGCGCCGCCTCCGGGCTGACCCTCTCCGAGGCGGAGAACGCCTTTGCCAAGGCGATCGCCACCGATGATCGGCTGGACGCCACCGACATCCGTCTGATCCACGAAGAGAAGCGCCAGGTGATCCGCAAGAGCGGACTGCTGGAGTACTACTCCCCGGAGGAGAGCCTGGGGGACGTGGGCGGGCTGGACCTGCTCAAGCGCTGGCTGGAACGGCGGGGGGCGGCCTTCAGCGAGGCGGCGCGGAAGTTCGGCCTCCCCGAACCGCGGGGGCTGCTGATGCTGGGAGTGCAGGGCTGCGGCAAGAGCCTCACCGCCAAGGCCATCGCCTCCGCCTGGAAGCTGCCGCTGCTGCGTCTGGACATGGGGCGGATCTTCAGCGGCCTGGTGGGATCCTCGGAGGAGAACCTGCGGAAGGCGATCAAGGTGGCGGAGGGGGTCTCTCCGGTCATCCTCTGGGTGGACGAGATCGAGAAGGGGCTGGCGGGCAGCGGCGGATCGAGCACCGCGGACAGCGGCGTCTCGGCGCGGGTGTTCGGCACCTTCCTCACCTGGCTGCAGGAGAAGAAGTCCCCGGTGTTCGTGGTGGCCACCGCCAACCGGATCGACGCCCTGCCCCCGGAGCTGCTGCGCAAGGGCCGCTTCGACGAGATCTTCTTCATCGATCTGCCGCTGGCCCCGGAGCGGAAGGAAATCTTCCGGATCCACCTCTCCCGTCGCAAGCGGGCCCCGGCCCAGTACGACCTGGAGACGTTGGCCACCGCCAGCGCCGGCTTCAGCGGGGCGGAGATCGAACAGGCGGTGATCTCCGGGCTGTATGACGCCTTTGCCGACGGGACCGAACTGACCCAGGAACACCTGCTCACCGCGATGCGGGAGACGGTCCCGTTGTCGACCTTGATGAAGGACGACATCGATCGGCTGCGCAACTGGGCCAAGCAGCGCACCCGGCCGGCGCACGGAGAGCCGGTCGCATGAGCCGGTTCCGGCGCTTCCTCCATCTGGAGAAGGAGCGGGCCGCGCCCTCCGACCCGTCCGATCGGGTCCGGCCCCCGGTGCTTCCGGAGCGCCCGACCGACCCTGGCCGGGCGGAGGTGCCTCCGGACGACCCGACCGACCTTGGCCGGGCGGAGGTGTTTCCGGAGCGCCCCATTGAGCTGGACCAGGAGAGGGTCGCGCATGCGACCTCGACCGGACCGCGCGCGGCCTCGACCCAGGCGCGCTTTGGCTTGGCCCCGCGGGGCGGTCCGCGGGTCCCGTCCCACGTCGAGGGGGATCCTGCTTCCGCGCCCTCCCCCGAAGATGCTGCTCCCCGCTCGGGCGCGGCGCTGGAGCGGTTCGCCTCCTCACCGGCCGCGGCCCTGCGCACCGACCGGGAGGCCGCTCCTCCATCCTCCGGGAGCCGCTGCGCCGTCTGCGAGCGGGAGTTCGGCCGCTTCGACGTGCTCTGCCCCACCTGTGGCGCTCGGCTGGACTCTCCCCAGCAGTTGGCCTTCAGCCAGCGGCTCTCGGAGGAGCGGGCGGCACACCTGGCCCAGGAGCAGGCGGAGCTGGAGCGCCTGCGGTCGCTGCGTTCGGGTGCGGACCAGGAGCAACGCCGCGCGCTGGCCGAGGCCCAACAGGCCCTGGGACGGGAGTTGCTGGGGCGGGATCGGGGAGCCCTGCTGGCCGATCCCTGGCACTCCCCCTCCCCCTTTCCCGGTCAGCGATGGCTGGCGATCTTCCAGCCGGCGGCGAAGCGGGACCTGGTCCGGCTGATCTCGCTGGTGCTGGGCTTTGCCTGGATTCTCACTGGCCTGTTCGCCAGCCGCGGGATTTGGCGGCTGGTCTGGCTGTTTCTGGGCGGCCTCTCCCTGTGGGCGTTCTTCCCACGTTGGTGGAGCAGGACACCTCCCACAAACGGTCCCCCGGACCGGGGCGGGCTGTAGTATTCGCGCCCCCCATGAGCCAGTCCGTCTACGCGCGGTATCGCACCGCGTTCACCCAGGCGCTTGCCCAGGCACTGAGCGTCTCGGTCCCTGAAGTCGAAGCCCTGGTCAAGCCCGCCGAGCCGCCCCATGGCGACCTGACCTTCCCCACCTTCTCCCTGGCCAAGGCGCAGAAGAAGGCGCCCCCGGCGATCGCCGCGGCGCTGGCCCAGCAGCTGTCGGTCCCCGGGATGGAGATCGCCGCCGCCGGTCCCTACGTGAACGCCCGCTTCGCGGTGGTCCCGTTCACCGCCGAGGTGGTGGACACCGCCCGCGGCGCCGGGAGCCGGTACGGCGGCAGCGACGCCGGCGCCGGGAAGGCGGTGGTGATCGACTACTCCTCGCCCAACATCGCCAAGCCGATCGGCTTCCACCACATCCGCTCCACGATGATCGGCCACTCGCTCGCCAACCTCTACCGGAGCCAGGGCTACCGGGTGGAGGGGATCAACTACCTGGGCGACTGGGGCAAGCAGTTCGGGCTGGTGGCGGTGGGGTTCGAGGAGTACGGCGACCCGGCCCGCAAGAACGACATGGCCCACCTGGTGGAGGTGTACGTCAAGGCCAACGCCCGCGCCGATTCGGACAAGGCGTTTGACGAGCGGGCCCGGGACTTCTTCCGGCGGATGGAGGCCGGCGATCCGCAGGCCCTGGCGCTGTGGCAGGAGCTGCGCGAGATCTCGCTGGCGGACTTCAAGAAGATCTACGCCCGGCTGGGGATCGACTTCGAGCATTACGAGGGAGAGAGCCGCTACCAGGGAAAGATGGACGCGGTGATCGACCAGATCGCCCAGACGGTGGGGGTCAAGGAGTCCCAGGGCGCGATCATCGTGGACATGCCCTACCCGGAGGGCGAGCCGCCGGTGTTGCTGAAGAAGAACGACGGCAGCACCCTGTACGCCACCCGCGATCTGGCCGCCGCCTCCGACCGCTTCGAACGCTTCAAGTTCGAAAAATCGCTGTACGTGGTGGGCGCCGCGCAGTCGCTGCACTTCAAGCAGCTGTTCGCGGTGCTGGAGCGGATGGGCAAGGGCTGGGCGGCCAAGTGCGCGCACATCCCGTTCGGGATGGTGCATGGGATGAAGACCCGCACCGGCAACCTGGTGCGACTCAACGACGTGCTGGACGAGGCCAAGTCCCGGGCGATGGAGAAGGTGAAGGAGAACCTGGCCGCGGGGAAGATCCAGGTCCAGGATCCGGAGGCGCTTGCCGAGCAGATCGGCCTGGGGGCGATCGCCTTTGGGGACCTGAAGAACCGCCGGGTCACCGACTACTCCTTCGACTGGGATGAGGTCCTCAGCTTCGAAGGGCACACCGGCCCCTACCTGCAGTACGCCCACGCGCGGACCTGCAACGTGCTGCGCAAGGGCGGCGGAGCGCCCCAGGCCAGCGACCCCTCCTTGCTGATCCTCCCCGAGGAGCAGGCCCTGGTGCGCCAGGTGGCGCGGTTCCCGGAGATCGTGGCGGACGCGGTGAAGGAGAACGAGCCTTCGCTGGTCGCGCGCTTCCTGCTGGACCTCTCCGCCGCCTTCAGCCGCTGGTACACCCTGGGCAACCAGGACAAGGACAAACGGATCATCGTGGAAGGGAACGACGCGCTGGGACACGCGCGGCTGGCCCTCACCGACGCCACCCGGGTTACGCTGGCCTCCGGGCTCGCGCTCCTCGGCATTCCCACGCCGGAGAACATGTAGTCCCCTGGAGGCCGGTCCTTGGAGACAGCGCTGTTGCCGCAGACGAAGCAGGACCCGGAGCAGGCACTCAAAGAGGAGCTGGGTCCATTCTCCCGGATGGCCGCCGCCCGCTACTTCGAGCCGGTCCGCTTCTCGGCCGAGGACGAGGCGGAGCTGCGCGCCCTGGCGGAGAGGGGCTTTGTGGTCCACGTGCTGCGGACCACTGCCTGGGTGAACTTCATGTACCTGGTGTGGGCGATGGCCAAGCGCGGGCTGCCGCCGATCCGCGCGGTGGTCAACCTGCGCCGCTGGTTCACCCGCCCCTGGCGCAAGACCCTGCGCCGGGGCAGCTTCGAGGTGCGCTTCACCTACGCGCGCCGCAACCACGGCGCCGGGCTGGTGTTCCTCAAGAAGTCGGCGCTGCTGCAGGCAGAGGGGAAGTACTCCAAGGAGGACCCCTTCCCCGCCCTGGCGGCGATGGCCCGCAAGGCCCACCCGGTGTTCCTGGTCCCGGAGCTGTTCGTCTGGGAGAAGAAGTCCGCCCGGCTCAAGCCGTCGCTGATCGACCGGATCTTCGGCAGCCCGGAGGCGCCGGGCTTTCTGCACTCGATGCTGGCCTTCTGGCGCAACCACAACCGTGCCCAGTTCCGGGTGGGGACGCCGATCGATCTGCGGAAGTTCATCGACGAGAACCCGGGTGACTCGGACGAGGTGATCGCGCGCAAGGTGAAGATGGCCTTGCACCACCACCTGGCCCGCGAGACCCGGGCGGTGTTCGGCCCGCCGATCAAGAGCCACAGCCGGCTGATCGAAGAGACGATGCGGGACCGGGTGCTGCGGGCCTCGCTGGAGGCGCACGCCCAGGAGTCCAACCGCAAGCTGGAGTCGGTGGTGCGCGACTCGGAGCGGAACCTCAACCAGATCGCGGCCCGGCTCAGCGCCACGGTGGTGGCGGTGCTGGCCCCGCTGATGAACTGGGTGTTCAACCGGATCTACGACGGGATCGAGGTGGATGAGGCCGGACTGGATCGCGCGCTCAAGGCGGCATCGAAAGGCTCGGTGGTGATCTGCCCCTCCCACAAGAGCCACGTCGACTACCTGGTGATGAGCTACGTGCTCTGGAGCCGCGGCTACACGGTGCCGGTGGTGGCGGCGGGGGCCAACCTCTCCTTCTTCCCGCTGGGGCCAATCTTCCGCCGCGGCGGCGCCTTCTTCCTGCGCCGCTCCTTCAAGGGCGACAAGGTCTACACCGCGACCTTCCGGGCCTACATCAAGAAGCTGGTCCACGACGGGATCCACCAGGAGTTCTTCCCCGAGGGGGGGCGGTCCCGGACCGGCAAGCTGCTCACCCCCAAGCTGGGGCTGTTCACCTGGGAGGTGGACGCGATCCTGGAGGGGGCGGCCAAGGACCTGTACTTCATCCCGGTCTCGATTGATTACGAGAAGGTGGTGGAGTCGGGCAGCTACTCCAAGGAGCTGGCCGGGGGAGAGAAGAAGCCGGAGGACCTCAAGGCGCTGCTCTCCGCGCCCAAGGTGCTGACCGAGAACTACGGACGGATCCACCTCAGCTTCGACGAGCCGGTCTCGCTGCGGGAGATGATCGAGGCCCGCGGCCTGGACCTCAAGCAGGGAGTCACCGAGGAGCAGAAGCGCGCGCTGGTCCGTGCCCTGGGCAACCGGGTGATGTACGGGATCAGCCGGGTCTCCACCGTGACCCCGCATGCGCTGGTGGCGGCCGCCCTGCTCTCGCACCGCCGCCGCGGGATCTCCAGCCGGGAGGTGGCGGAGCGGATCGGGATGCTGCGCCGGGTGGCCGAGTCGGAGCACGCCCCGCTGTCCAAGACCCTGAAGAACGCGCCGTCCGATCCCACGGTGATGGGCCCGGTGGCGGACGCGCTGCGGACCTTCAGCCAGGACGAGATGGTCCGGGTGCAGGAGGCCAAAGGCGAGGTGATCTACCAGCTGGAGGACGACCGCCGCGGCGAGATGTCCTTCTACAAGAACACCCTGATGAACCTGGTCACCCCCCGCAGCCTGGTGGCCAACGCGGTGCTGGCCAATGGCGGCCGCCCCCGCAGCCGGGCCGAGGTGAAGGAGAGCGCGCTGTGGCTCTCCCGCCTGTTCAAGCTGGAGTTCATCTACCGGGTGGGCGCCAGCTTCGATCAGATCTTCGACGACATCGTGGCGGTGCTGATCTCCCGCGGGCTGCTGGAGCAGCGGGAGGAGCAGCTGGGCCTGGCCCCGGAGGACCACAGCCGGCCCCACACCGAGTTCTTGGCGGACCTGATGCGGGACTACCTGGAGTCCTACCTGATCGCCGCGCTGACCTTGCAGGAGGTGGCCAGCCACGGGGGGATGGACCGCAAGGGGTTCGTGAAGGCGGCGCTGGAGACCGGCCGGGCGGAGTTCCTCTCCGGGCGACTGGGCGCGGCGGAGGCGCTGTCCCGCACCACCCTGGAGAACGCGGTGGGCTACTTCCTGGATCAGAAGATCCTGGTGGAGGCGGACAAGAAGCTGAAGCTGTCCGAGGACTGGCAGGCGCCCGAGCGGCGCGAGGAGCTGGTCCGGCACATCCGCAGCTACCTCAACCGCCGGGTGGGCTGAGGCCTCAGTTCTTCGGCTTCTCCGGCGGGTAGTAGGGCTTCTGCCAGTCCACTGGGCCGTGGGTGAACCTGCGCTCCAGCCGCCCGAGCACGATGTCCCAGGCGCGCAGGAAGTAGTCGAACAGCCGGTCCCACTCCGCTCCCACCCGCCAGCCGAGGTGTGCCAGCCGGACCACCGTCTGGCCCGGCGGGCCGTCGTCCAGGTAGACCACCACCCAGGTCTTTTGGGCGCGCAGATCGCGAAACTCCAGCGGCGCGATCCACTCGAAGGAGACCATCCGCTCCGGCAGGTAGCTGAGGACGGTCATCCCCTCGGTGCCCTGCGAGCCGACCGGGAGGGTCTCGTCGAAGAACAGCTCGTAGGGCCCGGCCAGCTCCACCCGGATGTTGGCCCGGGGGGCGAAGAAGCTCTGGGCCCCCTCGGTGGTGCTGAGCACCTTCCACACCTCCTCGCGGGGAGCGGGGATGGTGATCTCCTTCTTCATCGCGCGATTCGGCAAGCGGGCGGGGCTCATCGGCGGGGGGAATGTAGCGCGGACCGACCCGCGGTTCAGCGCCGCGAAGGTTCCAGCAATTCTTTCACCCGTCGCCGGAAGTAGCCCGCCTTCCGCGGCCCGGTGGCTGCGGAGACGATGATCCCCTGGGCGTTTACGAAGATGGTGGAGGGCACATCCCGCACTCCCAGCGGAGCCAGCACCTCATTTTCACCGCTGGTGAAGGCCACCGGCAGCTTCAGGCCCAGCCGATTGACCGTCCGCAAGACGTCGGCGCGGTCGCTCTCCACCGAGAGCGCCAGGAAGCCCACCCCCTGCCCTTCGAACTCCCCTCGGACCTGCTCCAGTTCGGGAAACTCCCGAACACAGGTGCCTCAATCGGGAAGCCAGAGGTTGATCACCCACGGCTTGCCCGCCAGGGAGGCCCGGGTGACCGGGGTCCCCTCCAGGGTGGTGGCCCCGAAAAAGAGTTCGGGGACCGGCCGGTGGGGACGATCCACCGCGTCGCAGGCGGAGAGCAGGCTGAAGAAGACAGCGGCCAGCAGCAGCGGCTTCATGGGGAGGCACCCTAACCACCGGGGCCTGGCTTTGCAGCGTCCTTGACCTGCGCCCCCGTCCCGCGACAAACCCACGGGGTGAGCGACCACGATCCAGCCCTGGCAGCGGACTCCGATCCCGGAGGCTTCACCCTGGCCTGGGGCCTGTGCCTGGTGCTGTTCGTGTCCTTCCTGCTGTTCGCCGCCCCGGTGCAGGCGCTGCATCCGCCGTACGGGATCTGGTTCACCGAGCTGTTCTTCTTCCTGGGACTGACCTGGATGGCGCTGCGGCTGACCGGCCGGGACCCCATCCACTACCCCCGGCTGGGCGTCCCCGGGGGAACCCCGCTGGGGATGTCGTTCCTGGCCGGCACCCTCAACTTCTTCGCGGTGGTGATCCCGCTGCAGTTCGTGGCGCAGGCGCTGGCGCCACCGGAGCTGCTGGCCCGGTTCGACGCCTCGCAGATCTTCGAACGGCAACGTCCGGTGGACCTGGGGTTCATCGTGGCCGGGATCGGGTTCGCGGCGCCGATCTGCGAGGAGTACTTCTTCCGCGGGGTGCTGCTGCGGGGAATGAGCGCGGCGCGGATGACCACCTTCCGGGCGCTGTTCGTGACCTCGGTGATCTTCAGCGCCTTCCACCTGGACCCGATTGGCTTCGTGGCCCGGGTGGAGCTGGGGTTCCTGTTTGGCTACCTCTACCTGCGCACCGGATCGCTGTGGCCGGCGGTGATGGCGCATGCGGCCAACAACCTGGTCTCCACCACCGCCTTCTTCCTGGCCGACGCCTATTCCGCCGGCGGCGGTAATGACGCCCCGCCCCCGGCGTGGGGGATGGCCACCCTGGTGCTGGCCTTCGGGGTGCCGCTGTACCTGGTGCTGCGCTGGTTCCACCACCGCGCTCCCCTGCTGGCCACCGGCACCGACGCCGGCCCCCGGGGACTGCGGCGCAAGGAGCTGTGGATCTGGCTGGGTGGCGCGGTGGCCTCCATGGCCCTGCTGATGGCGCTGGATTGGCGGACGGTGGTGGTCAACGGCAGCGACCTGATCACCCCGGTCCGCAAGCCGGCCGCCACCGCGTCTCCGGCCGCCCAGTCCGCCTATGAGCAGCTGGAGGAGCTGGGCCGCGCCGCGCGCCGGGGCGAGGTGCCGATCGACGACTATGTGAAGGCCAAGGAGGCGGCGCGCGCCGACTCCGCGGCGAAGCAGACCCCCGCTTCCGCCCCGGATGCTCCCCCGGTGCCTGCGCCGATCCCCGCACCTCCCACTCCCTGAAAAGGCAGCGCGCCCGCCGCCGCGAGGCAGACAGGCGCGGCAGAATTCGAACCTCAGGCGCTGCCGCCGCGAGTGCTGGCGGGCAGACGGGTGCGCTCAGTCGATCTGGATCTCGAACCGCTCCAGGTTGATGTCCTCACCCAGGTCCCGCTTCATCCGCTCCCGCAGCTGCCGCATCTTCTGCTTCACCTGCTGGAGCTGGACCTTCAGCGCCGAGCGCTGGTCGGCGTCCACCTGGAACACGAAGCCCTGGGGTGCGTTCACCGAGTGCGGGTGGGCAAAGCCGCCCTGCTCTTCCTTGGCGGACTCCAGCCGCTCGCCCGCGGTGCTGCGGGCCGAGTCGGTCCGCATCCGCTCCACCGACTTGCGATACCCGGCCATCACCTCCGGGGTCAGCGGCTGATGGTCGGTCACCTCGCGCAGCACCTTGAGTCGGTCCTCGTCCGAGTCCAGCCGTTCGGCCAGGCGCAGCGCGCGGACCACCTGCGGAGCCTCCAGCTCCTGGGGATGGAGCAGCCCGCGCAGCGCCTCGGACAGATCCTCGGGCGAGGTCAGCTTCTCCGCGGCCGACAGGTACTGCTCGGTCAGCGGCCCCCGGACCAGGTCCGACTCCTTGATCTCGTGGAGGGACATCAGGACCTTCAGCAGAGCGGGGCCAGAGTCGGAGCGGACTGCCTGCCGCAGCACCTCCGCCCCGGTCTCCACGGTGATCGGCGCGGCCTCCAGCAGCTTGCGCAGCACCCGCGCCCGCCTGGACGGAGACTCCAGCCGATCCGCGGCCTTCAGGTACGCCTGACGGGTGGACTCGCCGGCCAGCCGGTGGCCGTTGGCGACCGCGATCAGCCCCGCGGCCAGCGCCTCGTCCGAATCGGCCTCGCCCGCCGCGGCGATCTCCCTCCGGGCGGCCTCCTCGTCCCGCTTCACCTCGGAGAGCAGGCGGGCGTAGTGGTCCTTGTTCTCCGGGTCGATCGACTCGACCCCGGACGGAGGAGCGCCCTGGGCCAGGGCCGCCGCTCCGGTGGCAGCTCCAACCGCGAGCAGCGGAATGGCCAGGGCCGGCCACAGCCACCGGCGTCGCGGCGCTTCGTTGAGACAGTCCCTTGCCACCTGCTTGGATTCGCCCGCCATGTGCAGCCTCCCCCGGTCTCCCGGTCTGGATGCTGGTTTATTAGCAGGCGGCTAATTTCTTAGCAACGGCTTGATGCAGTTTTCTTAGCAGCTATTCGAACTGGTAGCTCTTCACCCGGAAGAGGGGGCCCACCATGCCCAGGGAGAGCTTGTCCCCCTGGACCTCGCCCTCCACCGCCACCCGCTGACCGTCCTTCTTGATCTTCCGGTCACCGCCATCCAGCTGGTAGGTGCGTCCGTCGTCGCCCTCCAGCACCCAGATCCCGGTCTCGATGTCGCGGAAGACGACCTTGCCTTTGAGCTTCACGCCGGGGCTCCCTTGCGCAGCATCGCGCGGGCCACGAACAGACAGATCACCGTGTTGAGCACCAGCCAGGGCAGCGCCAGGAAGGTGAACGGCATCCAGGCCAGCGCGGGAGCGTGGGCGAAGGCCGCGTAGCCCAGGAAGCCGGCGAAGCCGATCGCCAGGCCGGCGATCACCGGGCGGAAGGACTTCCACTTCATCCCCAGGAAGGCGGCCAGGATCGGGATCAGCGCGCTGTAGAAGACCGGGTTGGCCAGCTTGCCGCGGCCGAAGATGATCCGGTCCAGGTCGGGCAGCGGGAAGGCCACCGTGTCCAGCGCCTGGTTCACCGCGCCCTCCCCGTTGATGATCCGGCCCAGGAAGAAGCCGACGGTGGAGAGCACCAGCGCGATCAGGAAGCCGGGCTTGAAGAAGATGTTGAAGTAGCCGGGGCGGTTGCGGGGCCCCAGGGTGAGCAGCACGAAGGCCAGCAGGCCGGCGGCCAGGAACAGCGGGTTCCAGTTCACCCCGCCCATCCCCGACCCCATCAGCTCCAGCGACTTCTGGGCGTTGAGCACCCCGTGGCCGTAGTGGTCGCTCCAGTCCTGCCCCGCCACCCGCGAGGCGCCGGCGTACAGGCCCTTCTCCACGTCCTCCGGAGAGCGGGCCCCGGCGGCGAACAGCAGCGCCGCCACGCCGGAGACGTGCGGGGTGGCCATGCTGGTGCCCTGGTAATAGGCGTAGACCGACTTGGAGGGGTCGCGCGGGTCGATGGTGTTCTGCAGGACCCCGTACTGCTCGCCCTTGCGCTTGTCGCCACCGGGAGCGGCGATGTCCAGCTCCTTGCCCCAGGAGGAGTACGGCGCCTTGGTCCCGTCCGGGCCCACCGCGGCCACCGCCACCGATCCCGGGTACGCCGCCGGGTACTCCACCCTGCCGGCCCCGGAGTTGCCCGCCGCGCACACCACCACCGCGCCCTTCTTGCGCGCGTACTCCACCGCGTCGGCCATGGTCTTGGAGAAGCCGCCGCCGCCCAGCGAGAGGTTGATCACCTGCGCGCCCTTGTCGGCCGCGAAGCGGATCGCCTCCGCGATGTCCGAGGAGGTCCCGCTGCCGAAGTGGTTGAGCACCTTCACCGGCATCAAGGTCGCCTCGAAGGCCACCCCCGCCACGCCGGTCTTGTTGTTGGTGACCTGGGCGATGGTGCCCGCCACGTGGGTGCCGTGGCCGTGATCGTCGTTGGCGTGCGCGTCGTCGTTGACGAAGTCGTAGCCGGTGGCGAACTTGGCGCCCTTCAGATCCGGCACCTGCTTGAACTCCTGGTAGTCCTCGTAGGCGATTCCGGTGTCCAGCACCGCGACGATCACCCCCTTGCCGCGGGACTTGTCCCAGGCGGTGGGCATCCCGATCTGGGTCATGTTCCACTGCCGGCCGTAGTCAGGATCGTTGGGGGTGTAGCTGGCCTCGTAGCGCACCAGCTGTTCGGCCGACTCCACCGCCGGGTTCTGGCGGATCCGCGCCAGCACCGACGCCTCGTCCTCCACGCCCACCGCCAGGGTGATGCCGGTCCGGACGCCCTCGGCGGAGTTGAACTCCAGATCCACGCCCCACTCGCGCTCCCAGGCGTCGAACTGTTCGGGGGTGGTGCCGTCCTTGAAGTCCACCACGATCGCCCCATCCACATGGGCGGAGAGGTCGTCGGAGAAGGTGCCCCCGGACCGGGGCTGCTCTGCCTCCTTCGAACCGGAGCATCCGGCGGCCAGGACCAGCGCCGCCAGCGTCAGCGCAAAACGGGGAGCGAGTGGGGATTTCATCATGGGACTCCTTATGAACGTCCCTACGAACGTCCGGTCCGTCGATTGGATCTTAATTTCGCGCTCTCGCCTGCTCCATGGGTAGGCGTGCGGTTTGACACTTCTTCATCTTCTGTGGTTCCGCAGGCTTAGCCCGAGTGCTCCTGCAGGAACCGAACCACGATCTTGCCCACCTCCGGGAGGTTCCGGGTGTAGGTGGGCCCGGTGCCGGGGATGACCTCCAGGGTCCCCCCTGCCTCGGTGAGGGCGGCCGCCAGCGAAGCCCGGGCGATCTTCGGGTCCTCTTCGGCCACGATCCCCACCGCCGGCAGCCCACACTTGAGCAGGTCGGCAGCCGCCACTCCGGCGGGGTTCACCATCGCCAGTCCGCGGATCCCCGGGTGCTTCTTGACCAGCCCCAGGCTGAGCAGCGCGGAGGCGCCGATGGTCACCACCACCGGAGAGGAGGAGGCGGCGTTCTCCGCCAGCACGGTGAGCGCGGCCTCGGCGTCATCCAGCAGCCCGCTGTCCCGCTGGCCCTGGCTGCCGCCCACGCCCCGGTAGTTGAACCGCAGCGTCGGATGCCCCGCCTGCGCGCAGGCCCAGGCCACCTCCGCGGCCACCACGTGATCCATCCCCCCGCCCTCCTCCGGGGTGGGCGCGAGGATCAACACCGAGGGGCGCTTCTCGCCGCGATGGGACAGGCCCTCCATCACCACCCCGGCGACCGGGATCAGGGTGGACCGCTCGAGGAACTGCCCGGGAAGAACCATGTCCCCAATAAAGGGCCGGGCGGGGCCGGTGGCAATCCACCCCGCGGCGAAGCGCCCACAAAGTGGCGGTCGGCTGGTGGCCAGGTGGCGGCACGGCGGCCGGGAGACTACGAAGGCGGCCATGACCACCCGCTCTGCCCTCCTCTCCGCGGTGCTGCTGTGCTCCGCGCCCGTCTTCGCCCAGGCGCAGAAGTCGCCGACACCGGTGCCCTCCAGCCTCAAGGTGCGGGCGGTCCCGGTGGTCACCGGGCTGAAGAGCCCGTGGGGGATCGCCTTCCTGCCGGATGGGCGGATGCTGATCACCGAGCGCGCCGGCCAGCTGCGGTTGGCCTCCACCGACGGCAAGCTCTCCAAGCCGATCGCCGGGGTGCCGGAGGTGGAGGCGGTGGGGCAAGGCGGGCTGCTGGACGTGGCGGTGGATCCGAAGTTCGCGGAGAACCGGTGGGTCTATCTTTCGTACTCAGAGAAGGCGATGCAGAGCAACACCGCGGTCGCCCGCGCCAGGCTCAGCGAGGATGGGGCCTCCCTCTCCGAGCTGGTGGTCATCTTCCGGCAGACGCCTAAGGTCCTCAGCCCGGCGCACTTCGGCTCGCGCCTGGTGTTCTCTGCGGACGGGCACCTGTTCGTTACCCTGGGGGATCGCTTCAGCCAGAAGGAGCAGGCCCAGAGCCTCCAGACCACCCTCGGCAAGGTGATCCGGCTGATGCCGGATGGGTCCATCCCCAAGGACAACCCCTTCGTGGGTCGCCCCGGGGCCAGGCCGGAGATCTGGTCCTACGGACATCGCAATGTGCAGGCGGCGGCGATCCGCCCCGGGACCAACGAGCTGTGGACGGTGGAGCACGGCGCTCGCGGGGGCGACGAGCTCAACCAGCCGCAGAAGGGCAAGAACTACGGCTGGCCGGTGATCACCTACGGGGTGGACTACAGCGGCGCGACGATCGGCGAGGGCACCGCCCGGGCCGGGATGGAGCAGCCGGTCTACTACTGGGATCCGGTGATCGCCCCCTCCGGGATGGTCTTCTACACCGGGGACAAGTACCCGGGCTGGAAGGGCAGCGCGTTCGTCGGCTCGCTGCGGGAACAGGTGCTGGTCCGGCTGGTGATCGAGAACGGCAAGGTGACCCGGGAGGAGCGCCACCTGCCGGATCTCCGCAACCGGATCCGGGACGTGGTGCAGGGCCCGGACGGGTATCTCTACATCGCCACCGATGAGTCCAACGGTCGGGTGCTCCGCGTCGAGCCCAAGGGCTAGCCGGTCACCGGACGTCGGCTCTGGAGGGGACGGGGCCGCGAAGAGCGCGCGCCCACCAGCGCCGGGTCCGTCTCTCCGATCGACCGGTACACCGCCTGACGGAGCGAGATCTCCCGGGGGTCCTCGAGGTGGCTCCCCAGCTTGTTGGGAACGTAGGCGTACCCCAGCCTGGCCTCGGGATCGGCAAAGGCCAGCGACCCTCCCGTTCCCGGGGCTCCAAAGCCGCCGGGATGGGCAAAGGGGTTCTTGGAGTCCGGCCTGGCGAAGCCCAGCGAGAACTTCACCTCCACCTTCAGGCACGCGTCCCGGAAGCCGCGCGCTGCAGGGATGGCGGGCGACATCAGCTGACGAAGGGTCTGCTCGCGAAGGCCCAGTTCCCTCCCTCCGGTGGCGAACACGCTGTAGGCATGCGCCATCGCCCGGGCCGTGCCCACCCCGCCCCCCGCCGGGACCTCGAAGTTCCTGGCGTAGACGTGCTCGGCCTGCTCCGGCAGCTCGGATCCCAGCAGGCACCGGCGGAAGCGGGAGCGCGGGTTGAGGGCCGCCAGCAGCGTCCGCAGTGGAAGGTTCACGAACGCGGAGGCCATGCTGAACCGCTGGGTCCGGGCCAGCCTCCGATCGGGGAGGGTGTCCGGCAGCCGGATGTAGAAGTCCAACCCCAGGGGGTCGGCCAGCTCTTCTTGGAAGAACTGCCCCAGGGTCCGGTGCCCCGGATCCACCCGGCGCAGCAGCTCGCTCTCGTAAAACCCCAGGGTGATGCCGTGGTACGCCTGCCTGACTCCAGGAGCCCAGGCCGGCTTCTGTCGCGCGAGCACCCCCGCCAGGCGGTCCGGATCCGCCACCAGTGCGTGGTCCAGGCGCTGGTCGAGGACGAACAGCCCCGCCTGGTGGGCCAGCAACTGCCGCACGGTGATCGCCGACTTTCCCTGCTGGGCGAACTCCGGCCAGTAGGTGCTCACGCGCTCATCCCAGTCGAACAAGCCTCGCGATTGCGCCAACGCCATCGCCAGCCCCGCCAGACCCTTGGTGGCAGAGTACACGATGACCATCGTGTCCTCCTCCCACGGTTCACCGGTTGCCTTGTCCCGGATGCCGCCCCAGAGATCGACCACCTTCTCCCCGCGGAAGTAGACGCAGCAGGCGGCGCCGAGCTCCTTTCCTTGCTCGAAGTTCCGGCCGAAGGCCTCTTGCACCGACTCGAAGCCGGGCCGGACGAAGCCAGCGATGTCCGCACGCGCCATGTCGCCCACAAGGTAGTGGGCCAGGGCCCAGCGGGCATCGCCCTGCTGGACGATGCCTGCCCCACGTCCCGCCAGGAACCCGGTAGATTCCGCGCCCGTGACTGCCACCCAGCCCCGCCCGTTCCCCTTCGATCGCAGCAACCTGACCGGCCTGATCCCCTTCGTCTGGAGCCAGTTCAAACGACGGTGGGTCCTGATCGTGTTCAGCGCACACTTGATGGTGGCGCTGTCACTGGGGATCGCGCTCGCGGGCCCGATGCTCTCGATGCTGTTCTCGGTGCCCTTCGTGAGCCTCACTGCCGAGCCCGGCACCAGCGCGATGGTGGCCTCGCTGGTGGGCTACGCGATCGGGTCCCTGATGAGCCTGACTGTGAGCGCGCTGTTCTTGATGGGCTTCACCCGGATCGTCTGGGGAGTGCTTCACGATGGGCCCGCGGACCTCGGGATGCTGTTCAGCCAGTTCCCCAAGGCGGGAAAGGCGTTCGGGCTGGTGCTGCTGCTCCTGCTGGTGGGAGGCGTCCCGCTGCTGCTGGCGCTGGGTGTGGCGTTCAAGGGCCTCCTCGAAGGCCCGATGAGCAAGGGCGACCTGGCGGTTCTCCTCACCGGCGGCCTGGCGCTGTCGGCGTGTGTGCTGCTGCCGCTGTCCGTTGCCGTCTTCGAACTGGCGTTGAACGATCAGGCAGGCCCCTGGCAGTCGCTCCGGACTGCCTGGGAGCTGTGGTCTGGCCGCCGGCTGGCCATCTTCAAGTACGGAGCCGTCTCGGCAGTGGTCCTGGTGGGCGGGCTGATCCTGTGCGTGGTGCCGGTGATCGCCGCTTTCGCCGGGGTGCAACTGCTCTTCGTCGGGCTGTACGCGGCGCTCCGTCAGGGTGGACCGGCCAGCGTCGGCGACACCGCCATCGGCCCTCTCCCGGAGGTCTAGTTTGCCCGGGAGCTGGGCCACCTCCCCTCCGCCCGCTGCTCCTGGTGGGAACGGAAGGGTTGTCGCCTGGCAATCGTCGGTCGCGCTCCGCGTACCCAGGGTGTCACCGCGGAACTCCGCCTCCTGGGCGTGAGACAGCCTCCGCGGTGCTGGAGGCGACGATGAAGCCGCAGAAGCGTGGATTGGGTTCGATTGTCCTCGCGGTGGTGGCGGTGCTGATCGGCCTGATCATCTTCGGCAGCCTGTTCAAGCTCGCCTTGGCCGCCGGCGTGGTGTTCGTGGTGTGGAAGGTGCTCTTTGATCGCGAGGAGCAGTCGCGCCCCGCGATGGCGCCGCCCAGGATGGACCTGCTGGCGCCGCCGCTGGATCTTGAGCTGCAAAATCGAGATGCCGAGCTGGCCCGTCTGGATCGGGAGCTCGAGCAGGCGATCCAGGCCTCGAGCACGGGTCAGAAGCCGGCCGCAGCGGCTGGCTAGCCTCCCCACCCTGTCCATGGACCCGGCCTGAACCTGGTGGACGCGAGCTGATTCTCGACCGGCGCCTCTGGGCTAACGGCGGAAGAAGGACGCTTGCTGAAAGCGCAGTCCGGCCAGGATCTGATCCACCCGCTCCTTTGACAGCGCCCCGATGCGCGCTCCCAGGCGGACCTTCTCGACCGAGGAGATCTGCGAGACGACCACCACGCTCTGCTTGGGGAGGCTCCCCTCCCCTGGATCCAGCAGGACGTTCCCGGGCTCGCTGATCCGGTGCAGATTCGTCGTCAACGCACACACCACCACGGTGGTGATGCGCGAATGGTTGAACACGTCCTCCTGCACCACCACGTGGGGATGGGCGTACTCCGGGACCGGCCCTCGCGAGTCGTCGGGCTGGAGCCAGAACACATCGCCCCGGTTGATCTCCCCGGGACCGGTCCCCTCAAGACTTGCTGACTGGGTCGTCATCGCGTGCGCGGGCGTTTATGCGGTTCGCACCCGATTGTCGAAGCGCGCTGCGCCGTGGCGGTCCGCGCCCGCTGTCACCGCCGTTGCACAGTCGCGCAGCGATTTGCACACCCCTGACCCGGAGGTAACTCTGGAGGTCCCGTGGCATGCGGCTTGCGCAGCGACCAGGCATGCCTTCGCTCCAAGTCTCCCCCGCCAGAGGGGGACAACTTCTTCGCCTTCGCCGGGGCGGCGGTACGCTTTCCCCTCCTTCTCGCGCGAGGTTCTCCATGCCTGGTCACGGCGGGTTCTGGCAGTGGATGGTGGTGGTCGGGATCGCTGCCGCCCAGCCCACGCAGGCGGCCTCTGACCCGTGCGCGCGCGGTCGCCTCGGGTTGCTGGCGCTGGACCTGTTCGAGCCTGCCTCCGCCTCCGAACGAAAGACGGCGGTGGAGGGGCTGGGGGAGTGCAAGAGCCCGAAGGTGGTGGGGCTGCTGGACCAGGCGCTGCAGCATGACCAGGATCCCGAGGTCCGGATCGCCGCGGCCCAGGCGCTGACCGCCAACAGCAGCCCCGAGGCGGAGAGAGCGCTGCGCGCAGCGCTCCGCCAGGGCGTTCCGGTGAAGGTGCGGCTCAAGGTCGAGGAGGGACTGGCGAGCCGGGCGCCCCCGCCTCCTGCTCCCGCGCCGGTGAATGACTTCGCCTCTCCGTTCGCCGTCCGGACCGAACCAGCGGTGCCCGCCCCCGCCGCCACCCGCCCCCCGGAGCCGCTGGCGCCGATCGCCCTTCCCCGGACAACGGTGCAGCCCCCTCTGGTCACCCGGCCCCCGGTGGTGCCGCCTGCGCCCCACCTCCCGTTCGAGAAGCAGGACGGCCTGCCGCTGGCGGTGGTCACCTCGGCGGTCTCCGGCGCCTCGCTGTTCCCCTACCTGGCGGCGCTGGCGCAGCAGAAGAACCCGCTGACCCTCACCCTCACCGGCACCGCGGGCGCGATCATCGGCGGTGGTTCGGCCTGGGGCCTGAGCCTGTTCGGAATGCGGCCCACCCTCCCGCAGGCGGTCTGGTACACGAACTCCACCGCCTGGGGCACCCTGGCCGGCCTGGCGTTGCACTCCGGGCTGGTGCGAGGCGGTGGCGGCAGCGAGATGGACCAGGATCGGGCGCTGTGGGCGCTGCTGGCCGCTGGGCAGACGGCCGGAATGGCCGCCGGGGTGTGGAGCGCGCGGAGCTTCGACTGGAACGCGCGCCAGGTGCTGCTGGCGGACGGGCTGATGATCGGCTCCTACCTGGGCTACGGCGGAATCCGGTTGCTGCAGAACGAGTCGGTGGACGTGAACGGGCCGATGGCCATCGCCACCGTGCCGCTGATGGTCGGCTCGGCGATCGCCGCGCGCTACGTCAACCCCTCCGGCAAGGACCTCCACCTGATCTCCGCCGCCTCGCTGGCCTCCAGTTGGTCCGGATTCCTGTTGGCCCAGGCGGCCGCCGACCGGACCACCGCCGATCGGCAGGGGCTGGGCGGACTGCTGCTGGGCAGCAGCGTGGGCTTCTTGGGGTCGATGGCCGGGGCGGCCTTCGTGGAGACGGACCCCAAGCGGGTCTGGGGCGCCACCGCGTTCCTGGCCGCGGGCAACGTGTTCGGGCTGGGGACGCACATGGTCCTCTCCCCGCTGGATGATCAAGGCGAGGTGAACGCCCGCAACTGGGCGCTGGGGACTGCCCTGGGAGGCCTGGCCTTTGGCGCCGGGGCCTATGCGCTGTGGCCGCACCTGGAGGTGGGCCCCAGCACGCCGGGGATGACCAGCATGGGCGTGGCCTATGGCAGCCTCACCTGGCTGCTGGCCACCAGCGCCGCGGACACCGGGGTGCGCCGCCCCGAGGATCTCCCGCTGGTGCTGGGAGGCGCTCTGGCCGGCGGCGTGGCGATGGGGACCGCAGGGCTGATCGCCTCCCGCTGGTTCTCCCCCACTCCGTTTGATCACCTGATGGTCGGCTCCGGCACCGCGCTGGGGATCAGCGCCGGCCTGGGCACGGCGCGCCTGCTGTCCGCGGATCCTTCGCAGCGAGGGGTGCCGGATCTGGTGGGCGTGCTGGGCGGCTCGGCGCTAGGCTTCGGGGTGACTGCTGCCCTGCAGCACCACTCGCCGCTGCGCCCCACCGACTTCGGCGCCGAGCTCTCCGGTGCCGCCCTGGGTGCGCTCTCCGGCGCGCTGATCCCCACCGCCGGTAACGCCGACTGGATGACCGACGGCCCAGGGCAGGAGCGTGAGGCCCGGGTGATCGGCGCGAGCACGATGGTGGGCGCCGCGGTGGGCGGCACCGCGGCGATCGCCGCCTCCCACCTGCTGGACGCAAGTCCCGGCCAGGTGTTGGTGCCCACCGTGGCCGCCACCCTGGGAGTGGGAATGGGCGCCGGCCTGGGCCTGGCCCTGGCCCCGGACGCCACCCAGCCGGCGCGGGTGGGGATGCTGGCGGGGAGCACGCTGATGGCCGCCGCCGCGCTCGCCGCCGATCCCCACCTGAAGCTCTCCTCGGGCCTGGGCCCCCACGCGGCCGAATGGGGCCTGGTGGGCACCGGACTGGGCGTCGGCTACGGCCTGGTGGTCTCCGAGTTCGCCCAGTCCCCGGACGGATTCGGGCGGATGGGCGGCGTCCTCTTCGGCGCCAGCACCGGGCTGGCCACGGGCCTGGTGGGCGCACGGTTCGCCGGCGACCCACGCGGCGCCTGGCTGACCACCAGCGTCGGCACCGTGCTGGGAGGGATGCTGGGCCGGGGGACGACGCTGCTGCTCCCCGCCCAGGAGGATCCGGTGCGGGATCGCCGGATGCTGGCGGTGGGCACCCTGCTGGGCGCGGCGGCCGGAACTGTCGGCTCGGCGTTCCAGAACTCGCTGGCGCCGCTGGGCGGCACCGACGCGCTGGCCGCGGGGGTGGGCGGTGGCTACGGGTTGATGGTCGGGTTGCTGGGGCCCGGGATCACCGAGCCAGAGTGGAACTCGGATCCACGCGCCACCGGAGGCGGGGCCCTGGTGGGCCTCTCCGCCGGAGCGATCTCCGCGGCCCTGGCGCGCAAGGCGACCGGAGCCACTCCAGGACAGGTGTTGCTGCCCGCGGTGGCCGCCACCCTGGGGGCAGGGATGGGCGCCGGGCTGGGCCTGGCGCTGGAGCCGCAAGAGTCGCAGCCGGCGCGGATCGGGATGCTGACCGGCAGCACCCTGATCGCCGCCGCGGCCGTCGCCTCCGACCCGTACCTCCGGCTCTCCCAGGGCCTGGGGCCCACCGCCCCGGAGTGGAGCGCGGTCGGCACCGGCCTCGGAGTTGGATATGGCCTGGTGGTCTCGGAGCTGGCCCGCCAGCCAGACGGGACGGCTCGAACGGGCGGCGTCCTCTTCGGCGCCAGCACCGGGCTGGCCGCCGGCCTGGTCACCTCCCGGTTCGCCGGCGACTCCCGAAGCGCCTGGGTGACCACCGGCGCCGCCACCGTGCTGGGAGGATTGCTGGGCCGTGGAACGGGGCTGCTGATCCCGGAGCTGGAGGACCCGGTCCAGGATCGTCGGATGCTGGCGTTGGGCACCCTGGTGGGTGCGGCCGCGGGGACGGTGGGCTCGGGCTTCCAGAACTCGCTGGCCCCGCTGCGACCCACCGAGGCCCTGGCCGCCGGAGTCGGCGGAGGCTACGGGCTGCTGATCGGAGCCCTGGCGCCCACCCTGGATGATCCGCAGTTCAGCAGCGGTCGGGCCACCTCCGGCGGAGCGATGGTCGGCCTCTCCGCGGGCGCGATCGGCGCTGCCTTGCTCAGCCGGGGCACCCAGGCCACCCCTGGACAGATCCTGATCACCGGACTGGGCGGCCTCAATGGCGCCGCCCTGGGGCTGGGAGTGGGCCTGTTGCTGAGCCCGGACGACACGCAGACAGAGCGGATCGGGGCGGTCTCCGGAGCGCTGGGGGGCCTGGCGATCGGCGCCACCGCCTGGAACCGGCTGGAGCTGACCGGGGCCCAGATCAGCCTGGTCCGCACCGCCACGGTGGTCTCCACCTGGAGCGGGCTGTGGCTGCCCACCCTGGGCGAGGCCCGACTCGGAGAAGGACCCTCCACCCAACCGCTGGGCCAGCGGATGTTGGGAGGGAGTCTGGCCGGCTTTGGCGTCGGAACCTTCGCCAGCACCCTGGCCGCGCCGTATCTGCACCTGGAGGAGGATCTGCTCAATGACGCCCTGGCCCTGTACGTGCTGGGCACCGGCGTGGGAGCGGGGGCAGGCGCGCTGTTCAGCACCCGGCACGACGCGGTCACTGGCGCCATGCTGGGGGTGGGCACCGCGGGGCTGATCGCCGGCGGACTGCTGCACGACCGGATCGACTTTGGCCAGCGCGGCCACCTGATGACCGCGCTGGGGGTGGAGGGCGCCTGGCTGGGAGGCTGGGCCTCGGTGCTGCTCAGCTCCAGCCCGGACGATCAGCCGTTGCTGGACGGAGTCACCGGTCGGGCGGTGGTGGGCGGGCTCTCCGGCGGTGCGCTGGCCGGCGTGGGGGCCGCGGTGCTGCTGGGGGAGCTGGTCCCGCTGGAGCCGAAGGAGATCGGGGTGGCAATGACCACCAGCGCGCTGGGCGCCTCGCTGGTGGGGGGCCTCAGCCTGCTGACCCCGGCGCTGAACAACCGCCCCGGGGTGGGGCTGATGATGGGCGCCTCCGCGGCCGGCTTCGTGGGCGGCGCCTACTTCGCCGATCAGCTGGAGTTCAGCTCGCGGACCCTCACCTACGCGATGCTCGGCGGCGCGCTGGGAGTGGCGGAGGGCAACGCGTTTGCCTGGGCCTCGGAGACCAGCGATCCCCGCATCTACGCCGGGGCCTCGTTGATCGGCGCCAGCGTCGGCACCGCGCTGGGCCTCAGCGCCTCGGCGGCAGCGGGGACGGCGGCGGCGGATGCACCGGCGGCGATGGGCTTCGCCGCCTGGGGCGGGTGGATCGGCTCCTTCAGCGGAGCACTGGCCTTCCGCGACGGCGCCCCCGAGCTGCACCGGGTCAGCCTGGGTGGACTGATCGGCGCCAACGCCGGGTTCGGGATCGGCTTTGGGCTGATGCAGCTGGGCTGGATCGAATCCCGGGACATCGGCTGGCTGAGCCTCTTTGGCGGGGTGGGCACCCTGGTCGGCGCCGGCGTCACCGCGCCCTTCTCCAGCGGAGAGAATCCGGCGCCGATCCTGGCCGGCCTGGCGGTGGGCCCGCTGGTGGGGATGGTGGCCGGCGGCTTCATCTGGCCGCGGATCCGGGGAGCAGCCGGGCCGGAGCCGGTGGCCTCGGTGCAGTGGGAGTCCGGCCAGCCCGGTCCGCTCCCGGGCCTGACCCGGCTGCTGGGAGTCAAGGACTGGCAGCCGGTGTTCTCGATGCTTCCCGCGCACCATGGAATCGGCGAGGGCGCGATGATGATCGGGGCCCAGGGCACGCTCTGGTAGGCCCGCAACGACGAAGGGGCCCGACTGGGGCCCCCTCGGTGTTTCAAGCGGCTTGAGGCGGAACTACTTCGCCTCGACGCCCACCGCGGTCCACGCCTGCTTCAGGGTGGCCACTTCCTTGGAGTCGGCGCCGAACAGGTCGGTGGCGGCCCGGACGGTGGACTCCGCGGCGTGCGCGAAGGTGGTGTTGGGGGTCATGTAGAACTGCAGCGCGCGGGCGAAGATCTTCAGCGAGCTGTCCATCCCGATCCCCTCCTCCACGCCCTTGCCGGAGGTCTGGTTCTTCCCGCCCGCGGCGGTCATCGTGAACGCGTTGTTCATGATGCCGGAGGAGCCGTGCACGCCGCCCTTGTCGATGCGGGGATCCGGCGCGCCCACGCCGCCGTCCGGCTTGTAGCGGCCCATCAGGCTGTAGTTGTCGATGCTGTAGCGGTCCACCAGCGGGTTGGCCATGTCGCGCAGCGCATCGCCCTCCACGCCGGGGGTGAAGGCCTGCTCGCCGATCAGGAAGTTCCACTCCACCTGGCCGTTCTTCTGCGCCGCGTACCACTCCACGCCCGCGCCGATGATGTCCGCCATCGACTCGTTCACGCCGCCGCTCTCGTTGCGGTAGATCAGACCGGCGGTGCGGCTGGTCAGCCCGTGGCTGATCTCGTGCCCGGCGATGTCCAGGGTGGTCAGGTCCAGGATGTTCTTCCCGTCGCCCATCCCGTAGGTCATCTCGGTGCCGTTCCAGAAGGCGTTGGGGGCGATGTTGCCCTTGCTGTCCTCCAGCCGGACGTTGACGGTGGAGCGCAGCTTCTCGCCCCGGCCGTCGATGGAGTCACGCCCCAGGATGTCGCGGAGGAAGTCGGAGGTCATCTGGGCGCCGTACTGGGCGTCCACGCCGGTCTTCTGGCCCTTGGGATCGGAGGTCTCGCCCCAGGCTCCGTTGTTGTCCACGAAGTCGATCGGCGCCGGGTTGTCGCGCTTGCGGCCCTCGGCGTCCACGGTCTCGATTCCCTGGCCGCGGGTGCTGTCCACCATCTGCTGGGTGCCGTCGGGGCGCTGGGTCCCGCCGATCTCCACCTTGCCGGAGTAGTTGCTGGTGTCGTTGCCCACCGACTGGTCCACGGTCCGGCCCTTCACCGCCCCGGTGGGGACGTTCAGGGTGCCGGCCTTCTCGGCCTCGGCGACCGCCTTCTTGGCGCGATCCATCTGGCGCTCGTCGACGATTCCGTGGCGACCCTCCAGGGCCTCCAGGGATCCAGACTCCATGTCCACCAGGGCGCCGGCGGCGTCCTCTCCGCCCGGCAGGCTGGCGGCGAAGAAGCGCTCGATCTCCCAGGTGTCGCGGTAGGTGCCATCCAGGTTCTGCACGATGGTCCGGTGCATCTCCTCGGGGGGCACCGAGCCCGGCGCCAGCTTGAACGCCTTCTCGATCACCGCGGCCGCCTCGGCGGCGCTCATCTTCGGCTCGCCCTTGCCCAGGTCGGCGGGGATGGTGCCCACCAGTCCGGTGACCGAGGCCACCTCGCCCTTGGCATCCAGGTGGCCGATGATTTGCTCACCGAACACCGGCAGGCCGTTGTGCTGGCGCGCCATCCGGACGTGGGACATTCCCAGGTCGTCGGTCTCCGCGTCCCACAGCTCGAAGGAGGCGGCCTCGCCCAGGTGCGGCAGCTGCTCGGGGACCGCGGCCTCGATCTTCGCCGCCATCGCCTTGACCGCCTCGGACTCGATGTCCAGGGGCTTGATCATCTCGCGCGCCGGGCGCTGCTCGGAGGTCTTCCAGCAGGAGTTGGACGGGTCCCCGGCCTGGGTCAGGTGCACCTTGCCGTCGTTGCCCTGCAGCGCGACCGGCTGCGCCACGCTGCCCGCCGCGAAGGCGTCCGCGGTCTTGGCGGTGGCCACGGTGTTCGCCGGAGCGACCGGAGCGGTGACCGTGGGCTTGAGGGTCTCGGTGACGGGCCGGACGAGGGACTTGTTGATGGGGCCGGTGCTCATGGGTGGATCGTCTCGCTCTGTGAGGGCCCGGCAAAACTTCGCCAGGTGAGTAGTTGTCGTACCAGGTGGGACAGAGTTGCGTAGAAAGTTGCAGTGCTAGGCGCGGTGCTTCATCACGAAGAATTTCAGGTACTTGCCCTCGCGAAATTGCAGCCGCAGCGGATGGTCCGGGGGCTGGTAGCGCTCCTCCACCATCGCCAGGTCATGTCCTGTCTTGTAGCCGGCCTCCTTCACCGCATCGAAGAAGTCCCCCGGAGAGACCCGGGCGGAACAGGAGGCAGTGGCCAGCAGCCCTCCGGGGCGCAGCACCGCCAGGGCCTGCCGGTTGAGCGAGGCGTAGCCGTCGATCGCCGCCTCCACCGCCCGCTGGGTCTTCGCGAACGCCGGGGGGTCCAGGATGATCAGGTCGAAGGTCCGGCCCTCCTCCTTGAAGGAGGCCAGCAGCTGGAACACGTCCGCGGCCAAAAAGTCGTGCTTCTCCGGGGGCACCCCGTTGAGCTCGAAGTTCTGCCTGGCCAGGGCGATGGCGTCCGCGTCCTGGTCCACCGAGAACACCGATTTGGCCCCGCCCAGCGCCGCGTTCACCGAGAAGCCGCCGGTGAAGCAGAAGCAGTTGAGGACCTCCCGGTCCTTGGCCAGCCGGCGGATCAGGAAGCGGTTCTCGCGCTGGTCCAGGAAGAACCCGGTCTTCTGGCCGCGGTAGGCGTCCACCAGGAACTTGGCGCCGCGCTCCTGGATCTCGATCAGCTCCGGCGCCGGGGGCCCGAACAGCATCCGTCCGGCGCCGCGGGTGTCGTCCTCCTCCACGTCCTCTTCCGGGACCTCATCCCGGCCGATCACGCCCTTGAGGTGCGGGACCGCGTTGCGGATCGCCTCCACCAGCAGCGAGCGGTAGGGGTTGAGGCCGGCGGAGTACAGCTTCATCACCGCCCACCCGGCGTACAGATCCACCACCACCCCCGGCAGCCCGTCTCCCTCGCCGTGGACCAGCCGGAAGCTGTCGGTGCCGGAGAGGTCGATCAGCTCCTGGCGCTCCTGCCAGCAGCGGCGGATCTGCTTGGCGAACCAGGTGGCGTCGATCGTCTCCCGCGGGTTGCGGGTCAGCACCCGGACCACGATCGCCGAGAAGGGATCGTAGTAGCCGCGAGCGACGAACTTCCCCTCCTCGGTCAGGTCCACCACGCTCCCGGGCGGGATCTTGGGCGCCTTCTCGATGCCCTTGCGGAACACCCACGGGTGTCCTGCCCGGATGTGACGACCCAACCCCTTGGCCAGCTCCAACCGCACCAGATTCATTGCTTCTGCTCTCCCCGCACCGCACGCAGCACCGCACGCGCCACCTCTTCAAAGCCTACGCCCTCTTCGGCGCGGGTGATGAAGGCGGGTGGGTGTGCCAGCTCGCCCAGCAGGGGGCGCACGTTCGCCACCCCCACGCTGAGCGGGAAGGCCTTGAACATCGGCGCATCATTGAAGGAATCACCTACGTAAAGGACCTGCGCGCGGGCCTTGTTCGGACCCAGCTTCCACTCGTCGCGCAGGAAGGCAAAGGCGGTGGACTGCTTGTCGAAGTCCCCGGCCCAGCAGTTGACGTGCACCGAGGAGCGCACCGCCTGGAAGCCCTTGGCCCGCATCGTCCGCTCCAACTGGCGGGCGGTCTCCACCGGCAGCTTGGCCTCCTCGTTCCAGTCGATGGCCATGTCCACCTCGGTGTACACGGTGTCCGAGGACAGCCGCGCGCCCGGGGTGGCCTTGAGCACCTGGCGGATCGCCCGCTGCAGCCGCCGCCGGCCCTCCACCCGCTCCGTCTCCGGCTGGGCGTAGACCTTGCGCATCCTCCACGGCCCCTCGGCCACAAAGTACAGCCCGCCGTTCTCCACGATCGCGCCGTCGATCGGCAGCTGCCGGGCCCAGCACTCGCCCCACCCCGCCGGACGCCCGCTGACCAGCACCACCCGGATGCCGGCGGCGCGCAGTTCCCACAGCCGCTGCAGGGTCTGGGCGCGCAGCACGTTCCCGGTGGTCAGGGTTCCGTCCACGTCGGTGAAGATCGCCCGGACCCCGGAGAGGTCCGCGCCCGCCAGGGGTCGCACCGAAGGTTCCATCCGCGCGCGGCTCAGGAGATCGGGACCTTGGCCAGCAGCGACCGGAACTCATTGAGGGTGTTGCGCAGCTCGATCCCCACCTGGAGGGAGACCGGGGCCTTGCGCGCCTTGCGCAAGAAGGCGTCCAGCTCCGGGTCCCGGCCGTAGAGGGACTGGGCGGAGAGCACCGCCTCGGAGATCAGCCGGGCCGCGACCGGAGGGTTCTTGGCCATCACCCCTTCCGCCTGTTCCATCTTCACCCCGGTGGCGGCGAACACCTCCCGGTCGTGCTGGATCAACAGCTGGCGGTTGTTCACCTGGCTCATGGTGACCGCCAGGCGCACGATCTCGGTGGCAACCTCCACCACCTCGTCGGTGCGCGGCTGGCCCTTCTCCGACACCTGCCCCAGCCGGGTGCGCAGCTCCAGGAACAGCCGCTTGTCCTGCGCCCGGAGCGACCGGTAGCCGGCGGTGCGGCCAAAGGTGTCCAGCTCGCGGCTCATCTGCTGGGCCTGCCACTGCACGTCCTCGGGGGAGGACTCGGCGATCTTCTGCTTGCGGTGCTCCACCACCCGGGTCAGGTCCGCCACCGTGGAGCGGACGGTGACGGCGCTGGCCAGGTCCTCCGCGTAGCCGGGGATCACGTCCCGGCGGTTCACTTCGCCAAAGGCGGAGGCGGAGTCGAATACCAGCGCGCCGATCTCCTGGCGGAACAGGGTCCGGAAGCGCTGCACCGTGGCCAGCAGGTTCCAGCGATCCGAGACCACCGCCGGGTTGCGCATCCCCTCCCCCAGCTCGGTGATCTGCTGGGCCATCTGGGCCATCGCCCGCTGCAAGGCCCCCGCGGCCTCCTGGGCCCGGCGGGCCTCCGGGGAGCCCCCGTTGTGACCCACCGCCTCGTCCATCGCGCGGGAGAGGGTCTCCGCCAGTCCGCCCTGCGGCTGCTGGGGGAACTCGGTGCGGATGATGGTCAGGAGCGCGTTCACGTCCACCACCGTGTCGCGGATCACCGGCGCCATCTCCTCCCACAAGGAGAGGTCCGGGGATTCATCCAGCACCGCGGTCTCGTACTTGACCACGTCCATGTCGGAGAGCCCGTCCACCGCCAGCGCCGCCGCCCGGTACACGCGTTCCAGGCGGCTGGCGTAGCCGCGATCCTGGAGGCCTTGCAGGATCTCCAGCAGGCGGGGGGGCAGCGCGGGTTGGGCGTCAGCGGACACGGAGCACGAAGTGTACGCCGAACTGACGGACGGCCAATGGATTCTGGCGTATGGGTCCAGACCGGAGGGATTTTCCGACCATGCCGATCGCCGACCTCGACGGAGTGAAGCTGCACTACCACGACGCAGGCTCCGGGTTGCCGGTGCTGCTTCTGCACGGGTTCCCGCTGGCCAGCGACAGCTTCCGGCCGCAGTGGGAGGGGTTGCCGGCGGGGGTGCGAATCATCGCGCCGGACCACCGCGGCTTTGGCGGCACGCCGCCGGGGTCCGGCCCGCTGGAGATGTCCCGGATCGCCCAGGATTCGCTGGCCCTGCTCGATCATCTGGGGATCGAACGAGCGGTGGTGGGCGGGGTCTCGATGGGCGGCTACGCGGCGATGGCAGTGCTCCGGGAGGACGCCGGGCGGGTGCGGGGGCTGGTGCTGATCGACACCCAGCCGGGCGCGGACGACGCGGCCGGCAAGCAGGGCCGGGAGGAGACGGCCCAGGCGGTGGAGAAGCAGGGAGTGGGGGTGCTGGTGGAGCGGATGCTGCCCAAGCTGCTCTCTCCCCAGGCCTCGGCCAAGGTGCGGGCGGAGACGGAGCGGCTGATCCGTTCTGCCTCCCCGGCGGGGGCCGCGGCCGCCTCCCGCGGGATGGCGCTGCGCCAGGACAGCAAGGACGTGCTGGCCCGCTTCGCCGGACCGGCGCTGGTGGTGGTCGGAGAGAAGGACGTGATCACCCCGGTGGAGAAGGCCCAGGCGATGGCGGACCTGATCACCGGCGCCCAGCTGGCGGTGATCCCCGGGGCCGGCCACCTCTCCAACCTGGAGGCCCCCGAAGAGTTCAATCGCATCATCGGGGACTTCCTGAACAAGCTGCCTCCGACCTAGAGTCCGGACTCGACCCATGGGGACCAGTTACCTGCTGTCCGGTCTGTCCGCCTACGCCAAGGCGATCGACCTTCCTGGCTTCAAGACCCGCTACCCCTACCACTGGGTGGTGTGGGAGGCGGGGGATTGGCAGCCGCCGCGCTCCTCCACGATCCAGATCGAGAAGGAGGCGTTCCGGAAGATGGTCTCCGGCGCCGAGTCCCTGGCGATGGGGCTGGAGGAGCGGCCCGGCCCGGAGGGCTCACTGCTGCAGCTCACCCTGGGCCGCAGCTCGCGGGCGGAGCTGGCGGTCAGCGACGGGACGATCTCCGAACGTCACCTGGTCTTCACCCGCGAGCCCGACGGCTGGAACGTGAGGGACGTCGGCTCCCGAAATGGATCGCTCCTCAATGGAGTGAAGCTGGTGGTCGGCGAACCGGGGTTGCTGACCAACGGCGATCAGCTGCAGGCCGGGCAGGTGCGGTTCACCTACTACTCGCCCGAGGGGATGTACGCGCGCGCGCGCGCCACCCAGGCCCCGGCTCCGCTCCCGAAGCGGTGACCTGGGCTGTAACCTTCTCCTCTCGCGGATCACCTCTCTGGATGGTGGGCGCGTGCTAAGCGGCCACCCGGGAGGAATCATTCAATGCGCCGTTCGCTGATCGCCGCACTGCTGTCGACCGCCTCGCTGTTCTGGTCCTGCGCCACCACCCCGGCCGTCGCCACGGTGGACGCGCCCCCTGCGGTCCCGGTGGCTCCCGCTCCGGCCCTCTCGGCCATGGCGCTGTACGAACGCGGCAGCGCCGAATACGAGGCCAAGCAGTTCGCGACCTGCGCCAGCACCTTCGATGCGGCGCTGGCCCAGGCCCAGGGGGATCGGCAGACCGAGAGCCTCGCCTACAACGCGGCCTGCTGCCACGCGTTGGCCGGAAACCGCGACCTCTCCTTTGCCCGGCTGGAGCAGGCCACCCGGGCGGGCTTCCGCGACTCGACGCAGCTGCAGAAGGACACCGATCTGGACGCCCTGCGGGCCGATCCGCGCTGGACGACGCTGCTGGAGGGGGTGAAGGCCAGCGAGGAGCGCTACCTGGCCTCGGTGAATCCGGAGCTCAAGGCGCTGTTCGACGCCGACCAGGGCGATCGCCAGGGGCAGATCGACTGGAAGCTGGTGGGCCCTCGGGATGCCGAGCGCCGCGCCAAGGTGGAGGCGCTGGTGAAGGCCAAAGCCGCCACCGTGGCCGACGACTGGTACCACGCGGCGATGGTGTTCCAGCACGGGACGACCGTGGAAGAGCTGGCCCGGGCCCACGAGTTCGCCGGCAAGGCGCTGGAGCTGCAGCCGGACAATGGCCGGGCCCGGTGGCTGTTCGCCGCCTCCAAGGACCGGCTGCTGATGCGGCAGGAGAAGCCGCAACTGTACGGCACCCAGTTCTCGAAGGTGGACGGCCGCTGGGTGCTTTACCCGGTGGACCCCTCGATCACCGACGAGGAGCGCGCCCGCTACAACGTGCCGCCCCTGGCCGCCGCCCGGGCTCGCGCCGAGCAGATGAACGCGCAGACGGAGCGGTAGGTCCCGGCGGCCCTTTGATCGATAGGCCCCGGGCACGGGTTGGTTCGGCGGCCCCCTGGGGACTCTTCCGAGCTCCCAGTCCATTTGCGTATTTGATTATTTGATTACGCAATGGCGAGGGGGCTCGGGCGGGGGCCCTAAGGCTCGCAGGTCAGCAGTTCGTTGGCGCCGAAGCAGTTCGAGCAGGTCCTCGTCTGGACCAGCGCCCCGTCGCGGCATTCGAGGACCGCGTTGAGCTCCGGGGTCTTGCAGGTGGCCTGGCCTTCCGCGGTCAGTGGGCACGGGTCACCCGGCTGGTTCAGGGACATGTCGCAGAGCACCCTGCCCTCCTCCACCGCGCAGCCCCCAGGGCCGCGGCAGGGGATCTCCGTCCAGATTTCGTCGCGGCATTCCAGCGCCGAGGCCTCGTCCGCGCACGCAAAGCTGCGGGTCTGGCAGTCCGCCCCAGCGGTCGGCTGACAGCCAGCCACCAGGACCAGCGCTGCCCAAATACCGAGGACTGCTGGGGTTCTGAAAATGTGCGGGGAGCGACGCATTCGTTTCCTGGGCGATTCGTACCACGTCTGGATCCTGCGGCCCGTTGGCGTTCTGGGACCCGCGTTGCTATTTTTCTAGCAGTCTGCTAGAAACCCAGCACACCTCAGGATTGGGAGTCAGTCATGGCGGAAGACGTCCAGAGCAAGCTCAGCCGGCGGGAACGCCAGATCATGGATGCCATCTACCAGGTGGGCAAGGCCACGGTGGCCGAGGTGATCGAGCGGATGCCGGACCCGCCCAGCTACTCGGCGGTGCGGGCGATGCTGGCGATCCTGGAGGAGAAGGGCGTGCTCCAGCACGAGCAGGACGGGGCCAAGTACGTCTACGTCCCCACCGTGCCGGTGGAGAAGGTCCGCAAGAGCGCGCTGCGCAACCTGGTGAACACCTTCTTTGACGGCTCCTCCAAGGAAGCCATCGCCGCGCTGATCGACGAGACCAAGCTTAGCAAGACCGAGCTGCAGTCCCTGACCGAGCTGATCGAGAAGGCCAAGAAGGAGGGACGGTAGATGGTTCCCGAGCTCGTGCAGACCGTCGCGTCGGGGCTGGAGCGAGGCCCCTCCTGGTTGTCGCTCCTGCTGGACGCCAGCTTGAAGGCCACCGTGCTGTTGGGCGCGGCCTGGCTGGCCAACCGGCTGCTGCGTCGCTCGCCGGCCAGCGCCCGTCACGCGGTGTGGGTGGCGGCGGTGGGCTCGGCGGTGATCCTTCCCGTGCTGGCCGCGGTGCTGCCGGCGTGGCGGATGGAGATCCTCCCCATTGCCCAGCGGAAGACGCTGACCGCGCCGGTGACGGTGGTGCCTCCGCAGCTGGCCTCCCTGACCGCCGACGTCCATCCGCCGCGCCGCACGCCCGCGCGCCTCACCCCGCTGCGGCTGAGCGATCCGACGCCGGTGGTGCTGCCCTCCCCCGCCCCGGTGCAGGTGGCGGCGGTTTCCGACTCCGCTCCCATCCGCTGGCCCCTGGTGCTGGCCATGACCTGGGTGCTGGGCGCCCTGGTGTTCCTCACCAAGATCCTGGCCGGACGGATTGGCGTGTGGCGGCTGGCGCGGTCGGCCACCCCGGTCACCCGGTACGGCTGGCTGGCCCTGACCCGGCGACTCTCCCGGCAGCTGGGGATCCGCCGCCCGGTGCTGCTGGTGGAGTCCAGCAGCGTGGCCCTGCCGATGACCTGGGGGATCCAGGCGCCGGTGGTGCTGCTCCCCACCAGCGCGGAGAACTGGACCACCGACCGGCTGGAGCTGGTGCTGCTGCATGAGCTCTCGCACGTGCGCCGCCTGGACGCGCTGACCCAGCTGCTGGCCCAGCTGACCTGCGCCTTCTACTGGTTCCACCCGCTGGCCTGGATCGCCGAGCGCCGGATGCGCGCCCTGCGCGAGTACGCCTGTGACGATCAGGTGCTGGCCGCCGGCAACCGTCCCTCGGAGTACGCGGGACAGATCCTGGACATCGTGCGGTCGGTCGGCCGCCGTGATCCCCATGCCTCGGCCACCTTGGCCATGGCGCGAAAGTCTTCACAACTGGAGGGCCGCCTGATGGCCATTCTCGATCCGCAGCTTCCTCGACGCGCCCTGGGCCGCTTCGGCACCGGCGCGGTCAGTCTCGGTTTCCTGGCGCTGGTGCTGCCCCTGGCCGCCTTCCAGCCCGCCGCCGTCGCCCAGACGGCCAGTGATCGCGGGCCGCTGCCGCGGATCTCCAAGGAGGAGTCCGAGCGACGCCGCCAGGAGCTGCCTGCGACCAGCGCGGCCCCCACACCCGTCCCGGCCACGGGAGAGGCACCGGCCGCAGCGCCCGCGCCCCGGTCCGAGCCTTCTCCCGCCCCCGCGGTGGCCGGCGCGATCTGCCGCCCCGAGGGCCGCAGCAGCACCAACATCAACTCGAACCGCAACGGGACGCGGGTGTTCAGCGCCCGGCGATCGGGCAACGGCTGTGTGCTGGAAGTGGAGGCCGAGGGCGACGTCTCCCTGGGCCGCGGAAGCAACCCGGTGGAGCTGAGCGACGGCGGTCTGTTCGTGGCCACCGAGAAGACCGACGGTCGCGCCCGGACCTTCGAGGCCCGCGCCTCCCGCTCCGGAAAGCTGACCACCCGCTACACGGTCGATGGCCGCGAGCGCCCGGTGGACGCGGAGGCCCGCGCCTTCGTGGAGTCGATGATGGGCGAGCTGGGCCCGACCGGGATGCGGATGGGACGTGACTCCGTGGTGGCGGTGGCCCCGACCCCTCCGGCCCCGCCTGCCTCTGCGGTGGCGCCGGCGGCTCCGGCTCCTCCGTCTGCTCCGAACATGGCGCCGCTTCCGCCCGAGCCCCCGGAAGCCCCGATGGCTCCTCGGGGCTGGAGCTTCCGCTGGACCGACGATGCCCCGGAGGAGTTCCGGGACAAGCTGGAGAAGGCGAAGGCCGACGAGCAGGACGCGCGCGAGGCGCTGGCCCGGGTGGAGCGCAACAGCGGCTCCGACTCGCGGATCGCCGAAGGCCTGGAGGAAGTGGCCGAGGAGCACCGGCTGGCCGGAGAGAGCACCCGGCAGGCCTATCTGAACCTGGTGGAGAAGATCCGGAGCGACGATCTCCGCCGAGACGCCCTCAAGAAGCTGATGTCCGAGGCGCCGATCTCCCTGGAGACCGGCAGCCGGATCCTGGTGGTCGCCTCCGGCATCCGCGGCGATGAGGCCCTGGGTGACGTGCTGGACTACATGCACCGGATCTCGGAGCACGAGCTGGTCCACGGCCCGCTGGCGATGAAGTACGTGGAGGCGGCCTCCAAGCTGCGCTCGGACGAGGCCCTGTCCGACGCGCTGAAGAACCTGCTCCACCCCCACGCTCCCCGCGAGGCCGCCCTGGCCGCGCTGGAGCTGAGCAAGCGGATCTCCTCCGACGATGCCCGGCACGAGGTGCTGATCGAGATCAAGGATCACCAGCAAATGGACCCGGAGCTGGAGGCGGCCTACCGGGCCGCGGCCGAGTCGATCCGCTCCAGCGACCTCCGAGAGCAGGCCCTGGAGGAGTTGGCCGAGGCCAAGCGCTCCAACCGCGGACAGCGGGTGCTGGCCTTCAACAACAGCGGCAACCCGAGGGACGCGGAGCGCTGGGCGCAGGAGTTTGAGCGTCAGGCCGAGCGCGCCGGACGGGACGCCGAGCGGATGGCGGAGAAGCTGGAGCGCGAGGCGGAGCGCATGGCCGAGAGGGCGGCGCGCGACGCCGAGCGGGCTTCCCGCGATGCGGAGCGGGTCACCCGCGACGCCGAGCGCGCCTCAAGGGACGCCGAACGCCATGCCCGCCTCCAGTCGCGGCAGATGGCCGAGTCGGAGATGGAGCGGTTCCGCCAGGAGAGCCAGCGGCTGAAGCAGGAGGCGCGCCGTCTGGCGGGCGAACTGCGGCAGAAGGCCCAGGAGCTCAAGCAGCGGCTGGGCGAGGAGTACGAGGAGTCCGGCATCGACGAGCAGATCGACGCCGAGATCCAGCGGTTGGAAGGCGCTGTGGATTAGCCACGGTTGCGACCCACGCTTCACCAGACGCCCGGGATCCTGATCAGGTCCCGGGCGTTTCTTCGTTCAAGCGGATGAGGCGACAGGCTCTGGGAGCACCCGCGCGCTGAGCCCTGCGCACGCGGAGCGGCGGGGGCTACCCCAACTGCTCGCGGAAGAAGCGTCGGAAGTTCTGGCCCATCACCTTGTCGATCCGCTGGGCCGAGTACCCGTGCTTCTCCAGGACGGCTGGGATCTTGATCAGGTCCCGGGCGTCCTTCATCCCACGCGGCAGCGGGATCATCCCGTCGAAGTCGGAGCCCAGCGCCACGCAGTCCTCGCCCATCACGTTGATGGCGTGGTCCACGTGCCGGAAGATGTCGTCCAGCTCATCGCCATCCAGATACATGGTGGCGAAGATGATCCCGATCACCCCACCCTTCTCGGCGATCCTCCGCAGGGCCGGGTCGTCCAGGTTCCGCCAGCTCCCGCCCTCCTTGCTGACCCCGGTGTGGGAGGAGAAGGGCACCGCAGTGGGATGGGCGAGCACGTCCTGAAGGGTTCGTCGGGACGCGTGGGCGATGTCCACCGGCATCTTCAGCCGCGTCAGCTCGTTGAGCACCTCATGGCCCAAGGCGGTCAGTGGCTTGTTGCCCATCAAGGGGAAGGAGGAACCGCCCAGGTCGTTGTTGTGCAGATGGGTCAGCCCCATGAAGCGCACCCCGCGGGCGTGCAGCTCCGCCACCCGTTCCACCTTCCCCTCCAGGGCGTGCCCGCCTTCGATCCCCAGCACCGCGCTGAGCACTCCGTTCTGGAGGTTCTGTTCCAGCTGCGCCGCGGTGGTGGTGATCGCCACCTGGCCCTTGGAGGCAGCGCAGAAGCGGTCCATCTGATCCAACTGAAACACGCAGCGCGGCCACTCGCTGCGGCGGGCGGCCCTGGGCCACTTGCGCCACCAGGCGAAGATCCCGAACCCATCGATGAACGGAAACCCGCGGGTGACGATGGTGAAGCACTGCAGGCCCACCCCAGCCTCCCGCAGTCGGGGAAAGTCCACCTGCCCCTCTTCGGAGGCCACGTTCAGATCCCGATTCCACATCAGCGAGTCAGCGTGCCCGTCGGCGATCATGGGCGGCATCTGAGCAGACGCTGCCTGAGCCGCGGAGAAATCGACGCGGCGAAGGTGGCCGGGCCAACAGCGCCGCAGTGGTCAATAACGCCAACGTCGATGCCCACACCGCTGACCCCGGGACTTCGTCCAGGAGCCAGCGCCGCAACACGTCCAGCCACCGGAGCCGTCCAGGCCATCATTTCCACGCAGCTGTCGCGCCTTGTGGTGGGCCGCTTCCGCAGAGCGGCGGCATCTTCGCCTCCTGGTGGAGGCCCACCCGGACTTCGCGGCCCAGGCGGTGGACGGCTACCTGTTCCTGGCCCGGATCGCGGTGATCAACGTTTTCCGGAGCGACGCCCCTTGGCCGCGCCGGTTGTCCGGACCGCCGGCTCGCAGCGGATCTCACACCGCCGCTGGACCTCGAAGCACATCATCTGCTGGTCGACCCGGGCGTCCTTGCAGGGGACGTAGCGCTTCTCGCACGTCTTCTCGCAGGACTCTCCGATCTGGGGAGCCCCTCCTCCACTGGCGAGCAGCAGCGCGGGGACCAGCCAAAATGCCGCAGTCATGAGGCAGACCTGGCTTTCTGCAGCCTGGGGCACCGGGAGGTGACCGGCTACTGCTACAGGTTGCCACCGGCCTGTTGCACCGCAATTTTCTCGCCCGACCGGGACCAGCGAGGGTGCCGTTCTGGTGGCGCGAGGACCGACCCCGCCCTCAAGGTGGCGGCGACTCAGGTCCGCATCCGCACCCGGGTCTCCTCGTCCGGCAGCGGCGGGCCGTCGGCCCGGGAGGCGTGGCGCAGCAGTCGCCAGATCTGCGGTCCCAGCACGTCGATCTCGGTGGTGGCGTAGCGCTCCCCTCCGAAGGCGCGGATGGTCTCGGTCTGCTTCCGGAGGATCTGCGCGTCCTGCTTGAAGATGTGGGTGGCGATCGGGGTGACGAACGGCTTCACCAGCCATCCCGGGAGAGGGAGTCGGAGGCTGACCACCACGTAGATCCGGGTATCGAAGTCATCCACCGGGGTGTGCGCGGAGGTGGTGACCAGGTGGCTGGACTCACCCAGCCGGTACTCCACCTGGGCGATGCACGGCAGCAGGAAGCGATCGAAGTGGGTGACCACGCCGCCGCGGGGCGCCAGCAGCCTCCCGGCCAGACCCTTGGGGCGGGGCTCGTTGAGGTACTCGGCCTCCACCCGGTCCGAGGTCCGGCGCACCACCACCTCGATCACGTTCTCCTTCTCCGCGGTGCGGAAGTAGCCCCCGTGCAGAAACGCGGTGTGCGGCACATCCAGCGTGTTCTCCAGCACCGCGTGCATGTGCGCGGGCACCCGGAAGTCGCGCCGCGCGTGGGTGAAGCGCGGGTCGTCCAGGTGCGGAAAGCGGAACGGCTCGAAGGTGGGCTCGACGTCCGGGGTGGAGAAGATCCACACGAAGCCATCCACCTCCCGGACCGCGAAGGACGGGGCCCGTCGCGACCGCAGCCGGGTCTCCCCCGAGACCAGGCCCGGGATCGCCACGCACTCTCCGGCGCAGTCGAAGCGCCAGCCGTGGTACCGGCACTCCAGCTCCTCGCCGCGCACCTTGCCCTCGGAGAGCGGCACGTTGCGGTGGGGACACCGGTCCAGCAGGGCGGCGGCCGCTCCCTTCCCCGTCCGGAAGACGACCACCGGGGTCCCCTGGATCCTGCGCGAGAGCGGCTGTGCCTTCAGCTCTGCGGACCGACAGCCAATGAACCACTGCCGCTCCATCCGGGCGACCGAGAGGTGTCCGCGCGCGGGAGTGGCGCCAGCCTCGGCCGGGGTGGGTTCCATGGCCCGGTCATCATAGGCATCGGCTCCCGGGGCGCCAGCCGGCTCGAGGAGGGAGTGACCGCAAGTGGCAGCGAGAAGCCCACCTCACCCTGCCCTCCCGGGAGCGTTTGACAGTGACCGGTGCCAGCCTTATCCAACCGGGGACTTGAAGCTGACCGTCAATGGAGAGCCTCGGGAGGTCCAGGATGGCGCCACCGTCCTGTCCCTGCTCGAAGAGCTGGGAGTCGCGCGCGAGCGGGTCGCCGTCGAGGTGAACCTGGAGGTCGTCCGCCGCGCCCGACATGCCGACCATCCCCTCCGCGACGGGGACCACGTGGAGATCGTCTCCTTTGTCGGAGGCGGGTGAGGAATCTGATGCAAGACAAGCCGCTGGTGATCGCAGGCCGCACCTTCCAGTCCCGTCTGATCGTGGGCACCGGGAAGTACCCGTCCCATCCGGTGATGAAGCAGTGCCACGACGCGTCCGGCACCGAGATGGTGACCGTGGCGGTGCGCCGGCTGGATCTGGCCGCCAAGGGCGAGGCGTCGCTGATGCACTGGATCGACACCTCCCGCATCCAGCTGCTGCCCAACACCGCCGGTTGCTACACGGCCGAGGAGGCGATCCGCACCTGCCACCTGGCCGAGGAGCTGTGGGGCACCAAGTGGGTGAAGCTGGAGGTGCTGGGCGATCAGAAGACCCTCTACCCGGACGTGGAGGAGACCCTGAAGGCGGCGCGGATCCTGGTGAAGGACGGCTTCATCGTGCTGCCGTACACCAGCGATGATCCGATCACCGCCAAGAAGCTGCAGGACATCGGCTGCGTGGCGGTGATGCCGCTGGCCGCTCCGATCGGCTCCGGGCTGGGCATCCGCAACCCGCACAACATCCGCCTGGTGATGGAGGCGGTCAGCGTTCCGGTGATCGTGGACGCCGGGGTGGGCACCGCCTCCGACGCGGCGGTGGCGATGGAGCTGGGCTGCGACGCTGTGCTGATGAACACCGCCATCGCCGGCGCCACCCATCCGGTGCTGATGGCCAGCGCGATGCGCAAGGGCATCGAGGCCGGGCGGGAGGCGTTCCTGGCGGGCCGCATCCCCCGGAAGGCGTACGCCAACGCCTCCAGCCCGCTGACCGACCTGATCGGGACGTGACCGCGCTTCCCTCCCTGATCGTCATCACCGACTGGTCGCTGGGAGAGGAGGCCCTCCTCCAGCGCCTGGCCCAGGTGCTGCCGCTGTCGCCGCGGATCGCGGTGCAGCACCGGCACCCGGAGGCGACCGGGAGGGAGTTGCTGAGGGAGGCCCGGCTGCTCAGCGACCTGTGCGCGCGCACCGGCAACCCGCTGTTCGTGAATGATCGGCTGGACGTGGCTCTGCGGGTGGGGGCCCACCTGCATCTGCCGGCGCATGGCTTTCGACCGGCTGAGGTGCGGGGACAGCTTCCGGAAGGAACGCTGATCAGCGCCGCGGTCCACGACGCCCGCGAGGCGGAGGACGCACCGGGCGCGGATCTGTACCTGGTCAGCCCGGTGTTCGGCGCCGGATCCAAGCCAGAGGACACGCGGCAGCCGCTGGGGGTGGAGGGCTACCAGGCGCTGGCGCTGCGCCTCTCCGCTCCGGCCTTTGCCCTGGGAGGGATCACCGCCGAGACCGTGCCGTCGCTGGCCCACGCTCCCGGTTACGCGGTGATCTCCGGGGTGCTCCGCGCGGCAGATCCCAAGCTGGCCGCCCTCAGGATCCTCGCCCGCGGTCAGACGCTGCTGGCCTGACGTCCCGCTATCGCGGAACCAGGGCGATCCAGATCTCCTCGAGGATCGCGACCCTGGTCCCCTGTTCATCCGTGGCCTCGGAATGAACGAAGAGCTTCCGCCCCTCCCGCTTCGCGAGGATCGTGCGAATCCGGATCGTCCCCCCTCGGACCGGCGCCAGGTACTTGATGGTCGCGGTGCCAGTCGCCGCCACAGTATGGGGAGCCTCGAGCAGCGAGAAGACCAGCATCCCTTGGCTGCTATCCATCACCGTGAACAGCGCGCCTCCGTGCAGAGTGCCACCCGGATTGAAGTGTCCCGCCCCCGCCTCGTACTCGTAGAGGCACTCTTCGGGAGTCAGGGACAGGAACCGCGCTCCCACCAGTGCGCCCATCCGGTCCTGCGCCACGAACGCTTCGGGGGAGAACTGCCGGGTCGGGATGCCGCTGGACATGGCGGACGTATACGGACACCCGCTCGGGCGGACAAACAGTTCCCGTGATTGCCGACCGAGCCTCCGATCAAGCCTTGGACTTCGAGCCCAACGCCCTGGTCGCTTCGCCCTTCCGCTTCAAGCCGGGCTTCGCTGCCTTGGCGACTGGGGGCTTCGCGCGAGGCTTCGCCGTCTTCGCACTCCCCGGCGCCTTGTCCTTCCGCTTCGAGTACGGGGTCAGGTGCCGGACCATCTCCCCTCGCGCCGCGGAGTCGATCAACTCCTGCAGCCGCCGCAGCCGGGTGGACTCATTCTTGGAGTTCATCACCCAGAACTCGGTCGTCTTCCGATACCCGGGGGCCAGCGACTGGTGGAAGGCGGCGGCCTTGGGCCGCTTCTCCAGCAGGGCCCGATACTCCGGGGGCAGCTCCTGCGGATGGCTCTCGAACGAGTACTTCCGAGCCCCTTGGGCGTCGCGGGCCTGGTACGCGGCGATCCCGGCGGGGGTCATCTTCCCCAGCGCGATCTGCGCCTCGACCTTCTTGAGGTTGACCGAACTCCAGTAGCTCTTCGCCTTCCGCGGGGTGAAGCGGATCATGTAGCTCTCCGCGCCCAGCGACCTGCGAACCCCGTCGATCCAGCCGAAGCACAGGGCCTCGTCCACCGCCTCCGGCCAGGTCACCGACGGCTTTCCCGAATCCACCTTGTGGAAGCCGACCATCAGCTCGGTCTCCTGGGCGTGGTGGCGTTGGAACCACCGGCGAAGCTCGGCCGGGGTCTGAAAGAAGATCGGGGCTGCGACCGGCCCCTTCACGGGGTCCCCCGGTGCTTCAGCTCCGCGATCAACCTCCGCACATCCCGCAGCCACATCCGGAAGGTGTCCTCGTCGATCAGCGCCGGGCACACCCGCCGCACCGCTGCCACGAAGGCCTCCACCACCGCGTGCAGCTGCTGCACCAGGGCGCCCAGCTCCACCCGCTCCACCTCCGAGCCGAAGCGGCTGGGCCGGGCGTCGAACAGGTCCACCGCCCGGACCTCCAGCGTCTCCCCCTCCCGGGTGAACTCCAGGGCGGTCTCCACCCCCTGCTCGGTCAGCTCGAAGCGGAAGCTCCCCGCCCCGCTGCGCAGCGCCTCCAGCGCCGGGACCAGCGCCTCCAGGATCATCGACAGCTCCCCCTGGATCTCCACCGGCCAGGGCTGCGCTCCCCCGCACCGGAGGGTGAAGCTCGCCGCCTTCGCCTCCTGGATCAGCTCGCAGGCGATCAGCAGCAGCCCGGGGACCGAGTCCAGCTCCAGCTCGGGATCCAGCTCCAGGATCGGGAACGGCTCAGCCAGCGGCGTGTCGGTCGGGTGCAGCGCCAGCTCGAACATGCGGCGGAGGCTATTACGACCTGCCCGCCGCCACCGTCGAAATCACCGCCCCCGGAAGCTCTGCAGCACCGACTCCAGCCGGATCCCGGTCATCCGCAGCGCCACCACGTAGCCGGCCATGAACAGCAGCCCGGCCACCCCCAGCGGGATCACCCGCCAGAAGAAGTCGTCCGGCAGGTGCACCAGGCCGCGGGGCAGCACCCAGCGCAGGACCACCACCGAGACCCCGGCCACCGCGGCGGCGATCGACGCCTTGCCCAGATCCTTCCAGGGGATCAGCTCCTGGAGCCCCACCTTCACCTCCGCGGTGGAGAGCGCCCGGGGGATCCGCACCAGCAGCATCGCCTTGCCCACCAGCTCCGCCACCACGTAGGAGACCATCCCGCCCATCATCCCCAGGTGCTTGACCCCGAAGTACACCAGCGGAAGGGTGACCAGCGCCTTGACCAGGTAGCTGTTGAAGATCCAGCGGGTCTCGCCCCGCCCGCGCAGCACCCCGTCCATGGGGAAGATCGCCAGGGCCACGGTGAGGATCCCCACCCGGAACATGTCCACCGCGCCCAGGAACTTCTGACCGAACAAGGCGCCGATGAACTCCGGCGCCGCGGCGAACAGGAAGGCCACCATCGGGAAGAACACCACCGACAGCTTGGCCCCCGCCTCGCGGAAGGCGGCCGCCCCCTCGTGGGTCCGCCCCTGCTTCTCCAGCTCCCCCAGCCGCACCATCAGCACCTCGCTGGTGGGGGTGTAGAGCAGGTCCACGATCGGCAGCTGGAAGCAGGCCACCGCGTAGAGGGCGAACAGCTCCGGGGTGACGCTGCTGGAGACCGCGAACTGGTGCGCGTACTGCTGGGAGATCGCCAGGGCCATCGCCGCGCCGAAAGGCAGCGCGTACATGAACTGGGAGACGAACAGCCGGCTGTTCCACAGCGGTCCTTGGCTGCTCTTGTAGAACACCAGCCAGTTGGCCGCGTAGCGCGCCAGGGCAAAGGCGGCCATGGCGTTCATCGCCCCGTGCAGGCCCAGCCCCAGCAGGATCGGCGCCACCATCGCCACCGCCCGGGTGGTGTCGCAGACCAGGTACACCACCGCCGACTGCTTGGTCTTTCCCCGGCCGGTGATCCCGATCTCCAGGGCAAACGACCCCACCATCCCGAACACGTACACCGCCAGCGGGGCGCGGTACTGGGCCAGGTCCGGGTTGTTGAACCACTGGCCGATCGCGTCCGCCGACTGGAACAGGATCAGCGCCGCCAGAGCGCCCATCCCGGTCAGGAAGATGATCGTCTGCCCCAGGTACGGGCGCTGCTCCTCGGTGCGCGGCAGGTAGTAGTACAGCGCCTGCGCCACCCCCAGCGGGAGGATGTAGGTCAGCGTCTGCGAGAGCAGGAACAGCTGTTTGTAGGTGCCGTACTCCTCCATCGCCAGCGCGCGCGCCAGCACCAGGGGAATGGCAATGGTCAGGATGGCGGTGAAGAAGCGGGCCATCACCAATGGCCCGGCCTTCCCGAGGAATGACTTTTCAGCCAACTAGTGGGCTCCCGGTTGCACGATCAGGTTGGACACCTCGGTCACCACCGGGGAGAGCCGCTGGGGCCGCTTCCCGGGGACCGGATGGTTCATGCCAAAGAAGCCGAACACGTCGTCCAGCTGGCAGGTGGTCAGCGCGGTCGAATAGTCGCCGGTCAGGCCGATGCTGAAGTTCTCCCACAGCACCTTGCGGCGCAGGGTGAACGGGTCCCCGCCGATCTGGTTGGGCATGTCCTCGGTGGTCACCGCCGACCGGTAGCCCAGCCGCTTTAGGACCTGGATCACCTCGTCCGAGTACCACCCGTTGCAGTAGGCGAAGTGCTCCACCTGCTTGCCCAGCTGCGCCTCCAGCGTCTCCTTCGACTCCCGCAGCTCCCGCTCCACGTTCTCCGGCGTCTCCTGGGTCAGCACGGTGTGGTTGACGGTGTGGGCGCCGAACTCGATCCCGCTGGCGGACATCTTGCGGACCTCGTCCCAGCTCATCGGGTCCCCCTGCTCCGGCAGCAGCTCCGGTCCGCCGCCCAACTGGATCTCCAGCGCGCCGATCAGCTCCAGCAGGATCTGCGGAGACTGGGTCTCCAAAAAGGCATGCAGCTCCGGGGTCAGCGGCTTGCCGGGCTTGAACACCGCCTCCAGCAACGACACCGCCTGGGGTGGGACCGTCTCCAACGACGGCCGGAACTTCCGGGCGCGCATCACCCCCAGCAGGTGGAACAGCCGATCATGGTTGAAGCGTCGCTGGGTTCCGATGAAGCCGGTGGGCAGGTACACGATCGCCGGCACCCCCATCGCCTTGAGCACCGGGAACGCGTAGCGGTAGACGTCACGGTACCCGTCGTCGAAGGTCACCACGAACAGGTCCTTCCTGGACGTCTTGCGCCCGGACATCACGTCCAGCGCCTCGTCCAGGGACGCGAACTGGTAGCCCGCCGCGTCCGCCTCCACCAGATGCCGCCGGAACGTCTCCTGGGAGATCAAGGACCCCGGCAGTGACCGCTGCACCTCGCCGGTGAAGTCGGCCACCACCCGGTGGTAGTTGACGATGTTGATCCGGCAACCGCCGGACTGGTACCGCCGCCAGGAGGCCATCGCCCGCCGGGCCCCCGAATAGTGAAAGAACCCCGCCGCCGCAGCCTTGGCCGCGCGCCGCGCAAACATTGCAGCCCCCATCCCGCCCCCCCGTCTTGCCCGGCCCTCCCACGCGGAGGCCCCTGCGGACCCCAAGGTGCGCACGGGGCGGCGGCGCGCAAAGGCCCCCGGTCACCTCCCCTCCGGTCCTCGTGGCGCCGGGCCAACACTTGGGATACCTACCTCGCCCGGAATGGCCCTCCAGTCGACCCCACCGGCGCCCGCGCTGGAACTTACGGATGTCAGCCGCCGCTACGGGCGTCACTGGGCGGTGGTCCGGCTCACCTTCTCGCTGGAGCGCGGCTCGTCGCTGTTGCTGACCGGGCACAACGGTTCGGGCAAGACCACCCTGCTGCGCCTGCTGGCCACCGCCTTTCCGCCCTCCAGCGGCAAGCTGCGGATCCTGGGCCACGACGCGGTGGAGGAGCGGGATCTGGCGCGGCAGAAGGTGGCCCTGCTCTCCCACCAGAACTTCCTCTACGAGGATCTCTCCGGCGCCCAGAACCTCACCCTGCTGGGACGGCTGCTGGGGCTGACCGACCTGCCGGAGTTGGTGGCAGGCACCCTGACCCGGGTGGGCCTCAACCCCCAGGACCCGCAGCCGGTGCGGCAGTACTCGGCGGGGATGCGCAAGCGGGTGGCGGTGGGCCGGCTGTTGATGAAGACCCCGGAGTTGGCGTTGCTGGACGAACCCTTCGGCGAGCTGGACCCGGCGGGGATCCTGGCCATGGAGGGCTTCATCCACGAACTGTCCCAGCGCGGCTGCACGGTGGTGCTGGCCACCCACCTGGTGGAGCAGGGCCGCACGCTGTGCCGCGAGCACCTCCACCTCTCCCAGGGAAGGTCGGTGGCGCCATGAGCGGCCCCATCCGTCCGCCCGGCCTGCTGGCCACCACCTGGATCATCCTGCGCAAGGACCTGCTGATCGAGTGGAGGACCAAGGCCCGGCTCAACGCCCTGCTCTTCTTCGCGGTCGCGACCCTGCTGCTCTTCTCCTTCGCCCTGGGCCCGGACACCCGGCTGCTCAAGCTCAGCTCCGGCGCGTATCTGTGGTTGTCCCTGCTGCTCTCGAGCGTGCTGGCGCTTGGCGAGTCGTTCCGCATCGAGCGGGAGAACGGCGCGCTGGACGGGCTGCGGCTGGCCCCCACCGACGCCCGGGCGATCTTCCTGGGCAAGGCGCTGGGCAACGCGTTCCTGCTGTTCTTGATGGGCGCGGTGCTGGCGCCGATCCTGGTGGCCCTGTTCGGCGTCACCTACGAGATGGGGCTGCCCAAGCTGTTCGGGGTCCTGGCGCTGGGCTGCCTGGCGATCGCCGCGCCGGGGACCGTCTACTCGGCCATCGCCAGTCATGCCCGGGCGCGGGATGTGTTACTCCCCCTGCTGCTGTTCCCCATGCTGGTTCCGCCCCTGATGGCTTCGGTGAAAGCAACGAATCTGGTGATGCAGGGCGACTTGATGGGAAACCAGCTCCCCGCTTGGCTGGGACTGTTGGCAGGCTTCAACCTTATCTACTGGGGACTCGGCTTCGTGTTGTTCCCCAAGGCGGTCGAGGGATGACGATGTCCAAGGCGATACGGATCGGGCTGCCGCTGCTGGGAGCGGTCACCGTCCTCTCCGGTTGGTACTGGGGGCTGTTCGTGGCCCCGCCCGACCGCGAGATGGGCGATGTGCAGCGGCTGATGTACGCACACGTCCCGGCGGTGTGGATGGCGCTGATCTGCTCCACCCTCAACTTCGGCTCCAGCCTCACCTACCTGTTCAACGGCAAGTCCAGCGCCGACGCCCTCGCCGAGGCCAGCGCCGAGGTGGGCCTGCTGTTCGGGGTGTACGGGGTGATGCTGGGCGCGATCTGGGGCAAGCCCACCTGGGGGGTGTACTGGACCTGGGATCCCCGGCTGACCTCCGCGGCGGTGATGCTGGTGGCCTACATGGGCTACATGGCGCTGCGGAAGTTCGTGGACGATCCGGAGAAGCGCGCCCGCTGGTCGGCCATCGTCGGGATCCTGGCCTTCGCCGACATCCCGATCGTCTGGTTCTCGGTCCGCTGGTGGAAGAGCCTGCACCAGATCCAGTCCAGCCCCCGCACCGTGGATCCGGAGCTGGTGCTGCCGCTGCGCTGGAACTCCTTTGGGCTGTTCTTCGTGATGCTGGCCTTCCTGGTTTTCCGCTACGCGATCGCGCGCAGCCGGATCCGCGAGGAGAGCGCCCCTCCCGAGGTCCTCTCCCACCAGCGGGTGGGCCTGGCCTCCACGGGGACCCACCGATGAACTTCCTCACCCTCGCGTTCCTCCAGGCCGCGCCCCACGCCGATCCCCAGGTCGGCGCCGGCCGGATCGTCGGCGGCTGGGAGTATGTCTGGGCCGGTTACGGGATCTCCCTTGCGGCCCTGGTGCTCTACTCCTTGTCTCTGTGGTTCCGCCGTCCCCGCTCCACTGAACCGCTTTCCCGGACCCAGCCATGACCTCTCAAGCCCGCAACCGCCTCTTCGCCGTCGTGGCCCTGCTCATCGCCGGCGCCGGGCTGGCCTACATCGCCCTGGGGGACCTGGAGGAGAACCTGGTCTACTACTGGAGCCCGGGCGAGCTGCTGGCCCAGGGAGAGAAGGGCTACGGCCCCACCGTCCGGCTGGGCGGGGTGGTCAAGCCGGGCACGATCCAGTTCGACTCCGGCAGCCATGAGCTGGCCTTCCAGCTGGCGGACTCGCACGCCGCCGAGGCCTCGGCGGTGAAGGTCCACTCCCGGGAGGTCCCCCCGCAGATGTTCCGCGACGGGATCGGGGTGGTGGTGGAGGGCAGCTACTCCAGCAACGGGGTGTTCGAGTCCAACCGGCTGATGGTGAACCACTCCAACGAGTACCGCGCCCCCAAGGAGGGCGAGGATCCCAAGCAGTGGCAGGAGTCCCTCAAGGGGGACACCACCACCACCTCGGCGAGGACGCGGTGAACGCCACCCTCGGATACGCCTTCGTGCTGGGCGGCCTGGCCTTCGCCGTCTTTGGCGCGGTGGTGGGCTTCGTCGGCGGACTGCGGCACAGCCAGACCGGCTACACCTGGGTGCTGCGGTCGGTGATCGGCTTCTTCGTCTGCATGTTGATGGCCAACGCGGTGATGGTCTTCGCGCTGGTCACCCACGACTTCTCCGTTTCCTACGTGGCCCAGGTCGGCAGTCGGGCCACCCCGCTGCTGTTCACCGTGGTCTCGCTGTGGTCGGCGCTGGAAGGATCGATCCTCTTCTGGGGGCTGATCCTGGGCTGCTACCTGCTGGCCTTCGGGCTGGCGCACCGCAAAGAGCCGCCGGTGGCGATGCAGCTGGCGGTGGGGACGATGCTGGCGGTGGGGGTGTTCTTCGCCTTCCTGATCGCCGGCCCGGCCAACCCCTTCCACGCCGTCTCCCCGGTGCCGCTGGATGGCCCCGGCCCCAACCCGCTGCTGCAGAACCACCTGCTGATGGTGATCCACCCGCCGATGCTCTACCTGGGCTACGTGGGGATGACCGTGCCCTTCGGGGTGGCGGTGGCGGCGCTGATCCGCGGTGAGCTCTCGCCCACCTTCATGGCGCCCTTGCGCAAGTGGACCCTGATCGCCTGGGCCTTCCTCTCGGTGGGGATCATCCTCGGCGCCTGGTGGGCGTACGCGGTGCTGGGCTGGGGCGGTTACTGGGCCTGGGACCCGGTGGAGAACGCGTCCTTCCTGCCCTGGCTGACCGCCACTGCCTTCGTGCACTCCACCATGGTGCAGGAGCGCAAGGGGATGCTGAAGGTGTGGACGGTGGCGCTGGCGCTGGCCAGCTTCATCCTCACCCTGCTGGGCACCTTCATGACCCGCTCCGGGGTGTTCAACTCGGTGCACTCCTTCACCCAGTCGGACATCGGGCCCACCTTCCTGGTGTTCATCGGGATCCTGCTGGTGTTCTCGATTGCGCTGCTCTCCTCCCGCGCCCACCTGCTGGCGCCGGAGCGTCCGCTGGACGCGCCGGTCTCGCGGGAGACCGCGATCCTGGTGAACAACCTGATGCTGGTGGCGATCACCTTCACCGTGCTTTTGGGGACGCTGTTCCCGCTGATCTCCGAGGCCCTGCGCGACAAGCGGATCTCGGTGGGCGAGCCGTACTTCAACCGGATGTCGGTCCCCGGCTTCCTGGTGGTGCTGTTCCTGATGGGCGTGGGACCGGCGCTGCCCTGGGGTCGGCCCACCGCGGCCACCATCAAGAAGCAGCTGATGCTCCCGGCGCTGATCGGCGTGGGGGTGGTGGTGGTCACCCTGCTGCTGGGCTTCCGCGGCGGCTACGCGGTGGCCTCCTTCGGCCTGGCCGGCTTCGCCCTCACCGTCACCCTGCGCGAGCTGCTGCTGCCCGCCAAGGTCCGGATGACCGAGCACGGTGAGCGTCCCTGGACCGCGGTGGTCCGCAGCGCCCAGCGGGCCCGGCGTCGCTTCGGCGGCTACCTGGTCCACCTGGCGGTGATCATGATCGCGGTGGCGGTGTCCGCCTCCTCCTCCTACGTCACCAAGACCACCGTCACCCTCAAGGACGGAGAGAGCAGCAAGTTCGGCCGCTATGAGTTGACCATGCGCGGCTTCACCGAAGGCCAGGAGCCGCACCGCAGCTACCTGGCGGCCAAGCTGGACGTGAAGACCCCGGACGGCGAGGTGCGGCAGGCGCTGCCCCGGATGAACTTCTACGAGCGCAGCACCGACCCGATCGGCACCCCCTGGGTCCGGGAGACCGCGCGCGAGGACCTGTACATCTCGCTGATGGCGTTCTCCCAGGCGGAGAACACCGCCAGCTTCAACGTCTGGGTCTTCCCGCTGGTGAGCTGGATCTGGTGGAGCATCCCGCTGATCCTGCTTGGCTCGGCGATCGCCGCCTGGCCCACCCGGAAGAAGGCCACGGCCACGGTGAGCGCGGCTGCCAGTCCGCCGGTCAGCCCCCAGGCCAGCCGAGGCGCGGCATGAAGCGGATGTGGGTGACGATCGCCGCCGCCGGACTGGTGGGGGTCTTGCTGCTGGTGCTGGCCAAGTCGTTCGGGACCAACCCCCGGGCGGTGCCGTTCATGATGGCCGGGCAACCGGCGCCCGCCTTCGTGGTCAAGAACCTCCAAAACGGCCAGCGGGTGTCGATGGAGGACTTCAAGGGCCGCCCGCTGGTGATCAACTTCTGGGCCTCCTGGTGCGGGCCCTGCAAGACCGAACACCCGTATCTGGAGTGGGGCGCCCGGCAGTTCGGGGATCAGGTCCAGTTCATCGGGGTGATCTTCGAGGACACCGAGGAGAACGCTCAGCGGTACCTCTCCCAGCACGGGACCAGCTTCCCCCAGATGCTGGATCCCCTCTCCCGGATGGCGGTGGACTACGGCTGCTCCGGGGTGCCGGAGACCTACTTCGTGGACGCCAACGGGATCATCGTCGACAAGCACCTGGGGCCGATCGACCCGCAGGCGCTGACCGCGCAGGTCCGCAACCTGCTGGCCCGAGGCAACCCGCAGGCGGCCAACACCGGAGGCGCGAAGTGATCGCCGGACTGCTGCTGTCGTTGCTGCTGAGCCAGACCCAGCACGCCCCCCAGTTCGCCGGCAGCCAACCGTTGGAGCCGGCGCTGGAGGCGCGGGCCCAGGCGCTGGGCAAGCAGCTGCGCTGCGCGGTGTGCCAGGGCCTCTCGATCTCCGACTCGCCCGCCTCGATGGCGCGCGCCCAGCTGGACACGGTCCGGGCGCTGGTCACCGAGGGAAAGACGGACCAGGAGATCAAGGACTACTTCGTGGCCCGCTACGGAGACTGGGCGCTGCTGGCCCCTCCGGCGCACGGCTTCAACTGGGTGGTGTGGCTGGGGCCGCTGGCGATGGTGCTGATCGGCGTGGCCTTCATCGCCCTGATGTTCAAGAAGGGCTCGCCCACCGCACCGGTGGCGGAGACGGCCCCCGCGCCCCCGGCGGATGACACCGACGACCCGTACCTCAAGGCAGTCCGCGCGGAGCTGAAGCGATGAACCCCACCAACTGGACGCCTGGAATCGTGGTCCTGCTCATCGGCCTGGTGGCCGCCGGGATCTATCTGCTCCTGACCCGCAAGAAGGCGCCGGCCTCTGGCGCCGCGGTGGATCAGCGGGGGAGCGATCTGGAGCTTCGCGCCCAGCAATTGATCGAGGAGCTCAAGGAGCTGGAGCAGAACCGTCACCAGCTGGACCCCACCCAGCTGGCCGCGGAGCGGAACCGGCTGGAGCGGGAGGCGGCGGACGCCTTCCGGGCGCGCGATCAATACCGTCAGGCCCAGTCCGCGCCCGTGGCCCAGAAGCCCGCCGCCCCGGTCCCGGCACGCCCGGTGGGCACCGGCCTGTTTGCCCGCAATCCCGAGCTCAAGGGCGCGCTGTGGGGCGCGGGGATCGTCCTCTTCTTCGGCGGGCTGGGCGCGTTCCTCTTCCTGGACGAGCAGGAGCGCACCGAGGGCGGATCGATGACCGGCGGACCGCCGGCCTCGATGAGCGTGCCTGGCGCCTCCGCCGAGGCCAGCGCGGAGGAGAAGAGCTTCCAGGATGCGCTGGCCCGGGTGAAGCGGAGCCCCGACGATCTGGAGCTGACCGCCGCGGTGGTGCACGAGCTGCTTCGCCGCCAGCAGTGGGACGACGCCACCTCGCTGAACCACAAGGTGCTCAGCCGCGACCCGTTCCACACCGAGAGCCGGATCCACCAGTCGGTGCTCCACGCCGCCAAGGGGGACGCACCCCGGGCGATCGAAGAGCTGCGGCACCTGGCGCTGGTGTATCCGGACGCGCAGGAGGCGCTGCTCTTCGCCGGGGCCATCGCCCTGGAGCGCAACCAGAAGGCCTCCGCGCTGGCCTCCTTCCACCAGTACACGCTGGAGGCGGATCCGCGGGACGTCCCTCCCCAGCTGCTCACCACCGTGCAGCAGCTGCGCGCCGAGGTCGGCACCCCCTGATGCCCGCCTGCCTGGCCTCCTGGCCGGGCACACCGCGGGTGCATTGTCGCCGTGACCGGGGCGTGGTCGAATCCACCCGCCCCTTCCCCCCAGGAATCCGATGCCGATGCCGTGTCCGGAGCCGGGCACCCTCGCCAAGTTGATGGACGGAGCGCTGCGCCCCGATGAGGCGCCGCCGCTGAGGGAGCATGTCCGGGGCTGCAAGTTGTGCCAGGACACCCTGCGGTCCACCGCCGACGAGCGGGACCGGGAGCGGGAGGCCAACCAGAACCGGGCGATGACCGCCCCCGAGCTGCTCAACCCCAGCCTGCTGTTGTCCCAGCAAGGCCGGGGCACGCAGGACCCGGAGGATGATCCCCAGGTTCGGACCGTGCCTCCGGTCGCCGAGGACGACGAGGCGCTGCTCGATCCCCGCCAGATGTTGCGCCGCGCCTCCAGCCCCGGCGGGGCGATGGCCAACGAACGCGCGGTGCAGTCCGACGAGGTGACCCTCCCCCCGGGGATGGCCCGCAGGGTCCAGGCCGAGCCGCTGCTGGCCGAGCCCGGCCGCCGCCGCAGCGATCGCGCGGTGATCCCCAACGAGGAGGACACCCAGGGGCCGCCTGCCGCGCCTCCCCCGCTGCCCGCAGCCCGGGATCCCCAGGAGCTGGAGGCCCCACCGCCGGACTCCACCCAGTCGTTGCCCAAGGGTCAGCAGTTCGGGCGGTACGTGATCCTCCAGCAGCTGGGCGTGGGCGGGATGGGGGTGGTGTACTCCGCCTTCGATCCCGAGCTGAGCCGCAAGGTGGCGCTCAAGCTGCTGCGCACCTCGCAGAAGAAGGGCATCAACGGCACCAACGCCAGCGAGGGCCGGGCCCGGTTGCTGCGCGAGGCCCAGGCGATGGCCCGCATCTCCCACCCCAACATCGTCGGCGTCTACGACGTGGGCAGCCTGGGAGACGATGTCTACGTGGCGATGGAGCTGGTGGAGGGCGGCACCCTCACCGGCTGGCTGAAGACCCCGCGCACCTGGCGCGAGGTGGTGGCGATGTTCCGCTACGCCGGCCGCGGGCTGGCCGCCGCGCACGCCGCCGGGATCGTCCACCGGGACTTCAAGCCGGACAACGTGCTGGTGGCCCACGACGGCCGGGTGCGGGTCACCGACTTCGGGCTGGCCCGCCCCACCGTGGGCAACGTCGATCCCTCCCTGCCGCCCCGGCTGGGACCGGACGAGCCCAACCTCACCCCTGACTATCTGCTCTCGCCGCTGACCCGCGCCGGCACCATCGTCGGCACCCCGGTGTACATGGCGCCGGAGCAGTTCGTGGGCGAGGCGGTGGACGCCCGCACCGACCAGTACTCGTTCTGCGTGGCGCTGTGGGAGGCGCTGTACGGGCAGCTGCCGTACCAGGCCAAGAGCGTGCGTGGGTTGGCCAAGGCGGCGATGGCCGGCAAGCTGCCCAAGCTGCCTCTGGATCACCGGGTGCCGCTGTCCCTGCACCGGATGCTGCTGCGGGGCCTCAAGCCCAACCGCGAGGAGCGCTGGCCGTCGATGGCCTCGCTGCTCTCGGCGCTGGAGGTGGCGGCCTGGTTCCGGCGGCGGGCCACCTGGGCGGCGCTGATCGGCACCGCGGTGCTGGCGGCAGTGTTGGTGGGCCGGGGCTTCGGCTCCACCCCCGACGCCACCTGCGAGAGCCCCGAGCGCCAGCTGGAGGGCGTCTGGGATCCGACCGTGAAGGCCCAGGTGAAGCAGGCCTTCGACCAGGCCGGGGTGCCCCTGCGAGCGGCAGCCTTCGCGGCGGTGGAGCGGGATCTGGACCGCTACCAGACGTCCTGGACCGAGGCCCGCAACCAGGCCTGCGACGCGACCTTCGTGCGCGGAGATCAGACCCGGGAGACGCTGGAGCTGAGACTGGGCTGTCTGGATCGCCGCCGGCGGGAGCTGGCCGCCTACGTGAACCTGCTGACCCACGCGGACGCCGCCTCGGTGGATCGGTCGATCCAGCACGCCGCTGCCCTCCCCGACCTCTCGGCCTGCGCGGACATCGCGTCCTTGACCCGGCGAGCGCGGCTGCCCGCCAAGGAAGAGGACCGCCCGAAGGTGGAGGCGCTGCGCGGCCGGATGGCGGAGGCCGAGGCCTACCGCGCCTCGGGCCGCTACCCGGAGGCGGTGCGTCAGGCCACCCAGATCGCGTCCGAGGCCCGGGAGCTGCGCTTCCGTCCCCTGGAGGCGGAGGTCTTCCTGCTGCTGGGGCGGCTGCTGGACAGCAGCGGTGACTATCCCGCCGCGGAGCAGGCGCTGCAGGAGGCCACCTGGGCGGCGGTCGCCGCGCAGCTGCTGGACGTGGAGGCCGAAGCGATGGTGGAGCTGGTGAAGGTCGTCGGCCAGCGCCAGTCCCGCCACGCGGAGGGCCACCGCTGGGGACGCCACGCGGCCTCGGTGCTGGAGGCGCTGAGCGACCCGCCGCGGCTGGCGGCGGACCTGGTGGACAACCTGGGCACCCTCTCCCGCGCCGAGGGGGACTACGAGCAGTCACTGGCCAACCACCAGCGGGCGCTGGCGCTGCGGGAGAAGACGCTGGGGCCGGACCACCTGGAGCTGGCCGGATCGCTGCAAAGCCTGGCCACCACCTACACCGCGCTGGGCCGCCGGGAAGAGGCGCTGGCCTGTTACGAGCGCGCGCTGAAGCTGCTGGAGGGGGCCTTTGGTTTCGAGCACCCACGGGTCAGCTCGGTGGCGGTGGGGCTGGCCACCGCGCAGTCCTCGGTGGGCCGGCACGAGGAGGCGCTGGCCCTGTTCCGACGCGCGGCGCGGGTCAACGAGCGGATCTTCGGGCCGGACTCCACCAGCCTGGGGCCCACCCTCAACGGGCTGGCCGGCGAGCTGGTCAAGACCGGCAACCTGGACGAGGCGCTGGACACCCAGGAGCGCGCCCTCTCCCTGATGGAGGCCGGGCTGGGCCACGACCATCCGCGGCTGGGGACCTTCCACCTCACCCTGGCGGAGGTGCACATGCGCCGGGGCGACTACACCGCGGCGCTGGAGCACAGCCAGCGGGCGCAGGCGATCCGGGAGAAGGCGCTGGGCCCGGACCACTTCGATCTGGGGCAGTCGCTGTTCCACATCGCGGATGCGTACCTCAGCCTGGATCAGCCCCGGAGGGCGCTGCCGGTGCTGGAGCGGGCGCTGGCCCTGCGCGAGGGCAGCCGGGCCTATCCGCGGATGCTGGCCTCGATCCGCTTCGGGCTGGCCCGGGCGCTGGTGCTGACCGGCGGCGACAAGGAGCGGGCCCGCCGACTGGCCGCGCTGGCCCAGGCCGGCCTGTCCGCCGAGGGCAGCGACGCCCGGGTACAGCTGTACGAGGTGGGCTCCTGGCTGGACCGTCAGGGCGGCTCGGTGGTGCGGATGGATCCCCCATGAGCATCCGCGCGGTGATCTTCGATCTGGACGGGACGCTGATCGACTCGCTGCAGGACATCGCCACCGCGCTCAACGCGGCGCTGGAGGCGCACGGGCTGGCTTCCCACCCGCTGGAGTCCTACCGCCGCTTCGTGGGCGAGGGGGTGTCCAACCTGGTCCAGCGGGCGCTGCCTCCCGGACGAGAGGACCTGTTCGAGCCGATCATCGCCGACTACCGGGTCCGCTACGGCGAGCACATGATGCGCGCCACCCGCCCCTACCCGGGGATCGAGGCCGCGCTGCTGCAGCTGCAGCGCAAGCAGCTGCCGCTGGCGGTGCTCAGCAACAAGCCGGATCTGCCCACCAATCGGCTGGTGGCCCACTTCTTCCCCCGCACCTTCCGGCAGGTCTACGGGGAGCGGATGGGGATGCCCCGGAAGCCGGACCCGCAATCCTCGCTGGAGATCGCCGCCGCGCTGGGGTTCCGCCCCGCCGAGTGCGCCTTCGTGGGCGACACCAGGGTGGACATGCAGACCGCTCGAGCCGCCGGGATGCTGCCGGTGGGCGTGACCTGGGGCTTCCGGGACGAGCTGGAGCTGCGGACCTCCGGCGCCCAGCGGGTGGTGCACCGCGCCGAGGACCTGGTGGCCGCCCTTCCGCTGGCCGAAGACCTCTAGCCCCGCAATTCCGGACAGGCGGGCCGCTGCGCCCTCCCTCTGGGTACGGCCTGGCAAGCAAGCGTGACTGTGGCATCCAGGGCTCTCCTATGAGAGAGGTCCCCTCGTGATCCGTCTCGACAACATCGGTTCCCAGCACGGCAAGCAGATCCTGTTCATTGGCGCGTCCGCCGCCATCCACAAAGGCGAGAAGGTCGGCCTGGTGGGACCCAACGGGGCCGGCAAGTCCACCCTCTTCAAGTACATCGTGAAGGAGGAGGTCCCCGACGAGGGCAGCGTCAGCGTCGATCGCGGCGCCACCCTGGGCTACTTCCGCCAGGACGTCGGCGAGCTGTCCGGCAAGACGGTGGTGGAGGAGACCCTGGACGGCGCCGGACCGGTGTCCCAGGTGGCCCACGAGCTCAAGTCGCTGGAAGCGGCGATGGGCGATCCGGACCGCGCCGACGAGCTGGAGAAGCTGATCGAGCGCTACGGGGTGGTGCAGTCCCGCTTCGAGGAGCTGGGCGGCTACGCCCTGGACGGACGGGCCCGGGAGATCCTGGCCGGCCTCGGGTTTCGGGACTCGGTGATGGACGGGCCGATCGAGGCGCTGTCCGGCGGTTGGAAGATGCGGGTGGCGCTGGCGCGCATCCTGTTGATGAACCCGGACGGGATGCTCCTGGACGAGCCCTCCAACCACCTGGACCTGGAGTCCTTGATCTGGCTGGAGCAGTTCTTGAAGAACTACCAGGGCGCGCTGTTCATGACCTCGCACGATCGTGAGTTCATGAACCGGGTCTGCACCCGGATCGTGGAGATCGACGCCGGCGAGCTGACCTCCTACTCGGGCAACTACGAGTGGTACGTGGGGCAGAAGCAGATCGCCGAGAAGCAGCAGCAGGCCACCTACGAGCGGCAGCAGGCGATGCTGAAGAAGGAGATCGCCTTCATCGAGCGGTTCAAGGCCCGGGCCTCGCACGCCGCCCAGGTGCAGTCGCGGATCAAGAAGCTGGACAAGATCGACAAGGTGGAGCCGCCCAAGCGGAACACCCGGATGATGTTCGAGTTCAAGCCCTCCCCCCGGTCGGGTGAGGACGTGGCGAAGGTGGCGAAGGTCGACAAGGCCTACGGGGACCTGACCATCTACGAAGACTTCGACTTCCTGGTCCGCCGCCGCGAGCGGTGGTGCGTGATGGGCGTCAACGGCGCCGGCAAGTCCACCCTGCTCAAGCTGATCGCGGGCACCGCCCAGCCGGACAAGGGCGAGGTCACCGTGGGAGCCAGCGTGAAGATGGGCTACTTCGCCCAGCACGCGATGGACATCCTGGATGGGCAGAAGACAGTCTGGCAGACCCTGGTGGACGCCTTCCCCCGCGCCCCGGAAGGGTCGCTGCGGTCACTGGCCGGCTGCTTCGGCTTCTCCGGCGAGGACGCGGAGAAGACGGTCCGGGTGCTGTCCGGAGGCGAGAAGGCCCGGGTGGTGCTGGCGCTGATGCTCTACGACCCGCCCAACTTCCTGGTGCTGGACGAGCCCACCAACCACCTGGACCTGACCACCAAGGAGATGCTGATCGAGGCCCTGCGCACCTTCGAGGGCAGCATGCTGTTCGTCTCCCACGACCGGCACTTCCTCAGCGAGCTCTCCAACCGGGTGCTGGAATTGACCCCCGAGGGTCCCCACCTCTACGGCGGCGGCTACAACGAGTACGTGGAGCGGTCCGGCCACGAGGCCCCGGGTCTACGGGCCTGAGGTCAGGGGCGTCGATGTCTGATTCGCCCGCCACTGAGCTCGGAGTGGGGGGCGAGGACACGGCCCTCCACCTCCGTCGTGCCCAGCAGGTGCTGCTGGATGGCCTGGCCCAGCTCCGTGGCGAGGGCCAGCCGCTGGTCGCCACCGTGAAGTGTCGGCGGTGCTCCAAGGAGCTGCGACGCGCGGTCCTGGTGGCTCACGGGTGGGATCTCGAGTCCGCTGTCGAGGAACTCCCGGGGGTGCACTGCCTCAAGGGCGATGCGGTCACCTTCTCCCTGAAGCTCCTGCTCGGCCCGAGTGCCGAGGCCCTCCCCCCTGAGGACGGACCTCCCGGCCTGGAGTTGAACGCTCGCAAGCTGTTTACCCCCGAGGGCGAAGTCTCCTGGACGGGCGAGGGCGCGCTTCCGCTTGCTGCCAGCGAATGGAACCTGGAGCAGGAGCCCCGCGGGTTCAGTGTCTGTCATCCGTGCCGCCGATCCAGCGACGACCTCAAGGCCTTCGACCAGGTGCTGGGTCGGCTCCGAAGGGAGAACCCGGGCCGGGGCGACAACTTGCTGGCGACCTTCTGTGCGGCTGCCGGCGCGTCGGAGGCTCCGGTGGACCAGAACCGGACTGTGCACTCCCTGGTCGCCAGGCCGGAGTCGTTCCGCCCCCTGGAGGTAGCCGACAAGTTGGCCGGCACCTCGGAATGGCCCAACGGGCTGGAGGTGATTGCCCGGTTCCTGGAGCAGCGGCGCCCCGAAGATCACCGTGGCTCACTCAGCGAGTTCCTCAAGGATCCCTACGGGCCACTGACCCGGGCAATGGCGAAGGAGAAGCTGGATCAGGATCCGGAGGTGAAGCCGAGGAACTACCTGGAGGCGCTGCAGTTCGTGGACGCGGTGGCGCGCTACAGCGGCGCCGATCACCTCCATGCTCGCTTCGAGGCCTACGCCACCTTCCGCGCCTTGAAGGTGACCCCCTATGGCCACACCGCCCTGGGACGGAAGCGGTTGATCTGGCAGCTGTCGCGCGACCTGGAGCTGCCGCAGCGCGAGGTCAACAAGCTGGCGGGGGAGATCAAGCTGGTCACCCTGGTCCGGAAGTATCACCCGGTGGAAGGGCACGTGTTCGTGCTGCCGATTCTGGCCAAGGCGGAGGAGACCTTGGCCAAGCGTCTCCACCACCGCCGAGCGTCGGTCGAGTGCCGCTCGCCCAAGCACCAGGAGAAGCTGAACGCGGGACAGCAGCGGGCAATCACCAATGCCCTGCAGCAGAAGCTCTCGATCGTCACTGGCGGCCCGGGCACCGGGAAGACGCACCTGCTGGGCGCCCTACTACGGACCATTGCCAGCCTGGATCCCAAGGCGCGGGTGGTGTTCGCCGCCCCCACCCACAAGGCGGTGCAGCGGATCACCGAGTCCCTGGGCGAGAGCGCCTCGCAGGTGCAGGTCCGGACGGTCCACTCCTGGCTCCGGCGGGCGTCGGACCTCAAGGAGGATCCGCCCTGGCTGATGGTGGTGGATGAGGCGGGCTTCCTGGACAGTCTCACCGCCGCGGAACTGATGGACGTGGCCTTCCACGCGGAGCGGGTGCTGCTGGTGGGAGACCCGGACCAGCTGCCCAGCATCGCCCCGGGCGCGGTGCTCCGGGATTGCATCGAGCTGTTCCCCACTTTGGTGGAGCGTCTGACCGAGCAGATGCGGGCCGCCGATGGCCGCGGGCTGATCGAGGCCGCCTACGCGATCGCCGCCGGCCAGGTGCCCGCCGAGGCCCCGGGGGTCCGGATCCTGGCGCCCGGAGCGGACGCCGCCACCGTGGCCTACGAGCAGGTGGCCGCCTTCCGCGAGGCGGGGATGGAGCCGGAGCAGGTCCAGGTGCTGGCGCCCACCAACAAGCTGGTGGGGGCGATCAACCTGGCGATCCAGAACCGCTTCAATCCGCTGGGCAAGCCGGTCCCCGGGCCCAACCGGTTGCGGGTGGGCGACCGGGTGGTGTGCACCCAGACTGTGCTGGAGGAGCGGCTGACCAACGGCCGTCAGGGATACATCCGGCAGGCGGCGGTGGCCGGAGCGATGATCGAGTGGGACGGCGAACCGACCCCGGTGCTGGTGGGCGCCCTGCACCTGGAGAACGTCGCGCCCGCGTACGCGATGACCGTCCACAAGAGCCAGGGCTCGGAGTGGAAGCACGTGGTGGTGGTGCTGGGCAACGACAACTGGTTCGAGCGCTCCTTGCTGTACACCGCCGCCACCCGGGCCAAGGAGACGCTGGTGCTGGTCGCCACCGAGGAGCAGCTGCGCCGGGTCGCCAACAAGGTCGAGCGCCGGGTCACCACCCTTTTCCCGTCGATGAAGGCGAAGGTCGATCCGGAACCGGCAGAGGCAGCGGTCGTCGACCCGCCGACCGAAGCAGACTGAGACGTCACGGCCCTCGTAGCCCAGGTCCCCTCAGTGGACAGCGAGGGAGGAACCAAGACTGGTCGCTGAAAAGGACACAGGTGTCTTTCTTGGCGACCAGTCCAGGTCCGCCCGGTTGACCGCGAGCGAGCAACCAAGACTGGCCGCTGAAAAGGACACCGGTGTCTTTCTTGGCGGCCAGTCCTCTGCAGGGCTCCTGACCCGCGGAGCTGTGCCTAGGCAGGGACTCGGCGTCCACGCGGATCCACATCTTCCCCGCCAAAAAGGCAGCGCGGCGCGGACAAGGGGCGGGCCCCGGCGGCCCCTGACGGCGGTCCCGTCTGGCAATCGATCCCCGCACGTATTGCCTCTTGTTCCTGAGAGGTGCTCCGGCAGGCCTGTCGCACTCCAGGCCCAGTCCTGCTACCCCGGTGTTCGCATTGCGTTGGCCTACGGGGTGCCCTACCCCGAGCAGGCCCCCCAGCCGCTGGACGCGACCACCGCGCGGCACCATCCAGGGTGGGGGCTCAGCGCCGTTGTGCGCGCGCTCCGAGGCCCCCCGCCGCTGTGCCGAGATCATCGCCGCCGGGTCGGACCGGACCTCCGCAATCACCCCGGTGCCCCCAGCGTAGGGTCCCCAGTGCTCGAACTCACCCGCCTCTCCAAGCGCTACCCCAACGGGACCCAGGCGCTGTGCGACGTCAGCCTCCAGGTCGGCAATGGCCTGTTCGGGTTGCTGGGCCCCAACGGCGCCGGGAAGTCCACCCTGATGCGGACCCTGGCCACGCTGCAGGAGCCGGACAGCGGCACCCTGCGGCTGGACGGCAAGGACGTGCTGGCCGACCCCCAGGCGCACCGGCGGCGACTGGGCTACCTCCCCCAGGAGTTCGGGGTGTACCCGGGGGTATCTGCCACCGCGCTGCTGGAGCACCTGGCCCTGCTCAAGGGCGTTGCCGATCGCCGGGAACGGGCGGCCCAGGTGGACGCCCTGCTGCATCGGACCAACCTCCATGCCCATCGGCGCAAGGCGGTGGACAGCTTCTCCGGAGGAATGCGCCGCCGCTTCGGGATCGCCCAGGCGCTGCTCGGTGATCCCCGACTGATCATCGTCGACGAGCCCACCGCCGGGCTGGATCCGGAGGAACGTCACCGCTTCCACGATCTGCTCAGCGAACTGGGCGAGCGGGTGATCGTGATCCTCTCCACCCATATCGTGGAGGACATCCGAGAGCTGTGCCCGCGGATGGCGATCCTCTCCCAGGGACGGATCCTGCTGGAGGGAGAACCCGATCGCCTGGTGGAGACCCTGTCCGGGCGGGTGTGGCGAAAGACGATCCACCGGGAGGCGATCGACCAGTACCGCGCCTCGCTGACCGTGCTCTCCACCCAGCGGCATTCCGGACGCACCCGGATCCAGATTCTTGCCGACGCGGCTCCCGAGGCGGGCTTCGAGCAAGTCCCCGCCGACCTGGAGGACGTGTACTTCTCCGCGCTCTCCTCGCCGCGGGCCGCCTAGATGCTGCTCGGGATCATCGCCTTCGAGTGGCGGTACGCCACCCGCCGGCTCACCTTCGCGGCCGCTGCGGCCACCTTCGCGCTCCTGGCCTTCGCCCTCACCTCCACCGGGTTCGGCGCGGTGGAGACCCCGGTCAACGCCCCCTACGCGATCACCTACACGGTGGGCTTCCTCACCCTGCTCTCGGTGTTCGCGGTGACCGTGCTGGTGGCCCCCTCGCTGCTCCGGGACACCGAGCACCAGATGGCGGAGCTGATCTACGCCACCGCGGTGACCCGGACCCGCTACCTGTTGGGCAGGTTCGTGGGCTCCTTCCTGGCGGCGGCCACTGCCTTCGCCTTCGCCCTCCCGGGGATGCTCGCGGCCACCCTCCGCCACCCTCCCGAGCGGGTCGCGCCCTTCGACCTGCTGCACTACCTGTGGCCGTTCTTCGGGCTGGCCCTGCCCAGCATGCTGTTCGTGGCGGCGCTGCTGTTCACCGTCGCCGCCCTGACCCGCAGCAGCCTGGTCACCTACCTGGCCGGGGTCTGCCTGTACGCGCTGTACTTCCTGGCCGCGGTGGTCACCAACTCGCCGCTGCTGGCCGCCTCCCGCCCCAGCACCGCGGAGGAGCTGATCTGGAGCGCGCGGGTCGACCCCTTCGGCCTCTCCGCCTTCTTCGAACAGACGCACCACTGGACCGCCGCCGAGCGCGCCGTGCAGTCCTTCTCCTGGTCCGGCGAGTTCCTGCTCAATCGGCTGATCTGGCTGGCGGTGGCCGCGGCGCTGCTGGCCCTCGCGCATCGGCGCTTCGCCTTCCGGGTCTCGCTCTCCCGTCCCCGCGCGGAGGCGGCGGAGACCCGGTTCGAAGTCGGCCCGGGCCCCGAGCGGGACGGCCTGACGTCCACCGGAGGCCGGGCCGCTGCCGGATCGCCCGGAACTGGATGCGCGGCCTACCACCCGACCGCAGTCCGCAGTGGCCATTCCTGGCGCCTCCTGGGATCCACTGCCCGAGTGGAGCTGGGGGCGGTGTTCCGCAGCTGGCCCTTCGCCGCGCTGATGATCCTGTGGGTGGGCGCCTCGGCGCTGCAGATCATCGAGAACCTCCGGCGCGGAGAGTTTGGCACCGCGCTGTATCCGACCTCCGGGTTGATCCTGGGACACCTCCAGCAGCCGCTGATGATCTTCGGTCTGCTGCTGGTGATCTTCTTCGGCGCGGAGTTGGTGTGGAGGGAGCGGACCACCCGCGTCTCCGAGATCGTGGACGCCACCGCCGCCTCCAGCGTGGTGTTCCTGGGAGGGAAGCTGGTGGCCCTCTGGACGCTGGTGGCGGTGTTGATTGCCACCTCGCTGGGGGTGGCGCTGACGATCCAGCTCTCGACCGGCTACGACCGGATCGAACCTGGGGTGCTGGCCGCCCTGTTCTATTTCGGGGGCGTTCCCCTGGCGCTGTTCGCGGTCCTGGTCCTGCTGTTCCAGACCCTGGTCCCCAATCGTCACGCCGGGATGATGGTGTCCCTGGCCGCGGCCGCGCTGCTGACCCTGGGCATCCCCGGCTCTCCGGAGCACCCGCTGCTGCGGTACGCGAACGGAGGACCGCTCTCCTACTCCGAGTTCGACGGCTTTGGACCGGGGGCCTGGGTGTTCACCGCCTTCATGGCCTACTGGTCCGCGTTGGCCGCGGTGCTGGGGATGGTCAGCTACGGACTCTGGCGACGAGGCACCGACGGCGGGCTGCGAGCTCGGCTGGCCGCGCTTCCCCGTCGCTGGGGGCGTTCAGGCGCCCTGCTGGCTGCGGGCCTCGCGCTGGTCTTCCTGGGTGGCGGCGCGGTGCTGTTCCACCAGGTGGAGACGGTGAACGGCTACCAGGGTTCGGAGGAGCGGACCGCCTGGCGAGCGGACTACGAACGGACCTACGCGTCGGTGGCGTCGCTTCCCCAGCCCACCCTCGCCCATCTGGAGGCCCGGCTGGACCTCCATCCCCAGGAACGCCGTTTCCAACTGGAGGGTACCTACCGCCTGGAGAACCGAACCGCCCAGGTGCTCACCTCGGTGATTGCCACCTTCCGCCCGGAGGTGGAGGTGCAGTCGGTGACCGTGGGGGGCCGTCCGCCCTTGCGACACGACTCCCGCTTCGGGGTGCGCACCTTCGAGGTGCACCTGCTGCCCGGCGCCAGCACCGAACTGGCCTTCCAGCTCTCCGTGCAGCGACAAGGCGCGACGGCAAACGTGCAGCACGACATCCTCCCCAACGGGACGCTGCTGCTCGGCCATCGGCTCCTGCCAACGCTGGGCTATCGCCGGGGCCTGGAGTTGGACGACCCCATTGGGCGATCCCAGCGGGGCCTGCCGGTGAAGTCCACCGCCCCGGAGGAGGACCCGGTCCCGCTGACCTTCGACCTCACGATCTCCACCCCTTCCGATCAGGTGCCCGTCACTGCCGGAGTGCTCCGGCAGACCTGGCTCCAGGACGGCCGTCGCATCGCCCGGTTCGCGGTGGATCACCCGGTCGCCCCGGCCCTGTTCTTCGCCTCCGCCCGCTACCAGGTGCAGCGCACCCATCACCAGGGAGTGGAGATCGAGATCCTCCACCACCCCCTGCACGGGACCAACGTGCCCCGCATCCTGGAGGCCACCACCCGGTCGCTGGACTACTTCACCACCCACTTCGGCCCGTATCCGTTCCCACAGCTTCGGCTCGCCGAGGTGCCCGCCTACGACGACCGGTTCGGCGGATTCGCGCTCCCGGCGACGATCCTCCTCACCGAGGACCGCGCCTTCCTGACCGACCTGCGGGATCCGGATCGGGTGGACATCGTCACCAAGCGGACCGCCCACGAGGTCGCCCACCAGTGGTGGGGACATCAGGTCACCCCTGCGGCCGGCCCCGGGGCCAGCGCGGTGGTGGAGACCCTGGCCCGTTACTCGGAGCTGATGGTCCTCAAGGAGAGCGCCGGAGAGGCTGCGCTGCGTGAGGCGCTGAAGGTGGAGCTGGGCCGCTATCTGAGTGGACGCACCCAGCAGCAGGACGTGCCGCTGGTGGAGGTGGAGGACCAGTCCTTCGTCTACTACGCCAAGGGGGCGCTGGTGATGGCCGCGCTGCGGGACCTGATTGGCGAGGCGGAGGTGAATCGGGCCCTGCGCGCGCTGCTGGCCCAGGCGAAGGGTTCAGGCCCGGCGCCCACCGCCCGAGATCTGCTGGCGCACCTGAGTCAGGTCACTCCCCCCGAGCATCGGCCGCTGTTGGAGGAGTGGTGGACCCGGACCGTCCTCTACGATCTGCGGGTGGTCTCGGCCACCTCCACCCCGTTGTCCGACGGCCGCTTCCGGATCGAGGCCGCGCTGCACGCGGACAAGATCGAACTCCGGGACGGACGGGAGGTGCGGCTGCCGATGGACGAGACGCTGGAGCTGGCCCTGTACGACGAGCACCCGGACCGCGGCGGGGTCCCGGGGAAGACCTGGACCCAGCGGCTGGGGGGGGACACCCGATTGGAGCTGATTGCCGATCAGCCCCCCGGCTACCTGGTGATCGATCCGCAGCTGCGCCGGATCGACCGCAAACCAGAGGACAACGCCCGGAAGATCTCTCCCTAGGCGCAGGACCAGTTCAAGGCCAGCACCTCCGGGTGCTGCTTGCACTGGGAGAGCTGGACGATCCCCGCGTCGCCCCACATGTACGGGAGGTTCTTCTCCGACTCGATCTGGAAGATCGTCTCCATCCGGCTCGCACAGCGGGGGCACTGCGGATACTCCGGGCCCTGGATCCAGTAGGGCCAGCCGCGCAGCTTGTCTCCCTCCACGGCCTGGGAGATCTGCTCCGCCTCCAGCTCGCCCAAGGGAAACGGCGGAGAGTCCAACCCCACCGCGGGACAGCGCACCTTCACCGTCTTCGCCTTGAAGTCGTAGTCGTAGGAGAGGCCCAGGTCCTCGTGCTCGGCCGCCGAGGGGAGATCGTCCTTGGCCTCCCAGCCGACGATCGCCTTGGCGGGAAAGGGCTCCTCTACCGGCGCGGCCGGCTGGGTCTCCGCCGAGGCCTCCACCACCCGGACCGAGTGCAGCTCGCTGAATGGCACCGACCCGCCCACCTCCGACTCGCAGTCCTGATGCTCGCAATAGAACGCCTGGAACAGGCCGGAGGACGGCAGCGCCCCGCGCGCGCCCTCGGGCAGTGAGCCCAGGTCCAGCTGCAGCAGCAACCGCAGCGGGCGCCGACAGTGACCACAGCCGGGATGTTCGGCTCCCTTCGACAACCACGGCTGTCCCCCATACCGGGACCCGTTGGGCGGACCTGCCGTCTCGGCCACCTTCGGGATCCACGCGGTGCGTCGGTGCTGGGCAATCCACGGCTGGAGCTGCTGGAGGATCTTCTCGGGAGTCATCGGGCTCCATCCAAGCACGGACTGGCTCACTTCGAGGCCTCGTCCATCGAGGGTGTGAACCCGCTCTACGAAGCGCCCTGATCCGGTCGTTTCAGTCCCAGCTTCCGGCGGGGGGCGATTATCGTCCCTCCACGATGCCCAGCCCGGCCCCCCAGTCGCCCTCCCCCGCGCTCTCCTCCCTGCTGGCGGAGGACACCCTGCTCTTGTTCGGCTACGCCCCCACCGGGCTGGGCCACATCCGGGTCACCGACGCCTTGTGGCGCGGGCTGGACCTCCCCGGCGAGCCGAAGGTGATCGGCGCCAGCGACAAGAGCCTGGCCGCCGCCCACCGGCTGCTCACCCAGCGCAAGGCGGTGCAGGCCTTCTTCGAGTGGGGCCAGGTCGGCTGGCGGCAGCAGCTGTTCACCCCCTTCTACCGTCGCTCGATGCGCGGGAACTCCACCGTGGTCCAGGCGGAGGTGAAGGAGGCGATCCGCAAGCAGGCGGTGCCCCCCAAGCAGATCGTGGTCCTGGCCACCCACTACGACGTGGCCCACCGGCTGGCGGCGGCGAAGGAGAAGCTGCAGCAGGAGACCGGGATCCCGATCTTCCTGGTGGTCCAGGTCACCGACGACAGCCCGCAGCACGTGTGGTTGGTGCCGGGCGCGGACGTGATCTTCGTCCCCTCCTTCGACACCCGCGACACCCTGGTCGCGTACGCGAAGCAAAGCGGGATCACCCCGCCTCCCTTCGTGGTCCTCCCCTACCCGATCCCCTCCGAGCTCTCCGCCCCGCTCACCGCCGCGGAGCGCGCCCAGCGCACCGCGTCCCTGGCCCCCGAGGGAGAGGCGCCGATCCGCGTCTCGGTCCCCATCTCCGGCGCCGCCGCCGGGCTCTTGTTCCTGGGCCCGCTGATGGACTCGCTGGCCGGCCGCTCCGGCCGCTACCAGTTCGATGTCATCTGCCGGATCGCCCCCTACACCACGAACTTCCTCGAGCGTCGGCGGGTCGCGGGCAACACCCTGCACACCGGTACCCGGAACCACGAGGTGATCGACGCCTACCGGCGGCTCTACGACCAGCAGGTGATCGCGCTGGAGCTGACCAAGCCCAGTGAGCAGGCCTTCAAGACGATGGTGGGCGCCGCGGCCCGGGGCGGGTCGATCATCCTCTTCGCGCCACCGGTAGGCAGGCAGGAGAACGACAACCTGGACTTCCTCACCCGGCACCGGCTGCTACCGGATCACTCGCAGACGCGCGCCCTGCATCAGCTGTGGGTCGCCGACAAGGCGCTGACCGAGGCCGAGGAGTCGCTGCGCACCGCCGCCCGTGGTTGGCGGGCCCTGGTCCTCCCGCACGTGGGACAGATCGCCGCCGGCTTCGGGCACTGGGCGCTGCGCTCCGGGCTGCTTGCGGCGATGGACCAGTGCGACAATCCGCTCCCCCGCCCCACCGCCCACGCCGCCGAGGAACTGACCCCCGACGGGGTGAGCCGCTTCTGGGCCGAGGTCGCCTCCCGGGCGCAGGGAGCGCGCTAGAGATGCAGCTCTACGGGTCCTGTCACTGTCGCGCCGTCCGCTTCACGGTGGAGTCCCGGCATCCCCACCCGTACCAGCTCTGCTACTGCTCGATCTGCCGCAAGACCCAGGGCGGCGGCGGCTATGCGATCAACCTCTCCGGCGATTTCAAGACGCTCCGGGTCCAGGGAAAGCGCGCGCTGCGAATCTACCGGGCGCTGGTCCGCGATCCGGGCGACAAGCGCGCCCAGCGCAGCACCGGCCAGCGCCACTTCTGTGGCCAGTGCGGCTCGGCCCTGTGGCTGTACGACCCGACCTGGCCGGAGCTGGTCCACCCGTTCGCCTCCGCCATCGACAGCCCGCTGCCCCGCCCTCCGCAGCGCACCCACCTGATGCTGGAGTTCGCTCCGGAGTGGCTGACTGTGTTTGCCGAGGATCAGGACCTGCTGTTCGAGGGCTATCCGAAAGAGTCGATTGCCGCCTGGCACCAGCGCAACGGGGTGGAGCTGCCCACGCCCCGCACACCCAAGCAGAAGGGGAAGAAGTCATGACCGACGTGTTGATCGTAGGCGGCGGCCACAATGGCCTGGTCTCGGCGGTGCTGCTGGCGCGCAAGGGCCTGGCGGTGACTGTGGTGGAGGAGAAATCGGAGGTGGGCGGGGCCGCGAAGACCGAGTTCCCCTTCAAGAAGGCTCCCCACCTGGGGATCTCCACCGGGGCCTACCTGCTGGGGCTGTGGCCCCCGGAGCTGATGGCCGAGCTGGGCCTGGAGCTGACCCTCAAGCGCCGCGATCCGCACTACTTCTTGCCGACCACTTCCGACCGCTACCTGCTGCTGGGCTCGGACGAAGGCGCAATGCGCCAGCAGTTCGAGACCTTCTTCTCCGCGGCGGACTGGAGGGCCAACCAGGCGATGAACGCCGAGCTGGCGCAGCTGCGCGACGATCTCGCTCCGGCCTGGCTGCAGTCCCCCTACTCGCTGGAGGAGACCGCCGAGCGCTTCATCCGCCCCGAGCTGCGCGCCCACTTCATCCAGTTGTGCCGCGGCACCGCGCGCGAGTACCTGGACCGCTTCGGCTTCAAGTCGGATCTGCTCAAGGCGATGTACGCGGTGACCGACGCCTTCTCTGGCCTGGACGGCGGGCTGGACACCCCGGGCACCGGGCACAACCTGATGGTCCACAACATGTGCCGGCTGCCAGGGAGCGGCGGCACCTGGATGATCGTCGAGGGAGGGATGGGCCGGATCACCCAGCAGCTCAAGGCGCTGGCCCAGGCGGCAGGAGTGAAGATCCGGCTCAACTCCCAGGTGACCGCGATCCGCGCCTCGGGGGGCACGGTGAAGGGCGTCACCCTGCAGTCCGGAGAGGAGCTGGACGCGGAGGTGGTGATCTCCAACGGCGATCCGTTCCGCACCCTGCCGCTGATCCAGGGCTCGCCTCTCCCGGCCGAGTACCAGCAGCGGGTGGCGGGGATGAAGCGCGACGGCACCACCATGAAGGTGAACCTGGCGCTCAAGGGGCTGCCGAAGTTCACCTGCCTGCCCCAGGACAAGGGCCAGTACGGGCCCACCATCCACCTGCTGCCCGACGAGTCGGAGGTGATGCAGCGGCTCTCCGACGACTACCGCGACGTGAAGCTGGGCAAGCTGCCGCAGTTCCCGTCCATCGAGTGGTACATCCACACCACCTTGGACCCCACGTTGAAGGACCCCGACGGACACCACAACTCGGCCCTGTTCGTGGAGTGGGTCCCCTACGAGCTGTCGGGCACCACCTGGGAAAAGGAGGAGGACCGCTACGTCCGCCACCTGCTCTCGATCTGTGATCGCTTCGCGCCGGGCACCAGCGACCTGGTGGTGGACACCTTCGCGCTGACCCCGCCGAAGATTGAGAAGTACTTCGGGATCTCCCGCGGGCACATCCACCACGTGGACAACACCATCGCCTTTGCCGATCGCCTGCCCTACTCCACACCGATCGCTGGCCTGTACTTCTGCAGTGCAGGCTGCCATCCGGCCGGCTCGGTGATCGGCGCAGCGGGACACAACTCCGCGCAGACCGTGCTCAAGGATCTGCAGGTCGTTTGAAGCCCTAGAAACGGGGGACGGGGGCTATCGGAGCCGCCGTCTCTGCTGCTATCAGGCGGCCTCGTGACGGCCACTTCCCCAGCCCCGCGTCGGGAGCGCGTGCTCGCCCTGGATGGCGCGCGCGCGATCGCGGTGGTGGCGATGGTGTTCGGTCACACCTTCAGCGCGCTGATCTCCCCCGCCGGAATGTTGGTCCCGTGGGTGACCACCTACTGGCACGTGCGGGCGTTCACCTCCCCGCTGTTCTTGTTCGTCAGCGGCTGGGTGCTGTTCTTCGTGATCACCCGCCGCGGACTGTCGGGGACCGCGGTGTTCCGGGCCTATCTGCCGCGGGTGGCGCTGCTCTTCACCCTGGGCTACCTGCTCCGGTTCCCGATCTGGGATCTGGGCGGTCTGGTGAGGCTGGACGCGCAGCTGTGGCGGTACTTCGCCACCTTCGATGCCTTGCAGTGCATCGCCGCGGCGATGGGGGTCACCCTCTTCGTTTGCGCCTGGATCCGCCGGACCTGGGTGCGGGTGGCGCTGCTGGGCAGCTTCGCGGCGCTGATCGCGCTCCTCGCTCCCCGGGTGTGGCTCGCACTGGGCGGGCCCACCATCCCCGGGGTGGTGGCGCAGACCTTCGGCGGCGGCGAATCGCTGTTCCCGATCTTTCCCTGGACCGCCTACTTCTTCGCCGGAGCCAGCGTCGGCGCGGTGGTCCAGTCCCGCGCCTCCAGCCCGCTGAGGCTGGCGGCGATTGCCGGGGTGGCCACCGCGGTGGCCTTCTCCAAATGGCCCTGGGCGCACCTGCCTCCCACCGAGGTGATGCGCTTCGTGGGCGGGATCGCCATCGTGTCCTTCGTGGTCACCGGCGCCCTGCTGCTGCCCCGCTGGCTGAACCACGCGCTGGCGCCCGTGGGCCGCGCCTCGCTATGGGCCTACGTGATGCACCTCCCGGTGGTCTACGGCTGGGGCTACTGGCACGGGATGGCCACCCGGGTAGGACCGATCCTGGACGACCGTGAGGCCCTGCTGGTGGCGGTGGCGATGGTGCTGGCCACGGTCTGCGTGTCGGTGCTGGCCCAGCGTCGGCTGGGAGGCGGACGCTGGAAGCTGCTGGGCGCCAGGGCCTTCTCCTGGGCGCTGCGCCGGCTGGGTCGGCAACCCGCGGTGAAGGATCCCCTGAAGCCGGCGAGGCCGGTTTGAGGGTGAGGGTGGCGGCGCTGTGCGCGCTGGTGGTGCTGAGCCAGGGCTGTGACCGGGACGCGGAGCTCGAGGTGGAACCGCCGGAGCCGGAGCGGCCGATCGTCCAGGGCCAGGCCCACGGGCTGCTGATCGGCACCCAGTTCCTGCCCCGCACCTTCGCCCGGCTGGCCGCGTTGGAGGATGGCGGAACCGGACGCCTGGGGGTGATGCAGCTGGGCGCCTCCCACACCGAGGCGCTGCACTTCTCCGATGAGTTCTCCGAACGGCTGGGCGCCCGCTTCGGCAGCCTGGGACCGGGCTATGTGCCGCTGATCTCCAACCGGCCCCACTTCGTGGAGCCCGCCGCGGCCAGCGAGCGATCCCGGATCCGGGTCACCCAGCAGGGCTGGCAGTTCGCCACCGCCTTGTACGCAGACCCCGGCCAGGCGTGGGGGCTCAACGGAACCCGGGCGGTAGCGCAGGCCGGCGCGGTGGCGGTGTTCCAGTTCGAGCCGGAGGTTGAAGCGTCGGATGCCGGGACCGGGTCGGCCGACGGAGGGGCGGAGCTCCTCACCGAGGAAGAGGCCTCGCTGCTGGACGGCGGAGCCAGATCGGCGATGGTGACTGCCGACCCATTGGATGCCGGAGCCGCTGCGGAGGCGGGTGGAGCGCGGCCGCCGTCGGAGCGCGCTTCCGCCCCGTCAGAGGTCGCTGTGGCCCACGAGAAGGCTCCGGCAAGACCAGCGGTCGCCTCGCAGGCTGGAACCACGATCGATGCCGGAGCGAGCGCCAGGAGGTCCCGGGACGGCGACGCAGGGAAGCCGGGCATCGCGCTGGTGCCAGCCGAGGTCGACGCGGGGAAGCCCGTGAGCGCCGCCCGGGTGCCAGCCGAGGTCGACGCGGGGAAGCCCATGCGCGCCGCCCTGGTGCCAGCCGAGATCGACGCGGGGAAGCCCATGCGCGCCGCCCTGGTGCCAGCCGAGGTCGACGCGGGGAAGCCCGTGAACGCCGCCCGGGTGCCAGCCGAGGTCGACGCGGGGAAGCCCATGACCGCCGCCCGGGTGTATGCCCCGACCGAGACAGCACCGCCCCTGAACGCTGCCCAGATGCTTGCAGCGATCGACGCGGGAACGCCCAGCGCGGCCCTGGAGGCCGCGGTCGACGCCGGGGCCCCCCTGGCGCCAGCCGCGGTGAACACCGCATTGCCCCTAAGCGCCGCCCCGGAGCCAGCCGCGATGGGCGCGGTCGAAACAGGGACGCCGGAGGACGGAGGGGCCTCCGCGCTGGAGGGCCCCCCTCCGGTGGTCCCCGGTCAGCTTCAGCTCTACTACCTGGACGGCACCGCCTCGGCGCGGATGAAGCTCGTCATCGACGGGGTCGAGCATCGGCTCCCCGCCTTTGGTGGGACCCGGGTGGCGAGGATCGCGCGCTATCCGCTCAAGGCCCGTCCCCGGCGGGTGGAGGTGCACAGCCCGGTGGCCGGGGCGACTGTCTACGGGCTGGCCTACGAGCGGACCGGGGCCGGAGTCGTCTACGACGTGGCGGGGCTCTCCGGCTCCAGCGTGTACGTCACCGATCGCTACCAGGTGGCGGCCTTCTCCACCCAGCTTCGGGCCCGGAAGCCGGCCCTGTTCCTGCTCTTCTACGGCACCAACGAGAGCGTGATGTCCAAGGTCACCGCGCGCGACTACCGGGCCCGGTATCGGTCTCTGCTCCAGAAGCTGCGCCGGGCGGCTCCGGACGCGGAGTGCCTGTTGATCAGCAACACCGATCGCGAGGTCCCCACCGACGAGGGCACCTGGGTGGGGGCTCCGAACGCGACGGTGGTGGAGGAGACCATCCAGCAGGTCGCTGCCGACGAACGCTGCGCCTTCTGGTCCGCCCGGGCGGCGATGGGTGGGGCGGGAGGGATGCGCGCCTGGCTGGAGAAGGAACCTCCGTTGGCGCTGGCGGATCGAACCCACCTCAGCGAGCTGGGTTACCGCGAGCTGGCCGCCTCCCTGGTGGAGGACCTGCTGGGCGCCTACCGCGACCAGCAGGACTGAGCTGGCTCAGCGCTGCTTGGCCGAGCTGCGCAGATACCGGTAGAACTCCGAGTTGGCGTCCATGAACAGGGAGGTCGTCCCGTCCACCGCGATCGGGTACTGCTCCAGGGTCCGCAGGTACTGGTAGAACTCCGGATCCCGGCCAAACGCCTTGGCGTAGATGTTGGACGCCTCCGCGTCCGCCTTCCCGGTGATCTCCTGGGCCTTCTGGTAGGCCTCGGACCGGATCCGCCGCAGCTCGCGCTCCTTCTCTCCCCGGATCTCCGCTGCCCGCCCCATTCCCTCGGACCGGGAGCGCTCGGCGATCCGGCGCCGCTCGGAGATCATCCGGTCGAACACCTTCACCTCCACCTCGTGCACGTAGTTGATCCGGCGGATCTGCACGTCCACCAGCTCCACCCCGAACTCGCGCACCACCACCGAGGCCCGCTCCAGGATCATCCGGGTCAGCTTGTCCCGCCCCAGGGTCACCTGCTCCAGCTCCTCCCGCTCGGCGCGGGCGGCGGACTCGTCGTCCTCGAAGGGACGGTTGGAGGCGCGCACCGCCTCGATCAGGTTGTAGGCGGCGATCGCGTTGCGCGTCTCACCGTCGATGATGTCATCCAACCGGGACTGCGCCGTCCGCTCGTCGCGCATCCGCTGGAAGAAGCGCAGCGGCTCCACGATCCGCCAGCGGGCGAAGGTGTCCACCCAGATGTACTTCTTGTCCTTGGTGGGGATCTGGTTCGGGTCTCCCCGCCAGTCCAGCCAGCGCTTCTCGAATCGGTTCACCCGGTCCGCGAACGGGGCCTTGAAGTGCAGCCCGGGGGTGGTCACCGGCTCGCCGCGAGGCTGTCCAAAGCGCGTGATCACCGCCTGCTCGCTCTCGTTGAGCACGTACATCGAGGAGGAGGCGACCACCACCGCCGCCACCGCCAGGATCACCGCCACTGCGCCGAAGGACTTCATCGCTTCCCCTCCTGGGAGGCAGGACCCACCACTTCGTCGCGAACCCCATCGATCCGCAGCAGGGGCGTCATCCCCTTGGCCACGTCGTCGATCACCACCTTCGAACCCGCCCGGTTCAGCACCGTGGCCATCGTCTCCAGGTACATCCGGCGCCGGGTGACGTCCGGGGCCTTGCGGTACTCCTCGTAGACCTTGGCGAAGCGGTCGGCCTCGCCGTTGGCGCGGTTGACCCGCTCGATCGCATAGCCCTCGGCGTTGCGCAGGGCCTCCTCCGCCTCGCCCTTGGCGCGCGGGATCGCCTTGTTCAGCTCGGCGTGGGCCTCGTTGATCGCGCGCTCCTTCTCCTGGATCGCCTGGTTGACCTCGTTGAAGGAGGGCTTGACCGGATCCGGCGGGTTCACGTCCTGGAGGACCACCTGCTGGATGTCCACCCCGGTCTCGAAGCGGTCCGCCAGCGCCTGCAGCAGGATCTTCGACTCGGTGGCCACCGACTGGCGGCCGGTGGTGAGCACCTCGTTGACCGAGTGATCTCCGACCACGATCCGCATCACCGCCTCGGCCAGCACCCGCAGCGTCTCATCCACGTTCTTGATCTTGAACAGGAAGTCGTAGGGGTCCTTCACCTTGTACTGGACGATCCACTCCACCACCGCGACGTTGAGGTCGCCGGTGAGCATCACCGCCTCCCGCTGCACGTCCGGGCCGCCCGCCGCGTAGGTGGTGGGGCCGCGCGGCCCGGCATCCCCGCCGGAGCTGCGGAAGCCGAACTCCATCTTCAGCTGCCGCTGGACCGGAACCTTGTGCACCCGGTCCACCCCGAACGGGATCCGGAAGTGCGGGCCCGGGCCCAGGGTGTCAGTGAACTTCCCCAGCCGAAGCAGGACCCCGACCTCATCGGGTTCGATCTGGACGTAGGAGGTGGCCAGCGCCGCGACCCCCAGCAGCACGGCCAGCGCCACCCCCAGCTTGCGACCGCCGCCCTTGCCGTACTTGTCCATCAACCGCCGGAGGTCGGCGATTGGATCGTCGCCGTCCTGCTGAATGATCTTCGGATCCCAAGGCATGCAGGGGTTGTGGGGGTTTGCCCGTCCGAGCGCAACAGTTAATGACCTGCGCCTGCCTCAGGGCCCTCCGACGATGCTCTCGGTGAAGGGCACGCTGCCCAGCAGGTAGACCCGTCCGTCCACCGGATCCACCCGGACCCCTTCCACCGTGTTGCTGGCATAGGTCCCGTCGCTGACGTCCCGCCACGTCTCTCCGCGGTCGCTGGACCGCTGAAAGGCGCCACCACGGTTCCCGTAGAGGATTCGCCGGTCGTTCGGATCGGACTGGAACAGGTCGGAGGCAAACGGTGTTCCCGGCGTGGCCACCCAGGTGGAGGCGCCGTCCTCCAGGCGGAACAGGCCCGCATTCCCACCCGAGAGGATCAGCCCGCCCGTGGTTCGCAGCATCCCGCGGATGCTGTCCTCGGCGGTGAAGCGCGCCAGCTCGGTCCAGATCCCCCCGGGGGCAGGCGCCCTGAACACCCGCCCCTCGGCGCTGATCCCGAAGTAGGTGTCGGCGTCGATCTCCACCTCCACCAGGGTCACTCCCGGAGGGAGATCGCCCTGGATGCTGACGAAGGTCTGCCCCCCATCGGTGCTGCGGAAGAGCCCACTGGTGGTGGCCACCACCACCGGATTGACCAGCGCCGGGTTGAGGACGTCCTCCTCCACGGTGAGGACACTCCCGCTCACTCCGGTAGAGGGGATCCAGCCGGGCGCATCCGGCGCCAGGGTCCGGATTGTGTCGCTGAAGCTGAGGAGCCGGAACCCTGATCCCTCAGGAAACGCCCTCAGGTCGACCCTGGCCAGGTTCGTTCCCAGCGACGGGCCGTAGGGTTCCCAGCTCTCCGCGCTGCGCGAATACACCTGGCCCCGGTAGGAGTGGGCAAAGAGCATCCGGGTGGACCCGGTCTGCTGCCGCGCCAGCGCGCGGACCTGGGGAGAGCTGAGTCCGGATCGGTGCTCGTCCCAGACGACGTTGACCACCTGCCGGGAGTAGACCGCGAAGGGAGTCGCGGCCACCAGGGTGGGGCCGTTGAGGAACTGCAGATCGCGCACCTCGCCGAAGGGCTGCGGCTGTCCTCCCGCGAAAGCCGAGCAACTGTTGGCGGTGGTGTCCGTGGAGCGGACCACGCTGCCCGGACCCCACCCCCACAGCCGGGAGGGCGAGTCGGGAGCTCCGACCAACGTGGTGAACAGCTCCGCGCTGCAGGACACCGAGGTGGTGATCGGATCGGTGGGGAAGAGCCGCAGCCCCGACTGATCCCCGACCGCCGCGCGCAGCGCATTGACGCTCAGCGCGTAAGGCTCGTGAGGCAGCGCGCGCTCGGTCCAGGTGTCCCCTCCATTGAGGGAGGTATAGAGGGTGGTGCGGGTCACCGCGGCCAGGACATTGGCATCGTCGGGCGCGCTGGCGACGCGACGGACCTGCTCCGGGGTGGCGAAGTTGGTGAAGGTGGCCCCGGAGTCCCGGCTGACCAGCAGCCCGCTGGCGCCGCCGGCCAGGACCCGGCTCCCCTCGGCGTTGAAGGCCACCCCGCCGGTGATCGCAGCGCTGCTGACCGACGAAGAGGTCAAGAACCCGTCGTTGGTGAGGGCCAGCCCCTGCCCGCTGGCGGAGAGCACCCGCTGCGGATTGCCCGGGTGCACCGCCACCCAGTGGTCAGCGGTGCCCCTCAGGCGCAGGACCCGTTCCCAGGCGCTGGCCAGATCGTTGGCCCGGTAGAGATCCCCCCCGCTGGTGGCCAGGTAGAGCGGTCCGGGGCTGTTGGGGATCGCCGCCAGGTCCACTCCGCTGCCCTCCTCCCAGCCCTGGGAGTCTCCCACCCAGGTGAGCGCCAGGAACCCATCGGGAACGGTGGTGCTCAGTCCTCCGGCGCTGACCACCACATCCAGCGGACCGGGGACGGAGAACGCCGGCAGGGTCCCGGTGATGGAGGTGGCGCTGGAGGAGAGATTGGCCAGAAGCTCTCCTCCGATGGTCACCGTTCCACCCGCCAGGTTGTCTCCCACCACCGTCACCGGATAGCCGCCGGAGCGGGCGCCCGAGGCCGGCTGGACCGTGGTCACCCGCGGAGGGTCCACGTAGCGGAACCGGGTAGGCAGGGAGACCGTGCCCAGGCTGTTGGAGATCACCAACTCCACCTCCCCCGGAGCATGGGCCGGCGCGGTGAAGATCAGCTGATCGCTTTGGCGACTGGAGAGGGTGACCGGTCCTCCCAGGGTCACCTCGGTGTCGGCATCAAAGCCGGTCCCGGTGACGGTCACCGTCGTCCCTCCGGCGATGGAGGCCACCAGGGGACTGGCCCCGGTGACGCTCAGGGTGCAGTAGCTGGCATAGGCCGGAGTGGCACACAGCACCGAGAGATCCGTCTGCAGGCATCCGGAGAGCAGCACCGCCAGCGCCGCCGCCGCGATCCTGGCCGCGCTCAAGGAAGCACCCAGGAGAAGGACACCGTCGCGCTCCGGGAGGAGAGGGCCAGCCGGGGCTGGGCCAGCAACGCCCAGGTCGCTCCGCCGCCGCCAATCACCACTCCCGCACCCACCAGGATCGCCGAGAGGGTCTGCTGTCCCTGCACCTTCCCCACCTCCGTCACCAGCCCGGTGCGGTCGCGGATCTCCGCATCTCCCTCCAGGATTTCACCGTGACGCTGCGCCGCCAGCGCGAACACCACCCCGCCGGCGATCGCCGAGACCGCGCCTGCTCCGGCCACCAGCCACCCCGGATGGAAGGAAGGTCCCGGCGAGGCCCCTGGATCCGGGGGCGGTTGGAGCGCCGCGGGAGGCGCCGGTTCCGCCACCCGGGTGGGCGCCGGCGGCTTCTTCACCGCGGGGGTGTCCTGGACCGGCGTCGGCGAGGCGCGTTGCTGGGCGCCTGCTCTCAACGCGGAGGTGATCCGCTTTCCGCTCTCGCGGGAGAAGCGGTCCAGGAAGTCATACAGCCCGTCCTCGTCGCCGGCGCGGTGGGAGGCGCTGGCCACCGTCCGCCCATCCTGCGCACCCACCACGGTGAGGGTCACCACGAACGCCCCTCGCGGGCTGCGGTTGAGCGACCCGGTGATCAGGCCATCCACCCCCAGCGCCCCGGCCAGTTCGGCCAGACAGGCCTGGGAGCTGTCGCCGCAGCCCAGCAGCTGGCGCTGGCTCTCGAAGCCCAGCACCGCGGAGATCTGGCTCTTGGTGGTCACGTCCAGCCCCTGGGCGCGGAGCTGATCGGCGAAGAACTCCACGTAGGCGTCGCCCCGCTTCTCGTCGAGTCCAACGTACGTGAGCCCGGGGGCGGCCAACTTCACCGGCCCGGCGGCCAGCACCATCCACATCAAGGGGACAAGGATCATGAAGGGCGCCGATGCTAGCGCGAGGGTCGAAAACTTGGCCATCTCCCACCGAGCAGAACCTGCTCAGGCCGCGCAGAAACGGCGCGAATTCCGCCTCCGGCCGCGTTGGACCGACCCGGGGCAGCGCCCGGTTCTCGGGGCACCGCCGCCCACCTTGCCCCGGCGGTCTCCCCCTTGCATCGCGCCCGCGCATGAAGCAAAGGCGGCACGTGGCGAAGACCTGGATTCGTTGTTGTGGGTGGCTGATCGGCCTGGCGCTGGGATGTGGCGGACCTCCGGAACTGGCCTTCTCCGGCCCGGAGGCGGTGACTGTCTTTGCCGGCGGAACGGTGCAGCTGGCGGTGCGGCTGGGCTGGGAGGGCTCGCCGCGGCCGCTGACCCTGGCGGGCACCGCCGCCCCGGGGCTCTCGGTGACGCCGGTTGAGGTTCCCGCGGGCCCCCCCCAGGCCACGCTGACCCTGACCGCGGACAGCGATGCCGAACCCGGCCAGCTGGTGCTGCACGCCGCCGGCGAAGAGGTGGAGGAGCAGCTGACTGTCCCGGTCCAGGTGGCCCGGGCGCGGGTGATCAGCGCCCCCTCCTCCCCGCTGCTTCGCGGCGCCACCGTGCCGGTGGTGGTCGAGTTCTCCGGGGGCACTCCCACCTTCGAACAGGTGGTGTCCGCGGAGCCGGTGGCCGGCGTGGAAGGTCAGTGGAAGGTGGTGCTGGCGATCCCCGCCGACGCCGCCCCCGGCGAGCAGGCGCTAAGCTTCCGGGTGCGGTGCGGCGATGCAGAGCAGACGCTGCAGAGCCCCCTCGCGATCACCGACACCGTCCGGCTCACCGCCCGCGAATCCCTGGGCGGCCCGGTGGCCGGACACGCGGTCTGGCTGAACAGCACCGGCCCGGTCGTCACCGACGCCGAGGGCCGCGCCAGCTTCTCCGGGGTGGCGGCGCCGTACCGGCTGACCAGCAAGGCTTCGCCGGACGCCACCTCCGCCCAGGTCTACGAGGGCGCCACCCTCGCCGCGCCGGTGCTGCGCCTCTCCTCTCCCACCGTGCTGCCCGCCCGTAGCCTCCCGGTCTCGGTGAGGCTGGTGGATCCCGCGACCGGTGAGCTGCTCTCCGGCCACCAGTACGCCTCGGTGCACGCGATGGTGGAGGGGATGGAGCTGACGGACATGGTCTATCTGGGTCCGTCCGCGGAGAAGCAAGACACCCTGGACTGGAACGGCCCCGCCTCCCTGCGCACCCGGCTGCGTGCAGTGGCCCGCCTGGACGGCAAGCTGGTGCGGATGTCCGAGCAAGCCCAGACCCTGGTGGACGGCGCCCCGGAGGAGTACCTCCCGTTCCAGATGCACCCCACCACCCATGGATCGATCCACACCGAGGTGGTGCTGCCCCCGGGCTTCTCGATCAACGGGCGGGTGCTCTACGGCATCTTCTCCGGGAACGAGTTCGACCAGCTGCTGCTGCAGCAGGACAACGCGCCGGTGACCCACGGGGAGATGACCGGTGCCATCCTCCGGGACGATCTGCGCCACAGCCTGCAGCTGCGGGCCTCCAACCTCGCCGGCGATCACCTGATTGCGATGGAGCAGGGGCTGGCGATCGGAGACACCCTCCGGCTCACCCTCGCTGGCCCCCCGGCGCTGCAGGGGGTGACGGGGCAGATCAACGACGCCACCGTCTACCCGCTCTCCGGTGCCAGCTGGCCGGTGTACAGCGTGGGCCTCACCGTGGGCGAGCCGGGACTGCTGCGCACCGAGACTCTCTACACCTCCCGCTCCGCCCCTCAACGCCCGGGCGTCGTCTCCTTCCAGAGCGGGGCCCCCGGCACCCTCCGGATCTGCGGCTCCTCCTTCGTCGGTTCGGTCGACGAGCTCCTCGACGGATCCCCGGGTGGGTTTACCGGCACCAACCACCCCGCCTACCCGGGAGCGCTCGGCTGCGCCACGCCAAGAGACGTGACCTACACCGCGGGCCCCTGAGCCAGCCGCCCGCCTGGGAGCAAACCGGAGACCGGGCAGCTGCGTTCCGGATGACCCAGGAACTCAGGTGGTGGCCACCGCCAGCGTCTTGCGCCGGGCCCGGCGGATCCGCTCTACCCACTGCCCGGGCAACAGCCGCTTCCCCAGATTCCGGGTCTGGCGGGCGAAGTTCTCGTAGCGATCCAGGAGCGCGCCGCGGCCTCCCACCGGGACGATCCGCAGCGCCACCGTCTTGCGCAGCTGGGTGGTCCAGTCGGACTTGTAGGTCTCGGTCCCGCGCAGGAAGTCGTACTCGGTCAGCCCCTGCTCCAGCGCGTCCTTGAAGGTCTCGCCCACCAGCACCAGGCCCACGCTCTTGCTGCGCCACTCCGGGTCGTAGCCGGCCTGGAAGTAGATGAACGAGCCGCGGTGGACGATCCCGTAGACCGAGGCCACCGCCTGCTCCCCCACCCACATCGTGTACAGCCGGGCCCGTCCGTTCTCCGCCAGGTACCCGGTGGCGTCGCGGTGGAAGGCCTCCACCCCGCTCCCCTTGATCCCCGAGGAGCCGCCGTCTCCCTGCCAGCGCAGCGCGTGCAGCCGGAAGAACTCGGACATCGGCCGGGCCAGCTCGCCGGCGGCCTCGGTCTTCTCGATCCGGTAGCCGGGCTGCTTCTCCAGCCACTTCTTGCGCCGCAGGTAGTTGTCCCGCCGGCCGGTGCGCCGCAAGAAGGCGTCCCACTGCTCACCGGGGGCGAACCTCTCGTACGGACAATCCCAGCGGTCGGTCTGCTCCACCTTGGCCCCCCAGGGGGCAAACGCCTCGGAGAAGATCTTCACCGTCACCGAGTCCGAGGCCAGGTCCACCAGATCGATCAGATCCCACTCCCGGCCCCGCTCGCGCAGCGCGGCCACGAAGGTCCGGGCCAGCTCCTCCTCCTGGCCGGTCTCGGCGATCAGATCCAGGTAGTCGGCCCCGACGTGGTTCTCCCCCAGGAAGGACAGCCGCCGGACCGGACGGCCCAGCACCGATTTCTCCTCCACGCACAGCGGCATCAAGCCCACCAGGCGCCCCTCGCGGTTGCGCGCGGTGAGGATCATCAGCTTCCGGTCCGGGCCAATCCGCCGGTACCAGGGATACAACCAGTCCCAGCTGTTGAAGATCCCCGCCTGGCTCCGGCCCAGCAGGGCCTCCCACTCTCCGCGGAGCTGGGCGAAGGCGGCGCCATCACCGACCACCTTCACCTCGGTCCAACGGGAGACCTGCGGCGAACCTTCCAGCTCATCTTTCCGAATCACGCCCCTACCCCTTTTCCCCGTGCCTGTTCGCGCGGCCTGCCCCCGAGACCGGCCCGGAGGCGGCCGCGCGTGCCACCCACCCTGCTCATCCCCGCCCGCGTCGGCTACTTGCGCTTCGCCGCCATCAAGGCCCGGCGGGTGTGCTGGGCGATCTTGTCCATCATCTCCGGCGTCAGATCCTGGTGGTTCGGGATCTCCAGCACCGTCCGGCGCAGCTCCGCCACCTCCGGGAACTGGCTGCCGTCGCAGCTGGGATGGAAGTACCGCCAGAAGTCGATGGTCTCGATCCCCACCGCGTCCAGCGAGGCGCGGATCGGCGCCTTGTCCTCCACGATCAGCGGGTAGAACAGCGGACAGGCCCCGGCGGGCAGCTCATTGAACAGCGGCGGAGAGACGTCCCGCAGCGCGTTGAGCAGGTAGAAGTAGTTGCGCCGGCGCTTCTCCACGATCGCCTGCATGTCCTGGGTCAGCGCCAGCCGCTTGGTCAGCGGGGAGATCCCCAGGTCCACGTGATCGCGGTTGAAGTGCTGGGTCCCGGTGGCCACCCGCTCCACCTTGGCCGCGCGCACCGTCCGGGTCCCCACCGAGCGGATGGTGTTGCGCACCCACCGGCCCACCCCGCCCCCGCGCAGCTCCACGTTCTGCAACAGGGAGTTGACGGTGTGGGTGAAGGTCGAGGCCAGCGGCGCCGCCGGCAGCTCCGGGAGGCTGTACTGCTTGTTGCCGTTGATCACCAGCGCCCCTCCGTTGGGCACCGGCAGGGTCTTGTAGAGACAGAAGTAGGAGACATCCCCGGTCGAGCCCACCGGGGTGGTGCCGTCCGCCGCCAGCAGCGACAGCGCGCAGTCCTCCAGAAGCATCAGCCCGTGCTTGTCCGCCAGCGCCCGCATCTCGGCGGCCGGACCGGCGAACCCGGCGTAGTGGATCAGGTACAGGGCCTTGGTCTTGGAGGTGATCTTCTTCTCCACGTCCTCCAGGTCCACGTCCCACTTCTTCCCCACCCGGTAGAACTTGGGGATCGCCCCGGCGTCGATCAGCGCCTCCAGCTCCACCCCGTGGTGGTAGGCGGGGACCAGGATCTCCGCCCCCTCCAGGCCCAGCATCTTCACCGACAGCCAGACCGCGTTGCGGCAGAAATAGAAGTAGCGCACCGAGGGCGAGGCAAACGGCAGGAACGCCGTCTGGTTGGTCCTCTGGATCATCATCTCCGGCCACAGCGTGGGCAGCGCCGGAACGAACATCCGCTGCGAATCCATGTTCACTTCTTCCATGACGCCATCACCTCTCGGGCCGCGGGGACCCACTTGAACTTCGCTGAACACAGCGCCCGGCCCAGCCGGTCATTGCGAAAGACGAACAGCCAGGTGTGCATCCGGACCCGATCCGTCCAGTCCCGCTTCCAGATCATGTCCGGTCCCAGGAAGTCGAACTCGCGCAGGTTCTTTTGCACACACTCCTTGAGCACCTCCTCCATCAGCAGCTGGCCGGGGCTGCACTCGCGCAGCGCCTCGTCGTAGCCAGGCTTGAGCAGGAAGTAGCGCTGGTCGTAGGTCAGCCCGTAGTGGAAGCCCACCGCCCGGCCATCCACCCGCATGAAGTACAGGGTGAGGTTCCCCTGGTAGGCCTGGGTGCGCGCCAGCTCGGAGTAGAAACCGCGGGTGGCCTTGTCCAGGGCGATCGCCGTCCCCTGCTGTCCCTTCCAGCCGGACGCCTCCAGCGCGTAGCCCTCGTCCAGCCGCGCCTCCAGGTCCTTGCCGGACTCCACCCGCTCCAAGGTGACCTGGCCCTTCTCCTCCAGCTTCTTGCGACGCCGGCGGACGTTGGCCTTGAACTTGGTCTGCAGCGTCCCCTGCTGCTCCTCCCAGCTGGCCTTCAGCGGCACGTAGGGGGATTGGATCGACGCGTAGGTCCCGGTGGGGAAGCCGGCCTGTTTGGCCTGCTCCAGCAGCCCCAGTGCCTTGCCCCCTTCGGGGACGTCGATGATCCGCAGCAGGTCCCAGCTCCTGTCCGCGGCCAGGTGGCCGAAGATCGCCGCCGAGGCGGCCTCCCCGTCGTCCGCCACCAGGTCGAAGCGACAGGAGTGGACGTTGGCGGTGGACACCAGCTGCCGCACCGGCACCCCGTACAGATAGGTGCGCTCCTCCATCAGCGGCAGGGCGGCGGTCAGCCGGCCTTCCCCGTCCCGGGCGATCAGCACCCGCAGCCGGGCCTGGGGAGCGAAGTTGTCGATCCACACCCGGATGAACTCGTGCCGGTAGAAGGGCTCGTTGCCGGCCCGCACCACCAGCGCATTCCACTCCCCTTCCAGTGCCACGAAGGAGGCGCGATCGTTGATCTCCCGCACCTCCAGGCCCGGCGACAGCTTCAGCGCTTCCATTGCTCTCCTCCGGGGCCGCAGCGGGCCCTCGGGAAATCCAAGTGGGTTCAGACTCCGGTCCGCGCCAGCTTCACCAGGCAGCGGGCCACCTTGGAGGCGTCATGCCGGATGAAGCGGCCACCCTTGAGCAGGTCCGCCTCCACCGGGATCACCCCCAGCTCGATCAGCGCCCGCCGGTCCACCGCCACCGGCAGGCTGCCCCGGTGCGCGTACCAGCGGACCACGTCGTCCGGAGGCAGCGCCGCGTTGCACAGGGCCACGTCAATCACCGGCCCCACGTGCTGGAGGATGGTGCGCACGTGGTCCAGACAGTTCATCCCGTCCGTCTCCCCCGGCTGGGTCATCAGATTGGAGAGGTAGACCTTCAGCCCGCGCGACTCGCGCAGCGCCTGGGCCACCCCGTCCACCAGTAGATTGGGCATCACGCTGGAGAACAGCGACCCCGGCCCGATGGTGATCAGGTCCGCGTTGTAGATCGCCTCCAGCACCCCGTCGGTGGCCGGCGGGGCCCGCGGCGAGAGCGAGACCTGGGTCACCGGCGCATGGGCCTTGGACAGGTTCCGCTCCCCCACCACCCGCGACCCGTCGGCCAGGTGCGCCACCAGCTGCACCGGCTCCAGGGTGGAGGGCAACACCGTGCCCCGGGCGTTGAGCAGCACCCCGGACATCTTCACCGCCTCCAGAAAGTCGCCCTTCAGCTCCGCCAGGGCGGCGATCAGCAGATTGCCCACCGCGTGGCCGCCCAGGCCCGGGCCGCGGTCGAAGCGGTACTGGAACAGCTCGGAGAGCGGGCTCCTGGCGCCGGCCAGGGCCACCAGACAGTTGCGCACGTCCCCCGGAGGCAGCGTCCCCCGGGTCCGACGCAGCTTGCCGGAGGAGCCACCGTCGTCGCTCATCGCCACGATCGCGGTCAGGTCCAGCCCGGGATCCTCGCCCCGGGCCTTGGCGCGCTTGGCCAGCCCCTTGAGCACCACCGGCAGCCCGGTCCCTCCCCCGATGCAGGCGATCCGCGTGGGTCGGGACTCGATGCTTCCCGGATTGAGTCGATTGCGTTCCCGCTCTTCAGAGATGCGGACCTGCCGCATCTGCACGCCGGAGTTCGGCGCGTCCACCTGGTTCATTGTGTTCCCCACTCCCCGTCCCGCCCGTCCAACCGACACCCAACCCACCAGGTCCTATCCAAGGACCGCGCCAACCCCGCCCTGCCCTGCGTTGCCGCTACCGCGCCCCCCGACCGAGCAGCACGTGCCGCACAGTGTGGAAAATGATCGCCAGATCGAGGAACAGCGAGCCGTTCTTCACGTAGTAGAGGTCGAACTCCAGCTTGTTGCGCGCGTCCTCCACCGAGGCCCCGTACGGGTAGCGGATCTGCGCCCACCCGGTGATGCCCGGCTTGACCGCCTCGCGCAGCCCGTAGAACGGGATCTGCTGCTTGAGCTGGTCGGTGAACACCTTCCGCTCCGGCCGCGGCCCCACGAAGCTCATGTCGCCGGCGAGGACGTTGATCACCTGGGGGATCTCATCGATCCGGGTCTTGCGGATGAACTTGCCCACCCGGGTGACGCGGTCGTCGTTGGTCTTGGCCCACACCGCGCCGTTCTTCTCCGCGTCGGTGCGCATGCTGCGGAACTTCCACAGCTTGTACTCCTTGCCGTCCAGGCCCACCCGCTCCTGGCCGTAGAAGATGGGTCCCGGGTTGTCCAGCTTGATGGCCACCGCCACCAGGGCCATCAGCGGGCTGGCCACCGCCACCAGCACCGAGGACACCGCCAGGTCGAACACCCGCTTGAGGAACCGGCGCACCGAGGAGACGCTCAGCTCGTCCGCGAAGGCCAGCTCGGAGGCGCGCAGCTGGGAGATCGGAATCCGGCGCAGCACCCGCTCCATGAAGCCGGCGCCGTCGTAGACCCGCATCCCGGAGATCCGGCACTTGAGCAGCGGCTCCACCCAGCGGGCGCCACGCGGCTCATCCAGGGCCATCACCACGTAGTCGGCGCGCAGCCGGCGGGCGGCCACATCCAGCGGCTCGCGGTCCGGGGTGGTCTCCCGCGGAGGCTCCACCAGCTCGGTGACCACGAACGCGTTCTCGGTCTCCTCCTGGACGGCGTTGGCCACCTGGCGGGCCTTGGGACCCTGGCCCACGATCATCACCCGCGAAGGAGCGCCGATCAGCGCGCGGATCCCGGCCCGCACCAGCAACGTCCCGGCCACCGCGCCCGCCGCACCGCCCAGCACCGCCCCGGTGGGCAGCGAGACCGGCAGCAGCGCGGTCAGCCCGCCCAGGGCCACCGCGGCCACCCCGGCCGCCTTGAGCATCCGGGTGCCAATCCGCCGGTCCTCGACCGCGACCCGCAGGTCGTAGAGGTCCAGGATGTAGAGCGCGAACTGGAAGGAGCAGACCAGCGCGAAGCTGACCAGGAGCAGCGCCGGCCAGAGCAGCGGCAGCTGGATCTGCGATTCTGGAGGAGCAAACGCGCTGGCAACCGCGAACGCCCCCACCAGCCCGGCCACGGCGATGGCCGCCGTCTCCGCAGTGAAAAACGCCAACTTCCGACCCGAATAGTAGTGATGGAACAACCGAAGCATTGCTGAACCGCCCCCGCCCGTCCTCGACACCCAGTTGAAAATCAGCCCCAGCCCCGAACAGCCCGTCCCGACACCGCGGCCCCCGAAGGGGCCGCGTCACCTCTCCTAGACTCCCATCCCCCCAAGCCGGCCGGGGGACAGGCCCTGCACCCCTACTTGCCGTAGGCCTTGATGTAGGGGGTGGCGTTCATCTCCGCCCCGTTGAGCACGCAGCCCACCACCGGCGCCCCGTTGAGCTGGTCGATGGCCTGGTTCACCATCCGCATCGGGGTGACGTTGGCCCGGACCACCATCAGCACCCCATCCACCAGCGGACTGGCGATGGCGGCGTCGGCGAACGGCAGCGTCGGCGGCAGGTCGATGTAGACCTCGTCGAAGCTCTCGCGCACCCGGGCCAGGAACTGCTTCATCCGGGCCGAGGCCAGCACCTGGGTGGGATCCTCCGGCGTCTCGCCGGCCGGGATCACCGCCAGGCGGGTGGACTGGAAGCGGCGCACCACATCGCGCACCTCCACCTCCCCGGCCAGCAGCTCGGTGAGGCCCGGCTTGGACCGGATCCCCAGCGCCTGGGCCACCTGGCCCCGCCGCAGGTCCGCGTCGATCAGCAGGATCCGCCGGTCCACGTTGGCCCGGGCCGCGGTCAGCGCCAGGTTCACCGAGGTCAGGGTCTTGCCCTCCCCCGGCATCGAAGAGGTGATGGCAATGGTCTTCATCGCCCGCACCTCCCGCATCCGCTCCAGCCGGTAGTACAGCGTCCGGTACTGCTCGGCCGCGTTGGAGGCCGGCGCCGTCAAGGTCACCAACCGCCGGTCGACCTCGTTGCTGGTGGCCGGCTCATCCACCCGCGGCAGGAAGTTCGTCGCCCGTTCAATCGTCTCGTCCATTCCCCACACCCTCCACGTTCCTACGAGTCTTTGGTTCACCAGGAAGGGACCGGGAGAATCGCCCGGTCCCTCCCTGCAATTAGTTCAGCGTCCTGGGAGCCACCGTGTTGCGTCCGCCCGGGGGCGGAAGCAAAACCCGCTTCTCCGACTTGCTGCTCTGCATGTTCGGGACCACCGCCAGCACCGGCAGGGGCAGCTGCTCCCTCAGCTCGGCGCTGTCGCGGATGCTGTCGTCGCGCAGCTCCAGCACGATGGCGGTCAGCACTCCCAGGGACAGCGCAATCAAGAGCGCGATCACCAGGCCACCCATCCGGTCCGGGCTGGCCGGCACCACCGGCACCCCGGCGGGGGAGATCACGTTGAACAGGGTGGCGGCGCTCTTGGCCTCCAGGTCCTGGGCCAGCTCGGCCTCCAGCTGCCGGGTGACCACGCTGTTGTACTTGGCGCGGGCCAGCTCGTAATCGCGGTTGAGCACCTCCAGCCCCTGCGCCCACTTGGGGGTGTTCTCCAGCCGCTTCTGGAACACCACCGCCTGGTTGCGCAGCTCCTCGATCTCCGCCTTCAGCGACTCCACCGACTGGGCGGCCAGCACCCGCTCCCGGCGCTCCACCACCATCGAGTTCTCCGCCTCCTCGCGGCGCTGCTGGATCACCGCCAGCTCGTTCTCCAGCCGCTGGACCTCGGGGTGATCCTCGGTCCACTGGGTGCGCGCGGCCACCAGGGCGCGGTGGAGACTGGACTCGGCGGCCTGCATCCGGCCCGCCTCGCTGTCGCCCGCGGCGCGGGACCGGGCCAGCTCACTGCGGCGGACCTCCGCCGAGCGCAGGGAGTCCATCTTCATCGACAGCTGTCCGCTGAGGCGGTCCAGCCAGCGCATGTTGGCCTCCATCTGCTCGGGCAGTTCGCCGATGTGGTCCACCTTGTACTGGGCCACCTTCCGCTCCCAGTCGGCGACCACCAGCTTGAGCCGGTTCACCTCATCGGTGAACAGGGTGGTGGCGCGCTGCGCCTGGTGCTGGCGGATCTTCAAGGTCTCCTCCGACCAGACCGCCGGCAGCCGGTTGGCGACCTTGGCCGCCACCTCCGGATCCTCGGCGGAGTAGGTGAGCTCGAACGCGGTCTCCCCCTCCACCTTCACCTCCAGGTCCTCGCGCATCTTCTCCACCGCGGCCTCGATGCCGTAGTCGGCCACCAGCTCCGGATAGAGGTTCAGCTCCTCGATTGCCCGCTGCAGCACCGGCCGCGCCAGCAACTCCTGGCGGACGGTGAGCAGCCGCTGCTCGATCGCCTCACTGACCGTCCGGCGAACCATCTCCCCCTCTGGCCGCTGCGGCTCTACCCGCACCACCACCGTCGAGGTGTACACGCTCGGGAGGCTTGCCACGATTGCGGCACCCACCGCGAACACGCCGGCAGTGATTGCCCCGACGAGGACCTTGCGCCGCCAAATGGCAGCCAACACCTGATCTGCCGTCATCCCACGCTCCATCGTTCCGCTCCTCCCCAACCCCTTAAAACGCCCTGAAGTTCATTCTCAGGGACGCGATGTTCCGTTCCAGCCGTGCTGCGCTGGCCGCCCGAGTGGGCGACCCGAACTGCGAAATCCGATCCACCGACAACGTGAAGGACAGGTTCCGATACGCCTGCCATTCGACTCCACCGCCCAGCGCGTAACCCATCGACACCACCGCCGGATCCAGGCTGGTCCAGTTCTCATCCGGAGCCGCCGCGTTCCGATACGCGCTGGTCATCAGGTACAGCCGCACCGACCGCCACAGCCGCCAGTCACCGTGCAGCGACGCGTAGTCCGCCCACTGCGCCGAGGTGAAACCCGAGGCGCCCACCAGGTCGTGGCCCGCCGAGAAGGACACGTCGAACACCCGTCCATCCCGGTTCAGGTCCAGCTGCACCCGCGGCACCACCGCAAAGCTCTCCCCGTTGCGGGAGAAGAAGGAGGGGCCGGCCCGCAGCGCCAGGTTGATCTGCCGGGTCAGCCGGTACCGCCAGGCGGCGCCCACGCCATGGGCCACCGCGTTCTCGTCCTCGAACAGGAAGTACTGCATCCGGTAGTCCGCCCCCAGCTGCGAGCGGGGAGTCAGCCCCAACCAGCTCTCCAGGAAGGGCTCGTGCTTCATCCCCACCCCGCCGCCGGACTCCAGGATCTGCAGCCCCTCGAAGCGGTAGCCGGCGCGGGCAGTGACCCGCCGGGTCAGCTGGTAGGAGAAGGCCCCCTCGGCCCGCCCGTAGAACACCGGGGCCAGGCTGCGCGCCATCCCCGCCCGCGGCAGCGAGGTCGGATCCGAGACCCGCCAGATGCGCAGGTCGGTGTCCAACCGGAGCCGGTCGGTGAAGCGCTTGTCCACCTCCAGCATCCCGCGGTGATCGAAAGTCGTGTTCCCCGACCCGTGGCGGAGGGTGAAGTCCAGCGCGTACCAGCTGTCCACCTTCAGGGTGGGATCGGAGACCTTCAGCCCCAGCTGCGGGGTCAGCTTGCTCATCAGCAAGCCGGTGGGCTGGCCGATCTCTCCCAGGAGCGGATCGTCGTCGTACCGCTCCTCGGCGAAGATCCTCAGGCTGGGCTCCAGCTGCACCCCGCCCACTGCGTGGGTGGCGCCAAGCAGCGCCACCGTGATGAACAGTCTCTTCAGTTGCGCACTCACGCCCGACCTCCCTCCCCGCCCACCATCACCGTCCACACCCGAAAACGCCTCGTGCTGCACCACCGTCGCTACGGCACCACCACCGTGTCACCGGGCAGCAGCGCGAAGTCGCGCATCACCTGGTCGCCCTCTTCGGCGGACATCAGATCGCTGTAGCGGACCGGGATCTGCTTGCCGTTGTCCTGGTTGCGGATCACCACGATCCCATCGGTGTTGGCGAAGTCGGAGAAGCCGCCGGCCAGGGCAATCGCCTGGACCACCGAGACCCGGCCGCGCAGCGGGAACATCCCCGGGCGGGCCACCTCACCGGTGACGAAGATCCGGGAGGAGTTCACCTCGCGGACGATCACGGTCACCTTCGGCTCCTGCACGAAGGGGGTCAGCTTCTCCTTGATGATCTTCTCCAGCTCCTGCGGCGTCTGCCCCGCCGCCTTGAGCTCACCGACCATCGGGAGGCTGATGTACCCATCCGGTCGGACCGGGACCACCCGGGACAGGTCCCCGTCCCGCCAGACCGAGACGTCCAGGACGTCCTCGCGACCGATCCGGTACGCCACCTCCTCGTTGGTCTCCACCTTCACCCGCTGGTGCGCGCAGCCAGAGACCGTCGCCACCACCATCGCCACCGCCCACAGAGCCTTCTTCATCGTGTGCTCGCCTCCCAGATTCATCCGCCGCCCGATCGCTCCAGACGGCTGCACCATCGCGGCGACCGGAATAGCAGCCGGTGTGCCAAGCGCCGCGGCACGCAACCCCGCGAGATCCCGCGGGATGACCGCACGGCTGCTGCCCGCTCCGGCGGCGAGGCGGAAAAAAGGAATGCCTTGCGACCCGATCACCTTCTGCGAGTACGGAGGCGAAGGTGCGTCTGTGGAGAAAGGGTTTACCCACCCCACGGAAGCGGCGGACCTCTCTGCTCTGAACGAAGCGACGGCACGCGCTTTGAAAGGAGACCGGCTGCAGCAGAAGGAGGGGGAGGGAAATGGGGAAGGCAGCAGGATTGATGGCAGTGGTGTTCATGGTGGGTGGCGGCGTGATGACCGTCACCTCGGCAGCGTTGGGTCACTTCGCGGAGGCCGCCGCGCTGGCGGTGGTGGGCCTGGGGATGTTCGGGACCAGCCAGTTCCTCTCGCCGCAGCCCAAGGCACATCCGAAGCCGGCGCCGTCGGAGGCGCATTGAGCTTCTTGTAGGGAGGGCGCCCAAGCGGGCGAGCACTCCAGGCGTGGCCAGTCCCATAACGCCCCAGCCGGGGCGAACTTGCGGGGGTCATGTCTGCGCAGAGAGAAATCCTGGGAGCGTGTCCGCTCGGTGATGGGCGGACACGCTTTCGCGTTTGGGCCCCGGACCACCGCGAGGTATCGGTGGCGGTGGAGGCCCCCGGGGGACTGCAGCGTCTGCCGTTGGAGCAGGCGAGCGGGGGCTACTTCCTCGGCACCCATCCGGTGACGGTGGGGACCCGGTACCGGTTCTGCCTGGAGGGAGGAGACTTCCTTCCCGATCCTTGTTCCCGGTTCCAGCCCGAGGGGCCCCATGGCCCTTCCCAGGTGGTGGATCCGTCCTCCTTCCGTTGGACCGATCAGGCCTGGCGGGGGCTGGGGCCGCGGGGGCAGGTCCTCTATGAGCTGCACGTGGGGACCTTCTCCGCGGAGGGGACCTATGCCGGGCTGCGGACCCACCTTCCCCACCTGGTGGAGCTGGGCGTCACCGCGCTGGAATTGATGCCTCTGAACACCTGCCCCGGCCGCTTCAACTGGGGCTACGACGGGGTGTCGCTGTTCGCCCCCACCCCGGCCTACGGGACCCCGGAGCAGCTGCGCGCCCTGGTGGACGAGGCCCACCGGCTGGGCCTGGGGGTGCTGGTGGACGTGGTCTACAACCACCTCGGTCCGGACGGGAACTACCTGGGCCGTTACGCCCAGGCGTACTTCACCGACCGCTATCGCAATGACTGGGGCCAGGCGCTGAACTTCGAGGGCCCCACCGGACAGCCGGTGCGCGAGTTCTTCCTCCAGAACGTCCGGATGTGGATCGCCGAGTACCACTGCGATGGGCTCCGCTTCGACGCCACCCAGAACCTCAACGACGCCTCCCCCCGCCACCTCCTCACCGAGCTGATCGCCGAGGCCCGCTCGGCCGCCGGCGAACGGCAGGTGCTGATCGTCTCCGAGAACGAACCCCAGGATCGGCGGCTGGTTCAGTCCGAGGGTCAGGGAGGGAACGGAGGCGACCTGCTGTGGGTAGATGATTTCCATCACAGCGCGCGGGTGGCGCTGACCGGCAACGCCGAGGCGTACTGCCAGGACTACCGCGGCAGCAGCCAGGAGTTGCTCTCCTGCGTGCTCCGGAACGCGCTCTACCAGGGACAGCACTACCAGTGGCAGCAGCAGGGCCGGGGCACGCCCTTGATGGACCAACCGGCCGAGCGCGCGGTGTTCTTCCTGCAGAACCACGATCAGCTGGCCAACACCCTGCGGGGGAGGCGGCTGGGACAATTGGCGGGGGAGGACCTGGCCCGGGCGATCACCCTGTACTTCCTGCTGCTGCCCCAGACCCCGATGCTGTTCCAGGGGCAGGAGTTCTTCGCCTCCTCTCCCTTCTTGTTCTTCGTGGATCACAACGCGGAGCTGATGCCGCTGATCCAGCGGGGCCGGGATCAGTTCCTCTCCCAGTTCGGCTCCGCCCGCCGCGCCCTGGAACAGGAGGGGCATCAGGTCCCGATCGGAGCGCCGGCCTTTGAACGTTCGCGACTGGACTGGAGCGAGCGGGAAAAGCACGACCGGATCTTCCGCCTCCACCAGGAGGCGCTGCGGCTGCGTCGGGAGGATCCGCTGCTGGCCGCCCAGGAGCTGGACCTTTTGGCCGGGGCCACCCTCACCCCCCAGGCGCTGGTGCTGCGCTGGCAGGGCTGGCGCTGGGAGAAGGGAGGCGGCGCACCGGCCGGAGATCGACTGCTGGTGCTGAACCTGGGGGCGGACACCCCGCTCTCCCCGGCCCCCGAACCCCTGCTCGCCCCGGTGCCCGGACACCCCTGGCGATTGTTGCTCTCCTCCCAACACACCCGCTTTGGCGGGATGGGCGCCAATGCGCCAGGTGGAGACGGTCCATGGACCCTGCCCGGGCACTGCGCCCTGCTGCTCACCTCCCAGGAGGCCTCACCGTGAATCCACGCCCGCCCGTCCCCCTGCCGGTCCTCTCCCTGGACTGGCCCCAGGGTCCCGAATGCGAGGAGGTGATCCACCAGGAGTGGCTGATCACCAACGGACTGGGGGGCTACGCGTCGGGGACCCTGGGGCTGTGCAACACCCGCCGCTTCCACGGGCTGTACATCCCCACCCTCCCCGGTCGCGGCCGCACGGTGATGCTCTCCCGGATGGTGGAGGAGGTGATCGCCGACGAGCGGGTGTACCGGCTGGACTCCGAGGAGCGGGCGGACCACTCCATCGCCGACGCCAACCTCCGGCTGCTGCGCAGCTTCCGGCTCCAGGGGCTGATCCCCACCTGGCGCTTCGAGTTCGACGGCGCGCAACTGGAGCGGCGGATGGTGATGGTCCACGGAGAGAACACCGTGTTCATCGCCTACCGCCACCTGGGCGGTCGTCCGCTCAAGCTGCGGCTGCGGCCGTTCCCGGTGTTCCGCCCCCACGACGCGCCCATCCCCGGCCAGCCGTTCAACCCCACCATGAAGGTCGCGGGGGGAAACCTGGAGATGCAGACCGCGGAGGACCACCCGCCGCTGCGGTTGCGACTGCTCTCGGCGGCCCAGGACAGCGCCTTCGTGGTCCGCTACCACCGCTCCCCGGAGCTGCACTTCCGGCTGGAGAAGGCGCGCGGCTACGACCACGGCGAGCACCAGGTCAGCCCCGGCTACTTCCGCTGCAGCCTGCGGGAGGGAGAGGTGGTCTCGCTGGGGATCTCCGGCGGAGGCTGGGAGCTGTTGGACCGGGCCCCGGAGGAACCCTTCGCCCTGGAACGGGAGCGGGAGCAGATGCTGTTGAACCGCGCCCCGCCCCAGGCTCGCGCCGGCAACGCCGCGCGGCTGGTGCTGGCCGCGGACCAGTTCGTGATCCAGCCCTTCAACCGCCCGGCGGACAGCGCCTGGGCCCGGGCAGTCGGCCAGGACGTGCGCAGCGTGATCGCCGGGTACCACTGGTTCACCGACTGGGGCCGGGACACCATGATCTCCTTGGAGGGGCTGACCCTGACCACCGGCCGGCATGCGGAGGCGGCGGCGATCCTCCACACCTTCCGGCACTACGTGAAGGACGGGCTGCTGCCGAACCTGTTCCCGGAGGGCGAAAGCGAGGGCCTGTACCATACCGCCGACGCCACGCTGTGGTTCTTCCACGCGGTGGATCGCTACGCGGAGGTGACCGGGGACCTGGACTTGGTGCGCGAGTTCTTCCCCACCCTGGAGGGGATCATCTCCAAGCACCTGGAGGGCACCCGGTTCAACATTGGCGCCGATGCGGACGGGCTGATCCGCCAGGGCCAGGAGGGCTACCAGCTGACCTGGATGGACGCCAAGGTGGACGGCTGGGTGGTGACCCCCCGGCGGGGCAAGCCGGTGGAGATCAACGCCCTGTGGTTCAACGCCCTGAGCCTGATGGCGGACTGGGCCACCCGATTGGGGAAGGATCCCTCGCGCTACGCCGGCCTGGCCGAGAAGGCCTACGGCGCCTTCAACCGGCGCTTCTGGAACCCGCAGCAAGGCTGCCTGTACGACGTGGTGGACGGAGAGGGAGGAGACGACGCGGCGATCCGGCCCAACCAGGTGTTCGCCCTCTCGCTGCGCCATCCGGTGCTGCGCAAGGACCGCTGGCAGCCGGTGATGGAGAAGGTGCGCCAGACCCTGCTCACCCCGGTGGGCCTGCGCAGCCTCAGCGCCGACCACCCGGACTACAAGCCGCGCTACGACGGAGACCTGAGGGCAAGAGACGCCGCCTACCACCAGGGAACGGTGTGGGGCTGGCTGATCGGCCACTACGTCGACGCGCAGCTGAAGCTGGACCCGGACAAGCAGAAGGCCAGAGAGTTGCTACGAGGCCTGGAGGAGCACCTGGAGCTGGCCGGCATCGGCCAGGTCAGCGAAGTCTTCGACGCCACCGCCCCCTACCGGGCCCGGGGATGCATCGCCCAGGCCTGGAGCGTGGCCGAACTCCTCCGCCAGTTGGTGAAGACCACCTGAGGCGGGGACCGGCTACTGCCCCTGCTCGGGGCTCTCTGCCGTCCCCGAGCTCCCCGCCGAAGGCCGGTCGTACCCCTCCGGAACATCCGTCGGAGATCCAGACGAAGTCGCTCCGGAAGGAAGATCATCGGTGGTGTCCTGCCCCTCCTCCACCGCGCCCGATCCCCCGGTGCCCTCCATCGAGGCCGCGCGCTGGGCACAGCCCGCGACCATCCCGGCGGCTGCGGCAGCCAGCGCCCACTGCTTGAACCGTTCGCTCATCTCGCCCTCTCCTTGAAGTCATCGGGTGCAAGAAAAGCTACGCACCCACTGCTCCCCGAAGCCTGGCACCCGCGCGAAAGGACGCTGCCCCGCCCGCTCGCAGGGTGATATCGGCGCCCCATGTCGAAGCGGTCCTACTGGTTGGTGAAGAGCGAACCCGCAGTCTATCCCTACTCGCAGCTGGCGTCCGAGAAGCGGACCTGGTGGACCGGGATCCGCAGCTACGAGGCCCGGAACAACCTGCGGGCGATGAAGAAGGGCGACCTGGCCCTCTATTACCACTCCACCGGAGGCAAGGAGCTGGTGGGCGTGGCCAGGGTCACCCAGGTGGCCGGACCCGACCCCACCGCCCCCGGAGAAGACTGGGCAGCGGTGGAGCTGGAGGCGGTGACCGCCCTGGCCCAGCCGGTCTCCCTGGCCGAAGTGAAGGCCAGGAAGTCGCTGGCCAAGATGCAGCTGGTCACCCGCTCCCGGCTGTCGGTCTGCCCGGTGACCGACGCCGAGTTCGAGACGGTGCTCAAGATGTCCGGCACCGTCCTCAAGGCCCGCTAGAACTCCGCGTTGGCGCGGGGGTCGATGATCCCCGTCTCCTTGATTTTGTACAGCAGCGCCTTGTAGCTGATTCGCAGCTTGGTGGCCGCCTTGCGCTTGTTCCAGGCCGTGCGCTGCAGCATCGCCAGGATCGCCTCCCGCTCCGCCAGCATCGAGGCCCGCTTGCCAATCTCCTTCAGCGACATCTCCGACTCCGGCTTGGTCAGCGCCGGAGGCGGCGGCTGGGGCGCGGCGAACGGATTGGCGTACACCTGCTGGGAGGGAGTCCCGGCGGTGAGGTAGTTGACCGGCGGCGCGACCACCGGGGCGAACTGCACCTCCTGCTCCTTGGCGTGGACGTGGATCCCCAGGTCCCCGCCGCCGTAGGCGGTGGGCAGCGACGGCGCGCTGGCCGGAGACCGGGTGGCCGCCCGGAGCTCGTCCAGCACCAGATGCGGATCCTTGAGCACCACCAGGCGCCGGACCATGTTCTCCAGCTCGCGCACGTTGCCCGGCCAGTCGTAGTCGGCGAAGGCCCGCAGCACCTCGGACGGGAGCTCGGCGGTGGCGTTGCGGTACTTCTTGCCGTACTTGCGCAGGAAGTGGTCCACCAGCGGGACGATGTCCTCCTTGCGCTCGCGCAGCGCCGGCAGCCGGATCGCCACCACGTTGAGCCGGTAGAACAGATCCTCGCGGAAGTTCCCGGCGGCGATCTCCCGTTCCAGATCCCGGTTGGTGGCCACCACCACCCGCGAGTCCACCCGGACGCTGCGCTTGCCGCCCACCCGGAAGAACTCCTCGTCCTGCAGGACCTGCAGCAGCTTGGCCTGCAGGCGGATCGCCATCTCACCGATCTCGTCCAGGAAGATGGTGCCCTGATCGGCCAGCTCGAACTTGCCCGGCTTCTCGGCGGTGGCGCCGGTGAACGCGCCCCGCTCGTGACCAAACAGCTCGCTCTCCAGAAGCTCCGCCGGCAGCGCGGCGCAGTTGATCTTGATGAACGGCTTGGCGTTGCGGCGGCTGCGCTGGTGGATCTCGCGCGCGATCACCTCCTTGCCGGTGCCCGACTCGCCCAGCAGCAGCACCGGGACGTCGGTGTCGCTGATCCGGTCGATCAGCGCCCGCACCCTGGCCATGGAGGGGGAGATCGAGATCATCTGCCGGACCTCGTTGCGCTCCTCGGTCTCGAAGGACCGGGGCGGAGCGGGCCGGGTGTTGGTGGGCCGCTGGACGATCGGATCCGGGGCCGCCTGCACCGCCGGCTCGGTCTCCACCGGCGCACGCTCCACCGACCGCGGCGGGGCGCGGGTCCCCAGGGCCCGGGCCAGCACGTCCTCCAGTTCGTCGTTGTTGAACGGCTTGGGCAGGTAGTCGGTGGCGCCCAGCTTCATCGCCCGCACCGCGTCGTCCGCGCCGGAGAGGGCGGAGAGCACGATCACCGGCGCGGCGCCTCCCGACGCCCGGTACTGCTTGAGCACCTCCAACCCGCTGATCCCCGGCATCAACACGTCCAGCAACACCGCGTCGAAGGAGCCTTCCTTGAGCATCTCCAGCGCCTGCGCGCCGTCGCTCGCGGTCCGGGCCAGATACCCACTGCTGGAGAGAAACTCGGCGAGAAAAGTCCGCACCGTCTCCTCGTCCTCGACCACCAACACCGCCATCCGATCCATCCCGCTCCCCTTCCCCATCACCAACGAATGTTCGAATCGAAAAGCTACAGGGCAATCCCGGTAGCGGAACCAAGGCGCTGGGTATCGCGCGTCCTGCGAAGATCCTGGAAGGCGGCCGCCAGCAGCTGGGTGGCGGTCCCGGTGCGATCGGGGAAGGACACCGCCCCCAGCGACACCGAGGTGCCGAAGGCCTTGCCCTCCACATGGAAGCGCGCCAGCTCGAACCGGCTGGCCAGCCGCTCCTGCATCACCCGCACCCCCTCGGTGGGGGTGCCCGGCAACAGCAGCGCAAACGCCTCCTCGTCCACCCGGGCCACCACGTCCGCATCCCGCACCGTCTGGGAGAGGACCACCGAGACGTAGACCAGCAAGCGCTCCGCCAGATCCTTGCCCATCGCCTTCTTGAACTGGGCCAGGCCCTTCAGCTCACAGCCCACCAGGGAGAAGCTGCCCCCGTAGCGCTCGCAGCGGCGGCTCTCCATCCCGATCAGCGACAACAGATAGCGCCGGGTGTGGGTGCCGGTCAGCGGGTCGTGGAGGGTGGGGGTGTGCAGCTCCGCGTCGGAGCGGGCCTTCTTCTCCACCGCGTCCACCAGGTTCAGCAGCGAGTGGACCTTGGCCACCAACTCCACCAGGTCCAGCGGCTTGGGGAACACGTCCAGCGCCATCCCCTTCTCCAGACAGTAGGTGCGGGTCTGCTGGCCCGGGTCGTCCACCAGGTAGAGGATCGGGGTGGCCCCGTTGCGCAGCTGCCGCAGCCGCCGCGCCAGCCCCACCGCCGCGAACTCCGGCCCCTGCGCCGCCAGCAGCACCAGGTCCGGACGGAACACCGAGAACAGCGGCACGGTCGGCTCGTAGCGGGACAAGGAGACCACCCGGAAGCCCTGCTCGCGCAGCGCGTCCGAGGTCCGCTCCAGGTCTGCCTCGTTGGGATCCACCACCAGGATTCGCTCCTGCCGGTTTCCGCTGCTTCGCCTCTTCGCCGCCAAGCCTGCCCGCCTCCCGGAAATTTCTACCCACCCGCTTCACCCGCTCGAACCCCACCTTTACAGTGAGCGGCTCGCCCGGCACCTCGCTATCCCCTGGGATTTCCAACCCGTGGGCAGTGAAGTTCCCAGTCGCGGCAAACAGTGAGCAACGCGCGTGCCAGCCAGGCGCTCAGCCCCGGAGGCGAGCCAGCAGGGCCTCTTCGGTCAGCCGGTGTCGGAAGGCCAACACCCCCTCCACCCACACCACCGGCAGGTCGTAGCGGTAGCGGTGGAACAGCTCCAGGTTGGTGGTCACGTCCACCTCCTGGAACACGAAGTCGACCTGCTGCTGGGCGCGGAGGATGATCTCCTTTGCGTCCTCACAGAGCGAACAGTTCGGTTTCGAGTAGATCTCGACCTTCATTGCTGAGCAGGATTCCTCAAGAATGCGTGGCCTGCGTGGTGACCTCGGAACGATGCCTATCAAGGACATCGTCCTCTATCTCGGCAACAAGCGGGCGACCGGAACGTTGGGGTTCCACCGCGGCAACATCCGCAAGGAGGCGCAGATCCACGAAGGGATGGTGGTGAGCGCCAGCTCCAACCAGGCCCGGGAGTTCCTCGGTCAGTTCCTGATCAACATGGGACACCTGACCGAAGACCAGTTCCTCAAGGCCTACGAGACCCAGAAGGAGACCCGGATCTTCCTGGGGAAGATCCTGGTGATGATCGGGCTGGTGCCGGAGGACGTGGTCCGCAACGCGCTGTCGATGAAGCTGCGCGAGACCCTGCTGGACGCCTTTGAGTGGAACGAGGGGGAGTTCGCCTTCACCGCGCTCAACCACGCCCCGGAGATCGACGGGCTGGACACCTCGGTGGACCTGCTGGACATCTACCGGGAGGGCGAGTTCCGCGAGACCGCCTGGCAGGCGATCCGCGGCGCCTTCCCCCACGGCGGCCTCAAGCTCCGGGTCACCGAGCGCAAGCTGCCCGAGCCCCCCAAGCCGGGCACGATGGACGAGAAGATCGTCCGCTACGCCAAGGAGGGGCTGACCATCGAGGAGATGCTGCTGGCGATGCACGCCACCGACTTCTACGCCTACCAGCGGCTGTACGCCCTCTACCGGCTGGAGGCGATCGCGGTGGATGACAGCCCCGCCGACGGCCCGATGGAACTGGAGATCGAGACCGACGACGAGCCGATGGGAAGCCCGGCGGTGATGGGGGACGAACCCAACGATCTGGAGATCGGCAGCGCGGCCCGCGCCTTCCTGCACGGCGGCAACTTCAAGGACGCCGAGGCCCTGGCCCGCCGGGCCTTCGAGCTGAACCCCTCCACCATGAATGCGGACCTGCTCCGTCAGGCGGAGGCCGGGCTGCTGAAGCAGCTGCGCGGTTCACTGCTGGGCCAGCGGCAGATCCCCTCCCTGCTGGTGACCAACACCCAGCTCAAGGGGATGGACCTGACCGCGCCGGAGAAGTACCTGCTCTCCCGGATCGACGGAGAGCGCGACCTGGCCTCGATCATCCACGTCTCTCCGCTGCAGGAGGGCGAGGCGCTCAAGCTGGTGCAGAACTTCCTGGACAACCACCTGATCCGGCTCACTGCCGGGTAGACTCTTCCGATGCGGCTGACTGTGTGCGGTGTGGTGGCCCTGCTGGCGGTCCTCACCTCCTTCCCGGCAGGGGCGCAGGAGCCCAGCCTTCCACCCTTGCCGGTGGATCCCGAGCCGGCTACCTCCTCCTCTCCGGTAGAGGCTCCCGCGTCTGCTCCCTCGGTGGAGGCCCCGGCGCAGGAGGCCTCCACTCCGACCGCGGAGGCCGAGGCGGACCCGGCGGCGGAGGCCGACGCGGTGCCAGATGCGACGACCCAGGAGGACGAGCGGCGCTTTCGCCATGGGGCGCTGCAAGCCGGCGCCACCACCACCGGGATGTTGGTGGGCGGAGTGACCCTGGCGCTGGGCGGAGCGGTCGCCCTCACGGTGCTGACAGTCGCCTTCGGGATCCCCGCCTTCGGCATCTACGCCATCGTGATGGTCCCGTTCCTGCTGGCGGTGGGGCTCCCGGTGGTGGCGATGGCGGGAGGGCTGCTGGGGGCCGGCCTGGGTTTCCTGGCGGTGCCGCTGTTCTACCCGCCCTACGACGCGCCCGGAGTGCTGCGGTTGCCCCGGAACGTGCTCACCCTCTCCCCGCTCCACCTCCTCCGGGGTCACTTCTCGCTGGAGTACGAGCGGGCGCTCTCCGACCACTTCACCCTGTTCGTGGCGCCGTTCTTCGACCGGGGTCTGGACGCGGTCACCCAGATCGGCGACGACGCCCGCCCCTACGTCGGGCTCACCGCCGGACTCCGGTGGTTCGTCTGGGGGCAGGCTCCCCGCGGGGCGTACCTGTCTCCGGAGGTCCTGGTCGGCGATGGGGAGGGCGGCTCCCGGGCCACTGCCGCCCTGGTGCTGGGACACCAGTGGCTGATCTTCCGCCACGCCGCCCTCAACGTCGGGCTGGGCGGCGGCTACGACTTCCTCAAGGCCGTTCCCACCCTGGTCCTCCGCACCAACCTCGGCGCGGCGTTCTAGACGTCGGTTTGGGCCGCCGCCTCCAGCGGCTCGACCGTGATCTGCTCGGCGATCACCGCCAGCTCCTTGCGCAGCCGATCCGCCAGCTGGACGTCCTTGACCTGTTCGGCGCGCTCGGTCCGCTTGTTGACCTGCTCCTTGACCTGCCGCAGCTCCAGCATCTCCCGCGCGTCCTGCTCCACCGGCTTGAGGACGCTGACCCGGAGCGTCTGCAGCTGCTGGGTCAGCGAGTAGAACTGCAGCATCAGGTTGGTCAGCGAGCCGGACTGGCCCGCCTCCCCCGCCGCCCGCTCCACCGCCTTGAGGAACTCCAGCTCCAGCCCGTTCTCGGACAGGGTCTGGGCCAGCGACTCGGAGAGCTTGGCGTGACGCGCCTCCAGCTCCGCCCGGCGCTCCGGGTTCTGGGTCCGCTCCAGCATCCGCTCCACCATCCGCAGCTCGGAGAGCTCGTCGGCGATCTTGGTCCGCACCTCGGGCGGGAGCTTGCCGTGCTTGTCCAGCTCGGCGATCACCTGCTCGCGGAACTTGCGGCCGTTGCGCCGCCACATCCGGTCCAGCCGGTGGGCCGCCCGGTCGATGTCGTCCCGGGTGGAGTCCAGCTCCTGCTCCACCTGGGCGATCTCCTTCTCGATGTTCCGACGGCCGTGGGACCGGCCGCTCCCGCGGGCCGACCGACCCTCCTCCGACCACAGCCCATCCGCGGTGGCGGCGCTGGGGACGTGGCCGTTGCCCCGGCCGGCCTGCCCGTAGAGGGTGCGGAAGGCGTGACGCTGACGGTCCTGATGGTGGTCCGGACCGTGGGAGTCGTCCGCCCCGCCCCGCTGCACCTCGGCCGGCGCCTCGGTCTCGGCGGTCAGCGCCACCGGGGCCTCCGCCGGGGTCGCGGTGGGCTCCGCCTTGGGGGAAGCGCCGCGGGCGCCCTCCAGCTTGGGGTGCTCTGCGCTCTTCTCCCGACCACGCGGCGGCGACTTGATGTCCATGACGACCCTCTCGCCTGGCAGCTTAGCCGGCGGCGGGCCGTTTGGGAGGTCAGTTCGTCTGATCGTTGGCCGGCGGCGCCGGCTGCCTGGCCAGGTACAGCCGCATCGTCTCCCGGGCCAGCCAGGTGGCCCGGATCCGCCAGATCGGGTCGTTGACGATCAGCGCCGCCACCGCGATCCGCGGGTTGTCCTTGGGCGCGTAGCCCACGAACCAGGTGTAGTCGCGAAACGGCTTCTTGTCCGCCAGCGAGCCGGTCTTGCCCACCGCGTTGGCCACCCGGAAGCCGCGCTCCCGGAACACCTTGCGCGCGGTGCCGGCGGTCACCGTCTGCTCCAGCATCTCCTCCAGGGCCGCGGCCTGCTCGGCGCTCATCACCCGGGTCCCGGGGGTGGTGGGAGAGACCTCGTCCTCGAAGAGCACCGGATCCCGCCACAGGCCGTTGTTCGCCGCCACCGCCGCCAGGTTGGCCGCGTGCAGCGGGGACATGTACACGTCCCCGAACCCGGCCCCGGTCTGGGCAAAGCCGAAGTCCTCCTCCGGAACCAGCGCCGAGGAGATCTCGGTGGGGATCGGGAACGGGATCGCCCGGTTGAAGTGGAAGGCCTCCGCCCAGGCGCGCAGCTTCTCCGGCACCAGGTGCTTGTGGGTCAGCTTGGCGAACACCACGTTGGCGGACAACCCCATCGCCGAGGCCAGGCTGGTGCAGTTGCGATCCTTGGACGAATCCTCCAGGTGCCGGGGCAGCAGCCGGCGCTTGCCTCCGTGGAAGCACTCCACGGTGTCTGCGCCCACCCCCGCCTCCAGCAGGGCGGCGCCGGTGACGATCTTGAAGATCGAGGCGGCGGGGAAGACGGCCGCGGTGGTCAGCCCGCGCAGGGTGGGCTGGGCCTGGGAGTGTTCGGACATCGCCAGCACCCGGCCGGTGCCCGGCTCCACCGCCACCACCGCCGCGTAGGGCGGGGCGTAGTTGCGCAAGATCCCCTTCAGTGACTCCTGCAGATCGGGATCCACCGTCAGCACCCGGTCCTGCCCGTCCACCTTCACCAGCATCCGTCCCGCGGAATCCAGCCGTGCCCGGGCGATCAGATCCTTGCTGGCCGGCAGGCTGCGCACCGAGGCGATGGGGGGGGAATCCCGGGTCCGCATCGGCGGAGGCGCCGGGACCTGGGCGGTCATCCCCTCCTCCTCGTCCCACAGCCCCTCCACCGGAGGACGCCAGGTGGGCTCCTCGCCGGAGAGGGCGGGAGCGGCGATCAACCAGGAGAGGGCCAGCCAGAGCGGACGAGACATCGTGACCGATGGTACCGGCGAATCGTTTGCCGTCCAAACGGATGGCTTGGCCTGCCTCCCTGCCCGCCCGGATGGGAGATTCGCGCACACCGACCTTTGTGCGGGGCGGACCTTCCGCTACGGTCCGCCCGCTTTGGAGGGGATCCGCGAAATCGGGGTGATCTGGCAGGGGGAGCTGCGACGCGCGCTGCGCAGTCCGCGCACCCTGGTGCTGGTCCTGTTGTACTGCTTCTTCGCCGCGCTGGTGCTGATCGCGGTCAGCTTCATGGTGTCCTCGGCCACCAGCACCCTGAACACCAACCTGGGGGGCCAGGGGGTTCCGGAGGAGGGCCAGGCCCAGGTGGCCCTGGAGGCGAAGGCGGCCCTGCTCAAGTGGCTGTTCGGGGACGACGTCAACCTGGTGGAGGCGCTCTCCCGCATCCCGGTGGTGATCCCGCTGGTCTTCAAGATCACCCTCTTCTTCCTGCCCGCCTACGCGGCCCTGATGGGCTTTGACCAGATCAGCGGGGAGATCGAACCCCGCTCCATCCGCTACCTGGCGGTCCGGGCTCGGCGCTCGTCGATCCTGTTCGGCAAGTTCGCCGCCCAGGCCACGGTGCTGGTCAGCCTGATCCTGCTGGTGGACACCCTGATCTTCGCCACCGCGCGGGTCCTGAACCCGGAGTTCGAGTTCTCGCTGCTGTTGCCCACCCTGCTGCGCTTCTGGGTGGCGGCCTTCGTGTTCTCCACCGCCTATGTGGCCCTGACCTCGCTGTGCTCGGCCCTGTTCTCGCTGCCGGCGGTGAGCCTGATCTTCAACCTGATCGCCCTCTTCGGGCTGTGGATGCTGGACGCGGTGGGCGGGTGGATCGCCTCCTGGGCCAGGCTGCAGGGGCAGGAGGAGCCGTTCTTGGCCAACCTGCGCTGGCTCTCCCCCACCGCCTACTCCAACGCCCTGCTCCACCCCGAGTTCGGGGTGTTCGGCCGGGGCCTGGTGGCCTACGTGCTCTTCTCCGCGGTGTTCCTGGCCGCCGGCTACCTGGTGCTGCGCCGGAGGGACGTATGAGCGACACGGCGATCGAGGTGAACCAGGTGTCCCGCAGCTTCGGCGCCAAGGTGGCGGTCAACCAGGTCACCCTCCAGGTGCGGCGCGGCGAGTGCTTCGGGCTGATCGGCCCCAACGGCGCCGGCAAGACCACCTTCTTCTCGATGCTGTGCGGCTTCCTCAAGCCCACCTCCGGGACGGTGCGGGTGCTGGGCGCGGATCCCCGGGTGCCGGGCGCGCTGAAGGGAAAGCTGGGCGTGTTGCCGCAGGACGCGGCGCTGCCGGGCGGACTGAGCGTGGGGCGGCTGCTGACCTACTGGGCCTCCCTCTCCGGCCTGGCCCCCGCCGACCGCCACGCCCGCGAGGCGGTGGAGAAGGTGGGGCTGATGGACGCCTGGAACGTGGACGCGCGGTCGCTGTCCCACGGAATGGCCAAGCGGATCGGCCTGGCCCAGGCCTTCATGGGCGGGGCGGCGGTGGTGCTGCTGGACGAACCCACCGCCGGGCTGGATCCCCGCAGCGCCGCCCACGTGCGCAGCCTGATCCGCGAGGTGAAGGCGCACGCCACGGTGGTGGTCTCCAGCCACAACCTCCAGGAGTTGGAGGAGCTGTGTGACTCGGCGGCGATCCTGGATCGCGGTCGGCTGGCCCAGGCCGGGACCCTGGCCGAACTGACCGCCCGCTCCGCCGAGTTCCGGGTGGAGCTGCTGGGCCCCGCGCCGCTGGCGCAGGTCCAGGCCCTGGAGGGGGTGACCGGCGCGTCGATGGCCGGCCAGCAACTGGTGGTGCTGTTCGACTCCCGCCGCCGCGCCCCGGAGGAGATGATCACCGCCACCCTGGAGCTGCTGATCCGCCAGGGCGTGAAGATCCTGGGCGTCACCCGCGGCAAGAAGCTGGAAGAGCGCGTCCTCGAGCTGACCTAGCTTTTTCGGATCCAGGCCTCGAACGTCCCCTCACCCAGCCCCAGGCGGACCAGCGCATGCCCGGTCGCCTCGCACCACGCCTGGACGTCCGGATGGATGGCCGCATCGGTGCCGATCAGGTGCAGCATTGCCCCCGGGGGCAGCGGCCGGATTGCCTGCGCCAGCCGAAAGATCGGCAAGGGACAGATCAGCCCGCGGGCATCCACTTCGATGGGTTGCTGCTGGCTCACCGCGGTGGAATACCGCGCCCGCCTGGCGACCGTCATCTAGAGGAGAAGCGTTCCTTGCGCCGGGTGTAAGCGCTTTGTTATCTACCGCGGACTTTTTGCGCTCGGTGTGCGTTCGAGCCGGGTTCTTTCCCCAGGAGCTTTACCAAGATGAAACCGAATGTGATCGTGGCCCTTCTGCTTGGCCTGGTGATCGGGTTCGCGGTGGGCAAGGTGATGAGCCCCCCGTCCGTCCCCGCCGTCGCCGCCGCCGGATCGGCCTCCGCCGATGAGTCCGCGCTGAAGTTCAAGTCCTCCGACTTCCCCGCCGAGATGTGGACCGGGATGACCGACGGCCAGAAGTACGCGGTGATGAAGGTGATGAACGACAACACCTGCGACTGCGGGTGCTCGTTCGGCACGCTGGCCAACTGCCTGAAGAACGATCCCAACTGCCCCAACAGCCCGGCCAAGGTGAAGCAGGCCATCGCCCTGGCCCGCTCCGGCAAGACCGCGGAGCAGATCCAGATGGAGATGTTCAAGAAGGCGGCCCCCGGCGCCGCCGCCGCCGCGCCCGCCCAGGCCGCGGCCCGCCAGCAGCCCACCATCGACCAGACCATCTACAAGGTCCCGGTGGACGGTTCGGTCGCCCACGGCAAGAAGGACGCGCCGATCACCCTGGTCGAGTTCTCCGACTACCAGTGCCCGTTCTGCAGCCGCGGCAACGCCACCGTCGAGCAGGTCCAGAAGGAGTACGGGGACAAGGTCCGGGTGGTGATGAAGCAGCTGCCCCTGGAGAACATGCACCCCAACGCCCGTCCGGCCGCGATGGCCGCGCTGGCCGCCGGTGAGCAGGGCAAGTACTGGGAGATGCACTCCAAGCTGTTCGAGAACATCCGCGCCCTGGACGACGCCTCCCTGCAGCAGAAGGCCAAGGAGCTGGAGCTGAACCTGGAGAAGTTCAACAAGGACCGCCAGGACCCGCGCCTCAAGGCGGTGGTGGACGGGGACCTCAAGCTGGCCAGCTCGCTGGGCGTGACCGGCACCCCCGGCTTCTTCATCAACGGCCGCAAGCTGGGTGGGGCCCTCCCGCTGGACGTGTTCAAGAAGGTGATCGACGAGGAGCTGGTGAAGGCGGAGGCGCTGGTCAAGGCCGGCACCCCCGCGGACCAGGTCTACGCCAAGATCATGGAGAAGGGCGTCACCGCGCCTCCCGCTCCGGCCGCTCCCGCGGCGCAGTTCGCCAAGGTGGACGTGCCCGCTGACTCCCCCTCCTTCGGGCCGGCCACCGCCAAGGTGACCATCGTGGAGTGGTCCGACTTCCAGTGCCCGTACTGCTCGCGCGCGGTCCCGGTGATCAAGCAGATCAAGGACACCTACAAGGACAGCGTCCGGGTGGTGTTCCGTCACCAGCCGCTGCGCAGCATCCACCCCCAGGCGGAGATCGCCGCCGAGGCCTCGATGGCCGCCCACGAGCAGGGCAAGTTCTGGGAGATGCACGACGTGCTCTTCGAGAACGCCCGCCAGCTGGACCGCGCCTCGCTGGAGTCCTACGCGCAGAAGGTCGGCCTGGACATGAACAAGTTCAAGGCGGCCCTGGACAGCGGCAAGTACAAGGCCCGGATCGACGCCGACTCCAAGGCGGGCATCGCCTACGGCGCCGGCGGCACCCCCACCTTCTTCATCAACGGTCGCAAGCAGATCGGCGCCAACTTCGCGCAGATGAAGACCCTGATCGACGCCGAGCTGGCCCGGGCCGACAAGCTGCTGGCCTCCGGGGTCAAGCCGGACAAGCTGTACGAGCGGATCATCGCCGACAACTCCGCCCAGTAGTTCCGGGGCTGGATTGAGCGTTGGACCAGGGGCCGCCTCCTTCTCGGGAGCGCGGCCCTTGTTCTTGGGTCCGGTCTTGCGCCGGGGCAGCGCCTTGGCTACACGCCCCGCTCTTCCCCTGACTGAAGGAGACGTTCCATGGCTGGCAAGGCAATCCACTCCGACGGCGCCCCCAAGGCGATCGGCCCCTACTCCCAGGCGATCGAGACCTCCGGGGGCAAGATGGTCTTCCTCTCCGGGCAGATCCCGCTCGATCCCTCCACCATGGAGGTGGTGCAGGGCGACGTGGTGGCCCAGACCGAGCGGGTGATGCAGAACCTCAAGGCGGTGCTGGCGGCGGCGGGGCTGGAGTTCGCCCACGTGGTCCGCTGCACCATCTTCTGCACCGACCTGGGCGACTTCTCGAAGATCAACGAGACCTACGCGAAGTACTTCCCCGGCACCCCGCCCGCCCGCGCCACCGTCCAGGTGGCGGCGCTGCCGCGCGGGGTGAAGGTGGAGATCGACGCCATCGCGGTGGCGTAGTCCCCCCTCCGATCTAGATGCGCTCCACCGAGAACACGCCGTTGAGGCGTTCGATGGTGCGCATCAGATCGGTCAACTGCTTCAGATCCGAAATCACCACCTCGAAGGTGTTCACCGCGCGGTCATCCCCGGTGGCCCGGCAGTTGGCCTGGGAGATGTTCACCCCCTTCTTGGAGAAGGTGTTGGAGATGTCCGCCAGCAGGCCGGGGCGGTCCACCGTCAGCACCCGCAGGGTGACCGGGCGTTTGAAGTCCCCGCGCACGTCCCAGGCCACGTCCACCCGGCGCTCGGGGTCGGTGGCCAGGGCCTTCTCGCAGTTGGAGGTGTGGACGGTGACCCCGCGGCCGCGGGTGATGAAGCCGGCGATCTGATCGCCGGGCACCGGGTTGCAGCAGCGGCCGAAGCGGACCAGCACATCGTCCACCCCGCCAATCATCACTCCGCTGCGGGTGGGGCGGCCGACCAGCTTCTTGGCCACCTCCGCCATCCGGTTGCCAAAGCCGGTGCCCTGGGTGCTGGAGAGCGCGGTGGCGGCGTTGGTGGCCGGCTTCTCGGTCTCCGCCAGCTTCTCCGGGGGGATCAACTTCTGGATCAGCTGGTTGGGGGCGATCTTCCCGTAGCCCACCGCCGCCAGCAGATCCTCCTCCACCCGGTAGCCCAGCTCCTCGGAGATCTTCTTCAGCTCGCCGTTCTTGAGCAGCTTGTTGAAGTTCAGCGAGAAGCGGCGGAACTCCTTCTCCGCCAGCTCCCGGCCCAGCTGCAGGCTTTTTTCCCGCTGCTGTCCCTTGATGAAGGCGCGGATCTTCTGCTGGGCCCGGCTGGTCTTGACGAAGGTCAGCCAGTCCTTGGAGGGGTGGGCCTGGGGGGAGGTCAGCACCTCCACGATGTCCCCGTTCTTCAGCTTGTAGCGCAAAGGGACGATCTTGCCGTTCACCTTGGCCCCCACGCAGCGCCCGCCCACGTCGGAGTGGATCGCGTAGGCGAAGTCCACCGGGGTGGCCCCGCGGGGCAGGCTCTTCACGTCCCCCTTGGGGGTGAAGACGAAGACCTCGTCGGTGAAGAGGTCCACCTTCACCGTCTCCAGGAACTCCTTCGGATCCTTGAGGTCCTGCTGCCACTCCATCAGCTGGCGCAGCCAGGCGAACTTCTCGTCGTCCTTGGAGATCGTCGTCCGGCCTTCCTTGTAGGCCCAGTGCGCGGCGATTCCCTCCTCGGCGATCCGGTGCATCTCCTCGGTGCGGATCTGGACCTCGATCCGTTCGGAGCGCGGCCCCAGCACGGTGGTGTGCAGGGACTGGTACATGTTCGGTTTGGGGATGGCGATGAAGTCCTTGAACCGCCCCGGCACCGGCTTCCACAGCTGGTGCATCAGCCCCAGGGCCTCGTAGCAGCCGGCCACGTCCTTGAGGATGATCCGGAAGGCCAGCACGTCCGGGACCTGCTCGAACTCGATCCCCTGGGCCTTCATCTTCTTGTAGATGCTGTACAGGTGCTTGAAGCGGCCGCTGACCTCGCCCTGGAGGGTGTTCTCCTTGAGCTTGCTCTCCACCAGGTCCACGACCTCTTCGATGTAGCGCTCGCGCTCCTTCTGGCGGGCCTGCACCTTGTCGTGGAGGTCCTTGAACTCCTGCGGCTTGGTGTAGCGGAAGGAGAGATCCTCCAACTCGGTCTTGATCCAGCTGATCCCCAGCCGGTTGGCCAAAGGCGCGTAGATGTCCAGGGTCTCCTGGGCGATGCGGGCCTGCTTCTCCGCCGCCATGTGATCCAGCGTCCGCATGTTGTGGGTGCGGTCGGCCAGCTTCACCAGGATCACCCGGATGTCCTGCGCCATCGCCACGATCATCTTGCGGAAGTTCTCCGCCTGCTTCTCCTCGGCGGAGAGCTTGGCGGAGGCGGAGAACTTGGAGAGCTTGGTGACCCCGTCCACCAGGTTGGCCACCTCCGGGCCGAAGAGCTCGGTCAGCTCCTCGCTGGTGGCCAGCGTGTCCTCGATGGTGTCGTGGAGCAGCCCGGTGACGATCGACGCCTCGTCGAGCTTGAGCTCGGCAAGGATCCCCGCCACCTCCAGAGGGTGGACGAGGTAGGGCTCGCCAGACTTGCGCAGCTGCCCCTGATGGACCTTCGCCGAATAGACGTAGGCCTTTTTGATGATGTCCAGGTCAGGGTCTGGGTGATAGCTGGCGACCCGCTGGAGGATGTCGTTGAGGCGGATCATCAAGCCCGGCGCCAATCGTAACTGCCGGATCTACCAAGGGCAACGCGAGGATGATTCGTTGACCACACGTTTTGCAGCCTCCTAGAGTCACCCCGCCCCAAATGTCTCAGCTCCTGCTGTCCACCCTGGGCGTGGTTTGCCCCCACTGCGACGAGTACAACCCTCCCAAGGCCGCCAAATGTTCGGCCTGCGGAGCGTCCGTGCTCGGCGAAGGCGTGCGCGCTTCCGGCCCCCGGCCGGCTCCCGGCCCCGCCCTGGGTGCGGCGCCCCGGGGTGGAACCACCCCGGGAATCCCCCGGCCCCCCGCAGCCACTGCCCCGCCTGCCGCTGCCCGGCCGCCGGCGCCCGTCGCGGCGCCTGCACCCAAGCCCAGCGCGCCTCCGGGGATGCGCCCGGTGGCCCGCCCGCCCTCCAGCGATGCGGCGCCCATCCCCGCCTCCGAGCTGACCCGCAAGCCCGCCCCCAGCCGGTTCGGGCTGCTGGTGCTGGCCGGCGCCGCCAAGGGCCAGCGGTTCCGGCTGGCCGGTAGCTCCTGCCAGATCGGCCGCACCCGGGGCGCGATCCTGTTCGGGGACGACCCGTTCGTCTCTCCGCTGCACGCCACCTTCCTGATCCGGGACAACACCCTGGTGGTGAAGGACGAGTCCAGCGCCTCGGGGGTGTTCGTGGCCATCCCCGGGCAGGAGAACATCGGCCCCAACTCCTATTTCTCCGCCGGGCACCGGCTGTTCCGGTTCACCGGTCCGCTCAAGGCCCCCGCTGCTCCGGCCGGCTCAGCGGCGGTGTACGGGGCTCCCCTCCCCTCCGGGCACACCGTGTTCGGGGTGGAGGAGGTCCTGGTGGGCGGCCGCCCCGGGCGGACCGTGATCACCGGGGGTTCGCTGCTGACCATCGGGCAGTCGCTGTGCGACCTGTCCTTTCCCAAGGACGGGGACATGGCGCTGCGGCACTGCGAGCTGTCCCCCACCCAGCTGGGCGCGACCTTGCGGGATCTGTCCGGCGGACTGGGGACCTACGTGCGGATCACCGGCGAACGGACGGTCAACTTCGGGGACCGGATCCGGATCGGGGAGCATGTGCTGCAGGTGGAGGCGTAGGCCCTAACCCAGGTCCGGCATCGCCTCGAGGATGTAGCGGCGGGCCTTGGTGGTGGTCTGGTCCTTGAGGTGGCGCTGCCACCAGCCCCGGGCCTCCTGCACCTTGTTCGCCTGGTAGAACACCTCTCCCAGCTTCAGCGAGAGGGTGGGCCGCGGATCCTTGGCGAAGGCCTGCTGGTACTTGTCCGCCGCCACCGTCAGCTCTCCCCGCAGGTGGGCGTCGTCCCCTTCCCGCTCCAGCCGCTCGGCGAAGGAGGCGTCCCGGTTGGCTCCCGCCACGTCCTGCTCGTACAGCGGGCGGCGATCGGCCACCGGCGCCGGGGTGGCTCCGTTTCCGGCCACCTCCGTCCCCGCCGGGGGCGCGTCCTGGTTCACCTGCCAGAAGAAGTAGCCGGCGAAGCCCAGGGAGATCACCACCAGCCCCACGGTGGCGCCCTTGAGGACCTTGAGCGACTTGTCCGCGGGCACCGGGGTCACTCCGGTGTCGGTGGCCCGGCTCTTGGCGCCGCTCGCCCCCGCCTGCTGGCCCTGGCGCAGCACCCGCTGGGCGCGCTCCATCTGGTCGGGGAAGGCGCGCACCGTCTGATCCGGCACCTCACCCTGGCCGGGCCAGGTCTGCTCGTTCTGCTGGCCACCCGTCGAGTCGGTGGGAGTGACCTTGCGCGGCAGCGGCTGGAGCACCGGGGAGGAGACACCCCGACGGGCGGCGTTGGCGCTGCGCCGATCCTTGTCCAGGCTGTTGAGGTCCGCCTTGAACTCGTCCGCGGTCTGGGGCCGATCGTTCGGGTCCTTGGCCAGGGCCCGCATGATCAGCCGCTCCATCCCCTGCGACACCTTGCAGTCGGGGCGGCGGCGGGACGGGAGCGGCGGCTCCTCGGTCAGGTGCTTGGTGGCAAAGCCCACCGCCGAGTCGGAGTCGAACGGCAGCATCCCGGTGGTCAGCTGGTAGAGGATCACCCCCACCGCGTACAGGTCCGAGCGGTGATCCACCTGGGCCCCGCGGGCCTGCTCCGGGGACATGTACTCCGGGGTCCCGCACACGAAGCCGGCCCGGGTCAGCGCCGGCCCCTCTTCTCCGGTGGAGTCCTGGATCTTGGCGATGCCGAAGTCCAACACCTTGACGAAGTCCGGCTCGCCCCGGCGCTGCTCGATCATGATGTTCTCGGGCTTGAGGTCCCGGTGGACCACCCCCGCGCCGTGGGCGTCCGAGAGCGCGGAGAGCACCTGGCTGATGATCCGCACCAGCCGCGCCTCGGGCAGTGGCCACTCCTTGCTGAGGACCTGGTGCAGGTCCTTGCCGGCCACGAACTCCATCGCGATGTACAGCGAGCCTTCTTCGGACTGACCGAAGTCCAGCACCGAGATCGAGTTCGGGTGGTTCAGCCGGCTGGCAGCCTTGGCCTCGCGGTGGAAGCGGGCCACCGTCCGCTCGTCGGAGAGCAGCGACTGGCGCAGCACCTTGAGGACCACCGGCTTGTCCAGGGCGACCTGGTTGGCCTTGTAGACCTTGCCCATCCCGCCCTCGCCCAACATCTGCTCCACCCGGTACTTGCGGGCGACGATCTTGCCGATGAAGTCGTCGGCCTCCAGCGCCCGGACGATGGTGGCGCCGCAGGACGGACAGAACCGGGAGACGTCACCGGCCTCGGTGTTACAGGAGGGGCAGATCAAGGCGGGATCGGGAAGGGTTCTCGGGGAGAAAAGGCGGGGCGAACTTCTCACGTCGGGGGTCCTGGAACAAGGCAGCGCTGGGCCCTCACGAGGAGCGAGCGACCGGGCAGACGTCCTGCTATCCTCCGGACCGAGTCATGCCCTTCTGCCCCCGCTGCGATGCCGACAACCCTGCCGGCGTGATGGTCTGTTTCTCCTGCGGTAGCGCCATGAGCGCAGGAACGATGGTGATGTCGGTCAGCCCCAGCGCGCTGCGTCCCAAGGTGTTCATCCGGGTGGTCCGCGCCGACGGAGGCCCCGAAGCGGTGGTCCCGATGCGCGGGGACGTGCTCACCGCCGGACGGACCGCGGACGTGGCGCTGCCGGACGACCCGTTCGTGGCCGCGCAGCAGATCCGCTTCTTCTTCTCCGGGGCCCGGCTGGCGATCGAAGACGTGGGCGGCGGCAACGGGGTGTTCATCCGCCTCAAGGCCGAGCGGGATCTCCCGACCGGCGGCGAGCTGCGGCTGGGCCGCCAGCGGCTGATCTGCGAGCCGATCCCCCAGATGAGCCCCGCCCAGGGAGGCACCCTGGTGTGGGGTTCGCCGGATGCCGGGTACCGCTTCCGGCTGATCCAGGTGCTGGAGGGCGGGATCCGCGGCTCGGCCTACCCGCTCAAGGACGGCGAGAACTCGCTGGGCCGCGAGAACGGGGACATCGCCTTTCCCACCGACGGCTTCGTCTCCGGACGCCACGCGGTGCTCCGGGTCACCCCGGACAAGGTGGCGGTGAAGGACGTGGGGTCCTCCAACGGGACCTTCATCCGGCTGGGCGCGCCGGCCTTCGTGGAGAACGGCGACCAGTTCCTGGTCGGCCGCCAGCTGCTGCGGGTGGAGCTCCAGCTTCCCGCCTGAGCGGCGCCCCAAATGAGAACGGGCGGCCCGAAGGCCACCCGTTGAACTTCATTTTTTCTGTTCAGCCCTCCCGGTCACCTCCAACCAGGGGTTGGAGGTGCGGCGAGAACCGGTCGGCCGATCCCGGTCAGGGATCAGCCGTAGGACTTCTCCTTCTTCTCCTGCTCTTCCTTGCAGCGGATGCAGAGCGTGGTCACCGGCCGCGCATCCAGGCGCTTGGGGCTGATCGGCTCTTCGCACCGCTCGCAGATGCCGAAGGTGCCGTCGTCGATCCGCGTGATCGCCTTCTCAATCTTCTTGAGGAGGAACTTCTCGCGGTCCCGCAGACGGAACACCATCGACTGGGTGTATTCGGAGGACGCGAGATCGATCTCGTCGGGAAGATCGTCGGTGTCGAAGTTCGACTCCTCCATCAGGGTCTTCTTCGCACTCTGGAGAAGCGCATCCCTGCTCTCCTCGAGCATTTTCTTGTAGCGCTTCAGATCTTTCTGGTTCAAGGCGCTGAAACCCCCGGGGTGGCCCAAAAAGAGGGCGCGAGATTGTATTGGCAGCGACCGCAGAGTCAAGACAACCTGATGGTCCTTCGGCGGAAACTCCAAGGTCGCCTGGTCAGCGAAACTGGGGAAACGAAGCGGATCCTGGGGAAGTTTCCCTGACAGGACGAGGGAAACCCTGCACATTTTCCCTGTGCCTCCTTCCGACGGGTCCCGCTTCGACCGTGACTTCCTCCGCACCGCCCTCAAGCTAGCGGCGAAGAGCGACGTCGATCACTTCTTGTATATCTCTGACGTTCCGATTCCACCGGAAGAACTCCGGGGAAAGCCCGCCCGGCGCAAGCTCGTCTACGCGGTCACCGATCCGAAGATCGCCGCGCCGTTCATCCTCAAGAAGGTCCGCGCGCTGGTGATCCCCGCCTACGACTACTCGCGTGTCGAGCGGGTCAAGGTGGCGCTCGTCTCCGCCCTGTCCCAGGGGGCGTTCAAGGAGGGAGAGTTGGTGCTGTGCATGACCGGCAAGGTCGGCCGGGCGCCGGACACCCTGATGAAGATGGACATCGGCGGATCGCTGGATGACCGGGTGGCGATCGAAGGGGTGAAGCTGGGAGACCAGTTCAACTCCCAGGTGGTGGACGCGTTGATCCAGCTGGCGCTGCAGATCGGCCAGGAGGGGTTCGAGGGCCACCCGATCGGCACCATCGTGGTGATCGGCGATCACACCAACGTGCTGGAGAAGAGCCGGCAGATGACCATCAACCCGTTCCAGGGCCTCTCCGAAGCCGAGCGGAACGTCCTGGACCCCAAGATCCGCGAGGCGATCAAGAACTTCTCGGTGCTGGACGGGGCCTTCATCATCCGCGAGGACGGGGTAGTCCTGGCCGCCGGCCGCTACCTCTCCGCCTCCGAGGACGACGTGAAGATCCCGCTGGGACTGGGCGCGCGGCACGCCGCCACCGCGGGGATCACCTCCAGCACCAAGGCGATCGCCCTGGTGGTCAGCCAGACCTCCGGCGCGGTGCGCCTGTTCAAGGACGGCAACATCGTCCTCGAGCTGCACCAGACGGCCCGCCGCACCTGAGGCCTTTGGGAGATAGTGGAGGAATGGCGAACCTCCTCGACGGCCTTCCCCAGCTCTACCAGCGGCTGCTGCCCGAGCTGTTCAGCCAGCAGGTCCCGGTGGAGGAGAAGGCCACCTGCTCCAACTGCGCCATGTGCCAGCCAAAGGACTCGGTGGAGCCGGTGGACGGGAGATCCCGCTTCTTCCGCGCGGACACCAAGTGCTGCACCTACCACCCGCGGCTGCCCAACTACCTGGTGGGCGGGCTGCTCTCCGATCCGGATCCCCAGTGGGCGGAGGGGCAGCGGAGGATGCGGGAGCGGATCGAGAGCCGGGTGGCGATCTCTCCGCAGTGGGTCCGTCCCCCGGCGAAGTACTCGCTGTTCTACAGCAACCAGCGCAACGCCTTTGGGAAGGCCTCCTCCCTGCTGTGTCCCTTCTTCGAGAAGGACGGAGGCCTGTGCACCATCTGGCCGTACCGGGAGACGGTCTGCTCCACCTACTACTGCAAGTACGTGGCGGGGGCGGATGGCCGGAACCTGTGGACCTCGGTGAAGACCTTCCTCACCCTGGTGGAGGTGCAGCTGACCCGCTACGCGATCCTGGAGGTGGACAAGGAGCTGTTGCTCTCCGCCGAGGATCAATCCGCCGCCGGTTCCCCCGGCCCGCTCTCCGCCGAGGCGCTGGACGACCTGCCGCTGCCGCCAAGGGACTACCAGCGCCACTGGCGCAACTGGGTGGGCCGGGAAGAGGAGTTCTACCGGGCCTGCCACCAGAAGGTCACCGAGGTGGACCGCGCGAAGCTGGAGCAGATCCTGGGCCTGGACGGCACCATCGAATTGCAGCACCTGACCCGGCGGCACGCCGCGGCCACCAGCAGCCAGCTGCCCCGGACCCTGCGCTTCAACCCCGCCACCACCGTCAGCTGGCTGCCGGACCACCGGGTGGCCCTGGCCTGCTACAGCGAGGTGGACGCCATCGCCCTCCCCGGGGACGCCTACGCGATGCTGGTCCGCTTCACCGGCAAGGAGCCGGTGGCCAAGGTCCGCAGCGACCTGCGCCAGCAGCTCTCCCAGGATCTCTCCGACGAGATCCTGCTCACCCTCTACCAACACCGGGTCCTGATCGAGGCCTGAGCAACGCCCGCGTCAATAAGGGGGACAGCAACTGTCTCCGTTTTCAAGGGCAATCGCGGGCAGATCCCGGTTGCCAGGGTTAGGCGTCGGTTAGGCGGGCAGAGCCAGGGAGGCATCCCAGGCTTTGCCCGTTCGGACCATCG
>JAKFFE010000021.1:0-368079 GCA_036675345.1 Myxococcaceae bacterium
GTTCGACCTGGTCCGCGGGAAGGTGTTCGCGGAGGTCTCCGGCAAGGACGAGGCGGGGAACATCGGGAAGGCGGACGCGGGGATTCCGGTGACGCGGGTTCGGTGGGTGTTTGATTACGGGAGCAGCTTTCACTTTCGCGCTGCGCCTTCGGTGGGGCGCACCGGCAATATCTATGTCGCCTCATCTGAGTCCCTCAACAACGAGACTGGATTCGTCGCTGCAGTGACCTCCGAGGGAGTGAAGCTGTGGAGAAATGATCTGGGCAGCGTTCGAGCATCGATGCCGGTCGGGGAGTTCGACGGTGGCGAGCGGGTTTTTGTCGCTGTCGAGCAGCCAGGAACCTGCACGATTGCGCGAATCATTGTAGCGGATGGAGGGTCATTGGGGCTCAGCGGCCCGGGCACCGGTTCCTGTGAGGGCGCCCTGGCTCTTTCTGAGACGCAAGCGACAGGAGAGCAGGGACCCGTCGAAACGCTGTACGCGGTTCTGAACAATGGAGCATCTAGCCAGGTGCAGGTGTTTCGGCCCGAGGGGAAGAGTGGGTCACGAAGCACGCAAATAGATATCAACGAAGGCCTGAATTATCCCGGTGCGGTCGTGACGTCGGGCTTCCAAGCTCACTTCGTTGGTTCTCTTGGAAACTTCAGCTCCTATGCATTGAGCAGTGAAGGCATTCCGATGACCGAACGCTTCGTGCAACCCGTGGGACTTGCCAGCACTGGGGCTGCCTTGACCGATTCAACCTTTGTGATGGGAGGAAGTGCCGGTCCGGGCGTAGGAGCGGTATTCGGAGCTCGAGTGACTGACGGAGGTACCGAATGGAGAACCTCAAACATCGTGAATCAGGCCTCTTCGCCAGTAGTCGCTGCTGATGGCGTGGTCTTCGCGGGGACCAATGTTGGCTTGGCGCGCGTTGCCCCTGCTGCCCCAGTCGCCCCATTCGTTGAAGCGACGTTTGGCGAAAAAGTGATGGCGAGCCCTGTGCTTGTAAGCGGCCAGCAGCTCTACTCCGCGGGAATGACCGGGAAGTTGGGGTTGTGGACCCGAAACCTGACTCCAGTTTGGGTTAGCCCGGTGGGAGCGGCCTTCGAAGCCTCCCCGAACATGGATTGCGCTCGCGACGGAGGCGCCATCGTCCCCGGGCGGCCGCCAACGCTTTACCTCTTGGACAAGGGCGGCAAGCTCTACTCGGTGGTCTCCGACCTCGCCTTGGACACATCGGCCGCGTGGCCGCGCTACCAGCGGGACCCGCTCAACCGTGGCACCACCACGGCGGATCTCACGGAGTTCGCCTGTCCGTAACGTACTTGTCCGTCGCTCCAGCAATCACAAAGTGCTGGAGCCGATTGACGCGCTGACAGGGTAGAGCGGCGGCACATCCGCAGGTTGCCGGGATGCGCGAGGACCTCTTGGCCCTCGCCAAGACCATGAAAGCCCGCAAAGCCGGCAGAGTCGCTTCCTCGCCTTAACGCCTCGTGCTAGAGGCTTCCCGGGGGAGGGTACCAATGCGCAGTCGGGTCGCCGCGAGCGTCGTTCTTCTGGGTCTGACACTTGTGGCGCAGCCCGGATGCGATCTGGTTGGCCTGACCCGATGCGATTCGGGCGCCTGTCCCACGGGAACCCGCTGTAACACCGAGACGAACTACTGCGAGGTCCCGGGGATCGTCCTGGTCAGTCCGAGCCCGGGCTTCGTCGGAGGGACGGTCTCGGTCTCGGCGGAACTCTCCTTCAGTGATCCGTCCGAAGGCCCAGCCAGCCTCACCTTGTTTGCTGGTTCTCAGCAGGTGGAACTTCCGAGGTCCGGGAGCAGCCGGTATGTCGGAAGTTGGGTGCCCACCTTGGAGGGCCCCGTGTCGATCGTGGTCCGAGACCCCTCCAGTGACCTGGAAAGCGATCCGGTGATGGTCACCGTCGATCGCACGCCGCCAGTCTTTGAGGTCTTCGTTCCCATTCCTCAGCGGGAGGAGGGTGGGGGCTTCACGAATCGGGAGGGAAACGCCTGGAAGCGGGACGAGTCCGTCCAGCTCCAGGTAGAGGCCGAGGACGCGATTGACGTGGCGTCGGTGCAGTTCTCCCTCCAGGCCAGTGTCGGAGGCTCGGCCGGGACCGCCACCGCCTTCCGCCCGGTGTCCGAGGATGGTGGGACCGCCAGCCTCTACCGCGGCACGATCCTGGTCGATCTGTACGAGCCCAGCTTCAAGGGCGACCGCGGCAATATCGTGGTCAATGTCTCGGGTAAGGACCGTGCAGGAAACCTGGGTTCGGGCACCGCCCTGGTGCCGGTCACCCGCTTCAAGTGGCACCGGTCGCTCCCCTTCCTGGGCCGACAGCTGGAGCCGGTGATCGCGGACGACGGCGCGCTGTGGACGGGGGTGGTGGATGGTGGGTTCGGCCAACTGCTTCGCATCACCCCAGGCGGCGCCATGGAGCAGTTCGATGCCCCCGGATTGGTCGGCGGGCTCCTGCTTGCCGCCCATCCTTCGGATCTGCGGGAAGGGGTCTACTTCACTGCCAACACCGACGGAGCTGCGCATGCCCCCGACGCGGGCTTCCTGCGGGTGCTCCATGCAACGACCCGCGAGGTCACCAACGCCTGTGGACCGTTCGCCGGTGGGATGCATCCCCAGATGGCGGTGACCTATCACACCGCACTCTCCGGTGACCTCGGCCAGTCGGTGGTGGCAGCCGCTCGGGAGTTGGGCGGCAGGCTGATCGCCGCTCGGATCGAGAATGGTGTGGAGTGCGTGGTCAAGACCACGCCGCTCAATCTGATTCCTGGTTCTGACTTCGGCGCCGAGTTCGATTCGGTCTACCTCTCCCAGGGCACCTCCACTTCCCGTTGGAACCTCGGACCTGCCGCCTGGTCCGAAGCTCCGGGGTGGCCGTCACCGGCGACGATCTTCACCGGCATTGCCCCCAACGGAGGGGAGTTGCTGGGCACCGGTCAGTTGGGTGGGAACGGCGGGCTCTTCGTCCTTCCCAGCGCCGGAGGGGCAGTTCGCGACTCGGTGGTGACGGGATCGGGAGTGGCTCGACCCGCGTCTTTCGATCCCTCCGGGAATGCCTATTTCGGTGATGCCTCAGGGGGGCTGGTGAAGACCTCCCGCTCCGGGGTATTGCGCAGCGCGGCGGTCGATGCCGGGACGGCACCGCTGATCGGCGAGGACGGTACCGTCTACGCCATTGACGTCAACGGCCGGTTGGCTGCGTTGGATGCGGAGCTTCAGCCGCTGTGGAGTGCGTCAGACGCCGGGGTCGGCTCCAACGCGATGCTGCTGGACTGCGCCCGACTGGCCGACGGGGCGGTGCTGGCGGGTCGTCCGGGTGTGCTCTACGTCCCGTCGGGGGCAGCGCTGACCGCTTACCTCGTGGACAGCAAGGGACTCAGCGCCGACGCCGGTTGGCCCCGAGCCCGCCACGACAACAAGAACACGGCATCACGGACGACGTTTGCTCCGGCATGTCCCAAGGTGAGTCCATGAAGCGGATCGTTTTGTCCTTTGTCCCGTTGCTGCTGGCGTCGCTCTCGCTGCTTCCGGTGGCCTGTTTTGTCCCGGAAGATGGAACTGACGGAGGCGACGGCTCGGTCGTCGTTCAGGACGCCTCGGTGGACGCCTCTTCCCTGGAGATCTCCAACCTGGGACCTCACGAGATCGCGGAAGCGGAGAGCCTCACCGTCCAACTCGTGGGAGACGGAGGCGTGCCCGCATACGTCTGGGATCGGGTCTCGTGGGATGACTCTCTGGAGTGGGTCGCGGTGGGCAAGTTCACCGGCGTGCTGCAGGGTAGGGCCAGAACGCAGACCTTTGGCCCCCGCAGCGTGGTGATCCGTCTGACGGACAGCCAACAGCGCAGCATCGAACGTGAGGTGCTGATCGACGTGAAGGGCTGCAGGCCAGGGCAGACGACGTTCTGCATGTTTGGAGAGAGCTCCGGCGTCTGCAAGGAGGGAATCGCTTCCTGCTCCAACGGGACCTTTGACGGCGGCCCCTGCATGGAGCCGGACGGTGGTGCCACTCCCTCAGATGAGTTTGAACTCTGCGGCGCAGGCTGTCAGGGCTGCGATCCGCGCATCTCCAGCCAGTGCGTCGAAGGGGTATGCGTCTGTGGAGCAGAGTCTCCGTGTCAGAACGGAGAGGAGTGCTGCTCCACTGATGGGGGGAGGGCGTGCAGCGACCTGAAGCACGATGTGCAGAACTGCGGAGCTTGCGGCGAACGCTGCATCCCCTTCGCAAAGGGAACTGTGGCCTGCGAGGAGGGAGTCTGCACGTTCGGGTGCAGCCCTGGTTGGGGCCGCTGTAGCCCCGAGGATCCCTCGGTCCCGGGCGCCTGTGAAACCGAGCTTTTCAACAATCCCCAGCACTGCGGTGACTGCGCCACCCAATGCTACCCCGGACAGGACGCGGGGTCCGTGGTGTACTCCGGGAACTGTACAGCGGGCACCTGCGAGAAGGCATGCGTGACCGGCTATGCGGACTGTGGGGGCAACGCAGAATGCGAGTGCCCACCTCCTGCAGTCGGAGACGACACCGGAACCGCCTACTGCGGTGGTGGTAGTTGCCAGGTAACTTGCGATGACGATGGTCGGCTCTGCGATGGCGCCTGCTTTAAGTGGGACAGCCGCACCCACTGCCGCCTCTGCGATGTCACCTGCCCGGCCAACCCACCCAACACGGTGACCAATTCGACCGTCTGCGCACCGGGAGGCTGCACCGGGACCTGTCTGCCCGGCTGGGAGAACTGCGATGGAAGCTGGGCCAACGGCTGCGAGGTCTACGTCGATGGCAACGAGGCCAGCTGCGGTGCCTGTACCGGAGGGACCGTGTGCACGGTCGGATTCACCTGCTCCGGCGGTCACTGCCTACAGGACTGCGGAGACCTCGGGAACACCGTCTGTGAGCAACCGTCCCAGTGCGTTGGCTGCGACCTGGAGTGCGGACCGCCCCCTATCAACTGCCCCATGTGTTGCAGCTAGCGCGGGCTGTCCCCTCGAAGCCCACACAACAACGCCCGCCCCCTTCTCCAGGAGGCGGGCGTTTCCATGTGACCCTACGGGGACTCGAACCCCGGTCTGAGCCTTGAGAGGGCTCCGTCCTAACCGCTAGACGATAGGGCCGGCTGTGGAGGGGCCTTGGGGGCCCCCCATCAAAGAGAACGCCCGCCTCCGTTTCCAGAGGCGGGCGCTTCCTGTGACCCTACGGGGACTCGAACCCCGGTCTGAGCCTTGAGAGGGCTCCGTCCTAACCGCTAGACGATAGGGCCATACGTGGCTGGGGAACTAGGATTCGAACCTAGATAGCCAGAGTCAGAGTCTGGAGTCCTGCCGTTGGACGATTCCCCAACAAATGTCGACGGCGACTACTTTTTCGGCTTTGCCTCGGCCTTCTTCTTTGGCTCTGGCGCGGCGACGATGATGAAAATCCTGACCTCATCGTTCGCCTGGTAGATGTTGATTCCTTCGAACCGCTTCTTCCCCGGGTTGCTGATGTGAACAGCCTTCACTCCCGGCTGATTCACCACCGACCTTCTGGGAAACGCTCCTACCGGCAAGACCGTCCGGTAGTACTTCAGCGCTTCGTCGAAGTCCTGTCGGACCCGGTAACGATTCTCCCCCACCTTCTCAGCCCCGTCCGGCAGCTGAACCCCACTCACCACCTCGGCTTGCGCCGACCCCGCCAACCCCACGGCCACCAACAGCGCCGTTCCCGCCCGCCACAACTGCGTTCGAGGCGGCGGCTTATAAAGTTCGCGTTTCGTGGTGTCAAGCGTCGGAAGCATCACGGTCGCGGAAGATAGGTCCAGCCGGACACCACGTCCATCAAGACCGCCATTCCCGGCGGCCTCTTTGCCACCTTCCCGATGGTTCCCTGCCCACACCGTGGGTACGACGTCCGGGGAGCGGGCAACCTGACCCTGCCTCACGGGATGCGCCCGATCGCCGCGTCCAGGCGTCGCAGGGTCTCGTCCCGGCCAATCAGCTCCAGGGTCTCGCCAATGCCCGGGCTGGCGGTGCCGCCGGTGACTGCCACCCGGACCGGCTGGGCCACCTTGCCCATCCCCACGCTGGACTCCTCGGAGACCTGCTTGACGATGTGCTCCAGCGGCTCGGGGGTCCAGGCCGCCAGCTCTCCGGCCAGGGTCCGCACCCGCTGCAGCAGGGGCTTGGAGTCGGCGGTCAGGTGCTTGGCTGCCGCCTTCTCGTCCAGGGTGACGCCCGAGCTGAAGAAGTAGCGGGCGGTCTCCGCCATCTCGGAGAGGGTCCGGGCCCGCTCGCGCAGGGCCTTCACCAGCTTCTCCGGGCGCGGGTCGCCGTCCGGGACCGTGAACCCCTTCTCGCGCAGGAAGGGCACCAGCAGGGCAGCCAGGGCCTCTGGCGCCATGCTCTTGAAGTACTGCTGGTTCACCCACAGCAGCTTCTCCGGGTTCCACACCCCGGAGGTGGACCCCACCTGGGCAAAGTCGAACCACTCCAGCATCTGGGCCCGGGTGATCACCTCGTCGTCGCCGTGGGACCAGCCCAACCGGACCACGAAGTTGTTCAGCGCCTCGGGGAGGATCCCGTTCCTGGCGTGCAGCATCACGTCCGCCTCGGGGTGCTTGCGCTTGGAGAGCTTCTCCCGATCCGGTCCCAGGATCAGCGGGAAGTGGGCGAACTCCGGCGGCTCCCAGCCCAGCGCCCGGTACAGCATCAGCTGGGGGAAGGTGGAGTTGACGTGCTCCTGGCCACGACCGACCAGGGTGATCTCCATCAGGTGGTCGTCCAGCACGCACCCGTAGTTGTAGAGGGGGATCCCGTCGGCGCGGAGCATCACCCAGTCGTCCAGGTCCGACCACTCCTTGGTGATCTTCCCCAGCACCCGGTCGGTGAAGCTGGCCTGGCCCTCGCCGTCCGGCATCCGGAAGCGGATCACCGCCGGGCGGTCGGGGGCGTCCTGGCGGTCCCGGCAGGTGCCCTCGTACTTGTACTGGCGCTTTTGCTTCTCGTACTCGGCGCGCCGGGCGTCCAGCTCCTCGCGGGTGCAGTAGCAGCGATACGCCTTGCCCTCCGCGATCAGTCTCTCCGCGTACTCCTTGTAGATCCCCAGCCGGGCCATCTGGTTGTAGGGGCCAAAGTCGCCGCCCACCCCGGGACCCTCGTCCCAGTCGATCCCCAGCCAGCGCAGGCCGTCCAGGATGGTCTGCACCGACTCGGGGGTGGAGCGCGCCTGGTCGGTGTCCTCCATCCGCAGGATGAAGGTGCCCTGGTGACGCCGGGCGTACAGCCAGTTGAAGAGCGCCGTTCGAGCGCCGCCGATGTGCAGATAACCGGTGGGCGAAGGGGCGAAGCGGAGACGGGGTGCCTTGGCCATGGGGGCCGCCGGGGATAGCAGATGGGCGGGCGTGCGGTAAGGTCTTTGCCCAATGTTCCAGGCGCGAGGACGAATGGGGTGGGCCCTGGTGGCGATGCTGCTGGCCCCCGGGGCGCTGGCCACCCAGGTGATCGGCCTGGACGTGGAGGGCCTGACCCGCGGCTCGGACGCGATCGTGGTCGGCAAGGTGGTCCGCAGCCACAGCCGGTGGACCTCCGACCAGCGGCTGATCGTCACCGAGGTGGAGGTGGAGATCGCAGAGTCGCTCAAGGGGGCGGCGGGCAAATCGGTGGTGATCCTCCAGCCGGGCGGGGTGGTGGGGGAGATCGGCCAGCGGGTCAGCGGGCTGGCCCGCTTCCAGCTGGGCGACGAGGTGCTGGTGTTCCTGGAGCGGCAGGGCCGGCGCACCTTCCTGGTCACCGGGCTGGCGCAGGGCAAGTTCCGGATCGAACGGTCCAGCGACGGTCAGGAGGCCTACGCGGTCCCCGATGACGTGGCCGGGGCGGCGCTGGTGGATCCGCTGACCCACGCGCCAATGCGCTCCCCGCTCCAGCCGATGCGACTCTCCGCGCTCAAGGCGCGGATCGCGGAGCTCCTCCGGGGAAAGCGGCCCCAGCCGTGAGCTCCGCGGGGTTGCTGCTGGGGGTGCTGTTGGCACAGACGCCCTACGTGCGCCTGCAGACGGTCAACTCCCGCGAGGTGACCCACTGTCTGTGGTGGCCGGTGGCGCCCCTGGAGGTGCGGGTCCACCAGGACGGCAGCCCGGAGGTAGAGGGGGAGACGGAGTTCACCGCCATCTCCCGTGCGCTGCAGACCTGGAAGACCGAGTTCGACAGCTGCGCCAGCCTGCCGGTCCTGGAGGGACCGCGGACCTCCAACCGTTGGGTGGGCTTCAACCTCAAGTCGCCTCCCGACAACGAGAACCTGGTCCTGTTCCGTCAGCAGGGGCTGTGCAAGCAGGTGGTGCCCGACTCCGATCCCTGCTGGGACGAGTCGGCGTTCTACTGCGCCAACCTGCACGACTGCTGGCCGCACGGGGCGGGCGCCTTTGCGATCACCACCAACACCTTCGACTCGGAGAGCGGCCGGGTCTTCGACTCCGACGTGGAGCTCAACGACGGCACCTTCCGCTTCACCGCCACCGAGGCCACCTCCCCGGCCTGCGTGGCGCCCGTCTATGAGGGCTGCGTGTCCACTGACGTGGAGAACACCATGGCCCACGAGTTCGGGCATGTGTTCGGGTTGAACCACGATCGCTCCCGGGCCGGCTCCACCATGTACCCGGAGGCCGCGGTGGGGGCGACCTTCATGCGGGATCTGGATCCCGGCTCGCAGCAGTTCGTCTGCGAGGCCTATCCGGTGGGGCTCCCTCCCAGGGACTGCGTGCTGGAGACGCTGGATCCGCAGCTGGGGCGAAGCCACTGCGGCGCGGTGGGCGCGTTGCCGGGGCTGGGCCTGCTGCTCTCGGCGCTGCGGCGGAGGCGGCGCGGGTGAAGCGGGGGAGGGTGATCGGCGCGCTGCTGACCGCGTTGGCGGGGACCCCGGTCCTGGCCCAGGACCCGGAACCTCCCTTCCGTCGGCTCCAGGTGCCGGGCAAGGAGGTCTGCATCTCCTGGGCGGAGCGGACCTATACCTATACCCCGGACGCGGCGGGCAGCCTGCTCACCCCCGGGGACAGTGAGTTCACGGCGATCGACGCGGCCTACCAGACCTGGCAGGCCGCCTCCGACGTCTGCAGCGACTTCCAGTTCCTCCGCGCGGAACGGCAACCGGACACCCGGTTCGGCTACGACCGGGCGGGCCTGAACAACAACGTGGTGGTCTTCCGGGAGACCGCCTGCCGGGACGTGGTCCCCTTCGACGATCCCTGCCGCGACGACGGTTCCTGCGCCAACGCCTACCGCTGCTGGGATCACGGGGACTTCACCATCGGCCTGACGGTGACCTTCTTCACCGCGCGCGACGGGACGATCGTGGACGCGGACATCGGGCTCAACGGGGCGCTGCACCAGGATGGCCAGCGGTTCTTGTTCACCACCGTGGGCGCGCCGGCCTGCGTGGAGGGGGCGGAGAGCACCGCCTGCGTGGCCACCGATGTGCAGAACACCCTGACCCATGAACTGGGTCACGCCCTGGGCCTGGATCACGTGGGGATCTTCGGCAGCACCATGGAGCCCACCGCGCCGGTGGGGGAGACCCGCAAGCGGATCCTGGACTTCGGCACCCTGGGCGGGTTCTGCCAGATCTACCCGCGCGGGCTTCCGGCGGCGGACTGCCTCCAGCCCGGGCCGATCGTCCCCCGGGTGATCGCGGTCAACCGCGGGACCCCCGGGCTGCCCAACCTCGCCTGCGCGGCCACCGGTGGGGGCCCCGGGTTGGCCGCGGCGCTGGCGCTGCTGGGGATCCTCCGCCGCCGACGCTAGAGTCCCCGCGGTCTTCTGCACCCATGGGGGAGTGATGCACGACTCGAAGCTGCTGGCCGAGGCCCTGGCCGATCTGCCGCCGGACATCGCCGGCAGTCCGCTGTTCAACGGGGACCTGGCGCCGGTGCCCGCCTCCCGGCGGGTGTGGACCACCTACAACTTCGCGGCGCTGTGGATCTCCATGGCCCACTGCATCCCCACCTACATGATGGCCGGGGGGCTGGTGGCGCAGGGGATGAACTGGTGGCAGGCGCTGTTGACCATCGCCCTGGGCAACCTGATCGTGCTGATCCCGATCCTGCTCAACGCCCACCCGGGCACCAAGTACGGGATCCCCTTCCCGGTGCTGGCCCGCGCCTCCTTCGGGACCCTGGGGGCCAACGTCCCCGCGCTCTTGCGGGCGGTGGTGGCCTGCGGCTGGTTCGGGATCCAGACCTTCCTGGGCGGCGAGGCGCTCAAGACCTTCCTGTTGGCGCTGTGGCCCTCCTTCGGGGAGCTGGGCGGGACCGCCTCCTTGCTGGGGCTGAGCCTCTCCAGCGGGATCACCTTTGCCCTCTTCTGGGGGCTGAACATCTGGATCATCTACCGGGGGATGAACGCGGTCCGGGTGTTCGAGAACTGGGCCGCGCCGCTGGTGCTGGTGATGGCCGCGGTCTTGCTGATCTGGGCGGTGGTCCGGGCCGGGGGCTTTGGCCCGATGCTGGAGGCGCCCTCCCGCTTCCAGACCCTGGGCGAGTTCTGGCCGGTGTTCGTCCCCGCGCTGACCGCGATGATCGGCTTCTGGGCCACCCTCTCCTTGAACATCCCGGACTTCACCCGCTTCGGGAAGGGCCAGCGGGAGCAGATCCTGGGGCAGGCGCTGGGCCTGCCCACCACCATGGTGGCCTTCTCGGCGATGGGGGTGATCATCACCAGCGCCTCCCAGGCCATCCTCAGCGGGGTGGATCCCTCCTTGCTGTGGGACCCGGTGGTGCTGCTGGGGCACCTGACCTCGCCCCTGGCGCCGCCCGGCGCGGAGGGCCCGCTGATCGCCTCCACCGCGGTCCGGTTGACGGTGGCGGTGGTGGCGCTGCTGGGGGTGGCGGTGGCCACGGTCTCGGTGAACATCGCCGCCAACGTGGTCAGCCCGGCCAACGACTTCGCCAACCTGGCGCCCCGGCACATCTCCTTCAAGACCGGGGGGCTGATCACCGGGGTGGTGGGGATCCTGATGGTGCCCTGGAAGCTGATGGCCACCGCCGGGAACTACATCTTCGTGTGGTTGATCGGGTACTCGGCGCTGCTGGGGCCGATCGCCGGGGTGATGATCGCCGACTACTGGTTGATCCGCCGCCGGACCCTGGACGTCCCCGACCTGTACCGGGTCCAAGGGCGCTATGGGCGGGTGAACCCGGTGGCGATGTTGGCGCTGGTGCTGGGGGTCCTCCCCAACCTCCCCGGGTTCCTCAAGGCCATTACCCTGCGGGAGGGGCCCCCCGACTTCTGGGACGCCCTCTATCCCTATGCCTGGTTCACCGGGGTGCTGATCGCCGGCTCCGTCTACGGGGTGGGGATGGCCCTGCGCGCCAGGGCCCGACCGGCGCCTGGACCCCAGCCGTCGCTGGGCGGGTGACCTGGTTCCACCCGGAGTCAATTGCACCCACCGGGCGGCCGTTCTCGGGGGTCCGACTTGCCACCGGGGGGCAGGGGGGGCTGCAATGGGGCCGCGGATATGAGTAGATCACCTGGCCGAATAGGTGAAACACCCCATGCTTTCGACTTGAGAGATTTACAGACAGTGGAAAAAAGCGACCGCTCGATGGCTTCTGTCCTTCCCCCCGACATCCGGCTGGCGCCAGAGGCGCATCACCAGCTCCAAAGCGCGCTGGAGGGGCTGCTCCGCCCGATGTGGGACGCGATGCCGCTGGCCTTCAACGCGGTGGATCCGCAGGGGAGGGTGGTGGCGTGGAACGCCGCGGCAGAGCGGCTGTTCGGGTGGACCGCCGCCGAGGTGCTGGGAAAGCCGTTGCCCTCCGTGCCCCGGGAGGCCGAATCCCAGTACCGCGAGCACCACCTGGACGCGCTGACCACCCAGGTGCAGGGGCAGCTGGTCCAGCGCCGGAGCAAGGACGGGCGGCTGTTGTGGATCCGGCTGTGGACCTCGCGGGTGTTCTCCCACCAGGGGCAACTGCTGGGTGCGGTGGGGCTGCTCTCCGACGAGACCGAACGCCGGCAGCAGGAGGAGCGGGAGTCCCGCGCCGCCTCCCACTCCCGGTTGCTCAAGGAGGTGGCGATCGCCGCCAACGAGTCCGACGCGCTGGAGCCGGCGTTGCGACGGGCGCTGGCGGTGATCTGCCAGGCCACCGGCTGGAAGCTGGGACATGCGCTGGTGGTGGAGGGGGCCGAGCTGCGGGAGACGGCGATCTGGTCCAGCTGCGCGCCGGCAGGCCACTACGATGCCTTCGCCCGGTCGGTGGAGACCACCCCGCTGTCGCGCGGGCAGGGGGTGGTGGGCGCGGTGATGAGCACCGGGGCCGCCGCCTGGAACGCCTCGCTGGACGTGGACCGCAGCTACTCCCCCTGGAGCTTTGCGGTGGCGGCGGGGCTGCGCTCGGCGTTCGCCTTCCCGTTGCAGGTGCGCGACGAGGTGGTGGCGGTGCTGGAGTTCTACTCCGACCAGCTGCCACGCCCGGACTCGGAGCTGGTGGAGACCCTGATGCAGGCCGGTCACCAGCTGGGCCGGGTGGTGGAGCGGCTGCGGGCAGCGCGCGAGGCCGCCCGGCAGGAGCAGGCCCACAAGCTGGCGGATGCGGAGAGGGTGGAGGGCCGCCGCCGGACCCTGCTGGAGCCCCTCTCCCGACGGGAGCTGTCGGTGCTGGCGCTGCTGGCGGAGGGCTCCGACAACCTGAAGATCGCCGCGATGCTGGAGATCAGCGAGCGCACGGTGAAGACCCACGTCTCGGCGCTGCTGCGCAAGCTGTCGGTGGAGAACCGGACCCAGGCGGCCCTGTTGGCCAGGACCGCCGGGCTGGGTCGCAGCCTGGAGGGCTGAGGCCTCAGCTTCCCTTGCTGCCCACCGGCAGCCGCAGCCGGATCCTCGGATCGAGCCCGAAGCGGCCGCTGCCCATCAGCACCGCCGCCACGCCCACCACCAGGAAGAACGCCGCCGACTCCATCCGGCTGAGCGCGTCGTGGCGGTGGCTGTAGACCGCCACTGCCATCGTCCCGGCGATCAACAGCCCCGAGGCGCGGGTGGCCAGTCCCACCGCCAGCAGGATCCCCCCCACGAACTCGCTCAACGAGGCCACCCAGGCGTTGAAGAGGGGGAAGGGGATCCCCATCTCCGCCACCTTGTTGGCCAGCTTGTACACCCCACCGCCAAAGACCTTGGAGTAGCCGTGGAATGCGGCCAGGGAGGCGCCGGCCACGAAGCGGATGAGGGCCCAACCGAGATCTGCGCGCTGCATAAGCTCCTGAAGGTCCAGGGAAACCAGAAAGGGGACAGCCAAACCAGGGTGGAAATGTAGCCGGTCCCACCTTAGGGCGCTGTGCGTTGTTGGGCGCGGTCGTTAGACTTTTGCGGTGTCCGTCGCCTTCTTCGATCTGGATCGCACGGTGCTGGCGGTGAACTCCGCGGCGCTGTGGCTGCGGCTGGAAGTGGCCGCCGGACACGTGTCCCGGCTGCAGGCGCTGCGGGCGGCAGTCTGGCTGGCGGGCTACAGCGCCGGGCTGGTCTCGGTGGAGAACGCGGTCCGCAAGGCGATCTTCACCCTGGCCGGGATCCCCGCCGCGCCGATCCGCGGCCGGATGGTGGAGTTCTTCCAGGCGCACCTGCGCCAGGGCTACCGGCCGGGGGCGCTGACCGCGGTGGAGGATCACCGGCTGCGCGGAGACCAGCTGGTGCTCTTGACCGCCTCCACCTCCTACCTGGCGGAGCTGGTGGCCCAGGACCTGCGCTTTGATGCCTACCTGAGCAACGAGCTGGAGGTGGATGCCCAGGGGCACCACACCGGCCGCACGGTGGGCGAGCTGTGCTTTGGCAGCGGCAAGCTGGGCCACGCCCGCGCCTACGCGGAGCGGGTGGGCGCCGAGCTGGAGGACTGCGCCTTCTACACCGACTCCTACAGCGACCTTCCGGCGCTGGAGGCGATGGGCCGACCGGTGGCGGTCAACCCCGATCAGCGGCTTCGGCGGGAGGCGCTGCGACGGGGCTGGCAGGTCGTGGACTGGGGGGCGCCAGCGCGCCGGCCGGGGGGGCGATCTCCACCCTCGGATCGAACGGGAGGATCGCCCGGACTCCAGTAGGTCCGGCCAGCAGCCGGCCCCCGCAGCTCTCCAGCAACGCCGCGCAGCGCTGCGCCACCCGCACCGGCAAGGTGGCGTACTCCCCGGCAGAGAGGGTCAGCTCCCAGCCCAGCTCGCCCCGGGAGAGGAACAGCTCCAGCGGAGCCTGGGGATCGGCGGTGGCGCCCATGCCGCGGATCCAGTCGTGGAGCGCGGTGGTCACCGCGGGAGGGCTGGCCACCACCCAGCAGGGTTCGTCGGGGAGGTGCAGCCGCACCGGCCGCCGCCTGCCGGTCACCACCTCCCGGACCAGCAGGCGCAGATCCACGGTGGGCAGCACCGGATCGCGCAGCCGGTAGTCGATCAGGTCCCGCAGCCTGTCCACTGACTGCTTGGATCGCTCCAGGTAGCGCTGGCTGGTGGGAGTCACCGGCCCGGCCATCCCCCGCAGCATCATGTCCAGGTATCCCTTCACCGGGACCAGCGGGGCCTTGAGATCGTGGCGGGCCAGGGCCAGCCGGCGGACCAGGTGGGTGGCGGCGCTCTCCTTTTGACGCAGGGCGGCCCGGGCCTGCCGCAGCTGCGCGGACTGGGCCTGGGCCCGGGAGTAGGCCTGGAGGGTGGCGGAGAGCAGCCGCAGGATCGCGGGAGGAACCTGGGTGGAGTCCGGCCCGGCGCGGCGCAGGCCCACCAGCAGGGCCCCGGCCACCCCCCCTTCGCCGAAGAGCGGATAGGTGGCGTACTCCCGGCTCCGGTAGGAGGCGCCCTGGCGGACGCTGTGGCGCAGGCTCCGGTTGGAGCGCAGCTCGCGGTCGATCCAGATCGGGGCCGGCGGTTGGGAGGTGGTGGCCAGACACCGCGAGCGGTTCTGCTCCAGGCACACCACCTGGGCGTGCGGAAACCCCAGCCCCACCACCGCCCGGCAGATCGCCTCCATCGCCCGGGCCGGTTCCCCCTGCAGTGCGATGGTGGCCGCCGCCACCAGCTCCTCCTCCATTCCCATGGGGAGGGGGAGGAGCAGGAACCATGCCCCGGCGTTTGCCCCCGGGTGGCGAAAAACAGGGCCGGGAAAGTGAAAGAGTTTCCCTTCCCGGAGCGCCCCGGTGGGCAGGAGTTACAGGGCGGATCGCCGCTGGATCCGCGGACGCAGCCAGAGTGATTGCCGGCCAACGCCCGCCTCGGGCCCCAGGCCTGCCGGGTGAGGCGCTGGTGCCCGCTGGTCGACGCTTCCGTGCCCTCGGGGCTGCTGGCCCATCGATTGCTTTGGTTGGAGGCAGGAGACGACGAGGTCGGTCGTCGGAGGGGGAGTGCTTCAGGGAAGAAGGGACGCCGGGGTTCTTCGGTGTCCTGGCAGCAAGCTTCAGAGAGGAACTGCAGGTTGCGTTGAGCGACTCGGGTGGGGGCCCCAGTCACTCCGCCACGGCCCTTCGTACCAACCATCATTCGGTTGGCGCGGAGGGCCGTGCCTCTTTGCGGGCCTGCTCGAAGGATCAGTTGCCCCACGGGAGGAGGCGCCCAACCTCTGCCCCTCTGGGGATCCGGCACATGAGCGTTGAACGCATTGGGTTGCTTCTGTTGCTGTCGGCGGCCACCGCCTCGGCGCAGACGGTGGACGTGGCGCCGGTGACCGGGGGCAACGCGCTGTCCACGGTGATGCAGCGTCACCTGGTCCGGGTGGAACCCGCGGGCGGCGCCCCCACCTTGCTGCTGGCCCTGCAGCGGGACGAGCGGGCCTCACCGGACGGGGAGGGGCTGCACTGGTACCGCAGCGACGATGAGGGGCGCAGCTGGCGGCACTACGCGCGGATCATCGACGATGGGATCGCCGGACGGGAGCTGCACCTGACCGCCGATGTGCTGGTGGTGGGGGAGGACCTGGCGGTCGTCTACTCCTACGACACCACCCAGACCCTCTTCTCCTCCGACGCCTCGGATCCGCAGCGGAAGGTGTACTTCCAGTGGTGGCGCTACGACGGCGCGGGAGACTGGCGGCCCGACCCGCGGCTGACGGTGGGCGCTCCGGCCAGCGGTCATGCCTACCACCGCGCCAACCTGGCGCTGGACTCGCTGGGGCGGATCTGGGTCCAGGGCTGGTACCGCTCACCGTGCCCTCCCAGCGCGGGAGTGGAGTGCACCGACACCCTCCGGCTGTGGGTGAGCACCGATGGGGGCGTGTCCTTCCAGGCCCAGTCGGATCTGATCTCGCTGCCGCGGCTGGGCGGTGGCCGGGTGATCAGCCTGGGCACCCGGCTGATGATGCTGTGGGGGGAGTACTCCTGGGACAATCCGGCGCGCTATGCGGTCCGGGAGGACAGCGCGCCGCTGGATGAATGGGAGGGACCGCGGGTGGCCTTCCCGGACGGGGACGCCATCTACCATGGGGCGGCTTTCAACGCGGTGGCGGACGGGCGGGGCGGGCTGCACCTGGTGTTCAAGGACCGCCGCGAGCAGCTCTACTACCGCTACTTCGACGGCACCTCCTTTGGGGCGCGGACCTTCGTGGACGGGGAGGCCTACTGGGCGGTGCAGCCGGCGATCACCCTGCACGGCAGCGAGCTGTACGTCTGCAGCAACCACTACCGCGCGGCCACCGGGACCTTCGAGCTGCACTCGCGCAAGCTGTCCGACCGCTTCGCCAGCCGGGTGGTCCTGGAGAGCACCCGCGACGGCAAGTACTACCCCACCGCGCCGGAGCGGGTCCCCGCGCAGGTGCCGACCATCCCCTGCGCGTACACCACCACCGGCGGTTCGATCCGCACCCGGGTCTCGCTGCAGTCGGCCTCCTCCTCCCAGACCCCGGACTTCTCGCTGTCAGCGCAGCCCGCGCAGCTGGGCGGAGAGGGGACCAGCACCCTGCGGCTGGAGGCGTCGGGTGGGTTCGAGGAGGAGGTGGGTCTGACCGTGTCCGGAGTCCCGGCGGGAGCGGAGGCCACCCTTACCCCCACCTCCTTGCAGGTGGGGCCGGAGGCGGCCAGCGCCTCGCTGCAGCTGTCGGTGGGCTCCGCGGCCCCGGGCGTCTATGCGCTGTCGATCACCGCCCAGGGAGGAGGGCTGACCCGCTCGGCGCTGGTCACCTGGACCGTGCCCTCCACCGAGGAGCCTCCGCCCGGAGGCGGGAGTGTCACCCGGGCCTTCCAGGACGGGGTGTCACCGGCCGGCTACAGCGGGACCCGGGACACCACCCTGGTGGCGGACCAGCCCACCCTCAACCAGGGGTCGGCGGTGGGGGCCTCGGCGGATGGCAGCCCGGATGAGGCGCTGCTCCTCGCCTGGGACCTGGGCGCCATTCCTACCGGGAGCACCGTGCTCTCGGCGGCAATCACGGTGGAGGTCACCAACTCCAGCAGCGGCAGCTACGAGCTGTATCCCTTGCGAAGCCCCTGGGAGGAGAGCTCGGCCACCTGGCGGGTGGCCAGCGCGGGACGCAACTGGGCGGTGGCCGGAGCGCAGGGCGCCGCTGACCGCGACCCCACCGTGGTGGGGACCCTCAGTGGCCCGGTGACCGGGACCCGCGCGGTCCCGCTGAACGAGGCCGGGGTGGCGATGGTGCAGCGGTGGGTCTCGGATCCTGGCTCCAACTTCGGGGTGATCGTGCAGGACTACTCCGGGTCCTCCGACGGGCTGGACCTCAGCACCCGCGAGAGTGGGGTGGCCCTGCGCCGGCCACGGCTGGAGGTGACCTACGTGGAGGGATCCACGCTGCCTCAGGTCAGCCTCCTGGCCACCGATCCCCACGCCTCCGAGCTGGCGCTGGATCCCGGACGGCTGAGCCTTTCCCGCACCGGGAGCACCACCGAGGCGCTGACCGTCCACTATCAGGTGGGGGGAACCGCCAGCGTGTCGGCCGACTATCAGCCGCTGGAGGGCACGGTGGAGCTGCCGCCGGGGTCCGCCTCGGTGGAGCTGTCGGTGATCCCGGTGGACGATGCGCTGATCGAGGGCACCGAGACGGTGGTGATCACCCTCTCCTCCGGCCCGGACTACGCGGTGGGGAGCCCGGGTTCGGCCACGGTGAACCTGGCGGACGACGAGACGCCGGCGCCGCCACCGCCTCCTCCTCCGGCCGAGGTCACCGTCTCCTTCCAGCAGGGGGTGGCTCCCGGCTCCGGCTATTCGGGGGCGCGGGACGCGTCGATTCTCAGCGGCAGCCCCTCCACCAACTTCGGCTCCGCCAGCCGGCTGGAGGTGGATGGCAGCCCGGATCAGTCGGTGCTGATGGCCTGGGATCTCTCGTCGATCCCGCCCGGCAGCGTGGTGCAGTCGGCCTCGCTCACAATCCGGGTGGAGAACCCCTCGGTGCACACCTACGCGGGCTATGAGCTGCGGCGCGCCTGGACCGAGGGCCAGGTCACCTGGTCCCGCTTCGACGGGGTCACCGGCTGGCAGGTGCCAGGCGGGCTGGGGACGGCGGATCGCGGCGCAGAGGCGCTGCTGACCCTGTCCGCCAGCGCCACCGGGAGCGCCAGCGTCAACCTCACCCCGGCCGGGGTGGCGCTGGTCCAGCGCTGGATCTCCCAGCCCGACAGCAACCTGGGGCTGATCCTGCTGGAGACCCCGGGCGCCTCCGACGGCCTGGACTTCCTCTCCCGGGAAGGCACCGCGTCGGGCCGACCCCGGCTCACCGTCCGCTACCTGCCCCCGCCCTAGACCGTCAGGGGACGGGCAGGGGACTGGCCGCGGGAGGAGTGATGAACCGGGGCGGGGTGCGGAAGCTGCCGGAGGTCACGAACTGCTTGAAGCCGCCCAGGAAGGCCTCCGGGGTCTGGGCGGTGACTTCGGTGAAGGCCTCGGTGAAGGCCGGACCCTCCGCCATCCGGTCGATGATCTGCAGCACCGGGGCCTCCCCGTGGACCTTGATGAAGTAGGCGAAGGCGTGGTGGGCGGAGGCGTAGACGATCTCCCGATCGCCCTGGTACAGCGGCTCGGGGGAGGAGATGGGATCCAGCCCGGTCCGCGAGCGGTAGTAGCGGGCGATGTCCTCCAGCGCCGGGTACTGGTAGCCCTGATCCGCGGTGTAGGTGGCCATCCCTTCCCGGAACCACAGCGGGATGTGCTTGCGCCGCCAGGTGGTGGTGGTGGCCGCCCGCTGGAACATCACCGAGTGGGTCAGTTCGTGGAGCACCATCTCCTCCAGCTCCTCCGGAGTGGGCGGGCGGACCGGGAAGGTGGAGGGGGACTGGAAGAGCAGATCGTCATGGCGGGCCCAGGCCCTCAGCCAGGGGTAGCCGTGACGCCCGGTGTGCCACTCCAGCTGGTCGTGGTTCACCAGCAGGATCCGCAGCGGGGCGTCCAGCCTTCCCCAGCGCACCAGCTTGGGGGCGGCCTTCTCCACCGCCACCCGGAAGGCGTTGGCGGCCTCGGCGTCGTGCTCGGCGTACTCCACCTGCACCGGGCCCACCGCGGTCTCCAAGGTCACCTGCTGCCCCAGCTCCGGCAGCCCGCGATCCAGCACCTGGCCGAACTCGGCGCTCATCGGGGTGCGACAGCCGGTCAGGATCAGCAGGGCCAGGGAGGTGGAGAGGAGGGCGGACCTAGACATCGAGCAGGTGGAGGATGGTCCGGCCGACGTCGGCGACCGTGACGAGGGGCGGGAGCTCCTGGGAAGGCGGTCCGAAATAGAGCACCGGGACGTCGTTGAGGGTGTGGGAGCGGGTAGACAGATCCTCCACATTGCCGTGATCACTGCAGATGAGGACGTGGAGGGAGCTTGGCTTGTTCTCCACCACGAATCGAGCGAAGCGATCGAAGGCGGCCAGCACTTCGTCGGCTGTCTGCCGGTCCCGGGCGTGCCCCGCCTCATCCGCCAGGTAGTGCTCGAACAGGGAGAAGTCGTGGCGGGCGGCCACCGAGAGGAAGATCTCCGCGGCCTCCTCCGGGGTGCGCAGCGGCGCGGCGATCCCCCGGGCCCGGGCGCGGGCGCCATCCAGGTCGTTGGTGATCGCCTCCCCCCGGTGCGCGTGATCCATGCTGCGCAGCCCGACCCCGCCGGCACGCATCGCCAGGGTGGTGGCCGAGGGCTTGAAGCGGCGGCGGAACCGGTCCGGGAACTCCTGTCCCTCCGGGCTGCCGCCTCCCTCCAGGATCGGAAGCCCCAGCGCGGCCAGGTAGGCCACCGGGTAGGCGTTGGCGAAGGTCGCGGTCCGGCCTCCCTCCACCAGCCGGCGGACGATGGAGCGGCGCTGGAGCAGGTCGACCAGGAAGGCGTTGGGAAAGCCCAGCAGGTGGTGGCCCAGCAGCCGGGGGGCGGGATCTCCGGTGAGGATCGCGCTCTGGTTGGTGGCGGACTGCGGACGGCCGGGGATGCCGAAGGTGGGGTCCACCCGGTACAGCCGGCCGCCGGAAAGCTCGGTGCCCGGCGCATCCTGGAACTGCGAGAGGAGGTGCCCGGCGCCCGCCAGCGGATTGATCGCCGGCTCAGCGCGCCCCACTCCCACTCCGTCGATGAACAGCAAGGCGACGCCCACGGTCAACGGACTGTATCCTCAAAGCACTTCATGGCCTTCCACGGTGATCTCTTCAGCTTCCCGCTTCCTGAGCTTCTGCAGTGGCTCGACTCCTCTCGCAAGACGGGGACCCTCCAGCTGACCTGGGAGGCCGGCGAGCGGAAGCTGTTCCTGCTCTCCGGTCAGGTGGTGGCCACCTCCAGCCAGGGGCTGCGCGAGCGGATCGCCCGGCTGCTGTCCCTCTCCCGGCTGGCGAGGGGGGAGACGGTGCTGGCCGCGTTCGAGGATCTGCAAGGTTCCAACGACTTCAACGCCGCCTTCCTGGCCCGGGGGCTGGACCCGCGGATGCCGCTGCAGCTGGCGCGGGATGAGCTCAACGGCGCGGTGGTGGATCTGGTGATGGCGCAGAACGGCCACTTCCACTGGACCGAGGACGCGGACCGCGGAGGCGACGAGTGGGCCCCGGTGGACATCGGTCTGCGGGAGCTGCTGTTCGAGGCGCTGCGCTGGATCGACGAGCAGCCGGAGGTGGACCGGGCGCTGCCGCTGGATTCGATGTCGGTGCGCTCCCTGGTCAAGCCCGCCCCCGACCAGGGCCTGCTGCACCGGATCATCCTCACCCTGTGCGAGAACGGCCAGAACCTGGGCCGGTTGCGGCTGGCGATGGGCGTCTCCCGCACCGCCACCATCCGCCGGGTCTACGACCTGCTGAGGCTGAAGTGGGTGCGGGTGGACGGCGCTCCGGAGATCGAGATCGATCCGGTGGCGGACATGCTGGAGAAGGGATCGGTGCTGGTCCGCGAGCGGCAGTTCGAGGCCGCGGGGCTGGTGTTCTCCGCGCTGCTGGCCAGCGATCCGGCCGATCGCCGGGTGCGCGAGTTTGCCCGCATGGTGGAGCGCGAGCATGTGGCCTCTCTGTACCGGGAGCTGCCGCCGATCATGGTCCCGCTGCTGATCGAAGACGCGGAGAGCCTCTCGCTGCTTCGTCCGGAGGAGCGCCACATCGCCGGGATGGTCAACGGGCGCTGGGACGTCTCCACCATCATCCTCGCCAGCCAGTCCCGGGAGCTGGACACCCTCAAGTCGCTCTACAAGCTGCGACGGATGGGGCTGATCCGCTCCTCCACCGAGCCGGCCTGAGCGACGCCTGGGGTCAGACCCCGGCGCGGGGGTTGAGCCGGGCGAAGGCCTGCATCACCACGTAGATCGCGAACGCCGCATCTTCTGCCCGGACGTTGGCCTTGCTGCCCAGCGACTGCAGCCTGAGGAGATCCGGTCCGTCGATCTTCAGGAAGTAGGCCTGGGCGGCCATCGAGGCCTCGCCGGTGTGGGCCAGCGCGCGGCGGACCGCCTCCTGGCAGGCCAGCACGCAGTTGACGTACTCGCCCCCGGCAAACGCGCTCTCCACCGCGCGGGCGTAGTCCACCAGCTCGCGGGGCGCGATCGCGGTCAGCGGACCGCTGGCCGGGGAGACGGGACGGGCCGCCCTGGCCGAGGCGGGGGTGGCCATCGTCTGAGGGGCCGCCGCCGGAGGAGACACCGGATGCGCTCCCGGGGCGGGCTGGGGCGCCGGCCGGGCCAGCGGTGCGTCCGGCGTCGAAGGCGGGCCCATCCCGGCGGGACGGCTGCGGATGTGCTGCTGGAGCTGCTCTTCGAGGCCAGCGTCCGCGCCACCGGTCGGCGCCGGGGCGGCGGTGCGCGGAGCGGGGACGATCCGCTTGGCCCGCAGATCCTTGATCACCAGCCGGGTGATCGCCTTGAGCGCGTCGAGGATCCCCCGGCCGGTCATGGCGCAGGTCTCGAAGTCGGGCACCCCGCGCGGATTGAGCGAGGCGCGCATCTGCTCCACCGGCAGCGCCTTGGGGATGTCCCGTTTGTTGTACTGGATCACCAGCGGGAACCGGTCCAGCCGGATCCCCTGCTCGGCCAGGTTCTCCTCCAGGTTGGCCAGTGACTCGCGGTTGGAGTCCTGGGCCTCCGGCTGGGAGTCGGCCACGAACACCACCCCGTCCGCGCCCTGGAGCACGTGCTTGCGGGTGGCGTTGTAGAAGACCTGACCGGGGACCGTGTACAGCGCCAGTCGCACCGCGCAGTCGCCGACCCGCTCGACCTTGATCGGCAGAAAGTCGAAGAACAGGGTCCGGTCACCCTCGGTGGCCAGGGACATCATCTCCCCGCGGTGCTGCGGTTTGACGGTCTCGTAGACCCGCTTGAGGCTGGTCGTCTTGCCGGACAGACCCGGTCCGTAGAAGACGATCTTGCAGGCCACCTCTCGGGCAACGACGTTGACGACGCTCACGGGGCCATCTTACCCAGGATGACCCGGGTTCTCGCACCCGTGGCTGAAGGAACATTCTGGGGGGTCCCCGAAAGCCACTCATGGGCCAGGAGGGCGAACAGGGCCGCCTCCTTGGCCGCCTCCGGGAAACCCAGGACATCCAGGGGAAGGACCGGCAGGGGGGCGAGGCGGGAGGCCAGCTGCGCCATCAGGTTTGGATTCCGGGAGCCGCCGCCGGAGACGTAGACCGCCTCCAGGGGAAAGCGGGGGAGGATGAAGCGCCGGTAGGCATCGGCGGTGGCCTCCACGGTGAAGGCCAGCGCGGTGGCGATCAGGTCCAGGGGGCGGTCCGGGAACCGGTCCCACAGGGGGGCAATCAGCACCTCCCCGAAGCCCTCCCGCCCGGCGCTCTTGGGAGGCGGCTGGGAGAGGAAGGGATGGCGCATCAGCTCCTCCAGCAGCTGGGGGAGGACCTTTCCCTGCCGGGAGAGGGTGCCATCCAGATCGCAGGAGAGCCTTCCCCCCGTCGCCCGGCGGGCCAGGCCATCGAGGATCATGTTCGCCGGGCCGGTGTCGAAGGCCACCGTGTCCTCCAGCCGGTCGCCCACCACGCTGACGTTGCCGATCCCGCCCAGGTTCTGCAGCGCCCGCCAGGTGCCGGCGTTTCGGAACAGCGCCCAGTCCAGGTACGGCACCAAAGGAGCGCCCTGACCTCCCGCCGCCATGTCCCGGGTCCGGAAGTCGAACACGGTGGGGATCCCGGTCCGCTCGGCGATCACCGAGGCCTCGCCGATCTGCAGCGTGGAGGGGTGGGCGGCCAGCGGTCCGGGGAAGTGGGCCACCGTCTGCCCGTGGGAGCCGATCACGTCGATCTCCTCCAGCGGGACCCCGGCGGAGGCGGCCAGGCCGATCGCCGCCTCGGCGAAGCGTTCCCCCAGCACCACGTTCAGCTCGGAGAGCTGCGGCACCGTGGCCAGGTCCAGGATCTGCTGGGAGAAGTCCGGGGGGAACGGGAAGGTCTGATGCCGGATCAGCCTCAGGGAGAGCGTGGGCCCGGTGCCGTCAATGCGGCACAAGGCGGCCTCCACTCCATCCGCGCTGGTCCCGGAGAGCAGGCCGATGCACAGCCGCTCGCGCTTCTGTCGCGCGCGCTGGACGCGGGGAGTGGGCACGGACCCGACCCTATCGCTGAAGTTCAATCCCCCGATAGATCGCGGCCACGTCCAGTTCACAGTCCAGCGAAGCCAGCCGGATCCGGTCCGGGGCCCGGACCTGGCTGGACGTCCACGCGCCGTCCGAGCCCCGGTGGTGGACCACCAGCAGGGGCTCGCGGTGCGAGACCAGCACGTACTCTCTCAGGGAGGGCAGCTGACGGTAGGACTCGAATTTCTCGGTGCGATCATAGGCCTCCGAGGAATCGCTGAGCACCTCGACCAGCAGGGTGGGGTTCACCACCGCCAGCCGGTCTTCGGGGTCTAGCTGTGGCTTGCCACAGACCACAGTCACATCGGGGTAGGTGAGCAGGGAGGTGGATTGCACCCGGACGCGCAGGTCCGAGGTGTAGACGCGACAGGGCTTGCCCTGGAGCTGCGCGCCCAGCGACACCATGATCGCCGCGGCCAGCGCGGCGTGCTCGGGCGTGCCTCCTCCCATGGCAAAGACCTCGCCCTGGAAGAACTCGTGCTTGGTGTTGCTGGCACTCTCGATGCTCAGGTAGTCGGCCAGGGTGTAACGGTGATGGTAGGCGCGCATCGCCCCCTGAACGTAGTCAGGACCCGTCGTAGAGGCTACCCGCGCTCCGTGCTGGCGGGCGTCACCGCGGCCTCCTTCGGTGCCGTCTGCCTGCCCCCCGGGGACCAGTCCACGCCCAGGAACAGCCGGAACCGGGGTGTTCCGTAGCCGTGGGTGAGGCCAGGGCCTCCGCCGCCGACCACCCGCAGCCCGGGGATGAAGGAGGTCCAGCGGCCCATCAGCAGCAGCTCCAGCGGGCGCTCCTCCGGGTCGTTCTGGATCAGGCCCAGGCTGCCGGCCAGGGTCCCCCCCAGCGCCAGGTCCCCGATCACCGGCAGCTGCATCGGAACCTCCAGACCGGCGCCGTAGGTGAAGGCGTGGCCGACGTGGAGGTTCTGGAGTTGTTCGGTGCGACGGAAGTTGAGCCCCAGGTTGGCGATCACCCGCAGCGGGCCCGGCGCCCACTCGGCGATCACCCTCGGCTGTACCGCCAGCCCGCCGCCGCCGAGGAACGAGCTCTCGCCGCCGGTGGGCAGGATCACCGGCAGGGCGGCGGCCAGCTCGATTCCCGCCAGGGTCAGGATCCGGGCCTTGGGGACCAACCGCAGATCGCCCACTCCCGCGCCCCGCAGGGTCTGGCCATCGAAGGGATCGCTCTGGGTGCCCTGCACGGTCAGGGGGAGGGCCACGCCCAGCTCCAGACGCTGGAACAGCCCGATCGACCCGTAGAGGTCGAAGGTCACCTGGTGGGCCACCACCGCGGAGGTGGCCTGGCCGGTGATCGGGTTGGTCACCGTCAGGGGTTCATTGCCGTAGCTGCCCAGCAGCCCCACCTGCCAGGAGAAGTGCTCTGGGATCAGCGCGCTGTGCAGCGACAGCAGGTCGCTTCCGCCCGGAGCGGGCTTGAACTGCTGGACGTCAATGGCGGTGGACTTGGGGGCAGTGGTCTGTGCCTGCGCCCCGGGCACCCAGAGCAGCAGCGCCGCCGCGAGGGCCGCGCGGCCCAGTCTGGCCAGGCGCCGCCTCAGCCACAGCCCGGCCAGCACCAGCAGCGAGAGGGAGGAGAGCCCGCCCCCGGAGCTGCTGCAGCCGCTGCCGCCCACGCCCCAGTCGTCCCCGTCCCAGGTGGGATCCAGGCCGTGCTCCCGCTCCACCCCGTCCAGAAGGCCTCCGCGGTCGGTGTCCGCGAGCAGGGGATCGGTCTCGTCCGGATCGTACCGGCCGTTGCGGTCCAGATCCTCCGCGCCGTCGGCCAGGCCGTCGTGGTCGGAGTCCGCGACCTTGGGATCGGTGGTGGTGGTGGGATCCTGGTCGGGCACGAAGGCCGCCGACCCCTGGTCGGTGCCGGCGGGCGCGGTGGCCGCGGTGACGCCGGCCTCCAGCCCATCCGGGAGCCCGTCGTTGTCCGAGTCCGGATCCGCCGCGTCGATCAGCCCGTCCGAGTCGGAGTCCAGGATCCCGTCCGCGCCGTCGGCGATGCCGTCGTCGTCGGTGTCGGAGTCGAAGGGATCCAGGCCCAGGGCCTCCTCGTGCTCGTTGTGGAGCCCGTCCCCGTCGGCGTCGAGGTCGTCGCTGCCCTGCAGCGGGTGGGTCTCCCCCGGGTCGGTCCGGCCGTTGTGGTTGCGATCTTCATAGCCGTCCCACACCCCGCCTTGATCGGTGTCGGTCAACAGCGGATCGGTCTGGGTGGAGGGATCCAGGTCCGCCACGAAGAGGGCCAGGTCGGTGCCGGTTCCCTCTGGAGTGGTCAGTCCCAGCTCCAGCCCGTCGGTGAGGCCGTCGCCGTCGGAGTCCCGGGCCGCACCGTCGGTCTCGCCGACGCTGACCAGGCCGTCGGCGCTGGCGTCCTCGGTGCCATCGCCCAGCCCATCGTCGTCGGAGTCGTCGTCCAGGGGGGAGGTGCGGCCGCTTTCGACCTCCAGCCCGTCGGAGAGCCCGTCGTCATCGGTGTCCGCGTCGTCCGGGTCGGTGCCATGGGTGGCCTCGTCCAGATCCAGCAGTCCGTCCCCGTCCCGGTCGCCGTTCACCGTCCAGGCATAGAAGGCCGGGGTGGGATCCACGTTGCCCGCGGCGTCCACCGCCCGGACCTGGAAGGAGTGCGGGCCCGACGGGAGGTTTGTGAAGGTGGAGGGGGAGGGGCAGGAGGCAAAGGCGCCCGCGCCATCCAGCTGGCACTGGAAGGTGGAGGAGGGCTCGGAGGAGGAGAAGGCGAAGGTGCCGGTGCGGGAAGCAGACGGGTTGGCCGGCTGTGCCTCCAGGGTGGTGTCGGGCGCCACGGTGTCCACGGTCCAGGCGTGGGTGGCCGGGGTGGGATCGGCGTTGCCTGCCTCGTCGGTGGCGAACACCGAGAGCAGGTGGGGCCCCTCGGCCAGGTCGTTCAGCTCCAGGTGGGCCGGGCAGTCGGAAGGGGACACCCCATCCAGGCTGCAGCGGTAGATGACCGGAGACTCGTTCGAGCCAAGGTCGAACACCGCGGTGCTGCTGGCGATCAGCGCCGTGGGTCCGGTGTCCACCGTGGTCTCCGGCGGAACGGTGTCGGTGCGGAAGGAGGAGAGCCCCGGCGGGCTGAGGTTGCCGGCAGCGTCCCCGGCCACCGCCTCCACCGCGTGCGCGCCCTCGCTCAAGGGCCCGACGTTGGTCAGCTCCCAGAGGCCGGAGGCGTTGGTGAGGGCGGTTCCCACCGCGATCCCGTCCACGGTGATCGAGACCACGGTCCCCGGCTCGGAGGTCCCTCCGAGGGTCACCGTGTCCTGTGCCAGCAGGGCGGCCTCCAGCGGAGCCGTCACCACCGGCGCGGCGGGGGGAAGCGAGTCCACCGACCAGGTGTGACCGGCCGCAGACGGGTCCTGGTTGCCGACGCCGTCGGTGGCACGGACCTCCCAGGTGTGGCTGCCCTGGCCCACGGTGGTCGACACCGGGCTGATGCAGGAGGCCCAGCCGCCGGCGTCCAGACGACACTGGAAGCTGCTGCCCGCCTCGGTGGCGCTGAAGGTGAACGACGCCGCGGTGGTGGTGCTGAGCGAGGGCGGCGCGGTGAGGATCGTGGTGTCGGGGGCAATGGAGTCCACCGACCAGCTGTGGCTGGCGGGGGAGGCATCCTGGTTCCCGGCGCCGTCGGTGGCGCGGACGTCCCAGGTGTGGCTTCCCTGGCCGACGGTGATCGACACCGGGCTGATGCAGGAGGCCCAGCCGCCAGCGTCCAGCCGACACTGGAAGGTGCTGCCCGCCTCGGTGGCGCTGAAGGTGAACGACGCCGCGGTGGTGGTGCTGAGCGAGGGCGGCGCGGTGAGGATCGTGGTGTCCGGCGCCACTGCGTCGACCGTCCAACCGTGGGTGGCGGGGGTGGCGTCCTGCTCCGTTCCATCCACGGCAGCCACCGCGAAGGTGTGCGCTCCAGCGCCCAGCCCGGTGTAGCTGATCGGGGAGGTGCAGACAGTGAGGGCGGCTCCGTCGCGGCTGCAGAGGAAGGTGGCCCCCGCACTGGGGGAGCTGAACGCGAAGGTGGCAGTGCCCAGCGGGGTCAGGCTGGGAGGGGCGGAGTCGATGACCGTGTTCGGGGCCACCTGGAAGCGGGTGGGCTCCTCCTCGATCCCGGGGATGCCGGAGAGGAAGGTGAGGACGTCGCCGCTCAGCTCACCGGTGGCGTGGACCACCGCCTGGTTGACGATCAGCCCGGTGGCACCGGCGTTGACCTGCACCCGGAAGCGGACGCTGGTCGAACCATCGGCGGTGCCCAGGGTCCCGCCCAGGGTGGGGGTGGCGCCGGCGCCCAGCCGCACCACCACCCGCCCCGCTCCCGTCTCGTACTCGCCCGCATCGTCTCCCAGCAGATCCGACACCGGCCCGGCGTTGGGTCCGGTCAGGATCTCCAGCGACCCGGGCTGATAGGTGACCCCGGCGGGAAGGACATCCTCCACCCACAGCTCCACCGCGGTGTCCGACCCGCTGTTGTGGGTGGTGATCGTGTACTCGACCTGATCGCCAGGGAGCACCTGCCCGCCATTGAGATCCACGTAGCTCTTCACCGTCTCGGTGAAGAGCGGCTTGAGGGTGGAGATGGAGGTCACCAGCGCGCCCAGCAGGTAGGTGTCTCCGGTGCTGCTGGCCTCGATGCTGGCGGAGGTGCTGCCCGGCAGCAGCTGTGCGGTCACGTCCACCACGTCCAGGTCCAGCCCGGACATGGACGCCGCACCGCCGCTCAACTGCGGAAGGTCCCCCGCCACGGTCACCGCGCTTCCCAGCCGGGTGCGGGTGGAGTTGAAGAAGTTGTTGGTCCCGCCGAAGCCGTCGGAGAGGGCAACGCTGTTGAAGCGAAGCCGATCGCCGGAGACCACGTTGTCTCCCTCGTAGGCGATCACTCCCAGCTTTGCCCCGAAGGAGGTGTCGGGGACGATGAAGCCGGAGACGGTGGCGGAGGCGGGGACCCCGCTGACCACCTGATCCAGGCCGTCGAAGAGCGTCAGGTTGCGCGGAGGATCGGTGGTCAGCTCATAGAAGATGACCATGCTCCAGGCGGCGAAGTTGACCTCGTCGTCGCGGTTCACCGGGTTCACCGCCGAGACCCCGCTCACCGTGTAGGCCCCCGGGCCGGCCGCCTGGACCAGGGCAGTGATGTTCGCGCCGCTCTGGTAGAAGCTCCGCCCCGACGCGGTCGCGGTGCTGCTTCCATCCGCGGTGATGGTGGAGCTGCTCCCGGACGGCGTCTGCAAGGTGGCGGTGGTGTCCACGCTGCCGTTCTCGGCCGCCCAGTACAGGCGCGCGTAGGTGATGGTCGCTCCCACCGGCAGGCTGAGGACGCTCTTGCTGCGCCCGGAGCTGTGTCCGGTGTTGGCGGTCGCCGCCCCGGGGGTCGAATCCGACTGCCAGAACACGTCGACCCCGCTGTCGTCCGAGTTGCTCCCGCACGCCCCCACCGTTCCGACCACCGGCGCGGTGGCATAGCGGCAGTCATGCGCCAGGGTATTGCCGATCAGGATCATGTCCCCGCGCACCTCTTCAGTGTGCCGGAGGACCGGGGCAGCCAGCGCCGGAAGGGCCCCGACGAGCACCAGCAACGTGCCGGCCCGGAGCATGAGGCGGATACCTGGGGAGAGTGGGGGTGTCACGGGGGCCCGGGGTGGCAGGAGTGAAATCTTCCCGGGTTACTGCAAGGGGCGTTCTCGCGGGTGAGTGCCGGCCAACCCACCGGAAACGTTTGACCCAGCCACCACCCGAACGGGCGCCCGGTGCCGCAAAACGTCAGCCAGATGACCAGAAGCGTTCACCGGCGGTTGGCCAGCGACCCGGAGAAACACTGATTTTCATGGGGACTTCCACCCAGCTTGCTCAGCGGCGACGTGAGAGGGCCAGCGCCCGCAACCCGCCCTTTTTCTCCAGCCGGCGGGCCTCGGCGGCCGGCCTTCCGGTCAGCGCCATCGCCACCGCCAGGCGGGGCTGTCCCCTGGCCAGGGCCAGGAGCCCTTCGGCCTCTGCCTCGGAGATCGCCGCCAGCTCGGAGACCATCTGGCGGGCCCGGTCCCGCAGCTTGGCGTTGGTGCTCTGCAGGTCCACCATCCGTCCCCGGTAGACCTTCCCAAGCCGGATCATGGCGGTGGTGGAGATGGCGTTGAGGATCAGCTTGGTGGCGGTGCCCGCCTTGAGCCGGGTGGAGCCGGCCACCAGCTCCGGGCCGGTGTCCGCCAGGGCCAGCACGTCCACCTCCGGGGCACCACGGGGAGGCCGGGCACAACAGACCAGCACCGTGCGAGCCTTGCGCCGGCGGGCCTCCGCCAGGGCGCCCAGCACGAACGGGGTCCGGGCGCTGGCGGTGATCCCGCACACCACGTCCCGGGGACCCACCCGCAATTTCCGCAGCTGGGCGGCGCCGTCCGCGGCGTCGTCCTCGGCGCCCTCCACCGCGCGGAGCAGGGCGCGCGCACCTCCGGCGATCACCCCCACCACCTGGGCAGGGGAGGTTCCGAAGGTCGGGGGACACTCGGCGGCGTCCAGCACGCCCAACCGGCCGCTGGTGCCGGCGCCCACGTAGATCAGCCGGCCGCCCCGGGCGATCGCCCACGCAACCGCATCCGCGGCCAGCGCGATCGCCTTGGCAGCCTTTCCCACCGCGCGCGCAGCGAACACGTCTTCGGCGTTCAGCCGGCGCACGATCTCCAGCGAGGACTCGAGATCGAGTTCCTCGGCGTGGGGATGAAGCTTTTCTGTCTTCGGCGGCGCAGGCCGCCTGGGGGGCTGGGGCAAGACGGCGTTACGCCGCCTTGGTCACCTTGCCCGCCTTGATGCAGCGGGTGCAGGCGCGAACGCGGTCCACCTTGCCGTCGACCAACGCGCGAACCTTCTGCAGGTTCGGGTAGGACTTCGTCTTGGACTTGTTGTTCGCGTGCGAAACGTTGTTCCCAACGAGGGGGCGCTTGCCGCAGAGGTCGCACTTCCAGGCCATGACAACCAACTCCTTGAAATCGGGCGGTCGAAACACCGCCGAGACTGCTGATCCCACCCTGAACTGAGGCGGGGAAAAAGGGCGCGGGAACCTACACGAAAAACCCCGGGGAATGCCAGCCCCAGGTGCGGGCCCTCCCTATCGCTTCTACTTCAACGGATCGAGCTTCTTCGCCGATTCCTGCACCAGGCGGGCTGCCCGGACGGCCGAGAGCAGCTCTCCCTCCAGGCCCAGCCCCGGCAGGACCTCCCGGCTGGCCAGGAACATGTTCTTGGTCCCGGTGCGCTGCGAGAGCCCCTCCACCCCCAGGACCCGCTCGGCGGACTCAAAGGCGAACAGTGGATGGGGCAGCAGCCGGCTGCCGCGCATGCTGCTGGCGTCCAGGTAGGGGGCGGAGACAACTTTCACGTGCTGGCGGGTGAACGGCATCAGCGCGTCCAGCTGCGCGCCTAGCCGGTCGGACAGCCCCTTGAGGTGGGACTCGCCCAGCTCGCGGGTGCTGGCGGGGACGAAGGCGCCGGCGCAGACCACCCGCAGGCCCTCGTCCTCTGGCTTGCCTACCCGGCGGGCAGAGAGGACCTGGATCAGGACCGGGCCCAGATCCTCGTCGTCGTTGTGCTGCAACAGCAGCTCGCCCATCCCGCGCGGTAACATCTCCGCCGGGACCACCCAGTTGAGGGTGAAGAGGAACTTGCGGGTGGTGGACAGGTCCAGCAGGTCGGTCAGCTTGCGGTGCTTCTTCTTGTCCGGGACCAGCCGCCGCAGCGCCCCGGCGTCGGTGGCGCCGATGAAGGCCGCCGCCCGGTACACGGTCTCGCTCTGCACCAGCTTGATCCCCACCACCCGGTCGCCTTCCAGCACCAGCTCCTCGGCGATGAAGTGCTTCGAGTTCTCCTGGGTCAAGAGATCGCCGCCCAGGTCCTGCAGCTTCCTGGTCAGCAGCTCCCGGAAGCCCTCCCGGCCGTTGGGAAAGCGCGAGGGCTGGGACAGGGCCTGGGACAGGGCCCGGGCCACCGCCAGCGGGTGTTCGGGCGAGTCCAGGTAGGTGAGGAAGGGGATCAGATCCAGCAGCGCCCGGGAGGGTCCGTCCTCGGGGAGGGCGGGCAGCGGGGAGGCCAGCTGCGGCGCCTTCTTCACCAGGCTCTTGAGGCCCCAGGTCTCCATGAAGCCGTCGGCGGGCAGCTCCATCGGCTGCTTGAAGAAGGCGTCCTGGGGTTGATGGAAGGCGGCCAGCTGCGCCATCGCCGCGTGGTGGGGGCCCGCGTCGGGGCCGTACTCGCGGGTCAGCTCCGCCAGCCGCTTGGGCTCCTCGGTCAGCGACAGATCCAGCCGGTGATCCGGCAGCACCAGCTGCAGCTCGGGGACATGCGCGCGGAGGGTCCGGGAGATGGCGGTGGAGAGTCCCAGCTCGGAAAAGGCCTCCTCCACCGATCCCAGGGCCTTGAACGGCGGGGAGATGAAGGGCGCGAACGGGAGCAGGAAGCCCTGGTGCTCGTAGCCCTCGCCCAGCCCGTCGTGTTCGATCAGCAGGACCTTGTAGCCGCGCTTGGCCAACAGGGCCGCGGCGAACGCGCCCCCCAGCTGTCCGCCCAGGATGATCACGTCGTAGACGTGCCGGGTGGGGCTGGAGGAGACCTTGCTGGTGGTTGCCTTGGTCGCCATGGGGATGCGCAGACTCCTACAGCTCCTCGTCGCTCACCACCGGAATTCCGGCGGTCTCCAACGCTGCGGCGGCCACGCCCCGTCCGGGACCCAGCTGCCCATCGATCCAAACCTGCCGGCTGCCACAGGAGGGGCTGCGCTCCTTGAGCAGGGCGGCGGTGGCCCCGAACCGGGCGGCCGCCTCCACCGCGAAGCCGGCCCCGGCCACGAACTGCGCCGAGGCGTCGGCGCCACCTTCCCGCTGCTGCGCCCGGGCGCGGCCGGCCAGCACCTGCGCTCCGTCACCGCCGCGCAGCTCCACCGCCGGACGGGGGATCCCCAGCCCCGCGGCGGCCTCCGGACAGACCGGCACCACCGCCTTGCCGGCCAGCGCTGCCAGAACCTTCTCCGAGCGCTGGTGCTTCCCGTCGTAGCGGCAGCTCTCGCCCAGCAGGCAGGCGCTGACCACCACCACCGGGGCCGAACGCAGCGCCGAGAGGCGAGGAGCCGGGTCCTCCCTCATGACCGCCCCGGGTTGCGCAGCGCCGCCGCGGTGCCGTCGGGGTGGGCGTCCAGCCGGGCCACCCGGCCCTCCAGGGTCAGCCGTCCTTCGGCCACCAGGCGCACCACCAGCGGGTAGAGGCGGTGCTCCTCCACCTGGATCCGCTGGCCGAGGCTCTGCTCGTCGTCGGTGGGCAGCACCGGGACCGCGGCCTGGGCCAGGATCGGCCCGGTGTCGGTGCCCTCGTCCACCAGGTGGACGGTGCAACCCGCCAGCTTGGCCCCGTGGGCCAGCGCCTGCCGCACCCCGTGCATCCCGGGGAACGCCGGCAGCAGGGCAGGGTGGATGTTGATCACCCGGTGCGGGTGGGCGGAGAGGAAGGTGGAGCCCAGCAGCCGCATGAAGCCGGCCAGACAGATCCACTCCACCTGATGCTCGGCCAGCACCTCCAGCAGCCGGTGTTCGAACGCGGTGCGGTCCGGGAAGTCGCGGTGATCCACCACCACCGCCGGGACCCCGGCCCGGGCGGCGCGCTGCAGGGCCAAGGCGGTCCCCACATTGGAGATCACCACCGCCACCTGCGCCGGGTAGTCGGGGGTGGCGGCCGCGTCCAGCAGCGACTGGAGGTTGGTCCCGCCGCCGGAGACCAGCACCCCCAGCCGGATCTTCCCGGCAGGCCTGCTCACGGCAGGATGACCGCGGTGGCCTCACCGTCGCCGCGCTCCACCCGGCCCACCTCCCAGGCGGGGATCCCGGTGGTCTTGAGGACCGCCAGCGCGGTGGCCGCCTCTTCCGGCGCCAGGATCGCGATCATCCCCAGCCCCATGTTGAAGGTGGAGAACATCTCGTCCCGGGCCACCTCACCCAGCCGGGCGATCACCTCGAAGATCGGGGGCTTGATCCAGCTGCTCTCCTGGAGCACCGCCCGGGTGCCGTCCGGCATGCAGCGGGGGAGGTTGCCGGGGATCCCGCTGCCGGTGATGTGGGCCAGGCCCTTGAGCTTCACCTGCTGCTTGAGCGCCGCCACCGCCCGCGGGTACAGCCGGGTGGGCTCCAGCAATTCGTCCACCAGGGGGCGGGGCAGCCCGTCCACCTTCGAGTCCAGGGTCAGCCCCTGCTGCTCCAGCAGGACCTTGCGCGCCAGCGAGTAGCCGTTGGAGTGCAGCCCGGAGGAGCCCATCCCGATCAGCACGTCGCCCTCCCGGATGGTGGTGCCGTCCAGGATCTGGTCCCGCTCCACCACCCCCACGCAGAAGCCGGCCAGGTCGTACTCCCCCTGGGTGTAGAAGCCGGGCAGCTCCGCGGTCTCGCCGCCCAGCAGGGTGCAGCCGGACTCCTCGCAGCCCTGGGCCACTCCCTGGATCACGTCCGCCGCCTGGTCCACCTGAAGGCCGGAGGTGGCGAAGTAGTCCAGGAAGAACAGCGGCTCGGCGCCGGAGGTGATCACGTCGTTGACCGACATCGCCACCAGGTCGATCCCCACCGTGGCGTGGCGGTTGGCCATGAAGGCCACCTTGAGCTTGGTCCCCACCCCGTCGGTGCCGGAGACCAGCACCGGCTCGCGGTAGCCCTTGGGGATGGCGAACAGGCCGCCAAAACCACCCACCCCGGAGAGGACCTCCTTGCGCCGGGTCCGGGCCGCCATCGGCTTGATCCGCTCGACCAGCGCGTCGCCGGCCTCGATGTCCACGCCTGCTTGCTTGTAGGTGGTGCCCACGAGCGCCTCCCTAACAGCACAGGGTTCCCCTGTCATTCGCCCATCTGGCCTACACTGTCGCCCCAAGAACCCCCCATGAAGCAACTCTTCTCCCGCCGCCGCTTCGAGCTGCTCGCGCTGTCCATCGCGCTGGCCTTCTCCGCCCTCCACTTCTGGGCCGACGACAACCCGGTCGCGCCCGGCGCGGAGATGAGCACCGGGGTGGATCAGGCGCTGCTGCGCGGGATCGCGGTGATGGAGGGCCGGATCACCGACATCCAGTTCCGCTTGCGGGGGCCGATCCCGGTACACCCGGACGTGCTGGTGGCGGTGGTGGATGAGCCCTCGGCGCAGAAGTACGGGCTGTGGCCCTGGCCCCGGCCGCTGATGGCCAAGGCCCTGGACAACCTGCACGCCGCCGGGGTGAAGGCGGTGGGGATGGACATGTTCTTCACCGACGAGGTGAAGGACCACGCCGCGGTGGCCTACGGCGAGGTGATCAAGTCCCTGGATCAGTCCTTTCAGGGATCGCGGATGACCGTGGAGCTGGCGGCGCTGAAGCAGTCGCTGCAGACCCGGGCGGCGATCTCCCCGGACAACGCCCTGGCGGAGGTGCTGGCCCGTTCCCCGGAGGTGATCCAGGGGGTGGCCGCCTACCCCACCCGGCAGCGGGACGAGTTCTTGAACAAGGAGGCGGAGTACAACCAGATCCTCGAGCCCCACCTGCTGCGCCGGTTCTACAAGCCGGACAGCCCCGGGTACTTCGAGTTCGACCGCCAGGTGCCCTCCTACGGCAACTTCTCCGCCCAGACCTGGCTGCCGACGTTCGCCCGGCACGCCCGCTACATGGGGCACTTCAACGCCACCCCGGACACCGACGGCACCCTGCGGCGGCACCCGCTGTTCGCGCGGCTGGACGGGCCGGGAGGGTTGGTCCCGTCGCTGGCCCTGCAGACCGCCGCGGTCTACTTCGACGCCACCATCGAACCCACCTATGACAAGGACGTGGGCCGCCTCAGCGGGGCCCGGCTGCGCAAGCCGGACGGCACCCTGCTGCGGATCCCGATGCAGGTCACCGAACCCTACGTGCTGATCAACCACTCCGGGCACAACTCGGTGTTCCCCAAGATCGCGATGGCCGATCTGGTGGACAACGCGTTCGATCCGGCGCTGGTGAAGGGCAAGGCGGTGCTCATCGGCGTCTCCCTGGTGGGCTTCTTCGATCAGCGGGTGACCCCATTCAGCGAGATCGAGGCCGGGGTGTTCACCCACGCGTCGATCCTCTCCAACATCCTCTCCGGGGCCTTCCTCAGCCGCCCGCTCTACATGCGCTTTGTGGAGATCCTGTTCATGCTGGCCGCGGCGGTGATCTTCGCCCTGGTGCTGCCCAGGGCCCGCTTCACCTGGAAGCTGCTCACGGTGGCCCTGGTGGCCGGCGGCTATCTGCTGGTGGACCAGTGGCTGTTCTCCACCGCCCGGCTGCAGCTGGCCACGGTGGTCCCGATGCTGAACGTGTTCTCCTGCGCGTTCGGGCTGATCTTCCTGGGCTACATCTCCACCGACCGGGAGAAGATGTTCCTGCGCTCGGCGTTCCAGCACTACCTGAACAAGAGCGTGATGGAGCAGATGCTCCAGAACCCGGAGAAGCTGAAGCTGGGCGGGGAGAAGAAGGAGATGACCGTCCTCTTCTCCGACATCCGCGGCTTCACCACCCTCTCCGAGCGGATGGCGCCCGAGGCGCTGGTGAAGTTCATCAACAGCTACCTGACCCCGATGACCCAGATCGTCTTCGAGGAGGGGGGCACCCTGGACAAGTACATCGGCGACGCGATGATGGCCTTCTGGGGCGCGCCGCTGGAGCAGGAGGACCACGCGGTCCGCGCCTGCCGGGCCTCGGTCCGCTTCCTGGGAGAGCTGACCAGGCTCAAGGCCGCCTGGCGGGAGCAGAACCTGCCGGAGTTCGACATCGGGGTGGGGATCAACTCCGGGCCGATGATCGTCGGCAACATGGGGTCGGATGTCCGCTTCGACTACACGGTGATGGGGGACTCGGTGAACCTGGCCTCACGGCTGGAGGGCACCAACAAGGAGTACGAGACCCGGATCCTGATGTCCGAGTCCACCTTCACCCAGGCCAAGGACCACGTGATCGCGCGGCGGCTGGGCGCGGTGCGGGTGAAGGGCAAGCGCAAGCCGGTCCGGATCTACGAGCTGCGGGACATGGGCCAGGCCCAGGGGACGGAGCTGGAGGCGATCACCGCCTTCGAGCTGGGGGTGGACAAGTACGTGGGCCAGCAGTGGGACGAGGCGGCGGCGCTGTTCCAGAAGGTCAGCGAGCTGTGGCCGGGGGATGCCCCCAGCCGACGCTATCTGGAGGAGATCGCCGAGCTGAAGTCGCGTCCGCCCGGCCCGCATTGGGACGGGGTCTACACCGCGACTTCCAAGTAGGTAATTTGACCCGCCGGCAAACCGGCTGCTAACTGGCGAGGACCATGGGCGCAGAGGAAACGCTCTTCCAGCGATTCGGTAAGGAGTTCCCGCAGGGGACCGTGCTCTTCCGTGAGGGAGAGCCCGGGAAGGAGATGTTCGTCCTCCAGTCCGGAAAGGTGGCGATCTCCAAGCGGGTCCGCGACGTGGAGAAGATCCTGGCCCTGCTGGGGCCGGGCGAGTTCTTCGGGGAGATGGCGATCATCTCCAACCGCCCGCGCAACGCGTCCGCCACCGTGTCCGAGGACGCGCGGCTGCTGGTGATCGACCCCAAGACCTTCGAGGGGATGATCCGCGGCAACTCCGAGATCTCGGTCCGGATGATCAAGAAGCTGGCCGAGCGGCTGAACGAGGCCGACGCCCAGATCGAGAGCCTGCTGATTGGCGATCCCAACAGCCGGGTGCTGCACCAGATCCTCCAGACCTGCCAGACGCGCGGCCGGCCGATGGAGGAGGGGATTGAGATCGACTTCGTGGTCCGCGAGATGCCCCGGGTGATCGGGGTGGGCGAACCTGCCATCCGCTTCCTGCTGGACAAGCTGGAGCGGGCCGGGCTGGTGGAACGCAGCGGGGACCGCCTCACCATCTACGACACCGCGAGGCTTCAGGACTATCTGAACTACCTCGAGATGAAGTGGAAGTTCGGAGACCTCTAGTGAAGCTCCAGGTCCTGGGCTGCCACGGCGGCGAGCTGCCCAAGCATCGCACCACCTGCTTTCTGATCGACGGGGTGCTCGCGCTGGACGCGGGCGCGCTGTGCAGCTCCCTGCAGCTGGAGGAGCTGATCAAGGTGGACGACGTGCTGGTCTCCCACAGCCACTTCGATCACGTCAAAGACCTGCCCCTGCTGGCGGATCTGATCGTGGGGCGGCGCGACAAGCCGGTCACCATCCACGCCTCGGTGGAGTGCGCGAAGACGTTGAAGCAGAACATGTTCAACAACGCGCTCTGGCCGGACTTCACCCAGATCCCCACCCGCAAGAACCCGGTGCTGCAGATCAAGACCTTCAAGGTCGGCAGCAAGTTCAAGATCGGCAAGTACGCGGTCACCACCATCCCGGTGACCCACCCGGTGGAGTCCTGCGGCTTCGTGGTCACCTCCGGAACCTCCTCGGTGGCGATGAGCGGCGACACCGGTCCCACCGAGCAGCTGTGGAAGGTCCTCAACAAGACCAAGAACCTCAAGGCGGTGATGCTGGAGACCAGCTTCCCCAACCGCCTCCAGCAGCTGGCGGACATCTCCGGCCACCTGACCCCGCAGACGCTCCAGGGAGAGCTGGCCAAGTTCAAGCGCAACGGCGCCGAGGTCTTCCTCTACCACCTCAAGCCGGCGTTCGTGCCCCAGCTGAAGAAAGAGCTTGCCCACCTGCCGGTGGAAGTGTTGGAGCTAGGCGACACGTTCGATTTCTAGGACCGTCTCGCCATGTCCTCCTGGTTCGCCAAGAAGCCCCGCATCTCCACCCGCGCAGCTGATCCCGAGTCCCCGTCCCGCATGCAGGGACTGTGGGTCAAGTGCGAGCAGTGCGACGAGATCATCTACCGCCAGGAGGTGGAGAAGAACTGGAACGTCTGCCCCAACTGCGCCCACCACATGCCGTGGCCGGCGCGGGCCCGGCTGGCGGCCCTGCTGGATGAGGGCTCCTTCGAGGAGTTCGACAAGGAGCTGGAGCCCTCCGACCCGCTGGGGTTCGTGGACTCCAAGAAGTACAAGGACCGGATCAAGTCCTCCAAGAAGAGCTCCGGGGAGCCGGACGCGTTCGTCTCCGGGGTGGGGCGGATCGACAGCCACCCGGTGTCGATCGGCTCCTTCATCTTCGACTTCATGGGCGGGTCGATGGGGTCGGTGGTGGGGGAGAAGGTGACCCGGGTGTTCGAGCGGGCAATCGAGCTGAACACCTCGGTGGTGCTGTTCCACGCCTCCGGCGGGGCCCGGATGCAGGAGGGGATCTTCTCCCTGATGCAGATGGCCAAGACCTCCGCGGCCATCGCCCGGTTCCGGGAGATCAAGAAGCCGTACATCTCGGTGATGCTCCACCCCACCACCGGTGGCGTGGCCGCGTCCTTCGCCTGGCTGGGGGACGTGATCCTGGCCGAGCCCAAGGCGCTGATCGGCTTTGCCGGTCCCCGGGTGATCGAACAGACCATCCGCCAGAAGCTGCCGGAGGGGTTCCAGCGCTCGGAGTTCCTGCTGGAGCACGGGATGATCGACGCCATCGTCCCCCGCAAGGAGCTGCGGATCCGGCTGGGGCAGCTGATCGGGCTGATGGCCTGAGGGTGGACCCCAAGGTCCGCCCCCGGACTCCCGAGGAGGCGCTGGAGTTCTTCTCCCGCCTCTCCCCCTCCACCATCCGGCTGGGCCTGGACCGGGTCCGCTCGGCGCTGGAGCGGCTGGGGCGCCCGGATCGGGCCTTCCGCTCGCTGCAGGTGGCGGGGACCAACGGGAAGGGTTCCACCTGCGCCTTTGCCGCGCAGATCCTCCAGCGGTCCGGCTACCGGGTGGGGCTGTACACCTCGCCGCACCTGGTCCGGGTGACCGAGCGGATCCGGGTGGACGGAGAGGAGCTCTCCCCGGAGGTGTTCGGTCAGCGGATCCTGGAGGTGATCGACCGGCTGCCGGAGGTGTTCGAGGATCCGCCCGGGCTGACCTATTTCGAGGTGGGGACCCTGGTGGCGCTGTGGCACTTCGCCCAGACCCCGGTGGACCTGGCGGTGCTGGAGACCGGGCTGGGGGGACGGCTGGACGCCACCACCGCCGCGGAGGTCCAGGTCACCGCCATCACCTCGGTGTCTCTGGATCACCAGGCCTACCTGGGGGACACCCTGGCCCAGATCGCCGCCGAGAAGGCGGGAATCCTCCGCCCCGGGGTCCCGGTGGTGGTCTCCCGCCAAGAGTCCGCCGCGCGGGAGGAGATCGAGTCCGCGGCCCGGGCAGGGGCCTCGCCGTGGCTGAGCGAAGGGCAGGACTTCCGACTGGAGTCCGGGGTCTACACCGGCCCCGGCCTGGGGCGGCTGGACGGGCTGAGCCTCTCGCTGGCCGGCCCCCACCAGGTCTCCAACGCCGCGGTGGCGGTGACCGCGGCGCGGCTGCTGGGCGGGGACCGGGTGACTCCCGCGGCGGTGTCCGCGGGGCTGGCCCACACCTCCTGGCCGGGGCGGTTCGAACAGCTGCAGGAGCACCCGGCGGTGATCGTGGACGGGGCCCACAACCCGGGCGGGGCGGAGATCCTGCGCGCGGCGCTGGCGGAGCGGTTCGGCGCCCGGCCGGTCCATCTGGTGTTCGGGGTGCTGGCGGACAAGGACCACTCGGCGATCCGCGCCCTGCTCTTTCCCGGCTGCGCCTCCATCCACCTCTGTCCAGTTCCCAGCCCCCGCTCGCTGGCGCCGGCGGAGTCGCTGCCCCAGGCAAGGGCCGCCTGCTCCAAGGTGGCGGTCCACCCCTCGGTGGAGGCGGCGCTGGAGGCGGCCCTGGCCGGGGCTGCTTCGGGGGACGTGGTGGTGTGTGCCGGATCGCTCTTCCTGGTCGGGGCGGCCAGATCCCACTTCCGGAAGTGAACGCAGCCATGGCGCAATGCGGCAACGGCCCCTAGATTGAATGCGGGTCATGCGCGCTCCCGACTGGAAAGCCGAAGCGGTTCTGGAATCCCCGGTCACCCCGTCGGTGGACGAGGTGGACGCGCGCAGCCTGTACACCAAGACCAAGTACGTGGTGGAGACCGCCGACGGCTGGTCGCTGGTGATCACCCGCTACCGCCCGGTGCGGCAGAAGTTCCCCCAGGGGCTGTTCGGTGAACCGCTGCTGCTGGTGCACGGCTTCTCCCAGAACCGCCACGCCTGGACCTCGGGGGAGTTCGTCAAGAACCTGCTGTTCTTCGGGTTGGACATCCACATCCTGGAGCTGCGCGGGCACGGCAAAAGTTCGCTGGAGTTCCAGCGGGAGCGCGCCAAGCGCTTCGGCCGTCCGGTCCCCAAGGACCTGGACTACGACTGGGACATCGACAGCTACTTCCTCTACGACCTGCCGGCGGCGGTGAAGGGGGTCAAGCGGATCACCCGCCGGGAGAAGATCTTCTATTGCGGTCACTCCATGGGCGGGATGCTGGCCTACGGGTACGCCGGGATCCACGACGACCTGGAGGGGTTGATCACCATCGGGTCCGCCTCCGATCTGGGGCGGGGCTTTCCGCTGCTGCGGGCCGCCGCGCTCTCCACCCCGCTGTTCGCGGTGGCGGTGGATCTGGCCTACGGGTCGTTGAACCTCAACACCAAGGCCCGGAGGCTGTCCTCGCGGCTGGTGGGTTCGGGGGTCTCCCGGCTGCTGCGGCGGACCGGGGCGGAGGCGGCGGAGACGGTAGAGCAGCTGACCGAGGCCAGGTTCCGGTATCTGCCGGTGGACTCCTGGCTCAAGACCCTGGAGCGGTCGCTGGCGGCGGCGGAGCTCAATCCGCTGGTGGGCCGGGTGGTGGAGCGGGTCAACTGGCTCTCCAACCTGGACCGGGTCAGCGTGGAGGACATCCGCTGGCTGCTGCGGGAGGGCGGGGAGCGCGAGCCGCGCAAGGTGATCGAACAGTTCGCCCGCTGGATCCGCAAGGGCGAGCTGCGCTGCTACCGCACCGGCTACGACTTCAAGCGCGGCTTCTCCAAGATCCGGATCCCGATGGCGATCATCTTCGGGGACATGGATCCGCTGGCCTCGGTGGAGTCCACCCGCAGCGTGTACCGGGCGGCCAAGAGCGACTATCTGCTGTGGCGTCCGGTGAAGGGCAACAGCCACATCGAGCTGACCATGGGTCACGACATCCGGCAGATCTGCTACGACATCAAGAACCTGATCGAGTACGCGGTGACCCACCGTCAGCGGGCGCCGTCGCTGCCCCGGATCGAGACCCACCGGCGCAAACTGCCTTTGGGTGACTTCTCCGGTCGGTAGAAAGTTGGTTGCCTAGCCGGGGGGGCGGTAGATTTCGGCCATGATGCTTCGCAGGCTCGTCCCGGCCCTCAGCTTGCTTGTTCCCGCCCTGGCGCTCGCGCAAGGGGTGGACCTGAACACCATCTCCAAGGTGGAGGTGAAGGGCAGCTCGATCGAGATCATCGGCACCAAGAAGCCCAACTTCACGACCTTCACGATGACCGATCCGCCGCGGCTGGTGATCGACATCTCGGAGGCGGTGTTCTCCGGCGTCCCGGACGAGATGCAGGTGGGCAACGGCACGGTGACCGCGATCAAGACCGCCAGCTACGGATCGGACGCCTCGGCGATCGCCCGGGTGCTGATCGGCTTCGAGAAGGAGCTGGAGACCGACATCCAGAGCTCCGGCAGCAAGCTGGTGATCAAGGTCTCCGGCGGCGGAGGGGAGGCGGTGGCGGAGGCCGCCCCCGGCGCCGGCGCGGCGGAGGCGGCCGCCGAGGCCGAGCGTCAGAAGGCAGCGGCGGCGGCGGCCCAGAAGCAGCAGGCGGAGGCCGCGGCCAGGGCGGACGCGGACCGCAAGCAGCAGGAGCAGCAGGCCCAGGCGTCCGCCGCGGAGGCGGAGGCCACCCGCAAGCGCCAGGAGCAGGAGGCGCAGGCCGCCCAGGCGGCGGCCCAGGCGGAGGCGAAGCGCAAGACCGAGGCGGAGGCCCAGGCCAGCCGGGAGGCCGCCGCGGCCGCCGAGGCCGACCGCAAGCGTCAGGAGCAGGAGGCCCGCGCGGCCGCCGAGGCCCAGCGCCGCGAACAGCAGGCGGCCACCCAGACCGAGGCCCAGCGCAAGGCGCAGGAGGCCGCGGACGCCAAGACCGCCGCCGCCGAGGAGAAGAAGCGCCAGCAGGAGGAGGCCCGGGCCGCCGCCAAGACCCAGGCGGAGGAGGCGGCCAGCGCCAAGGCGGAGGCGGCGGCCGAGAAGAAGCGGTTGCAGGAGGAGGCCCGCGCCGAGGCCAAGGCCAAGGCGGAGGAGGCGGCCAACGCCAAGGCGGAGGCGGCGGCCGAGCGGAAGCGCCAGCAGGAGGAGGCCCGGTCCCAGAAGGTGGCCGCGGCCACCCCGCCGCGCGAGGCCCCCTCGGACACCGGCGGTCAGCTCAGCGTCTCCGGGCGCCGCAAGACCATGCAGCTGGTGGGCTTCAAGCAGCAGTCCGGCTCCTCGCGGGTGTTCGTGCGCACCGACGAGCCGGTCCGGTACACGGTCACCAAGGGGCAGGGGAACACGGTGGTGGTGGAGCTGGAGAACACCCGCATCGACCTGGACAACAACGAACGCGGGCTGGACACCTCGTTCTTCGACACCGCGGTGGCGATGGTCGATCCCCGCCCGGGTCCGACCCGGACGGTGCGGATCGAGATCAAGCTCAAGGAGTCCGTCCCCTACCAGACGTCCCAGCAGGGCAACGAGCTGTACGTGGACTTCGAGCGGCCCGCCCGGAGGTAGAAGCCGCTTCCCAGCGGCGCACCTTCGTTCATGACATCGTTTCCGTTCCTCGCGGTCTGGTTGGCCACCGCCGCGCAGTTGCCCATTGCCACCCAGGCCACGCTGCCCACCGGCGAGACCGCCGAGCTGGCCGCGGAGCAGCTGGTCTATGAGCCGTCCAAGCAGCTGCTGACCCTCAAGGGGAACACGCTGCTCAAGACCGAGCAGCTGACCCTGCGGGCCGACGAGCTGATCTACGACCAGCAGGCCCAGCGGGCCACCGCGCGCGGCAAGGTGATGCTGGTGGCGCAGGGGACGATCGTCGCGGTGGCGGACGAGATCTCCGTCGACATCAAGACCCTGGAGGCCACCGTCAAGGGTGGCCTGTTCATGCAGAAGCGGAACGTGGACGTGGCCACCCTGCTGGCGGCCAAGACCCCCGAAGAGCTCAAGGCGCTGGGGGAGAACCTGATCACCCTCAGCGGGGAGCGGATCCGCAAGACGGGAGAGAAGCAGTTCACCGTGGACGGGATCTCGTTTACCCCCTGCGACTGCAAGCCGGGCGAGCCCACCTGGCGGGTGGAGGCGGCGGGGGCCACGGTGGAGGTGGGGGAGAAGGCGATCCTCACCTGGCCCAAGGTCTACGTCTACGACGTGCCGGTGTTCGCGTTGCCCTGGGCCTACCTGCCGCTGGCCGAACGCCGCACCGGGCTGCTGCTCCCCAAGCCGCAGCGCAGCGCGCTCAATGGCTTTGCGATCGAACAACCGCTCTTCGTCACCCTGGGCGAGAGCTACGACCTGACCCTGACCCCCGGCTACTTCTTCGGCGCTCCGGCGGCGAACAACAACCTGCCGAGCTTCGGCATCGAGGGCCCGCGGCTGCACACCGAGTTCCGCTATCACCCCACCGAGGCCCTGCGCGGTCGGCTGGCCCTGGCCGGGATCTACGACCTGCGCCCGCAGCGGGACGTGATCCGCCCCTGGCTGATGCTGGGGGAGCTGAACAAGGAACAGGCGGGCGGAGAGGCGAGGGGGCTGCGCGGCGAGGCCTCCTTCCAGCACACCTGGGACATGGGGAACGGCTGGAACAACCGGGCCGACCTGTCCCTGGTCTCCGACGGAAACTACACCCGGGATGTGCAGGCGGACGTGCTGCTCAAGGAGGTCCAGTACCTGCGCTCCTCGGCGGTGCTCTTCCACCGGGCGGATGATCACTACGCGGGGCTGGACCTCACCCTCCGGCAGGACCTGCGCTGGGGCTTCAGCCTCTTCCAGAAGGACTATCTGCTCAAGGATGAGCTCCACCCGGAGGATCCGGCCCGGACGATCCGGGTGAGGGAGGAGCAGCCGTTCCTGGGCCCCAACACCTTCCAGCGACTGCCGGCGCTGACCTACGGGATCCCGGAGCGGCCGCTGTGGGGTCCGTTCTTTGGCGGGGTGAAGACGGAGTTGGTCCGGATCGCTCCGCTGCTCAGGAGCTTCGGGGATGAGGGCAGCGACGGCATCTACGATCTGCGGCAGGGCTTTCCGGAGCTTTTGGCCTCCGGGCAGGGCAATGGCCAATTCAATCCCGGAGAGCGCGAGTCGCGGCTGCGGCTGGATCTGCAGCCCCGGCTGTCCGCCCAGGTGATGGTGGGGGAGGTGCTCCGGGCCCGCCCCTACGCTTGGTACCGCCAGGACGTCTATCTGCGCGAGCGGAGAGGAAACTTCTCCCAGCGCGGGTATCCGCTGGTGGGGCTGGAGCTGGACACCGAGTTGGCGCGGACCTTCGGCCCGACCACCTCGCTGCTGCGCCATTCGATTAACCCCTCGGTGGACCTGCGCTGGGTGCCGCTGATCCTGGGCGAGACCCCCGGCGACTACGACGAGGTGGACACCGCGGTCACCACCCACCGGGGCGGGGTGCAGGCCGGCTTTGCGCAGGGAGTGGTGGAGGTCCACCAGCAACTGGCCACCCGGAACGCCAGCGGCGCGGTGCGCGAGCTGCTGAGGTTGGACCTGGGCCAGCCGTTCGATCTGGGCTACCGCTCCCGGGCGCGGCTGGGGGACTCCTTTGCCCGGGCGCGGCTGGCGCTGGACCGGGTCAGCCTGGAGTCGGTGGCCCGCTACAACCTCCAGGAGGAGCGGCTGACCCAGTTCTCCGGCACCGCCGGGATCAACGACGGCAAGGGGAACCACGGCTACCTCCGCTACGACAACCTGGCGGTGGACGGCAGCGATCAGCTGCGGCGGGGGATCGACACCCTGATGGGGCCGTCTTCGCTGTTGTCCTCGGCGGGCAAGCAGAACGACACCGCCACCCGCGCCCAGCTGCTGGTGGCGGGCGGGCGTTACAACTTCCCCTTCGGGCTGGGCCTCCGCTACGAGGCGGTGGTCACCCCCAACTTCCAGCAGGCGGTGCTCACCGGACCGGGAAAGGGGGCCACCAAGCAGCCGATCGGGGGCTTGTTTGTCGGCAGCCCGCTCGCCCAGCAGGTGGTGGGCGTATCCTATGGACCTGCCTGCGATTGTTGGCGCCTCGAGGGGTTTGCGGTTATTCGACGGAACGTTGCCGTCCCCGACTTCGGAGTGAACCTCACGCTCTCGCGGTTCGGGACCTTTGGCAGCGGGGGCTAGTCGCCCTTGAGTCAGCTTGTCGTTTCAAGTCGCGCTCGCTCTGCTAGGAAGCGCGGCGTTTTTTCGAAAGTTGTTCCTACTTGGCGGCGGACCGGAGGTACCGGCCCGCCGCACACATCTCGACCCTTGCATCCTGGAAGAACAACCCGTGTCCGACATCGGCAAGCGCATTGGCCAGAGAATCCGTGATCTGCGCACCCAGCGGCCTGAACGCTGGACCCAAGAGGATCTCGCCGAGCGCGCGAAGATCAGCGTCTCCTTCCTCTCCATGATCGAGCGCGGCGAGCGCGTCGCACACGTGGAGACCCTGGCCTCGCTGGCCGAAGCGCTGGGGGTGACCCTGGCGGAGCTGTTCGCCGGGGCGGACACCCGGACCGACGGTGACGAGACCGAACAGCTGCTGCGGCCCCTCTCGGAGTTCGCCCGGGCGCGTCGTCTGACCTCCCGGGACGTGGAGAAGCTGCTGGGGGTGGCCCGCGCCATGTTCAGCGGACATCCGTCCAATCCTTGACGGGCCCGCATGCCGGCCGGGAAGATGGGCGCCGGAAGTCCATCCGCCCGAAAACCGGAGTCGTGTCCGCATGCTTCGACGCCTCGCGCTCGTCATTCCCTGTCTGTTGGCCCTCGCCTGCGGAGGCTCGGTGCCCGCGTCGCTGGAGTTCGTGGGGGCGTTCCCTCCCCAGCCGCGAATCGGGGAGAGCACCACCCTGCAGTTCCTGGCCCGGGATTCCCGGGGTGAGCCGGCCGCGGGCGTGGAGGTGGTCTTCTCCTTCGCCGGCGGGGGCGATCCGGCCGGGGTGACCCTCGCCCCGCGCACTGCCCTGACCAACCGGGGCAGCGGGGTGGTGGAGGTCCAGGTCACCTCCACCCGGGTGCAGTCGGTGATCGTGGTGGCCACCGCCGGCAGCGTGGATGAGGAGGGCAACGGGGAGATCCGCACCTCCCAGAGCCCGCCGATCACCTTCGCCGGTGAGGGCAGCCCCAGCGGCCGGTCGATGACCTTCCAGTGCGGAGAGGTCGCCGGCTCCGCCTCCGGTGGCGCGCACGCGATCATGGCCTACGACGACACCCGGAACCTGATCGCCGGCGTGAAGCTCAATTGCATTGCCCACGTGGCGGATCGCAACGGGGACGGGGTGCCGGGCGCGGTGGTCTCCTTCTTGACCGAGGCCGGCCACATCCAGCCGTCCGCCACCTCCCGCTCGGACGTGGTGGGCGACGCCTCCACCCTCTACAAGACGGCGCTGCCGCTCCCCAAGGACGTGGCGCCGGGGACCTTCAACCTCAACCCCTCCGCGGCGGACGCGCTGACCATGCCCACCCTGCTGGCGCCGCTGTGGATGCACCCCTTCGACTGGAAGACCAACCCGGTGCTGGACTACGCGCTGCCCGCCAGCCTGGAGGAGCCGCGCCGGATCGATCCGGTCCGCGGGACCACCAACAACCCCCGGGACAACCTGGTGACGATGATCGCGGTCACCCGGGGCGAAGAGGGCTTCACCGACGTCAACAACAACGGCGTCTTCGATTCCGGGGAACCGTTCGACGACCTTACCGAGCCCTTCGTGGACTCCAACGACAACGGCACCAAGGACGCCGACGAGCTGTGGGTGGACACCGACGGCGATGCGACCTGGGACGGGAAAAACAACGCCCACGATGCGGACACCAACATCTGGGTCTCCGAGCGCATCCTCTGGACCGGGGTCCCCCATGCGCGCGACTACGAGGACTCGGTCACCCCGGTGTTCCGGCAGGTGACCACCCCCCCGGTGGTGAGCCACATGGGCTTCGCCCCGGTGGAGCTGCTGGTGTCCGATCCCTGGTTCAACGCCATGGCCCAGAACGGCAGCGGGGACGGTTGCTCCGCGGGCACCGACGACATTGTGGGCACCGCCCCGGCGCGGTTCGGCGGTGGCTGGGTGGGGGTGGCGCTGAGCTATCCGTCTCCCACCCTGTACAAGTTCTTCGTGGTTGACGGCCACGACGACACCGATCTCGCGTTCTCCCCGCCGGTGTTCTTCACCCTGGCGATTGGCTGTCAGTTCACCGGCTCCCCGGTGGAGCCCTTCACCATCGACATTCCGATCTACGTCTCCGGCTCCGTGCAGTAGGCGGAGGGGAGGGCGCTGCGTTCAGGTCCGCTTGACGCAGCGCAGCCCGACCCCTACGGTACCCGCGGCTGATTCTTGAATCAGTAGGGGTCAGCCGGGAGCGAGGTCGGACGCGGTGACGGCGCAGAACCCAGCTGCAGACGGTCCGGGGGGCGAGAGCGCCGCCGGACAGGACCGCAAGGCCACCATCCTGCGGGCGGCGATCGACGTGTTCGCCACCAAGGGGTACCACGGCTGCCGGATCGCGGACGTGGCCCGGGAGGCGAAGGTGGCCTACGGGCTGGTCTACCACTACTTCAAGAACAAGGATGAGCTGCTCCAGTCGGTGTTCCGGGTGGGGTGGGACTTCTTCGTCGGCAGGGTGAAGGAGGCCATCGCCGCCAACGGGGAGCTGGAGTCCCGGATCCGGGGGATCTGCGATGTGTGCTTCGAGGCCTACCGCAAGGATCCCCGCGCGGTCCGGGTGCTGGTGCTGCAGGTGGCCCGCAGCCCGGCGATCGGCGGGCGCAGCCGGCAGACCGCCTTCGAGGAGATCATCGGGCTGTGCACCGCGATGTTCACCGAGGCCCGGGCCGCCGGGCAGCTGAGGGCGGGGATGGATCCCACCCTGGCCGCGCTGCTGCTGTTCGGGGCGCTGGAGATGGGGCTGACCGCCTTCGTGGTCGGCCTCAGCGACGCCAGCGATCCGGCCGCCCTGGAGCGGGCCAAGGCGCAGATCGCCGACTCCTTCCTCAACGGAATGCTTGCCCCGGAGGCCGAATGGAAGAGCGAGAGGTCCGCTACCAGATCCAGGGCCGCGCGGCGGTCCTGACCATCGACCGGCCCCGGGCGCGCAACGCGCTCTCGGCGGCGGTGCTGGCGCAGCTGGGCGAGGGGCTGACCCGGGCGGAGGCCGATCCCCAGGCGCGGGTGATCGTCCTCACCGGGGCCGGGGAGAAGGTCTTCTGCGCCGGCGGCGATCTGTCCACCATGAGCGGGGACGGGTTCCTCTCCGGCCACCAGGCCCGGCGCTCCTACGGCGAGCTGCTGTTGCGGCTGACCTCGGCGCAGAAGCCCACCCTGGCCCGGCTCAACGGGCACGCGCTGGCCGGCGGGCTGGGGCTGGTGCTGGCCTGCGACCTGGCGGTGGCCGCGGACGACGTCCAGCTGGGCACCCCGGAGATCGACGTGGGGCTGTTCCCGATGATGCTGATGGCGCTGCTGCAGCGGCACCTGGGCCGAAAGCGCGCCCTGGAGCTGGTGGTGACCGGAGAGCGGCTGTCCGCCCCCGCGGCCCAGCAGTGGGGGCTGCTGAACCAGGTGGTGCCGCGCGCGGAGCTGGACGGGGCGGTGGCGGCGCTGGCGGAGAAGGTGGCCGGCAAGAGCGGGGCGGTGCTGGCCCTGGGCCGCCGGGCCTTCCTCACCGCCGAGGATCTGCCGCTGGCCCCGGCGGTGGAGTTCCTGGCCTCGCAGCTGTCCCTCAACGTGCTGACCGATGATGCCGCCGAGGGGGTGACTGCGTTTCTGGAGAAGCGGCCCCCGGAGTGGAAGGACCGCTGATTTTTCGAAAGATCTGGAGGACGTGATGGCCGCATCGAAGGACAAGGTGATCGTGACCTGCGCGCTGACCGGCGTGCTGGCCAAGCGCGAGCAGTGCCCCCACCTGCCGTACTCCCCGGTGGAGATCGCCGAGGAGGCCCAGCGGGCCTACGACGCCGGCGCCGCGGTGGTGCACATCCATGGCCGCGATCCGGTCAACGGCGACCAGTCCTGGTCCTCGGAGATCTACGGGCAGATCAAGGCGGAGGTGCAGAAGCGCTGCCCGGTGATCCTCAACTTCTCCACCGGTGGCTTCAACATGGGGGTGGCGGGGGAGGCGGAGAAGAAGCAGCGGCTGGAGTACGTGTGGAAGACCCGCCCGGAGATGGCGGCCTTGAACATGGGGTCGATGAACTACGCCAAGTACTCCGCCAAGCGGCGGGAGTTCGTGTTCGACATGGTGTTCATGAACCCGTTTGGCGACATCCTGATGGCCGCTCAAGCGATGCGGGAGGGTGGGGTCAAGCCGGAGCTGGAATGCTTCGATCTGGGCCACGTGCAGAACGCCGAGCCGCTGCTGGCGATGGGGGCGCTCAAGCCTCCGCTGCAGTACAGCTTCATCCTCGGGGTGCTGGGCGGGATGCCGGCCACCACCGAGACCCTCACCCACATGTCCCGGTCGATCGGCCCCGAGCACAGCTGGGAGGTGATCGGGATCTCCAAGGTGCAGTGGAAGCTGGTGGCCACCGCGCTGGTCCTGGGCGGAAACATCCGGGTGGGGCTGGAGGACAACTTCTACCTGGACGCCGCCGGGACCCAGATGGCCAGCGGGAACGGGCCGTTGGTGGAGAAGGCGGTGCGGATGGCCCGGGACATCGGCCGGGAGCCGATGACCCCCGACGAGGCCCGCATCGCGCTGAGCCTGCCGCAGGTCTGGTGAACTACCGGGACAGCCAGCGGGAGAAGGGCAGCTTCACCAGCGTCTCCCCGTCCACGTAGAAGCTGTCCGCCTTGACGCTCCAGTGCAGGTGGGGGCCGGTCACCCGGCCGGTCCTCCCCACCTGGCCCAGCGTCTGCCCCTGCCGGACCCGCTGGCCCTGCTTCACCTCGAAGGCGGAGAGGTGGAAGTAGAGGGTGTAGAGCCCGGCGCCGTGGTGGACGATCACCGTGTTGCCCGAGGCGTAGCACTCGCGCACCAGCACCACCGTGCCGTCGTTGGCGGCCTGGACCGGATCTCCGATCCGACCGTCCAGGTCCACCCCGTAGTGCTGGCTCTGCTTCTTGCCGTTGAAGGTCCGCAGGTCGCCAAAGGGGGCGGTCTGCTCGCTGGCGGTAGGCCACGAGAAGTCCGCCTTGAACAGCGGGGGCCCAAACGGCTGGGACTGCGCCTGGGTGAAGGCCGCCCGGTCCTCCTTCATCCACTTCTTCACCTTGGCCGGCGGGCTGACGAACTTGCTGGCCACGGTCAGCTCCCGGACCCGGTAGCGGGGATCGACCACGGTCAGCGTCCCCTCCAGCACCAGCGGGTGGTTCGCGGCGGTGGGCGAGACCACCTCCCCGTTCTCCTCCAGCTGCAGCACCTTCGGGCCTGGCTTCACCGCCTCCGCCACCGGGGCCTCGATCCGCACCGCCAGCTCTCCGGGAGGGAGCTCCACTGGCAGTCCGGTCAGGGACTGGAAGCCGCCGGGCACCGGATAGAACTGCAAGGGTCGGCCCGCCAACTCACCGACCGGAACCCCCGCCACGCCAGTGACAGTGACCAGCACCGGGTCTCCGGGCTTGGCGGTGCCGGGATCCAGACGCAGCTCGGCGGCGCGGGCGGTCGGGACCCAGTGGAAGAGCAGGACGGCGAGGACCGGGGAGAGGAGGGCACGCATGCGCAGTCCCCGGTTGTACCCCGGTGTGTGGACGGACGCCGGATTCCGGCCGGGGAGGCAAGCCTGCGGGCGCAAGCTGAAGCCTCCTTGCCTGCCCTCCAGACGGACCGGTCAGCGGAGTCGTACCTACGCGGCGGGCGTCCCTACCTTCGTTGACGACACCGAAGGACACGACAAGGGAGGGCGAATGCCGCGCTCGTATAGCTTTGATCACTACCTGGCCCCCAAGCGGGACACCACGCTGGTCCACGACGAACGGGACATGCCGCAGGAGCAGTACACCGAGGCCGCGCCGGTGATCCACGGGGAGACGAAGATCCACTACGGGAAGAAGTTCTCCCAGACCGAGGAGCTGTTCCAGGCTCGCCGGATGAACCATCAGCTGGAGGAGCTGGCCGGCATCACCGACGAGGCCGAGGCCGAAGCGCCCGCCTCCGCCGAGCTGCCCGAGGCGCCCAGGCTGCGAAAGAGCGCGCCGATCGGCGCCTTGCCTCCCACCGAGGAGGCCACCACCTTGCTCCCGGAGAGCCTGCTGCACGAGCTGCGGGACACCGCCGCCCTCAACCTCCGTCAGCTCCGCAGCGCGGCGCACGATCTGTGGACCGCGTCCTTCCGGCTGGCCACCCTGCCGCTGGAGGTGGCGAGACTGGCAGCCCGGCGCCTGCGCCCGGTCCCGGCCTAGCGCGAGGGGGCGATGGAGCTGACGATCGCCTCGTACAACATCCACAGCGGCATCGGCACCGACGGCCGGTTCGATCTGGAGCGGATCGGAGCGGTGCTCCAGGAGATCGGTGCGGACGTGGTCGCCCTCCAGGAGGTGGGCGACTTCCGCAACAAGACCCCCGCCGAGCAGCACCCGGAGCTGCTGGCGGATCTGCTGGGGATGCACATGGCCTTTGGCCCCAACGTGGTCCGCAAGGGCCGGCGCTACGGGAACGCCATCTTGTCCCGGCTGCCGATCCTCAAGTCCAAGAACTACGACCTCTCCGTCGGGCGGCGCGAGCCGCGCGGCGCGCTGAGGTGCGATTTGGACCTGGGAGGAGAGGACATCCTGCACGTGTTCGCCCTCCACCTGGGGCTGGGGATCGGCGAGCGCCGGCGGCAGGAGGCGCTGCTGCTGTCCTCGGACATCCTGCGCGATGCGGTGCATCAGGATCCGGTGGTGCTGTGCGGAGACTTCAACTACTGGGGCGGGGGGCCGGTGCCTTCGATGGTGCTCAAGGCGCTGCACGATCCGGCGCTGCTGCTGGACTCCCCGCGCAGCACCTACCACTCCAAGGCGCCCTTCTTCCGGTTCGACCGGATGTTCGTGGACGCGCAGGTCCGGCCGCTGTGGGTCCACCCGCACCGCACCTCGCTGTCCACCCTGGCCTCCGATCATCTGCCGCTGGTGATGCGCTTCGAGGCGCCGATCCACCAGCCCGGACGGGAGACTGCCCCGGTCGAATTGATCCGGTGAACCGGCGGGTTCGGCGCTAAGGTCCGGCAGCGGAACCTTGGGGGGAATGGTGGTTGTCGGGCGGCGCGTGCCCTCCTAGTTTGCCCGCCCGACGCTTCCGCTCTCGCCATGGCCACCAGCTCTCCCGACCCGAAGGAACGCGGCATCTCCGCACAGCTTGGCAACCTGGCCGACGGCTTCTCGCGGCTGGTGGCCCAGCACCTGGCGCTGGCCAAGCTGGAGCTGGCGGAGGACGTCAAGGTGCTGGGCAAGAACGCGGCGATGGTGGCTGCCTTCGTCCCCTTCGTGCTGATCGGCTACGTGTTCCTGTGCGTGGCCATCGCCGCCTGGGTGGCCCAGTCGCTGGGCTGGGCGGTGGGCTTCGCGATCGTGGGCGGGGTGCACCTGGTGCTGGGCGCGGTGGGGATCGCCCTGGCCGTCTCCCGCCTCAAGGGCCGGGCGGTGCTGGACGACAGCATGGAGGAGATCCAGCGCAGCGCCGCGGTGCTCTCCCGCAACCGCCTTCCCGCCGTCTCCGCCCAGGCAGCGGTGGAGCCTCGCCATGTCCGCTGATTCGAAGTTGCTCCTCCCCGGCCGGACGCAGTCCGCCGAGGAGATCCGCCGGGAGCTGGAACAGGCCCGTGCGCAGATCCAGTCCTCGGTCGCGGCCCTGCGCGAAGAGGTGTCGGTGGCCACCGAGTGGCGGGGCTGGTACCGCCGCGATCCGCTGCTCTGGGTGGGCGCGGCCTTCGCCGTGGGGCTGTACCTGGGAATCCGCAGTTCAAACCGCTGAAGTGTCACGCTGTCCAAAGGAGTCGCCGGTGGAAACCTCTCCGCAGCAGCTTTCAGAACGCGCCCGCGAGATGCAGGCCAGGATCGCGCCGCAGCTTGAGGAGGCGCGTGAGAACCTGATCGATCTCAACCAGCGGGCCATCGCCTTCATCAAGGAACGTCCGGGCACCTGTCTGCTGGGGGCGCTGGCCTTTGGATTCATCGTCGGCAAGCTGGCCTCGCGCCGCTGGTAGAAGGAGACCCATGGACGCCACCAACGGTAACGGAGCCTCACCGCCGGGAATCGGCCAGCGGGTGGATCAGGTGGGCCGCGACGCCCAGACCCTGATCGACGACGCGCGCACCGCGGTCAACGAGATCCAGGGCAGGCTGGACCTGCGGGGGAGGGTGGACCGCAATCCCTACGGGACCCTGCTGGCCGCCGCCGGGATCGGCTATCTGCTCGGCGGGGGCTTGTTCTCCCCGCTGACCGCGCGCGTCCTCCGCCTGGGCGTGAAGCTGGCCGCGCTGCCCTTCGTCAAGGACGAGCTTCTGGCCATGGCCCACGGCGCGGTGGACGGCTTTGTTTCCTCCGCGCGCGAGCGGGAGGTCCAGGCCCGTGCGGCCCCGCCGTCCTCCAGCGATCCCCACCGCGCGGTTTGAGTTCCCCCCGTTCCCCCCCTTCCCCGAGGAGCCTTCCAAATGGATTTTCGTAAGCAGCTGCGCCACCTGACCGACTGGGACAAGGACGATGTGCTGGATCTGGTGGGGCTGGAGACCCGCCGCAGCGCCGCCGACACCCTGGTGCCCACCCTGGCCGCCTTCGGTGTCGGGGTGCTGGTGGGGGTCGGGGTGGGCCTGATGATCGCCCGCAAGCCGGGCACCGAGCTGCGCAGCGAGCTGGGCGCGCGTCTCTCCGGCGGCGCCGACAACCTGGGCCTCAAGCCGGCCGGGTCCGCCAGTCAGTCCAAGCAGTCGGTCTGATCGCGGTCCGGGGATGGCTGACCCCAAGCATCCCGCCGACTCGCGGTTGGCGCCCTCCGCGGCGCTGACCGCCCAGTCCTCCCTGGAGACGTTGGAGGCGGCGTACGCGCAGTGGCGGGAGGAGAAGCTGCGCTACGCCGCGGCTCGGGCCCGCCTGGTGGAGCAGCGCCGCCGGCTGGACGACGAGGCCGCCTTCCTGGTGGGCGCCGTTCGCGCCGCCGGCACCTCGGCCCCGCCCGGGCCTCCGGACGCGCTGGCCGCTCCCGGAGGGTTGGAGGCATTCGTCCGCGAGGCAGAGGAGCGGATCCTGCGGACCCGGCAGCAGCTGGAGGCCCGCGCCCTGGAGGAGGAGGCGGCCTTCGCCCAGACCTTCACCGGGCTGAGGCAGACGGTGGTGGCCCGGGTGGAGCGGATCCTGGCCCGCACCCGCCCGGCGCTGCGGCTGGTGCCCCGGCGCCTGGGCGGCGACCAGCGGATCCTGCACCTGGATCGGCTCTCCGACGACGGGGCGATCCTGCTGCTGTTCGTGCTGTGCGGGAAGATCCCCTCCCGCTACGGCTTTCTGCTGGATGACTCCACCGACCAGATGCTGCTGCCTCCCGCGCCGCTGTATCCCGACGAGGGGGTGGCCCCGGACCAGACCCGCCCGGACGCCGCCGGGCTGCGCCAGGTGGTGGAGGGCGCCTCCCCGGTGCTGCCGATCAAGGGCTTTGTGCCGGTGCCGGTGCCCCGGGGCGAAGGTCCCCCCGCCTTCTACCGCCTCCTCCAGCGGGGAGCGGTGATGGAGGTGGAGCTGCAAGACGGGGCCGGCTTTCGCAACGTGCTCACCCGCGAGGAGTCGGAGCGGTTCGCGGGGTACCTGCTGGCGTGCAAGCTGGCCGGCAAGCTGGAGCTGGAGCTGGCCTCCGAGTAGCCGGGCCCTAGCGGGTGTGCACCACCGCCACGTCCGCGGTGCCGGCCACGATCGCCGAACCCAGGAACAGGTTGTCCGACTTGGCCCCGCCCAGCTTGGCGGACTGGAACACCACCAGGTAGTCGGTGTCCGGCTGGGGGAAGGCGGAGCCGGGCACCACCACCTGGGTCTTCTTCCAGTTGGCCGGACGGGCCACCAGCTGCAGGAACTCCAGCGGCTGGTCGGGGAGGTTGGTGTAGGTGGGCTGGCCGGTCTCTCCGGTGGCGCTCAGCGGCAGCACGGTGACGAACCCCAGCGGGCGCTCCACCTCCGCGGGAGGCTGGGGGCGGTCGAACACGAAGTCGCTGCCCGCTGGGAGGTCCACGTAGCCGGTGGTGGGGTGGAAGGCGGCGATCGACTCCTGCAGCGGGACGTCCACCACCTCCGCGGTGTGGAGCTCGCCCTCCGCGGTGGCGCGGAACTCGTAGGTGGCGCCGGAGACGTAGGTCAGCTCCGGCTGGGCCGGGCTGCCCAGGGCGTACCGGCCCCCGCCCTGGTTCTCCAAGGTCAGCTCCGGCGCTCCGTCCCGGTGCAAGGTGACCGTGGCGTCGCTGATCGCGGTGGGCGGCTGATCCAGGGCGTCCGCGTCGCGCTCGCCGAAGTAGACGAAGGCCAGGGTCTGGGCGGGCACGGTGTAGCCGGCGTCCGCCGGGAGCCCGGCGTCCGGGGCCGCGGCGCTGGCGGAGATGAACACCTCCGGGGTGGCCAGCAGGGTGGCCACCATCAGCCGCTCGGCCAGCAACTGTCGCGCACCGGTGCACGCCCCCATTCCCAGCACCACCACACCCAACAACCCGACCCACTGCCGCATAGAACCCCCGAAAGACCCGGCCCGGACCCGTAGCATACGCTCCTTCTGGCCCCGGGGCGGGAGGGGTATCCTCCCGGACGCGTTGCGAGATCTCCCCGCCCACTCCCGAGGCCGCCGGTTCCTGGCCACCCTGGGGTTCTCCTTGTTGCAGGCCGTCCTCTTCGGAGGGGCGGTGGCGCTGTTGGTGTACTTCCGGGTCCCCCGCGGGGTGCGGGAGGACGCGGACGACGCGCCCCGGATCCACCAGCGGATCCAGGACGGGCTGGAGCGGCTGGAGCTGTGGACCTACGACTGGCGGGCCCGGGATCTGGGCCGGGCCTCCACCCGCTCCGACGAGGTGGTGGTGGTGGCGATTGACGACGAGACCCTGGCCAGCGCCCGCAAGGACGAGCTGGCCGCGGTCGCCGTCTACCCCTGGCCCCGGCAGCTGATCGGGGAGGTGATGGAACGCCTGGTCAGCGAAGGCTCGCCGCTGGTGATCTCCGATCTGCGCTACCTGGACCTCAGCCCGCGCACCTGCGCTTTGGGCTACCCCCAGGGGCCGGATCCGGTGGCGGACGATCTGGCCCTGCGCGCCGCACTGGACCGGGTGCCCCAGCAGTCGCTGCTGACCTTCTCGGTGGAGCCCTCCGCATCAAGGGTGGGGTCCTCCCCACGGCCGTTCCTGCTCCAGGTGGCGCGCCGGGACTCGCCCCAGGAGGCGCGGGAGGTGGTGCGGCGGATCCTGGCCGCGCGCCGTCCGGCGTTCGTGATTCCGGATCGGAACCGGGTCCAGGTCTGGGCCGGGCTGGCCTCCGAGTCCGACGCGGATGAGGTGGGCCACGCGCTGGGGCTGGCCACCCCCTACCAGGTCCGCGAGCTGTCCCCGGCGGAGCGGGCCTACGAGGTGACCCCGCTGTCGCTGCTGGTCTCCTTGGCGGAGGTGAAGGTGGAGGGGATCGATCCTGCGCTGCTGCCGGTGGCGCGGGCCCTGGCCCACCCGGTGGCGCCGCTGCTGGGGGACCGCAGCCTGTACGGGGTGGGGGATCCGCCGCGGGACGTGGACGGGGCGGTGCGGACCTTTGCCCATCTGTACCGCTACGCGCCGCGCGAGGGGGAGGTGCACCTGCTGCCCTCCGCCCCCCTGGCGGCGGCGATGCGGCTGGCCGGCACCGACTCGCTCCGCTACGCCGAGGGCCGGCTGTGGGTGGGGGACAAGTATTCGCTGCCGGTGGACTCCAGCGGCTACAGCCTGATCCGGTGGGACGCGGCGGAGAGTGGCCGGGACGCCCGCGGCACCCTCAAGCGGGATCTCTCCGCCTGGCGGGTGCTGGTCAACGCCCGGGATCGCCAGCGCGGGCTGCCCCAGCGGTTCCGCAACGAGCTGGACGGGCGGACCACGATCCTGGCGGACACCTCCAGCTATTCGCGGGAGACGCTCTCCACCCCGGTGGGCCAGGTGCCCCGCGCGGCGGTGACCGGTCAGGTGCTGGCCAACGTGCTGCGCTCGGACGCGATCCGCCGGGCCGAGCCCCGGCTGGAGGCGATCCTGGTGCTGGCGATGGCGTTTCTGGGCGCGCTGGTGGCGCTGACCTTCGGTGCCTCCGCCCGCACCCCGCTGGCTTCGGCGGTGTACCTGGGCCTGTTGCTGGGGCTGGCCGGCGCGTACATGTCCCTGACCCGCAGCGTGTTCCTGGAGGAGCGGCTGTGGATCCCGATGGTGGCCCCGCTGATCGCGATGGCGGCCACCGTGTTTGGCACCACCACCTACGCCCAGCGCACCGAGCGCCGGATCCGCGAGCTGATCACCTCCCTGCTGGGAGGTTCGATCTCCCCGGAGGTGGCCCGCCAGGTGAGCCGCGATCTGTCGCTGATGCGTCCGGAGCGCCGGCCGGCCACCATCGCCTTCTGCGACATCGAGGGCTTCACCCGGCTCTCCGAACAGCTGCCCCCGGAGCGGCTGGTGCAGCTGCTCAACGACTTCCTCACCGAGATGACCACCGTGGTGCGCAGCCACGGGGGGCACGTGGAGTACACCGGCGATACCCTGATGGCCTTCTGGGGCGCTCCGGTGCGGACCGATCGCCATGCGCACCTGGGCTGCGAGTCGATGCTGCTGATGCGGGAGGCCCTGGGCAGAAAGCAGCGCGTCTGGGAGGACCGCTACGGGCAGCGGATCGACTTCCGCGCCGGAATCAACAGCGGGGAGGTCCTGGCCGGGGACATGGGCTCGGAGCTGCAGAGCAAGTACACCGTGCTGGGCGACGCGGTGATCCTGGCCTCGCGGCTGGAGCGGGCCAACCGGGAGCTGGGGACCTGGATCCTGGTGGGGGAGGGGACGGCCAAGACCGCGTCGGACGCCTACGTGTTCCGGGAGGTGGACCGGGTGCGGGTCCGGGGCAAGTCACTCCCCTGGGCGGTGCTGGAGCTGGTGGGTCGCAAGGACGAGGTGCCGGAGGAGAAGCTGAAGCTGCTGCCGTTGCACGAGCAGGCGATGCTGGCCTACCACCAGCGGCAGTTCACCGACGCAGGCGCGCTGTTTGCCCGGCTGAAGACCGAGTTCAACGATCCGGTGGCCGCGGTGTACGTGGAGCGCTGCCTGCGGCTGGGGCAGTTCCCTCCGCCGGCGGAGTGGGACGGGGTGTTCGAGCAAGCGGCGTAGGCTTCAGCCCCGGTTGGCGCGGGTGTCGGTCTCGGTGTCCGCGGAGTCGGCCACCAGCGCGGTGACCACCCGGTCGCCGCCGATGTGCTCGGCGATCACCTGGCGCACCCGCTGGGGAGTCATCGCCCCGTAGTGGGTCTCGCCCTCCCAGCCCATCAGCTGGAAGTCCTCCCGGGAGAAGGGATCCTTGGGGCGGCCGGTGTCCTCGCGGACGATCACGTTGGCCCCCAGGTGGCACAGCCCGTAGCAACCGCCACGGCCCACGCTGCAGCGCGCGCCCAGCCCGGCCTCCACCAGCGCCTCCCCGGCGGCCTTGTACACGGCGTCCGAGCCGTTGCCCTTGCAGTCCGGGCCCTTGCACACCGAGAGGCGGTACTTCTTCGTGGTCATGTCCGAGGGGTTCCGCAAGGTCCGGCCGGAGGATACCGCGCCTCCCGGCTCCGATTCGCGTTCTGTGTCGCCCGCGGTCGCCATCCCGCACGAGCGACGAGCGAGCGAGCAGGCCAGATCCAGCTCCCAGCAGCCAAGACGGGCGGTGCCTCCCGTGGGGGAGCACCGCCCCTGGCGGGTATTACTTGAAGAACTTCATCACCGGCACCGGCTGATCGGTGGACACGGTGTGCTTGCCGGCCCCCAGCTCATGCGGGGTCTTCAGCTGCACCAGCCCGTCGCCGATGCGGGCGTGGGCCTCCTTGTGGCCGTGCTCCGGCGCCTCCGAACCCTCGCGCTTGTTCCAGGGATCGGAAGGGTGGGAGACCGCCGGGCCCTTGAGCAGCTTGGGGATGTCCCACACGAAGCCCTGCCGGTTGTACTCCGACGGGGTGTGCGTGTAGGTGTCCATCCGGATCGCGTCCTTGGGGCAGGCGTCCACGCAGAAGCCGCAGACGATGCAGCGCAGCTCATCAATCACGAACTGGGTGGGGAACTTCTCGATCACCCGCGACTCGGTGGCCGGGTCGGTGGTCTCGTACTCCCCCGCCTCGATGTAGATGCACTGCGCCGGGCAGATGGTGGCGCACATGTAGCAAGCCACGCAGCGCGGCTTGCCGTCTTCGCGCGGGACCAGCCGGTGCAGCCCGCGGTAGCCCTCGGGGTAGGCGACCTTCTCCTCCGGATAGGAGACGGTGCTGACCTGGGAGAGGCCCTTGCGATCCAGCACCTGGGGGTTGGTGTCCCGGGTGCCGAACAGGTTGCGGAAGAAGTGGCGGGCGGTGATCGACAGTCCACGGAGCAGCTCCGGGACGTAGGACCGCTCGCGGATGTCGTTCTCCGTCTGCTTCTGGGGTGCGAGGTAGGAGCCCATGTGGAGAGTCTCGTTTCTCAGTGCGGGAGGGGCGCGGGCGCAGCTTCCACCGCGCCGGCGGTTCCGTGGGCGTGGACATGCGTCGCGGCCGGCAGCGGGTGGCCATGCGAATCATGCAAGGAGGCGGGGCCGTGGCCGTGATCGGTGTGCCCGTGCGCGTGGGCGTCCGAGTGCTCCGCCGGGGAGGGCCGGACGGTGAGGGCGATGATCGCGGTGATCACCACCGCGCCCAGCACCGCCAGCCAGCGCAGGGAGGGATCCCAGAGGATCACCGCGCCGGTGACGAACAGGTTCACCAGGCCGGCCGGGAGCAGGATCTTCCAGCCCAGGGTCTGGATCTGGTCGTAGCGGAAGCGGGGGAAGGTCCAGCGGATCAGCAACTGCACCCAGACCAGCGCCAGCACCTTGACCCAGAAGATGGTGGAGAAGATCGCGCCCAGCAGCAGGGGAGACCCGGCCAGTTGCGCGTGCAGCCACTCGTTGCCCACCGGCAGCGCCCAGCCGCCGAAGAACAGCACCACCAGCACCCCGGCCAGCACCACCACCTCCACGAACTCGGAGATCATGAACATGCCGAACTTCATTCCGGAGTACTCGACGAAGTAGCCGATGATCTCCGACTCGCCCTCCGGGGCGTCGAAGGGGGCGCGCTTGGCCTCGGCGAAGGAGGCGGCGAAGAACAGGATGAAGCCCAGCGGCTGGAGCAGGATTCCCCAGGCCTGGATTCCCACGTCGAAGCTGCCGTCCAGCCGCCACAGGTACGCCTGCTGTCCCAGGGCCAGCACCGGCAACTGGACGCTGGAGAAGGCGATCATCAGGCCCACCACCGAGAGGCCCAGGGCCACCTCGTAGCTGACCATCTGGGAGGCGGCGCGGACGCCGCCCAGCAGGGCGAACTTGTTGTTGGAGGCCCAGCCGGCCAGCGCGGTGCCGTACACCGCCAGGGAGGCGATCGCGAACAGGTAGAGGATCCCGAAGTCCGGGGTGGCCACCACCATGTCCACCTGCACGTTGTCCTTGAACACCGTGGGCCCGGCGGGGACCACCGCGAACAGCGCGAACACCGGCGCGAAGGCCAGCATCGGGGCCAGGTTGAACAGCCCCTTGCTGGCCACGGTGGGACGGAAGTCCTCCTTGGTCAGCATCTTGAGCACGTCGGTGATGATGTGCGGGATGCCGGCCAGCGGGGTGTTCAGCCCCCCGAAGCGGGCCCGGTTGGGGCCCACCCGGTCCTGCATCATCGCGCTCCACTTGCGCTCGGCCAGGGTCAGGAAGGTGGCGATCACCATCACGAACACCAGCATCAGGATCAGCATGTTCGCCAGCCGACCCAGGCCGGCGAAGCCCAGGTGTTCCTGACCCAGGCTCTCCGCCAGGTAGCCCAGCCCGTAGCCCGCGAAGGAGACGCCAAACAGCGCGCCGACGATGATCCCGATGCCAACCAACGACCAGAATGCGCGAGGCATGTCCTAGATCCCCCTCACCCGAGGCTCACCGAATTCGCGCCGGCCCATGGGCCGCCCATCCGCGCCGGTGGGCAGCGGACGAACCCCACCGCGCTCGCGCGCCGGAGGAGCGTTCTTGTCCCACTCGAACGACTTGAGCTCCGGGACCCTGGCAGACAGCGCGCGGAACACCTCCCGCGCGGAGTTGTAGCGGGTGGTCAGGCCCAGCTCGTTCATCAACTCCGAGGCCCACTTCCAGTGCGGCTGGCTCTCCCCCTGTCCGGGGTAGGCCTTGCGGAAGCGCTGGGTGATCCCGTCCAGGTTGCTGAACGTCCCCTCGTCCTCGGTGTGCGGGGTGGCCGGCAGCAGGTAGTGGGCCTGGGCGGTGATCGCGTTCTCGTTGATCGCCTGCACCACCAGCAGCTCCAGCTTCTGCAGCGACTGGGCAAACTTGCCCGCGTCCACCGGGACCTCGGCGCCGATCGCGTAGAGGGCCTTGATCTTCCCACCCTCGATCCCCTTGGACAGCTCCTCGAACGGACGCAGCGCCAGGCCCAGCCCGGCCGCCACCCACTCCAGGCCCTTGCGGTTGGGGTTCTTGTCGGCGGTCATCAGCAGGTGATCCGCGGCGCCGCTGGGACGGCCGCCCACGAAGACTTCCTTCGCCCCCAGCACCTCCTGGGCAAACGCCAGGGAGGCCAGCAGATCCTCGTTGGAGGAGAGGGGCGAGGCCAGGACGGAGACCTTGCCCTTGAGCGGCGCCAGCTTGCCGGCCAGCTCCTTGAGCGCCTCGGCCCGGGTGGCCTCCCGCACATCGGCGCCGCGGCCGATGTACGCCAGCTTGACCCGACCCTGGGACAGGTACTTGTAGGAGACCCGGCCCTGGTCGCACATCCAGCTCTTGTTGATCGCCTCGTTCTCGCGCGGACGGTACCGGTAGGTGTCCTGCTCGAAGAAGTCCACGTAGGTGCTGCAGCCGCGCGAACAGCCGGTGCACACCGAGGGCGCGGCGGAGAGGAACCAGGCGCGGGCCTTGAACCGGAAGTCGCGGTTGAGCAGCGCGCCCACCGGGCAGATGTCCACGGTGTTGCCGGCGTAGTTGGAGTTCAGCTCCGCGCCGGGGAACACGTCGATCACCTCATGGCTGCCGCGGCCGAACACGCCCAGCTGCGGCTCCTGGGGGATCTCCGCCATGAACCGGACGCAGCGGGTGCAGAGGATGCACCGCTCCTGGTCCAGCACCACCAGCGGGCCCAGCACCTTGCGCTTGTTCTTGAGGACCTTCTGGCCCTCCAGGCGCGAGGGCTTGGCGTCGTACCGCATGTAGTAATCCTGCAGCTTGCACTCCCCGGCCTGGTCGCAGATCGCGCAGTCCACCGGGTGGTTGAGCAGGTAGAACTCCATCGTCGCCCGTTCCTGGTCCTGGACCTTGAACGTGTCGGTCTTCACCGCCACGCCCTCGGCGCAGGGGGTCTGACAGGCGGGCACCAGCTTGGGCGCGTTGGAGGCCTCCACCAGGCACATCCGGCAGTTGGCCGCGATCGAGAGGCGGGGGTGGTAGCAGTAGTAGGGGATCTCGACGCCCACCTGCTTGGCGGCCTCGATCATGTTGGTCCCCGGCTTGACCACCACCTCCAGCCCGTTGACGGTGAAGGTCACCATCCCCGGGTTCTTGGGCGCCGGCTTGGGCGGCGGACCTCCCGCGGGAGGCGCGGGCGGCTTGGACGCCGGCTGGGCTTCATGCCCGGCCCTCTCCCCGGTGGCGGTGGGAGGGGCGGGGGGATTGGAGGGCTCCGACCCGACCTTGGCGGCCGGGCTGGTGGTGGGGGCGCCCTCGGCGGGGCGGCTGCCGCCCGAACCGACCGGCTTGTCCTTGTCGCTCACTGCTCTACCTCCCCGCCAATCATGTTGATGGTGTCGAACGTCGGGATCAGATCCGCCAGCATCCGCCCTTCGATCATCCGCGGCACCGCCGAGAGGATCGGGAAGCCGGGGGCGCGGACGTGGCACTTGTAGGGCCGGCCGGTGCCGTCGCTGACCAGGTACCAGCCCAGCTCGCCGTTGGCGGCCTCGGTGGAGTCGTAGACCTCACCAGCGGGAACCGGCACCCCCTCCATCACCAGCTTGAAGTGCGAGATCACGCCTTCGATGGTGCCGTAGACCTCCGGCTTGGGGGGAAGCACGATCCGCCAGTCGTCCAGGATCACCGGTCCGTCGGGAATCTTGGCCAGCGCCTGGCGGATGATCCGGTCCGACTGCTTGAGCTCCTCGATCCGCATCAGGTAGCGATCGAAGTTGTCCCCGTTGGAGCCGATCGGGACATCGAAGTCCAGCTGGTCGTAGACCCAGTACGGCTTGGCCTTGCGGACGTCGTAGTCCACCCCGTTGGCGCGCAGGCAGGGGCCGGTGAAGCCGAAGTCCAGGGCGTCATCGGTGCTGATCATCCCGGTGCCCCGCATCCGGTCGGTGAAGATCCGGTTCTTGGTGAGCAGGGCGTCGACCTCGCCGGCCAGCTCCTTCACCTTGTCCAGGGTCTTGAGCACCTTCTCGATCCAGCCCGGGGGCAGATCGCGGTTCACGCCGCCCACCCGGCCGAAGCTGGTGGTCAGCCGCGCCCCGGTCAGCTCGGTCACCCGGTCCATCACCAGCTCGCGCGCCTCCAGCCCGTAGAGGAAGCCGGCGAAGCCGCCCAGCTCCAGGGAGATCGCGCCCACGCAGGTCAGGTGGTCGTGGATCCGGTGCAGCTCCGAGCCCACCACCCGGATGTACTGGGCGCGCTCGGGGATCTCCACCCCCATCAGGCGCTCCACCGCGTTGAGGAACCCGAAGTTGTTCATCAACGCCGACAGGTAGTTGAGCCGGTCGGTGTACGGCAGCACCTGGTTCCAGGTGACGTTCTCGCAGCTCTTCTGGAAGCCGCGGTGCAGAAAGCCGATCTCCGGGTCGGCGGTGACGATCGTCTCGCCCTCCAGCTCCACCTTCAGCCGCACCGTGCCGTGCATGGCCGGGTGGGAAGGACCCAGGTTGATCTGCATCCGCTTGGTCTGCAGTTCGGCATCCAGCTCGTGATCGGGCGCCGGGATGACGGCGTGGTGACCCGCGGGGATGGGCTTGCTCTCGCTCATGAAGGTCTGTCCTGGGGATGCGGACTGAAGGGTTACTGGGCGCCGTTGGTGCCGGGGCCGCGGAAGATGTCCTTGATCGGCCGCTCGGGAACCAGCGGCTGGCGCTCACGCAGGCCGTAGTCCTTGCGCAGCGGGTGACCCTTGAACTCCTCGTACATCAGGATCCGGCGCAGGTCCGGGTGGCCCTCGAAGGAGATTCCGTAGAAGTCGAAGATGAACCGCTCCCACCAGTTGGCGCCCTGGAAGATCGGCGCCACCGAGGGGACGGTGGCGTGGTCCTCGTCCACCCGGACCTTGAGCCGCACGTGCTCGTTCCGTTTGAGGGACTTGAGGAAGTAGACCACCTCGAAGCGAGGGGTGGGCACCGGCAGGTTGAGCCGGTCCACTGCGTCCGCCGAGATGAAGAGGCGGAACTGCAGCTCCGGATCATTGCGAAGCAGTGCCATCACCTCGCGGAGCGCGGCGGGCTTGACCACGCCCCACGCATCTCCAGCGCGATCGACGTAGCGTTCGTCCAGCGCTTCCGGGTAGCGGGAGGCGACCTTCTCCAGCGCGTAGTTGCTCAAGGGTTCCCCAGAGGAAAAAAGTCGCGGTCTTATAAGGAGCAACCGGGGAGCGGTCAAAGACTATTTGCCCTGGCATGTTGCGCACTTAGGTTCGGTGGCGGATAAGCGGCCGCCAGTGTCCTTTCGCGCGCCAAGGTGGGGGTGGGTGGTCCTGGTCGGGGCAGTGACCGGGCTGGGGTTCTTTCTGCTGGAGGCAGGCCTCATCCTCCGGGGCGAATCGGTGGGACTCCGGGTGGATCTCCGGGGGCCGGTGGCCGCGTTCTTCGGCGCGGTCCGCCCTCAGCTGCCCGGGCTGCTGGGGCGGATTGTCCTCCTCTATCTGGCCGGGGGGGGGCTGCTGGCGCTGGCCGCGGCGGGGCTGACCTCGCTGCTGGCCTTGCGCACCGGGGTCGGCCGACGGCTGGCGGCGGTGGCCGAGGCCGGGGTGCTGCTGTCTTTGCTGGTGGCCTGGAAGGCGGTGCACCGCCCGGCGCTGTTCGACGATCTGCCCCCCCTCACCTCGCTGCTGGGCTGGCTGGTGGACCGAGTCCACCCCTGGCAGGTGGCGGCGGTGGCGGCCGGGTGGGGCGCCCTGCATCTGGGAGTGTGGTTGGTCCGCTCGCCGCTCCGGCTGCCGCACCAGACCCTGCGGATCGCCGGTGCCGGCGCGGCGCTGGTGGCGCTGGGCAGCGTGGGCGCCACCGCGGTGCCGGCGGCGCCCGCCCATCCGCTGCTGATCCTGATCGGGGTGGACGCCTTTCGCCCCGACCGGCTGACCGCCCTGGGCAGCCCCCGCCCGGTGGCGCCAGTGCTGGACGGCCTGGTCGCCTCCGCCACCCTGTTCACCAACGCCCACACCCCGATCGCCCAGACCGAACCGGCCTGGCGCAGCCTGCTCACCGCGCGCTGGCCGCAGCACACCGGGGTCCGCTACCCACTGACCCCGGATCGGGAGCTGGTGCCCCTGCCGACGTTTCCCCAGCGACTGGCGGAGGCCGGCTTCCAGACCGTCTTCCACACCGACTGTTCGCGCTTCCACTACGAGGGACCGGCCTCCGGGTTCGCCTCCCGGGTCCAGCCCCCGCGGGGGGCGATCAACTTCCTGCTGGAGAAGCTGCGCTTCCGCGGAGTGGGGGTGCTGGGGGATCACCGCCTGGGGGCCTGGCTGCTGCCAGAGCTGATCGAAAACCGGGCGCTGGCCGGGATCCACGATCCACTGGGCTACGCGGACCGGCTGGCCGACGACTGGGTGACCCGGGCCCGGCGGGGTCCGGCGCTGCTGGCCTTCCACGCCACCGCCGCCCACTTCCCCGGCGACCCGGTCTATCCCTTCTACCGGCGCTTCGTGCCCCCGGAGCAGCCGCTGCGCCGTCGGCTGCGGATGGTCTACGCGCCGATCGGCACCGACCGGACCAGCAGCTGGACCCGGGAGGGCACCGAGGCCCTCTACGACGAACTGCTGGCGCAGGCCGACGCCCAGGTGGGGATCCTGCTGGACCGGCTGCGGGGCGCCGGCCTCTACGATCAGGCCACGGTGGTGGTGTTCTCCGACCACGGCGAGAGCTTCCACGCCAGCCATCCGGAGCTGGCCGGGGCCACCCCGGTACACGGGGCCCGGCTGCAGGAGGAGGAGAACCGGATCCTGCTGGCGGTGAAGCTGCCCCACCAGCAGCGCCCGGCCCGCATCGACTCGCTGGTGCGGCTGATCGACGTGGGGCCGACCCTGCTGGAGTTGGCCGGGAGCGCCCCGCTGTCCGGCGCGGCGGGGCTCTCGCTGCTGCCCCTGCTGCGCGGGGAGGAGGAGCCCCCCCGGTTGCTGTACGCGGAGACCGGCTTTACCCACGCCCTGCCCAGCGCCTTTGATCCCGGCCACCTGGTGGGCGCGCCCCGCGCCTTCGAGGCCTATGCGCTGGGGGAGGCGGGGGTGGTGGAGATGTCCCCGGCCGCCGCCCTGAGCACCCTGCGGGAGAAGGACGTGGGCGCCTACGACGGCCGCCACTGGCTGATCCGTTCGCCTCGCAGCGACGGTTCGGTGGAGGAGCGCTGCACCGGGGCCTGTGAAAGGCTGCGGGCCTTCCTGGCCACCGTGTCCCCTCTGCCTCACTCTCCTCCCCAGGCCGGCCCGGGGCTGTAACGATCCGTGGTCTCCAGCGGCCCGGGACTCCAAAGTTTTCAGTCCCGCGATCGGCGCGGGGGAGGGACCCCGGGCAGTCTCAACCAGCAGGCGGTGTTGCGCTGTCGCCTCTTGAACAGCCGCTGGCCAGTCCGCGGCCTGCGGCGTGCAAGGGGAAGACCCCGCGATGCTCGAACTGCACATCACCGACCAGGCCGCCTTCCATCTCTCCCGGCTCCCGCGAGGGCTCAACGAGCGGATCCGCAAGCGGCTGGAGGCGGTCGCCAACGTGGCCGGGGGCACTCCCTGGCAGGCGGCGTTCGTGGGGATGCGCGGGGCCCGGACCCTGGAGAGCGTGCTGGACGGCTTCGCCATGCGCTACTCGGTGGACGCAGCCGCGCAGTTGCTGATCCTGCTCTCGGTGGAGGATCGCCGGGAGAGTGGCCTTAGAATGGGGGCATGAGCTCCCCCTGTCTGCAGGAACAATACGCCCCCCACAACGCCTGCTTCGGCTGCGGCCCCTCCAATGAGCAGGGGCTGCGGATCCGCAGCTTCGAGGAGGGGGAGACGGTGGTCGCCCGCTGGCGGCCCTCGCCCCATCACCAGGCGTTCCCCGGCGTGCTCAGCGGGGGGATCATCGGCACCCTGCTGGACTGCCACTGCAACTGGACCGCGGCCAACCACCTGATGAAGACCCAGGGCGCCTCCTCCCCTCCCTGCACGGTGACCGCGGAGTATGCGATCGGCCTGCGACGGCCCACCCCGATGGACGGGGAGTTGCTGCTGCGCGCGCGGGTGGTGGAGTCCCAGGGGGACCGGGCGGTGATCGAGGGGACCCTGGAGGCCAACGGCAAGGTGACCGCCACCTGTCGGGGAACCTTCGTGGCGGTCAAGGAGGGCCACCCGGCGTACCACCGCTGGTAGCCGGATCCGGGGCAAAACGGAGGCATCGGGGGACCCCGGGGTGGGTGAGGGTCGCCAGGCGTTCGTCGGGCCTGTAGATTGCCCGCCGTTCTCTCCTGCCGAGGATTCCGTTTGACCCGACGCACTCGAAATGTCGCCGTCTCCGTGACGGTCCTGGTGGCGCTGCTGGCCATCCCCTCCGCCACCGCCTGGTATCGCGCGCGTGAACTCCGCCGCTCCACCGCCCAGGACTTCGTCTTTGATCTGAGCCTGGGTGAGGAGGGGTGGCGCGAACTCCCCTCCGCCCGCCAGGAGCAGGTGGAGGAGGGGATCCACGGAGACGATCCCCGCCGCCGGATGATCGCCAACCGCGCCCAGTTCGGCCGGTGGACCAACGAGGCCCGCGCCCAGCACATGCGGATCGCCGAGCAGGAGGCGCGTCGCTGGCAGGGCCGCTACTCGCCGGTGCGGCAGCCGATGGGCGTCGCGCCCGCCCCGGGGGACTTTGGTGAGAACTGGATCAGCCTCGGTCCCACCGACGCCGCGTTCCAGTGGAACGGCTCCACCTATCTGGAGGTGGACTCCGGCCGGATCACCGGCATCGCGGTCCACCCCTCGGATCTGAGCACGGTCTACCTCTCCCTCTCCGGAGGCGGGGTCTGGAAGGCCACCGACTTTGGCGAGGTCCCCAACGCCACCTGGGTGGACAAGGGGCTGAGCCTGGGCAACCAGGCCCTGGGGGCGATCGCGCTGGACCCCAGCGCACCGGACACCCTCTACATCGGCACCGGCGACCCTTTTGATACCGAGGGCGGCCAGGTGCTCAAGTCCACCAACGGGGCGGACAGCTGGGGGCCCGCGGTCACCCTGGCCGGGACCTCTCCGGGGGGGACGGCGGTCGGGGCCCGCACCATTCGCGAGCTGGTGGTCGATCCCAACAACGGCGCCCAGGTGCTGGTGGCCACCGACGTGGGGCTGTTCCGCTCCACCAACGGCGGTGACACCTTTGCCCTGGTGGATCTGCCCAACCCCGGGACCGGGACGCTGGAGGCGGTGTGGAGCGTGGTCCATCTGGGCGGCAGCCGCTTTTTGGCCAGCGGCGTCCAGGCCTGTGACGCCAGCCGGCTGCCGCCTTCTCCGGGCGGCGGCGTGGTGGAGGGCGGCGCCCTGGCGGTGGGTACCTGCGCGGGCGGCAATCCCGGCGATCTGTGGCTCTCCACCGACGGCGGCGCCAGCTGGGCCTCGCGTCGGGCCCTGGGCGCCCTTCCCGGAACGGCCCGTCCGGGCCGGATGACCCTCACCGCCGCACCCCAGGCGAACCCGGCCACCAGCACGGTGTACGCGATGGTGGCCTCCGAGGACGACGCTACCCAGCTGGGGATCTGGCGTTCGGACGACGGCGGCAACTCCTTCGTGGAGGCCTCCGGCTCGCTGTCCAACGAGACCCGGGACTGCGTCAACTCCCGGGTGGCGGGAGCGCAGGCCTGGTACAACCACGCGATGGCGGTGGACCCGGGCAACCCGGCCCACGTGCTCAGCGGTGGAATGCTGTGCGCGGTGCGCACCACCAGCGGCAAGAGCGGAACCCCCACCTGGGAGAACGTGGCCCACTGGCTGCCCACCGGCGGTGGCGGCAGCACCGGAGGGTTCAACCTCCCCTACGTGCACGCCGACTGGCACAAGGCGGTGGCGGTGCGGGTGGGAGGAACGGTGCGGGTGCTGGCCGGCACCGACGGCGGGATCTACTTCTCGGACAACCTCTTCGGGGGGCTGTTCGGAGATGTCCGCTGGCAGGGGGTGAACCGCGGGCTGGCCACCCACCTGGTCTACTCGATCGCCTCGGGCGATCCGGCCACCGGCGACGCCTTCGTGGCCTTCGGCGGCCTCCAGGACAACGGCACCCGCCTGCGCGACCCGCTGGTGGGCGCCGGCTCCACCTTCAACCAGGTGATCGGTGGCGACGGCATTGGCGCCGCCGCGCGCCGGGTGAAGAACGGACTGACCCGCTACTTCGCCTCGGTCAACGGGGCCCGCAACTACTGCGATCCCACCGAAACCACCGGCTGCGAGGGCGGCTCCTGGGTGGCCACCGATCCGGCGCGGGTCAGCTGCCAGGACAACGCAGACCCGTTCTTCATCCGCTACGCGTCGCTGACCACCCGGCCCTTCGAGCGGGCGGTGCTTTCCGCCTCCAACCGCACGGTGTTGAGGGCGGTGGAGGGGCCGCGGGGCCCGGCTTGGGAGACGATCAGCGCCTGCCTCAGCTCCCCCGAGCGGACCCACATCATCCGGGAGGTGGACGCCTCCTCGGTGTACGACGGGCTGTACGGCGCGCCGCTCTCCGGAGGCCGGTTCGCGGTGACCAGTGACTGCGTGGCCGGGAAGACGGACTGTGCCTGGACCGTCAGCGGGCGGGTGGGCCTGGATCTGGATGGCAGCGGCACCCTGGAGAACCCGGAGAAGCTGCTGTTCTCCAACGCGATGGACTTCCCGCCCGGACCGACCGGCAAGCCGCTGGGCGACGTCTACGTGGTGGTCAGCGGCGCGCCGGTCACCGAGGCGGAAGGGGTGGTCCCCGCGGCGCTGGGGCACGTGTTCCTCACCGAGGACCGGGGCACCACCTTCCGGTACCTGAGCGGGGATTTGCCCAACGTGCCGGCGCACGTGGTCCGCTATGACCCCTCGGACAAGACCAACCAGACGATCTACGTGGGCACCGATCTGGGGCTGTACCGGACCACCAACGGCGGCACCAACTGGTCGCTGCTGGGCCAGGGGCTGCCGATGGTGCGGGTGACCGATCTGTTCATCAGCCAGTCCGGGGGGATGATCCGGGCCGCCACCTACGGACGTGGTTTCTGGGAGATCCACCCCGGGTCCACCACCCGGACCGTGGCCGGTGACAAGGATGCGGACGGAAATGGCCAGATCGACTTCTTCGATCTGGCGGCGGCGGCCAGCGGGCTGGGACAGACCCCCAGCAGCGACACCCGGCCGTATTACGAATGGAGATTGGACAGCACTTCGCTGGGAGCACTGGACGATGGAGATCTGTCGGCGGTGATCAGCAGCCTGGGGAACGACTCATGATCACGCGCACCTTCATCTCGAAGCTTTCGTTCCTGACCGCAGCCGGAGTGCTGGGGGCCTGTGGTCCGGGCGTGGACCTGGCCACCCGCACCGTGCTCTCCACCGTGCCCGCGCAGATCGTGGCCGGACAGCCCCTGGGGCTGGTGGCCACCATCCAGACCAACCAGTTCGAGGTGGTGCAGGCCTACGAGGGCGAGGTCACGGTTACCCTGGAGGCGGGCCCCAACCCGGCCGCGCTGGGCGGGACCACCACCGTCAAGGCAGTGAAGGGCGTGGCCACCTTCTCCGACCTCACCCTGACCAAGGTGGGGCAGGGCTATGTGCTCAAGGTCAAGGCGGCCACCGTGCCGGGAGGACGGAGCCTGCCGGAGAAGTCCACCGAGGCGATCACGGTGGTGGCCGGACCCGCCGCGGGGATCTCCCTGCTCACCCAGCCCGGGAAATCGGCGCCGGGCGGGGTGGTGTACCCCTTTCCCCGGGTGGCAGTCGCGGACGCGCACGGGAACGTGATCGCCGACCAGAGCACGGCGATCACCGTCTCCCTGGGCGCCAATCCGGGCGGCTCCACCCTCGGGGGGACCGCCAACTTGAACACCGTGGGCGGGGTGGCCGAGTTCACCGACCTCTCGCTGAGCCAGCTGGGGTCCGGCTACACCCTGACCTTCACCTCCCCCAGCGCGGGCACGGTGACCAGCTCGCCGTTCGACGTGGCCCAGCCCCGGCTGGTGTACACCGACCCCGACGCCGGCCCGGCCGAGACGCCCCACCGGCTGCGGTTGGTGAAGAACGCCGCCCTCTCCACCGACAGCGTGGTGGTGCTGGAGCTGCGGACGGTCAGCGCCTTTACCGGCTACGCGGTGGGGTTCAACCTCCCCGCCGACTCCCGGGTGGTCCGGGTGGGCGCGTCGGCGATCACCGACGGCCCGGGCGGAGTGGATCCGGGGTCCGCGCCGGCGGCGATCGGCGCGGTGCTGGGGACCTCCGGCAAGATGGCCAATGTCTGGACCGCCGGGGTCAGCCAGAAGGCGGCCGGAGCGGGGGCGGTGACCAGCGAGGCCTCCTTCGCCGCGGATCAGCTGGTGTTCACCGTCCGGCTGGAGATGGCGCCGCTGCCCCTGTTCAAGCCCGCCTTTGATGGCACCGCCGGGCTGATTCCGGGCCTGGAGGCCGCGGTCCGCAACCGGGTCGGGGACGACGTGGTCAACGGGCTGCGGTTCGGGATCGGCAAGCTGGCGGTGGAGTAGCCGGCTCGACCCAGGGCGGTGCAGTCAGCAGAGGGCCGCGTGGGAGACCGCGCGGCCCTTTCAAAACACGAAGGCCGCGCTGGCGGGGTTGCCGGCGCGGCCTGGGTGGGGGAACGGCGGGAACTGCTAGCGGCCGGAGAGCAGGTCCCGGCGGCCGAACTCACCGGCGCGCTCGTTGGCGCCGGGGGGCGTGGACTTGTTGCCCAGGGTGTGGGTCTGGCTGCCGATCTTGTCCTGCAGCAGCATCAGGCCGTCCAGGCACTGCTCCGGGCGCGGGGGGCAGCCGGGGATGTACACGTCCACCGGGATGATCCGGTCGATCCCCTGGAGCACCGCGTAGTTGTCGTAGAAGCCGCCGGAGGAGGCGCAGACCCCAAAGGCGATCACCCACTTGGGCTCGGCCATCTGCTCGTAGACGCGCTTGAGGATCGGCGCCTGCTTCTGGTTGATGGTCCCGATCACCATCAGCAGATCCGCCTGCCGGGGGGAGAAGCGCGGGAACTCGGCGCCGAAGCGGGCGATGTCGTAGCGGCTGGCCGCCACCGACATGTACTCCATCCCGCAGCAGGCGGTGGCGTAGGGGTAGGTGAAGAGGGAGTACTTCCGCGCCCAGCCGAGGCCCTTGGAGACCATCTTCTGGAAGAAGCCCATCGCCTCATCACGGCGGGTGGCGATTGCTGGAGTGACGTCGAGTTCAGCCATGGTGAATCAATTCTCCCAGTCCAGGGCGCCCTTCTTCCACACGTAGATCAGTGCGGCGACCAGGGTCGCTGCAAAGACCAACATCTCCATGTAGCCGAACCATCCAAGGAACTGGAAGTTCACTGCCCACGGATAGAGGAACACGGCTTCCACGTCGAACACGATGAACAGCAGCGCCACCACATAGAACTTCACCGCGAACCGGCCCCGGGCGTCGCCCAGAGGCTCGGACCCGGCCTCGAAGCTCATCGCCTTCACCGCGGACATCCGTTTCGGACCGAGGATCGAGGCGAGAAACACGATCACCCATGCCAGCAGGCCTGCCAACAGCAGGACCACCGCGAGGGGAAGATAGGGCGTCAGCGGGGAAGGCTGCATTGCGGGCGGCAAGATACGGATCGACCCCCGGGGTGTCAAAGAGAATTGGGGCTTAACCCTGCGAGATGACAGCGGAACTGGGAGTGGGGTCTGGTAGAGAGCCAGACGATGATCCAGGCCCTGCTGCTGATCGCGGTGTTGCTCCCGGCGCTGGGAGCGGTGTTGTCACGGGGGGCCGGCGTCAACGCGCGCCTCGCCTCCCTCTTTGGCGGAGGGTCGCTGGTGGCGGTGGCCGCCGCCCGGGTGCTGGCCCGGACCCGGGGGGAGGTGACCCCGCTGCTGGGGGTGGATTTCCTCTCCGGCCTGCTGGCCCTCACTGTCGCGGCGCTGTGCCTGGCCACCTGGGGGCCGGGGCAGGGAAGACCGGCGCGCCGGCCCGCGATCCTGCTGTCCCTGCAGGCCAGCGTGCTGGCGGTGCTGGTCCTCCGGGATCTGCTGTGGATCTGCGCCGCGCTGGGGGTGCTGGTGGGGATCTCGCTGCGGGCCTCCCGCGGTCCGATCTCCCGGGGCGCCCAGCGGCTGTGGGTGCTGGGCATCGCCTCCCTGTTCCTGTCGGTGACCCTGATCCGCAGCGCCACCGGCCAGCAGGCGCTGGTCTCGGAGCTGCCCCGGTTGGATCGGCCGGCGTTCAACGGGTTGCTCTCCACCGGGGTGATCCTCCCCGACGCCAGTGGTCGCTGGGGGTACGCGGACTGGCGCGGCGACTGGACCCCGGTGACCAGCGACCTGTCCACCCTGGACGCGCTGGCCGCCTTGCGCTTCTTCGAGGCGCTGCCCCATCAGCTGGGGACGGTGAAGCTGGCCTCCGCGGTGGCCGGGTTCACCTGGCTGGGCGCGCTGGCGCTGCTGGGCGCGCTGCTGTGGGCCCGGAGGGAGGATCCGAACGGCCGGCTGGGCGCGGCCGAGGTGCTGGCCCCGGCGGGGGTGATCTACCTGGCGCTGCGGCTGGGGGTGCTGATCCCCGAGACGTTGCACAGCGGGTGGCCGCTGTGGACGGTGATCGCCTTCACCGCGGGGACCTCCGGCTGGGCGCTGCGGCAGGGCGGGGCGCTGCGGCCGCTGGCGGCGGCGGTGGGCACCCTGGGCCTGGGGTGGGCGGTCGCCCTGTGGCTGGCCACCGCCACCCAGCGGGTGCCGCTGCTGATCGGGGTGGCCCTGCTGGTGGGAGGGGTGGGGGCGCTGCTGCTGGACCGCGGTGGGACCAACGAGGCTACTGGACGATCCGGGCCAGCTTGAGCACCGCGGGCTCGAAGGAGGCATTGGCCAGACGGGCCGCCCCCAGGTTGAGCACGATCTGGGGCCGCCCGGCGTGGTTGGTCACCCCCACCGCCAGGGAACGCTCCACGAAGCTGGGATCCAACGAGAGGCTGTAGAGCCGCAGGCTGCCGGCGACGCTGGCCGCCGTCTTGAGTCCCTCCGGACTCAACCCCGGCAGCAGCAGCAGGGCCTCTGCCTTGTGCTCGGTGACCGCCGCTCGCAGCGAGGCCTCGTTCGAAAAGGCCACGAACCGGAACCGCACCGTCCGGGTCCGCAGGGTGGCTCCCCGGAGCTCCTCGGTGGCAGTCAGCGCCTCGCGGCGCGCCGCGTCCTGGCCGGCCTCATGGGCCACTAGCACCACGAAGTCGCCTTCCCCGCGCGCGGCCAGGTTCTTGTCGTAGGTGAGCACCTTGAGCATCACCAGCAGCGCCAGCTTGGGGGGGACCTTCTCATCCTGGCCGAGGGCAAACGCCGGCGCGGCGGTGGCAATGGCCACCGCGCTGATCAGCCCCAGGATGCGGGTACCCAGCAACACGTAGACTCCTTTAACCGCCCCGGCGCGCCGCGCGCTGATGGTAGGCACGCGGCCAGCCGGTCCCAAATTCACCGGACCTAGAACCGGTACTCCATGTCCACCCGGAAACTGCGCCCCGGGTTGCGCACCTCGGAGAGCGGCACCAGGTCTCCGACCACCGGATCCGCGTAGCGCCAGTCCAGCAGGTTGTACACCGACAGCTGTGCCCCCAGCCCCTTGACCCAGGGGAACTCCAGCCGGGCGGTGGCGTTGAGCAGCAGGTAGGGATCGACGGAGTCCCGGTCGGTGGGGATCAGAATCGTGTCCGGGTCCTTGGACCGTCCGGCCACGAAGGCCGCGTTGAGGGCCAGGCTGAGCGGTTCCCACAGTCCGTTGGAGGAGAGCGCCGCATTGGCGGTCACCGGGGCGAAGTTGGCCGCGGCGCGCGCGCGTTCGGCGGGGTCGTCGGTGCCGTAGTCCGCGAACTGGACCGCCACTCCGCCGTAGGCCCGCAGGGTGCGGCGCAGCCGGAGGTTGAAGTGCAGGTCCATCCCGGTGGCCGAGGCCTCTCCTCCATTCTGGAACTGCTGACGGAAGTCGTCCGGGTTCTCCGGATCCGGAGGCACCCCGCCCAGGTCCGGATTGGGGACGGTGGTGGACCGGATCAGGCTGGCGTAGCGGGAGTGGTACAGGCTGAGGCCGACGGTGGCCACCCCGCCCAGGCGGCGCTCGTAGGACAGCTCCGCGGTGCGGACGGTCTCCGGGCGGAGACCGCCGTTGGGGATGAAGTCCAGGCCATCTTCGAACACCGCCTCGAACACCATCGGCGGGCGGAAGCCCTCCGAGTAGTAGCCCTTGAGGGTGTCGTCCGGGGTGGCCTGGAACACCGCCGCCAGCTTGGGGGTGAGCCGGTTTCCAAACAGCTGGTGCACGTAGAAGGTCAGCCCGCCCTGCAACAGCAGCCGGTCTTCCAAAAGCCGCTGTTCGACCAGCAGGTAGGCGTTGAGGGTGACGAAGCGGTTGGCCAGGTCTCCCACTCCGAATCCGTCGACCGGATCCTCCAGCGCGTTGGGCAGGTCCCGGTACTGCGAGCGCTGGTTGGTGTCGTGGTACTGCACCTCCACTCCCAGCATGTCCCGGTGGCCCTCCAGCGGGGTCAGCGTCCCGCGCACCTCGGCGGTGCCCCAGCGGTCCACCCCCAGGTCGTAGAACATCCCCGCGTCGTCCGGAGGCGGGGGGTAGACCAGGTCGTCGGTGTAGCGGAAGTCGTCGTAGCCGGCGCGGGCGTAGAGCTCGAACTGCTCGGTCAGCTTCCGGGCCCAGGTCAGCTGGGCAAACCCGGTCCGGTTGTAGAAGTTGTTGCGGGGGTCGCCGATCACCACCGAGTAGGGGGAGGCAGGGAGGTTCTTCCAACGCTGGGACCAGCCCAGGGTGAGGGTCAGATCCGAATAGCGGATGCTGGCGTAGGTGTTGTTCGCCCACCGGCGGTCCGCGTCCCGCACCACGCCGCCCTCGGGGAGGTCCCGATCCAGGCCCACCAGCTCCGGGAACTCCCAGGTGAAGCCGTTGGAGCGGTACAGGCCCAGGTTGATCACCCAGGAGGCCCCCCCGGCAGCGCCGCTGTACAGCGCCTCCACCTCCCCGCCGTTGGGGGCGCCCTGCGCCAGCTCTCCGCCCACCGCCACCTCGGCGGAGTGCCCCTCGCCCTCGGCGCGACGGGTGACCACGTTGACCACCCCGAAGTAGGCCAGCGGCCCGTAGACGCTGCCCACCGGCCCCTTGATCACCTCCACCCGCTCGATCCCCCGGGCGTTCACCGGGAAGTCGCGGGCGATGTAGCTCTGTCCGATCCCGACGCTGTTGTTGAGCGGGTGGCCGTCCACCAGGATCAGGATCCGGGTGGACAGGTCCCCGGGGGTGGAGAAGCCGCGGATCCCGGCCACCGGGTAGGCGGCGTCATCGCTGATGAAGAAGCCGGGCATGGACCGCAGCACGTCCGCCAGGGTGTGGAAGCCCTGCTTGCGGATGTCGTCCTGGGAGACGACGAACACCGTGGCCGGCGCCAGCGAGGACTTCTCCTCCCGGCGGCTGACCGATTCGATCGGGGTGTCCAGCAGGTCTTCCAGGTCGATGCTGGAGATGTCCAGGGAGGGATCCGCCGACTGGGGCGCGACCGGATCCGGGACCGGGGTGGCCTGGGCGAACGCGCTTGCCCCCCAGGAGAGTGCCGCAGCAGCGCCCAACCAGAAATATCGCCTCACTGAAGAATCCCCCTCGCGCGGTACGTACGACAGCCCACACTTCAACCGACCGACCGACCGAACGCAACCGTTTGACCGTCCGCAATTCAAGGACTTACGCTGCCGTGTCGCTGGAAGCAGTCTCGAGGAGCGCAATGTCAGTCAGCCTGTGGGCCCGCTTGAACCTCCGTTGGCAGGTCGCGCTGGCGATCCTGGTCCCGGCGGTGATCGTCCCGGTCTTCGCGTCCCTCTACTTTCCGGCCCGCCTCAATGAGCAGGCCAACCAGGGACTGGAGGCCCGGGCGCTGGCGCTGGGCGCGGTGGCCACCGCGGAGATCGGCCCCACCCTGCGGCTGATCAGCGACACCCTGGCCTCCCCGCAGGATCTGGAGAAGGTGCTGGCCGGGATCCGGCTGGGCGGAGACGTGGCCTACGTGGGGGTGCTGGAGGGCGAGGGCCGCCGTGTGCTGCAGGGGGAGCTGCCCCAGCGGGTGTTCCAGACCCCGGAGCAGGGCTGCGTGCTGGATCACACCGAGCTGCTGGTGATGCGCTGCCGGGCGGAGGACGGCGGGGTGCACGGGACCCTGGTGGTGGCGTTCAAGAAGGACGCGCTGATCGCCGCCCAGCAGGAGAACCAGCTGGTGGGGGTGATCTCCCTGGGAGTGGCGGTGTTCCTGGGGCTGATCCTGGCCTTCGTGTTCAGTCGCGCCCTGGCCGAGCCGGTGGCCCAGATGACCCGGGCCGCGCGGGAGGTGGCCTCCGGGGACGTGAGCGTGGAGGCGATCGACGTGGCCGCCACCTCCGAGATCCGGTCCATGGCCAAATCCTTCAACGAGATGGTGGTCACCCTGCGCAACCTGGTGGGGCAGATGCTGTCGCTGACCGGGCGGCTGTCCGGGGCCTCCCAGGGGCTGATCGGCGCCTCGCTGGATCAGGAGCACGTCACCAACCAGCAGGCGGCCTACGCGCAGGAGATCGCCGCCACCTTCGAGGAGCTGTCGCGCACCGCCGAGCAGATCGCGTCCTCCACCGACGTGGTGGAGCAGGCGGCGCGCCGGACCAACGAGGCGGTGGAGGAGGCCCGGGCGGTGTTCGCGGAGGTGTCCTCCGGGATCACCGAAATCCGCAACGAGTCCAAGAGCGTGGCGGAGGCGATCCAGAAGCTGAACACCGACCTGCAGGAGGTCTCCAAGATCGCCCAGGTGATCAACGCGGTGGCGGAACGCTCCGACCTGCTGGCGCTCAACGCCGCGCTGGAGGGGACCAAGGCGGGCGAGGTGGGCCGCGGGTTCTCCCTGGTGGCGGCGGAGATGCGCAAGCTGGCGGAGAGCGTCTCCGGCTCCGCCCGGGACATCGGCCGGATCGTGGAGAAGGTCCAGGAGTCGGGGAATCAGGCGGGCTCCAAGGCCCGGGCCGGGATGCAGGCCTCGGATCGCGGGGTGAAGGTCGCGGATCAGGCGCTGTCGGTGTTCCAGCGGATCGTGGAGCTGGCCCGGGGCACCACCGAGGCCGCGCAGCAGATCAACACCGCCACCAAGCAGCAGCGGCAGTCCAGCGATCAGGCGGTGCAGGGCGCCCGCAACGTGGCGGACCTGGTCAAGCAGGGGGTGGACGCCACCGGGCGGACCACCAAGATCGCCCAGGACCTCCAGACGGTGGCCCAGGCGCTGACCGAGCTGACCGGCCGCTTCAAGGTCAAGCCCGGTCCCACCGACCGGGTGTAGCTCAACCGGCGCGCTGCCTCAGCGCCTCCAGCTCCCCCGCAGACATGGCGCTGTTCCCCAGGTGGCGGTCGGGGGCGATCTTCGCCCCGTGGAAGTCGCTGCCTCCGGTCATCACCAGCTCCAGCTCCTGGGCCCAGCCGGTCAGCCGCTGGCGGGTGCCCGGATCGTGATCGGCGTGGTGGACCTCCAGGCCCACCAGCCCCGCCTCCTTCATCCGGCTCAGATCCCACTTGTCCATGCGGGAGACGGCGGGGTGGGCCACGGTGGCCGACCCGCCGGCGCTGCGGATCAGCTCGATTGCCTCCTGGGCGGAGAACTTGAAGCGGGGCACGCAGGCCGGCTTGCCCTCGCCCAGCCAGCGGTCGAACACCTCCTTGACCGAGGTGGAGTAGCGCTTCTCCACCAGCACCCGCGCCAGGTGGGGCCGGCCCAGGTGCGCGTCCTGCGCCAGGTCCAGCACCTCCTCCATCCGCACCGGGTAGCCCAGGCCCCGCATCTTCTCCAGCATCTGCTCCATGCGGGCATAGCGCTCGGTGCGCAGCAGCTCCGAGAAGCGGGCCAGGCGGGGCTCCTGGCGGCGGACGAAGTGGCCCAGCACGTGGACCTCCTTGCCGTGGATGAAGGCCGAGACCTCGATCCCCGGAACCAGGGTAATCCCGTGGGTGAGGGCGGCGGCCTCGGCGCGCTCCAGCCCGTCCACGGTGTCATGGTCGGTGACCGAGAGGACCGTGACGCCCGCCCGGTGGGCGAGCGAGAGGAGTTCTTCCGGAGAATGCTGGCCGTCGCTGGCCGTGGTGTGCGAGTGCAGGTCGATCATCCAGCCTCAATCCTATGCAGCCCGGTTGAAAGCGGCGCGATGCGGACCGTATAAGGAATTGAATGCAACACCCGCTGCAGATCTCGCGAAAGATCGAGTACGGACTGCGCGCGATGGCGTTTCTGGCCTCGCTGCAGCCCGGAGAGCGCGTCTCCGGGACCGAGATCTCGCGGCGGATGGACATCCCCTCCGAGTTCCTCTCCAAGATCCTCAAGACCCTGGTGGGCAAGCAGCTGATCCGCTCCAGCCGGGGCGCCACCGGCGGGTATGAGCTCAGCAAGCCGGCCAAGGCGATCTCGTTCCTGGACGTGATCGAGGCGGTGGAAGGCCCGGTGGTGGTCAACGTCTGTCAGGGGGACAGCCACGAGGCCTGCAAGGTCTCCAGCGTCTGCACCATGTACAGCGTGTGGAAGTGGGGCCAGCAGAAGATGTTGGAGGTGTACCGCTCGGTGACCCTGGACCAGATCGCGATGAAGGATCTGCGCACCCAGCACCCGGCGATCGTCCAGCTGGCGGCCTCCCACTCCTGAGAAGTCCCGCTGGCCCTTGCTTGGGTCCGCCCGTCCGATATACGGCCGGACATCATGGCCAAGACCGGCGGTAAGAAGACAGGGTTGCGCAAGGCGTATGACAACTCCCGGCGGGTGGATCCGCAGCCGATCACCGGCAAGGAGAAGCCGGCGGAATTGCTGGCCCACGCCTTTGGGGCCTACGTGGGCCGCCAGGAGCGCACCGGGTTCGAGCTGATGCAGCGGTCGGTGAAGGAGGACTGTTCGATCTTCCTCACCCTCTCCGGGGCGATGACCCCCGCCGGGCTGCACCAGAGCTGCATCATCCCGCTGATCGAGCGCGGGATCATCAGCGTGCTCACCACCACCGGCGCCAACCTCTACCACGACGCGCACCGGATCATCGGCCACGCGATCCGGGAGGTGAACCCGGACGCCGGGGACCTGGCGCTGCGGCTCTCGCGCATCATCCGGATCTACGACCTGGGCTTCTTCGAAGAGGCGCTGCTGGACACCGACAAGCTGTTCTCGGCGATCATCCGCGGCCCCGAGTTCCAGAAGAAGATGACCACCCCGGAGTTCCACTTCCTGCTGGGGAAGAAGATCCACGAGATCGAAAAGGCGCTGAAGGTGAAGAAGCCTTCGCTGCTGTCCACCTGCTACCGCTACCAGGTCCCGATCTTCGTGGGCGCGGTGCAGGACGGATCGATCTTCCTCAACGTGGTGAAGCTCAAGCGCCTGCTGGGCGACGAGTTCAAGTTCGAGTTGGACATCAACGAGGACGTGTTCCAGATGGCGGCGATCCAGCACTACGCGCGCCACAACCACAGCCAGAAGCTGGCGATCTGGATCCTGGGTGGAGGGGTGCCCAAGAACTACACCCTGCAGGGCGAGCCGCTGCTGGACCAAATCCTGTTCGTCCCCACCACCGGCTTCGACATCGACGTGCAGTTCTGCGTGGACCCGGTGGACAACGGCGCGCTGTCCAGCTGCCCGGCCGGCGAGGGCCACACCTGGGGCAAGGTCTCGGTGGCGGCGGTGGAGAGCGGATCGATGTACGTCCACACCGACGTCACCGCGGTCTTCCCCTGGCTGGTCCACGCCCTGTTCTCCACCGGGGCCAAGCTTCCGCCCAAGCGGCTGATGTCCAAGCTGGACGAGGCGGTGCAGTTCCTGGACAAGGCGGTGGCCCGCAACAAGAAGAAGCTGATGGCCACCATCGACTGGAACCCGGGCAAGCCCGCCACGGGTGACGAAGCCCACAACGTCTACGTCCGCTAGGAACCCTCCGACATGAGCCAGCCCACCGGCGTGCAGATGACCGCAGAGGGCGCACCGCAGTTCAAGGTGCGTCTGGCCCACGGGCCCTCTGGCTCGCAGCTGAACACCGAGGCCCCCCGCGACAACGGCGGCACCGGGGGATCGTTCTCTCCCACCGATCTGGTGGGGGCGGCGCTGGCCGCCTGTGCGATCACCACCATGGCCCTGGTGGCCAGCCGGGAGGGCCTGCCCTGGGGGGAGGCCTCGGCCACGGTGGAGAAGCGGATGACTCCGCCCCCGCGCCGGATCGCCGAGCTGGTGCTGGAGATACAGATGCCGCGCGGGCTGAGCCCGGAGCTGCGCTTGAAGATGGAGCAAGTGGCCCGGGAGTGCCCGGTGGCCCGCAGTCTTCACCCGGACGTGAAGGTCCCGCTGAGCTTCCGCTACCTGGACTAGGCGGGCGGGCGGGTGGCGTTCAGGTCCGGTCGTCCCTAAGGTTGGTGCGGAATGCGCTTCACCTGGGACCAGTACGTGCTGCTCGAGGAATCGAGCAACGTGAAGCACGAATTTCTGGAGGGTGAGATCTACGCGATGGCCGGTGGCTCTCCCGAGCACGCCGCGATCGCCGCGAATCTGATCTCCCTGCTGCACCGTCAGCTGGGGCGGGGGCCTTGCCGGGTGTTCACCTCCGATCTGAGGGTGAGGGTCGAGGAGACAGGCCTGGGCACCTATCCCGATGTGTCGGTGGTGTGTGGGGAGCCTCAGCGGGACGCGCAGGATCGGAACACAGTGGTCAACCCGGTGGTGCTGGTGGAGGTGCTCAGCGACTCCACCGAGGGCTATGACCGGGGTGAGAAGGCAGAGCACTACCGGAGGATCCCTTCGCTCCGGGAGCTGGTGGTCGTCTCCCATCGGGAGCGGCTGGTGGAGCTCTACCGGCGGGGCGCCGATGGGCTCTGGACCCGGACCGAGGGCCGGCCGGGAACCGTGTTGAAGCTGGAGAGCCTGGAGGCGTCGCTGGAGGTCGACGACGTCTACGCCGGAGTCGCGCTGGCCTCCTGAGGGGCGGTCGGTCGGTAGAGGGGCGTCACCTCCTGGAGCAGGAACCGGAGCACGTCCGCCACCGAGTAGTCTTCCCGGTCCTCCAGAAAGAGTCGGAGGGACTTGAGGTCGTCTCCACTGGTCAGCAGCGGCGCCTCTACCGTGCCGTCCTCACGCAGCTGCCCGTGGCCCACGTTGGCCATCAGTGAGTTGCATAGACACTGCCTGCCCACGGTGTCCTCCAGCGCGCCGCCCTTGGCCAGATAGGTCTCCACCGGCTCCCCCGGGCAGCGGTAGCCGATCTTCCCGTCCGGCTTGCGGTAGGCGGTGCGCAGGTAGCCCAGATCGCAGACCCGCTTCCGCGCCGCGGTCACCGTGGGCAGGCCCTCCAGCACCACCCGCTTGAAGGGATAGCCGGTGGGAGAAGCCCGGGGATCGGTGAACACGTCCACCGTGCCTGCCCTGGCGCCGGCCAGGGTGGTCTGACGCAAGGAGGAATCCAGGCCGGACTCCTGGCAGAAGGCGAACAGGGTCCCCACCTGCACCCCGGCGGCGCCGGCGGCCAGCGCCTGGCGCAGCGCCGCCGGTGAGCCGGCCCCACCGGCGATCCAGAACGGGAGTCCGAGGCGGGCCAGCGCCGGAAGATCGACCTCGTCCCGCTCGCCGTAGAGCGGTTCTCCGCGGTCGTTGAAGCGTGGGGTGCCGCGAGGCGGGGCGTTGTGTCCGCCGGCAGTGGGGCCCTCCACCACGAAGCCGTCCACCCTCCCGGTGGCCTTCCTGGCCAGCATGGTGGCCAGTGAGTTGGAGGAGACGATCGCCAGGAACTGCGGGCGGCGGAGGGCGGGAGTGCCCTCCCAGTGGCGCCGGGGATCAAAGCGGAGCGTCTCCACCTGATCGGCGGTGGATCCGGTCACCTCCAGCCGCAGGGTGGCCGGCTGGTTGGCCGCGAGCTGATCGAGGGCCAGCGGGATCTCCCGGGGGATTCCCGCGCCCATCAGCACCACGTCCACCCCGGCCAGGATCGCGCCATACAGCGAGGGCAGGGTGGGCGGCTGCACCTTGGTCAGCAGGTTCAGCCCCACCTCCGCGGAGTGGCCCTCCTTGGCCAGCCACACCTCCACGAAGGTGGAGAGGATGGCCACCTGCTCGCGTTCAACGCTGACCCGGTGATCGAACATCGGCAGGTCGCGGTAGGGCGTCCCGGGTGTCCGCCCGCCCTCCTTGAAGTAGCGGCGCAGGACCTGGTCCGCGGCGCCGGGAAGGGGGAAATGGGAGAGGGCGCGGCGGAGATCACCTCCCGGATCGCCGTCCTCCAGGCGACGGACGAAGAGCGCGTCCAGCCCCACCCCGGAGACCACGCCCAGCTGGCCGCGGGTGGAGACGGCGCGGGCCAGCCGCCAGTGGGAGACGCCGATGCCCATTCCGCCCTGGATGATCCGGGGGAGAGGGGAGGGGAGGAGATCATGCGGAGGGGTCATTGGTCGCAGGGTGCGCTCGCGGGTGTCACCGCCCGGTAAGCGGCCCGGGCCAGTTGCGCCAGGTCAAGGTCTCGGCGGATGGGATGGATTAGGTGCGGCGGATGCGGACTGCCTCCTCGCTGGATCCGATCGAGCTGTTGATGCGTGAGCACCGTCAGATCGAGCGGGTGCTGGCGGTGCTGGTGGATGAGGTGGCGGCGGTGCGCGCGGGAGGGCGCCCTTCGATCCGGGTGTTCACCGCCGCCGCCCGCTTCATCCGCCGCTACGGGGACGGAGTGCATCACGCCAAGGAGGAGGACGTGCTCTTCCCGGCGATGGTGGAGTGCGGGGTGCCGATCGATACCGGCCCGGTGGCCTGCATGCTCCGGGAGCACGGGCATGGGCGGGCCATGTTGAAACAGATCGACCAGTCGCTGACCGCGCTGGGCGACGGTGACCGGGAGGCGCAGCCCCTGCTGCTGGAGGCGGCCTCGGGCTATGCGCAGCACCTGGCGGCGCACATCGGACGGGAGGACGGCTTCATCTACCCGCTGGCCCGCCAGGCAGTACCGGAGGCGTTGCTGGCCAGGATGCCGGCCTACTTCGCGCAGCTGGACCGGGCGTTGCCACTGACGCTGGCCACCGCCGCGTCCGAGGTAGAGCGGGCGTACGACACCGGGAGGGGCTGAGCCGAGGGGCCCCGCAAACGAATCGCGGCCCCGACCGGGAGGTCGAGGCCGCGATGAGGACTGTGCGAAGAGCGCCTAGGTCCCGGTGGGCGTCGTCGGCTTGGCTGCGTCGGGCGCCGAGACCAGCCGGAGCTGACCGGTGACCGCGCTGAACTTCGCGTCCACCTCGCGCTCCAGGTAGGTGTAGCCGGCCAGGCCCTGCTCGTACCCGCGCAGGATCTTGCGGGACTCGTCGAGGGTGATCTTCCCCGAGCGCAGCGCCGCCTCGGCGAAGCGTCGCACCTTGGCGATCAGATCGTCCTTGTTGTAGCTGACGTAGTTGAGGACCTCGGTGACGGTGTCCCCCTCCACCACGTGGTCGATCAGGTAGCCGCCCCCGGGCGCGAGGGAGACCTGGACCGCGTGGGTGTCGCCGAACAGGTTGTGCAGGTCGCCCAGGATCTCCTGGTAGGCGCCGACCAGGAAGATGCCCAGGTAATAGTCGTCGTCGTTGGGCGCGTGCAGCTCCAGCGCGTCCTTCACCTCACGCCGATCGATGAAGTGCTCGATCTTGCCGTCGGAGTCGCAGGTGATGTCCGCCAGCACGCCCAGCCGGGTCGGCTTCTCGGCCAGCCGGTGGATCGGCATCACCGGGAACAGCTGGTCGATGGCCCAGGAGTCCGGCAGTGACTGGAACACCGAGAAGTTGCAGAAGTAGGTGTCGGTGAGCTGACGCTCCAGGGCCTCCAACTCCTCCGAGATCTCGTCCGACTCGCGGCCAATCCTCATCACCTTCTGGCAGGTGGCCCAGTAGAGGGTCTCCGCCGCCACCCGCTGCTCCAGGGTCAGGTGCCCCAGCGAGAAGAGGGAGACGCACTCCTCCTTGTATTCCTGGGCGTCGTGGTAGCTCTCCAGCAGGTTCTTGTTGGTGACGTCCTTGAAGGTCGCCGCCAGGTTGCGCACCACCGGCGGCTGGTCCTTGAGCTGGGACAGATCCGGCAGTTGGGGCGAGGTCAGCTCGCTGACCCCCAGCACCTCGGTGATCAGCATCGCGTGGTGGGCCACCACCGCCCGGCCGGACTCGGAGACCAGGATCGGGTGGGGCACGCCCGCGGTGTCGCAGGACTCCATCACCGAGAACACCACGTCGTTGGCGTACTCCTCGGTGGTGTAGTTCATCGAGGAGGTGAAGTTGGTCTGCGAGCCGTCGTAGTCCACCCCCAGGCCCCCGCCCACGTCCAGGTACTTCACCGGGGCGCCCTGGCGGAAGACCTCGGAGTAGAAGCGCGCCGCCTCGCGCAGCGCCGACTTCACATTGCGGATGTTGGAGATCTGGCTGCCGAGGTGGAAGTGCAGCAGCTCGAAGCAGTCCAGCATCCCCGACTCGCGCAAGAACGCGATCGAGTCCATCAGCTCGTAGCTGGAGAGGCCGAACTTGGAGCGGTCGCCTCCGGAGGCCTCCCACTTTCCCGCGCCGCGGGTGGAGAGCCGGACCCTCATCCCGATCCGCGGCTTGATCCCGTGCTTGCGCGAGACCTCGGCGATCAGCGCCAGCTCGGAGGGCTTCTCCACCACCAGGATCACCTTCCGCCCCAGCTTGGAGAGGAAGAGCGCGGTCTCGATGTACTCCTCGTCCTTGTAGCCGTTGCAGATGACGAGCGAGTTCTCGTTCTCCAGCAGCGCCATCACCGCCAGCAGCTCGGGCTTCGAGCCGGCCTCCAGGCCGTAGTCGTAGACCTTGCCCGCATCGACGATCGTCTCGGCGACGTACCGGTGCTGGTTGACCTTGATCGGGTACACCCCGCGGTACTGACCCTTGTAGGCGTGATCGTTGATCGCCTTTCGGAAGGCCTCGTTGAGGTGCTTCACCCGGTGCCGGAGGATGTCGTTGAAGCGGATCAGCAGCGGCAGGCCGATCCCGCGGCGGCGGACCTCATCCACCAGCTCCTTGAGATCGAAGCTGTCCCCCTGCGGACCGTCGGGGTGCACGATCACGTGGCCCTTGTCGTTCACCCCGAAGTAGCCGGCCCCCCAGTTACGGATGCCGTAGGTCTCAAGTGAATCGGCGACCGTCCACCGGGTTTGGGGCGAAGAAATGGCCATCGAAAGAAACTCCCTCTGCCGGGCGCTGCCGGCGCTGTGAAGGGGCGGACTATAGGGAAATGACGCCGTGCTTCAATTCCGGCGTGAGATCGGCATGCGCAAGCCCATTTCCGGCGGTCCGCGCCGGGCGGGCGGGAGGGCAGGCGAGGAGACGTGCCCCGGGGCCACTGTGGAGAACCGTCGCTAGGTTGGAATTGCACAGACGCTTGGACGGGGGGACGAATGAACGGAGCGGCGCGTCGGGAGGAGGAGGTGCTCACGCCAAGGGCGATCTACGAGCGGCTGGACCGCTTCGTCATCGGCCAGGAGGCGGCGAAGCGTTCGGTGGCGATCGCCGCCTACAACCACCTCAAACGCTGTCAGGCTCGGAAAACCCGGCGGGCCTCGCTGCTCAAGAAGAGCAACATCCTGCTGATCGGCCCCACCGGCAGCGGCAAGACGCACATCGCCCGGCACCTGGCGGAGATCCTCTCGGTGCCCTTCACCGTGGTGGACGCCACCGAGTACACGGAGGCTGGCTACTACGGCAAAGACGTGGAGGTGATGATTTCGGAGCTGCTCTTCAAGGCCAACCACTCGGTGGAGGACGCGGAGCGGGGGATCATCTTCATCGACGAGGTGGACAAGATCGCCCGCCGCTCCCAGGGAGCGCGCAATGGCGCCGGGTCGCGGGACATCGGCGGCGAGGGCGTGCAGCAGGCGCTGCTCAAGCTGCTGGAGGGCCGAGAGGTGTCGGTCCCGCTGAACGTGACCCAGGCGTGGAACAAGCACGACTTCGTGCAGATGGACACCAGCGACATCCTCTTCGTCTGCGCCGGCACCTTCTCCGACCTGTTCGAGTACGGGGAGGAGAAGAAGGCGCACGCGCTGGGGTTCGGCGCGTCGGAGCAGGCGCGGGAGCTGAAGAAGCGGGTGAAGGTGAAGGAGCTGATCGACTTCGGGATGCTGGCCGAGTTCCTGGGCCGGCTCCCGGTGGTGGTTCAGCTGGAGCTGCTGGGGGAAGAGGAGCTGCTGCGCGTCCTCACCGAGCCCCCGGACGCGATCGTCCGCGAATACAAGGAGCTGCTGCAGCTGGACGACATCTCCCTGGAGTTCAAGGAGACCGCGCTGCGGGAGGTGGTCCGCTACTCGCTGGAGCGCGGGTTGGGCGCTCGGGGGCTGCGCGCCATCCTGGAGCACGTGATGTCGGAAGTGATGTTCGACGCGCCGGAGAGGAAGCGCCGGAAGGTGGAGCTGGACGGAGCCTTCGTCCGGGCCCGGCTCAGCGAGGCCCAGGTGTCGATCTAGCCGCTCAGACGGTGGTGTCGCGGAGGCGGGTGTGGGCCCTGCCCGCCAGTTCGACGACGGTCTGGAGCTCCTGCTCCGCGTCAGGGGAGAGGGGCTCCAGAGCGCTCTCCGCGTAGACGAAGGCCACCGGCGCGCCGTGGCAGGAGACGGCCGCGATCACCAGGTAAGGCGAGCGGGGAGAGAGTTGGGCGAACAGCTGTTCGTCCACCGGCCCCTCGGGGGCCGCGAGGTGGAAGGGAGAGCTGGCGCCCGCCGCGGACCTGAGCGCGGAGGGGAGATCGAGCGGAACGCGCAACTCGGTCAGCTCCGGATCGTCGGTTCCCTCGCCCACTCCCTTCCAGACCGAGGCATGGCCGCCGCTCTCCACCAGCACGAAAGCGCGGCCAAAGCGCATCGCGCAGTACTGGAGGAGCGCCGCCGAGATCTCGTTGGCCGAACGCGCGGTCTCCAACTCACCCTCCAGCCCCTCCGGCAGTTCGGGGGCGAGAGCCGGGGCTGGCTGAGGGGAGAGGCCATCGCGGTCGGCGGGCGGGGCTGCTTCGTCGTCGACCAGCGCTTCGGAGCGTGGCGCGGCAACCAGCGCGTTGGCCGAGCCGGGCTCGAAGGGGGCCGCGACGAGGGAAGCGCCGGCGGAGTCGGGCTTAGCGGGTGGGGCGGCGAGCGAGGCGCCGGCGGAGTCGGGCTCAGCGGGTGGGGCGGCGAGCGAGGCGCCGGCGGAGTCGGGCTCGGCGCGTGCCGCGACGACGGAGTCGGACTCAGCGGGAGGCGAGGAGAGCGAGGCGCCGGCGGAGTCGGACTCAGCGGGTGAGCCGGCGAGCGAGGCGCCGGCGGAGTCGGGCTCGGCTTTTGCCGCGACAACGGAGTCGGACTCAGCGGGTGAGGCGGCGAGCGAGGGGCCGGTGGAGTCGGACTCAGCGGGAGCCGCGACGGGCGCAGCGCCGGCAGAGTCGGGCTCAGCGGGTGCTGCGGCGAGCGGAGCGCCGGCGGAGTCGGACTCGACGGGAGCCGCAGAGAGCGGAGCGCCGGCGGAGTCGGACTCGACGGGAGCCGCAGAGAGCGGAGCGCCGGCGGAGTCGGACTCGACGGGAGCCGCAGAGAGCGAAGCGCCGGCGGAGGCGGACTCGGCGGGAACCGCAGAGAGCGAAGCGCCGGCGGAGGCGGACTCGGCGGGAGCCGCGACGGGGGAATCGCCGGGGGAGTCGGACTCGACGGGAGCCGCGGAGAGCGAAGCGCCGGTGGAGTCGGACTCGACGGTCGCCGAGGAGAGCGAAGCGCCGGTGGAGTCGGACTCGACGGTCGCCGAGGAGAGCGAAGCGCCGGCGGAGTCGGACTCGGTGGGAGTCGCGATGGGAGAAGCGCCGGCGGAGTCGGATTCGGCGGCTTCCGCGGAGAGCGAAGCGCCGGTGGAGTCGGACTCGGCGGGAGCCGCGACGACTGGATTGCCGGCGGAGTCGGCCTCGGCGGGTGCCGCGGCGAGCGAAGCGCCGGTGGAGTCGGACTCGGTGGGAGCCGCGACGACTGGATTGCCAGCGAAGTCGGGCTCTGTGGGCGCTGCTCCGGCGACTGGCTCCGCACCCCAGGTGCTGGATTCGGCCTCGTCCGTCGGCGACTCCAGGACCAAGTCTTCGGGGTACCCGACCGCCGACCAGGGCGCGACTGGACCGGTCAGTGGATGGAGGGTCTCAATCTCCAGCCCCGCGTCCTCCACCACCGGGTTCCACTCGGTGTGCTCCCACGGAGAGGAGAGCGGCAGCGGGTCTCGGGGGCGGCCATCGGCTTCAACCGGCAGGGCGCGTCCGGAGTCGTCGCTCCAGGAGAAGAACTCCCAGATCTCGGCGCGATCGATCACCTCCGCGGAGAGAGGTCGCGAGCGCCGGGTCGCGTGGATCCGGGAGACTGCCTCCGCCAGCTCGGCCGGGGGACGCTCCTCGAACACCGCGTACGGGTCGGAACGCAGCGTCCACTGATCGAGTGAGTCCTCGTCGAAGAGACGGTCCTCATCGTTGGGCGCACGGGAACGGATCACCGGGGCGGGAGTGCCGGGCGGCAGGTCCTGCCGTCGCGCTGGAGGTGCCCGCGAGGCCCAGGGCGGAGGAGGTGGATAACCCCACTGCGGGGGCGGCGGTCCCCAGCCCCCGCGGGCCCAGGGCGGCGGGGCCACCGGGTAGCGGTAACCCGGCGGGGGCGGATAGCCCGTCGGAGGCATCCGAGCAGGCATCGGCGGAGGAGCTCCGCCAGGGATTCGGCCCGGGGGAGCTGCACGCCCACCGGGAGCCTCGACCGCGGGATCCGGGCCACTTCCTGCGGTCGGCGAAGCAGCCGACGGAGGCACCGTCGGCGCCGTCTCAGAGCCACTCATCGAGGGAGCAGCGGTGCCCCTCGGCAGGCCGCTCGCGCGGTCGGTGTTCGAACTGTCCAACGGCGCTGGGGCAGCGGAGGGGACACCCGGGCGATTCTCCGGATCGCCCGAAGGCGCTACCGCAGGAAGCGGAAAGGGGGAGGGAGCCTCCACGCCCGACGGAGACGAAACGGCGGCCGCTCCGTCTGCAGCGAGGGAGGGCACCGACGAAGCATCGGCGGTGGGCGTCGCCGCTCCGACCTTCGCGAACTTCGGCGAACCGTCGGTGGAAGGCGCTGCTTCGCCGGCCTTCGCGAGCATCGGCGAACCGTCGGTGGAAGGCGCCGCTTCGCCGGCCTTCGCCTGCATCGGCGAACCGTCGGTGGAAGGCGCTGCTTCGCCGGCCTTCGCCAGCCTCGGCGAACCGTCGGTGGCAAGCGCCGCTCCGGCCTTCGCCAGCATCGGTGGAGAGCCGACAGCTGGCGTTCCAGCGGCGGACGGGGAGCGCATCGGAGAACCATCGGCGGGCGGCGCAACCCCTCCGGCCTTCGTCAGCATCGGCGGAGAGCCGACAACTGGCGTTCCAGCTGCGGACGGGGAGGCCATCGGCGAAGCGGTGGCGGGCGGCGCAGCGCCTCCGGGCTTCCCGAGCATCGGCGGAGAGACGACCGCTGGTGTTCCGGCAACGGAAACAGAGGGCACCGGGGCGCCCAGCACCGGTGGAGCGCCGGCCATCGGCGGGGCGGCCTCGGACGCACCCTCCCACTCGACGGGAACCCCCTCGCGTCGGAACTCCTGGTGGGGGGCCTCGGCGAACCCCGGGTCCTCCGCGCCGACCTCCAGTTCAGCCTGGAACTCGCCCGGGTCCTCTTCCATCGCCTGGGCTGCCGCGTGGATCCTGGCCAGCGCCCCGCCGTCGTCCGGCCCGGAGGCGTCCAGCTCGTCCTCCTCGGCGGACAGGTACTGACTCTCCCTCAGACTGCCGAACAGCTGCTCCTTCTCCTCGGCCTCCGGCACCGGCATCCCCTGCCGCTCGGCGGGCTCCGGCTCCGGTCCGCGGCGGCGCCGCTTCTCGTTCCGCTCGGGCGCCAGACGGATGAAGCGCTCCTTGCGCTTCATCCCGTAGCGGCGCTCCAACACGAAGGCCAGCCGCAGCTCCGGGACCAGGAACGGGATCACCCTCAGCCCGGTGATGAAGGCCAGCGCGTCCTGCACCGCGGGATCGTGCGGTGAGGCCATCGCCATCTTCACCCGGCGGGCCTCCAGGGCGAACGGGAAGGCCTGGTGGGCCTGGGCCTGCTCCGGGGTGAGGACCTTCAGCGCCGGCGCGGGGGCATTGTCCAGCTGCTCCTCGGTCACCACCGGGTAGCGCAGCTGCTCGGCCAGAGCCTCGGCCAGGTCGTCCAGCTCGAGCAGATCCAGCTCGACCAGGATGGTTCCCAGCCGACCTCCGTAGATGAGCTGTGCCCGGAGTGCCTCGTCGAGCTCGGCGGCGGTGATCAACCGACGACGTACGAGGATGGACCCGATCCTTTCCGCCATTGCCCTGCCATCGTAGTCGTGATCGCCCGGCCGGTTCATCGCTCAAAATCAGCGGTGGATGTGCGCGCCTCTCCGCGAACCCGCTACCCCGGAGCCCGAGCGGGCAGCCTCTACTCGGCGTCGCGCGCGGCGGCGGCCAGCCGCGCGGCCAGCGCCCGGTCCTGGATCAGCTTCATCACCGCGTTGTTCCGCAGCAGGGTCTGGAAGTCACCGGCCTGGAAGGCGCGCTGCAGCTCCGGGTCCGCCATCACCTGTTGGAAGCGGGGATCCGCGCGCAGGGAGCGGAAGGCGGGGTTCTGCTCCAGCTTGGAGTGATCCCCCTCCCGCACCGAGCGGGCGATCTCCGCCAGGTCGTGGACCGGCGCGAACTGGGTCATCTCGAAGAGGTTGTAGGCCCGGGCGAACTTGAAGGCGTAGGAGTCCTTGGGGGACAGCCCGACCTTCTTGCCGGCGATCACCACGTGCTGTTCCACGAACGCCAGCCCGGAGACGACCAGGTAGGACAGGGCGATCACCTTGGTGGCCGCGAATACCATCCCCAGGGTGCGGTCCAGGCTCCGGTCGTGGGGATCCTTCCCGGCCATCAGCCGACGCAGCGCGCTGGTGGTGATGATCCGCACCGCCACCAGCAGGACGATGAACACCACCACCGTGGTGAGGATCTCTCCGAACGCCAGCGGCAGGTCCAGGCTGGCCGAGAGTCGCGGGCCCAGCCACCGCGCCAGCGGCCGGGCGCAGAAGAACGCCACCACCATCCCGGCGATCTGCGCCAGCTGCGCGGCGACGCCGGTGGCGGCGCCCAGCAGCCCGAAGAGCAGGACCACCGCCAGGATCAGGAGATCGACGCCCATTACTTGATCTTGAAGTTGTTGCCGCCGGCCTTGGAGGCGTCGTTGAGCCGCTGCTGCACCTCGGCCAGCTTCTCCTTGTACCGGGGATTGGCGGGCTCGAAGGTCAACGCCATCTTCAGATTCCGCTCCGCGGACTGCCAGCGCTCGGCGGCCGCGTCCTGGGCGGCGGTCTGGTAGAACTGCCGGCCCTTGGGGTGGGTGCCGATCTGCTCTTCGATCTCCCTCTTGGCGGCGGCCTTGGTCTCGGTCTCCGACGCCTCGGTGAACCGCAGCTTCGAGGCCCGATCGGGACCGGTGATGTCCGCCTGGTACTTCTTCCGCTTGGTGTCGTCGCGGAGCACGTAATAGGCCTCGGTGACCCGCTTGTAGAGCTCGCCCACCCGGCCCTTGAGCTCTGCGTCACTGACGTGGAAGAAGCGGTCCGGGTGGTAGGTGCGGCTCTCCCGGTAGAAGGCCTTCTTGATGTCTCCCGGAGCGGCGCCCGGCTCCAGGTGCAGCAGCTGGAAGTAGTCCAGCTGCTCCAGCGCCTCGTGGCGGTGGTGGAGATCCAGCAGCTGTTCGGGCAGCAGTCCCTCCACTCCGGCCACCTTGGTGGAGGCGCCGGGGGAGGCGGCGGGGGGCGGAGGCGGCGGGCGGATTGCGGTGGGCGCCGGACGGGCCGGAGCCACCGGGGGCACCAGCGGCGCCACCGGGGGCCGGAGGGGACCGGCCGCCACCGGGGGAGGAGGCGGCGGCGCCACCCGGCCAATGGCCGGAGGCGGGGCGACCACCGGGCGCGTCCCGGGGATCGGAGCGGGGCCGGAGGGCGAGCGGGGAGCGGTTCCCAGCGCAGGCGGAGTGACCGCGGCCACGGAGGGGGGACCCGGAGGTGGCCGGGTGGGGAAGGGCGCGGCACCCTGCGACCCGGTGGCCGGTCGCGGCGCGGTGCCCAGTTGGGGAGGCCCGGTCAGCGGGCGCGGCGCGGCACCCAGCGCCGGTGGCGGGGGACGGGCAGGAAGCTGGGGACCGGTGGGGGGGCGCTGGGTGGCGGCCAGGGTCGGCGGAGGCGGCCGGGTCACCGCGGTGACCGACGGCGGAGGAGGGGGCGGCGGGCGGCCAGGACCGCCGGCGGAAGGAACGGGGGGCGCGGTGGGCGTCCGGGTGATCGGCGGGGGAACGGGCGGTGTCGCACGGACCACGCCCGGGACCGGCGGTACCGGAGGCACGCCCTGCCGGACCGGAGGACCGGGCGGCGCGGCGGGCCGCTGGGCTGGCTGCTGTGGATCTCCAGGCCGACTGCCCGGGCCTCCGGGGCCCGGACGCGGCGGATTCCCTGAGCCGCTGTTCGGAGGATTGGCCATCGCGCCGCTTGGTTACTCCGCCACCGCGGGGAGATCCGTCTCGTGGCCGGCCAGCTGGATCTGTCGGGTGGACTCGATCGAACTCTGGATGTCCTGTTCGGTCAGGCCGGAGGAGAGGGAGATGGTGGTGGAGGTCTTCTGGCCGGTCTCGGTGTCGGTGGCGGAGACGTTGACGATCCCGTTGGTGTCGATCTCGAAGGTGACCTCGATCTTCACCTCACCCCGGTAGCCGATCCGGAAGCCGGAGAACTCGAACTCCCCCAGCATCTCGCACTCGTCCGCCTTGTTGGACTCGCCCTGGTACACCCGGATCTTCACCTTCTCCTGCCCGTCCCGGCTGGTGGTGAAGGTCTTGGACTTGTCGATCGGCAGCGGGGTGTTCTTGTCGATCACCTTCTCGGTGTACCCGCCCACGGTGCCGATCCGCAGCGAGAGCGGGGTCACGTCCACCAGGAAGGTCTCGGTGGAGCTGTCCAGCAGGGCGTAGGCCTGCAGCGCCGCGCCCTGGGCCACCGCCTCGTCGGGGTTGATCCCCTCCATCGGCTCCTTCTGGAAGTAGTGCTTCACCGAGTTCTTGATGATCGGCAGCCGGGTGGGCCCACCCACCAGGATCACCGCGTCCACGTCCGCGGCGGTCATCCGGGCGCTCTGCAGGGCCTCGTCGCAGACCTTGAAGGTCCGCTGCACCAGGTCCATCACCATCTTGTTGAAGGCATCCAGGGTCAACGTCCCCTGCAGATCCATCACGTTGCCGTTGGCGTCCTGGCAGATCCCGGAGCAGAGGATGTCCGCCACCCCCTGCTGACCGACCTCGATCTTGGCCCGCTCGGCGGCATCCTTGAGCATCTGCAGGCAGTACTTGTTCTGCCGCAGGTCCAGGCCGGTGCGGCGCAGGAAGTCCTCCGCCAGCCAGCTCATGATCCGGTCGTCGAAGTCGTCCCCACCCAGGTAGGTGTCCCCGGCGGTGGCCAGCACCTCGAACACGTCCTTGCCGATCTCCAAAATCGAGACGTCGAAGGTCCCGCCGCCCAGGTCGTAGACCACCACCTTCTGGTTCACGTCCCGGCCAAACCCGTAGGCCAGCGCGGCCGAGGTGGGCTCGTTGAGGATCCGCAACACCTCCAGCCCGGCGATCCGGCCGGCGTCCTTGGTGGCCTGGCGCTGGTTGTCGTTGAAGTAGGCGGGGACGGTGACCACCGCCTTGGTGATCTCCCGGTTCAGGTACGTCTCCGCCACCGCCTTCATCTCCTTGAGCACCAGGGCGGAGATCTCGGGCAGGGAGAAGGTCTTGTTCCGCACCGCGATCCGGACCTGGTTGTTGTCTCCCTCTACGATCCGGTACGGCATCACCGCCTGCGCCTTCTTCACCTCGTCGGAGAAGTAGAAGCGGCCGATGAGCCTTTTGGCCGAGTACACGGTGTTCTCGGCGTTGGTAATGATGTTCTTCTTGGCGTTGTTGCCGACCACCACCGTCCCGTCATCCAGGAACGACACGCACGAGGCGTGGGTCTGATCCCCCCATTCGTTGGGAATCACAACGGGTCTTCCGTCCTGCATCACCGCCACGCACGAGTACGACGTGCCGAGATCGATGCCGATCGCGATGTCGTCTGCCATTCGGTCTCCGTCGACTCCTGGGCGTTGGGGCCGTCAGCGGCCCAGCGCGTCGGGTGATGTTAGTCGCGCTGGCCCTCAAGTCAAACCTTGGTTTTGCTCAAAGCGCAGCCAAATCAAGGGGTTAGCAATGGGGTCTCCACGGCGGGACTCTGGTGGCCGGCCGGGAGGGTGCCCATTATGAGAGCCCCGACCGAACAGGAGCGCCCGGATGTCCATTGTCTTTGGCCTCTTCACCTCCGACCCCAACCTGCTGGGGTGTGAGCTTCGACGGCTGCACGACCAGGTGCGACTTTCGGAGGATGGCGGTCCTCACAACGCCGTGGGGGTGGGCTCCTACGCCGACGACACGGTGCTGCTGCACCGCTACCCCTCCACCGGGATGCCCCGGCTGGTCACCGAGCTCCCCACCACCGGCCAGTCCAGCGCGCTGCTCTACCATGGGCGTTCGCTCCCGGTGGGCACCTCCCTGGAGGACAACACCCAGCCGTTCCGCTTTCGTCGCTGGTTGTTTGCCCAGGTCGGAGAGTTGGAGGGCTACCGCGGGTTCAAGCAGCAGGCCTGGGAGGAGCTGCCGGACCACCTCAAGCGCCAGGTGAGGGGAGAGACGGACGCCGAGCTGGCCTTCGCCCTCTTCCTCAATGGGCTGCGCGAGGTGGGGCGGACCGATGATCGCACCCTGGATCCGCTGCAGGCCTTGCGGATCCTGGGCGCCGCCGCCCGCCACCTGCAGGACCTGTCCTCCCGGCACTCCCCCCACAAGGCGGTGAACCTGGGCTGGGTGGCCACCAACGAGTCGCTGCTGATCGCCTGCCGGCTGGGACAGGCCTCCTTGTCGGTGCGGCTGCTGGAGGGACAGGACAGCTGCGCGGTCCACAAGCTGGTGAAGGGGTCCCCCCAATCCGAGCCGCTGCTGCGCGCCCATGAACGGTGCCGTTCGGTGGCGGTGGCCTCGCATGCGATCGCCGAGGGGGGCTGGACCCCGCTGGAGGACGGGATGGGGATCGCGGTGGGGAACCGCGGGAACCTGGAGCGGGCGGGGATCTAGTTCCTGCCCAGGAACGACGCTTCCAGGAACAGCTCGAAGAGGTTGAAGGTGGCGTGGATCAGGGTGGCGCCCAGGATCGTGCCGGTGCGCTCGCGGGCCCAGGCGAAGAGCAGGGCGGGGAAGAACACGCTCAACCGCCACACCTGGAAGATCGCCAGGTGGCCCAGGGCGAACAGCACCGCGGTCAGCCAGAAGGCCGGCCCCAGCTGGATCCCGAACAGCCGCCGGCCGCGCGGCCAGGCGTCCCGCAGCCGGGTCTGCAGGTAGCCGCGGTAGAAGAACTCCTCCGGCAGCGCCACCACCAACAATTGATCGATCACCCACTCCGGAAAGCGGTCCGGCAGCCGGGGTCGGAACTGCGCGGCGCCAGACAGCGGGGTGATCACCTTGGCCAGCGCGGCAGGCAGGTGGGGAATGATCTCCAGCCACAGCACGAACCCGGCCGCGAACAGCGGAAGGGTGACCGCGCACACCCCCAGGTACAGCCGCAGATCCCGCCTCCAGCCGGAGAGGGTCAGCCCGTAGTCGGCGTAGTCCTCGCCCCGGCGCCCCATGGCCAGGATCGGCAGGTAGAGGAAGGTGGCGGTGGCCACCAGCTTGGCGGCGTTGGCGTTGAAGGCGTAGGCCACCAGGATCGCGGCAAAGGAGATCGCCCACAGTCCCAGCGCCTCGGGGACCGCGCCCAAGCGCGCCGGCTGCAGGGCGGTGCTCATCCGGCGTTGGCCGCCAGCTTCTGCTTCACCGCGGCGACCGGGACCACCCGGCGACCGGAGATCGCCACCCCCAGCAGCTTGCCCCCGGCGTCGAAGATCGGGCTGCCCTCCTGGACCGGGCGCTCCAGCTCGAACTCCCCCGGGCGCTGGGGGAGGCGGCGGCGCACCACCGCCACCACCGGGGCCGGGCCCTGGGGGGTCATCCGGACCGCCACCACCGTCTGCCCCCGCTTCACCGTGTCCTCCAGCCGGACCGGGGCCGCGCGGAAGGGCCCCTGGGAGGAGATCTTCACCAGGGCGATCCCCTGGTAGGCGTCGGCCACCAGCACCTGGGCCGGGTGCTGCGCCCCCTCCCACTCCACCTGGGCCTCCTGTAGCCCCACGTGGCGCACCGAGGTGAGCACATGGCCCGAGGCGCCCACCATCACCCCCAGGCCGGACCGCTTGGGGCCGGTGACCCGCACCAGGCTGTCCCGGTTGTTCTCGAACGCCCGGCGCAGCGCGGCCGGGGTGGGTTCGGAGGACAGGGCGGCGACGGAGCAGAGGGCTCCGGCCAGGAGGAGGAGACGCATCGGACGGTGGAGTCTACGGCTTCTGCGGCGGGGGGCGCTTTTTCAGCCCCCAGTAGCGCTGGTGGTAGCGCAGGTTCAGCGCATCCAGGGTCAGGGCCTGCTCGTACTGCTCCAGGGCCAGCGGCAGCTGCCCCTTGCCCTCCCAGGCGCTGCCGGTGGCAAAGGCGATCTGGGCCCGGCTGTCGTGGGTCTGTCGCTGGGCCAGCACCCGGGCGCGAATCTGCTCCAGCTCGGTGACAGTCAGGCCATTGGCGATGCAGCGCGCCACCCCCCGGAAGTTCCCGCGCAGGCCATCAAACTCCGCCCGCCGCGCCGGCGTTCCCAGGGTCTCCTGCGCCGACTTCAGCTTCTCCAAGATGGTGGTGATCTGCCCTTGCTGCTTGTCGGAGATCGGGCGCAGCTTGATCTCCTCCACGTCCTTGATCGACTCCCGCAGCCGCTGGCGGATCTCGGCGAAGTCCGCGTCCTGCATCACCGCCAGGATCACGTAGTGATCGCCGTTGATCCGCTTGCGGTAGAAGTCCAGCTGCGCCTCGGCGATCGGATCCTCGCCCACGGTCCGGGCCCGGGCGGCCGCCACCGGCGCCGGCGCCTTGTCCAGCGGGAGCCCCTGCACCAGCCGGGCGATCGACTCCTTGAAGGCCGCAGAGGGGTCGGTGAACTGGACCCCGAAGCCGGCGGACATGCTCCAGGCCCTGGCCTGCTCGGGGGTGACGTGACGGACCACCTCTCCCTGGCACGCCAGGTCCACCCCGGGTGTCTGCAGCACCACGGTCACCTTGGTGAACACCGGCGGCAGGACCGAGGAGCACAGGAACACCCCTCCCCGGGAGACGTCCTGGGCCTGCAGTTCGCCCAGCTCCTGACCCTGCGCGGTCCGGCAGCGGGCGGGGAAGTTGGCCGGGTGGCGGGACTGCGAGGGCGCCGGGGTCCCGGTCGCCAGCCCGGTGGGCGGGGGCGGGGTGGGGATGATCGGCGCGGTGCGCGGGCGGGTGAGGAAGGCGTCCAGCGCCTGATCCAGCGCGTCCCGCATCTCGTCCGCGTTCTGGAAGCGGTCCTCGGGGCGCTTCTCCAGCGCCTTGAGGATCACCCTGGCCAGCCCGTCCGGAAGCTTGGGGTTGAGCAGGGTGGGGGGCACCGGGATCTTCTCCCGGTGGGCGATCAGCATCCCGGTCAGTCCACCCCCGGTGAAGGGCAGCCGGCCGGTGGCCAGCTGGTAGGCGATCACCCCCAGCGCGTAGATGTCGGCGCGGCCGTCCACCTTCTCGCCTGACCCCTGCTCCGGCGCCATGTACTCCGGGGTGCCGATGATCATCCCCGCCGAGGTCTGCTCGTTGAGCTTGTCGGCGAACAGCTTGGCGATCCCGAAGTCCACCAGCTTGACGAAGTTGTCGTTCCGGCCGCGCTTGACCAGGAAGATGTTCTCCGGCTTCAGGTCGCGGTGGACCACCCCATTGGAGTGCGCGGCGTGCAGCGCGTCACAGACCTGGGTGAGGATCGGGATCGCCACCTCGGGCGGCAGCGGACCGCGGGCCAGGGACGAGAGGGTCTTCCCGTCCAGGTACTCCATGATCAGGTAGTACCGCGACGGCGGCACCACGTTCATGTCGAAGATGTTGACGATGTTCTCGTGCCCGATCAGGTTCACCGAGCGCGCCTCCGCGTAGAAGCGCGACACCAACCCGGGGTTGGTGGCCAGCGCCTCGTGGAGGAACTTCACCGCCACCTTGCTGCCGATCACCGTCTGCTCCCCCAGGTAGACGGTGCCCATCCCGCCCTTGCCCAGCCGGCGGATGATCCGGAAGCTGCCCACGGTGGTGCCCAGCAGCAGATCCTCGCCGGACTCCGGACCCAACACCGCCGCATTGAGGGGGGTGGGAACCGAGGGGGTGGGAGAGGCCATCCGGACCAGCGTTCCCTCCTCTCCGCCGCTGTGGACCACCGGCGGGTGGGGAGGTTCGTCGGGGAGGGTCACCGGCGCGGCCGCGAAGGAAGCGCCCATGATCTGCGTGCCGCCGCCTTCGTGGGGAACGAAGGTCGAGCAGGCCCTCTCGGGCGGATGGTGCTGTCCGCAGATCGCGCAGGCCATTTGGAATCATCGGTCGCGCAATCGCTGCGCGATCTGCCCCCCGAAAAGGATGGGCACACTAACTGCGCAAGGGTGGGAGAACCATAGAGGGAAGTCGTAGGTAGGACTAACACCGCATGGTGCGCAGGGTGTGGGAGAATTCGGCGACCGGCAGGGTATTGAGCACGTCCTCCTTGCGAGCCCAGCCCTTGCGGGCGGTGCCCACCGAGAAGCGCAGGTGGGCCAATTCCCGGACGCTGTGGGAGTCGGTGCTCACCACCAGCTTCACCCCTTGCAAGAGTGCCTGGCGGACATGCTCGGCGTGGAGATCCAGCCGATGGGGGTTGCCGTTGACCTCGATCACCACCCCCTTGCGCTGGGCCTTCTCGAACACCTCCGCCATCCGCAGCCCGTAGGGGGCCCGGGTGTTGATCAGCCGGCCGGTGGCGTGCCCCAGGATGTGCAGGTACGGGTTGTCAAAGGCGGCCAGCACCCGGCGGGTCATCTGGTCCTCGTCCTGCGAGTGGCGCACGTGGACCGAGGCGATCACCACCTCCAGCTGCTGGAGGATCCGCTCCGGGTAATCCAGGGTGCCGTCCTCCAGGATGTCCACCTCGATCCCCTTGAGCAGGCGGATCCCCTCCAGCTTCTCGTTGAGGGCGTCGATCTCGTCCCACTGGCGGCGCAGCGCGTCCTCGGTGAGGCCGCCGGCGTAGTGCGCCGCCTGGCTGTGCTCGGTCACGGTCAGGTAGCTGAGCCCCTGGGCGCGGGCGGCGTGGGCCATGGCCTCCAGCGAGTCCTTGCCGTCCGACCAGACGCTGTGGCTGTGCACGTTGCCCTGCACGTCCTCCAACTCCAGCAGCCGCGCCGGCAGGGTGGCCGCCTCTGCCGCCTCCACCTCTCCCCAGTCCTCGCGCAGCTCCGGGGGCACGTAGGCCAGGTCCAGCAAGCGGTAGAGCGTCTGCTCGTCGGGGACCGGCAGCTTCTCCTCGCCCCGGTGGAGGCCCCACTCGGAGATCTTCAGGCCCCGCTCCTGGGCCCGCCCCCGGAGCCGGATGTGGTGCGCCTTGGAGCCGGTGAAGTGGTGCAAGGCGGTGGCGTAGTCCTCGTCCGGGACTACCCGCAGATCCACCTGGATGTCCGGTTGGAACAGCCGGACGCTGCACTTGGTCTCCCCGTGGGCGATGACCTTGGCCACGTGGGAGTCGGTGGCGAAGGCCCGCATCACCGGCACCGGGTCGGCGCTGGAGGCGATCAGATCCACGTCGGCCACGGTCTCCCGGAAGCGGCGGACGCTGCCGGCCACCGAGGCCCGGATCACCCCCGGGGTGGCCCGCACCCGGGCCAGCAGCTGCTCGGAGATGGGCAGCACGTCCCCCAGCCGCTGCCGGAAGTCCGCCTGCTGGGCGCGCATCTGGGTGATCCCTTCCAGGATCTTGGCCTCGCTCTTCTCCCCGAAGCCCTTGATCCCGCGGAGCTGGCCCTCCCGGCAGGCCTTCTCCAGCGAGTCCACGTCGCCGATCCCCAGCTGCTTCCAGAGGGTGGCGGCCTTCTTCGGCCCCAGGTCCTGGACCTTGAGCAGTTCAATGATCCCCGGGGGGTAATCGGCCAGCAGCTGCTGGTGGTATTCCAGCTTCCCGGTGGTCACCAGCTCGGTGATCTTCTCCTCGATCGCCGCGCCGATGCCCGGCAGGGTGCGCAGCTTCTTCTCCGCCACCAGGGTGGCCAGGTCCCCGGGGATCCCGGCGATCCGGTCGGCGGCCACGTCATAGGCGCGGGACTTGAAGGCGTTCTCGCCCTTCACCTGCAACAGCACGGAGATCTCCCGCAGGATCCGGGCGACGGTCGACTTGTCCAGGGGCTGGTCCACCCGGGCAACATAGCCGCCTGGCTGTGCGGCAGCACCGGCGAATGCCTTCCTGCCCGTTGGACTGCCGGGCGGACGAACACAGCGGTTTCACTCCGGAGATGCCAAAGATAGAAGGGCGCTCATGAGCACCAGGATCCCGCTGGGACCGGCGGACTTCCGGGACAACGAGATGCGCGGCTTCGCGGTGGGCAAGCGCAATGTGATCGTCGCCCGCCTGGGCGGCCAGTACGTGGCGCTGGACGACTGGTGCAACCACGCGGGGTGTCTGCTCTCCGGGGGACACCTGGAGGAGAAGTTGGTGATCTGCCCCTGCCACGAGGTGGGGTTCGACATGGAGACCGGAAAGAACGTCACCTCTCCCGGAGTCTGTGACGACCAGCCGGTGGTGAAGATCGTCGAGAAGGATGGGCAGTTGATCCTGATCGACTTCAACCCGAATCCGTAGAGAGGCCAGCGATGGGACACGAAGGACACGACCACGGGCATCACCACCACGACCTGGACCCCAAGCTGGGCCCGGCCCACAGCCACGATCATGGGCTGCCCCATGATCACGGTCATCCCGCGGCGGTCTCGCCGGTGCACGAGCACAAGACGGCGGCGCCGGCCCAGGTGGCGACGTTCGTGGTCACCTGCTCGGACAGCCGGGACGCGGCCCACGATCAGACCGGGCCCACCATCCGCCGGGCCCTGGAGGCGGAGGGACACCCGCTGGTGGGCTTCCGGTTGATCCCGGACGAGCCGATGGAGATCGGGGCGGCGCTGGAGGCCGCGGTCCAGGCCGGAGCCCGGGCGGTGATCTTCAACGGAGGCACCGGGGTCTCCCGCCGGGACGTCACCGTGGAGACCCTGGAGCGTTTGTTCGAAAAGCGGCTGCCCGGCTTCGGCGAGCTGTTCCGGATGCTCTCCTACCAGCAGATCGGCTCGGCGGCCTGGCTGTCCCGGGCCACCGCCGGGGTCTGGCAGGGGATGGTGATCTTCGCCATCCCCGGATCGCCCAAGGGATCCGAGCTGGCGGTCCGGCAGCTGATCTTGCCGGAGCTGGGCCACGTGGTCCGCGAGCTCTCCCGCTGAGGGTGCCGGTCCCCCGGCTGGATTCGCGCAGGCTCTCGGTGCTCAAGCCGCAGCTGGACGCGCTGGTGGCCGGCTTTCCCCACGCCCAGCGGCTGCTGCGGGATCCGGTGGAGGTGCCCCACCGGTTCCATCGCCCCCGGGACATCGAGGTGGTGGCGCTGCTCTCCGCCTGCATCGCCTATGGACGGGTGGACCTGTTCAAGCCCCGGTTGGAGGAGCTGGTGCGGCGGCTGGGCTCCTCTCCGGCGCGCACCCTGGCCGGGCTGGATGCCCGCGGCGCCGCCCGGGTGGTGGAGGGGATCAACTATCGGTTCAACCTGCCGGGGGACTTCGCGGTGCTGCTTCTGGGGATGGGGCGGGTCCTCAACGAGCAGGGGTCGATCGAGGCGGTGTTCGCCGACGCCTTGGAGCAGACCGGGGAGCTGCACTCCGCGCTGGGCACGCTGACCTCCCGGCTTCGGAGCGTGGAAGTAGCCGAGGTGGAGAAGCACGCGGGGCCGACCCGGGGCCTGGCCCACCTGCTTCCCTCTCCTCTGGGCGCAGGCGCCGCCAAGCGGCTGAACCTCTACCTGCGCTGGATGGTGCGAGGGCCGGATCCGGTGGACTTCGGGATCTGGAAACGGGTCCCGGCCTCGGTGTTGATGGTCCCGTTGGATACCCACCTGCACCGGCTGGCGACCCACCTGGGGTTTACCCGGCGGACCGATCTCTCCTGGCGCACCGCGGAGGAGGTCACCGCCGGGCTGCGTCGGTTGGACCCGGCGGATCCGGTGAAGTACGACTTTGCTCTCTGCCACCTGGGGATGAGCGGGGCTTGTCCCCAGAAGGTCCAGGCGAAGAGCTGTCTGGCTTGTTCGCTGCGCTCGGCTTGCCGGACTGGATCCAGGCTTCTCAAGCGCGGGGGCTGAAAAAGGGGACAGGCAACATCTCCCCCTGGCTTGGCGGCTCGCCTTCGCGACCTTCTGCCTGGGAAATGTGGCCTGTCCCCTTAGTCGGCCAGGCCGAAGATGGCTCTGAGCCGGTGGAGGATCCGGTTGGCTTCGGGGACCGGGTCCGGATGGGGGGCGTGCTCCGAGGCCTGCCGGAGTTCGGATCTCCGGTGGGCCAGCACCGCCGAGAGCTGCTTGGCCAGGTTGTTGTTCTCCGCGAACAGCTTGGCGAACACCGGGCGATCCAGCTCCAGCAGCAGGGTGTCGGTGGTGGCCACCACCGAGGCCGCGCGGGGCTCTCCGGTCAGCAGCGACATCTCGCCGAAGTACTGGCCCCGGCTCAGCCTGGCCACCTCCTGCTCCGGCCTCCCAGCCCGCACCGAGACCTCTCCGGTGGCCACCAGGTAGAAGGTGTGGCCCGCGGCGCCCTGCTCCAGGATCCGCTCTCCCTTGCCGAAACGGCGGGGGTGCATCTCCGGCGCCAGGCTGTGGAGATCCTGCTGGGCCAGCACGTTGAAGATGTCCACCGACTCCAGCAGCCGGACCACGGTGGTCTCGTCGACCTCTTGCCGGGTGGGGGCGGGCAGCATCTGGACGTTCCGGTAGGGGACCGCGATCGGGATCCCCTCCCGCCGCAGCCGGTACCAGAGCCGGGAGTAGATCTCCTCCATCACCGAGTCGGAGGTCAGGTAGTCGGAGACCCAGAAGCGGATCTGGTAGGCGATCCCCTTGTCCTCGAACGCCCAGGTGCGGACCTTGGCCGGGGGATCCTGGAGCACCAGCGGGATCTCCCGCAGCACCTGGAACACCGTGTCCTTCACGTGGTTGGGCGGGGTGTCGTAGGAGACGTTGAGGTACACGTCCCGTCCCATCGGCTCGGCGCCGCGGGAGAAGTTCTTCACCGGCTCCTTGGAGAGGACGTTGTTGGGGATGGTGATCGACTCTTGTCGGAAGGTCTCCAGCCGGGTGGCGCGCCAGGCCATCTGCACCACCCGCCCGCTGTGGGGGCCGATGGTCACGTAGTCCCCCACCTGGAACGGCCGCTCCACCTGGATCGAGAGGCCGGCGAACAGGTTGCCCAAAGTGTCCTGCAGCGCCAGGCCCAGCACCACCGAGAGGATGGCGGAGGTGGCCAGCAGACCGGTGAGATCGATCTCCAGCTGCGACTTGAGGATCGGGACCGTGGCCAGCACGTACAGCGATCCGTCCAGCACATCCCGGAGGATCTTCGGGGTGGGCGCGCCCGAGCGTGACCGCACCACCCACAGTCCAATCGACACCACGGTGCGGATCACCCCGAAGGCGAACATCACCATCCAGGCCACGGTCAGGGCCCGGACTCCGTTCAGGGGGAGGAACGGGGAGATCGCCTGGGCCAGCACCCGCAGGACCAGGAACAGCACCAGGAAGACCAGCGCCCCCCGGACGTCCCGGCGGAGGGTCTTGTCGGTGGAGGCGGCGCGCAGGCCGATCAGCACCACCGCCAGCACGGCGCCAACGACCAAGGTCAGATTGCTCTGCAGGAACGGGAGCACGGTGGCGGCGGAGACTGCCCCCCGGACCGGGAGGGGTCAACCGGCGGTTGACGTCGCCAGACGGTGCGTTCATACCTCCGCGCGATGACGCTCGCGGCGGTGGAGGGACAGGGCAGGGCGGTGGATGCGCTGGGGGCCGCCTTGCGGTCCGGCACGGTCCACCATGCCTACTTGTTCGGTGGTCCGGACGGGGTGGGCAAGGAGCTCACCGCCCTGGGCTTCGTGCAGGCGCTGTTCTGCCCCCAGAAGCCGAACCTGGGCTGTGGGGAGTGCGCCATCTGTCAGCGGGTCCAGCGGGGCAACCACCCCGATCTGCTGCGGGTGATGCCGGAAGCGGAACAGATCGACCGCGGGCTGGCCGGCCGGTCCGACTTCAGCGGGACCCCCTCCCGGGAGATCAAGGTGGAGCAGGTCCGCGCGCTGCAGGAGCGGCTGGCCCTGCGCGCCCTGGAGGCGCCCTACAAGGTGGCGCTGATCTCCACCGCCCACGAGCTGAACCTCCAGGCGCAGAACGCGCTGCTTAAGACGCTGGAGGAGCCTTCTTCAGGGACGATCTTGATCCTGGTCTCCTCCGCCCCGGACAAGCTGCTGCCCACCATCCGCAGCCGCTGCTCCAAGGTGAACTTCGGGCCGCTCTCGCTGGAGCTGCTCACCCGGCTGCTGGGCGAACAGCGCAAGGTGGACCCAAGCACCGCCGCCTTGCTGGCGGTGATGGCCGGCGGCAGCCTGGCCCGGGGGATGGCGATCGATCCCAAGGGGCTGGAGGCGCGGCGGGAGGTGATCGAGAAGTTCGAGGCGATCAAGTCCTCCGACGCCCGCGGGGCGCTGCGCTTCGCCGAGAACTTCGGTGGCTCGCGCGATGCGGCGGAGGACGCGCTGCGGATCCTGGCGATGTGGATCCGGGACCTGGCCACCGCCATCGCCGGCGGAGGTGGGATCGTGAACCGCGATCTCCAGGAGCTGATCGAACAGGTCGCGCCCCGCTACACCTTCGAGGAGCTGCTGCGCCGCGAGCGCCTGGTGATCCAGGCCCAGAACGCGATCGCCTCCCGCAACGCCTCCCCCCGGCTGCAGCTGGAGCGGCTGCTGCTGGGGATCGGCCACCCGCTGCTGGCGCGGGAGACCCCGATGGAGGAGTGGATCCGCAGGTACGAACAATGAGCCGCTACCACGAGCAGGATGAGGTCCTGGCCGAGCTGGCCAAGGGGCAGGAGGCCCCCGCCTACCTGGTGGTGGGTGAGGAGTACCTGGCGCGCAAGGCCACCGACGAGCTGGTGAAGTTGCTGGTCCCCGACGCGGCGATGGGGCTGAACTTCTCGGTCCAGGACGGGGCCTCGCCCCGGGAGGTGGCCAACGATCTGGCCACCCTGCCGCTGTTCCCCGGGCGCAAGGTGGTGCTGGTCCGGGACCCGGAGTTCCTGGCCCCCAAGAAGGGCCGCACCGACGGGCTGTCCAAGGCGCGCGACGCCTGGAAGGCGGGGCGGCGCAAGGAGGGCGCGCGGCGCCTCTTGGCGATCATCGGCCGGGCGGGGTGGGGCGCGGGGCAGCTGGATCCGGACGCCTCGGGCGCGCCGTCCGCCGAGCAGTGGCGGGAGGAGCTGGGGATCGATCTGGGCGGGACCGACCAGGAGTTCCTGCGCGAGGTGGCGCTGTTCTGCCGCGAGGAGCGGGTCACCGCCCCGGAGAGCGACGTCACCGCGCTGATCGATCTGCTCAACAAGGGCCTGCCCAAAGGACAGGTCCTGGTGATGATGGGCAGCGAGGTGGACCCCAAGAACCCGCTGGTGAAGTGGGTGCTGGAGAAGGGCCGGGGGATCGAGAAGAAGGTCGCCTCCCGGCTCAAGGATCTGGACGTCACCGAGCTGTCCACCGACGTGCTGGCCTCCTTCAAGAAGAAGCTCAGCCCCAAGGCCGAGGCGCTGCTCAAGGAGCGGGTGGGCGGCAACATGCGCCTGCTGCAATCCGAGCTGGAGAAGCTGGCGCTGTACGTCGAAGGCAACACCATCGAGGCGGCGGACGTCGATCTGCTGGTGGCCCACGCCCGGGGCGAGGAGTTCCTGGAGCTCTCGGACGCGATCCAGAAGCGCAGCCTGCCCGCGGCGCTGCGCTACGTGGAGGACGCGCTCGAGCAGGACGCCGCGCCGCTCAAGCTGCTGGGCGCCATCGCCTCCATCACCCGCGGCCTGCTGGAGAGCCGCGAGCGGATGACCGAGCTGGCCGGAGGTTCACCGCCCCGGAACTTCGACGACTTCAAGGCCCGGGTCTTTCCGAAGATTGAAGAGCAGGCCAAGGCCGGCAAGACCAAGGTCCCGCACCCGTACGCCGCGTTCATGTCGATGCAGAACGCCGGCAAGTTCAGCCGCGAGCAGCTGCTGAAGGGGATGGTCTCCTGCGCCGAGGCGGACCTGTACCTCAAGGGCGGCGGCTCGTCCGGGAAGCTGGTGCTGGAGCGGTTGCTGTGGGGGCTGTGCGGCGCCTGACGTCCGTCGGGCAAAGAAGCCCTCCTCCGTCGTTGCCCGTTAGTTGAATAGGGCTATTGTCCGCGCCCTTTCCCGAGACGAAATCGATGCCCGACAAGTACCTGATCACCAGCGCGCTGCCGTACGCCAATGGCCCCCTCCACCTCGGCCACATGGTCGAGTACATCCAGACCGACATCTTCGTCCGGTTCCTGCGCTCCTGCGGACACCAGGTCCTGTACTTCTGCGCCGACGACACCCACGGCACGCCGATCGAGCTCAACGCGGCCAAGCACGGCCTCAAGCCCGAGGAGTTCGTGGCCCGGTTCTTCGAGGAGCACCAGAAGGACTTCGCCGACTTCGGGGTGCAGTTCGATCAGTTCTCCTCCACCAACTCTCCGGAGAACAAGCACTACGCGGAGCTGATCTACGGGCGCCTCAAGCAGGGCGGGGACATCGTCCGCCGCGACGTGGAGCAGACCTTCTGTGAGAAGGATCAGCGCTTCCTGCCGGACCGGTTCGTGCGCGGCACCTGCCCCAACTGCAAGGCCCCGGATCAGTACGGGGACGCCTGCGAGAAGTGCGGCAAGGCCTACGCCACCACGGATTTGATCGATCCCCGCTGCTCGCTGTGCGGCAGCCCTCCGGTGCGCAAGAAGTCCGAGCACGTGTTCTTCAAGCTCTCCGCGCACGAGGCCTTCCTGCGCGATCTGATCAAGCGGCCGGAGTTCCTGCACTCCGGGCTGGCCACCCAGCTGCTGCAGTTCTTCGACAAGGGCCTGGCGGACTGGGACATCACCCGGGACGGGCCGTACTTCGGCTTCCCGATCCCCGGAGAGACCAACAAGTTCTTCTACGTCTGGCTGGACGCGCCGATCGGCTACATCTCCACCACCGAGAAGTGGGCCAAGGAGACCGGGAAGGCCAAGGACGCCACCGAGCTGTGGGGCGAGGGGAGTGACTGGAAGATCCAGCACTTCATCGGCAAGGACATCCTCTACTTCCACGCCCTGTTCTGGCCGGCGGTGCTCTCCCGCAGCCAGTTCAAGATCCCCTCCAAGATCAGCGTGCACGGGCACCTGACCCTGAACGGGGAGAAGATGTCCAAGTCGCGCGGCACCCTGATCGCCGCCCGCACCTACCTGGAGAAGCTGGACCCCAGCTACCTGCGCTACTTCTACGCGGCCAGCCTGGGCGCCGGTCCGGAGGATCTGGACCTCAGCCTCAAGGACTTCCGGCTGCGGGTGAACGGCGAGCTGGTCAACAACCTGGGCAACCTGGCCAACCGCGGGCTGACCATGCTGGCGGAGAAGCTGGACCGCAAGCTGGCCCCGGTGGGAGACGGCCCCGGCAGAAAGCTGGTGGAGGACGCGCTGGCCAAGGTGCCGGAGATCCGCGCCGCCTTCCAGGAGCTGGATTACCGCACCGCGATCAAGGGCATCACCGGGATCGGCCAGGCCGCCAACCAGTTCCTCCAGGAGGCCGCGCCCTGGAAGTCGATCAAGACCGATCCGGAGCTGGCCCGCCGGGATCTGACCGACGCCGCCGAGGTGGCCTACCTGCTGGCGGCCCTGCTGGAGCCGGTGGTCCCCAAGCTGTCCGAGAAGCTGTTCGCCCAGCTGGGCGCCACCCGGCTCACGTTCGCGCAGCTGGCGGACGCCAAGTATCCACTGCTGGATCGCACCCGTCCGCTTGGCTCTCCGGAGCCGCTGATCGGACGCATTGAAGAAGGGCAGGCCGAGTCGATGGTTCCCCCCGAAGAGAACGCCCCGGCCCCCAAGAAGGAGAAGGGGGCCACCCAGGCGTCCGCGCCCGGTGCCAAGCCGGAGTCGGCGCCCGCCGTCGCGGGGGCCACCCAGGCCTCCCCGGGCGCCGGGGCCGCGCCGGCCGCGGAGATCGACTACGCCGACTTCACCAAGGTGGTCCTCAAGGTGGGACGGATCGTCACCGCGGAGCGGGTCCCCAAGGCGGACAAGCTGCTCAAGCTGAGCGTGGACGTGGGAGAGGGTTCCCCCCGGACCATCTGCGCCGGGATCGCCGAGGCCTACTCCGAGCCGGAGAAGCTGGTGGGTCGCAACGTGGTGGTGGTGGCCAACCTCAAGCCGCGGATGCTGCGGGGAATCGAGTCCCGCGGGATGTTGCTGGCGGGAGGCGCGGGCGGCTCCGAGCTGTCGCTGGTGGATCCGGGACCGCTGCCGCCCGGCAGCGACGTGAAGTGAGCGGGGCGGTGGACTGGCGGCGCACCCGGGATGAGGCGCTGCTGGTGCTGGAGCACTCCAAGAGGTCGGAGGAGAGGATCCGCGCCGCCGAAGGTCTGCTGGCCCTGGCGGACGGCTTCCCGGATCGCTGGGAGGAGCTGGCCCCGGCCATCCCCCGGCTGATCGCCGATCGCCAGGAGGAGCTGCGCCGCGGCGGGGTCCGGCTGGCGGCGCTGTTGCTGCATCCGGACGAAGCAGAGGGCTTTCTGGGCGCGCGGCTGACCGATCCCAGCCCCCGGGTGCGGATGGAGGCGGCCGGACAGCTGGCGGACCTGGCCCGTCCTTCCGCGCGCGGAGTGCTGGCGGCGGCGCTGAACGACGCCTCCTTCGCGGTGCGCTTCGAGGCGGCCCGGGGGATGGCGGCGGTGCACCACCCCGCCGGCCTGGAGGTGCTGGTGGAGGCCCTGGCGCACAACGACCTGCGCTTCCGGGCGTTGGGCGCGCTGGGAGAGCTGGCCGATCCGCGGGCCCTGGGGCCGGTGCGGACGGTGTTCACCCGCTGGATGATGAACCCCTTCGAGCGCACCCAGGCGGCGGCAGTGATGGCCCGGCTGGGCGATTCGGAGGGCACCCGGTATCTGCTGGAGCGCAGCAAGCCGGTCCGCTTCCGGCGTTCGCCGGACCGGGCGATGGCGGTGGAGCTGCTGGGGGACCTGCGTCTCCCCGGAGCCCAGCAGCGGCTGGTGGAGCTGCTGGAGACCCCGGGCGAGCCGGTGCGGGGCGCCGCGGCCCGGGGCTATGGGCGCCTGGGCGCGCCGGACGCCGAGGAGCGGCTGGCCAGGCTGGCCGAGGAGCAGGGCCTGCCGGAGGACGTGCTGTTGGATGTGCTGGAGGGCCTGTGCCAGGTGTCACTGCCGAGGGCGCAGACGGTGGGGGATCAGGTCTCGGCGCGGCTCTCGCCCGACGCCCGGACCGAGCTGAGCAAGATGCTGCGGGACTTCGCGGCGCACGAAGAGGAGCAGGCCGGATGAACTGGGTGGATGCGCACTGTCATCTCGAGCGGGGGGATTACCCCGACGCGCTCCCGTACATCGAGCGGGCCCGCGCCGCCGGGCTGGTGCACGCGGTGATCGTCGGGCAGCTGCAGGGGCCGGGGAACTTCGGAGACGCCCTGGCGGTGGCCCGGGCCCACCCGGAGTTCCTCTCGCCCACCATGGGGATCCACCCCCACGACGCGGCCAAGGCCACCGAGGCAGACTTCGCCGAGCTGGAGCGGCTGTGCGCGCTGCCGGAGATGCGGGCGGTGGGGGAGGCGGGGCTGGACTACTACTACGACCGCTCGCCGCGGGACGTGCAGCGGGAGGTGTTCGTCCGCCAGTGCCTGCTGGCCCGGAAGCTGGACAAGCCGCTGGTGGTCCACGTCCGCGACGCGCACGAAGACTGCGCGGAGGTGCTGCGGGAGACCGGGATCAACAACGGGGTGATCCACTGCTTCACCGGGGATCTCCCCGCCGCTCGCACCTACCTGGACCTGGGGCTGCTGCTCTCCATCTCCGGGGTGCTGACCTACAAGAAGACCGAAGGACTGCAGGAGGCGGTGAAGTTCGCCCCCCTGGATCGCCTGATGGTGGAGACCGACAGCCCGTTCCTGGCCCCGGTGCCCTACCGCGGCAAACGCAACGAGCCGTCCTTCGTCACCGAGACCGGCAAGAAGATGGCCGAGCTGAAGGCGGTCTCGCTGGAGCAGGTGGCGGAGGCCACCACCGCCAACTCCAGCCGGTTCTTCAAGCTGCCGACTAGGGAATGATCCGGCCCACGAAGAAGCCGAGGTTTTCCCAGGAGAAGGACCACTTTACGAAGACTCCCTCGTTGTCTCCCGCCACCAGGAGTCGCCCGTCGGGGAGCGCGGCCATGTGCCCGCCGCGGGTGCGGAGGGCGGTGTTCACGCTCGGAGTGGCCGCCACCCGAAGATAGGTGCCACCGGCGAAGGTGGCGTCGGGCTGCCCGCTCTCCGTCAGCCGCCGAACGCCAATGGCCTGACCGCTGGAGAGGTTCACGGTCCCCATCACCACAATCCCCGCCGCGGTCAGCTCCAGCGCCTGAACCTCGGAGTGTGAATCTGGGGATCCGGGTTGCTCTGCCAGAGGCAGGGTCAGCACTCCCCCGGTTCCAAAGGAGGGATCCAGCTCCCCGCCGCCGCTCAACCGGACCACGTAGCCGGCAGCCGGCCCATCCATTTCAATTCGACTGGGCTGCACCCCCAGCAGGATCCTTCCGGCAGAGTCCACCTTCAGGGCGGTCACCCAGGTCGAGCGGTCCGGCAAGCCCGGGATCACGACCGTCGCGGTGCCCCCCTGGGCGAAGGTGGTGTCCACCGCGCCGGAAGCCAGGCGTCGGTGAACGCGGATCACCGGATCCAGGGGCACCGCTCTACGAGGCGAAGGCTGGTAATCGCCGGCGGCAACCAGGAACCGTCCGTCCGCCAGCAGGACCATCCGCGAACTGGTCCGCACCCCGATGGACGGTTCGATCGTCCTGCCCGCCTGGCTCCATACCGCCGCGACGCCGTCGGTGCCGAAGTCCGGGGCAAAGGCTCCGGCATTCCCCAGCTTCGCCACGCTCAGGTCGCTGAAGGCCAGCGTGACGAACACCTCTCCGGTGGGGGCAATGGCCAGATCGGTGGCGAGGTGTGGACCGACCACCTTCTGGGCTCCCGAGTTGAAGGCCGCGGAGAGCTCCCCGGTGGAGGTGATCCGGAACACCGCCGACTGATACGACTCGGTGAGGGCCGCGACCAGGAGGGTGCCATCCGCATCGAACTTCAGGGGGCAGGGACCGTCGATGGTCCCGGGGAGGGCCACCGCGCCCCCGGAGAATGCGGCGACCAGCCCGCCCTCCGCATCCCAACGCTGGAGAACGACCCCGTTCTCATGCGCGAAACCGATCGCGAACCCGCCGGAGGGGTGGGCATCGAACCCGCAGACGCCCAGGTTGCCGATCAGCTCCCGCCGCTGGGTGTTGGCCTCCAGGGCCCCTCCCGGATTGAGCACCCGGACGGTCAGCGTCTCGGTCGTCTCCAGGGAGCCCAGCCGCGCGATGAGGGTGAGCGGAAAGTCGGGCCCTGGAGTCACCGACCCCGCCACGCGCAGGGTCAACTTGCTGGAGGATCCGTCGGGGGAGATCGCGGGGAGCTCGTCGGCAGTGACCCCAGCCGGAAGGCCGCTGAGCTCCACGGTCACCTCGCCCTCGACGTGGTGGCGCTCGAGGGTCAGCTGCACCTGGGTCCGGTCACCCCGGACCAGTGGCACCGTCCCGGAGGGGACGGTCAGCGACAGGGAGGGGGGGCCCCCGCAGGCCAGCAGCAGGGTCGAAACAAGGATTCCGAGTGTAGTCAGGCAAGCCCGCGTCATCGGCGGGCTTATACACTCCCCGGCGGGAGGCGCGCTACGCCGCCATCCAGCCCAGGTCCACTTCCCACGGCGAGGGCCGGCCGAAGAGGTTGGTCAGCGACGGGTACACCGGGGTCTGCGGATCCACCTGGTGGCCGTTGTCCCGCTCCTTGGCGGCGTCGATCAGCACGCAGGGCACGTTCGGGGTGGCGCCCTGGACGGCGGCGACATCGCGGCGGCTCTCGGTGATGAAGAACGCGGTGTGGGCGCTGTCCTTCTCCCACTCGGTGAACACCGCGGCCTTGTACTTGCCGGTGTCCTCCTTGCTGGTGGGCTTCATCGTCAGATGCGTGTTGTCCGCGTCCGGCAGCCCGAAGCGAATGAGCTGGGGGAGGGTGTGCTCGCGCTCCTCCTCCGGGCGGCCGGTGAGGTAGCGCACCTCGGCGCCCGCGGCCTTCGCCGCCTTCGCCAGGTCCACCATCTCCTTCAGCGGCAGATCGTGCTCGTGCATCGCGCCGTCGAAGAACTTGGCGCGCCAGAACCCGCCCACACTCTTGGCGAGCTCCTTGGGACCACCGTTCTCAACCACCGTGGAGTAGCCATCCCAGGCCACGTCCTCCAGCTTGAGGTCCTTGAAGTGCGACGTCCCGTTGTTCCGGTCGTACTCCTGGAGGATGTGCAGCGTCCGTCCGCGGGAGTCGGAGAGGGTGTCGTCGATGTCGAACACCACCCGGACCTCTTCGCCGTTGGCCACCCGCTGGCGGATGTCCTCCAGCGCCGCTGCGACGAAGGCCTTCCCGTCCGGAGGCCCGGCCTTGAACGTGTTGGAGACCGCCGAGACCTCGGCGCCCGCGCCCACGCTGCCCACGAAGGCATCCACCGGCGTCGACACCGACTTGGCCAGAGGAAGCGCAGCCACCTCGGTCCGGGCCACCGGCGACGGAACACGGACCTCAGAAATCTTTCCCAGGTGCGACATGTAGGGGTTTTCGGCGGGGTCCCCGGGAAGTTGCGGAAAAACTGCCGGGCACCGACGAATTCACCCTCCGTCACGCCTCCGTACTCCCGGGTCGGCCCCAGCCCGTGCAGTCCCCGCAACCACGAGGTGTTACCCTCCGCGGACCGGAGGCGGGATCCAGACAATGCGGTGGAAGCGGGTGTTGGCGGTGGTGGTGGTGGGATTGGCGGTGGCCGCCCTGGCGGTGGTCCTGCTGGCGCGAAGCTCCAGAGCCGCTCGGCCGAAGCTGTCCCCCAACATCCTGGCGCGCGCGGCGGAGGCCCCGTGCTTGAACGCCACTGGCGCCCCGTTCATCGACGTCAGCTGGACCGGGATCGCCGGGGTCCGCATGGAGCTGTGCGGCGACTCGCCTGCGTCGACGCTGCTGGTGGATCCGTACCTCACCCGGCACAGCGTTCCGGAGCTGTTCTTCCCGGTGGACGCGGACAGCCCGACCCTGGCGCGGGCCTTTCCCCGCGCGGACTTCATCGTGGTTGGGCACACCCACCACGATCACTTCGCCGACACCCCGGACCTGGCCCGGCGGACCGGGGCCACGATTCTGGGCTCCCGCTCCACTTGCAACCTGGCGGTGGCGATGGGGGTGCCCCCCACCCAGTGCATCGCCTTTGAAGACCAGAACCCGGTGCAGGCCGGGCCATGGACGATTGAGGCCATCCCCACCCCGCATGCCCTGGTGTGGCCCGGCTTTGTTCCCTTCAGCGGGGATGTCCCTCCTCGGCCGAGGGACGACCGCCCCTGGGTGTGGCAGCTGCGGGAGGGCCAGATGTGGAGCCTGATCATCCGCGCCGCGGGAAAGACCCTCTACCACCACGGCTCCGCCGGGCTCTCCGACTCGCAACTGCAGCGGGTCCGCGGCCTGCAGCCGGATCTGGCGTTTGTGGGGATCGCCCTGCGGGAGAACACCCCGGACTTCGAGACGCGCCTGCTCGAACCCCTCCGCGCCAGATCGGTGATGCCGGTCCACCACGACAACTTCTTCGGTCCGATGCTCACCGACGAAGGGCCGCTGCTTCCCCGGATCGACCTGTCCGAATTTGAAAGCCGGATCGGCCAGTACGGGGCGCAGCTGCTGGTGCGAAAGCCGTTCGAGCGGGTCCGGGTGCAGTAAGTCCTGGCCGCGACACCCCGGCGGTGGCCGCTCGCTCCCGGGGCCGAGGCCGGTGTCCTTCAGCCCATCAACGGTCGAGGGGAGGGAGACCCCTTTCGAGCAGCGGACCTAGCGTCCACCCATGAGCTCGCGCGCTTCCTACGTCCACATGCCCGGCCGTCAGCCGCTGTTGGGAGAGACGGTGGGGGAGAACCTCCGCCGCACCGTAGAGCGGGTCCCGGATTCGGATGCCCTGTTGGTCCGCCACCAGGGCTATCGCGCCACCTATCGCCAGCTGTGGGACCAGACCACCGAGGCGGCCCGGGCGCTGATCGCGCGCGGAGTGGGGCGGGGGGATCGGGTGGGGATCTGGTCCTCCAACCGCTACGAGTGGGTGGTGCTCCAGTACGCCACCGCCCGGGTGGGGGCGATCCTGGTCAACCTCAACCCGGCGCTGCGGGCGGAGGAGCTGGCGCACCCGCTGGCCCACTCCGGGGCCGCCTTCCTGTTCCTGGCGCGCGAGTACCGGGGGATGGACTGCGTGGCGGCGCTGGCCGGGATCCGCGGCGCCTGTCCGGCGCTGAAGCAAAGCTGGATCCTGGATCAGGACTGGAGCGGCTTTCTGGCCGGGGCGTCCCACGTCTCCGAGAGGGAGCTGGCGGAGCGGGAGCGCACGCTGCAGTTCGATGATCCGATCAACCTCCAGTACACCTCCGGCACCACCGGCTCGCCCAAGGGCGCGACCCTCTCCCACCACAACATCCTCAACAACGGCTACTTCATCGGCGAGACCCTGCGCTACTCGGAGGCGGACCGGGTGTGCATCCCGGTGCCGTTCTTCCACTGCTTCGGGATGGTGATCGGCAACCTGGCCTGCACCTCCCACGGCGCGTGCATCGTGGTCCCCTCCGCGCTCTTCTCTCCGGAGGCGGCGCTGGAGGCGGTGCAGGCCGAACGCTGCACCTCCCTGTACGGAGTCCCCACCATGTTCATCGCCGAGCTGGAGCACCCCCGCTTCGCGCAGTTCGACCTGGGCACCCTGCGCACCGGAGTGATGGCCGGCTCGCCCTGTCCGGTGGAGACGATGAAGCAGGTGCAGAGCCGGATGAACATGCGGGAGGTGACCATCTGCTACGGGATGACCGAGACCTCCCCGGTCTCCACCCAGAGCGCGGTGGACGATCCGCTGGAGAAGCGGGTGGCTTCGGTGGGCCGGGTGCACCCGCACCTGGAGGTGAAGATCGTCGAACCGGAGACCGGGGAGATCGTCCCTCGCGGCGGCCGCGGCGAGCTGTGCACCCGCGGCTACAGCGTGATGCTGGGCTACTGGAACGATCCGGAGGCCACCCGGAGGGTGATCGATCCCGCCGGCTGGATGCACACCGGGGACTTGGCCACCCTGGACGACGACGGCTACGTGAACATCGTGGGGCGGATCAAGGACGTGGTGATCCGGGGAGGGGAGAACATCTACCCCCGGGAGCTGGAGGAGCTGCTCCACACCCATCCGGCGGTCAGCGAGGCCCAGGTGATCGGGGTGCCCAGCCACCGCTTCGGCGAGGAGGTGATGGCCTGGGTGAAGCTCAAGCCGGAGGCGGCGGTGACCGCGGACCAGCTCCAGGAGTTCTGCGGTCAGCGTCTGGCCCGCTACAAGATCCCCCGCTACTGGAAGTTCGTGGACGCCTTCCCGATGACCCTCTCCGGCAAGGTCCAGAAGTTCAAGATGCGGGAGCTGTCCATCCAGGAGCTACACCTGGAAGCCGACGCCTCGGTGGAGACTGCCTGATCCTCTCAGGCGCTGGGCGCCAGCGCCGCCAGCTCCACGTCCACCGTGGGCACGTCCATCAGCAGTGATTCCGGCTCGTAGGTGAACTCCGCGGCCTGCAGCCGGGTCATCGCCTTGGCGGCAGAGGGCCCGGTCTCGCCGGAGAACGCCGCGTGGACCACCCGACCGCCCTCCAGCTGGAGGAAGCCTTCGGCGGCGCTCTCGGTCTTGAGCAGCAGCCTCCCGGACTTCTTCCCCTGGACGATCAACCGGAACAGCTCCGCCTGGGGGAGCTCGTCGTAGCTGCCGCGGACCACGCGTCCGGGGGCGCCCAGATCGATCCGCTCCTGGAACAGCTGCTGCAGCGTCCGGGCGGCGGCGTCCGGATCCAGCGGCATCGGGATCACCGCGCTGATCCCCGCCTGGTACAGCTGGGTGCGGGCCAGGGTCTCCGGGGTCTCCCCCAGCACCACCACCGGAACCGCGGCAGTGGACGGCTGGCGGCGCAGAGCGTCGGTGAGGGCCACGATGTCGTTGACCCCGTAGCGCATCCCCACCACCACCACGTCCGCCTCCCCCTGCAGGGCCAGGTCCACCACGCCCTCCATGGTGGACTGGGTATGGGCGAACAGGCCCAGCTTGCGGGTGGCGTCCAGCAGGTCGGTGCGGACTCCCTCGTCCGGATCGGCGATCAGGATCTGCCGGCCGTCCGCGACCAGCATCTCGCGCAACAGCTCTCCGGAGGGGATGTGCCCCACCAGGTCCACCACCACCGGGTCGAACAGCTTCCCGGCGTTCTCCGAGAGGATGTTCAGCGCCTCCTGGCGGGAGAAGACCCGGCGGTGGGCGTTGGCCGGGTTCTTCATCAGATCCAGGTACGCGTCCACCGCGGCCAGGATCCGCGCCCCGATCGAGATCTCCTCCCCCTTGAGCCCCAGCGGGCCGCTGCCCTCCCAGGTCTCGTACAGCTGGGTGAGCACGGTGGTCACGGTGGCGGGCAGCTTCACGTTGGCGAACAGCTTCAGCGGCGCCTTGAGGTGGCGGCGCGCGTCCTGCGCCCACTCCGTCTGCAGCCGGTTGTTCTCCAGGGTGAAGTGGCGTTCGGTGGGCTTGCCCAGGTGGTGCAGGTGCGCCGCCACCCGCAGGTGGGCCAGCTCGCGCGGGGGCAGGGACAGCCGGGTCCCCACCAGCACCGCCTGTCGGGCCAGCTGGCTGGAGTGGCCCTTGAGGGTGGGGCGCTGCGCCTCCAGCATTCCCACCAGCACATTGAGGGTCTCGCCGAAGTCGTGGTCCGCGAAGGACCCGCGGGTGATCGCGGTGCCCTCCCGGGCGGACCCGATCGAGGTCCCGTTCCCCAGGGTGGTGCCGCGCACCCGCCCCCGGGGATCGGTCTCCCGCCGCAGCGGGATCGGGGACCGGAAGGAGCCGGAGCCGGAGGCAGCGTCCTGGGCGGCTGCCCGGGCGGCGATGTCCGCGCGCAGCGAAGGCTGGGAGATGGAGGGATCGAAGGAGGCGAACGCGGTGGGGTCGCCGTAATAGTGCTTCTTGATCGCCGCCTCGATCGCGCTGCGCAGCCCGATGAAGGCGTAGACCTCGTCCATCCCGGTCACCAGCGCGATCTCATCCATCAGGCTGGCGTTCTGCGGTTCCGCCGCCACGATGGAGAGGATCTTCCGCTCGGGGTCGATGGCGATGGGGATGAAGCGCTGGGCCTCGGCCATCCGCACCGGGACCCGGTCCATCACCTCGGGGGGGATCTTCACCTTGGCCAGCTTGTCCGCGGAGACGAAGCGGGTGTTCAGCTCTCCGGCCAGGAATCGCAGCAGCACCGACTCGGCGAGCAGACCCAATTCGACCAGGCAGTCGCCGATCTTGTAGCCGGTGATCTTCTGTTGTTGGAGCGCTTGTTCGACCGCCTCTTTGGTAACGAGACCGGCCTCGACAAGTCGCTCACCGAGCTTCTTCGCCATCGAGTGTGCTGATCCTACGCACGCTCGATGGCGGGCTCCAAATCAACCGCGAAGCGATTGATCTTTCTCAACCACCGAGATTTTCGCTGCCGGCTCCGCCCTCGGGGTTCTCATTCTTCGAGGAAGTCGCCTCGATTCCTGAGGATGCCTCCGGGGCCGAAACCGCGTCCGGCGCCAGCTCCGCCAGCGGCTTGAAGGCCAGCTTGGGAGCCGCCTCCTTGCCCTCGTTGCGCTCCGCGCGCGGACCCTTCTCGGCGCGCTCCGGGCGCTCGCGGCGCGGACGCCGCTCCACGCTGGGGGTCTTGGCGCGGGCAGTGGGGGAGGGCCCCTTCCACAGGTGCCGATCAAAGCCGCGGGCCACCTCGGTCCAGGTCTCGTGGCGAGAGCCGTCCTTGCGGACCGCCTCCACGAACGCCGAGGCCCCGGTCTCCAGCGCCCAGATCGCCTGCACCAGGATCGCCTCCAGGGTGGCCGGGCGCGGGGTGGGGCCGACGTCGCTGGCCACCACCAGGTGGATCAGGTGCTGGGTCAGCAGCGGGGGGAAGTTCTCCAGCTTGGAGGCCTTCTCCCCGATCCGCACCGCGGACATCACCACCGCGCCCACCAGCCGGGCCTCGTCCAGGTGCTCGCGCTGTGCCTCGCGCACCCGGCAGATGCCACGCAGCAGGGTGCCGGCGATCAGCAGATCCTTGTCCGCCGACGGGTTCTGCTCGCTGACCCGCTGGGCCTGCTTGACCGCCGAGAGCAGCGCCTCGCCCACCCCGGCGCGGTGCGCCTGGGCCAGCTTCAGCTCCGGATCGTCCAGGAAGGCCTGCACCAGCGCCCGCACCTGGAGATCGACCAGCCGCTCGCAGATCTCCCGGATCTGGCCGATGGCCTGGGTTCCGCCCACCCGGGGCTCGGCAGGGGCCTTGGGCTCCCGCGGCTCGCGGGCCTCCGGGGCCTTGGCCTCGGACTTGGTTGCGGCGGCCGGCTTCTCCGCGCGCGGGGGCGGGGTGAACTCCGCCGGATCGATCGGGCCCGGATCCAGCTTCTCCAGGCGCTGGATCACCAGCTGGTTCTTGCCGTGAAAGACGATCACCTCGCCTCGCAGCAGCACGTAGTCGCCCTGGGAGAAGGCCTCGTCGAAGGCGTCGATCTGGTCGAACACCCGGGCGTCCACCTCACCGGTCTTGTCCGCCAGCTCCACCGCCAGGAAGGACTTGCCCGAGCGGGCAGTCTGCTTGGCCTTCTTCATCACCCGGAAGACGGTGTGGACCTGCTGTTTGGGGTGAAGGTCCCGGACGTACACCTTCCGGACCGTCTCCAGGTTTTCGTCGCTTCCCTGCCCGTTGGAAGAACCGGGCTGCTCCGTCGTCGATTGCGTGTCGCTCATTTCGGCGCGCACCCTACCTCGGGAACGGCGGTTAGACTTCGATCATGTCCGGCTTGGCACTGCTTCCGATGATTCTGCTCCTGACCAGCCCTGCCGGGGATGGCTGGAAGCAGACAAACGTGGACTCCGGGGTCACCGTCTTTACCCGTCCCCGCCTCAACAGCGAGGTCACCGAGCTGCGGGGAACCGGGCTGATCGACGCACCGCCGGACCGGGTCCGGAAGGTGATCCTGGACTACCCCAGCTATCCGCGGACCATGCCCTACATGCAGGAGGCCCGGGTGCTGGGGAAGGAGCCGGACGGCAAGACCCTCTATGTCTACAACCGGGTCTCTGCGCCGCTGATCGCCGCCCGGGACTACGTCCTCAAGGTGAAGGACGAGTCCCGCTGGGACGAGGGCCGCGGCTTTCTGAAGGTCTCCTGGACGGTAAACCCCGACGACCGCGGGGTGGCGCCGCTTCCGGACGTGGTGCGGGTCCGGATCAACGACGGCTACTGGCACCTGGAGCCGCGCGAGGGTGGGAAGAAGACCTTCGCCACCTACTACCTGTTCACCGATCCGGGCGGCACGGTGCCCAAGTTCGTGGTCAACCACGCCAACACCACCGCCTTGCCGGACATCTTCAAGGCGCTGCGCAAGGCGGTCCGTTAGCTCAGCTCGATCGCCACCGCGCCCATGTATTCGGCGCCGGGCGAGCCGAGCACGGTGGGGAAGTCCACCGGGAGCGAAGGTCGGAACAGCCGGGTGGCCAGCCGACCTTCGGACTCGCAGGCGTAGGCGACCCGGGCATCGAAGCTGTTCTCGGGCGAGGCCTGCAGGTTGGCGGAGAGGATCATCCGGCCCCCGTGGCGGGTGTTGCGCACGCACAGCCGGATCAGCCGGACGAACGGGTCCTTGTCCAGGTCCGGGCCCTGGGCCAGGTCGGGGCTGTGCAGCAGCACCAGATCGAACGGTTCGTGCAGCGCCTCCAGGGCGGTGAAGGCGTCGGAGGTCTCCACGGTGGCGCGGGAGATCAGCCCGTTGGCCTCCGCGTTCTCCCGGGCCAGATCGGCGGCATCCGGATCCACCTCGAAGGCCAGGATGCTGCGGGCGCCGTGCAGCCCGGCGTGGACGAAGTGACCGCCCACGTAGCAGCAGGGGTTGAGCACCCGCTTGCCATGGGACATCCGGGTGATCGCCCGGCGAACCTGGCGCTGATCGTAGAAGTAGCCGGTGCCCTCACCGGAGAAGAGGTCCACGGTGAAGCGGGCCCCCATCTCCAGTACCCGGGTCCAGCGCGGCGGGGTCCCGAACAGCACGTGTGGCCGGGAGGGGGGCAGCCCCGCCTCCTTGCGGCGCGGGTTGTCGTTGCGCAGCAGCACCGAGCGGGCCCCCAGCACGTTCACCAACGAGCGGGCGATGTCCTCCACCCGGCCGTCCATGGCGCGGGTGCTGGTCTGGACCACGAAGTGGGTGTCGTAGCGATCCACCACCAGGCCGGGGAGGGCGTCTCCATCCTCGTGGACCAGCCGGCAGTAGCGCGGGTCCTGGACCAGCAGGCTGCGGCGTTCCAGCGCCAGCCGGAGGTGGCGTTGCAGCAACCCCTCCGCGGTCTCGTCCGCACGGCCGATCCGGCGGATCGCCAGCCGGGCGTCCAGGTCCAGATCGCCCAGTCCCAGCGAGCGTCCGGCCTCGTCGCGCACCATCACCGTCTCCCCCGGTTGTGGGGTCCCGTCGGTGCGCAGGATCTCCTCCCGGTAGACCCAGGGCAGCCCCTGGCGGAGCCGCCGGGCGGCATCGTCACGCACGTAGGTGTTGAGCATTCCCGTCTCCTGGTTCCGTTGTCCCGGGAACAAATCTGGAGAGGGTGGGCCGCAGGCGCCACGCGCGCCGGGTCGACGGAAGGGCAGGCGAGCGGGGCAGCGCTTGATGCGGGGCGATTGGTGGAGGGAGGCTGGTGTTCGTGGGAACGCCCGCCCGCCATGGTCGCTGTCCGCTCGCGCTGCTGGCGATGGCAGCGATCGGCGCTGGTTGCGGAGGAGCAGACGCCACGGAGGGGGAGGGCGGACCCGTCCCCGGGCAGGTGACGGTGGTCTTCGCCGAAGGCACCACCCCCGCCCGGGTTGACGACCTCAACGCCCAGATCGGCGCCGAGGTGCTGCGCTCTCCGGTGTTCAGCACCTGGTACCGGATCCGGCTTCCCGCGGAGCTGGCCTCATGGCTGGGCTGCCGCTTCTACGAGGCGCAACCGGACGTCGTCGCCTGCATGGTGGCGGTGGAGCTGGTGACGGACTGACTAGCCCCACTTCGCGCGCAGGGTCATCTGCTCGGCGGTGCGGTCGTATTCGACGATCTCCACGCGAGGATTCGGAGCGCCGGCGATCTCGATCAACGCGTGCACCGACCCCTGCATCACCTCGGCGTAGCCCATGAACGGACGGCTCACGAGCTGGAAGTCGTTCGGGGCCAGCTCGGTGATGGTCAGCGCAATGAAGTTGGTGCCGATCTTCGCCGACGTCGGCAGCCTCAGCAGCGTTCGCCGCGGACCGATCAGGCGGATCATCGCCAGCATCGCCTTCCCGACCAGGGTGTCGTCGAGCCCGTAGACGGTCCGAGAACCGAGCCGGAAGTGTGCCTCGGACGCCTCCAGCCCCGGACAGACATCCCGGGCGATCACCTCCAGCGCCCGGTGCCACACCACCGCCGGATAGCCAGGCTTCAACGGCCGGTCGAGGTCGATGCCCAGCACCCTGAGCTCAGACCTCGTCGTCCCGTTCAGGCTGGAGCCCACCCCACGGACGAGCCCCTCGACAGTGGGAGCGAAGACGAAACGGTCGGCTGGGTTCACAGGAGCCACACACCTCGGAAGAGGAACCGGAGGGACGTTCTCACATTTGTCTCCCCCGCGCGTCAGCAGCTCGGGCGCCCCAATCCGGCTCCGCCCAGACGGTCTGCGGATCTTGACCGGCACCTGGGCAACCCGGTTCCGCCCGCTCTCTCGCAGGAGGCTGGACCGGCGAGGCCCCAAGACAACGGATTGCCCCACAGGGCACTGCGCTGCGATTTCCGGCTCGACTTTTCGCAGCGGAGTGACCGCACGGGCACTTTGTTGTGTTTGCCCGCCGCGCCCCCGGCAGCTGGGTGCGGAGCGTGAAGGAGGAGGAGGGTTGCAGCTTCTGCCCCGGCGTTCAGCTATTTCCGTCGCGAGGCTGAGGCATCGGAACGCTGGGCGAGACCGACCTCCCGAAGGACGTTCGAGAGGTCGATGTGGTCCTCGGCCAGGAAGGATCGATCCAGCTGCCTTGCCGCACGAACCTGTGCCCAGGCGAGCGGACCGGCGAGGAGGGCGCACCCGCCAGCGAGGATCCAGTGACCGCGGAGGCCGAGCCACCCGGTGAGGGCGGCCCCGACCAGCGCCAGTCCCGCGGCAGCCAGCCTGCGCAGTCCCGCCGCCTTCGCCGCCCTGGTCCGCAGTTGTCGGGTCCGCGCGGTCGCGACCTCTGGCGGCAAGCCCAGCTCGGCCAGCAGTCCCACCCGACGGGAGAGCGCGCCCCACGCCTGGGTGAAGCAGTCGGCCTGGGTCCGGCCCAGGTGCCGACGCACCGTCGCAGGCGCCTCGCCTCGTGCCATCGCCCAGGCCGCCAGCAGGAACGTCATCTCCTCGGGCTTGAGGTATCCGCGGGATTGGAACGTCCAGCTCGATCCGCCGAGGATGCTGTCCCGGGTCACCTGGGAGCGGTAGTCGTAGGACGCATTGGCGGTCAGGACCCCGAAGCCCAGATACACCGTGGTCAGGTCGGTGAGGCGTTCCTCCAGATCCCGGTCTGAATCCCCCAGCGAGGCATGATCGCGGTAGGCGTGGGCGACCTCATGACAGAGGGTTCCCACCAGCAGCGTCGGTTCGGCCAGTCCGTGGGCCTCGACACCGAACAGGTACCCGTGGTCGTCGTCGTAGCCTGCGTACCAGGCCGCTGTCCCCTGGTGCTGGACGCTGCGGGACTCACCCCACGCGTCCTCCAGGGACGCCCTCTTCTCGGAGAACTGGCTGACGCTCAGCGGACCCTCCAGCCCTGCGTAGCCCATCGCCCGCTGGATCATCAGCCGCGCGCCCTCGGTGGTCGGGGTCCAGGGATCCGGGAAGTGGTCCGGGGAGGCGAGGATCATCTGCGCGCCGAACAAGTGTTGGTGCCCGCGCGTTCGCACCAGCTCGCCAAACGATTGGAGCAGCCACTCCTGCGCTGGCTCCGAGGGGAGATCGTGATTCTCCATGGCCCCGGAAGATACCCCACCGGGAGGCCCCGAAGCCGATTCCCCCTTAATGCCTGATCCGCGAGACCATCCGGGTAATCTTGAACAGGGTGAAGGTGATCAAGATCGCCACCATCAAGGCCAGCTGCCAGCTGCCCTTGATCCACAGCACCAGCGCGGCGATGGAGAGGATCAACACCGCCACCACCCAGGGGATGTAGCCGCCCTTGAAGGAGGACTCCGCCTTCTTCATTCCGGCCAGCTGGGGGAGGGAACCCGCGGGGCGCCAGTCGGTGTCGCCCTCCTGGCGGATCTCATCTTCGGGGGCGATCCACCCGGCCATGTACGCCTGCTCCACGTGGAGCAGGGTGTCGTAGGTCATCACCCCGCCTTCGGAGCGGACCTCGTAGCGGACCGACCTCTTCGCCGGGGAAGTGCTCTCGGACATGGCGCCTTCTTAATGCCTGGGGCCCAGCTCGGTCGCGATCTGCTCGGCGATCCGCAGCCCATCAATCGCCGAGGAGACGATTCCGCCCGCGTAGCCGCAGCCCTCGCCGCCCGGGTACAGCCCGCGCATCGACACACTGTGCAGGTCCTCGCCGCGGACGATCCGCACCGGCGAAGAGGTCCGGCTCTCGATCCCGATCAGCATCCCGGCGTCGCTGGCAAACCCGTGCATCTTGCGGTCGAACTTCTTCAGCGCCGCCTTGATCGACTCGGTGAGCCGGGTGGGGAACAGCAGGTTCAGGTCCACGTGCGACAGCCCCGGCCGGTAGCTGGTGCCGCCCGGCTTCTGCTTCAGCTTCCCGGTCAGATAGTCGGGGATGGACTGCGCGGGGGCGAAGAACTTCCCCCCGCCCAGCTCATAGGCCTTCTTCTCCCAGTGCTGCTGGAAGGAGAGCCCGGCCAGTGGCCCGTGAAAGCCCTCCCGGTTGAAGTCCTCCACCGAGACGGTGACCACGATCCCGGCGTTGGCGTACTTGGCGTTCCGGTAGGAGTTGCTCATCCCGTTGGTGCACTGCAGCCCGTCCTCGGTGGGGGTGGGGACCACGATCCCTCCGGGGCACATGCAGAAGGAGTAGATCCCCCGCATCTCGCCGTTGACGTCCAGGTTCTCCGCCAGCTTGTAGTCCGCCGGGGGCAACTTGGGGTTGTCCGCCGCCGACCCGTACTGGATGGAGTTGATCAGCTCCTGGGGGTGCTCGGCGCGGAAGCCCAGCGCGAACGGCTTGGCCTCGATGCTGACCTTCCCGTCGGCGGCGAACCGCTCGAACAGCTCCCGGGCGGAGTTGCCGGGGGCCAGCACCACCCGGTCCGACTCCATCACCCGTCCGTCCGACAGCTTCACCCCGGCGATGTGCCCATCCCGATACACCAGGTCGTCCACCCGGGTGTCGAACATCACCTGGCAGCCCCCAGCGATCAGCTCCTCCCGGATCACCTGCACCGCGCCCGGGAGCAGGTCCGAGCCGATGTGCGGCTTGCCCTGGACCAGGATCCGGTCCGGCGCCCCCGCCTGGGCGAACTTCTCGATCACCTTGCGCACCATCGGGTGGTTGATGCGGGTGGAGAGCTTGCCGTCGGTGTAGGCCCCGGCGCCGCCCTCTCCGAAGTTCATGTTGCTCTCCGGATCCAGCGTCCCGTCCCGCATCAGCTTGGCCACGTCCTTGCGCCGCGGGACCACCGCCTTGCCCCGCTCGATCAGGATGCTGGTCACCCCGCGCTCCAGCAGGCCCAGGGCGCAGAACAGCCCGGCCGGGCCGGTGCCGATGATGATCGGCAGCTTCTGGGGCGCCTTGACCAGGGTGGAGGGGGGAGGGGGCGGGGCCACCTCGGACACGTCGGGGGGGATCTTCCCCGGCTTCTTCCCCGGGGCCAGCTCCACCTCCAGGGTGTGGATGTAGCGGGGGTGCCCCTTCTTTCGCGCGTCCAGCACCGAGCGGACAATCCGCACCGACACCAGATCGCCCACCCGCAGGCCCAGCTTCTCCGCCGCCTGCTTGTTGAGGACCGAATCCGCCTCGTCCAACCACTGCCCGATGTTGTTTACGCGGTACGCCATACACCTACCTCCTCTGCACGGTGTCTATCCGTGGCGGGGGACCCCTCCATAGAACGTTCGGCAACGCTGCTGCCAGAACCGTCTTATCTACCTGTAACTTCGACGGTTTAGGTCGCTTCGAACTGTGTAGCGGGCTATGCACCCACATCGCCCCGGTTCACTCGTGGGCGGCCCCCGGGCTGCGAAGCGGACTACGCAGTGGAAATCGACCGACGCACCGCGTCGCTGGGCGTAACTCCCTCTGTGGGCGCTGTTTTGTCCGAAGAAGCACTCCGGTGGCACGGCGGTTGTAGAGGTCCCCGCGACGGAGCATTCGTAGGAAACACTTTGGAGGTACCTGTGAGCACGGACGTGAAGGGCTCGAAGATTCTGGCTCGGACTTTCTTCAATCAGCTGCGGTCCAGCGGCTACACCCCGAACCAGATCATTGGCATCGCCACCGAGTTGATCGACCTGGTGACCAATGACCTGCGCGAGGACAAGAACCTTGCCGCGACCCAGGCCCAGGATGGCGCCGAGGCTCGCCCGCAGGCCTGAGCCTCTTCTTCCGCTTCAACTCCTCGTGGGGTCCCGCTCGCTCCGAACTGGCTTCGGGGCCAGCAACCCTTCGGGGAGGATGGTTTTTCAGCAAGCGCCCGGTGTCCGTCGCGGTCTGGACGGGCCGGGCGTTCTACTTGCGGGGAGCCAGCTTCTGCCGCTTCAACGCGGTGGCGAAGGCCAGCACCATCAGCGCGTAGGTCATGGCGCTGAACACGTAGCTGTGCGATCGCCCCAGCAACAGCACCATCAGCCCGTTGGCCACCGCGAACACCCCCACGTCCAGCCAGCGGCTCTTGCGCCGGGGCATCATCAGCAGCGCCGCGCAGACCGTGAGTGGGATCCCCAGCGCCACCTGGCGGACGATCCCCGGCAGGTTGGCCGGCACCGTCTCCCAGTTGTTGACCAGGATCGCCGCGAAGATCACCGTGGTCCCGCCAGCGAGCACCAGCACGCCCGCCGCGGCGGCGTCCTTGGTGATGCGCGCCTTCTCGTCAAACTGCTGGATGGCCAGGTCCACCAACTGCTCGAGCGCGGTGTTCAGGATCTCTGCGAAGAACACCATCAGGACGCAGAAGATCATGGTGACCTTCTCCGCCAGCCCCAGTGGGATGCCGCTGCCCACCAACCCCACCAGCACCGCCGCCACCATGTGGATGCGCATGTTGCGCTGGTGCACGATGGTGTGGACCAGCCCGTTCCAGGCGTGGAGGAGCCCGTCCCAGAATGAGCCACCGCCCAGCGCGGGGTACGCGGGGATCTTCGGGGGTTTCTTTTCGTGGAGCCGTTTCATCGGGGAGCCGACGTCATCGGCTCTCGAAGCGCGTCTATCACGCCTCTTGTTCACAGGAAGTTTCCGCTTCCCCGTTTGGTTGACTCGCTATCGACCGGGCCCTAGGTTGGCCGCCCTTTTTCCTGACTGAAAACCACTCGCAAAGGAGCCTCTTTCCATGGCCACCAAGATTGCCATCAACGGGTTCGGCCGCATTGGCCGCTGCATCCTCCGCGCTGCCACCGAGCGGAAGGAGGACTTCGAGGTCGTGGCGATCAACGACCTGGACAGCCCGCACTCCCTGGCGCACCTGCTCAAGTACGACTCGGTCCACCGGGGGTTCCCGGGGACGGTGGTGGCGGGTGAGAAGTCGATCACCGTCAACGGCAAGGAGATCGTGATCACCGCCGAGCGGGATCCGGCCAACCTGCCCTGGAAGAAGCTGGGGGTGGAGGTGGTGCTGGAGTGCACCGGCCACTTCACCGAGCGCGCCGGCGCGGAACTGCACCTCAAGGCGGGCGCCAAGAAGGTGATCATCTCCGCTCCCGCCAAGGGAGAGGACGCCACCTTCGCCTTCGGGATCAACCACCAGGGCTACGACCCGGCCAAGCACAACATCATCTCCAACGCCTCCTGCACCACCAACTGCCTGGCCCCGGTGGCCAAGGTGCTGGTGGACAGCTTCGGGGTGGAGAAGGGGTTGATGACCACCATCCACAGCTACACCAACGACCAGCGGATCCTGGATCTGGCCCACAAGGATCTGCGCCGGGCCCGCGCCGCGGCGCTGTCGATGATCCCGTCCTCCACCGGCGCCGCCAAGGCGATCGGCCTGGTGCTGCCGATGCTCAAGGGCAAGCTGCACGGGATGTCGGTCCGGGTCCCCACCCCCAACGTGTCGCTGGTGGACCTGACGGTGGTGCTGTCCCGGAACACCACCGCCGAGGAGATCATCGCCGCGTACAAGAAGGCGGCGGAGGGTCCGCTCAAGGGCGTGCTCCAGTTCTCCGACGAGGAGACGGTGTCGGTGGACTACAACGGCAACCCGCACTCGGCGATCTTCGACTCCACCAACTGCTTCGTGATGGAGGGCAACCTGGCCAAGGTGATGGCCTGGTACGACAACGAGTGGGGCTTCTCCAACCGGATGGTGGACATGACGAAGTTCGTCATCTCCAAGGGCGTCTAGGCAGTTGCCGTCTCCCTGGGGGAACCGATGATCCGCTACCTCGACGAGCTGCAGCTGACCGGAAAGCGCGTCTTCATCCGGGTGGACTTCAACGTCCCCCTGGATGAGGCCGGCAAGGTGACCGACGACACCCGCATCCGCGAGGCGTTGCCCACCATCCAGCGCGCGTTGCTGATGGGGGGCCGGGTGATCCTGGCCTCGCACCTGGGACGTCCCAAGAAGGGCCCGGACCCGAAGTTCTCCCTGGAGCCCGCGGCCCGCCGCCTGGCGGACCTGCTGGGCAAGCAGCACGAGGTGTTGCTGGCGGATGACTGCGTCGGCGACGGGGTCTCCAAGATGGTCAAGGACCTCAAGGAGTCGCAGGTGCTGCTGTTGGAGAACCTGCGCTTCCACCCCGAGGAGGAGGCCAACGACGAGGCCTTCGCGCGGAAGCTGGCCTCGATCGCGGATGTGTACGTCAACGACGCCTTTGGCACCGCGCACCGGGCCCACGCCTCCACCGCGGGGATGGTGCCGTTCGTGAAGGAGAAGGCGGCCGGGTTCCTGATCCGCAAGGAGCTGGAGAACCTGGGCCTGCTGGTGAAGAACCCGGAGAAGCCGTTCGTGGCGATCCTGGGTGGGGCCAAGGTCAGCGACAAGATCAAGGTGATCGAGAACCTGCTCACCAAGGTGGACTCGATGCTGATCGGCGGCGCGATGGCCTACACCTTCCTCAAGGCCCGGGGGATCGAGGTGGGCAAAAGCCGGGTGGAGACCGACAAGCTGCCTTTGGCCAGCAAGCTGATCGAGGCCGCGGCCCGGGTGGGGGCGGAGCTGGTGCTGCCCATCGATCACCTCGTGGGCACCGAGCCGACGGAGAACAGCCCCGCCGAGGAGACGCCGGATCAGGTGATCCCGGCGGACCGGATGGGGCTGGACATCGGACCCAAGACCCGGAACCTGTTCACCCAGCACATCCGCGGGGCGAAGACGGTGTTCTGGAACGGGCCGATGGGGCTGTTCGAGGTCCGCAAGTTCGCCGAGGGCACCCGCTCGGTGGCGGCGGCGATGTCCATCAACAGCGCGGCGCGCACCGTGGTCGGCGGCGGAGACAGCGCGGCGGCGGTGGAGCAGATGGGCTACGCCAAGAAGGTGACGCACGTGTCCACCGGCGGTGGCGCCTCCCTCGAGCTTCTCGAGGGCAAGGAGCTCCCCGGCATCAAGGCGCTGGAGGTTCGCTAGATGTCCAAGGCAGATCGTCGTCCGTTCATCGCCGGCAATTGGAAGATGAACAAGACCGTGGGGGAGGCCACCGCGCTGGTCCGCGAGCTGCGCGGGCTGGTGTCGATGGTGCGGGACCGGGTGGAGATCGCGGTCGCCCCGCCGTTCACCGCCCTGTACCCGGTGGCCAAGGCGCTGGAGGACTCCAACATCAGCCTGGCGGCGCAGAACTGCCACTGGGAGGCGTCCGGGGCCTACACCGGCGAGGTCTCCACCGGGATGCTGCAGGAGGTGGGGTGCCGGTACGTGATCATCGGCCACTCCGAGCGCCGGCAGTTCTTCGGGGAGACCGACGAGACCGTGAACCGCCGGCTGCAGGCGGTGCTGCGCGCCGGGCTGCTACCGATCCTCTGTGTCGGCGAGACGCTGGCAGAGCGGGAGGGCAACCGCACCCTGGAGGTGGTGGGGCGGCAGCTCAAGGGCGGCCTGGCGGGCTTCGCCACCGGAGACGTGGGCGGGTTCGTGGTGGCCTACGAGCCGGTCTGGGCGATTGGCACCGGCAAGACCGCGACCTCCGATCAGGCCCAGGAGGTCCACGCCTTCATCCGCGAACAGCTGACCTTGCTGCACGGTCAGCAGACGGCCAACCGGATCCGGATCCAGTACGGCGGTTCGGTGAAGCCGGAGAACGCGGCGGAATTGCTGTCCAAGCCGGACGTGGACGGGGCCCTGGTAGGCGGGGCCTCGCTCAAGGCAGGGGATTTTGCAGGCATCGTCAAGGCGGCGGGATAGACCTCCCGACGTTCACCGGTTGTCAGGTACTACCCGTCGCGCTATAGGAGGCCCCCCTTTTCGGGGCCTTCGAGGGTCATCAGTTCATGCTGACGTTCTTCACCATCCTCCACGTACTGCTCTGCGTGTTCATGATCTTCATCATCCTCCTCCAGCCGGGGAAGGACGCAGGCATGGGCGCGGCCCTGGGCGGCGGAGCGGCCACCACCGCCTTCGGCGGCCGTGGCGCGGTCACCTTCCTGTCGAAGATCACCGGCGTCTGCGCGGCGCTCTTCTTCCTCACCTCCCTCGGCCTGTCCTTCGTGGGGCTGCGCTCCTCGGTGGTCGGCGGGGACGACGAGGTCCCGGCGCAGACCGCCACCACCCCTCCCTCCGAAGGGGGCAGCTCCGGGGTCACCGTGGATCCGACCACCGGCTCGGCTCCGGCGGCGGTGGAGGCGGCGCCTACCCCGGCTCCGGCGTCGGGAGAGACCCCGCCTGCCGCGGCGCCCTCCGGCACCCAGCAGTAGCTCCAGTTAGCAGTTGAAGCAGGGGCCTCCCTCAGTGGTATAGGAGGCCGGCAGATTGCCCGGGTGGTGGAATTGGTAGACACACCATCTTGAGGTGGTGGCGCCGAAAGGCGTGCGGGTTCGAGTCCCGCCTCGGGCACTCGCAAGGAAACGGCCTCCGGAGAAATCCGGGGGCCTTTTTCTTTTGGCCCGCCCGGGCCGAATTGACTGTGCCGGTCTGGTTCCATAGACGACACCCTGCGAGTCGCTCCGCGGCAGGGACGGGACACCAGGCGATGTGGTCGAGGCGGATGAAGAGCGGGCTGGGCGGGTTGCTGGTGGCACTCTGGCTGGGCGCGCCCGTGCCAAGCGCCCGGGCCACCGACGGGGGCACTCCGGAGGCGGCGGACGCGGGGCCGGTTTCCGAACAGCTCGACCCTCCCGCCCTGCAGACGGTGGTCACCGCCTCCCGCTCTCCCCAACGGGCGCAAGATCTGACCATCCCCACCGAGGTGATCACCCGGCGGGAGATCGAGGTCTCCGGCGCCCGCGACCTGGCGGAGCTTCTGGAACAGCACTCCGGGGTGGAGATCGCCCGGGAGAGTCCGGTCCGCACCTCCGGGGTGCGGCTGCTGGGCCTGGACCCGGAGTACGTGCTGCTGCTGATCGACGGGCAGCGGGTGGCCGGCCGGGTGGGCGGCACCATCGACATCGAACGCTTCTCGCTGCGCGAGGTGGAGCGGATCGAGATCGTCAAGGGACCGGCCTCGGTGCTCTACGGCTCGGATGCGATGGGCGGGGTGATCAACCTGATCACCCGGCGCACCCGGCGGCCGCTGGAGGCCGAGGCCCGGGCCAGCTACGGCGGGCGAGGGGAGTCCGACCTGCGCGGCGGGGCCGGGGTCTCCGGGGCGCGCTGGAACCTGGGGGCGGGCGCGATCCACCGGCGGGGCGAGGCCTTCGATCTGGATCCCTCCACCGTGGCCACCACTGGCAGCGCGCTCTCCAGCTGGGACGTGGAGCTGACCGGCGAGGCCCGCCCGGTGGACGGGGCGCTGATCGATCTGCGGCTGCACTACCAGCGCCGGGAGACCAGCGGAGTGGACGCCGCGCCCTCCGGGGCAATCTTCGACCGCCGGAACCGCGGCGAGGTCTACGGCGCCACCATCCACGGCCGGCTGGAGCACACCCCCCTGGGGACCCTCAGCCTCCGGGGAGCGGCCTCCGGCTTCCGGGATCAGTTCCAGCAGGACCAGCGGCTGGCGCGGGATCTGGACCTCTACCAGCAGTCGAAGGAGGGGGTGGTGGAGGCGGGGCTGCAGCTGGATCGGACCCTGTTCGAGCGGCACCAGGCCTCGGTGGGCGTGGATGGGCTGATGGAGACCCTCCGCTCGCCCCGCCTGGGCGCGGGCTACGGCCGGCGGTTCCGGGGCGCGGTGTTCGTGCAGGACGACTGGCGCCCGCTGGACGACCCCCGGGTCCACGCCTCCGCCGGGATCCGGATGGATCTGGACTCGCAGTTCGGTCCCAGCGTCTCGCCCCGCATCGCCTTCCGCTACGATCCCTGGCGCGGGCTGGCCCTGCGCGGCTCGCTGGGGTGGGGCTTTCGCGCGCCCAGCTTCCAGGAGCTGCTGCTCAACTTCGAGAACCCGGGCATCGGCTACGTGGTGGAGGGCAACCCGGCGCTGCTCCCCGAGCGCTCCCGGGGGATCAACCTCTCGGCGGACTGGACCGCCAGCGATCGACTCACCGTCTCCGGCAGCGCCTTCCGGACCGATCTGGACGACCTGATCGCCCTGGTCACCGTCCAGGAGGCCACCCCGGACACCCCGCTGCGCTTTGGCTACCGGAACGTCTCCCGGGGCTTCACCCAGGGGGTGGAGCTGGCGGCCCGGACCAGGCTGGCCTCCTTCCTCTCGGTGGATCTGGGCTACGCGCTGACCGACGCCCGGGACGCGGAAACCGGCGCGCCGCTGGAGGGCCGCGCCATGCACCGCGCCACGGTGAGGCTGACCGGCCGGCAGCGGCAGTGGAACCTGGATGGCAGCGTGGGCGCCTCGCTGGTCGGTCCCCGGCCGTTCCTGGATCCCGCCTCCGCGGGGGACTTCCGCTACTCGGCGCCCTACGCCAACGTGGATGCCAAGGTGGGCTGGAGGCCCTGGCCGTTCCTGGGGGTGTTCGCCTTTGCCACCAACCTGCTGGATGCGGGGAACGTGGTGGATCTCCCGCTGGCCCCGCGCGGCTTCCACGCCGGGGTGGAGGGCCGACTGTGAGACGCCAGACGACGGTGGTGTGGCTGACCTGCCTGCTGGGGGCCTGCGCCCCGGATCTGCGCGAGGACTTCCCCTTCGACGGCGACCTGCCCGACGGCGACTACGTCACCTTCCAGGCCCTGGAGGGCGGGGTGGAGGAGGGCCGGGTCAACGCCGGGCAGCCGGAGAGCTGGGTGTTCGTGGATCTGGACGGCCGCCGACAGGTGCCGGGCAGCGAGGCGATCGGCTCGGTGGGCTGGGACCTGGGCTTCCAGCGCTTCAAGATCATCTCCAACAGCGGGGTCAACGGGGTGGGGCCGGTGGAGGTATCGATCCTTCCGGGCGCGGACTTCTCCTCCCTCAGCCAGGCCCCTGCCGGGGGGTACCAGGTGGACGCGGCGGACGGCCCGGACTCCAACAGCGAGGTCGACTCCGCCTTCCTGATCGACGACGGCTGGTACAACTACGATCTCCTCAACCATGGGGTGCAGCCGCGGGATGTGGTCTACGTGGTGCACACCGATCAGGGCTACCTGGCGCTGCGGCTGCTGGCCTACTACGACGAGGCGGGCACCTCCGCCCGGATCCGCTTCGAGTTCAAGGCGCTGACGCCTCCGTAAGGGGATCCCCTCCGATGCTGCGCACCGTCCTGGCCACCCGCTACGTCACCCCCCTGAGGGAGGGCGGCTCGCTGCCCGGAGTGGTGGAGGCCGAGGACGAGGGGCTGTACGTGGTGAAGTTCCGCGGCGCGGGACAGGGCACCAAGGTGCTGGTGGCCGAGCTCTTGGGTGGGGCCCTGGCGCAGGCGGCGGGGCTGAAGGTGCCGGAGCGGGTCCTGATGCAGGTGGACCTCGCACTGGGCCGCGCCGAGCCGGATCCGGAGATCCGCGAGCTGCTCAAGCGAAGCGCCGGGCTGAACCTGGCGCTGGATTTCCTCCCCGGGTCGATGACCTTCGACCCGGTGGCCGGGCCGATCCCCTCTGCCACCGTGGCCTCCCGGATCGTGCTGCTGGACGCATTCATCCTCAACGTGGACCGCACCCCCAAGAACCCCAACCTCCTCTCCTGGCACCAGGACCTGTGGCTGATCGATCACGGGGCCGCGCTCTACTTCCACCACGGCTGGACCGCCGCGGATCGGCTGGTGGGGTCGCGCAGTCCGTTCGCGCCGATCAAGGATCACGTGCTCTTGCCGTGGGCCAGCGGGCTGAGGGACGCGGCGGTCCTGTTGCAGTCGGTGCTCACCGACGCCTGGGTGGAGCGGACGGTGGCGTCGATCCCGGACGACTTCCTTCCTTCGGGAGAGGGCTTCGAGACCGCGGACGAGCACCGGAGCGCCTACGCGGTCTGGCTGCGGGCCCGGCGGGACAACCTCAACCTGGTGCTGGAGGAGGCGGAACGTGCGCGCGCGCTGCTCGTTTGACTACGCCATCCTCCGGGTGGTCCCCCGGGTGGATCGCGAGGAGTTCATCAACGTGGGGGTGGTCCTGTACTGCCTCTCCCAGGACTTCCTCCAGGCGAAGGTGGAGCTGGACGAGGCCCGGCTGCGGGCCCTGGATCCGACGGCCGACGTGGCGTTGATCCGCTCCCACCTGGAGACCTTCCCCCGGGTGTGCGCGGGGGGGGCGGGGGCCGGCCCGATCGGTAAGCTCTCCCAGAAGGAGCGCTGGCACTGGTTGGTGGCCCCGCGCAGCACCATGGTCCAGGTGTCGGCGGTGCACTCCGGGCTGTGCGAGAGCCCCCAGCTGGCCCTGGAGCGGGTGCTGGAGCGGATGGTGCGTCAGCCCAGCTCGATCCCGATCCACCAGTAGATCAGGCCCGCCACCACCCCGGCGATTGCCATCGCCACCGCACCGGTGAGCAGGATGATCCACAGCATTCCCTTTGCCGCTTCCTTCATGGGGACGGACTCTAGCCGGGGTCTGGGGACGACAGGCCGGGCAGGGTTCCCCGAAGGCCCGGTGGATTTCTGAGGCCGGACGAATCGCCCCGGGTCCCAACCGGTGGGAATCAGGAACCCACCGCTGGCACGGTGATTGCGGGAGGAGGGTCCATGCTCTCTCGTCTCCTTCTCTGTTGCGCCGTGCTGACCCTGGCCGCCTGTGGACAACGCTTCCGGGCCGGCAGTGTGGATGCCGGCGATCCCTGTACCTCGGCCGATCAGTGCCCGATCGGCACCACCTGCTCCGGGTGCGAGGAGACCGACCGGCGCTGCCTGCCCGGCTGTTCCACCGACGAGGACTGCCCCACCGGAGAGTGTGTGGTGGTGCCGTGCCTGGTCTGTCCCTGCCCCGACTCCTGCTCCTGAGCCGGTGACTGGATTACCAGTCCGCCAGCAGCCGGCGGGTGCTGGGGTGTTCGGGGGAGACCAGCACCTTCCCCGGCGCTCCCGCTTCGATGATCCGCCCGTGGTCCATCACGCACACGTGCTCGGCGACGCGGGCCAGCGCCAGATCGTGGGTGACCACCACCTGGGTGACCCCGGTGGCGTCCACCCGGTGAAGGGTCTGCGCCACCTCCTGCTTCATCGAAGGATCCAGGGCGCTGGTGGGCTCGTCGTACAACAGCACCGCCGGCTCCATCGCCAGGGCGCGGGCGATCGCCACCCGCTGCTTCTGCCCGCCGGAGAGCTGATCGGGGTGGGCCTCCAGCCGGTCCGCCAGGCCCAGCCGGGTGAGCAGATCCATCGCCTTGAGCTCCGCGTACTTCCGGGAGATGTGCTTGACCCGCATCGGCGCCAGCACGCAATTCTCCAGCGCGGAGAGATGGGGGAACAGCTCGAAGCCCTGGAACACCAGGCCGATCCGTTCGCGGATCCCGCGCAGCGCCCGCTGCCGCTCGGAGGCCGGGGACTGCTCGGTCCCGCGCAGGAGCACCCCCTCCACGTCGATCTCTCCCCGCTCGAAGGGCTCCAGCCCGATCAGGCAGCGCAGGAAGGTGGTCTTCCCCGCGCCACTGGGACCCAGCAGCGCCACCAGCGTCCCTCCCGCCAGCTCGAAGTCCAGCCCGTCCAGCACCGGAGCCGCGGCGCCGGGGTGACGGCGGACCAGTCCGGAGACCCGAAGCCTCATCGCTCCACCCGCCGCAGGTGGCGCCCCAGCCGCGACTCCAGCCGGCGGGAGAGCAGCGCGAAGGGGAGTCCGATCGCCAGGTACCAGAGCGCCACCAGCAGCCCCAGCCCCAGGTGGTCCCGCATCGCGTTGCCCAGGTTCAGGTAGGTCTTGGTCAGCTCGGTGAGGGTGACCAGCGAGACCAGCGAGCTGTCCTTGAGCAGGGCAATGAAGTCGTTGGTCATCGGCGGCAAGGAGATCCGCGCCGCCTGGGGGCCGATCACGTAGCGCAGCGCCCCCAGCCGGGAGAGCCCCAGCACCTCCGCGGCCTCCGACTGTCCGGTGGGGACGCTCTCCAGTCCGGCCCGGTAGTTCTCCGCCTCCGCCGCGCCGTAGTTCAGCCCCAGCGCCAGGCAGCCGGAGAAGAAGGGATCCAGCCGCAGCCCCAGCTCCGGGAGGCCGAAGTAGATCATCGTCAGCTGGATCAGCAACGGGGTGCCGCGGAAGAACTCCACGTAGCCTGTGCACAGCCAGCGCAGCGGCCGGGGTCCGTAGCGGCGCCCGGTGGCCACCCCCAGCCCGATCAGCACCGCCAGTCCCATCGCTAGCACCGAGAGGGCCAGGGTCATCGCCGCGCCCCGGGCGAACAGGGGCAGCACCTGGGGATAGCGCTCCTTCACCCGGGTCCAGAACGGGGGCAGCTTGCCCACCGCCGCGCGCCAGCGTTCGAACTCCGGGGCCAGCGGACCGGCGCCCACCGGGTCCGGGTCTCCCCACAGCCGCGCGGTCCCGGCGTTCCAGATTCCCCAGCGCTGGTAGATCGCGCGCAGGGTGCCGTCCCTGGCCAGCTCGGACAGGGCCTGATCCAGCGCCTGCTGGAGAGCGGCGTCCTCGGGGCGGACCGCGATCACATAGTGCACCTGGCCCAGGGAACCGGGCACCCGCTCCAGCTGGGGATCGATGTCCCCGTAGAAGCGCGCCACCGGATCGTCCAGCAGCACCGCGTCGATCCGGCCCAGCCGCAGGTCGGCGTAGATCTCGTCCTGACCGCCGTCGTAGGTGCGGACCTCCGCCCCGGCCGCTTCCAGGATCCGCGAGGCCAACGAGCCGGGCAGGGTCCCCACCCGACGGCCGCGCAGCGCCTCCCGGGTGCGAGGCGCCTGGAGATCCCCGCGGCGGATGGTCAGCACCTCCTCGGCCACGAAGTAGGGACGGGTCAGCCGCGCCACCCGGCGCTTCTCCTCCGCCAGCTCCAGCCCGTTGAGGGCCACGTCGAAGTCGCCCCGGGCCAGCAGCTCCAGCAGCTTGTCCCAGGGGCCCTGCATCGGCGCGGCGCGCACCCCCAGTTTCCGGGCCAGCGCGTCCGCCAGCTCCACCTCGAACCCCACCAGCACGTTGGGATTCATCGGGTCCGGGAACACGTAGGGAGCGCCACCCTGGGCGTCACAGCCCCAGGAGAGCTGGCCGGCGTCCCGGATCGCTTGCAGGGTATCGACGGACGGCTCCGACGGCGCGGGGCGCGAGTCCGTGGGGGCCTGGGCCAGCAGGGGAGAGGCCCCCAGCGCGGACGCCGCCAGCAGCACTGCGATGATCCCGGCCCCGCTCACCGGGCGATGGTGCGCGCACCGGGGCGGGGGACGCAAGAAACCAGGCTCCAAAGTGAAAGGGCCCCTCCGACTGGCGGAAGGGCCCCCCTGAATCACATCCCGATCGGCGGTGGGACTACAGGCAGACGGTCTCCAGCATCACCCGGGTGACCTCGTAGGGGTCGATGTTGGCCGCCGGGCGGCGGTCCTCGAAGTAGCCCTGTCCGCCCTGGGCGGCGGCCAGCGGGATCCGGATCGACGCGCCGCGATCCGAGACGCCGGAGCGGAAGACGTTGATCGGCGCGGTCTCGTGCAGGCCGGTCAGCCGCTCGATGTTGTGGGCGCCGTAGACCTTGATGTGCTCCTCGTGGCGGCCCTTGAGCTTCTCCACCGCGGCCTCGATGAACTTGATCCCGCCCTTCTCCCGCATCGACTTGGTGGAGAAGTTGGTGTGGCAGCCCGCGCCGTTCCAGTCACCCGGGACCGGCTTGGGGTGCAGGGTGGCGCTGATCCCGTAGTCCTCGCCCATCCGATACAGCAGCCAGCGCGCCAGCCAGAGCTCGTCGCTGACCTCCAGCGGGCCCAGGGGACCGACCTGGAACTCCCACTGGGCGGGCATCACCTCGGAGTTGATGCCGCAGATCTCGATCCCGGCGCGGATGCAGGCGTCGGCGTGCGACTCCACCAGCTCGCGGCCGAAGACCTCGTCGCTGCCCACGCCGCAGTAGTAGCCGCCCTGCGGGGCGGGGAAGCCGTGGTCGGGCCAGCCCAGCGGCCGGTTGCCTTCGAACAGGGTGTACTCCTGCTCCAGGCCGAACCAGGGCTCCTGGGCGCGGACCTTCTCCTCCACCGTGCGCAGGGTCGCGCGCTTGTTGCTCCAGTGCGGGGTCCCGTCCGGGTTGTTCACTTCGCACAGCACCAGGATGTCGCCCTCACCGCGCAGCGGGTTGGGGACGATCCGGACCGGCTTGAGCTCCAGGTCGCTCTTCTTGCCCTCGGCCTGGTACGTGGACGAACCGTCAAAGCTCCACAGGGGGAGCTCTTCGACCTTCTTCACCGGCTGGATGACCTTGGCCTTCGACCGCAGCTTCGCGGTCGGCTTCTGCCCGTCAATCCAGATGTACTCCGCCATCACCTTGCTCATCTGTTCCGTCCTCCAGGCGCCCGACGCCGGGCGCTCCTGCTGGGTGTGTAGTGCATCCGGGATGCCAGGGGCGGAGATAAGGGTCCCTTCGCCGAAAGGCTTGGAAGATCTCGCGGATCCGGACCGGATCGTCCGATCTCCATCGAAGCGATGTTCCGACAAAATCGTAGGAACCACCCCCGGATGCCGACATATTTGTAGGAGCGCCTCCTGCCGCCCGGGAGGCGAAGGCTCCGATTCCGGGGGCCGATGCGGGGCCAGGCGTTGCCCAGTCGATGGTTTCCCCCCCGGTCTGCGGGCGGCCCCGGGCCGGGCGCACAAAATTGTAGGAAGCGGCCCCGGCGGCGACATAAATGTAGGAAGCCCATGAGACGCACCGAGCCCACCGGGAGTGATCAGGTCCTGGCCAGCCTGCTGGAGGCGAGCCAGGCGTTGGCCAGCGCCTCGGATCTGAAGTCCGCCCTCCAGCGGGTGCTGGAGCGGCTGGAGCGTCACCACGGGGTGATCCAGGCCGCGGTGGCGGTGCATGACGAGGAGGCCAAGGAGATCGTCCTCGAGGCCTCGGTGGGGGTGTCCGCGGAGGGCCGGCGTGCCCGCTACAAGGTGGGGGAGGGGATCACCGGCCGGGTGGTGCAGACCGGCAAGCCGATCGTGGTGCCCCAGATCAGCCGCGAACCCCTGTTTCTCAACCGGGCCTTCGAGGTCCGGACTTCGACCGGGGAAGAGCACAGCTTCCTCTGTCTGCCGATCGTGCTCGGACGGCGTCCGGTGGGGGCGCTGAGCGTGGAGCTGCCGTTCCGCAAGGACCGGGACTACGAGGCGGAGAAGCGCTTCTTCGGGGTGGTGGCGGCGATGATCGCCCAGGCCCTGGCGGTGCACCGCCGGCTGGAGCAGGAGCGCCGCAAGCTGGTGGAGGAGAACAGCACCCTGCGCCAGGAGCTGCGGGAGAAGTACGACTTCTCCAACATCCTGGGGACCAGCGGCGAGATGCGCCAGGTCTACGAGCAGGTGACCCAGGTGGCGCGCACCAACACCACCGTGCTGGTGCGGGGGGAGTCCGGCACCGGCAAGGAGCTGATCGCCCACGCCATCCACTACAACTCCGAGCGCACCAAGCGGCCGTTCGTGAAGGTCAGCTGCGCGGCCCTGCCGGAGACGCTGATCGAGTCCGAGCTGTTCGGCTACGAGAAGGGGGCGTTCACCGGGGCCCTGGCCCGCCGGCGCGGCCGCTTCGAATTGGCGGAGACCGGCACCCTGTTCCTGGACGAGATCGGGGAGGTGAACCTCACCACCCAGGTGAAGTTGCTGCGGGTGCTGCAGGAGCGGGAGTTCGAGCGGGTGGGCGGCACCGAGACCCTCAAGTCCAACGTGCGGCTGATCGCCGCCACCAACAAGGACCTGGAGCAGGCGATCGCCGAGAAGAGCTTCCGCGAGGATCTCTATTACCGGCTCAACGTGTTCACGATCTTCGTGCCCCCGCTGCGGGAGCGAAAGAGCGACATCATGCTGCTGGCCGATCACTTCGTGGGCAAGTACGCCCGGGAGCACGGCAAGAGCATCAAGCGGATCTCCACCCCGGCGATCGACATGCTGGTCAGCTACCACTGGCCGGGAAACGTGCGCGAGCTGGAGAACATCATCGAGCGCACGGTGCTGGTCTGCGACGGCAACGTGATCCACGGCCACCACCTGCCGCCCACCCTGCAGACCGCCGAGGCCTCCGGCACTGTGCCCTCCGCCTCCCTGGACGAGGCGGTGGCCCAGGTGGAGAAGGACCTGATCTCCGATGCGCTCAAGTCCGCCCGGGGCAACCGCGCCAAGGCCGCCCGCTTGCTGCGCACCACCGAGCGGATCTTCAACTACAAGGTGGAGAAGTACGGGATCGACGCCGGGCGGTTCAGGACCTGAGACCGATGGCCATCCGCTTCAATCACACCCTGTTGCCGTCCCGCGATCCGGTCCGGTCGGCGCGCTTCACCGCGGAGGTGTTGGGGCTCCCACCGCCCCGCTCCGGCTACTTTGAAGTGGTGGACCTGGCCGATCAGGCCAGCCTGGACTACGCGAAACAGGAGGGCGACTTCGAAGGCCACCACGTGGCGTTCCTGGTCACCGAGGCCGAGTTCGACGCCATTCTCGGCCGGCTGAAGGAGCGGGGAGTTCCCTACTGGGCGGACCCGGGCAAGTACCGGCCCGGGGAGATCAACCACCAGTACGGAGGGCGGGGCGTCTACTTCGACGATCCGGACGGGCACCGACTGGAGTGCATCACCGCGCCCTACGGGTAGCTACTCCGTCAGCACCGCGTTGCCGCCGCCCATCCAGGCGCCGCCGTCCGCCACCACCGTGGCCCCGTGGACCAGCGAGCCGGCGTCGGAGCACAGGAACAGCGCCACCGAGGCGATCTCCTCGATTCGCCCAAAGCGCCCCAGGGGGATGGTCCGGGTCAGCTTCTCCTTCATCCCGCCCTGGACCAGGCGACTGACCCCTTCGGTGTCGTCGATCGGGCCAGGCGCGATCCCCACCACCCGGATCCCGGCGCCGCCCCACTCCAGGGCCAGCGAGCGGGTGATGGAGTCGATGGCCGCCTTGGCCGCCGCGGCGTGCACCTGCATCGGGGTGGCGCCGTAGTGGAGGGTGGCGGAGATGTTGAGGATGCAGCCGCCGTGATCGCGCAGCCACTTGTCAAACGCGGTGCGGGACACGATGTACGTGCCCACCGCGTCGATCTCCATCACGGTGCGGAACCCGTTGGGAGAGAGCATCGCCGCCGGGGCCAGGAAGTTCCCCGCCGCGCCGTTGACCACGATGTCCAGCCGGCCGAAGCGGGCCACGGCCTGATCCACCGCTCGCTCCACCTCCTCCGGCTTGCGGACGTCCGCCGGGGCGGCCAGGCAGGTCCGGCCCGTCTCCTGGCTCAGCCGCTGGGCGGTGGCCTCCAGCCGCTCCGCGTTGCGGCCGACGATCACCGCGTCCGCCCCGTGCTGCATGAACCCGCGGGTGATGCCTTCACAGATGCCAGAGCCGCCGCCGGTGACGAAGGCCACCTTGCCTGCGAGGAGATCGTTTCGATAGGGGGAGGGAGTCATCAGACCGCGCAGCATGCCTCAGCTGGCGGGTGAAGCCGCATCCAGGGTGTCGATCTTGCGCAGCTCCGGGAACCACCAGCTCCACAGGGCCACCACCAGCAGGGTGCCCACTCCGCCCACCACCACCGCGGTGGTCACCCCCAGCAGCGCCGCCACCGCACCGGACTCGAACTCCCCCAGTTCGTTGGAGGCGCCGATCATCATCCCGTTCACCGCGCCCACCCGCCCGCGCATCTCCTCCGGGGTGGCGATCTGCTCCAGGGTCATCCGCACCACCATGCTCACCATGTCCGAGGCGCCAAGCACCACCAGCGCCCCCACCGAGAGCGCGAAGTTTCGCGAGAGCCCGAAGACGATGGTGGCCACCCCGAACAGCGCCACGCACCACAGCATGGTCAGCCCCACCCGCCGACGCAGCGGGAAGTAGGCCAGCATCACCGCCATGGTGGCCGCGCCGACCGCGGGCGCGCTGCGCAGGATGCCCATCCCCTGCGGACCGACCTGGAGGATGTCCTTGGCGAACACCGGCAGCAGCGCCACCGCCCCGCCCAACAGGACCGCGAACAGGTCCATGGACATGGTGCTCAAGAGCAGTCGCTGCTTCCACACGTAGTGGAAGCCGGCCAGGACCGTGGACCAGGAGACCTCCCGGATCTCCCGCACCATCGGCCGGGGCTTGAGCCGGACGGCGAAGGAGAAGGCCGCCGCCAGGGAGACCGCCTCCAGCGCGTACACCGAGGCGGTGCCGTGGGTGGCGCCCAACACCAGCCCTCCCACCGCCGGTCCGGTGATGGTGGCGATCTGCCGGACGGTGGAGCCCCAGGTCACCGCGTTGGTGAAGTGCTCGGGGGGGACCAGGTTGGGCAACAGCGCCTGGGTGGCGGGCATGGAGAAGGCGCGGATGGTGCCCAGTCCCACCGTCACCACGTAGATCGGCCACACCTGCTGCATCCCGGAGAGGCTGAACCCCCACAGCGCCAGCGCGCACAGGGTCTGCCCCACCAGGGCCAGGGCGAAGATCCGGTGACGGTCGTACCGGTCCGCGGTGTGCCCTCCGAGGATGGAGAGGGTGACGAAGGGGATGAACTGGGCCAGCCCGATGTAGCCCAGGTGCAGCGGATCATCGGTGAGCAGGTACACCTGCCAGCCCATCGCCACCGACTGCATCTCGATCCCGATCACCTGGATGAAGCGGGCGATCTGGTAGCGACGGAAGTCCGGGTGCCCGAAGGCGGCCCGGGCGGAGATGGCCGGTGGCGAGGGCATGTTGCGGGAAGGTGGGAGCTACCCTCCGCAGACGTTGGCGACGGAGCAGCGGTTGAAGATGGTGTTCAGGAAGTCCAGCGCGTTGTCGCACTGGGTGCTCTCGATCGCGGTCAGGCAGACCTCCAGATCCTCCCGTTCAATCTCCGAGCAGGCGGCGTTGTCCCACAGCGCGTTGAAGGTGTTCTCCGACTCCATCGCGCACTCGTCGCGATCCTCGAAGGTGAGGCCGGGGCCGATGTCGCCGCACTCCTGGTACCAGGCACAGGCCTTCTGCGCCGCCGCCTCCCGGGCGTCCGCACGGGTCACCGGGCCGCAACCCACCAGGCCCACCACCAACGACACCGCAGCGATCAGACGAAGCATGGGGTTCTCCTCGGAGAGTAGGGCCGGGTTCTTACTCCAGCGGGTGCCCGGTGGAACCTCCTTCTCGCGGTCGCCCCCGAGTTGGCGGTGCGTGCTCCTTCCACTAGAGGGGCTCCCGTGATGGAACGCGCCGGACGATGCGGACCTTCATTGGGGTGGAGCTGGGGACGGCCCTGTGCTCGCGGTTGGAGCAGGAGCTGATCCGGCTGGCACGGGTGGCGCCCCAGGCGCGCTGGGTCCGCGCGGAGAGTCTGCACCTGACCCTGGCCTTCCTGGGCGAGGTCCCCGACGCCACCGTTCCCCTGATTGGGCAGGGCCTGCAGCGGCTGGCTGCGCGGCACCCGCCGCTGGAACTTCGGGTGCGGGGCAGCGGGATCTTCGGGCCGCTGGACTCCCCCAAGGTGCTGTGGGCCGGGGTTTCGGGGGCGGTGGAGGGGCTGGAGACGGTGCAGCGCGCGGTGGTCCGCGAGCTGGCGCCCCTGGGCCTGGCTCCGGATCACGAGGTGTTCATGCCGCACATCACCCTGGCCCGGGCCAAGAGTCCCCGAGGCGATCCGGCGCTGGGTCGCTGCGCCGATGCCCTGCGGGAGACCGACTTCGGGGAGCTCCCGGTGCGGGAGATCGCCCTCTTCGCCAGCGAGACCGACCGGCAGGGGATGCGCTACCGGCCCCTGAGCTCCGCGCTGCTGGGGAGTCGGTAGTGCAGGTGGAGGCAGGTGAGGCCCAGGCGGTGCTGCGCCCTGTGTCGTGCGGGAGTTCGACCCGGTGACGGCCGATCTGGAATCGCTGTTGCGGGAGCTGGGGCCCCGGGTGCTGGGCGTGGTGGCGCGACGGTCGGGGGACTTTGCCGCCGCGGAGGACGCGGTCCAGGAGGCGCTGCTGGCCGCGTCGACCCAGTGGCCACGATCCGGACTGCCGGAGAATCCGCGCGCCTGGCTGATCCAGGTGGCCTTGCGGCGGATGACCGATCAGGTCCGGGCAGACAGCGCCCGCCGCGAGCGGGAGTCCACCCTCCAGCGCCAGACCCCGCCGGAGGAGCAGGTCGCGCCGGGTGCGGACGCCGCGCCGAGCGAGCAGGACGACACGTTGGCCCTGCTGTTCATGTGCTGTCATCCGGTGCTCTCCGCCCCCTCGGCGATCGCGCTCACCTTGCGGGCGGTGGGCGGGCTGACCACCGCGGAGATTGCCCACGCCTTCCTGGTTCCCGAGTCCACCCTGGCCCAGCGGATCAGCCGCGCCAAGGAGAAGATCCGGGAGTCGGGAGAGCCGTTCCAGTTGCCCAGCGCCCAGGAACGGGTCCAGCGCCTGGCGGCGGTGCTGCACGTGCTCTACCTGATCTTCAATGAGGGATACGCGGGCAGCAGCGGGCCGCAGTTGCAGCGCTCCGATCTGGCCAACGAGGCGATCCGGCTGACCCGCCAGGTCCACCGACTGCTTCCGGAGGATTCGGAGGTGACCGGGCTGCTGGCGTTGATGTTGTTGACCGACGCCCGGCGCGCAGCGCGCTCCGGATTGGCGGGGGAGCTGATCCCGCTCCCGGAGCAGGACCGGACGCAGTGGGATCGCCCGGCGATCGAGGAGGGGGTGGCGTTGCTGAGTCAGGCGCTGCCCCGCGGGCCGGTGGGGCCCTACCAACTCCAGGCGGCGATCGCGGCGGTGCACGACGAGGCCCCCCGCGCCGATGACACCGACTGGCCCCAGATCCTGGCGCTGTACGAGGTCCTGCGGAGGCTCTCCGACAACCCGATGGTCAACCTCAGCCACGCGGTGGCCTCGGCGATGGTGCACGGCCCGGCGCACGGGCTGGAGCTGCTGCGGGGGCTGGAAGAGGACAAGCGACTGGCCGGACACTTCCGCCTGGACGCGGTCCGGGCCCATCTGCTGGAGCGGGCCCACGATCCGGCCGGGGCGATCACCCACTTCCTCAAGGCCGCGGGAGCCACCACCAGCATCCCGGAACGGGACTACCTGCTGGCGCAGGCAGCCCGGCTCAGCAAAAGGTGAAAGTCGATGTCGAGAAGCGGCTGGCGGCTCCGACCCATTGGTGAACGCGCATCCCTTCGAAGGAGAACACCATGAAGTACATGCTGATGATGAACACCCCCAACTCCAGCACCGGGGCGTACCAGGTCGACCAGTGGACTCCGGCCGACTTCCAGGCCCACCTGGCCTTCATGCACCGCTTCCACGCCGAGCTGAAGGAGGCCGGGGAGCTGGTGGGCGCCGAAGGGTTGGCCCCGCCCGGACAGGCGAAGCTGGTGCGCGCCGGAAGGGACGGCGCCCCAGTGACCGATGGCCCCTTCCCGGAGACCAAGGAGTTCCTGGCCGGCTATTGGCTGATCGACGTCGACAGCCCGGAGCGCGCCTACCAGCTGGCCGCCAGGGCCTCCGCCGCGCCCGGGCCGGGAGGCAAGCCGCTGAACATGGGGATCGAGGTGCGGGAGGTGATGAGCGCGCCGAGGACCGACGGATAGGGCCCAAGCCAGTGCGCCGCGATTGCGGTGGGTGAAGAGTGCTCGGTGGGGATCTGGAAGCTGGGCTTGAAAGCCGAAGTCCTGTGGAAGCGCGACCTGGAGTTGGGCGAGTGATCCTGGCGGGTTCCTGCTGAACCTCGGCCAGTAGGAGGGTCTCCGGCTACCGCGTCTTGGGCGCCCGGTACATCAACACCCCGAAGGCCACCGCCAGGAGTCCGTAGACCACCGCCAGCGGCCACAGGAATGTTGCTTCCGGAGTTCCCAGCACCTTGGCAGTGCTCAGCGCGGTGCTGCCGAAGTGCAGCAGGTTCCCCACCACCAACGGCCGGCCATAGATGCCGCCGAGGGTGGCGTGGCGGTTCATCCAGTTCTGCGCCGCGAACCCCAGGGACAGCGCGCCCAGGATCTGCAGCCCCAGCGACAGCACCACCGACGGTCCGACGGAGATCCTGGCCAACAGCTCGGCGGGCAGGAAGAGGGCGGCAGCCCCGACGAGAGCGAGGACGATCGCGCTGAGGGTCATCAGCAGCCGGGAGAAGGCGGGGGACATGGGGGACTCCGAATCGAGGAGAGGCTCACTTGCCTGAAGGGGTCGGGGTGGGAAAGGCAATCCGACCCGGCTGACGTCCACCTCCACGCATTTTGGGCCCCCTGATCAGGCGCCGGCCCGTCGGTCGCGCCCGAACACATCTCCGGAGGAGCCTTCGTTGTGCAGGGCACACACCCACTGGCAGTTGCGGCGGAGCCAGGTCGAGGCGTCCCGAACCGGAGCCTCCGGTCACCCGCCCCGGGTAGGCGTTCACCGCCCGACGGGAGCTACTCCCGGTGTGCAGCCGGAGTGACCACCCGGCGGCATCGGTGTGGGGGTCGCAGTGCCGGGAAGCGCACCTTTCGCACCCCTCCGCCGTTGCCGCCCGGGGGGCACGTTCCTAGGTTGACCCGCCGATTGAGTGGAGGCCGTGCGGGTAGGCGCGGCCGTGGGCGGGTGTTGGGGGAGGGGAGTGGCGATGCAAGGGTGGTCTCTGTTGGTGGCTGCTGCGCTGGTGCTGGTGGGCTGTGACCGGCGGCAGATGGCCGATGCCGACGGGAAGCTGTTGGTTCTTCCCAGCAAGCTCGATTTCACCCGCGTGCCGATGTACGGCGGCGCGGATCTGGAGTTGCGCCTGCGCAACGTGGGCCGCGGCAGCGTCAGCGTCACCGAGGCCTGGGTGGAGGGCTCGGACGGCTCCACCTACGCGGTGGAGTTTCTCAAGCCGGCACCGCACGAGCTCAAGCCGTCGGACACCGATGATCTGTTGGTGAAGTTCCGGCCCACCCGGGAGGGGCTGCAGGGGGCGGTGCTGGTGGTCCGCAGTGATCACCCCACCGAGCCGCTGACCCACATTCCGCTCTCCGGCCAGGGCGTCAACGCCAAGGCCACCGTCAACGTGAAGCGGCTGGACTTCGGCCGGATCGAGGCCCAGTCCCGCAAGTCGCTGCAGCTGACGTTCAAGAACATCAGCGACCTGGGGATCGAGGTCGGCAACACCGTGGTCGGCAACGACCAGGACGAGTTCACCGTCCCCTCCTTCCCGCTGGCGCCTTTCGAGGAGAAGGTGGTGGAGGTGGCGTTCGCTCCCGAGCGGGTGGGGATCAAGGACAGCCGGATCGTGGTCCAGCCCTGCACCCACTGCCCCACCGAGGAGGTGCTGCTGGTGGCCGAGGCCCTGGACCGGGCGGTGGTGGCCGAGCCCTGGACCCTCTCCTTCGGACAGGTGGCGATGGATCGCGACGCGACCCTCCAGGCGACCCTGCACAACATCTCCACCGAGCCGATGGAGCTTCTGAACTTCGCGTTTTCCGCCAACACCGACGTCTCCTTCACCTCTCCGGGTGGGTCCTTCCCGCGGGTGCTGCCGCCCGACGGCAGGGTCCAGTACGACATCAAGTACACCCCCGGGCACATGGGCCCCGCCTCCGGTCAGGCGGACTACGGGGTGCGCAGCGTCCGCAACCCCACCACCAGCGTGAGCCTGGCCGGGTGGGGCGGGGCGGCGGAGATCTGCATCTCGCCTTTGGCCTGGGACTTCGGCGAGGTCCCGGTCGGCTCCAAGAACGGCAAGGTGGTCAACATCCGCAACTGCGGCACCAACAACGACGTGCCGCTGGAGATCCGGGGGATCCGCTTCGGGGGAGACAACGTGCCGGGGGAGAACCAGTTCACCCTGGAGGTTCCCTCCACCCCGGTGTCGCTGAAGGCGGGGGAAGAGATCAACGTCACCGTGTTCTATGAGCCCACCCGGGACGGCTCGGCCGGGGGCAACCTGCACCTGGAGACCTCGCTGTTCGGGCTGGAGGATGTCCGGGTGGGCTTCAACGGCCGCGCCCGCACCAGCGAAGACTGCCGGATCGCGATCACCCCGCTGCAGCTGGACTTCGGCACGGTCACCCCCAACCGGGGCGGGGTGCTGGGGGTGAAGGTCCGCAACCTGGGCACCGACGTGTGCCCGGTGAAGAACATCAAGATCCGGGACGACGCCGGCGGGGTGTTCGTGATGCCCGGAGGCGAGCTGGACGGCTTCGTGGTGATCGAAGGGGAGTACTTCTCCTTCATGGTGGCCTTCGAGCCCCCGCCGCAGGGGGGCAGCTTCCTGGGGACCCTGCAGATCGAGACCGGGGATCCGGCCAACCCGCTGATCCTGGTGCCGCTGCTGGGCAACTCGCAGCCCACCTGCCTGGTGGCCACCCCCCACGAGCTGAACTTCGGGGTGGCGCGTCCGGACTGTCCGCCGCCGCCGCAGGAGATCAACTTCGTCAACCAGTGCGCCCAGCCGGTGGACCTGCGCGGGATCAGCATCGGGGCCGGCACCACCGACGGGGAGTTCCTGCTGGAGGGGATCAGCGAGAGCCTGCCGCGCACGCTGCAGCCGGGGCAGGGGGTGACCGTCTCGGTGCGCTACCTGGCCCAGATCCGCGGGCTGAACCTCTCGCCGCTGTATGTGGACGTGGCCGGCCTGGCGCAGCCGCAACTGGTGTCGCTGATCGGTGAGTCCTCCAGCAAGGTGGACCGCACCGATCGCTTCACCCAGCAGGACGGCCAGAAGGTGGACGTGCTGTTCGTGGTCGACAACACCGCCTCGATGGTCGAGGAGCAGCCGCGGCTGATCAGCGCCCTGCCGGCCTTCGTGGACGCGGCCCTCTCCAAGGGGGTGGACCTGCACGTGGCGGTGACCACCACCGGCATCGCCGCGGTCTCCGATGCCTGCCCCGGCGGCGCCCGCGGCGGTGAGGCGGGACGGTTGTTCCCGGTCGACAACTCCAGCCCCCGGCTGCTGACCCAGGCCACCCCGAACCTGGCGGCCCGGCTGCAGCAGAACGCGAACGTGGGCCAGTGCGCCCAGATCGAACAGGGGTTCGAGGCGATGCGCCGGGCGCTGTCCGACCCGCTGGTCCGCAGCACCGACGACCCGCGCACCGCCCTGCCCAACGACGGCAACGCCGGCTTCCTGCGGGATGAGGCGGCGCTGGCGGTGGTGTTCGTGGGCGACGAGGACGACCACTCGCCGGACGCGGTGGACACCTACCTGCGCTTCGTACGCGAGCTCAAGGGGGCCTCCCAGCCGAACCGGGCGGTGCTGTTCGCCATCGCCCCCACCGAGAACTCCTGCTCCACCGCGGGCGGCACCGGCAACCGCTACTTCGAGGCCGCCACCCGCACCGGCGGAGAGGTGATGGACATCTGTTCGGCGGACTACGCCCCGGTCCTGCGCAACGTGGCCAACAAGGCCTTCGGGCCCCAGGACCGCTTCCCGCTGTCCGCCATCCCGGACGGCACCGGCTTCACGGTCCGGATCAACGGCGCGGTGGTCGGCTCCGGGTGGAGCTACGACGCGGGCACCAACTCGATCGTCTTCTCGCCCATGCCCCCCGCCGCGGCCCGGATCGAGATCTCCTACCGGATGGTCTGCCAGCGTTAGACAAACCGCCGCCCAGGGCCGGTAGATCGGCCCTGGCGCGGCCCGTAGGTGGGCGTGCTACAGGCCTGCAACACCTTGGAATCTGGCGGGAAACTTGGCGAGTCGGACCTCGCGGGTATCTTGTTTCCCAGTCCGCAGTCCGAAGGGCAGGGGCACGTGAAGAAGCAGCCGCCGGAGTCGCAGGAACAGCTCGAGCTGATGTTCCCCACCCGGGAGAGCCCGGTCGTGCTGGCCCGGCGGGGGCCGATCTCGGTGCTGGACGGCGGGGCGGGGGAGACCCCCCAGTCCCGTTCGGCCGCCCGTTCCAAAGAAGCCAAGGCGCTGCGGGCGGAGATGGCCGCGCGGCGGGAGGAGGCGGCCACTCCCGCGCCCCGTCCCGGTCTGCGGGTGATCCAGGGTGGCGGCCAGAAGACCGAGGAGAAGCTGGGCTCGCGCGACGCGGTGGTGCGGGTGCTGATCGAGGCCGGCGCGGACATGCTGCTCAAGCGCATCTCCTCCGAGCGGGCCACCCACATCGAACAGCGGGTGAACAAGATCATGGACCTGTTCGACCGGGTGGACGACGCGCCCTCCCTGATGCCGATCCTCCAGCGCCAGTTGGATGAGCTGGAGGCGCTGATGTCCGAGACCCGCGGCGCGCGCACCCGCCGACCGGGCTAGGTCCCCGAAAAGACGGAGAATCCGGGCGCCTGGAGGGCTTCCGGGCAGCAGCCGGGGCGGGTTTGACCCCCTGTTCCGCTCCGCTTACGATTTTTGACGTCCCCGCCCACCCCTGGCGAAGGGCGCGCTGTCTGGTGGCAGCCCGTCGATCGTGTCTATCGAGAACTACGGCAGGTACCAGCTCCTCAAGCGGATCGCGACCGGCGGTATGGCGCAGATCTACCTTGCGCGGCAGACGGGGCTGGAGGGGTTCGAGAAGCTGCTGGTGGTCAAGCGGATCCTCCCGCACCTGGCCGAGAACCAGGACTTCGTGCGGATGTTCCTGGACGAGGCGCGGATCGCCGCGCGGCTGAACCACCCGAACGTGGTCCAGATCTTCGATCTCGGCTCGCAGGACGGCAGCTACTTCATCGCCATGGAGTACATCCACGGCGAGGACGTGCGCCGGGTGTGGAAGCGCGGCGCCAACCGGGGCCGGACCCTGCCGTTGCCGCTGGTGTGCCGGGTGATGATGGATGCCTGCGCGGGGCTGGACTACGCGCACAAGAAGGCGGACGCGGCGGGCAAGCCGCTGGGGATCGTCCACCGGGACATCTCCCCGCAGAACATCCTGGTCACCTTCGAGGGGGGAGTGAAGGTGGTGGACTTCGGGATCGCCAAGGCGGCGGACCAGGCCACGGTGACCCGCTCCGGGGTGCTCAAGGGCAAGTACTCGTACATGTCCCCCGAGCAGGCGCGAGGGGAGAAGCTGGATCGCCGCAGCGACATCTTCGCCCTGGGGATCGTGCTCCACGAGCTGCTCACCGGGCACCGGCTGTTCAAGCGCACCAACGACATCCAGACCCTCAACGCGGTCACCGAGTGCAAGGTCCCGCCGCCCTCCGCGCTCAACCCGGAGGTGCCTAGCGATCTGGACCGGCTGGTGCTCAAGGCGCTGGCCCGGACCCCCGACCAGCGCTTCGAGGACGCCGCCGAGCTGCAGCTGGCGCTGGAGGAGTGGCTGATCTCCCATCAACTGGCGTCCTCCTCCGCGCTCCTGGCCACCTACATGCAGGAGCTGTACGCCGACCGGATCGAGCAGGAGAAGCACGCCGGGGAGGTGTTGCTGGAGCTGGCGGAGGAGGCCGCGCAGAGCGCCTCCCAGGCGCCGCCGGCCCCGGCCCCGGACGAGGGCGGGATCTCCCTGAGCGGCTCGGAGCGCGCCACCCAGCTGGGGATGCCCTCGGTTGCCGATCTGGAGAACACCCACGCCGCCCGGCCGGGCGCCTCGCGGGCCACCCCGGCGCGGGAGGACCTGCGGCGCTCCGGGGACCGTTCGGTGGTTCCGGCCGAGGAGCTGCGACGATCCGGGGATCGATCGGTGGTTCCGGCCGACGAGCTGCGGCGATCCGGTGATCGGTCGGTGGTGCCGGCCGACGAGCTGCGGCGATCCGGGGATCGATCGGCAGTGCCGGCCGACGAGCTTCGGCGATCCGGTGAGCGCCCGGGGGAGGCGCGGGGCTCTCCGGAGCTTCGCCGGTCCGCCGAGCTGCGCTCCTCCAGTCCCAAGCAATCCGGTGAGCTGCGGATTTCGGACCTGCGGCAGAGCGGGGCCGATCGCGCGGCGCCTCGCTTCCAGACCAACCGCTTTGAGCTCCCGGAGGCGGGGGAGGAGTCGCAGACCACCCAGGCCGGTGGTTCGCCCTGGGACGGGATCGAGGTCAGCGCTTCGGTGCGCTTTGGCCAGCCGCGGCCGAAGCGGCGCCTGCTGCCGATGATGGCGGCCGCGATCCTCCTGGCCACCCTCAGCGCGGTGGGGGTGGGGGCCTGGGTCCGGGGCTCGCGTCCCCAGGCCCCGGTGCTGGCCTCGCTTCAATTGATCTCCGAACCCCCGGGGGCGCGGGTCAGCCTGGACGGGCGGCAGCTCCCGGGCGTGGTCACGCCCTGCTCGCTGCCGGAGGTGGAGCCGGGCACCCACGCCCTGCAACTGGAGCTGGACGGGCACCTGACCCACCGCCTGGAGCTGTTGGTGCGGCAGGGTGGAGTGCTGGAGGTGCCGCTGATCCGGCTGGCGCCGGAGCCGCCACCGGTGGTCCCGGTGGAGAGTCCGGAGTCGGCGGAGGTCGCGTCGGTGACTGCCGCGCCGGTCCCCATCACCATCCGCTCCCGGCCCCTGGGCGCGGTGGTCCTGATCGACGGGAAGCGGGCGGGACGGACCCCCTACACGGTGGAGGCCGCGGCGGGCGCCGAGCTGGACTTCCGGATCGAGCTGGCGGGCTTTGCGCCAGTGTCCCGGACCGTCCGGGTGGAGGGGCCAGGTCCCCAGGAGGCCACCGTGAACCTGGAACGTCGCTCGGCCAAGGGTAAGGTGCGCTTCGTGGTCAACCCCTGGGCAACCGTGTCGTGCAACTCGATGGAGCTGGGGGAGACCCCGTTGGCGGACCAGGAGCTGGCCGTGGGCACCTACCAGTGCCGTTTTGTCCACCCCGAGCTGGGGACCGTCACCCGGCGGGTCGAGGTCCGGGCCAACGACCTCTCCAAGGTGCTTGTGCAGTTCTGATCCGGAACCTCCCTTGACCCTCCAGGCCGGCACACCCATCGGGAAGTACGTGGTGCGAAGGAAGATCGCCGAAGGCGGGATGGCGGAGATCTACCTGGCCTCCTCGGTGGGACCGGAGGGGTTCGAGAAGGAGGTGGCGATCAAGCGCATCCGCGCGTACCTGGCCACCGACCCCGGCTTCGTGGAGATGTTCATCTCCGAGGCGCGGCTGGCCTCGAAGCTGAACCACGCCAACGTGGTGCAGATCTTCGACTTCGACAAGCACGAGGACACCTACTACCTGGCGATGGAGTTCGTGCGCGGCCACTCGCTGTGGGACGTGCGCCGACGGAGCAAGGAGTTGATGGCCCCGATGCCGCCCACCCTGGCGGCGCACATCGGCGCGGAGGTGGCGCGAGGGCTGGCGTACGCCCACCGGCTGACCGACCGCGGCCGGCTGCTGAACCTGGTCCACCGCGACGTCACTCCCCACAACGTGCTGCTCTCCTTCGAAGGCGCGGTGAAGCTGACCGACTTCGGGGTGGCCAAGGCGGGGAACTCGCAGACCGCGGCCGGGGTGCTCAAGGGCAAGTTCGCGTACATGTCCCCCGAGCAGTCCCGCGGCGAACCGGTGGACGCGCGCACCGACGTGTTCGCCCTGGGGATCGTGCTCTGGGAGATGCTCACCGGGGGCCGCCTCTTCGATGGGGAAACCGACGTGGCGGTGCTGCGCGCGGTGCAGGATCGGGTCATCCCTCCTCCCGGTCGTCTCAACCCCGACGTGCCCGCGGATCTGGACGCGGTGGTGATGAAGGCGCTGGATCGGGATCTGAAGTCCCGCTTCGGCTCGGCGGCGGAGCTGGAGCGCGCCCTGGCCGAGGCGGTGTTCCGCACCGCTCGCTCGCTGGAGGATCGCGACGTGGGCGCCTACCTGCGTCAGCTCTTTCCCGAAGAGGCGGAGGAGCGAGGGGAGGGGACCCGCGGCGGATCGCAGACCGGTTCGGTTCCGCCGGAGGCCCAGGCGCCACTGGCCACCCCGGTGCGCGAGCCGACCGCGGTGATGGGTTCGGGCAAGGCCACTCCGGCGCCCCTCTCCCCGGACGAGGACTTCCACGGCGCCACCCACGTGGTGGATCGGCCCCGCGGAACGGGGACCCTGGCCCAGGCCGCTCCCCCCCGTCCTGCGCCCCGGGCCACGCCGCCTCCCCAGCCGGTGCCTGAGTCGATCGCTTCTTCCGAGTTGGGGGCAGTCGCCCCGGCAGACTCCGCCAAGAACCCCCGCCGACCCCCCTCGCTGCTGGTGGGCCTGGGCGCGCTGCTGGTGATCGCCACCGCAGTGGGTTTGACGCTGTCCGGCCAGGAGCAGCCAACGGACCCGGTGGCAGCGGTGGAGCCGTCGCCTCCGGATGACCGTCCCACAGAGCCTGTGGTGGTGGCAGTGCCGCCTGCGGCATCCGGGAGCGCCCAGGGCCAGGTCGAGCCGACGCGGCCCGCGGGTTCCAGCTCGGAGGCCGTGTTGGAGATGGCGCGGCCCCAGGGGAAAGCCTCCGAGGCCGCCGTGGACCCGGGTCCGCCCCAGGGGGCAGCGACCGAACCGGTCGAGGAGCCGACGCGGTCCGCGGCGGCTGATTCCGAAGCCGCCCTCGCGGCGGCACTGGCCGAGAAGGCGTCCCGTCCCAGCGAGACCGTGCAGGCTCGCCGGGAGGGGACAGTCACCTTGACGGTGATCCCGTACGCGATGGTCTACCTGGATGGGCGCAAGTACCTCAATGAGGTCAGCCGGACCCGCAAGCTGAAGCTCCCCGCGGGCAAGCACCGGCTGATGCTGCGCCACTCGTTGGGCGAGAAGACCTTCGACTTCAACCTGGAGCCGGGCGGCAACGTCTCGCTTTCGCACAACTTCATGACCGGGAAGTAGCGCTCGCGCCCGGCCCGCTTTCTTCCGCTGCACAGCAGTGGCGCTCCGGCACCTGGAGCCGCTGCGCTGTTGAGCCGCTGCGCTGTTGAGCCGCTGCGCTGTTGAGCCGCTGCGGTGTTGAGCCGCTGCGCTGTTGAGCCGCTGCGCTGTTGAGCCGCTGCGCTGTTGAGCCGCTGCGCTGTTGAGCCGCTGCGCCGCTGAGCCGTCGCTTCGAGCCGCAGGCCCCCCGCCCAACGCACGGCAGGAAGCGCCGAGCATTGCACCGCGCCTCGCCCGGCGGCGCCCTCCCGACCCATCTCCGCCGCGCGATCCACGGCAAACGCACCACGTCAAGCAATCGACCGGGCAGCCGCTTGACATCTCCACTGAATATCAACTACTCAGTGGCATCCATTGAGTATCGGGGCGGTGCGGTGGAAATCCTGGCAGCCGAGGAGATTGCGCAGATCGAACAGGACTACGCCGCCGGCATCCCGGCGCGCGTGATCGTCGACCTGTTCCGTCCGCGCGGCGTTCGCCTCTCAGAGGCGACGTTCCGCAAGTACGTCCAGGCCGGACTGCTGCCGCGCAGCCGCCGGGTGGGCCAGAAGGGCAAGCACCGCGGGAGCCAGGGGCTCTATCCGGTGGAGGCAGTGCGCCGGATCAACGTGATCAAGAAGATGATGGCCGAGGGGATGACCCTGGAGGACATCAAGCGGTCCTTCGTCTTCTTCAAGAACCACATCGACTCCATCGACCGCGGCCTGGACGAGGTCCTGGACGCCTTCGAGGCGGAGCTGGACGACCGCGGCTTCGGGGCCGACCGCCGCACCGAGCTGGAGGGCGAGCTGACCCAGTTGCGCCAGCGGGCGATGGACCTGCTGCGGGACGTGGCCCGGGTGGGGAGCGCGGTCACCGTGCGTTCCAACGACCCGTCAATCCAGAAGAATTTGCCGGCCATGTCGTCGGTGGTCGGCCAGTGACAAGCTGCAGTGCAAGCGGTACGGAGGAGGGGAAATGAGCGAAGCAAAGCAAGAGTTGCCGCTGCTGGCGGACGAGGACGCTGGGCTCGATGAGCGCAAGCGGTCCAAGACGATGTCCCGCAAGGAGATGGCGCGGGACCTGCGGCGGCGCCGGCTGACCGGGGACGTGGACCCGGAAGAGGCGGAGCTGCTCCAGGCGATCGAGTCCACCCGCCCCAAGGTCCGCGCGGACTGCATGAACGGCCCACGCCCGTGCCTGTTCGTCTCCTGCAAGCACAACCTCTATCTGGACGTGAATCCGGAGACCGGGTCGATCAAGCTCAACTTCCCGGACAAGGAGATTGGCGAGCTGGAGCACACTTGCGCCCTGGACGTGGCGGAGAAGGGCGGGATCACCCTGGAAGAGGTGGGGGCGATCATGAACCTCACCCGCGAGCGCATCCGCCAGGTGGAGACCCGCGGGCTGATCAAGCTGCGCGAGGCGACCGAGGACGATCCGGTCCCCCCCGCCAAGTACATCCCGTAACGCCCCCGTGACGGGTCGCCCCGGCGACCCTCCTCCGGCGAATTTTCCCAGGCACTGGGCGGTGTTTGACACCCCCGGACACGGTTGGTACGAGGCCGCGCTCACCCCCTTCGGCGAGGTCGCGTCTACCGTGTTGGCACTGCTCAGTGTTTCCGACAAGCGTGGGTTGGTTCCCTTCGCCCGCGGCCTGGTCGAAGCCGGGTTCTCGCTGCTGTCCACCGGTGGAACGCTGGAGGCCCTCAAGCAGGAGGGCATCGCGGTCACCAAGGTCTCCGAGCACACCGGCAGTCCGGAGATCCTGGGCGGACGGGTCAAGACCCTCCACCCCCGTATCCACGGCGGGATCCTCGGGCGGCCGGATCTGGAGAGCGACCGCGCGGAGATGGCGCAGCACCAGATCCCGGCCATCCAGATCGTGGCGGTGAACCTGTACCCCTTCCGCCAGACCATCGCCCAGGGCGTCTCCGACGCAGAGGCGATCGAACAGATCGACATCGGCGGTCCGGCGATGGTGCGGGCGGCGGCGAAGAACTCGGCGCACGTGGCGGTGGTGGTGGATCCGGACGACTACCCGGCGATCCTGGAGGAGGTCCGGGCCAGCGCCCAGCAGCAGCTCTCCGCCCAGACCCGTCGCCGGTTGATGCTCAAGGCCTTCCAGCACACCGCGGCCTACGACGCGTCGATCGCGGCCTACCTGGCGGAGCAGTCCGGCCAGTCCTTCCCGGAGGAGCTGAGCCTCTCCTTCCGCAAGGTGCAGGAGCTGCGCTACGGCGAGAACCCGCACCAGCGCGGCGCCTTCTACCGCGAGCATCTGGCCCCCAAGGCCCCCACGGTGGCCTTCTCCCAGGTGCTGCAGGGCAAGGAGCTCTCCTACAACAACATCCTGGATCTGGACGCGGCGCTGGCGCTGGCGCTGGAGTTCCATGACCGCCCCTGCGCGGTGGTGATCAAGCACAACACCCCCTGCGGCGTGGCCACCGGCACGGACCTGGAGCAGACCTACCGGGCGGCCCGGGCCATCGACGAGGTGTCCGCCTTCGGCGGGATCGTGGCGCTGAACCGGCCGGTGGATGGGCCCACCGCCACCGCCCTGGCGGAGACGTTTTTGGAGGCGGTGATCGCCCCTGCCTTCGGCCCGGAGGCGCGGGGCATCCTGGCGGCCAAGAAGAACCTGCGGCTGCTGGAGGTGGGCGAGGCCTGGAAGCCGGAGAGCCGGGCGCGGCCGTTCGTGGAGGCCCGCAGCGTGGCCGGCGGGATCGTCTACCAGGACCGGGACGCCCTGGAGCCGCAGACGGAGTGGAAGGTGGTCACCCGGCGCGCGCCCACCGAGGCCGAGCTGGCGGCGATGAAGTTCGCCTGGCGGGTGTGCAAGCACGTGAAGAGCAACGCGATCGTCTTCTCCACCGCCGACCGGCTGGTGGCGCAGGGCGGCGGGCAGACCAGCCGGGTGGACTCGGCGAAGATCGCCACCGGCAAGGGCGGCGCGGCAGTGAAGGGCACCGCCTGCGCCTCGGACGCCTTCTTCCCCTTCCGGGACGGGCTGGATGAGGCCGCGCGCGCCGGCGCCAGCTGCATCGTGCAGCCGGGCGGCTCGGTGCGCGACGCGGAGCTGATCGCCGCCGCCGACGAGCACGGGCTGGCGATGGTGTTCACCGGGATCCGGCACTTCCGCCACTGACCAAGGTGCGGCTCGTCTGTCCCCAGTGCTCGGCGGCCTACGCGATCGAAGATCGGCTGATCGGCGCGTCGGGCGTCCGCGCCCAGTGCCCCCGGTGCAAGCACCAGGAGTTCGTCCGCAAGGGTGACCGGCGCGAGGCGGGCCCGGTGGTCGCCGAGCCCGCGGTGGCGGTGATCCGGCGCGGGGACAAGCCGGTGCCCAAGGCCGCGCCGCCACCTCCCCGCCCCCCACCGCTTCCCTCCAGCCGGCCGCCGGCCTACGACCCCGAGGCGGGCCCCACCTGCACCGGCTGCGGCAAGCCGCTGCAAGACGCCTTCGACCAGGCGCTGGGCGCGTGCGACTCGTGCCGCAACGGGCCTCCGGCGGAGGGCCTCCAGGAGCGGGGCACGGAACCGGGGGCCCTGGAACTGGACACCTCGGCACCTCCGGCGGCCCCGGTTCCCAAGAGCAAGCGGGGATCCCCCGCGCCTCCGGATCCGTTCGACTTTGGCGCCACCCCGGAGTTCGAACGCCAGGAGGTGGTGGCGCCGGGGGTGCCCGCCGGGCCCTTCGACTGGGACGCCCCGCTGGCCCAGGAGGCGGGGCCGGCCGACGACGGCGAGCGGGAGGAGGAGCCCGCCCCGGCGGTGGTCCGCCCCGCGCGCGGCCCGCTGCCCGATCCGGTCCGCACCGGCCAGGACGAGATCGCGCGCCGCTCCTCTCCGCTCAAGCTGGTGGAGTCCGGGCCCAACCCCTGGCGGCTGATCGCTGCCGGGGCAGGGGGGCTGCTGCTGAGCGTGGTGGTGGCGCTGGTGCTGTGGTCGCGGACACCGGGTTCGACCCCGGTCGAGGATCCACAGTCCATCCCTCCGGCGGTGACCGCGGTGCTCCCCCGCTGGCGGCTGTTGTTCGTGGAGGTCTCCGGCACCGTGACCGCCGCGCTGGAGCAGGGCCGCGCGCGGCTGGCCGCCGACGAACCCCTGGCCTACGGAGAGGCGGAAGAGGCCTTCCAGCAGGCGTTGCTGCTGGAGCCCCGCAGCGACGAGGCGATCACCGGCTACGTGCAGGCGGTGGCCTTGGGCCGCAAGACGGCGCTGGACGACGACACCTACGCCGAAGCGGAGGCGCTGATCCTGGCCTCCCAGCGGCGCACTGCCCGCAGCGCCCCCACCCTCACCGCGCACGCCAACCTGTTGCTGACCCGCCCGCTGGTCCCGGGGAGCCTGGAGCAGGCGCGGGCGCTGGCGGAGGAGGCAGTGGAGCGCTCCACCCCCGAGACCCGCAGCGATGCCCTGCTGGCCCTGGGGCGCAGCTACCTGCAGTCCTCGGCCGGCCTGGCGGTCCAGGCCTTCAGCGAGGCCCTCAGCGGGCTGCGACCGCCGCTCTCCGCCTACTTCTACCGGGCGCTGGCGCTGGAGGCGCAAGGCGAGTACCGGGGCGCGATCGAGGACCTGCGCCGACGGCTGGAGCTGACCCCGGGGCAGGCGGACGCGCTGGAGGCGCTGGGGCGCATCTACCAGGAGTGCGGGGACGTGGACCGGGCCCGGACCGCCTACGCCAGCGCCCGGGAGAAGTACCCGGAGGATCTGCGCTTCGCCGTCCTCCACCTGGCCTTCGCCTACCAGGTGGACAACGACCCCCGCCTGGCCGCGGCCGGATTGCGGGCGCTGCTGGAGGACGCGGATCGCTACGACCCGCGGGTGGCGGGCCTGGGCCTGGTGCACCTGGCCACGGTGGAGCGGCTGTTGGGCCACCTCCCCGCCAGCGACGCGGCAGCGAAGAAGGCGCTGCGCTACAAGGCCGACGCCACCGGCGCCTCCTTGCAGCTGTTCCTCAACGCCCTGGCCCGGGGCGAAGCCGCTGCCGCCCGCGCCGCCTTCTCCCATCTGGCCGGGAGCACCGGGCAGCCGGGGCTGGAGGCGGTGCTGGAGGGACAGCTGCTGATGGCCGAGGGGCAGCCGGCGCGCGCCGCCGAGGTGTGCCGGGCCGGCCATCAGCAGGATCCCCGCCGGGTGGACGCGCTGATCTGCAGCGGCATCGCGGCGGTGAAGGCCGGACAGGTGGACGAGGGGTTCCGGACCCTCCACCAGGCGGCCCAGCTGGAGCCGATGCGCAGCGCACCCCGTCCGGCGGTGACCCGGTTGTTCCTGCGCGAGGCGGAGCTGTTGACCCCCTTCGCCGGGCTGCTCACCCGGCCCGGGGCGCCAATCACCGATGTGCGCGCCGCGGTCCACGAGGGGGTGTTGCGCTTCCGCCTGGGGGAGCTGCGCGAGGCGGAGGGGCTGCTGCAAAAGGCGCTGTTGGAGGACGCCTCCAACCCGCTGGCCGCGGCCTACCTGGCGCTGATCTCGGTGGCCCGTGGAGACGCGGCGGGGGCGAACCGCCATGGGCAACTGGCGGCGCAGCAGGGGCGGCGGATCGGGGTGGCCCGCTATGCCCACGGTGAGGCGCTGGCGCTGGTCGGCAAGCGGGACCTGGCGGAGCGCGAGTTCGCCGACGCGATCGAGGCCGCGCCCGGGCTGCTGGCGGCGGAGGTCTCTCTGGCGCGGCTGGAGGGAGCGCGGGGCGGCAAGGACGCGGCGCGCAACCGGCTGACCCGCGCAATCGGGCGGGATCCGAGCTATCTGCCAGCCAAACGCGCGCTCTACGCGCTGCAGGGAGGAGGCGGAACGTGAGGGTGCTGGTGCTGGGTGGGGGCGGGCGTGAACACGCACTGGCCTGGAAGATCTCGCAGAGCCCGAAGCTGACCAAGCTGTACGTGGCGCCGGGCAACCCGGGGATCGCCGCGCTGTGCGAGACCTTCGCCCTGCGGGCCGAGGATCCGGCGGCGGTGGTGCAGGCGGTGCGCGAGCGGCAGATCGACCTGGTGGTGGTGGGCCCCGAGGCGCCGCTGGTGGCCGGGGTGGCCGACGCGCTGATCGCGCAGGGGATCGCGGTCTTCGGCCCGGTGGCGGCGGCGGCGCGGATCGAAGGGTCCAAGGCGTTCGCCAAGGAGATCATGGACGCGGCCCGCATCCCCACCGCCGGCTTCCGGGTGTTCGAGGACGATCCGGCGGCCGCCGAGGCCCACGCCCGGCAGGTGGGGGCGGTGGTGGTCAAGGCGGACGGGCTGGCCGCGGGCAAGGGCGTGGTGGTGGCCCGGGACGCGGCGGAGGCGGTGGAGGGGGTGCGCGCGCTCTCCGCGCTGGGAGAGCCGGGCCGGCGGCTGGTGCTGGAGGAGCTGCTGGAGGGTGAGGAGGTCTCGGTGATCGCCCTCTGCGACGGGCAGCGCTTTGTGCTGCTGCCCTCGGCGCAGGATCACAAGCGGGTGGGAGAAGGGGACAGCGGCCCCAACACCGGCGGGATGGGCGCCTACTCTCCGGCGCCGTTCCTGGACGCGGAGGGGATGGCCGAGGTGGGCCGGACGGTGATCGCTCCCGCGCTGGCGGAGCTGGCGCGGCGAGGCAGCCCGTTCCGGGGCGCGCTCTACGCGGGGCTGATGCTGACCCCCGCCGGGATCCGGGTGCTGGAGTTCAACTGCCGGCTGGGCGATCCGGAGACCCAGGTCTTGCTGATGCAGGTGGCGGAGGATCTGCTGCCGGTGCTGGACGCCTGCGCCAAGGGTTCGCTGGGGCAGGACACCCTGGCCCTGCACCCGGGCGCCAGCGTGGGGGTGGTGCTGGCCGCGGATCGCTACCCGGGCACCCCGGTGCTGGGGGATGCGATCGACGGGCTGGGCACGGTGGAGGAGGGGGCGATGGTGTTCCACGCCGGCACCCAGGCCCGCGAGGGGCGGATCGTCACCTGCGGGGGGCGGGTGCTCACTGTCTGTGCCCGGGGACGGGACCTGGTGGAGGCGCGGGCCCGCGCCTATCAGGCCGTGTCCGGCATCCACTGGCGGGGGATGCACTTCCGCCGGGACATCGGAGCCCGTGCGCTGCGGTAGGCGGTCCGCCAAGGAAGGGCTGGCCCCGCGGCGTTCGGGGTCGCAAAGTGCGCCCCGAACCTAGATGATCCTGATCCGCTACATCCTCAAGGAGATCCTGCTTCCGCTGGTGGTGTGGATCGGCTTTCTGTTCCTGCTGCTGATCGTGATGCAGTTCCTCCGCGGCAGCGAGCTGCTGCTGGGCTCGTCGGTCACCCTGATGGACCTGCTGGAGCTGTTCCTCTACCTGGGTCCCCACTTCCTGGTGATGGCGGTGCCGATCGCCTTCATGCTGGCGATCCTGCTGGGGCTGGGGCGGCTGAACGAGGACCGGGAGGTGCTGGCCCTGGCCTCGCTGGGGGTCAGTCCCCAGCAGCTGGCGGTGGCGCCGATGGTGATCGGGGTCTTGCTCTCCGGGATGTTGCTGTTCATGTCCTTCAACGCCGAACCGTGGGGCCTGCGGATGGTCTCCCAGCGGGTCACCGAGGTGGTGAAGAAGAACGTGATCGGCGACGTGAAGGGCGGCACCTTTTACGAGGATCTCACCTCGCTGGTGCTGTTCGTGGAGCGGGTGGACGCCAAGGAGGGCCGCTGGCACAACGTGCTGTTGCACGACGACCGCGATCCCAACGCGCCGCTGCTGGTGCTGGCCCGGACCGGCACCGTCCAGCCGGGTGAGAGCCGGGCCGGGCTGAAGCTGGCACTGAGGGAGGGGGAGGTCCACCGCGCCACCCGGGCCAGCGAGGACTACGCGGTGGTGAACTTTGAGCGGGGCGAGCTGTCGGTGGTGCTGGGCGGCGCGTCGCTGCGCAAGAACCGGTTCCCGCGCGCGCCCAAGGAGGAGATGTTCCCCGGCGAGCTGCTGGCCGCCGCGGACGAGGCCCAGGCCTCCGGTCAGGACGCTCGCCCGTTCATGATGGCCTTCCACGGGCGGCTGGGCCGGGCCTTCACCCCGTTCGCCTTCGCGGTGCTCTGCGCCCCGCTGGCGCTGGCCCGCTCCTCGGCGGGGAGGGCGCGGGGGTTCCTGCTCACCATCCTGGGGTACATCGGCTACTACGTGCTGACCCGGCTCTCCGACGGGTGGGGGACCCAGGGCAGGTTGCCGGTGATCCTGGCGGGTCAGCTGCCGAACCTGGTGTTCTGCCTGTTCGGGCTGATCGCCATGGCCCGCATCCAGCGGGTGAGGTCGCCGCGGTGAAGTGGATCCTCTACCGCTACGTGGCGGTCACCTACCTGCGCTTCTTCCTGGCCATCTTCGGGGTGGTGCTGGCCATCTTCCTGATGGCGGACTTCGTGGACCGCTCGAAGTTCTACACCGGGCCCGGCTGGGTCTCGGCGGTGATCGAGCTGTACGCGCACAAGGCCCTGCTGGCGATCCGGCAGCTGGCCCCGGCGGCGATGCTGCTGGGCGCGGGCGCGGCGGTCTCCGCCCTGCGCAAGTCCGGCGAGCTCACCGCCCTGCGGTCGCTGGGGTTCGGTCCCCGCGCGGTGTACGCGCCGATCGGGGCCACCGCCGCGGCGATGTGCCTGGGGCTGATCGTGTTCGACGAGAAGGTGGTAGTGCCGGCCGGGGTGCGGGTGGACGAGATCACCGTCGGGCGCTTCAACACCTGGGGGGACTGGTCCTTCTTCTTCGTCCCCAAGCGCTGGTTCCGGGTCGAGGACCGGATCTTCCACCTCCGGGTAGGGGAGAGCCGCACCGGCTACGAGGACATCACCGTGCTGACGGTGAGCAAGGACTTCAAGCTCCGGGCCCGCCTGGACGCCCAGACCCTGCACTGGACGGAGGGCACCACCTGGCGGCTGACCTCGGTGGTGGAGCGGACCTTCGATGACCGCGGCGGCACCCAGGTCCGCACCTCCCCCAGCCTGGACCTGGACCTGAAGGTGGCCAAGGACGCCTTCTACGTCCGCACCGGCCGCCCGGAGCAGATGTTCTACCCGGAGCTGCTGGAGCAGATCGAGATCCGCAAGGCGGTGGGGATCTCGACCCAGATCTGGGCCCTGGCCCTGCACAACCGGCTGGCCTATCCGCTGGCCGGGCTGCCGGCGGCGCTGCTGGCGATCGGCCTGGCGCTGCGCCCCGGTCGCCGCGGGCACCTCACCCTGGCCCTGGTGGAGGGGCTGATCGTGGTCACCGCGATGTGGGGCCTGATGGTGATCTCCCGCGCCCTGGTGGTGGGGGAACGGCTGGAACCCGCGGCGGCGGCGTGGATGCCCACCGTGCTGCTCTCGCTGGGCGCGGTGGCGCTGTGGCTTCGCCGCGAGGGGCGGCTGGGCTGGCGGGGCGCGTGAGCCTCCTCTCCTCCAGCGGGGGCCTGCGCTTGGCCTCCTTCGGGTTGGGGCTGTGGACGGTGGGGGTGTTCACCCAGGAGCTGTTCGCCACCGTGGGGATGGTGGCCGCCGTCCTCGGCGCCGCGGTGGTGGCCTGGACCCGGCGGGAGCTGTTGCCGGAGCCCCGCGCGTGGTTGAGGACCTGGTGGCCGCTGCTGGCCTTCTTTGTCTGGGCCTTGCTGGGACCGGCGCTGGGCGGTCGGCTGCCTCGCGGCACCGGACTGGCCCGCCACCTGGAGTGGTTGCTGTTGCCGGTGGTGGCGTGGACCGTGGCGCAGCTCTCCGCGCGGCAACGGCGGAGGCTGGTGGCCATCGCCCTGGTCACCCTGACCCTCTCCTCGCTGGCGGCCGCGCTGCAGCACTGGGGACTGTGGCCCTCCAGCGAGGCCTTCCGGCCGCTGGCCTGGACCCGCATCCCCTTTGACCGGGTGTACGAGCCGGCCCCGGGCGCGGAGGGGAGGTTCCTGGCCGGCGGGCTGGTGTTCCATCGGCTCAAGTTCGCGCACGTCGGCGCCCTGGCGGTGGCCGCGTTCGCCGCCTGGTCGGTGGAGGCCAAGGGCCGGGATCGGTGGGTGCTGATTGCTGGGGCGGTGCTGGGAGGCGCGGCGGTGGCGCTGTTCCCCTCGGCGCGGGCCGCGGCAGTGGCGATGCTGGCCGGGGTGGCAGTGGCCCTGGGGGTGGCGCGCCGGCCCACGGTGCGGACTGCGCTGGCCGGGGGCGGGGTGCTGCTGGTGGTGTTGGCGGCCGCGGCCTCCTACGCGCCGGTTCGCACCCGGATGCTCTCCAGCTTCAGCAAGGAGGGGAGCGGCGCGCGGACCGCCCTGCTGCGCTCAGGGCTGAACGCAGTCCAGCAGGCCCCGTTGACTGGCCTGGGACTGGGGCGCTTCCGGGTCTCCGAGCACCTGCCCGAGGATGCCCCGCCCTATGTGCAGGAGCACTCTGGCAAGGCACACAACCAGTTCCTCTCGATGGCGGCGGAGACCGGAATCCCCGGCGGGCTGTTGTTCCTGGCGCTGCTGGCCTGGCTGTCGTCGAAGCTGTGGCGCCAGCGGGCGTCAGCGGGGCTGGGGGCGATGGTGATCTTCCTGCTGCTCTCGCTCACCCACGACCCGCTGTTCCATCCCCAGTTCGCGCTGGCCTTGATGCTGTTGGTCGGCGCGTCGCTGGGAAACCGGGTCACTGCCGTTCCATTGCCCGCTGGTACACCGCGGCAGTCCTGATCGCGCAGGCCTCCCAGGTCGCGCGGGCGGCGCGCTCCAGGCCGCGTTCGATCAGCTGCTGCCGGGAGGGCGGATCGCGCAGCAGTCGCAAGGTCCCCTCGATCCAGCGGCCACGATCATCGGGCGGCAGCAGCAGCCCGGCCTCGCCGATCACCTCCGGAAGCGACCCGGCGTCGGCGGCGATCACCGGGCAGCCGCTGGCCATCGCCTCCAGCGCGGGGAGGCCGAAGCCTTCGTAGCGGGAGGGCAGCAGCAGGGCCTGGGCGCCGCCGTAGAGCAGGGGCAGCTCGGCCTCCGGCAGCTCCGGGAGCTCCACGGTGGAGGCCGGGAAGCCCAGCTGGCGGGCCGCGCCGGGGCCGGCCAGCAGCACGATCGGCACCGGCAGTGAGTCGGCGATCTGCGCCAGCAGGCCCAGGTTCTTGAAGGGCTTGGGGTTGCCCACCGCCACCAGGTAGCGGGCGGGGAGACGGTGACGCGCGCGGAAGGACTCCTGCGCCGACGCGGACGGAGGCTGGAACTGCTCGGCCACCCCCTGGGGAATCACCTGGAAGCGGTGCGGATCCAGGGAGAGGTGGCGGGACAGCTCATCCCGGGCGAACTGGGAGGGGGCGATCAGCGCTCGCGCCCGCTGGGCCCGGGGGCCGACCACCAGCCGGTAGTACGCCACCCGTCCGGGGCCGTACTCCTCGGAGAGCGCCAGGTGGTTGGCGTCGTGCAGGGTGGCCACCAGCCGTCCGGTCCACAGCGCCGGCAGCGAGAAGGAGGTGGCGTGGAACAGATCGCAGCTGCTCTGGAGCAGGCTGGCCACCAGCAGCGGCTGCTCCAGTGGGCTGAGGAACTCCGCCCGGGAACGTTCCAACGGCAGGTCTGGCTGCAGCGCGCCCAGGTCTGCGGGCAGCCCCTGGGGACCGGTCAGGCCGACCAGCTGCCAGTCGGGAGGGAGGTGGCGGGGCAGCCGGTGGGCCAGCTCCAGCGCATAGCGGGCGATGCCGTGCATCCGCCCGCGCACCATCCGGAGGTCGATCAGCACCTTGGGCACCTGGCGCGATTAGCACACCCGGGCGGAGAGACCACTGCTGCGCATTGAGCACCCCAGGTTGCGGACGGCCGGGGACGCGATTGGCCTCGTCGCCACCTTCGGGCCGGGTATAGATCCCGCCTCCGATGCGGGTCGCCCTCGTCCACGATTGGCTGGTCACCTACCGCGGCGGCGAGAAGGTCCTCGACGCGATGTGCGAGGCCTTCCCCGACGCAGAGGTCTTCACCCTGATCCACCAGCCGGGGACGATGAGCCCCCGCATCGAGTCCCGTCCGATCCACACCTCCTGGCTGCAGCAGGTGCCCGGGATCCAGGCCCGCTACCGGCACTTTCTTCCGCTGCTCCCCGCGGCGGTGGCCACGCTGAAGCTCCCCGCGTGTGACCTGGTGGTGTCCTCCTCCCACTGCGTGGCCAAGGGGGTGCCGATCCCCGCCGGGGCCAAGCACCTCTCCTACGTGCACGCGCCGATGCGCTACATGTGGGATCGCTTCGACGACTACTTCGGCCCCGGGCGCGCCTCGCTCCCGGTGCGGGCCGCGGCCCGGCTGGTGCGGCCGGCGCTGCAGCGCTGGGACGTGCGCAGCTCCCGGGGGATCGACCGGATCTTCGCCAACAGCGCCAACATCGCCCAGCAGATCAGCCGGGTCTGGCACCGCGATGCCCAGGTGCTCCATCCCCCGGTGGAGCTGGATCGCTTCACCCGGCTGGACCCCCTGGCCTCGGGGCGGGGCGGCTACTTCCTCTGGCTGGGCGCGCTGGCCCCCTACAAGCGGGTGGACGTGGCGATTGCGGCCTTTGCCCGCACCGGGCTGCCGCTGTGGATCGCCGGCTCCGGGCAGGAGTCGCTGACCGGGCTGCCCCCCAACGTCCGGGTGCTGGGGCAGGTGCCCGATTCCCAGGTCCCGGAGCTGTTCTGGAACGCCCGGGCGCTGGTCTTTCCGGGGGAGGAGGACTTCGGCCTGACCCCGATCGAGGCCCAGGCCTGTGGACGTCCGGTGATCGCCCTGGGGCGGGGCGGGGTGCTGGAGACCACCTCCCCCCAGACGGCGCTGTACTTCGACCCCGCCGACCCCGACGCCCTGGCCGCCGCGCTGCTGGACTTCCAGCGCTTCGAGGCCGGCTTTGACCCCACCGAGGCCCGAAGGGGGGCGCTGCGCTTCACCCGGGAGGCCTTCATCCAGGGGTTGCGCTCCGCGGCGGAGGCCTTGGTCCCCCGCCCCTCGTAGGACGCCTCCCTGACAGGGCTGTCGCGACGGCGTGGGATGCTGAGGGCTGCTTGCTGCCCTGGCTTCCGGGCCTCGCGGGCTAACCGGTTGGATTTCCTCTCCGCGCCCGTGCTATGCGGCGGCCATCGAAGGGGTCGGTCTGGCCCTGACGCGCACCCCTCCGGGGCTCGCGGCTTGCACCAGACGCAGGCGCCCACGGAGGGGATGATCCTTGTTCGGTCGGTTCCAGCGTTTCTACGAGTCGCTCAAGGTGACCGCCGATCTGGCGGTGTTGATGCTGGCGTTCGCGTTCGCCTACCTGACCCGCTTCCACGGTCCGCTGCACGCCGAGTACGTCCCCCCGGTCGAAGACAGCCTGAAGATCCTGCTGCTGTCGCTGGTGGTGTTCCCGTTCTCCTTCCACCAGGCGCGGCTGTACGCCACCAACCGCTCCCGCACCCACATCGGTGAGGTGTTCGAGATCTTCAAGGCGATGGTCACCGGATCGCTGATCCTGGTGGCGGTGGCCTACTTCCTCTGGGAGCGCTACTCGCGGCTCACCCTGGGGATCTACCTGGGGTACTCGTTCCTGGGGCTGACCTTCGTCCGGCTGGTGTTCCGCCAGACCCTGGCCGAGGTCCGCCGGCGCGGCCACAACCTCAAGTCGATCCTGGTGGTGGGCGCGGGCGACCTGGGCGAGCGGGTGATCGACACCATCGAGACCCACCGCGAGCTGGGGTTCCGGGTGGTGGGGGTGCTGACCCGCAAGCCGGAGAAGGTGGGTACCCGGCTGGCCGGGGTGCCGATCGTGGGGCTGATCCAGGAGGTGGAGTCGATCCTGGATCGGACCCCGGTGGATCATGTGATCGTGGCCCTGCCCCACGAGGAGCATGCGCACCTCAAGAGCCTGATGGAGGTGCTGGCCCTGCGCACGGTGGACGTGAAGATCGTCCCCGACCTGTTCCAGTACGTGACCCTCTACGGGGGCCTGGAGGAGTTCGGCGGGCTGCCGATCATCAGCCTCCAGGGCGGTCCGCTCTATGGCTGGAACCTGGTCACCAAGCGGCTGTTCGACGTGCTGTTCGCGGCGGTGGCGCTGGTGCTGGCCTCACCGATCATGCTGCTGACCGCGGCGGCGGTGAAGCTCACCAGCAGAGGGCCGCTGTTCTACGTCCAGGAGCGGATGGGGATGGATGGGGAGGTGTTCCCGATCTTCAAGTTCCGCACCATGAAGATGAACGCCGAGTCCCTGGGCGCGCAGATGGCCTCCAAGGGCGACCCCCGCCGGACGGTGGTGGGAACCTTCCTGCGGGTCACCTCGATCGACGAGCTGCCGCAGCTGTTCAACGTGCTGGTCGGCCACATGAGCCTGGTGGGACCGCGGCCGGAGCGGCCGGTGTTCATCGAGGAGTTCAAGCGGCAGATCCCCAAGTACCACCTGCGTCACAAGGTGAAGGCGGGGATCACCGGCTGGGCCCAGATCAACGGGCTGCGCGGCCAGACCTCGATCGAGAAGCGGATCGAGTACGACCTCTATTACATCGAGAACTGGTCGCTGCTTTTGGACCTGAAGATCCTGGTGCGCACCGCGCTGGGTGGCTTCCTCTCCAAGAACGCCTACTGACGCGACGCCTGGGCGGTGGCCTGGGATAACACCACCGGCCCCCCCGCCGGTGTGGATGCGCCCCCTAGGGGGGAGCAGGCTCGCGAGGCCCCCGCCGGCCCCGCGAGTCGAAAGAACGGATCAGCCGTTGCTGGCCGAAGCCGCCGCCTCCAGCGGCGCCTCCCGGGCGGCCGGGCTCAAGGCCAGGTCCTCCAGCGCGCACAGCCGCAGGAAGCGCTGCTCGCAGTCCAGCTCGTAGGAGAGCAGGTAGCCGGCGACCTTCATCCGCATCAGCGGTGGGAACAGCTCCCGGCGCTTGAACCAGCTGGGGTAGGTGGGCGGGGCCAGGGCGGCCAGCTCGGCGATCCCCTCCAGCACGCTGGCCAGGTGGCTGCGCTCCTGGGGCGGGAGGGAAAGGAAGCAGGCCTCGGCCTGGGGAGCGATCCGGAGGTCAAAACGATCGAGGGTGTGGATCATCTGCGCCCCCTCCATTGCGAAAGCCGTTCCGCCGGGAAGCGACCGGAATCACATCGGTCTGCGGGGCAGGGGAACGTTGCCGGGAAGATATTGCAGCCCGCCCCCTGAAACTCTTCCCGGGTTTGCAGCGTCGTGGGCCGCACAAAGAAGGCGCAAAAAAAACGGCCCTGGATCGCTCCAGAGCCGTTCCCCTCTCCCAAGGCGGCCTTGGAAGGCCGCCCCCCTTGAAGCAGAGAAATCTCTTAGCTGCAGCCGGAGGTGGCGCCGCAGTTGCTGCACTTGTAGCAGGCACCGGAGCGAACCATGATCGACCCGCAGGTGTGGCAGGGCGGCGCGTCGGCCTGGTTCAGGTAGGTGTCCCGACCGCCGCCGCGGGCAGCGGAGACCCCCGGGTTCACCACCGGCAGCGCCTTGGGCTCCACCGGCCGGGAGGCCAGCTCGGTGACCGCCTCCTCGCCCTCCGGCAGCTGCGTGGGCAGGAACTTCAGCGACAGCCAGCGGAAGATGTAGTCGGTGATCGACTTGGCGATCGGGATCTGCGGGTTCCCGGTGAAGCCGGAGGGCTCGAAGCGGGTGTGGCTGAACTTGTCGGCCAGGACCTGAAGGGGGACCCCGTACTGGAAGGCCAGGGAGATGGCGGTGGCGAAGCTGTCCATCATCCCGGACACCACCGAGCCCTCCTTGGACATCACCACGAACAGCTCGCCGGGCTGACCGTCGTCGTACATCCCGACGGTGAGGTAGCCCTCGTGGCCGCCGATGGAGAACTTGTGGGTGATCGACCGGCGCTCATCGGAGAGCCGGCGGCGGACCGCGCGGGGCTCGGAGGAGACCAGCTGGGTGATCGCCTCCGCCGGGGTGGCGGCCTTGGTCTCGGTGCGGGAGGTGTTCAGCGGCTGGCTGCGCTTGCAGCCGTCGCGGTACACCGCCACCGCCTTGAGGCCCAGCTTCCAGGCCTCCAGGTACGCCTTCTCGATGTCCTCCACCGTGGCCACCGTGGGCAGGTTCACAGTCTTGGAGATCGCCCCGGAGAGGAAGGGCTGGCAGGCGCCCATCATCTTCAGGTGGCCCATCCAGTGGATGGACCGCTCGCCCTTGGAGGGCTTGAAGGCGCAGTCGAACACCGGCAGGTGCTCCGGCTTGAGCGCCGGGGCCCCCTCGATGGTCTCCTGCTGGTCCAGGTAGGAGATGATCGCCTGGCCCTCCGCCGCGGAGTAGCCCAGCTGGGTCAGCGCCTGGGGGACGGTGTTGTTGACGATCTTCAGCATCCCGCCGCCGACCAGCTTCTTGTACTTGATCAGCGCGATGTCCGGTTCGATCCCGGTGGTGTCGCAGTCCATCATGAAGCCGATGGTCCCGGTGGGGGCCAGCACGGTGACCTGGCTGTTGCGGAAGCCGTGGGCGGCGCCCAGGTTCATCGCGTCGTCCCAGGCGGCGCGCTGCGCGTCCAGCAGCGCCTTGGACACCCCCAACACCGGGAGCTGGTAGGCGTGCTTGCGGTGCTTCTTGATCACCGCGTTGAACGGTTCCGCGTTCTTGGCGTAGCCGGCGAACGGACCCATCTTCTCCGACATGCGGGCGGAGTGGGCGTAGGCCTGGCCGCACATCAGGGAGGTGATCGCCCCCGCGTAGTTGCGGCCCTCGTCGGAGTCATAGGGCAGCCCGGTGGCCATCAGCAGCGCGCCCAGGTTGGCGTAGCCCAGCCCCAGCGGGCGGTAGTCGTGGGAGTTCTTCTCGATCCGCGGGGTGGGGTACTTGGAGAACCCGACGATGATCTCCTGGGCGGTGAGCACCACGTCCACCGCGTGGCGGAAGGCGGCCACGTCGAACTCGCCCTCGATGGTCCGGAAGTGCATCAGGTTCAAGGACGCCAGGTTGCAGGCGGAGTCGTCCAGGAACATGTACTCGGAGCAGGGGTTGGAGGCGTTGATCGGCGCGCTGGCCGAGCAGGTGTGCCAGTTGTTGATGGTGGTGTCGAACTGCATCCCCGGGTCACCGCACAGGTGCGCCGCCTCGGAGATCTCCCGGAACAGGTCCCGGGCCCGGTAGGTGTCCATCGGGGAACCGTCCCGGATGGCCTTGGTGGTCCAGGAGCGATCCTCCACCACCGCGCGCATGAACTCGTCGGTGACCCGCACCGAGTTGTTGGAGTTCTGGAAGAACACCGAGGAGTAGGCCTCGCCGTTGAACGACCCGTCGTAGCCGGCGTCGATCAGCGCCCAGGCCTTCTTCTCCTCGTCCGCCTTGCACTTGATGAACTGGAGGATGTCCGGGTGATCGGAGTTGAGGATCACCATCTTGGCCGCGCGGCGGGTCTTGCCGCCGCTCTTGATCACCCCGGCGAAGGCGTCAAAGCCCTTCATGAAGGAGACCGGACCCGACGCGGTGCCCCCGCCGGCCAACAGTTCGCGGGAGGAGCGGATGGAGGAGAGGTTGGACCCGGTCCCGGAGCCGTACTTGAAGAGCATCCCCTCGGTCTTGGCCAGACCCAGGATGGAGTCCATGTTGTCGTCCACCGAGTTGATGAAGCACGCGCTGCACTGCGGGTGCTCCTCCACCCCGACGTTGAACCACACCGGGGAGTTGAAGGCCGCCTTCTGCCGCAGCAGCAGGTGGGTCAACTCGGCGCGGAAGGTCTCGCGGTCGGTCTCGGCCGTAAAGTAGCTGCCCTGCCAGCCCCAGCCGGTGATGGTGTCCACCACCCGGGCCACCAGCTTGCGCACCGAGGTCTCACGCTCCGGGGTGCCGGGGGTGCCGCGGAAGTACTTGGAGGCCACGACGTTGGTGGCCAGCATCGACCAGGACTTGGGGATCTCGATGTTCTTCTGTTCGAACACCGGCTTGCCGTCCTCACCGGTGATGGACGCGGACCGGAACTCCCAGGCCATCTCGTCCGCCGGATCCACACCCGGGGTGGTGAAGTACCGCGGCAGGGAGATGCCGTGGGCGGCTGCCTTGGCAGCGGCGGCCTTCTTCTTCTTGGACGATCCTGCGGTCAGCTTGGGCGCCAGCTCTTTGTCCATGCGGTGTTACCCCCTCAATTCACTGCTAGTAAAGACGTTGAAAAATAGAGTTCCGCGCCCGGTCCCCGGCGGGACGAGCGTGATAGTTCAGTAGGCTGACATCGGAGCACCGTTGAGGGTGCGATTCGCGGGGGCAACACGGGTAGGTACCTGTACTGCCCAGTGGGGCCTCGCCCCGTCAAAACTCTCGATACAACCCCCGCGACAGGGTGTGGCTTGTAACGTATGGCCATCGGACGAGTCAAGAGGCTATGCCCCTAGATCTTGTGGTCAAATTTTCAGTCATATCCCACATTTAGGGGGTCCCCCGGAGTCGAGCCAGGTGGCCTAAATCCGCGCCAGGGCCCGATAAATCGGCTCCGGAGGCCGGTTGAAGGGGGTCGGAAACAGGAGGTTGGCGATGCCCGCCCTACAATGTAGGTCTGTCCAGGGTCCGACAGCCGCCTGGATCCGGGGGACGCAAAGTCATTTCCGCCGCTTTGACAGCGTCGGACTTGACTGTGAGTCTTGGTAGCAAAAGACGCCGAAAGGGTCCCAAGCCGGGTCCGGGGCCGGATTTTCGGCTCCAGACCCGCTTTGCAGTCAGCAAAGATGGGCACCAGGGAGAGACCGACGATGCCACCGCCGTACCGCTACCACGTGTTCGTTTGTACCAACCGCCGTCCGGACGGCAGCCCCAAGGGGTGCTGCGCCAGCAAAGGCAGCGAGGCGCTGCTGGCGGCCATCAAGGAGGAGGTAAGCAACGCCGGGCTCCGGGGAGTGGTCCGGGCGCAGGCCTCCGGCTGCCTGGACGCCTGCGAGCGGGGGATGACGGTGGCCGTCTACGGGGAGCAGTCCCCGCCGGCCGGCCACTGGTACGGCAAGGTGACCGCGGGGGACGTGAAGGAGATCGTCACCCAGCACCTGCAGCAGGGCCACCCGGTGGAGCGGCTTGCGATGGAGCCCTACCCCCCGAAGAAGGGGTAGCTCACCGCCCGCAATAGAAGAACCCGGCGACCCCCAGGCCGATGGCCAGGGAGAGCAGCCGGGTCACCCACTTCTGCCGCCGGGTGATCACCCCCGGCGGCGGCAGCGGATCCTGATCCACGCTAGCGGCGGTTGCCGAGCAGCCGGAGCAGGGAGAGGAACAGGTTGATGAAGTCCAGGTACAGCTGCAGCGCCCCGGCGATGGCCATCCCGCGCAGCCCGCGGGACTCGGCCTCGGCGCCGAACGCCTTGAGCTTCTGGGTGTCGTAGGCGGTGAGGCCGGCGAAGACGGTGACGCCGATGCAGCCCACCAGGAAGTTGAGCATCGGGCTGGGCCAGAAGAACTGGATCATCGCCAGGGCGAACCAGCCCCACATCCCCATGAAGAGGAAGGTCCGCATCGGGGACAGGTCCTGCTTGGTCTTGAGGGCGAAGATGCTCAGCGCGCCGAACATGGTGGCGGAGAGGAAGAAGGTCCGGCTGATCGATCCCAGCTCGTAGACCAGGAAGATCGGGGAGAGGAACACCCCCATCATCGAGGCGTAGACCATGAACAGCCCGCCGGCCGCGGCGGGGGACATCTCCGCCAGCTTGGGGGTGACGAACCAGGTGAAGGCCAGCATCACTCCCAGCGAGATCAGCGGCTGGCGAATCACCAGCATCATCAGGGTCTCGTTGGTGGTGGCCAGCAGCGACACCGCGCCGGAGACGGCCAGACCGGCAAACATCCAGCCATAGACGCGGGCCAGGAAGGCGCGAGAGGCCTCCTGGGCGAGGACCTGGTTCACCGGGCTGCGGTAGGGAGTCTGAAGTTCCATGGGGGCGCTTTATAGCCTCGCCGCGGCGCCGGCGCATGCTCCGGTTCGGCCGCCTACTCTCCCGGCCGCCGGACGGGACCCGCTCCCCAGGTGGGTTCGGAGGAACCTCCGGTGTCCGGACCCAGCAGCGCCAGTCCGGCGGTGCCCGGGCCGGGGGGCCGCTCCTGGTCCAGGATCGCCGCCAGCGCGGCCCGGTCCGCTCCCAGCCCCACCACCCCGGTGGCCCGGCAGGCCCCCATGCCTTCAAACGGGGTCCCCAGGTACCGGGGGCCGGCCCGAAGCTCGCGATCGAACACCTGGACCACGGCCCTGGCCGTGCCAGTGGCCGGCGACGAGGGTCCGGACCCGGGTTCCTGATCCGTGGTCCCTGCCACCAGCAGCGAGTCGGCACCGACGGCGACCGCGGTGGCGTTGCCCTGGAAGTGGATCCCGGCCCTTCCGGCGCCGGTGGGGTCCAGGAAGTCCAGGCGGGAGGCCCCGGTTCCATCCCAGCCCTGGGCCGGGTTCAAGGAGGGGTCTTCCCCACAGTCCGGCTGCCGCTCGGTGGAGAGCACCCACCAGCCGCCCCAAGGATCGCCGGCCAGGTCCGCGAACTGGCCCTGCGGAGTCAGCGACCCCTGGGCAAGGAGGGCTCCGCGCTCGCTGTACACCAGGGTGCGGTCGGCGGAGAGGATCCCCACCCGGTCCTCGCCGTCCACCGCCAATGCCAGCGGCAGGAAGGGGAGATCCACCGCGACCATCACCCGCCCGTCGCTGTGGAACCGGGCGTAGAAGCCGCTGGGGCCGGTGGACTGGAGGTGATCCCCGAAGGAGGTGGGCTGCAGGGACTGGGGGGAGAGATAGCGGCCGACGATGGCGAAGGTCCCGTCGGAAAGGGTGGCGATGTCGGCGGGCTGGAGCTCTCCTTGCGCCCCTCCCAGCGGGAACTGCCACTCGTAGTGGTCGTCGCCGGTGATCTTGGCGATGAACCCGGTGATCACCCCCTGCTTGGAGACGACCGGGCCCTGCGCGTCGGTGGAGTAGAACTGCTGCCCACCCCCGAACCACCCGGTGAGGTAGACGGTGTCCTGGAACACCGCGTGACGCATCCGCACCCGCGGACCGCACGGCTCCTCCACGCACGCGAACTCGGAGAGAAAGCCCATCCGGTGCTCACCGGAGGGATGGGAGCGGATCACCACCGCCTCGCTTCGATCCGGCTGGTGAAACACCGCCGCGGAGGCCAGCCCGCCGAAGGCATCCGCGGCCAGGCTCCCGGAGACGGTGCGGCTGCCCGTCCCCCCCTGGTTGAGCTTCCACTCCGCGCCCCACAGCGCTTGGGGACCGTACTCGGGGAGGCCGCAGGAGGCCCCGACCAGGGCGAGGGGCAGCAGTGCCAGCAGTTTCATGCCCACAGGGTGGGGCATCCGGGGAAGGAGGGCCAGCCCGGGAATCGTCGGCTGTCCGCCTAGAAACGTCCCCAGGCCAGCATCGCGTCGTGCAGCGACCTGGCCACCTCGGTGGTGATCAGCGGCAGCACCCCCCCGCCGCCCAGGATGTTGACGATCTGGGAGGGAGAACCGCGGCACACCCCGCCCCAGGCGGGCTGCTTGGAGAGGTTGACCGACCCATAGGCGGAGAAGTCCACGTACAGGTCCACGTCGATCACCCCCCCGTCGATGCACAGCAGGTGCTTCTCGGGGACGGTGGGCACCACCTCCTGGACCACGAAGCCGCCGCCCACCCGGTCTTGGGCGGCGCGGGCGCACAGCTCCTGCCAGCTCAGCTCGGCGCCGTAGGCGGCCTGGGTGCGCTGGAGGAAGGAGGGTTCCTTCATCGCCCGGCCCAGGAACACCGCCTTGCCGCCGTAGTCCCAGGCGCGCTTGAGCACGAAGCGCTCCGGTTCTCCGGCCACCCGGGCGATCAGATCCTCCACCTTCTTGCCGTCCGGATCGGTCCCCGGCCCGGCGCGGAAGGGGCGGGTCCAGGGGACAGTCTCCTCGATCACCGCCAGCTCCTCGTCGGACAGCCTGGCCAGCCGGGCGTAGCCGCGCTCCATCACCGCCTGGGAGAGGAAGGCGAAGGTGGTCTTGACCTCGATCTGCGCGTTGGGGGCGTTGAGGAACACCGCCTTCTTCCCCGGGACCTGCCCGAAGAAGTCCACCAGGTAGGGGGAGTCCAGCTCCTCCAGCCGGCGCACGAACAGGTGGCGGTACACCAGATCGAACTTCTTGCCGTGGGCCTCCACCGCCTCCTCGCCGGAGAGCTCGTCGGGGTGGACGATCTCCGCCTCGGTGCCCCACTCGTTGAAGCGATCGCACAGGTAGCGCAGCTCGGTGATCTGCGAGTCGTGGCGCCGGCAGAGCAGGGCGATCCGCTCCGGCATCCCCGGGCGCTCCTGGGCGTAGCCGTCCAACAGCGCCCGGTACAGGGCCAGGGCGTTGGAGCCGTTCTTGGCCATCGTCTTGGCGATCACCTGATCGGGCATCCCCGCCTCCCGGCCCACCACCTCGATGAAGGTGTTGGCCGCGATGTCCGAGTACCCCTGCATCGCCGGGATGGTGGTGTTCAGCTCCAGGGCAAAGGGCCGGTCGGTGACGAAGAAGTCCACCCGGGTGGTGGCCAGCCGCTGCAGCTGCCCCTCGGTGCGCTCCAGGATCCGCTTCTCGATCGGGGACATCGCCTCGAACAACAGCTCCCGGTGCTCGCTGGCCAGCATCGCCTTGGCCATCTTGAAGCCGGCGCTGGAGAGCCGGGCGGCGATCCCCGCCCGCCGCTGGATCTCCGCCTGCTCCACGATCACCGGGGTGGCGGAGATGGGGATCGGTTTGGTGTTCCCCTCCCTGTCGGTCACCGCCAGCCCGCGCTGGTACGCCAGCTGCGCCAGGGTGGGTCCAAAGTCCTTGGCGCGGAAGGTCAGCCTCTCGAGCAGCTTCTCCATGGTGCGCATTTCTGACCGGACCGCCGCTTGTCGGCCACTCAAAAGATCAGGGCCCGGTCGGGACGCGTCAAGTTGAGCTACGGTCCGCCCGTGGATCGCTATCGACTGAAGCGGGATCAGGCGGCGCTGCTGGTGGTGGATCTCCAGGAGCGGCTGGCGGCGGCAATGGACCCGGCGGCGCTGGAGCGGGTGGTGAACCGGACCCGGGCGGCGATCGTGGGGGCCCGGGCGCTGGGGCTGCCGGTGGTCTTCACCGAGCAGTACCCGAAGGGATTGGGGCCCACCCTCCCGCAGCTGCGCGAGGTGCTGGGCGCGCAGGCCGCGGTGGAGAAGATCGACTTCTCCTGCGTCCAGGACCCGGTGTTGCAGCAGCTGGGGACCCGCTCGCAGATCCTGGTGGTGGGGATGGAGGCCCACGTCTGCGTGTTCCAGACTGTGCGCGACCTGTCCGGCCGCGGCCTCACCCCGTACCTGTGCGCGGACGCGGTGCTCTCCCGCACCGCCGAGGACCGGCGGGTGGGGCTGGAGCTGTGCCGCGAGACCGGGGCGGTGATCACCACCGTGGAGACGGCGCTGTTCGATCTGCTGGGACGCGCCGGCACCCCGGAGTTCAAGGCAGTCTCCGCCGCGGTGAAGTAGGTGGGCCCGGTGAAAGGCGATCTCCCCCGCGGCCAGCAATCGGCCGGCCCCGACTGGGTGGACTGGCTGTGCCTGGCGCTGATCGTGGCCTGGGGCCTGGGGTGGCAGGCGCCCGATCTGGGTCACCCCACCATCCGCAACTGGGACGAGGCCTTCCACCAGGCCGCGGCGCGGGGGACCTACCAGACCTTCTTCACCCCCCATCTCTACCCCGAGCACCTCTATCCGTCGCCGCCGCCCACCGAGTGGTGGAGCTCGACCGTCTGGCTGCACAAGCCCACCGGTCCGTTCTGGTTTGCCGCGGCGGTGATGAAGGGGATCGGAGTCACCCCGCTGGCGCTGCGGCTGGGAGGCCTGCTGGGGCAGATCGGAGCGGCGCTGGCGCTGTACCTGCTGGCCCGAAAGGCGCTGGGCAGCTTCTGGCCGCTGGTGGCGGCGCTGGGCTTTCTGGCGCTCCCCTTCGGATGGAAGCTGACCCAGGGCTTCCACTTCGGGGACGCCACCGACGGCACCCTGGTGGGGTGGGTGAGCCTGGCGATGCTGCTGGGGATCCGGGCCGCCGAGCGTCGCTCCTGGCGCTGGGCATTGGCCGCCGGAGGCGCCACCGGGGTGGCCTTCCTGTGCAAGTCCGCGCTGGGGCTGGTGCCGCTGGGGACCTTCGCGGTGCTCACCGCCCTGGCGGCGGTGGGCTTCTGCCGCGGCCCCCGGTGGCGGGAGCTGGCCGCCTTTACCGGAGCGCTGCTGGGGGTGGCCGCCCCCTGGAACCTGTACGCCGCCTGGCGCTGGCCGGAGATCTTCCAGGCCGCCTCCGGGCACACCCTGGCCCATCTGGGCGAGGCGGGACGGTTCGAGCTGGGCCCCTGGGCCCGCCCCTGGGACGCGATCTTCAACGAGGTGCTGGCCACCGAGGTCTCGCCGCTGCCGCACGCCTTCCTGGTGCTGGCCGGAGGGGTCCTGGCGGTGCGGGCCTGGCGGAGGCGGGAGCTGCCGCTGGTGGCGGCGGCGATCTGGCTGTGGGCCACCTGGCTCATCCACTCCTGGGCCACGATCAAGGTCCCTGCCCAGGTGTGGAGCGCGCTGCCGGCGGCGTTCCTGGCGATCGCCGCGCTGACCTCCGAGCTGTACCGCTCCCCGGGGCTGGCCGGAGCCACCCTGGGGGCCCTGGCCGCTCCCTGGCTGATCCCGCTGTGGCCCGCGCTGGGGCGCTGGCGTGCCGCCCTCCCGGCGCCCTTCGAGCAGACCCGCACCCTGCCCGGGCTGGTGGAAGGGCTGCTGCTGGCCGCGGCAGGGGCGGCGCTGTCCCTGGCCCTGTTGGCGGTGCTCAGACGGATCGACACCCGGATAGCGTCCCCGCGTGAGTCGGGTGGACCGCGGTCGCTGAACGCTCAGGCAGCGACCCCTCCAACACCGGGTGGACCTCGGCCGCTGAACGCTCAGACACCGACCCCTCCAACACCGGGTGGACTGCGACCGCTGGACGCCCGGGAAGTGGGACCGCCTGATCCGGGCGGACCGCGACCGCTCGACCACCGGGCTCCGTTCGCGCCGGAGGGCCCGAAGCCACTGCGGCGTCCGGTCAATTGGGTGCGCGTGCCGCTGGTCCTTTGCGCCCCGGCCCTGCTGCTGGGATGGCTGCTGTGGGCGGTGCCCCGGGCCCAGGCCGATCAGGTCAACCGGCTGGCCCCGGAGCTGTGGGTCAGCCACTCCGCGGAGCTGGGGCCGGCCCTGGACGCGGCGGTGCCCAAGCGGGCGGTGGTGTTCCAGGACCTGGACAGCGATCCCCCCGGGGTGTTCGAGGTCCAGTCGCTGATGTTCTGGAGCGGGCGGATCGTCTACCGGCGCGCCCCGGATCCCGCCGCCGCCGAGCGCCGCGGCTACCACCCGTACCTGGTCTCTCCGGCGGCCGAGCCCTTCGCCCCGGTGCCCGGGGTGCCGCCCCAAGCCTGGCTGCGGGCCTACGATCTCAAGTCCCCCGCCGCACCGTCGCCGCTCCCGGAAGGAGTCCGCCCGCTGGAGATCCCACTTGGGACGCAGACGGTGGTCGGTTGGGCGGCGGGGCCGATCGACGGGGATCACCACCGGTACGCCTTCTATCTGCGACCCACCGGGGTGCCCGGGCCGCTGGCGGTGACCTTCCACCTCAAGAACGGCGGCACCCGGCGGGCGCTGATCCCCCCGGAGGCCGCGCTGCGCAGCCGTCACCGTCTGGCGCGTTCGGCCTGGTACCTGGCGCCGGCGGTGGGTCCGCCGCTGGAGGAGGTGGGGGCGCTTCAGTTCGGCTCAGCGCCCCCATTCGAGATTCAACGCTGAGCCAGGCTCGCCAGGCGGGCGGCCGCGCGGCATTGCTTGCAACCTTTCGCGGTTCCTTGCATCCAGAAGGTCCCGCAGCACCCCGCTTGCGATAGCCTGCTCGCCCGACGAGCGAAGGAACGTTTCCGCCATGCCGATGGAGCTTTCAGTCGACTTCCACTTCAGTTCTGCCCACCGGCTGCCGTTCTACGACGGCCCCTGTTTCCGGCTGCACGGCCACAACTACAAGCTGACCGTGACCCTGGAGGGGAAGCCGAACCCCAAGGACGGGATGATCCGTGACTTCGACGAGATCCGGAAGACCGTCTGGGACAACGTGCTGGTGACCTGCGACCACCACAACCTCAACGACTTCATGGAGAACCCCACCGCGGAGAACCTGATCGTCTGGATGTGGGAGCGCCTCAAGCCGATGCTGGAGGGGCTCAAGGAGCTGCGGCTGTGGGAAACCCCCGAGTACTGCGTCGCCTACCGCGAGTGAGAAAGCCGCGCGCGTCCGCGAAGAAGGCTGACGCCGCGGCCATGCAGCAGGCCGTGCGGGACTTCCTGGTCGCCGCCGGCCTGGACCTGACCGATCCCAACCTGGCCGAGACCCCGCAGCGGGTGACCGAGGCCTGGCTGACCGACTTCCTGGACGGCTACCGGAAGTCTCCCCGGCAGACCCTGGGGGAGACCTATCCGGCGCCCCCCGGGAACGGCCGCGAACTGGTGGTGGTGACCGGGCTGCGCTTCCACTCCATGTGTCCGCACCACCTGTTGCCCTTCACCGGGGTGGCGCACGTGGCCTACCTGCCCACCGACCGGGTGGTGGGCTTTGGCAAGCTGGGGTCGCTGCTGGACCTGTTCGCCCACCGGCTGATCCTCCAGGAGGACCTGGCCCGGCAGGTGGCCCGCGCCCTGATGGAGGGCCTGGGGGCCGCGGGCGCCGCCTGCGTCCTGAAGGCCGAGCACGCCTGCATGCGCATCCGGGGCGGCGTCCAGGCAGAGGCAGTCAGCCACGCCGACGCCTACGAAGGCCTGCTCCAGACCGACCTCGAACTGCGTCGCGAGCTGTGGGCCCGCCTGTGACGCACACCGCCAATAAAGGGGACAGGCTACATTTCCTGGCCGCCCGTTTGCAGTGCTCGGGGAGAGACCGCCGATGAGCGAAGGCAGGCTGACCGGAAAGGTGGCGCTGGTCACCGGCGCCTCGCGCGGCATCGGTCGAGCGATCGCGCTGATGCTGGCCAAGGAGGGCGCGGCGGTGGTGGTGACCGCCACCACCCAGCCGCACGCCGATGAGATCGCCTCCGAGATCGCGGCCCTGGGCGGCAAGGCCCTGCCGCTGGCGGGGGACGTCTCCAGCTCGATCGAGGTGGAGCGGCTCTGCGGCGCGGCGCTGTCGGTGTTCAAGCGGGTGGACGTGCTGGTGAACAACGCCGGCATCGTGCACCGGGCGCCGATCTCCGAGATGACCGACGCCGACTTCGACCGGGTGCTGGGGGTGAACCTGGCCGGGCCCTTCTACGTGACCCGCCGGCTGCTGCCGGGGATGGTGGAGCGCCGCTTCGGCCGGGTGATCAACATCTCCTCGATCAGCGGCACCCTGGCCTGTCCGCGGGCCTCCTCCTACGGGGCCTCCAAGTGGGGCCTCAACGGGCTGACCAAGGCGATGGCGGAGGAGCTGAAGGGGACCGGGGTGACGGTGACCGCGGTGCTCCCCGGCGGAGTGGAGACCGACATGCTGGCCCAGTCCGGCTTCCCGGCGGTGCTCAGCGCGGACGAGGTGGCGGGGGTGGTCCGCTACCTGTGCCTGGATGCCCCGGAGGCGATGAGCGGAAGCCTGGTGGAGGTCTTCGGGTGAAGGCCGGCCCCGGAACCGTCCGGGTGGACCCGGCGCGATCGATGCGGGCCGCCCAGCAGCTGATCGCCGAGCTGGGAGAGGGGCAGGTCCGGCTCGATCCGGAGGTGCTGGCCCCCTACGGCCACGACGAGTCGGACACCGGAGACTTCCCCCCGGACGTGCTGGTGCTCCCCCGGACCACCGGGGAGGTGTCCCGCGTCTTCCAGATCTGTCAGGCGCACGGGGTCCCCTACACCCCGGTGGGAGGGCGCAGCGGCAAGAGCGGCGGCAGCCTGCCCCTGGCGGGCGGGGTGAGCGTGTCCCTGGAGCGGATGAACGCCATCCGTTCCATCTCCGGAGAGGACCTGACCGCGGTGGTGGAGCCGGGGGTGATCCTGGCGGACCTGATGAAGGCGGTGGAGGCCCAGGGGCTGTTCTATCCGCCCGATCCCAACTCACTGGCCTTCTGCACCCTGGGCGGGAACATCGCCGAGAACGCCGGCGGCCCCCGGGCGCTCAAGTACGGGGTGACCCGCGACTACGTGCTGGGGATGACCTGGGTGATGCCGGACGGGCAGGTGCACCGGGTGGGGAGGCGCACCATCAAGGGGGTGGCCGGCTACGATCTGACCGGCCTGCTGGTGGGGTCGGAGGGCACCCTGGGGGTGGCCACCGAGATCACCCTGCAGCTGATCCCCTTGCCCCGCTTCGTGCGCACCGCGCTGTGTGTGTTCCCCAGCGTGCTGCACGCGGCCAACGCGGTCAGCGCGGTGCTGGCCGCGGGCGTGCTGCCCCGCACCCTGGAACTCCTGGACGAGGTGTCGATCGGCGCGGTGGATGGGCGCGGCTTCCAGTTCCCGCCGGGCGCGCGGGCGGCGGTGATCGCCGAGACCGACGGCAACAGCGAGGAGGGGACCTTCGCCGAGCTGGCCGCGCTGGGGGAGATCTGCGGGGCGCAGGGCGCGGTGGAGGTCCTGGTGGCGCAGAGCGAGGAGCAGCGGGAGAAGTTATGGGCCGCCCGCCGGGTGGTCTCCACTGCGCTGCGGGCGCTGCGGCCGTTCAAGATCTCCGAGGACATCGCGGTGCCGCGATCGAAGATCCCGGAGTGCATCCGCCGGCTGAAGGAAATGGGCGAGGAGCTGGGGCTGTTGGTCGCCACCTACGGCCACGCCGGCGACGGGAACCTGCACGCCAACATCCTCTTCGACAGCGAGGCGGATCGCCCGCGGGTCGATCAGGCGGTCGAGCGGATGCTGCTGCTGACGGTGGAGCTGGGCGGGACGATCACCGGCGAGCACGGAGTCGGCTACGCCAAGCGTGACTACCTGCACCTCGAGCAGTCGTCAGAGGTGATGGCATTACAACGTCGGATCCAATCGTTGTTCGATCCATCGGGTCTGATGAACCCTGGGAAGATCTTCCCCCGCGAGCCGTGACCGCTTCGTGACCGTGGGTCACGAAGCAGACCGCACTCGCACCTACCCGAGGGGGCGCAAGCGCTACTGAACCTGTGCGTAAGCACAAGGAATGAGCCCTTGTAAAGGAATGCGAAACGCCTTCACCCGTTAGGCGTCTTTGAATTTGTACCCCCGCTCCGAAACCCAAGGCCGGTCTGGAGCGTCTGTCTGGGGATTTCATAACGAACAAGAAGGGAGGTCGCTGCAATGGCGAAGGCAATGATGACTGGAAGCGAGAACCTTTCCACGTACCTGAGGGGAATGGGGCGCCATCCGCAGCTGACGCGCGAGGAGGAGTACGACCTCGCGCGCCGGTTCAAGAAGGGTGATGAGCAGGCCCGACAGATCCTTGCGATGTCCAACCTGCCGTTCGTCGTGGCGGTCGCCAAGAAGTTCGCCAACCGGGGGGCCCGGCTGGACGACCTGATCCAGGAGGGCAACGTCGGCCTGATGAAGGCCATCGAGCACTTCGATCCGAAGAAGAACGTGCGCTTCGCCACCTACGCGGTCTGGTGGATCCGCGCGTACATCACCCGCTACCTCAAGGACAACCGCAGCCAGGTCCGCGGTGGCGAGAGCGAGCGGGGGAGCATGTCGGACTTCTCCCTGGACGTGACCATCGACGAGGAGGGGGACACCACGTACCTCGACCGGATCGAGGACCACGAGCCCAGCCCGGCCGATCAGTTCCTCTCCCGGGAGCAGGACGAGGAGGTCCAGGCGGCCCTGGCCAAGGTCAAGAAGCGCATTGGCGACCTGGGCTGGGACATCCTTCAAGAGCGGCTGACGCAGGAGAAGCCGCGCACCCTGGAGGAGCTGGGCCAGCGCTGGGGCGTCTCGCGCGAGCGGGTCCGCCAGGTGGAGCTGAAGACCAAGCACTTCCTGGAGCGCTACCTGGCCGCGTTCAACGAGGACGCGGAGGGCAACTTCACCGCCGACGAATCGATGTCGGCGGACGCGGCCTGAACCCCCGCCAGCGGACGTTTCAAAAAGAGGCCTCCCGAACCGGGGGGCCTTTTTTCGTGCGGGCCAGCCTGGCCTCCGCGGTCTCGACGTCTCGCCCCCGGTTACGCCACCCACACCCACCGTGATAGAGGGCAGGCATGCGCCTACTCGCCTGCCTGCTGATCGCGGCCCCCGCCCTGGCCCTGGGCCAGGAGGCGGCAGACCCCGCCAAGAAGCTGGACGCGCTGTTCGACGCCCGGACCCAGCCGGGGGCGGATCAGGCACAGGACAAGCTGCTGGCGGAGACGCTGAAGGCCCAGCCGGACAACTTCGAGGTGCTGTGGCGGGGGGCCCGCTGGAAGGCCTGGCAGGCCGACGGCGCCCCTTCCGCGAAGCAGAAGTCGGCGATCGCCAAGGAGGGCTGGGCGCTGGCGGACCGGGCCCGCAAGCTGAAGCCGGACGATGCCCAGGGGCACTACTGGGCTGCCTCCAACGTGGGCCTCTACTCCCAGGGGATCGGGATCCTCAACGCCCTGGGGGAGGGGATCGAAGGCAAGTTCAACGAGCGGCTGGATCGGGCGATCCAACTGGACCCGACGATTGATCGCGGCGGGCCGTGGATGCTCAAGGGGCGCTACCACTACGAGCTGCCCTGGCCGATGCGCGACTTGAAGAAGTCCCGCGCGATGCTGGAGAAGGCCACCGCCCGGTTCCCCCAGAACCTGCGCGCCCAGTTCTACCTGGCGGAGACCCTGCACAAGGACGGCAAGCACGCCGAGGCCAAGGCCGCGCTGCTCAAGGCCAAGGCCGGACCGGGCAACGATCCCGCCGAGTTCAAGCGGATCGGGGCCATGGTCGCGAAGGTGGAAGCGGAGATCATGCGGGCCAGGTAGCCCGCGTCGCCGCTTACGACTCCTTGACCCGGTGGGCCTCGTCTTCCGGCAGCTTGCTGCTGCTGGAGAGCGATCCGCCGCCGCCCTGGCCCTTCTTCTTCTCGTCCGCGGCGGCGCCGTCCTCTCCAAAGCCCTTCTTGAAGTTGCGGATCGCCTGCCCGATGGAGGAGCCCAGCTGCGGCAGCCGGGTGGCCCCGAACAGGAGCACCAGCACCAGCAGGATCAGCAGGAGTTCTTGAGTGCGCATGCCAAACATCGGTGCTCCCAGGTCGGCGGGGGGCCGACACAAGCGTGACGTGCCGCCTACATGACCAGCACCCGCGGGTGGGCGCAAGTACGAGCCTCGGGCGGCACTGCAGCTTCACTTCAGGCGCCGGTCAGGTGGCCGCGATCGGCAGCCGCAGCTCCAGGGTGGTCCCTCCGGTCTCGGAGGACACCTCCAGCGTTCCCCCCATGGTGCGAGCCTCCGCCTGGGCCAGGCTGAGGCGGAACCCCAGCGACAGCTTGCGCTGCTTCTCCAGCCAGGCCTCCCGGTCGAACAGCTGCTCCTGCTCCTCTCCGGTCAGCGGGGGGCCCCGGTCGGTGACGGCGATCGCCAGCTCCCCGTGGGGGAGGGGTTGGATCTCCACCGACACCGTGCCGCTATCAGGGGAGCGGGACAGCGCGTGCTCCAGCACCACCCGCAGGATGTGCTCCAGGGCGCCGGCCTCCGCCTGCACCGCGGCGGCCACCTGCTCGTCCAGCTCCACCCGCAGCCCCCGCTCCTCAAGCAGCGGGGTGATCGCCTTGATCGCCTTGGCCCAGATCCCGCGCAGGTCCACTGCCTCCAACGGCAGCTCCAGCCGCCCGCGGGTGACCTGCTCGGAGTCGATGAACTCCCGCAGCAGCAACAGCGCCCGGTCGGCATTGCGGATGATCACCTCCACCGACCGGCGGGCCTTCTCGTTGAGCTCCATCCTCGGATCGCTGAGCAGGGAGGCGTAGGAGCGGACGTTGGCCAGCGGTCCCCGGATGTCGTGCGAGGCGGCGCGAAGCACCCGCCACTGGCGTTCCCGCTCCGCGGTGTCGAGTGTGTCGTCCATAGGGGTAACGGAAACCTCTACCCGCTCTGTCGATTCGGCAACGGCGCCAGGGACAAGATAGAGGAAGCTTCGCGGCCAGGCAGGAACCCTGGTATGCCAACCGACCAGAGGAGCGACGCATTAACCCCACGAAAATCCTGATCGTTGATGACGATCCGGACATCCTCGAAGCCCTGGCCGAGATCCTCGAGGCGGAGGGTTTCGAGGTGGACCGAGCCCGGAATGGCAAGGAGGCGCTCGAGCGCATGGACGCTCAGCTGCCCGCCTTGATCCTTTTGGACCTGATGATGCCGGTGATGGATGGCTGGGAGTTCTCCCAACAGCTCCGTCGCCGGGCGCCCGAGCAGGCCAGGACCCCGATCATCGTTCTCTCCGCCGACCGCAACGTCGGCGCGAAGGCCAAGGACATCGGCACGGTGGGTTATCTGGCCAAGCCGTTCGAGCTGGCGGACCTGCTTCAGTTGGTCCGCCAGGCCCTCGGCATGTCTTGACGCGGGTGGTCGAGGCCCTTACTTTCCGCGCGCTATTGATTCGGCAATCAGCCGGGTCCGCACAACCGAGGAGACGCCCATGAACGCCAAGGACATCCTGGAGACCGAGATCCCCCAGGCGCTGACCCAGAAGCCGGAGCTTGCCCAGGAGATCAACGCGGTCATCCACTTCGTGGTGACCGGGGACAACGGCGGCAACTGGACCGTGGATCTGACCAAGCCCAACGACTGGGTGAAGTCCGGGCACGAGGGCACCCCGAAGATGACCATCTCGGTGTCCAACGACGACTTCGTGAAGATCCGCCAGAAGCAGCTGAACCCCCAGATGGCGGCGATGCAGGGGAAGCTGAAGTTCAAGCCGATGGACATGGGTCTGGCGATGAAGCTGGGCAAGCTGCTGGCCTGAGTCGTTCCGGCTGGACGCGGTTCCTTTCGCGGCGCGCACCTGACCTGGGTACGCGCCGCGCTGCATTTGGAGGGGTGATGAGCGAAGGGCTGCCGCTGTCGGACCTCAAGGTCCTGGATCTGACCCGCCTGCTGCCGGGGCCCTACGCCACCCTGGTGCTGGCGGACCTGGGCGCCCGGGTGGACAAGGTGGAGGACCCCGACGGCGGGGACTACATCCGGCAGATGCCGCCGCTGCGCGAGGAGGAGAGCGCGCTGTTCTACGGACTGAACCGGAACAAGCGGTCGCTGACCCTGGATCTGCGTTCCCCTTCCGGGCAGGCCGCCTTGTTGAAGCTGGTGCGCGGCTACGACGTGGTGATCGAGAGCTTCCGCCCCGGGGTGATGCACAAGCTGGGGCTGGGACCCCAGGCGCTGATGGCCCAGAACCCGCGGCTGATCTACTGCGCCATCTCTGGCTACGGACAGACCGGGCCGGACCGGCTCAAGGCCGGGCATGACCTCAACTACCTGGCCAAGAGCGGCGTGCTGGCCTTCGGGGGCGAGCGCGGCGGGGCCCCGGCGATGCCCGGGGTGCAGATGGCGGACATCGGCGGCGGGCTGTTCGGGCTGGTGGGGATCCTCTCGGCGCTGCACGAGCGCCACCGCACCGGGAAGGGCCGGGTGCTGGACATCTCGATGACCGAGGCGGCCACCGCGTTTCTGCACATGCACCTGGCGGCGCGGCTGTTCATGGGCGAGGCCGGCCAGCCGCTGAGCCGGGGGACCGATGCGCTCAACGGCGGCTACGCCTGCTACGGGGTATACCGCACCGCGGATGATCGCTACCTGGCGGTGGGCTCGCTGGAGCCGAAGTTCTTCAGCGGGCTCTTGCAGCGGCTGGGGCGGGAGGAGCTGTTCGCCGGCGGCTATGACACCGGCGAGGGCGGGATCCGGATCCGGGCCGAGCTGGAGCGGCTGTTCTCCAGTCAGCCGCTGGCCCACTGGCTACGGGTGCTGGAGGGCGCGGACGTGTGCGTGGAGGCGGTGCTGGAGGGGGACGAGGTGCTCTCCGATCCGCAGCTGGTGGCCCGCGGGATGTTCGTCCGGGCCCGGGATGAGCAGCGGGGAATGGACGTCACCCATCTGCGCACCCCGGTGCAGGCCGGCACGCTGCCGCTGCGCCCGCCCCCGGCGCTGGGTCAGCACAGCCAGGAGATCCTGAGGGAGGCCGGCTTTGGCGAAGAGGAGATCGCCGGGCTGGTGAGGCCTCAGGGGCGGTAGCTGAGCCGCAGCGCGCCCTGCGGCTGCACGCGCAGCCCGTCGATCACGCTCAGCCCGTGCTCACCGGCCACCGGCAGCGCGGCGGCCAGCTCCAGCCACAGCGAGCGGGCGGCGCGAAAGCGCAGCGCCAGCGCCGGGGTCACTTCCTCCACCACCGCCCGGGTGCCGAAGCGGGCGGTCAGATCCAGCGCCAACGCCAGCACCGGGATGGGGTGGTACTCGCCTCCCACGGTCAGGCCCAGGCCCAGGTGGGGCAACAGGGGCCCCTGGCCGATCCCGCCGGTCAGCTGCACCCCCGCGTAGCCATGCAGGAACAGCGCGTCGCTCAGGGTGTAGGCCGCCGGCGCGCCCAGCTCCAGGCCCACCGTGCGGACCCCGGGGCTGAGGGTGCTGGTGGGCAACAGCGCCCGCCCCGCCACCCCGTAGGCCAGCCCTCCCCCGTCCTCCAGCAGGTAGCTTCCGCCCAGCGCCAGCTGCCCCAGCCCGAAGCGATCCGCGCCCACCGCGGCCAAGCTGGCGGACTGGTAGGTGAACAGCTCGGCGGCCAGGGAGAGCTCCAGCCGGGGACGCAGCGCCCAGCTGGCCTCGGCCACCGCGGTGGCCTCCAGCGCCCGGTACTCTCGGGCGGTGTCCACCAGCGCGGTGGCGCGGCTGACCAGGGCCAGCTCGGTGCGCGCGCAGGGGCGGCGGGGAGCGCCGAGGCCGGCCTCGGCGTAGGAGGTGCGGACCGGGTCCAGCGGGATCCCTACCGGTCCTTTGCGACAGGGGCCGGGCCGCGGAGGTTCTGCCGGAGCGGGAGGGGGCGTGGTGACGACGGGCGCGACCGGCGCAGGCTCTGGAGCTGGCTCCGGAACCACGGGGGGCGGTTCGGGGGGAGGCTGCGGCGCCTGCACCGCGGGCCGTTTGGGTTTGCGCCGGGTGGCCTGGGCGTCGGCGTCCAGCGGGGTGAACGCCCAGCTCCAAAGCAGCAGGGTTCCCAGCAGCCACCGCTTCACGGCTGCCTCCCGCCGCTGAGCCCGGGCGGATCGAACCGTCCGTTGGCGGTGCGGTCCAGCAGGAAGGGATTGGTGAAGGCGTAGGGACCGGCGCCGGGGAAGGCGGTGCGAAAGTGCAGCCCCCCGATCGAGGCGTCGGTGGGGGCCCGCAAGGGCCCGACCGCGCCCGGGCCCTGGACATCGGCCGCGTCCACCACCCCGTTCCCGTCGTGGTCGCTGGTGTCCGGGATCCCATCCGGGAGGCCTCCGGGGCCTCCGCCCAGATCGGCGGACAGTGGCAGCGGGGCGCCGGCCTCGATCACGATCCACACATCCCCGGTCACCCCGGCGACCAGCTCGCCCAGGTTGAGCAGCCCATCGAAGCGGACCGTGTCCGCGGTGCCCAACGGATCGACCGGCGCCGGCAGCGGGACGGTGCGGGCCACCTGGCCATTGACCACCACCCGCAGCTCCTCCACCGGGATCCAGGGCGCGGCGCTGACCCTCACCGCCAGGTTGGCCACCCCCGGGCCGGAGTGGACCTGGAACCCGTAGGGACGGCGCACGTCCCCCGGCAGCACCAGCTGGGCCTCGATGATCGGCCCGTTGGTGCCCAGCACCTGTCCGCGGCGGATCGACTCGTTGAACCCGTCGGCATCGAAGAGCGGACCGACGCCGGCGCCGCGGGCCACCAGTGAGCGGGGCACGCCCCGCAGATCATCCGGCCGGTGGGAGAAGCCGCTGGCGGTCCCGGTTCGCAGCACGCCCTGGTTGAGCAGGTAGAACCACAGCGCGCGCTGGGCCAGCAGCTGCTCGCCGGCGGCGCCGGAGAAGACCTCCTGGGCGTGGTAGCCCTGGTTGCGCACGAAGATCCCGTTGGCCGTGCCATCCGCCGCCGGGGGCAGCGCCACCCGCGCATCCAGACCCAGGGCCCGTGCGAAGCCCAGCCATTCTCCCGCGTCGCTCTGCCCCAGCCAGGGGTGCTGCAGCTGGACCACGTGGACTCCGGCGTAGTGCCCCAAGAGCCGCTGCAAGAACGCCCCCGGCTCGATCCCCTCATCGCGGGGAAGGCCGTTGCGGGCCGCGCCCGGCTCCAGCCGCAGGGGCCACATCCCCATCCGGCCGGGAGTGACCGGCAGGTCCCGGCCCGGCACCTCCAGGAAGGGCACCGAGGGGGCGAACTCGCCGCCGGGAAGGGTGACCAGGGCGTCATCCAGCCCTGGATGGGCGGCGAGCCCGGAGTTGGTGGCCACGGTCACCTCCAGCTCGCGGGCCAGCAGCTCGCGCGCGCTGGTGGCATCGTCGGAGGCCACCGAGGGGCTGGCCGCGGTGTGCAGGTGCAGCTCCGCGCTCACCAGCTCCGGGGGGCGCACCGCCAGCGGCGGGAGCACGAAGCCCAGGGTGGAGTCGCCCGCCGGGAGGGTCAGGGTGCGGGTGGAGATTCCCCAGAACGGACCGTGGTGGGCCAGCACCCGATACACCCCGGGCAATAGCTCCAGCCGGGGGGCGCCGGAGATCCTCCCGCAGCCGGCGCTTCCTCCCGGGGCGCCCACCACCGGCGCGCAGGGACGGCCATCGTCCGGGTGCACGCCGGTCACCGCGGCGATGGTGGCGGCGTCCTCGGGAACGAAGACCAGCTCGGCGGCCAGCGGGGTCCCGCTGCCGTCGGTGACGTCCACGGTCAGGTGCGCCGCGGAGGGGAGGGTGATCGATCCCAGATCCAGCGGGGCGTCGACCCGCGGAAGCTGCTGGGTGATCGCCGGCACCCCCAGCCGCTCCACCGCCAAGGTGTAGGCGCTGCCCCCGGGCACCACCAGCTGGAACGCGCCCTGGGCATCGGCGCGGGTCTGCGCCACCCGGACGTTGTCCACCGACAACCGGACCCAGGCGGTGCCCTCCGCCGGCGCGCGCCCGTCCGCCTCCAGGACCGCTCCCCGCAGCGCGTGCGCCGGCTCGTTGAACAGCTGCGCGCGCGCCTCCCGCGCATGGTCCGCGGCGGAGAGGCGGGCGTTGCCGGCGGCGAGGAAGCGCTCGAACACCTGGAAGTCCCGGGGACCGACCAGGGTAGGGCGAGCGCCGCTCTGGGCGCTGCGGGTCTCCTGCGCGCCGTGCAAGGCGGGCTGGTTGCAGGCCACCTGGGCCAGTGAGCTGCGGGGGCCCTGCACCGAGAGCAGCGCCCCGGCGGGAGCCAGCGCGGAGGCGCCGGCGCTCCAGCCGATCCAATCGGCGGTCGCCAGGGGGAGGGGATCGGGGCCTTCGTTGATCACCTCGGTGCGGATCCGGACGCCCGGGTCGCAGGCCCGCAGCTCGTAGAGGGTGTGCAGCCGCAGCGTCGGCTGTCCGTCCACCTCGCCGGAGGCGACCACGCCCACCCGGTCCGACTCCTCCAAAAGCCTCAGCTCCCGATGGCGTGCCAGCTGCGAGGGGCCCACCGCCTGGACCGCCTGCTGCAGCGGGTCGGGCTCCCAGCCTCCGTCCGCCGCGCGGGCGAACAGATCGATCAGCGCGCCGCCGGCCAGGTCACGATCCTGCGCGTTGCCGGGACCGGAGATCACCGCCGCCACCTGACCGTTGATCAGCAGCAGATCCCCCTGCGCCGCCCGGCCCAGGCCACCCTGGAAGCCCGCCGCCTCCTGGGCGGTCAGCACCCGGGCCTCCAGCAAGGGGTCGTCGCAGGTGAAGCGCAGGGCCGGGCAGGGGGCGGCGGGCACGCACCCCTCCGCGCCCGCAAGGCAGCCTCCCGCGTACGACGGGTCCTGGGTGCAGCCACCCAGCGCGGTCAGCAGCAGCGCGCCCAGCGCCTTTCGCCACAGGTCGGCCATCTCCCTCGTTCTGAGATGATTCCGGGCCCCAAGGCAAGTTCGCTGGTCCCTTGTTCCCCTCCAGGCCGGCTGTTATTGATTTCGGAATCAACCGCAGCCTGGGAGCACGCCGATGCACAACCCATTCACGCCGGAGCACGAGGCCTTCCGCAAGACAGTCCGCCAGTGGGTGGAGCGGGAGCTGACTCCTCATGCGCTGGAGTGGGACCGGGCGGGGATCTTCCCCCGGGAGGTGTTCAAGCAGGCAGCGGAGATCGGGCTGTTCGGGGTGAACCACGATCCGGCCTACGGCGGCAGCGGGCTGGACTACTGGTACGTGACCGCGGCGGCGGAGGAGCTGATCCGCAGCAAGAACGCGGGGGTGAACATGGCGCTGATGGTCCAGGCGCAGATGGCCACCCCGATCATCAACGAGATCGGTACCGACGAGCAGAAGCGGGAGTTCCTGGCCCCCGCCCTGGCCGGGGAGAAGATCGCCGCCCTGGGCGTCAGCGAGCCGGGGTGTGGTTCGGACGTGGCCAGCATCAAGACCACCGCCCGCCGCGACGGCGACGACTACGTGATCAACGGGTCGAAGATGTGGATCACCAACGGCACCCGGGCGGACTTCATCACCCTGGCGGTGCGCACCGGCGGGCCCGGCTACGAGGGGATCTCCCTGGTGACCTTCCCCACCGACGTGAAGGGGTTCCAGGTCTCCAAGAAGCTGGACAAGGTGGGGAACCTCTCCTCGGACACCGCGATCCTCTTCTTCGAGGACTGCCGGATCCCGGCCCGCTACGTGCTGGGGGAGGAGAACGCCGGCTTCTACCACATCATGATGAACTTCCAGGGCGAGCGGCTGATCGCGGCGATCATGGCCTCCGCCGGGATGGAGCGGATGGTGGAGGACGCCATGCGCTACGGCACCGAGCGGGAGGCGTTCTCCCGGCCGCTGATGAAGTTCCAGGTGTGGCGCCACAAGTTCGTGGAGCACCTGGCGGCGATCGAGGCGGCCAAGCGGCTGACCTACCACGCGGTGGATCTGTTCGACTCCCAGGAGAATCCGGTGAAGGAGATCTCCATGGCCAAGCTGTTCGCCTGCGACCTGGCCCAGAAGGTGGCCTACGACTGCCAGCAGCTCTACGGCGGGATGGGCTACATCGAAGAGACCGACATCGCCCGGACCTGGCGCGACGTGCGACTGCTGACCATCGGCGGCGGGACCTCGGAGGTGATGAAGGAGATCATCTCCAAGCTGGTCGGGATGTAGCCGTTACTCGAAGACCACGGTCTTGTTTCCGGCGGTGATGATCCGGTCCTGGAGGTGGGCGCGGACGCCCTCCGCCAGCACCTGGCGTTCGGCGTCCCGGCCCTTGCGCTCCATCTCCTGGACGGTGTCCCGGTGGGAGACCCGGATCACGTCCTGGGCGATGATCGGCCCCTGATCCAGCTCGGAGGTCACGTAGTGGGAGGTGGCCCCGATCAGCTTCACCCCGCGGCGGTGGGCCTGGCGGTAGGGCTCGGCGCCGATGAAGGCGGGCAGGAAGCTGTGGTGGATGTTGATCAGCCGCTCGTGCCAGGGGGCGACGAATTCCGCGGAGAGGATCTGCATGTACCGGGCAAGCACGATCAGGTCGATCCGCTCTGCTTCCAGATGCCGCCGGACCCGCTGCTCCTGGTCCGCCTTGTCCTTGTTCACGATCGGCTCGTGGATGAAGCGGTAGCCACGGCGGGTCACCTCCTCCTCCAGGTCCAGGTGGTTGGAGAGGACGAACGCGATCTCACACGGCAGCTCCCCCTCCCGGTGCCGGGCCAGCAGATCCAGCGGGGCGTGGGGCCGCTTGCTGGCCAGGATCGCCACCCGGCGCAGCTGCAGATCCGGGAACCGCAACGACCAGCGCATCCCCCACTGCTCGCAGGCGGCGCCAATCTCCTTCGCCACCCCCTCCCGGGCCCCGGCGGGGATCACGAACTCGATCCGCTGGAAGAAGGAGTTCAGCTCGCTGTCTACGTGCTGGTTGGCGTCCAGGATGTTCGCCTCCAGGCGCAGCAAGAGGGCGGAGACGTCGGCGACGAGGCCGGGGCGATCCTGGGTGGCCAGACGGAGAACGGCGCGCGTGGTGTTCGACATGGGGGGCTTCATACGACGGGAGGCGGGGAGCGCGCAGCGGACATCCACCCGCGACCGGCGACTACCGTTTCTTGAACAGGGCCTCGGCGGCGGAGAGCTGCGCGTCCCGGGAGGCCTTGGCCAGCTGACCGCCTTCCCCGATCTGGAAGAACTCGCAGAAGTTCGCGTCCTCCCGGTCGGTGGGGACCTCGGCGAAGGGTTCCTTGCAGCCCTTGGCCACCGAGGGATCGTAGTGGCGACAGTTGACGCAGGAGCGCAGCTCGGCGCCGCACCCGGGACAGAGATCCCGGCGGCTGACCTGGTTTCCGACGATGGGCAGCGAGGCCCCGCAATGTCCGCACCCGGGCATGGTGGGGACAAGATACCCCGGAGGGGGGAAAGGCTAGAGGGCGGCCATCGCCTTGTGCTCGCCCGGAGGGCTGCGGTGGTGGTCGTCCAGCCCGGCCAGGGGGTCGGCGACGTCCAGCAGCTGGTCGCGCAGCCGGCGGAACAGGTACAGCACGTAGCTGGAGAAGGCGGCGATCACCGCGGCCAGCACCAGCAGCATTTGCGCCCGCTGCCAGAGGGCGGCGCGATCCAGCACCGCCCGGCGCTGTTCAAAAGTGCCCAGCTGCTCGTCGGCGGCGCTGCCGTCGAAGGTCTCCGCGTAGGTCTGGGCCTGGGCGGCGCCCCGGGCAAGCAGCCAGTTGGCCTCGGTGCGCAGCTTCTGGGCCTGGACAAAGCTGGCCACCGCCCCGCCGGCGCAGAGCATCGAGACGAGGATGGCGACGGCGACGCTGCGGGAGCGCATGGCAGATTCCTCCGGGGCGGGCCCTGCCAATACTTTCGGGGGAGGGCTGGGAATGGTAGTGACGGCCCCCACCATGGGCAAGCCCTACAAGCCCAAAGACCACTTCTTCAAGAAGGCCAAAGCAGAAGGATTCCGCGCGCGTTCAGCGTTCAAGATCGAAGAGATCTCGCAGCGGTTTTCCATCTTCCGGAAGAACGACAAGGTCCTCGACTTGGGCGCCGCCCCTGGCGGCTTTCTACAGGTGATCGCCAAGACCGTCGGGGCCGGTGGCCTGGTGGTGGGCGTCGATCTGGCCGCGATCCGTCCCTTCCCGGTCCCCTACGTGAAGACCGCGCAGCTGGACGTGCTCTCAGACGACTTCGACGCCCAGCTGGCGGCGATCTACGACGGGCCGTTCAACGCGGTGGTCTCCGACCTGGCGCCCAAGACCTCCGGGATCCGCTCCACCGACGAGGCGCGGTCGCTGCGGTTGGCGAACAAGGCCCTGGAGGTGGCGACCACCCGGGGGCTGCCCGGCTCGCACTTCATCGCCAAGCTGTTCATGGGCGGGGACTTCGAGGAGTTCCGCAACCAGCTGCGGGCCGCCTATTCGGACGTGAAGGTCGTCCGTCCGGAGGCCACCCGCGGCGCCAGCATGGAGGTCTATCTGGTGGGGCTGCGCAAGAAGGCCTGAGCAGTTTGGAACCGGCCGGACCAGGGGCGTGTCTAGAGTGCGCCCATGTCCCCATTGCCGTGGAAGCTGCTGGCGCTCTGCGCCTCGTTGACCGCCTCCCTCTCCCTGGCGAAGGCGCCCAGCTGGAAGCAGATCGATCAGCTGGTCGAAGACCAGAAGCTGCAGGCCGCCTCGGAGGGCATTGAGGCCCGGCTCAAGGAGGCCCGGGCCAGCGGCAACGAAGAGGAGTGGGCCAAGGCGCTGGTGCGCGGGACCCGGGTCCGGCTGGGGCTGCACGGCTACGAGACCGCGGTGAAGTCGCTGCGCGAGTCGCCCTGGCCCGCCTCGCCGCTGGCGCGCAACGCGGTCAACCTGGCCTACGCCAGCGCGCTGGTCACCTACGCCCAGGCCTACGGGTGGGAGATCCGCGGGCGGGAGAAGGTGGAGTCCAAAGGCACGGTGGACCTCAAGGCCTGGACCCACGAGCAGATCATCGCCGAGGCCCACCGGGCGTTCACCGAGGTCTGGGCCACCCGGGCCCAGCTGGGGACCACCCCGGCCCGGCGCTACGGGGAGTACCTGGAGCTGGGCACCTATCCGGAGTCGGTGCGGGGCACGCTGCGGGACGCGCTGGGCTACCTGTTCGTGGCCACCCTGGCCGACTCGGGCACCTGGAGCCCGGAGCACTCCAATGACCTGTTCCGCCTGGACGCGACGGCGCTGATCCAGGGCGGAGTCCCGGGGGTGAAGCTGGACGATCCCGAGGTCCACCCGCTGCTCAAGCTGGGCGCGGTGCTGGACGATCTGGAGTCCTGGCACCGCGGGGCGGGGCGCAAGGAGGCGGAGCTGGAGGCCCGGCTGGAGCGGATCCGCCGGCTCTCCGAGCACTTCACCGGCAAGCAGAAGCGGGCGTTGCTCCAGGCGGACCTGACCGCCCGGCTGCCCGCGTTCCGCTCCGTCCCCTGGTTCACGATGGGGAAGGCCACCTTGGCGGAGCTCTACCGGGGGGATCAGGACCTGGTGGCCGCCCACCGGATCGCCACCGAGGGCAGCGCGGTGTACCCGGGATCGCTCGGCCACCGGCGGTGTGTGGCGATGGTGAAGGAGATCGAGGCCGCCGACTACCAGCTGGCGACGATGGCCACCGACGGGGTGGGGAAGCGGTCCCTGCTGCTGAGCCACAAGAACCTCTCCCGGGTGTTCTTCCGCGCCTACCGCCTGGATCTGGATCAGCTGGTGGCGCAGTGGAAGGACTACTCGCTGCTGCCGCAGGGCAGGGCGCTGGAGAAGCTGGTCGCCTCCCAGACCCCGGTGGCCCGCTGGACCGCCCAGCTGCCGCCCACCCCCGACTTCCAGCAGCACCAGACCTATCTGACCCCTCCGCTGGAGCAGCACGGGCTGTACCTGGTGGTGGCCTCGGCCCGGGAGGACTTCTCTGCCCAGCGCAACCGGGTGGTGGCCTCCGCGCTGCATCTCTCCCCGCTGGTGCTGGTCTCCCGACAGCTCTCCCCTTCCGAACATCAGGTCCGGGTGGTGAACGGCGAGTCCGGGGCGGGGGTGGCCGGCGCGGTGGTGGAGCTGTACCGGTACGACTGGAACCGCGCCCACCAGAAGGTGGCGTCGAAGACTACCGATGCGCAGGGGATGGCGATCTGGAACGAGGCCCCGGGTGGGAAGCACGAGGGCTTCTTCCTGATCGCCCGCCACGGGGAGCAGCGGGCCTTCGATCCCCAGCAGCTGGGGTTCTCTCCGGAGCCCGGCCCGAGCGAGCGCAGCGGCGCCTTCGTCTACACCGATCGCAGCATCTACCGGCCACTGCAGAAGATCCGCTGGAAGGTGGTCGCCTATCAGGGCCGCGGGGAGCAAGCCGACTTCCGCACCCTGGCCTCCAGCCCGGTGACCGTGACCCTGCGGGACGCCAACGGGCAGAAGCTGGACTCGGTGCAGGTGCGCACCAACAGCTTCGGCTCGGTGGCCGGCGAGTTCCTGATCCCCAAGGGGCGGGCCCTGGGCGCCTGGTCCCTCCAGACCAGCCCCTACGGCGCGGCCCAGGTCCGGGTGGAGGAGTACAAGCGGCCCACCTTCGAGGCGGAGTTCCCCCCGCCCCAGGGCCCGCTGCGGCTGAACAAGCCGGTCACCGTCACCGGCACCGCCCGCTACTACTTCGGGCAACCGGTGGCCGCGGGGAAGGTCCGCTGGCAGGTGGTGCGTCAGCCCCGCTACCCGGGGTGGTGGAGCTGGTACCGGCTGCCGGCGGGACGGCCGCAGACCATCGCCACCGGGGCCACCGCGCTGAAGGAGGACGGGACCTTCGCGGTGACCTTCACCCCGGAGGCGGAGGAGGGGGTGGAGAGCCGCGAGGTCAGCTACGCCTACGCGGTCACCGCGGAGATCACCGACGAGGGAGGGGAGACCCGCACCGCCCAGCGCAGCTACGCGATCGGCTTTTCCGCGGTCACCGCCACGGTGGAGGCGGGAGGCGGCTTCTTCCGCGCCGGGCAGCCGGTGTCCTTCACCGTCCGCCGCACCGACCTGGACGGCAACCCCCGGGCGGGGACCGGCCAGTGGCGGATCCTCGCGCTCCAGCAGCCGGGCCAGACCCTGCTCCCGGCCGAGGAGCCGATCCCCCAGCCGCCGATCCAGACCGGGCCGCCCGGGTATCAGACCCCGGGGGACAAGCTGCGGCCGCGCTGGGAGACGGACTACCAGCCGGAGAAGACGCTGCGCGGCTGGGCGGACGGCGCCCAGGTGGCGCAGGGGACGATCTCCACCGCCGAGGCCAAGGTGGAGACCCGGCTGCGGGAGGGAGGCGCGTATCGGCTCCGCTACGAGACGGTGGATGAGTTCGGCGCCCGCTTTGAGACCCAGCAGGAGTTCGTGGTGGCCGGCGCCCGGCTCTCCGTCCCGCTGGGGTTGTGGGTGGAGTCCCCGTCGGTCACCGCCGGGGGGACGGCCCGGTTGCTGGTGGCTTCGGGCCTGCCGGAGCAGCCGGTGGTGCTGGAACTGCAACGGCCCCATCGTCCGTTGGAGCGGCGCTTCCTGACCCTCTCCGGCCCCTCGATGCTGATCGAGCTGCCGATCACCCCCCAGGATCGCGGCGGACTGCTGGTGTCCCTGGTGGGGGTGCGCGACTACCAGCTGCTGCGCTTCACCCAGACCCTGGCGGTTCCCTACGACCACAAGGAGCTGAAGGTGGAGTTCTCCACCTTCCGGGATCGGCTGCGGCCGGGCGCCAAGGAGACCTTCCGGGTGACCGTGAAGGGCAGCCGCGGAGAGAGCGTGGAGCGGGGGGCGGCCGAGGTGCTGGCGTACATGTACGATCGCTCGCTGGACGCGTTTGCGCCCCACACCCCGCCGACGCCAATGTCGCTGTTCACCCAGCGCACCGCGTTTGGCTGGACCCGCTCCACCCTGGGGCCAGGGCAGGTGATGTGGGTCTGGAACGACCGCTATCCGGAGCTGCCGGAGGCCCCGGAGCTGATCCCCGCCCAGCTCAAGATCCTGGACGGCTATGGGATCGGCGGCCCGGGCACCAAGGGCCGGGGCGGGGGAAGCCCGAGGCCGATGGCGGTGGCCCGGGAATCCAAGGTCTCCTTGTCCAAGGAGGAGTCCCGCTCCGAGGGCGCCCCGCCGCCGCCCCCCCCGCCGCCCGGTGAGGCGGATGCGTCGGTGGCCAATCAGGCGGCTGCTGCTCCCGCTCCAGAGGGACCGCAGCTGCGCACCAACTTCTCCGAGACCGCCTTCTTCCTGCCCCAGCTGCTGACCGATGCCGCGGGAAATTCGGTGTTCGAGTTCCAGGTCCCGGACTCGGTGACCTCCTGGAACGTGTGGGCGCACGCGGTGACCCGCGATCTGCGCTCCGGCTCCACCCGGAAGGAGACCCGCAGCCTCAAGGAGCTGATGGTGCGCCCCTACCTCCCGCGCTTCTTCCGCGAAGGAGACGAGGCCCAGTTGCAGGTGGCGATCAACAGCGCGGCGGAGAAGGACGCCGCCGGTGCGCTGCAGCTGGTGATCACCGACCTGGAGAGCGGCAAGGCGGTGACCCAGAAGTTCCTGGCGGGCGGAGAGCAGACCGCCAAGAAGTTCACCGTGGCCGCGGGGAAGGGGACCACGGTGGCCTTCCGGCTCAAGGCGCCGCGAGGGGTGGGCACCTACTCCTTCCAGGTCACCGCCCAGGCGGGAGCGTTCAGTGACGGCGAGCTGCGTCCGGTGCCGGTGCTGCCCAGCCGGCTGCATCTGGCCCAGTCCCGCTTCGCCACCCTCCACGATGCTTCGCGCAAGGTCCTGCGCTTCGAGGACCTGGCCCGCAACGACGACCCCTCCCGGCAGACCGAGCAGCTGGTGGTCACCATCGACGGCCAGCTGTTCTACACCGCGCTGCAGGCGCTGCCGTACCTGAGCAGCTACCCCTACGAGTGCACCGAGCAGACGCTGAACCGCTTCGTCTCCACCGGGATCGTCTCCAGCCTCTACGCGCAGTACCCGGCGGTGGGGCAGATGGCCAAGACCCTCTCCACCCGCCAGACCCGGCTGGAGCAGTGGGACGCACCGGATCCGAACCGGAAGATGTTGCTGGAGGAGACTCCCTGGCTGGAGGAGGCCAAGGGCGGCTCCGCCCCCGAGGAGGCGCTGCTCAACGTGCTTGATCCGAAGATCGCGGCCGAGCAGCAGCGGGTGGCGCTGGGGCAGCTGCAGAAGATGCAGACCTCGGTGGGCGCCTTCCCCTGGTTCCCGGGCGGGCCGCCCTCGCCGTACATGACCCTGTACATCCTCCACGGGCTGGCCCGCGCCGCCGAGTACCAGGTGCCGGTCCCCAAGGAGATGACCGTGCGCGCCTGGCAGTACGTGGCCCAGCACTACCGCACCGAGTACGCGCCGCAGCTAAAGAAGAAGGAGGGCTGCTGCACCGAGTTCACCACCTTCCTCAACTACGTGGCCTCGGCCTTCCCGGATGCCAGCTACACCGGCCAGGCGCTGACGCCCGACGAGCGGCGCACGATGCTGGACCACAGCTTCCGGCACTGGAAGGCGCACTCCCCGTACCTCAAGGGCTACCTGGCGCTGACCCTCCAGCGGATGGGCCGGCCGGCGGACGCCAAGAAGGTCTTCGCCAGCGTGATGGATTCGGCGAAGACCTCCGAGGAGCAGGGGACCTTCTGGGCCCCGGAGGACCGCGGGTGGCTCTGGTACAACGACACCATCGAGACCCACGCCTTCGCGCTGCGGGTGCTGATGGAGCTGGAGCCCAAGGACGCCCGCCGCCATGGGCTGGTGCAGTGGCTGCTGATCAACAAGAAGCTGAGCCACTGGAAGTCCACCCGCGCCACCGCGGAGGCGATCTACGCGCTGGTGAAGTACCTGGAGCAGGAGGGCGCGCTGGGGATCCGCGAGGAGCTGGTGGTCACCGCCGGCCCGCGCACCGTGAAGCTGGCGTTCGCTCCCGATCAGTTCACCGGGAAGAAGAACCAGATCGTGATCGACGGGGATCAGATCGATCCGGCGCGTCACGCGGAGGTGGTGGTGGAGAAGAAGACCCAGGGCTTCGCGTTCGCCTCCGCCACCTGGCACTTCGCCACCGACCAGCTGCCGGCGGAGGAGCGGGGGGACTTCTTCTCCGTCTCCCGCAAGTACTTCCGCCGCGACAAGCAGGGGAAGCAGACGGTGCTGCAGCCGCTGGCGGAGGGGACGGCGATCGCGGTGGGAGACGAGATCGAGGTCCAGCTGTCGATCCGCGCCAAGCACGCCGCGGAGTTCGTCCACCTCCACGATCCGCGCGCCGCCGGGCTGGAGCCGGACCGCGCCGTCTCCGGCTACAAGTGGGAGACCGGCGTGGCCTTCTACGAGGAGACCCGCGACTCGGCGACGAACTTCTTCTTCGACTGGCTGCCGGTGGGTGAGTACACGCTTCGTTACCGGCTGCGGGCGAACCTGGCCGGCACCTTCCGGATCGGCCCCGCCACCCTGCAGTCGATGTACGCCCCGGAGTTCAACGCCTACTCCGCGGGATATTCGATGAGCGTGAAGGGCCAGCAGCCGTAGCGTGCGCGGGAGCGGTGTGTGCTCATTGCCGGTCACCGGGTTCGGTGACTGGCGGTTCCACCTCAGCGCTTGAGAACTTCTCTCGCCGTCTCGATGAACGCCGCCAGCGGTGCTGAGCGCTGCGCTCGACTTGGGTAGTAGAGAAAGAACCCGGGGACGGCGGCCGCGAACTCGTCGAGCACGATCTCCAGGCGACCGGTGTTCAGTTCCTGCGTCACCGACGGCTCAGCGACGTAGGTCAATCCGAGACCGGCTGCCGCCAGCGTCGCAGCCAGAGACGGATCGTTGGCAATGACGCCGCCGCCGACCGCCATCCGCCAGGTGCGCCGGCCACGCTCCAGCTCCCAGGCGTAAAGCGCGCCCGTCGTCGGCGAGCGGAAGGTGATGCACTCGTGTTCGAGCAGGTCTTCCGGACGCTGTGGAGTGCCTCGCTCTGCCAGGTACTGCGGGCTCCCCACGACGACGAAGCGAAGTCCAGCGGTGAGCCGGAGTTGCACCATGTCGCGCTCGATGACCTCGGTCATCCGAATGCCGGCGTCGTAGCCGGTCTCAACGATGTCCACGAGGCGATCGTCGACGGTGAGCTCGACCTCGACGCGAGGGTGCTTCCGCCGGAACACCGGGATGACCGGGTCGAGCACCAGCGAGATGGCGACGCGCGGTACGGAGAGCCGCAACCGGCCCGCGGTCTCACCGGGCTGCGCTCCGGCAGCTTGCAGTGACGCGAGAAGCTGAGCGACGGCGGGCGCCGCGCCTTCGACCAGCCGCCGACCCGCGTCGGTGAGCGAAACGCTGCGGGTCGTTCGGGCAACGAGCGCCGTTCCGAGGTGCTGTTCCAGCTGGCGGATCGCCTGGCTCACCGCCGATCGCGAAACGCCGAGCTCACGAGCGGCCGCGGTGAAACTTCGGTGGTGCGCGACCTCCAGCAAGGCGTGCACCTGCGACATGGGGGGAGTGGTCATGTGAGCTCCGGCACGGGGACGGCGAGCGACCCTTTCGCTTTGGCCGGGCAACCCGTTAGCAGGGCTTAACAGCATCGCCCGGCCCAAGCATCCGTTGGGTGTGTGGAGGGGGGCACCGTCTCACGCTCCGGAGCGGGTGCTCCGATCCGCCGAGCCGCCGAGCCGCCGGACCATTGTCAAACGCGGCTTACCGGCCTTTGCAGCATCCACGCGTAGTGCGCGCGGAGGCCGGACCGCATGTTTGACCCGCAGCGATTTCACCCACCGCGCTGCGGAGACGACATCATGAACAGGAATAGCAAGACGAAGTCCCAGGCGCAGTTCGGCGCGTCGAGACCTGGACGGCGGGGCCGCCGTCTGGCGTCGATGGTAGCCACGGGCGTCGCCGCGCTCGGCCTTCTCTCAAGCGAGGCGACCGCACAACCGTCGCGGTCCGCGAGCCCCCCCCGCCAGGAGACCTGGGACAAGACCTTCCCCAAGAGCGCGCTCGTGACCCATCAGAAGGTCTCGTACAAGAACCGGCTCGGGATCACGCTCGTCGGCGACCTCTACATCCCAAAGAACCTGGACCGCTCCAAGCGCGCTCCCGCGATCGTGGTCGGACACCCGTATGGGGCCGTCAAGGAACAGTCCTCGGGCCTGTATGCCCAGACGCTCGCCGAGCGCGGCTTCGTCACGCTGGCGTTCGACGCGTCGTACAACGGCGAGAGCGGAGGGGGACTCCCGCACTTCATCGCGTCGCCCGAGGCCTTCGTCGAGGACTTCAGTGCCTCGGTCGACTTCCTGGGAACGAATTCAATCGTGGACCGCGAGCGCATCGGCGTTCTTGGCGTGTGCGGCAGCGGGGGATTCGGCCTTGCCGCGGCAGAGATCGATCCGCGCATCAAGGCGGTGGCCACCGTCAGCATGTACGACATCGGTCAGGGGATGCGGCAGGGGCTCGAGGAGAACCTGGACGAGGCTGCGCTGAAGAAGAACCTGGAGCGCATTGCGGCCCAGCGCTGGGCCGAGGTGGATGGCGCGCAGCGCGCGATGGCCGTCGGAACGCCCGAAGTCCTGACCGACCGCTCGACCGCCATCGATCGGGAGTTCTTCGACTACTACCGCACGCCCCGCGGCCAGCACCCGCGCTCGACCACGGCGATGTCCGTGACGAGCGGCGCCGCGATGTCGTTGTTCTGGTCCTTCGAGCAGCTCGACCGGATCTCCCCGCGCCCGGTGCTCTTCATCACCGGCGACAAGGCGCACTCGCGGATCTTCAGCGAGCACGCGTTCGGCAAGGCGTCCGAGCCGAAGGAGCTCCACGTCGTTCCCGGCGCTGGCCACGTCGATCTGTACGACCGGGTCGAGCTGATCCCCTGGGGCAAGCTCACGTCCTTCTTCAAGACCCAGCTTCGGTGAGGCCGCGTTCATGACCCTCTCTTCCAACCCTCGCGCCCGGTCCTGGGGCGCCGTGCTGGCGCTCACCCTGTGTGTCTCCACCCTCATCGCCTCCGAGTTCATGCCGGTGAGCTTGCTGACACCGATTGCGATGGACCTTCGACTGACGGAGGGCCGGGCCGGCCAGGCCATCGCGGTGTCCGGCGTCTTCGCTGTCGTGACGAGTCTGCTGATCGCCTCGTTGGCGAGGTCCATCGACCGCCGAAGGGTGCTCCTGGCCCTCACCGGGCTGATGCTGGTGTCGGGCGTGGTCGTCGCGTTGGCGCCGAACTTTCCCGTCCTCATCTTCGGGCGGGCGATGCTCGGCGTCGTCATCGGCGGCTTCTGGTCCTTGTCCGCAGCCACGGTGATGCGGCTGGTGCCGGAGCGGGAGGTTCCGCGGGCGCTGGCGGTGCTCAACGGCGGAAACGCACTGGCAACGACCATCGCGGCGCCGCTCGGCAGCTTTCTGGGGCAGTACATCGGTTGGAGAGGCGCCTTCTTCGCGGTCGTTCCGCTCGCCGCGGTCACCTTCGCGTGGCAGTTCATCACCTTGCCCCCCATGCCCGCGAAGGCCGGCGCAAGGCCCGCGCGGACGCTCGCCGTCCTGCGGCGCCCCGGTGCGTCGGTGGGGATGCTCGCCGTGACGTTCCTCTTCGCCGGCCAGTTCGCCCTGTTCACGTACCTTCGACCGTTCCTCGAATCGGTCACCGGCGTGGGTGTCTCCACGCTGTCGCTGGTGCTGCTGGGGATGGGGGCAGCCGGTCTGGTCGGGACGTACCTCATCGGCTTCGTTGTCCCGAAGCGACTGACCGCCGTGCTGGTCGCCGCACCCATTGCGATGGCCCTGGTGGCGTTGGCCCTCGTCGCGCTGGGCAAATCGCTTCCTGCCGTGGCGGTGCTCCTCGCAGCGTGGGGGTTGATCGGAACAGCCGCACCCGTCGCCTGGTGGACGTGGCTCGCGCGCACCTTGCCGGACGACGCCGAGGCGGGCGGCGGGCTGATGGTCGCGGCCATCCAACTCGCCATCACCGCCGGCGCCTCGATCGGCGGGCTTCTTTTCGACACCGGCGGCCATCGGGCAACGTTCGTCGCGAGCGCCGCCTTGCTCGGGGCTGCGGCGCTGCTCGCGTTCCGGGCGTCACGTCCGCGCCGTGTCCAGCGGCTTACTGGCCCGTCAACCCTCGGCCACCTGGCGCCCAGGGACGCCCGCACACATCGCTTCCCCTGTGGGTGGCCGTCACCCCAGGCATCCGGCGCCGTTGGTCTGCAGCGCCCCAGAAGGAGAGGTTCCATGAAGACGTACCTGATTTCGTCGATTGCGACGCTGCTGGCGCTCGGCTGCGCGGCGGCTCGCGGAGCAGGTGAACCGAGCGGCGGAAATGGCGGGCAGGTGGCGGTGACGTCTGCAAGCCACCAACGCGTTGCGCCCGGCCCTGCCGAGACCTTCACCGGTTCGGTCTCGGTGCGGTTCCTCTTCGAGGCCACCGAGCACACCCGAGCCGGTGCGGCTTCCGTCACGTTCGAACCCAAGGCCCGGTCGGCGTGGCACTCGCATCCAGCCGGCCAGATCCTGGTTGTGACCGAGGGCACCGGCTGGGTTCAGCAATGGGGCGGCGAGCGCCTGGCAATCAAGGCGGGCGACGTGGTGCGGACGCCTCCGGGAGTGAAGCACTGGCATGGCGCCAGCTCGGACAGCCGCCTGACCCACCTCGCCATTCAGGAGCATGTGGAGGGCAAGGTTGTCGACTGGATGGAGCACGTCACCGACGAGCAGTACGGCGGGGGCCAGGGCCCCCGGTAGGCCCCAAGGGGCAAGAGACTGTTCAACGTCGCTTACCGCCCTGTCCACGGCTGGCCATCTGGTGGCCCTTTGTCCGCCGGCACACTGTCAGGGGAGACCCAAGCCAGAGAACCTGGCGGCTGGCCCCCCTGTATCCGTCACGAGGAGAGCACGATGAGCGCTTCCAAGAATGGTCACGACCCGCAGCCCCTGGAGAGGAGGCGGGTGCTGGTCGGTCTCGCCGCGGTACCGTTCGCCGCCTGCGCTACGAATGGCTCCGCCCCCAGAGCCGAGACCCTGGCCTCGGCATCTCTCGCAACAGGAGCCGGGGTGCTCGCAGCGGGGCGCGGCCCGTTCCCGGCCGAGGGCATGGCGGCGTACGCGCCCGAGGGTGCGCTCCGGAAGCGCGCCTTCCAGCGGCGAGTCCTCGGCCCGAAGGACGTTGCGATCAAGCTGCACTACTGCGGGGTCTGCCACTCAGACATCCACACCGTTCGCGGTGACTGGGGGCCGGCTCAGTATCCGCTGATTGTCGGTCACGAGCTCGCAGGAGAAGTGGTCGCAGTGGGCTCGAGCGTGAGCAGGTTCCGCATGGGTGCCCGCGTCGGGGTGGGCACGATGGTCAACTCCTGCCGTCGCTGCGCTGAGTGCGAGGCGGGGAACGAGAACTACTGCCTCAATGGCAACACCCAGGCGTACGGCTCGAAGGACAGAGACGGGTCGATCACGCAGGGTGGCTACTCGACCTTCGTCGTCGTCGACGAGGACTTCGTCCTCAACATTCCCGACGCGATCAGTCTGGCCGAGGCGGGGCCGCTGCTCTGCGCCGGGGTCACCGTGTACTCGCCGCTTCGCCGCTGGGGCGTCTCGACAGGGAAGAAGGTCGCTGTCATCGGGTTGGGCGGCCTGGGGCACCTGGCGGTGAAGTTCGCGAAGGCGATGGGCGCAGAGGTGACGGTCTTTACGACGTCACCGGAAAAGGTGGAGGACGCCAAGCGCTTCGGCGCAACGGAGGTCGTGATCAACCAGGACGGCGCGGATTGGTCCGCCTGGAAGCACGCCTTCGACTTCGCGTTGGATACGGTCCCCTATCGGCACGACCTGAACCGCTTCGTCCCGCTTCTGAAGCGTGACGCAACCTACTGCCGCGTGGGGGTGGGGAAGGTGTCGGACACGGTGGACGTGGGCCAGATGAGCCTTGTGCTGTACCGCAACGCCATCGCCGGCTCGAACACCGGAAGCATCCGCGAGACGCAAGAGATGGTGGACTTCTGCGCGCTGAACAACATCCGGCCCCAGATCGAGACCATCGCGATGAGCGGCATCGACGAGGCGTGGTCGAAGGTCATCGCCAAGAAGGCGCGCTACCGCTTCGTGATCGACGTGAACACGTAGCCGGAGCTGGGGCTCGACCCGCACGATGGCAACCCGCAGTACGCCCGCCGCGATGGTTCCACAGCGAAGCGAGGTTCCCATGAGAGGCATCAGGATTGTTCTGGCGACGGTGGCGGTGGCTGCCGGTGTCGCCGCCGCTGGTGACACCGATTCACGGAGAGGATTAAGGATGCAAATTCATCTCACGAACTCCCAGGGTGAGCGGCTGGTGGTGAGGCTCAACGACAGCGCGGCTGCGCGCGACTTCGCGTCGCTGCTCCCTTTGAAGCTGACTTTCAAGGACCACGCGTCGACCGAGAAGGTGAGCGATCTGCCGCGAAAGCTCACGACCCGGGGTGCGCCAGCAGGGGTCGATCCTTCCGTCGGCGACTTTGCCTACTATGCGCCGTGGGGGAATCTCGCTGTGTACTACCGCGACTTCGGGTACTCGCGCGGCCTGGTCTCCTTGGGGCAAATCGAGTCCGGTGGCGACCTGCTGCCGCGCTTCGAGGGCGAAGTTCTGGTCGCCCCGGTCCTTGCTGGTGAAGTCCGGCGCTGAGCCGCGCCACCTCGCTGGTCAGGGGCAGGCACCGCGCGTGGTGACGTCTACTTTCCGGCGGGCGGCCTGGGCTCCTTCTTCTTCGGCTCCCGGGTCGCCCGCGGCAGCGTCGGATCCTTGGGCAGGTGCCGCAGGCCCATCCAGCCCAGCGCGGCGACGTGCTTGGCCACCTTCTCGGCGGTGAAGGGCTTTCCCTCCGCCGCCCACCAGATCCCGACCTGGGTCACCATCCCCACCAGGGCGTTGGCGTAGATCGGCGCGAACTTGCGATCGTAGCCGGCGCGCTCGAAGGCGATGTGGAACACCTCGCCCACCCGTTCGGCGGCGTCGTCGATCACCCGGGTCAGCCCCCGGCGGGCCAGGGTGGAGGGCGAGTCCCGGGTCAGCACCGCGAAGCCGGCCGGCTGCTCCTTGGTGTAGGTCAAGAAGGCCAGCACCGCGCCTTCGAAGCGCTGGCGCGAGGAACCCTGGGAGATGGCCAGGGAGATCCGCTCCACCAGGTTGTCCATCTCCCGGTCCACGATCGCCGCGTACAGGCCCTCCTTGGCCCCGAAGTGCTCGTAGACGATCGGCTTGGACACGCCTGCCTGGTGGGCGATCTGATCGATGGACGCCGCCTCGTAGCCGTGGCTGGCGAAGACCGACCGACCGACCTCCATCAGCTGGGCCCGACGCTCCGGACCGGAAAGGCGCTGCTTCCGCTTCATGTTGTCATCCGAACCTACTCATTGGTAACTTACCGGATCGAAACCTACCGCAACGAAGCTTACCTTGCGGTAGCTCGACAGCCTGGAGTCTGCATGTACCTCGCCTTGTGCCTTGCCGTCTTCGCCGCAGCCTACCTGTTGAACATCCTGACCATCACCATCGGCTACCACCGCGCGCTGGCGCACAAGGCGGTGCGGCTGAGCCCGTGGCTGCAGAAGCTGGTGGTCAACGGCGGCAACTGGGTGACCGGCCTGGACGCCAAGTCCTGGGTGGTGATGCACCGGATGCACCACGAGCACTCGGACACCCCCCAGGATCCGCACTCCCCGGTGAACGTGGGCATCCTGGGGATCGGGATGGAGCAGCTGCGCAACTACAAGCGGGTGATCATCGGCCTGCTCAAGAAGAACCCCGAGTTCACCCGCTACGCCAAGGATCTGGACTTCCCGATCAACCCCCTGCAGCGCCGCGGGCTGTGGTGGCTGCCGTACGCGGTCCATGCGGCGATCGCCCTGGGGCTGGCGCTGGGGATCGGCTGGATGCTGGGGGTCGCGTACTTCCTGGGGATGATGAGCCATCCGATCCAGGGAGGGATCGTCAACTCGATCGGTCATGCGATCGGCGGACGGAACTTCGAGACCTCTGACAACTCACGGAACAACCACCTGGCCGCCTGGTTGATCTTCGGGGAGGGGTTCCAGAACAACCACCATCAGTACCCGGGCTCGGCGACGTTCTCCTATCGGAGGCACGAGATCGACATGGGCTATGGCTGCTGCGTGGTGATGGAGAAGCTGGGGATGCTGAAGATCCAGCGCGCCTATCTGATTCCCCGTCCCCCCGCCGGCAAGAAGGCGATCGGGGTCGCTGCCGGTGGAAGGGCGTGACCCCCGAGATCTCCAAGCCCAAGCTGCGGGGGGTGCTCCATCAGTACGCCGCGTTCTTCGCCCTGGGCGCGGGCCTGGTGCTGGTTTCGCTGGCCCCCACTCCCAGGGCGCTGGCCGCCGGAGCGATCTTCGCGCTGAGCCTGGTGACGCTGTTCGGGATCTCCGCCACCTACCACCGGATCCTCTGGTCCGAGCGCGCCCGGGCCCGGATGCGCCGGCTGGATCACGCGTCGATCTTCATCCTGATCGCCGGCACCTACACCCCGGTGGCGATGCTGGGGCTGCCGTCGGAGACCGGGACCCCGCTGCTGTTCCTGGCCTGGGGCGGGGCGCTGCTGGGGGTGGCGCTGGCGGTGTTCTGGGTCGGCGCGCCCAAGGTGCTCAACGCGCTGCTGGCGGTGGCGGTGGGCTGGACCATGGTTCCGTACTTCGGCCAGGTCCGCGCCTCACTGCAGACGTTGGAGCTGGTGCTGCTGATGGTGGGCGGGGTGGCCTACACCCTGGGCGCGGTGGCCTACGCGGCCAAGCGTCCCAATCCGCTCCCCGGGGTGTTCGGCTACCACGAGGTGTTCCACGCCATGACCCTGGTCGGCGCGGCGGCCCACTTCGCCACCGTGGTGATGATCATCCGTCGGGTGGCGTAGCCCGAGCGGGCGCCCGTTGCGCCGTTACGGCTGGACCTCCAGCACGTGGGAGGTGAAGCGCGCGTCGTCCAGCGCGCTGGCCCGCTCCAGCCGGAGCACCGCGGGGGAGGGCAGGCTGTGCCGGGCGGTCACCTCGCCCAGCAGGTCGAAGTCCCACTGGTCCCCTTCGCCTCCGCCCTGGCCGCCGTGCCACTGCGAACCGCTGAAGGCCAGGCTGCGGGTCAGGTCCACCGGGGTGATCCCGGTCTCCTTGGTGAGGTCCCCGATCCCGAAGGGGGTGGTCAGCTCCTGGACCCGGTTGCCGGGCGGCAGCTCTACCCGCTCCCAGGCCAGCTCGGTGATCACCTCGTCGGTGCAGTACTGGCTGCCGGTGTTGCCGCGCGAGAAGTACACCGAGGTGGGGCTGGCCAGCTCGCCGCGCACCATCACCTCGCAGATGTCGGTCCCCACCGCGGCGCTGCGGTGGGAGTAGAGGAGCAGGGTCCGGGCCTCGTTCACCGCGCTGAGGCCGGTGAGGGTGCGGCTGGGCACGAAGGAGGCGAGTCCGTCGGCGGTGCCCCGGGTGACCGAGGCCCCGGTCCACTGCACCACCTGCAGCTCGAACACCCCGCCGTCGCAGAAGATGTTGTCGGTGGTGACTGTCACCTGGTTGGCGGCGGAGAGCACCACCGTGCGCAGGTCGTTGTTGTCGTAATCGCCGGTCCCCGGGCGGCTCTGGCTGGCCAGCAGGAAGGTGGAGGCCATGCTGGCCACCGGGGTGATCGGGATCTGGGTCACCAGGCTGGGGACGCAGGCCTGGGTCAGGTGCTGGACCTGGAGGCCCGCCGGACGCTCCACGGTGTGCCAGCGGATCGCCACCGCCCCGGTGGTTCCCACCCGCTGACAGTGGACGGCGTTCACGCTGGCCAGGGTGCAGGCCACGGTCACCGAGGCCGGGGTGTCCTGGGCGCCGGTGGCCTGGAACACCATCAAGGCCTTGTTCCGGTCGAACAGCGGCGGGTCCACCGGGCACACCACCGACGCGGCGCCGTCGGCCACCGCGCAGGTGCCGGTCCTCACCGTGGCCCGCACCGTCACCGGCAGGGTGGTGGAGTTGGGCTGGCCGGCGTTGACCTCCAGCAGGTAGGCGGCGCCGGTGATCGCGCGCGCGTAGATCGTCGCCTGGCCCTGGCCCGCTGGCACCTGGGCCTGGGTGATCGCCACCGTGCAGCCGGGGTCGGGGAAGAAGGTGAGGCCCCCCGGGGTGGAGGTCAGCTCCAGCGGCAGCGGGGCCTCCACGGTGATCGGGGTTCCCGAGCCGTCCTGGGCCTGGACCTGGAGCGGGGAGCTGCAGGCCCCGGCCAGCAGCGTCTGGGCGGTGGAGACCGGAGCCAGCCGGCCCAGGAGGGTGGCCACAAGGTCCACCGCGCCCACCCCGGGCACCTGGGCGGTGACAGTCAGCGGACCGGCGCGGGTGCCGCGCCAGGAGAGGGTCGCCCCCGTGGCGCCCGGCGCGACGGTCAGCACCTCCTGCGGACCGGTGCAGCCGGCGGCGCCGAAGAGGGTGATTCCCTTCTCCGGACTGGCGGTGAGCGCCAGGTCGGTGGCGGCGGGGAACGAGGCCGGGTTGCCAAAGGCGTCGAAGAAGCTAAGCGTGACCGGGGGAGAACAGAGCCCGGTGGTGGCGGCCAGCGGGGTCGGAGCGGCGCTGGCGCTGGCTATTGGCCCGGGCCGCAGGGTCAGCCCAGTGCCATCGCCGGTCAGTCCTCCGGGGGGGACCAGGTTCAGCTGGGCGACGGAGGCGGGGCGGGTGGCGCGGACATAGACGGTGCGGTCCGAGTTCCCGCCGGCCACCACCAGCGAATCGCTGGGGGCGTCGGTGCAATCGGGGAGGGCGTGGAAGCTCAGCTCCACCGCGGGTTCCACGTTCCAGCCCAGGGCGGTGTCCTGGGGAAAGACCGCCAGCGCCCCTTGGCCATCCCGGACCTGGAGGGTGAGGGGAACCGGGCCGCACACCCCGGCGGTGAGCACCAGCGGCGGGGAGGTGATCACCACCCGGGCCGCCGGGTTGGAGCAGGAGGAGGCCGCGCAGACCGGATCGGCGCAGCCCCGCTTCCCGTCGCAGTTGTGGTCCAGCCCGCCGGAGCAGACCTCCGCCGCGCCGGGGTAGGCCTGGGGGTTGGCGTCATCGCAGTCCGGACCGTTGAACTCGGAGGCCACGAACCCGTCGCGGTCCACGTCCACCTCCACCCCGGGGAGCCCCAGGGTGAGGATCACCTCCGGGACCTGGCCCGTCTGGAACGCCGCCGGGTACTCGCTGCTCAGGGTGCTGGCCGCCAAGGGATCGCCGCAGGCCGCGCCCCACAGCGCGCGGGCGCGGATCCGGACCTGTTCGGGGAGTTCGCCCTGGAAGACGGCGATCCGGAGGCTGGGTTCGTCTCCCCGCACCGCCCGCACCGTCTGCAACAGCGCGCCGGCCGGGGAGGTCACCTCCAGTTGCACGCATGAGGCCTTCAGCTGGGGGCTGACCTCGACCCGCGCCAGCAACGCTTTTCGACCCTGGCAGGAGCAGCCGGCCAGCGTCGCCAGCAGGAAGGTTCCCAGCGTGGCTCGGGTCATGAACCCCAGGCTACCACGGCGGGTCCGGGCGCTGAGCTGGGGGGAGGCGGGGAAGCGACTACCGGGTCTTCTTCACCGCGGCCGGGTCCGCCTCGATCAGATCTTCCAGCGCCCGATCCAGCAGCCGGGTGGAGGAGGTGAGGTACTCCCAGTTTACCGTCTCGTAGGTGTCGCGGGGGGTGTGGTAGTGCGGCGTGGTATCCCCGCTCACGTACTCCTCGCTGACCGCCATCGCGTCGAAGCCCAGCTCCTTGAACGGCACGTGGTCGGTGGAGCCAAAGGTGACCGGCTGGATCGGGACCTCCAGCGCGCCCTCCTTGGCCGCGTTCTGGTAGAGGGCGAGGATCTTGGGGCTGGCCCCGTCGATCTCCACTGCCCGATCCCCGTCCGCGTCCCAGCCCATCTGATCCACGGTGTGGACCGAGTCCACGTTCAGGCCCTGATCCCGCAGCGACTGGGCGAAGGCGGCGCTGCCGCGCAGCCCGATCTCCTCCTCATCGAAGAGGACGAAGATCACGTTCTTGGTGCGATCCTCCATCCCGGAGAGATGCCGGGCCGCGTCCAGCACCATCGCCACCCCGGTGGCGTTGTCGTTGGCCCCCGGACCGCCATGCACCGAGTCGTAGTGCGCGCCGACCACGATGTACTCGTCGCTGCCGTTGGTGGCGGGGAGGGTGGCAAAGACGTTGGTCCCGGACCGGGAGTACTTCTGATCCTCCGCGGTCAGCCCCAGGCCAGCGAACTGCTCCTTGATGAACTCCCGGGTCAGGGTGCGGCTCTGCTGGGAGGACCGCTCCTTGATCACCACCCCGGGGTTGATCTCCACCTTCCCGGTCAGCGCGCCCACCACCTCCATCATGTCCTCGAGGTGAGGCTGGGGGTTGGGCTGGGCCGGATCCACCACCCCCCGCTGGGGATTCTCCGGTCGGGGAGTGGGGGTGACCGGGGTCGGAGGACGGGGCGGGCGCGGGGTGTAGATCATGGAGAACCTGCCTACATTGTCGCTAACCGGTGGAAGAAGTTGCGTGGCGGGAACGGCGTCAGCGGAATGCTAGGTTGGCAGCGCCCGCGGGGGCAACTGGAGCGACAACTTGGACGCCTCGTACTTGCAGGACCCGGGAGAGGGCCAGCTCCAGCAGAGTTCCTTTGAAGGACTCTTCGTGAAGATGCTCAAGGTGGAGGGCGACTTCGCCGAGGAGCTGCGCCAGGCCGGGTTTGACGTCTCCCACCAGGAGGCCCGCTACCCCTCGTCGGTGTTCAAGCGCTGCATGGAGATCGCCTGCCGGCGGGTGTACCCGGCCCAGCCCACCCCCGACGCGATGCGCAAGATCGCCGCCCAGTTCGTGGACGGCTTCTTCGACACCATCGTGGGCAAGGTGGTGGTGGTGGTGCTGCCGTACCTGTCCCCGGAGGCCTTCCTCAAACGCTATCCCCGCTTCTTCGGCATGGCCGCACCCGGGGTGAAGATGACCGTGGAGGAGGTCTCCGAACGCAACTGGCGCCTGGTGCTGCGCGACCGCGCGGTGCTCCCGGAGTTCAATGCCGGGACCGTGGAGTGTCTGCTCAAGCGGTTCGGAATCAAGCCGGTGGTGAAGGTGACCGAGCAGTCGAAGTGGCACTTCGTGCTGTCCATCACCTGGTAGCCGGCGGCGCTGCGGGCCGGTAGTCGGGGTATGGTGCGCAGGCCGGCGACGACGGTTTACTGGGGATTCTTCGTGGCTTCGACGACGCACCCGCTGAGTGACTCCCTGGGCCTGCTCGACGCGATCCCCTTCCGCGTCGACCCGGCCAGCCTCGGCACCCTGCTCTCCGGTCCCCAGGCCTTCCGGTTGTTGGCCTCTGCGTCGGAGACGGAGCTTCCCTTCGATCAGTTCTGGGGCCGGTGCGTTCCCGAGCCGCAGCGGGCCCGGCTGCGGAGGATGTTTGAGACGGTGGCGGCCAGCGGGGTGCCCGAGGTGCTGGAGCACCCGATGCTGATCCAGGGCCGTCCCCGGACAGTCTTCCGCACCGCGGTCCAGCGGGTGGGGGAGGAGCTGGTGGGGGTGATGTTGGACGTCACCGACGCCCGCGCCGAGCAGGGGCACGCGCGCGAGCTGGAGGCCTGGCTGGTCACCCTGGGGGAGAGCCTTCCCTTCGACTTCTGGATCTGCGACCGCAACGGGCGGGTGGGGCTGCAGAATCCGGCCAGCCACCGGAACCACGGAGATCGGGTGGGGGAGTCGGCGACGGTGATGGTCTCGGAGCAGAGCCTGACCCGGGCCCTGGGCGGGACCACGGTGCTGGAGGAGGTGGAGGCGGGCGCGCGCATCTACTCGCGGGTGATCGCCCCGGTCCGGGAACACGGGGGAGAGGTCAACGGCGCCCTGGCGGTGGACATCGACATCACCGGGCTCAAGGCGGTGGAGCAGCAGCTGCGGGTGTCGCTGACCGAGCTGGAGGCCGCGCAGGAGGAGCTGGTCCGTGGGAGGAGCGTGGCGGCGCTGGCGGAGATGGCCGCCACGGTGGCGCACGAGGTGCGCAACCCGCTGACCGCGATGTTCAACGTCACCGAGCTGCTGCGCCGGGGCGACGGCGCCCACGACCAGGGCCACCTGCTCAACATCCTGTTCGAGGAGCTGAACCGGCTGGAGATGCTGGTCTCCAACATCGTGGAGATGGTCCGGCCGTTGAAGGCCGAGCTGGCCTCGCAGCCGGTGGCGGCGGTGCTGGAGGATGCGCTGACCGACGCGCTGCGCCTGGACCTGGGCGAGGCCCGGATCCAGGTCCAGAAGCGCTTCGAGGATCCGCGGGTGGAGGTCACCGCGGATGGTCGGCTGCTGGGGGTGGCGTTGATCAACGTCCTGCGCAATGCGCTGCAGGCGATGCCGGAGGGAGGATCATTGGGAGTGGAGGTGAAGTCCGAATCCAGGGAGGGGGGACCGCCGTGGGTGACGATCGCGATCCAGGACACCGGATGCGGGATGTCCCCCGAGATCCAGCAGCGGATGTTCGAACCCTTCTTCACCACCCGGGCCAGCGGCAGCGGCCTGGGGCTGGCGATCGTCAAGCGGGTGATTGGCGAGCACCGGGGCGAGCTGGAGGTCCACAGCGAACCGGGCCGGGGGACCGCGTTCGTGATGCGGCTGCCGTGCGCGCCGGAGCGCCGGTCATGAGCGGCTCGATCCAGATCCTCGAGGATCAGTGGCCGGTGGTGATCCACCGCTCGCAGGGCGCGCCCACCGCCGAACAGCTGGACGCCTACGTGCGCCAGGCGACCGAGCTGCTGTTGCGGGGGCAGCGGCACGCGGTGGTGATGGACGCCTCCGGGCTGACCAACGTCACCGCCTATGCCCGGATGAGCAAGAAGGACTGGCTCCAGCAGTACGAGCGCGAGCTGCGGACCCACTGCGCGGGCACCGCGCTGGTGCTGTCCAGCCCGCTGCACCGGTTCATCTCCGCGACGCTGATGCTGTTCGCGCCGTTCCCCACCCCCTACAAGGTCTTCGGGACGGTGGAGGAGGCGGTGGAGTGGGCCCGGGCGAAGCTGGCGGCAAGCTAGCTCCAGCGCACCCCGTGGGTGAGCAGAAGGGCGATCACCAGCCCCACGGTCACGGTCACCACGTACACCTCGGCGAACGGACGGAGGTTCGCGTTGCGGGAGGTGGGCCGGAGGCGGAAGCGCAGCGAGGCGGCCGCCACCACCGCGTTGGCGGCGACCACCACCCCCAGATACAGCCGGGGCAGCCCGGTGGCCTCCACCAGGTAGGCCAGCGCGCAGGTGGAGAGGACCGCGAACAGGGTGGGCAGCCAGGCGGCGACCTTCCAGCCCAGCAGGAGTGAGTAGGTCTGGTAGCGGGTCTCCTCGCCCGGGGCCCGGACCTTGCGCGAGGTCTCCCAGGCGGAGATCGGCAGCCATCCGGCGACCAGCGCGGCCAGGGCCACCTGGCTGTTCACCGCGCCCACCCCGTACTCGGCGGCGAAGACGCTGATCACGTAGATCCCCACCGCCACCGCGATCGGGTTGTGGGTGGCAAACGCCAGCAGCAGATTCCCGGCGATCTTCGGCCAGAAGAACCACTTCGCGGAGAGCCAGACGATCGCCATCGCGAAGGCGAACCCCGCCAGCGCCACCGGCCGGGCGATGGCCAGGTTCAAGGCGATCACCACCCCCGCCACCCACAGTCGCAGCGCGGAGATGTCCTCCTCCCGGACGTGGCCGGTCACCAGGCCCCGGTCCCGGTACTTGGGGTCTCCCTCCCGGGCCAGGGCCCGGTCGCTCTCCGCGTCCTTGAGCTCGTCGTTGGCGCGCAGCAGCAGGGTGATCAGCACCACCGAGACCGCGCCCAGCAGCGCCCGCCAGCTGACCTGCAGCGGGGCGATCCCCAAGGAGGCCTGCAACGCGAAGTGGATGGAGAAGAAGCTGGCCAGCCCGGAGGGGACGTACACCGCGGGCGGGAACAGCTGCTGGAGGTAGTCCAGCAGGCGGCCAGCCCGGGTGGGACGGATCGGCTTGAGGTCGGTGCGGGGCAGGGTCTGGGAGGTCATCGGTAGGCTCCTGGGGGTGCAGCCGGCGTTCCAGGGAAGGCCCCGCCCGGTGGCGGTGTTCGCCTGTGCATTCCGCGATACAGTCGCTGTGTACCCTGCGGCGCGCAACAGGCGGAAAACCTTCTCGATCCGGGAGGTTGCGGCCTGGTGTGGGCCTTGCTGTCCAACGTCGGCATGGGAGCCTCCTTGTCCAGGTTGTCGCTGTCCTCCAACCCGCCGCCGTTGATCGTCCCCGCTGCCTCGGCGCGGGGGTTGGGACCCGAGATCCTGGGAGGGAAGGGCGCCCAGCTGGCGATCCTGGGAGAGCTGGGGGCCCGGGTGCCCGACTGGTTCGCGCTCTCCACCGAGGGCTGCGCCCCGGCGCTGAGCGGTGAGGGGCTGTCCGCCCGGGTGGAGTCCGAGCTGCTGGCGGCCTACGACCGGCTGGCCCCGGAGGGCGCGAAGGTGGCGGTGCGCTCCTCGGCGGACGTGGAGGACTCCGCGGGGGCGTCGTTTGCCGGGCAGCTGGAGTCCTACCTGTTCGTCTCCCGGGAGCAGCTTTTGGCGCGGGTGCGCGACTGCATCGCCTCCGCGGTCTCGCAGCGGGCGCTCAAGTACCGCCAGCTGCAGCGGATCACCGCCCCGGTTCGGGTGGCGGTGGTGGTGCAGCGGATGATCGATCCGGTGGCCTCCGGGGTGGTGTTCACCGCCAACCCCACCAGCGGCAGCCGGGAGGAGGCGGTGGTCTCCGCCGCCTGGGGCGTGGGCGAGGGCGTGGTGCTGGGCACCGCCGATTGCGACACCTGGTACGTGGATCTGGCCACCGGCGCGGTGCTGCGCCGCCAGATGACCCACAAGCGGCTGCAGATCCAGTCCGACGCCCAGGGAGGCACCCGCTCGGTGGCGGTCCCCGCCCACCGGGCCCTGGTCCCGGCGCTGGAGGACGCGCAGGTATCGGCGTTGGTCTCGCTGGCCCGGCGGATCGCCGAGGCCCGCGGGGCGCCGCAGGATCTGGAGTGGGCGCTGGCGGACGACGGGCAGCTGTCTTTGCTGCAGACCCGGCCGATCACCACCCTGGGGGCGCCGCCGTCTGCGGGCACCGAGCTGATCTTCGACAACGCCAATGTGGTGGAGAGCTACCCGGGGGTGACCTCGCCGTTGACCTTCTCCTTCATCCAGGACGCGTATGCGCGGACCTTCCGCTCGGCGGCGCGGCGCTTCGGGATTCCCCCCGCGCTGATCGCCGCCAACGACGCGCTGTTCGAGAACCTGGTCGCCTCGCTGGAGGGCCGCGTCTACTACAACCTCCTCAACTGGTACCGGCTGTACCAGCTGGTGCCCGGCTTCGAGGGTCGGCTGGAGGCCTGGGAGAAGGCGCTGGGGCTGGAGCACCGGGAGGTGGCGCGCGGGGGCGGGGGCCTGCGCGCCCTGCCTGCCCGGCTGAAGGTGGTCCGGCGGATCCTGGGTCAGCTGTTCACCTTGCGCCGGGACGCGGCGCAGTTCTCCCGCACCCTGAACGCGGAGTTCGCCCGGCAGGCGAAGGTCCCGCTGGAGTCGCTGGACGCGCACGCCCTGCTGGGGTCGCTGGAGGACCTGGGCGCGGCGATCTACGAGCCGTTCGGACTGACCCTGGTCAACGACTTCTACGCCCAGCAGGCCTACGAAGGGGTGGGCAAGCTGATCGAACGCTGGGGGCTGGGCGAGGTGTCCGACACCCGGAACGCGCTGTTCTGCGGACAGGGGACCTTGGAGAGCATCGCGCCGGCGCGGTCGGTGGTCCGGATCAGCGAGCGGCTGGGAGAGAATCCCGAGGCCCGCAGCCTCTTCCTCTCCGACCAGACCGAAGCGCAGCTGTGGGCGGCGGTGCAGCAGGAGCCCCGCTGGGAGTTCCTCCGCGCCCTGTTCGAGGCGCACCTGGAGGCGTTCGGCGACCGGACCCTGCATGAGCTGAAGCTGGAGACGGCGTCCTTGCGGGAGGACCCGGCGCTGCTGGTGGCCTCGGTGCGCAACTGTCTGCGGGGCGGCAAGCGGCTCTCCGGGCTGGACGATCACGAGAAGCAGAGCCGCGAAGAGGGAGAGCGGAGGATCGCCGCTGCCTTGAAGGGGCACCCGCTGCGCTCGGCGATCTTCCACCGGGTGCTGGAGCTGGCCCGGCGCGGGGTGGCGAACCGGGAGAGCATGCGCCTGTCCCGGACCCGGGCCTACGGGATCGCCAAGCGGATCTACCGGGCGCTGGGACAGCGGCTGGTGGAGGCGGGGCTGCTCTCCTCGGTGGAGGAGGTCTTCTTCCTCACCACCCAGGAGGTGGCCGGCGCGGTGCGTGGACATGGCGCCACCTCCGATCTGAAGGCGCTGGTGGCGCTGCAGCGCAGCGAGGCCCAGGCGCAGGAGACCCGCCGGCTCCCCGGGCGGATCGTCACCCGGGGCGTGGTGGCCGGGGCCCGGCTGGCGGAGGAGGCGCCGCTGCTGCCGCGGATCGGCGCCCGGACCCTGCAGGGCACCGGCTGCAGCCGGGGGATCGTCCGCGCTCCGGCCAAGGTGGTGCTGGAGCCCAGGTCCGATCTCCGGGTGGACGGCGAGATCCTGATCGCGCCGATGACCGACCCGGGCTGGGTGCTGCTGATGGTCTCCGCCGCCGGGATCGTCTCCGAGCGCGGGAGCCTGCTCTCGCACACCGCGATCGTCGGCCGCGAGCTGGGGATCCCCACCGTGGTGGGCGTCCCCGACGCCACCCGGCTGATCGCCTCTGGAGACCCGGTCCAGCTGGACGGGGCCGCCGGCACGGTCACCGTCCTGGAGGCGTCCAAGTGAGTGTCCGTGGGTTCGTGGAGGCGGCGTTCTCCCGCCGCCGCTGGGTGCTGGCGGGGCTGATCGCCCTGACCGGCCTTCTGGGCTACCAGGCCACCAAGGTCCGGCCGGACTACTCGGTGGAGCTGCTGTTCCCGGTGTGGGATCCGGCGAGGCAGACCTGGGATCGGTTCAAGGCCGCCTTCCCCCACGAGGACACCCGGGCGGTGGTGATCGCCGCCGCCCCGGACATCCTCACCCGCGAGGGGGTCCGCCGCCTGGCCACCCTGGAGGCGGAGCTGGGCCGGGTGCCAGACGTGGAGGAGGTGCTGGGGCCGACCACCGTCCGCACCCTGACGCTGGCCGGTGATCAGGTGGTGCTGGAGAGGCTGCTGCCCGGACCGGAGGTGGACGACCGCCGGCTGGACCACGCCCGGACCCTGCTCACCACCGATCCCCTGTTCGCCTGGAACGTGGCCACCCCGGACGCCTCGGCGGTGTCGATCATCCTGCGGCTGGAGCCGAACGTGGCCGGCACCGACGAGGGCCGGCAGCGGCTGACCCGTCAGCTGCGGGAGGTGCTGGAGCGCCACGCCCACCCGGGGCAGCAGCTGGTGCTCTCCGGGGTGCCGCCGATCCGCGCCACCTTCGCGGCGATGATCCTCCAGGACATCAACACCCTGATCCCGCTGGCGCTGCTGGGGGTGATGGTGCTGCTGTGGTTCGTGTTCCGCAGCGTGGGCGCGGTGCTGGCCACCCTGGGCACGATCCTGATCTCCCTGGTGTGGACCTACGGGGTGCTGGGCCTTTTGGGCTATCCGCTCTCGATGATGATCAGCATCCTGCCGGTGCTGGCGATCATCATCTGCGTCTCCGACTCGGTGCACGTGGTCACCCACTTCCTGGCGGCGCGCCGCGCGGGGACCGACCCGCACCGGTCGGCGGTGGACGCCCTGGTGGAGACGGCGCTGCCTTGCCTGATGACCGAGGTGGTGATCGCCTGTGGGTTCCTCTCGCTGCTGGCGATCAACATCCAGGCGATCTTCCAGTTCGGAGTGGCTTCGGCGATCTCGATGCTGCTGGTGTGGCTGGCCAACGTCACCGTGCTGCCGCTGGCCTTGTCCCTGACCCGCAAGGTGGGAAAGGCCCAGCCCTCTGGAGCGGTGCGCGGTTTCGACCGCTTCGCCGGCTGGGTGGGCCGGCAGATCACCACCCACCCGGGCCGGATCGTGGGCGTGGCGGTGGGCGTGCTGGGCGCCGCGGCGCTGGCCGGCACCGGGATCAGCCGCACCTCGTACATCTTCGACGATCTGCGGCCGGCCTCTCCGGAGGCCCGGGACATCCAGCTGGCGGAGCGCGTGCACGGGGGAATCGCGCCCATCTCGCTGTTCATTGAACCCACCTCCCCCGCGGCGGACGCGGCGCTGGATCCGGAGCTGGTGCGGCTGGCGGACCGGGGCGCGCAGATGCTGCGGAGCATCCCGGAGATCTCCCAGGCCAACTCGCTGGCGGACTACCTGCGCCACGCGGCCACGGCGGTGGGCGGCTCCGACCCGCTGGATCCGGAGGCCGACCACCCGGCCACCCAGGCCTCGCTGGTGCGGGCGCTGGACCGGGTGACCGATCCGGCGCTGCTGCAGGATGTGCTCTCCCGGGATCGCCGCGCGCTGGCGGTGCCCAGCCGGGTGCTGGACTGCGGCAGCGAGTGCATCGAGCGGATCTACGCCCGGGTGGACGGGTGGATCGCCCAGGAGGAGGCGGCGATGGCGGCCTCGGGCACGGTCAAGGCCCGGCTGCACGCCACCGGGCAGTCGCGGATCTTCAAGGACGTCAACGACATCCTGATGCGGGGCCTGGTGGGCAGCTTCTCGGCGTCGATCCTGATCTCGTTGCTGGCCAGCGCGCTGATGCTGCGCTCCTGGCGGCTGGGGCTGCTGGCGCTGATCCCCAACGTCACCCCCATCGTGTTGGTGCTGGGGCTGATGGCGATCACCGGGATCGCGCTCAAGCCGGTGACGGTGGTGCTGTTCTCGATCACCCTGGTGATCGCCGAGGACGACACCCTGCAGCTGCTGGCCCGGCTGCGGAAGCACTACGCGCTGGCGCTGAAGACCCCGCAGCCGGGCGTGGATCCGCACGTCACCGCCGCCCTGTCCTGCATGCGGGAGGTGGCGCTGCCGATCCTCACCACCTCGGTGGCGGTCTCCGGCGGCTTCCTCTTGCTGTTGTTCTCCAGCTTCCTCAGCCCCGCCCACCTGGGGATGCTGATCGGCAGCACCCTGCTGGCGGCGGTGCTGGCGGACCTGTTCCTCACCCCGTTGCTGGTGATCTGGTTCAAGCCCTTTGCCCGGGAGCGGGCGGCTTCGGAGCTGGAGTTGGAGGCTGCCCAGTGAGACTGCTCGATCCGGACCCGGTGCTCACCCCCCTCGCTGCCCGCGGTCCCCTGGTGCTGACCCTGGCCGATCCGCGCGCCAGCCTCTCCCTGGTGGGAGGGAAGGCCTTCGGGCTGGCCGGGCTGGCCCAGGCGGGCTTCCCGGTCCCTCCGGCGGCGGTGGTCACCACCGCGGCCTTCGAGGCCTTCATCCAGGAGGCGATGCTGACCGCGGAGCTGCAGCTGTTGACCGACGTGCTGCGGCCCACCAGCGCCCTTCCCAGCGAGTCGATCCTGGCCACCGCGCGGGCGCGGATCCGGGCCGCGGCCTTCCCGGCCAGCCTGCGGGCAGAGCTGGTGGCGCGGGTGGGCGGACAGCTGGACGCCCGGCTGCCTTTGGCGGTCCGCTCCAGCGCCACCGCCGAGGATCTGGGGGAGGCCAGCTTCGCCGGGCTCTACGAGACCCAGCTCAATGTCCGCGGCCACGAGGCGGTGGAGCGGGCGATCAAGAAGTCCTGGGCGTCGATGTGGAGCCTGCGGGTGATCGACTATCTGCGGCGGCAGGGCCACCTCCAGGTGCCGGCGATGGCGGTGTTGCTGCAGCGGTTGGTGGAGGCGGAGATCTCCGGGGTGGTGTTCACCGCCAACCCCACCACCGGGCTGGACGACGAGGCGGTGGTGGAGGCGGTGTTCGGGCTGGGCGAACCGCTGGTGTCCGGGCGATCCGCGCCGGACCGCTACGTGGCGGACCTGTGGACCGGGAAGCTGAGAACGGCGCAGCTGGGGCTCAAGACGATCAAGGCGGTGGCGGCCGGAGACGGCGGGATCCGCGAGGAGACGGTGGGCATCCCCCAGGCCCGCGCCCGCACCCTGGATGAGCCCACCCTGGCCCGGGTGGTGGCCCTGGCCGCCGACGTCCAGGAGCACGCCGGCCGGCCGATGGATCTGGAGTTCGCGCTGGAGCGGGAGATCCTGCTGCTGCTGCAGGCGCGGCCGATCACCCAGATCCACTTCGCCCCCGCCCTGGGGGAGTGGACCAACGCCAACTTCCGCGAGGGCGGGGTGGCGGCCAGCGAGTGCACCCGGCTGATGTCCTCGCTCTACGAGCGCGCCTTCAACGTCTCGATGCAGCGATACCTCTCCGGGCTGGGGCTGATCCCCCGCCAGGCCCGGCACCCCTGGCTGCGGACGTTCTTTGGCCGGCCCTACTGGAACTTCGGCGCGGTCAAGGGCGCGATCGGCGGCACCCCCGGGTTCGTGGAGCGGAACTTCGATCTGGATCTGGGGATCCCGGTCACCTACCCCGGGGAGGGGAGGACCACCCCGATGGGAGCGGGTCCGGTGCTGCGTTCGCTGCCCACGGTGGTGGCGCTGGACCGGGGCTACGGCCGGAACCTGGAGGCGGCCCGGGCGTTCGTGGCCGCCTTCCCCTCCCGGCGGGCCGCGCTGGAGCTGGCGCCGTCGGCCCTGGCCCAGCTGTCCGATCAGGCCCTGGCGCAGGGCTTCCGCCAGCTGGTGGACGGGCTGCATCAGTCCACCGAGACCCTGTACTTCACCACCGTCTACAACCTCTCCAACGCCAAGCTGGAGCTGAGCCTGTCGCTGGCCGCGGCCGGCCGCGCCGGGGAGAACCCGGTCAGCTACCCGCGGCTGATGGGCGGGCTGAAGGACGTCTCCCACCTGCGGCCGCTGCGGGCGCTGCACCGGCTGGCGGCGCTGCTGCACGAGGAGGAGCGCGAGGCGACCGAGGCGGAGGTGCGGCAGTTCGCCGCCCGCTGGCCGCACAAGGGGCACCGGGAGCTGGATTTGCGGGTGCCGCGCTGGAGCGAGGAGCCGGGACAGATCCGGGGACTGATCGACGCGGCGGTGGCGGTGCACGGGCGCAACCCGGATCCGGACCTGCTGGCCGAAAAGCAGCACCGCGAGTACCTGGCGGAGCGGGCCCGTACCGAGCAGTCGCTGGGCCGCGCCGGCCGCTGGCTGTTCCGCCGTCGGCTGGACCGGGTGCGGGCGCTGTCCTGGTGGCGGGAGGAGCTGCGGGACTGCTCCACCTACGTGTACCTGCTGGTGCGGCGCTGGACCCTGGAGGCGGGGTGCCGGCTGGCGGCGCGCGGGGTGCTGTCCGAGGCGACCGACGGCTTCAATCTCTCCGCCGAGGAGCTATTCGCGGCGCTGGAGGGCCAGGCCGGGGTGGAGCCGCTGCGCGCGGCGGCGGCGCGGCAGCGGCGGATCCTGCGCGGGTTCCGCAACTTCGTCGCGCCCCATGAGGTCGGCGCCCGCTACGGGTACCGCTGGACCGCCCAGCCGGTGGGCCCGCCCCCGCGCAGCCGCGCCGGCAGCGTGGCCTTCACCGGGACCGCGTCCTCTCCGGGGGTGGTGGAGGGACTGGCCCGGGTGATCCAGTCGATGGAGGAGGCGCACTCGCTGCAACCCGGAGAGATCCTGGTGGCGCGGTTCACCGATCCGGGCTGGACCCCGGCGCTGGCTCGCTGCGCGGGAGTGGTCACCGAGTCCGGTGGGCTGCTCTCGCACGCGGCGGTGATCTCCCGCGAGTACGGGATCCCGGCGGTGCTGGCGGTGGAGGGGGTGACCACCCGCATCCGCACCGGCCAGCACGTGCGGGTGGACGGGGATCTGGGGCGGATCGAGGTCTCCGGATGATCGGGCTGATCGGCCAGGCGCTCTGGCTGTCGGTGCCGATCGTGATCACCGGCGTGCTGCACATGGTGGTGGTGAAGAAGAACCTGCTGGCCGCGCTGGCCCTCCCGCTGGACGGGGGGCGGACGGTGGGGGGGCTTCCCCTGTTCGGGCCCAACAAAACCTGGCGGGGGGTGGTGGTGATGGTCGGCGGGGCCGCGGTGCTGGGGGCGCTGCAGGGACTCCTCGGCGGGGCCTGGGCGCACCACGCCGGGGTGGAGGCGGTGGATCTGGAGGCGGCGGGGCGGGGGTCGCGGGGGGTGGGCTACGCGGGACTCAACGCGCTGCTGGGGCTGGGGTACGTGCTGGGAGAGCTCCCCAACTCGTTTCTCAAGCGGAGGGTGGGGATCGCGCCTGGGCTGCAGGGACGGGGTGGGCGGGGCCGGTTCTTCTTCGTGCTCGATCAATCCGACAGCGTGATCGTGGCGCTGGCGCTGGGCGCGGGGGTGTTCGGCTACTCCTGGTGGCTGGTGCTGTGCGGGACGCTGGTGCTGTCGCTGGTCCACCTGGGGGTCACCGCGGCGCTGCATAAGGCCAGGGTGAAGGAGCACCTGTGATCAAGATCCACTCCTTCCATGCGGAGCCGGAGCCGCTGGCCCGGTTCATCGAGACCGCGCGGGCGCTGCGGGGGGACGACCCCCAGTGGGTGCCGGAGTTCAAGGCGGAGGTGGAGGCGGCCTTCTCCCCCCGCAGCCTGTTCCTGTCCCACGGGGAGCTGCGCGGCTTTTTGGCGGAGGAGGGTGGCCGGCCGGTGGCCCGCTGCGCGGCGATCATCAACCGCCAGCTGACCGAGGACGGCGCTCCGTTGGGGCAGATCGGCTTCTACGAGTGTCGAGAGGACCCGGAGACCAGCCGGGCGATCCTGGAGACCGCGCAGGCCTGGCTCCAGGAGCGCGGCGTCCGGCGGGTGGTGGGGCCAATGAACTTCTCCATCTGGCACGACTACCGCTTCATGACCCGGGGCTTTGGGACCGATCCCTTCCTGGGCGAACCCCGCAACCCGGAGTTCTACCCGGAGCAGTGGACCGCCAGCGGCTTTGCGCCCCGGGCCCGCTACTTCTCCTGGGACCTGACCGAGGAGCACCTGCGCGGGATGCTGGCCTACGCCCGGCACGCCGCGGACCCGGCGGGGATGGCCGCGGCGGGGCTGCGGCACGCCCCGCTGGAGATGAACCACTTCGACCAGCAGCTGGAGTCGGTGCACCGGCTGCTGGTGGACGCCTTCCGCGGCAACGCCGCCTTCTCTCCGATCTCCCTGGAGGAGTTCCGCGGGATCTTCGGCGGGGTCAAGCCGCTGTTGATCCCCCAACTGGTACCCCTGGTGTGGACCGCGCGGCAGGAGGCGGTGGGCTTTGGCTACCTGTTCCCGGACTTCGCGGAGGCGGTGCGGAAGATGAACGGGGAGACCGGGCTGTTGGCCCGGGCCCGGTTCCTGATGGCCAAGGGCCGCCCGGACCGGCTGATCTTCCACACCGTGGCCATCCGCGAGGATCACCGCAAGAAGGGGATGGTGGAGACGGTGCTGGCGGACCTGCTCGGGTTCGCCCTCTCCAACGGGTTCACCCGCGGGGTGGGGGCGTTGGCCAAGGAGGGACCGACGATGTACAGCAAGACCGGCGCCCCCAGCCGCGAGTACACCCTGTTCTCCCGGGCGCTCTGAGCCTCTTTTCGGCCGCCGGACAGGCAACTCCTCACCGGGTGAGGACGACAATGTCCTACATCGTCGCCGTCCCGGGTGAACCTTGACCATCAAGCCTCTGTCTCCTGCGGTAACCCAGCGTACTTCCGAGGCTTCCTCTCCCGAGGCCGCTGCGGCGGCGGCGCCGGTCGCGGCGGCGGTGGTGGCGGATGGCTTCGAGACCCGGCGCAGCCCCGGCCGCGGCTGGCCCACCTCGGCGCCGATCTTCCCCCAGCCGTCCACCACCCCCTCCCGCTCCACCGTCCCGGACGATGCGCCGGTGGTGGTGGTCTACGACGGCGGGGTGGATTTCAAGCACCCGGACCTGGACGGGTCGATGTGGACCAACCCCAACGAGACCGCCGGGGACGGGATCGACAACGACGGCAACGGGATCATCGACGACATCCACGGGGCGAACATCGTCCGGATGGACGGCGATCCTTCTCGCGGTGAGGAGACCGCCCACGGCACCCACGTGGCGGGGATCATTGGCGCGGAGGATGACGGGGTAGGCAACACCGGGGCGGCGGCGGGCAAGGCGAAGATCATGGCGGTGGCCGGCAGCTTCACCCCCCGCACCGAGCTGGAGGCGTTCGAGAAGGGCGTCGACTACGTGGTGAGGATGAAGACCGAGCACGGGGTGAACATCCGGGTGCTCAACGGCAGCTTCGGGGACGTGTACCGGGACCCGGCGGTGCAGGCCCGCTTCACCGCCGCGGTGCAGAAGCTGGCGGACGCGGACATCCTGTTCGTGGTGGCGGCGGGGAACGACGGCGCGGACGCGGACCGGACCCCGTTCTTCCCCGGCAACGTGGAGCTGCCCAACGTGATCACCGTCGCCTCCATGGACTCCCGCAACGACAAGCTGGCCGGGTTCTCCAACTTCGGCGACGAGAAGGTGGAGCTGGCGGGCAAGGGCTCCAACGTGCTGAGCACCGTCCCCGGCGGTGGCTACCAGCGGATGAGCGGAACCTCCATGGCCGCTCCGGAGGTGGCCGGGGCCGCGGCGCGGGTGTTCGCCAAGCACCCCCACCTCAACGCCGAGCAGGTCCGGCAGATGATGCTGGACGCGGTGGAGAAGGATCCGGACCTGACCGGCAAGGTCAGCACCGGCGGGAAGCTGAACCTCGAGAAGCTGGACGCGGCCCAGCCGCCGGTCCCGCCCCCGGCGCCCCCCACGGAGCCGGAGGTCCTGGACTGGTGCTGAGCGGAGCCGTCGGCGCGTCGATGGCGGGTAGCCGCGCCGTGCCTTGATCCGGAGCGGACGCTCCGCTGAACCTGGAGGGACACCAGGCAGGCAGGGTTGTCCTCCTTCGGGCGGGGCCCCATTTCGCAGTTGAGCCCCGCGGCCGTGGCTGCCAGAAGGCCCCAGCCGATGCCGGACTCGACCGCCAAGCGCCTCTCCGTCCTGCTCACCGCCCGGGTGGCGTTTGCCCTGGCGCTGATCGCCCTGGCCGCGATCTCCATCGTCTCCTACCAGAGCCTCTCCGCGCCGGTGGCGGCCGCCCGCTGGGTGGATCGCAGCCTGAACGTGGAGGGGGAGATCAAGGCGATGCTGGCCGCGGTGCTCAGCGCCCAGAGCGGCCAGCGCGGGTACCTGCTCACCGGGCTGGAGGAGTACCTGCCGCCGTACGAGACCGGGGTGGCCGCGGTCTTCCAGCACCTGCAGAAGATCGAATCGCTGACCGCGGACAGCCCCGAGCATCAGGAGAACCTCCGGCTGCTCCGGCCGCTGGTGGAAGAGAAGATGAGGGACCTGGGCACCACCCTGCAGCTGTACCGCGACGGAGAGCGGATGGCGGCGGTGCTTCGGGTCCGGGCCAACGCCGGCGCCAGGACCCGCGAGATCCTGGAGGCGATGCTGGACGACGAGTCGGAGCTGCGCCGGCGCCGGGAGGCCACCCACGCGGCCTCGGTGGCCCGGGCCTTCGCGGTGACCCAGGCCGGCAGCGCGATCCTGTTCGTGCTGTTGGGGCTGGCTGCCTGGACCTCGCGGCGGGAGGAGCGGATCCGTCAGCTGGTGCAGCGGGAGCTGGAGGCGCAGCTGGGTGAGCTGCGGGCCGTCCAGCGTGGGACCGAGGGGCTCCCGCGGTGAAGTCCCTCTACGAGCAGCTGGTGGCCGCCAGCCGACTCCCCAGCCTGGTGGCGCCCTTCACCCTGGCCCGGCTGCTGCTGCGGGCCCGGATCTTCGAGCCGGAGAAGATGACCGCCGAGGATCTGCAGCGGGCGCTGCCGCACCTGGAGGAGGGCCTGAAGACCTTCCTCACCAAGGGCGAGCTGGCCTCGGCGATGGAGGCCTTCCGCAAGCTGGCCCAGGAGTAGCTTCAGGCGACCTTGAGGCGGGCCGCCTTGAGCTTGCCCACCTGGAGCAGGTACTCCCCGGCGCCGATCTCCGTCTTGGGATCGGTGACCTTCTCCCCGTTGAGCTTCACCCCGCCCTGGGCCATCAGCCGGCGGGCCTCGCCTCCGGAGGCGGCCAGCTTGGACTCGGTGACCGCCTTGGCCACCAGCACCTTCTCGGCCCCGCCCAGGGAGATCAGCGCCTCGGGGAGGGAGGAGACATCCAGCTCCTTCTTGGCAAAGCGCTTCTCGAAGTCCTCCTCGGCGCGGGTCCCGGCGCCGGCGCCGTGGAAGCGGTCCACCAGCTCCCGGGCGAAGCCGACCTTGGCCGCCTTGGGGTGCACCCGGCCCTGGGCCACGTCCTCCCGCAGGGTGGTCAGCTCCCCCAGCGGACGGGAGGAGAGCAGCTCGTAGTAACGCCACATCAGGTCGTCGGTGATCGACATCAGCTTGCCGAAGATCTGCTCCGGCGGCTCGTCGATGCCCACGTAGTTGTCCAGGCTCTTGGACATCTTGTTGCCGGTGATCTTCCCGCCCTCCAGCTTGGCGTCCAGCCCCTCCAGGATCGGGCCGGTCATGATCACCTGCGGCTCCTGGCCGTACTCCTTCATCAGGGTCCGGCCCACCACCAGGTTGAACAGCTGATCGGTGGAGCCCAGCTCGACGTCCGATTTCAGCGCCACCGAGTCGTAGCCCTGCAGCAACGGATAGAGGAACTCGTGGACCGCGATGCTGCGCTGCTCGCGGAAGCGGGTCTTGAAGTCCTCCCGCTCCATCATCCGCTGCACCGAGTAGTGCGCGGCCAGGCGGATCAGCCCCTCGGTGCCCAGCGCGTCCAGCCACTCGGAGTTGAAGCGGATCTCGGTCCGCTCCTGATCCAGGATCTTGAACACCTGCTTCTTGTAGGTCTCGGCGTTCACCTTCACCTCCTCCCGGGTGAGGGGAGGGCGGGTGATGTTCTTGCCGGTGGGGTCGCCCACCATCGCGGTGAAGTCGCCGATCAGGAACACCACCCGGTGGCCGAAGTCCTGGAAGCGGCGCATGCGGGTGATCAGCAGCGAGTGGCCCAGGTGCAGGTCCGGCCGGTTGGGATCAAACCCGGCCTTGATCAGCAGCGGCTGTTCCTTGTCGTAGGACCGCCGGAGCTTGGACTTCAGCTCCTCGGCAACGTGCAGATCGACGGTGCCCCGGGTGATCTCGGCGAACTGCTCATCGGGCGTGGCGCGGCGAAGCGGAGAGGAAGCCATGGGGCGCAAACCTCGGTGCTGGGGAACGAAAACTCAAGCACTACGGCTGCAGCGGCGGGGCCCGGGGGAAGGTGACGTACCCCTTCTCCACGTACCAGGTCATCACCTCCACCTTCAGCCAGCCGGCCTTCACCATCGGGTCCGCCTCCGCCAGGCGGCGCGCCTCTTCGATCGACGCCACCCGGTACAGGCACATCCCGCGGAAGCTGGGGTCCTGCTGATCCCCGAACGGGCCGGCCAGGACCATCTTCCCCTCCTCGCCCATCCGGGTCAGGTGGGCCAGGTGGGCCTGCTGCAGCTTCTCGATCCCCGGCGGCGGCGGATCCACCCGCTTGGGGCCGCGCATCAGGATCACCAGCTGGTACTTCTCGAACTCGAACTTCTTCTTCTCCCCTTGCGCCTTGGCCGGGGTACCGGCGTCCTGGGCCAGGGCAGGGGAGGTAAGAGAGCACAGCAGGGCGGCGGTGAGGAGCAGGCGCATGGGGCGCCCACTCTAGCCGCGCCTCTAGGTCCCCGGCAGGTGCTCGCGGATGCGGGCGATGCTGCGGGCCTTGCCGGTGGCCTCGTCGATGTCGATCACCACCCCCTGCAGGTAGACCAGGTTCTTGGCCACCTCGAAGCCGGTGTGGCGCTGGGTGAGGAAGCGCTCGATGGAGAGCTCCTTCTTGACCCCAATCACCGAGTCCAGCGGCCCCACCATCCCCACGTCGGTGATGAAGGCGGTGCCTCCGGACAGCACCCGCTCGTCGGCGGTCTGCACGTGGGTATGGGTCCCCACCACCGCGGACACCTTGCCGTCCAGGTAGTGGCCCATCGCGTTCTTCTCGCTGGTGGCCTCGCAGTGCATGTCCACCAGGATGCACTTCACCCCCTGGCGCCGCAGGTCCTCCACGATCCCCATCCCGATGGTGAAGGGATCATCCAGGGCCTTCATGTGCACCCGGCCCTCCAGGTTGATCACCCCCAGCTTGCGGCCATCCGGGGTCTGGGTGATCACGTAGCCCCGCCCGGGAGCGCCCTTGGGATAGTTCGCCGGACGGATCAACTTCTCCGGGTTGCGCTCCAGCCAGGGGATCACCTGGCGCTTGCTCCACATGTGGTTGCCGGAGGTGAGCACGTTCACCTCCGCGTCCAGCAGCGCCTCCGCCGACTCGGCGGAGATGCCCGCGCCGCCTTCGGAGTTCTCGGCGTTGACCACCACCAGATCCGCGTCGTGGCGCGCGATCATCTTGGGCACCAGGGTGCGTACCGCCTGCACCCCGGGCTTGCCGACCACATCTCCGAAGAAGAGTACTTTCACGTATCCAGGAAGTCCCAGTCGCGGAAGAGCCCGCGCAGGCTCTCACTCTCCGTCACGACCAGGTCCATGTCCACGTCATCTCCGTTGGTGGGCAGCTCCGGAACGACTTGTTCCGAGAAGGCCAGCCCCACCCGGCGCGAGCGCTGGGAGGCGGCCCGCAAGGTCGCGTCGTAGTAGCCACCGCCCCGGCCCAGCCGCTTGCCCCCACGGGTGAAGCCCAGCCCGGGGACCACGAACAGGTCGATCTGATCCACCGAGATCAGCTCCGAGGCGGAGGTGGGTTCGCGCACCCCCAGCCGGCCCGGCTCCAGCTCGTTCTCGGAGGTGATGGCGCGGAAAGAGAGGATCCGCCCGTGCACATGGGAGAGCGGATAGCAGACCACCTTCCCGTCCAGCAGCGCCGCGGTGAGGATGTCCCGGGTGGGGACCTCTCCGCGGATCGGCGCGTACAGCGCCACCGTGCGCGCCTTCTCGTAGTACGGAGTCGCCAGGAAACGCGCCTGGATCTTGATGCCTCTCGCATCGATCAGATCCGGCGCCATCGCCTTCCGCTTGGCCGTCAGCTCCTCACGAAGCGAGACCTTCTTTGCCGCGAACTCCTGCCCCTGCGTCGTCTCCACGCCCACGCCTCCCCCCAACCGTTGTCCCAACGCCCAGAAAAAAAACGTCCCCCGCCACCGAGCCGTGTGGTCAACATCCATTGAACCCTGAGAAACCAGGTGGGGACCGAGGTGCGGGCTTCAGGCTTCCCTCTCCCTTGCGGGGAGGGCTTGCACAGGGCCCACTAAACGACCCCCAATATGGACGTATCGGTTCGAATTTCTGCTGACCAAGCACGAACTCAGCAGGGGACAGCCCTTAAAAATCCTTTGATGCCTCTAAAATTCAAGCCCTTGAAACTCAAGGGAAATTCCGCGTAAGTCGTTGTCACAATGATAGGGACGGCCTGCCGCCCGGTCAAGCTGCCCAGCGAACGTGCAGCCTTCGTTTACAACCCCGCGGACGGTTGCCTACAATACCGCCGCTGCTCTTCATAATGCCCCAAACCGCGAAGACCATTGGATTAATTCTGCTCGTCGGCAGCCTGGGCGAGGGAGCCTTCGCGGGCCCTTCGCGGACGGTGACTGGCCGCTACGAGGGCGCCCTGGGCGTGCTGGAGTTCGACACCGAGTCCACCGGCAGGGTGGTGGGCCGCTACGGGGAAGGCGGGCCGTGTCCGTTCGACCCGCGCCGCCCGGTGGTGGACGGGGAGTTCGAGGGCAATGTCTTCGTGGGGACGGTGACCCTCTGCCAGAAGGGCCCGGCCTGTGAGGAGCGCGCCTATCCGGTGCTGGGGGTGCTCAACCCGGACGGGACCCTGGCCGCGGACGTGAAGCTGGAGCCGGGCTGCATGTCCCCGGCGCTGACCGGGACCCGGCTGCTGCTGCGTTCGGCGCCCGGCGCGGTGGTGCTGGCCGCCGCCCGGAAGAACCCGCGCAAGTCGCGGGACGCCTGCATCGAGGATCTCAAGCGGGGCACGGTGCTGTTGCAGAAGCGCGACTACGCGGGGGCCTCCTATTATTTCTCCGAGGGGCTGGGCTGCAACGCGGACAACTGGCCGGCGTATCTGGGGATCGGCATCGCCGAGCTGCGGCGCGGCCGGGTCCAGGAGGCGATGACCGCCTTTACCCGGGCCCAGCGGCTGGCCAAGGCGGATGGGGAGGAGGATCCGGGCATCTACTTCAACCTGGCCTGCGCCCACAGCCGGCTGGGAGATCAGCAAGGCGCGCTGGACGCCCTGGACCGTTCGGTGGCGCTGGGCTGGGCCGACCCCAAGGCGATGGTGGACGATCCGGATCTGGCCCCGCTGCGGGAGGAGCCCCGGTTCAAGACGCTGGTCGACAAGGCCTGGGATCTCAAGCAGAACCAGCCCGAGTCGGACTCCCACTAAGAGGCACACGCGCCGTGACGGAAGCCTCCGCCCACCCCCGGCGGTTCGGGAACTTCGAGATCCTCAACCGCCTGGGCAAGGGCGGGATGGCGGAGGTGTTCCGGGCCCGGGTGCTCTCCGGCCCCCGCGAGGGGTGGCAGGTGGCCATCAAGCGGCTGCTGCCGGAGCTGTCCCAGAAACAGGAGTACGTGGACCTGTTCGCCAGCGAGGCGGACCTCTCCCGCTTCCTGGATCACCCCAACATCGTCAAGGTGCTGGAGGTGGGGGTGCTGGAGCACTCCTACTTCATGGTGATGGAGCTGATCGACGGGCGGGACCTGGGGCAGATCATCCGCCGCTGCAAGCAGCGCGAGATCCCGCTGCCGGTGGACTTCGCGGTGTACCTGGCCAAGACCATCCTGGACGCGCTGGCCTACGCCCACTCGGTGACCAGCCCCTCGGGGACCCCGCTGGAGATCGTCCACTCCGATGTCTCTCCCTCCAACGTGTTCATCTCCCGGGTGGGGGAGATCAAGCTGGGGGACTTCGGGATCGCCCGGGCCGCCGCGGCGGCGCAGCAGCCGGAGCTGGTGGGCAAGCCGTTCTACCTGTCCCCGGAGGTGATCGACGGGGAGATCACGGTGGCCGCGGATCTGTGGTCGGCCAACGTGATCCTCTACGAGTTGCTCACGCTGGAGCGCCCGTTCGGTGGCCGCACCCCTGCCGAGGTGTTCAGCGCGATCAAGGGCCGCCAGTGTCTGCCGGTGGAGGAGCTGCGCCCGGAGGTCTCCACCGCGCTCTCCGACATCCTGGAGCGGGGGTTCGCCTTCTCCCCCCAGGATCGCTTCGCCTCCGCCGCCGAGTTCGCCCAGGCCCTGGTCCCGCACTTCGACGAGAACGTGGGCACCCCGCTGGCGATCGCCGCGGTGGTCCGGGGGCTGTTTGGCAACGCCGAGGGGAGCTGAAGGTGGCCTCCCCCAAACGCCGGCCCAGCCGGTCGCTGATCCCGTTCCTGCCCTCGGTGCCCAACCGGACCGACGGTCGGCCGCCGCCGCCCCCCGGGCGCCGCCGCTTCCAGCTGGACCCGCGCTGGCGCCCGTATGTGCTGGTGCTGGGGACGGTGCTGATGTCCACCCTCGCCACCCTGCTGGGGTGGTGGTTCCTCTCCGGCCGCGCCCCCGCCCGCGGTCAGCGGGGGCAGAATGTCCCGGTCCTGCTCACGGTGGACTCCAACCTCCCGGTGGTGGCCAAGGTGCGCCACCGGCAGTCGGAGGGGCGGGGGACGCGCGACGCGGTGGAGGTGCTGGGGGAGACCCCGGACATCCGGGATGTCCCCGGCGCCCACGTGGGGGACCTGATCATCCTGGAGAACGCGGTCCAGGGCGCCAGCTACGAGCACCGGATCGAATACGGGCAGCCCAACGAGCGGGTGGTGTTGCGCAAGGAGTTCTCCACCGGCCACGTCCAGTTCCGGATCGGCAAGGCCGCCTCCTACCAGCTGGGGGTGTACCGCAACGCCACCCAGCTGGCTCCCTACACCCCGGACGTGAAGATCGAGCTGGTGGAGGGCCGGCACCAGCTGGAGATCCGCGGCCACCGGCTGCGCAAGCCGGTCCGGGTCACGGTGGAGGTGCGGGCCGGAGAGGTCTCCTACGTGACCCCGCCCCGGCTGGAGCTGGAGCCCTAGCTCAGGCCCCGGTGGGGAGGGTGAACCAGAAGTTGCTGCCCTCGCCGGGGACGCTGTCCACGCCCACCACCCCGCCGTGGGCCTCCACGATCTCCCGGACGATCATCAGCCCCAGCCCGGTCCCGGCGGTCTGCCCCACGTTGGAGGCCCGGGTGTAGCGTTCGAACAGCTTCTCCCGCGCCTCCAGCGGGATCCCGCGTCCGGTGTCCCGCACACTGACCCGGACTCCGCCGGAGACCCGGTCAATGGTGGTGCGGATCGTGCCCCCTTCGGGGGTGAACTTGATCGCGTTGCCGATCAGGTTGTTCAACACCTGGGTCAGCCGCCGCCGGTCTCCCAGCACCGGGATCGGCTCGGTGATCACCGGATCCGCGGCAGTCAGCTTCCCGGCCTCCAGCAGCGGCCGCAGCTCCTCCATCGTGGCCTGCACCAGCTCGCCCAGATCGATCGGTTCGCGCTGGAGGCCAAAGGCGGTGTTCTCCAGCCGGGCCAGCTCCAGGAAGTCGTTGATCAGGGACACCATCGACCGGACGCTGGTCTCGATCCGCTGCACATCCGCGATCAGCCCTGCCGGCGGGGGCCCGTGTCGGCCCCGGGTGATGATCCCGGTGCGCATCAGCACCGCCGCCAGCGGGCCGCGCAGGTCGTGGGCGATGATCGAATAGAAGTCCAGCCGCCGGGCATCCAGCTGCCGACGTTCGGTGACGTCATGCAAGGAGAGGATGGTCTGGCTGCCCCGCTTGGAGGGGACCTCCCGCACGGTGGGGGAGTAGATCCGCTCCTCGAGGATGAAGTCGGCCAGGGTGGCGAAGGGACGATCCTTCAGGTGGACCTTGGCCTGGGGGACCTGGGGGAGGATCTCCTCGATGTGCGCGCCCAGCATCTCCGAGGCCGGCCGCTTCAGCACCCGCACCGCCTCCGGGTTGACGAAGGAGATCCGCCCGTCGGAGTGGTCCCAGGCCAGCAGCGCGTCCGGGCTGCCCTCCAGCAGGCTCTGGGCCACGGTCTCCGCCACCTCCGCCCGTTCGGTCATCTCCCGGGACCGGACCAGCGCCCCCACCCGGGCGGTCATCTCCGCCTCCGCGTAGGGCTTGGGCAGATAGTCGTCCGCGCCCGCCGCCAGCCCCTCCACGATCTGGCTGGTCTCCCGCTGCGCGGTCAAAAGCAGGATCTTCATCTGGAAGTAGCGGGGTTCGGAGCGGATGTACCGGCAGACCTCCAGCCCGTTCATCCCCGGCATCACCCAGTCCAGCAACAGCACGTCCGGGACCTTCTGGGCGGACAGCCGCTCCAGCGCCGAGGCACCGTCAGGGAAGAGCTCCACCTGGTACGTGGGGGACAGGATCCGGCGCGCGCGCTCGGCATCCGTCTGGCTGTCGTCGACGACCCACACGATTCGGTGCGGCACGGTCACAGTGGGCAACTCCCGGGTTCACGGAGAACCGGTCCTGGAGGATCCTGGCGATTCACCCAGGCATCTAGGGACCGGGGACCCGCAAGGTCAAGGGACCGGACGTCCCAAGCACTCGGCCGTATGTCCGTAGGTCCTGGGAAGGACAGTCCAGGGGCGAAAGGTTGACTTCAAACGGGCACGGGCGTGAATGCTTCCTGTCCCCCAAGCTCGGAAGAAGGCACGTGGCGGAGATCCTGATCGTCGACGACAGCAAGGTGATGCGCGAGATGATCATCGCGTGTCTGCGCGCAGAGCCCGGGCTGAGCTTTACCCAGGCCTCCAGCGGGCTGGAGGCGATCGAGCGGTTGTCGCTCAAGCCGTTCCAGCTGGTGTTCCTGGACCTGAACATGCCGGACATCGGAGGGATTGAGGTGGTGGAGTTCATCCGGGGGCAGGACCGGCTGCGCGATCTGCCGATCGTGATCGTGACCACCCGTGGCGACGAGGGCTCCCGGACCACCGCCCTGGCCGCCGGCGCCTCCCGCTTCCTCACCAAGCCCTTTACCCCCGAACAAATCCTCCGGGAGGCGCGCGAGCTGCTCTCAGGCGCTCGGCCGCACGCTCCATGAGCGATCAGCTCGACCCGCGGGAGTTCATCAGCGGGTTCCTCGCCGAGGCGGACGAATACCTGGCCGCGGCGAACACCCGGCTCCTGGAGCTGGAGCGGTCGGTCAAGGCCGGGCAGTCCAACGCCCGCGCGGTCCGGGAGCTGTTCCGGGCCCTGCACACCATCAAGGGGCTCTCGGCGATGGTGGGCGTGGATCCGATCGTGGACATCGCCCACGAGATGGAGGCCTACCTGCGCGGCGCCGACAAGGCGGGTGGCTTCTCCACCGTGGCGGCGGTGGAGGTCCTGCTCCAGGGGGTGAAGGCGATTGAGTCCCGGGTCCGGGCGCTGGCCCACCAGCAGCCGATCCCCCGACCGGAGCTGGCGCTGCTGGACGCGCTGGCCGCGCTCAAGGACGGCGCCCCGGCGCCCACCCCCCTTCGTTCCACCGAGCTTGCGCTGCCCCCGGAGCTGCTGTCCAAGATCTCCGCCTCCGAGCGCGAGCAGCTGCTGCAGGGGGTCGCCGCCGGCCGCAGGGCGGTGCGGGTGGCGTTCGTGCCCTCCACCCAGCGGGCCGCGGAGGGGATCACCATCACCACCGCCCGCAAGCGGGTGGAGGCGATCGCCGAACTGGTGAAGGTGCTGCCGTTCAGCGCGCCGCCCAGCGAGGTGGACCCGGGCGGGATCCGCTTCTTGTTGTTCCTGCTCACCGACGCCGACGACGCCCGGCTGGCGGAGGCGGTCTCCGCTTCGCCTGCGGACATCCTCTCCCTGGCCTCCACCCCGGTGGCCGCCGCCGCCGAGGCCCCCTCGCCCTCCCTCTATGGGACGGACGAGGAGCCGGAGCTGGGAGGGGAGACCCGCTCCTATGTCCGGGTGGAGGTGGCCCGCCTGGACGAGGCGATGGAGCGGCTCTCCGCGCTGGTGGTCTCCCGCTTCCGGCTGGCCCGGGCGGTGGGCGCCGCCGCGCAGCGGGGGGCGGACGTGCGGGAGGTGACCACCATCCTGGCCGACGTGGCCCGCGATCTGCGCGATCTGCGCGGGGCGATCATGCGCGCCCGGATGGTGTCGATGGCGGAGGTGCTGGAGCGGATTCCGCTGCTGGTCCGTTCGCTGGCCCGCAGCGTGGGCAAGAGCGTCCGGGTGGAGCTGCGCGCCGGACGGGCGGAGCTGGACAAGTCGGTGGCGGACCGGATCTTCCCCGCCCTGGTCCACCTGGTGCGCAACGCGGTGGACCACGCGTTGGAGACCCCCGCCCAACGCCGCGAGCTGGGAAAGCCGGAGGAGGGGACCCTGATCGTGGAGTGCCGCCGCCGCTCCGACAGCGAGCTGGAGCTGATCATCCAGGACGACGGCCGGGGGATCGATCCGGAGAGGGTGGCCAGGAAGGCGGGAGTCCCGGTGCCCACCTCCCCGGAGGCGCTGCTGGAGCTGCTGGCGCGCCCCGGCCTCTCCACCCTGGAGCAGGCCACCCACGTCAGCGGCCGGGGGATGGGGATGGACATCGTCAAGCGGATCGCGGTGGACCAGCTGGGGGGCGAGCTGTCCTTGCGCACCACCCCAGGCCAGGGGACCACCTTCACCCTCAAGGTACCGCTGAGCATCACCATCGTGGACGCCTTCTCCTTCGAATGCGGGGCGCAGCTGTTCGTGGTCCCGGTGAGCATGGTGGAGGAGATCGTGGAGGTGGACCCGGCGCTGGTGAAGCGCTTCCCCCATGGCCGCCGCTCCAGCGGGATGTTCGAGCGCCGGGGGGAGGCAATCCCGCTGTTGCCGCTGAGCCAGCTGCTGCGGCGTGGGGCGGGCGGGGAGAACGAGGTCCAAGGTGGGGAGGGGTTGTTCCCCAAGGCATTGATCGTCCGGCGCAACGGTGCGCCCTACGCGTTCGGGGTGGATCGGATGCTGGGTCAGCAGGAGGTGGTGGTGCGGCCGCTGGAAGATCCGCTGGTGCGCACGGTGGGAGTGACCGGTTCCACCGATCTGGGCAACGGGATCCCCACCCTGGTGCTGGATCTGATCGCGCTCTCCGCCGCCACCGCGGTTCCCCCAGGAGACGCATGAAGACGCTGCACGTGCTGTTCAAGGTGGCGGGGTCGGAGTTCGTGCTCCCCGCCAGCTCGGTCCTCCACATGGAGTCCTTCAACGGGGCCACCGTGGTCCCCGGCGCCCCCAGCTTCGTGGCCGGGCTGGTGCAGGTCCGGGGCAAGGTGATCCCGGTGGTGGATCTGCGGGCGCGGTTCTCGCTGCCCCCGGCAGAGCGCGGGCTGGACGCGCGGGTGGTGGTGGTCCAGCAGGATCAACGCTCGGTGGGGCTGCTGGTGGACAGCGCCCGGGAGGTCCTCCAGCTGGAGGAGTCCGAGTTCCGCTCTCCACCCGAGATCGTTCAGCAAGAGGCGCACGGCTTCGTCAAGGCCGTGACTCAAGCCGGGAAACGGCTGCTGATGCTCATCGACTTCGACAAGGTCATCGGTAGGGAGGAACTCCATGGCAGCTAAGGCATTCAACGCGCTGGAAGACGCACGCACCCGCATCGAGGGGGCTTCGGTCACCTTGCGGCAGACCGCGGTCCGGGCGGAGACCATCGAACACGCTGCCCAGCGACTGGCCGCCGGTGGCAACGAACAGGCCGCCGGAGGCGAACAGATGCGCGCCGCGGTGGAGGGGGTGGCCGCCAGCATCGAGGAGACCGCCGCCTCCCTGGCCGAGCTGTCCCGGGGGATGGCCCAGACCCACGAGTCCACCCAGGAGATCACCCGCGGGCTGGAGGGCACCACCGGTGGCCTGCAGGAGCTGTCCGCCTCCTTCCAGCACGTGAAGGAGGAGACGGCGATCCTGGCCCGTTCGGCGGAGGGGACCGGGGCCAGCCTGGAGGAGGTGGCGCGCTCGGTGAAGGGGGTGGCCACCAACGCCACCGATCTGGCCGCCGCCAGCGAACAGCTGCTGGCCGCCTCCGCCCAGTCCAGCGCCACCGTGGCCGACCTGGCCCGGCGCGGGGAGGGGAACTCCGCCACCGTGGAGGAGGTGGCGGCCACCATCGAACAGATGTCCAAGGGGATGGGGCGGCTGAGCACCGACGCCCAGGCAGTGGGGACCCGGATCGCGGCTTTGGCCGGCACCACCGCCACCCTGGTCTCGGGGCTGGAGCGCGGCTCCAAGGACGCCACCGAGATGGGCACCGCCGCCGAGCAGACGGCGGTGGCGGCGGAGCAGATGAGCCGCACGGTGAGGGTGGTCTCCGACCAGGTGAAGATGCTGCAGGGGGTCTCCGACGCCACTGCCAGCAACGTGGAGGAGATCGCCGCCTCGGTGGAGGAGGTGTCGGCCACCGCGGAGAAGACGGCGGTGGTGATCGATGGCAACGCCGCCGGGATCGAACAGATGGCCCGCTCGGCGCAGATCACCGCCCAGAGCGCGGAGCAGATCGGGGCGGCCAGCGCGGCCAGCTCCACCTCCGCCACCCAGCTGGAGGCCTCCACCCAGCGGGTGGTGGGCCTGGTGGGAAATGCCCGGCAGACCTCGGAGCGGGTGAACCAGGCGGCCCGGGATGGCGGGGCCACCGTCACCCAGTCGATCAACGGGCTGGCCACCATCCGACGGGTGCTGGGGGATTCGGCCTCGGTGATCAAGGAGATGGGGAAGAAGGCAGAGGACATCGGGGACATCGTCCAGACCATCAACCTGATCGCGGACCGCACCAACCTGCTCTCGCTCAACGCCAGCATCGAGGCCGCCCGCGCCGGTGAACACGGCCGCGGCTTCGCGGTGGTGGCGGAGGAGATTCGCGCCCTGGCGGACCGCGCCGCCACCGCCAGCACCGACATCGCCCGCATCGTCCGGGGGCTGCAGTCCACCGCCCGGGACGCGGTCAGCGCCTCCAGCGAGGGGCTGAAGGCGGCGGAGGAGGGGGGAAGGCTGGCGGACTCCGCCAACCGCGCCCTGGAGACGATCATCGACGGGGTGCAGGCGGTGGGGCAATCGGTTCACGAGGTGGATCGGGCCAGCGGGGAACAGGTGACGGTGGTCCGCAATCTGGTGCAGGTGATCAAGCGGGTGGCGGACGAGGGGAAGGCGGTCTCCGGGGCGGCGGCGGAACAGACCCGGGCCACCCAGGCCCTGGTCCAGGGCGCCAGCGAGATGCGCCGGATGGCGCGGCAGACCAAGGAGGCCACCGCCGAGCAGGCCCGGGCGCTGCGGGACGTGGTGAAGGCCAACCAGGAGCTGCGGACCAGCGTGGGGAAGGTGGCCCACTCGGCCACCGAGCAGTCCCAGGCCGCGGGGGAGCTGGCCAAGGCGGCGGCCAAGATGCGGACCCTGGCGCAGAGCACTGCCCAGACGGTGGTCACCCAGACCCAGGCCCTCTCCGAGGTGGCGGCGGGTGCGCAGGAGATCTCCTCCTCCATCCAGCGGACGGTCACCGCGCTGGCCGAGCAGTCACGCGGTGCGGTGGAGGTGGCCAAGGCGATGGACGAGGCCCGAAAGCTGGCGGTGCAGTCCTCCCGCGGGGTCCAGGAGCAGGCCAAGGCCTCCAAGGAGGTGGAGTCCGCGGCGCGCGAGGTGGCCCGGCTGTCCGCGGAGGTGGCCCGCGCCACCTCCGAGCAGACCCAGGTGATCAGCGGGCTGACCCAGGAGGGGGACTCGGTGCGGCGGATCGCCAAGCAGTCCGCCCGGGCCCTGGCCGAACAGACCGACGCGGTGGTGTCGCTGTCCACGCTCTCCGCCCGGCAGTCCACCGCGATGAGCAAGCTGGCCGCGGCAACCGCGGAGCAGGTCTCGGCGATCGAACAGATCGGCCGCGCCAACCAGGACATCCGGGGGCGGGCCCGGGAGGTCAGCCAGGCGCTGAGCGAACAGGCCCGCAGCGCCAAGACCATCGCCACCGACGTGGCCCAGGTGGCCTCCCAGGTGGCGGAGATGCGCGCCGCCACCGCCGAGCAGGCGGAGGCGGTGGGCCAGGTGGGGGCCTATCTGGTCCAGTTGCAGGAGCACAACGCCAGCGGAGACACCACGCCCTCGGCGTAGCCACGCATGTCCAACCACTCTTCTCCCACCCCGCCTGAACAAGAGCGCCTGGCCGCCGTCGCCCGCTGGCGGGCCCAGGGGCCGTCTGCCATCCCCCAGCTGATCGGCGAGCTGGTCGATCCCAGCTGGGTGGTCCGGCGGGCGGTGGTGTCGGCGCTGGCCCAGCTGGGAGAACCGGCGATCGACCCGCTGCTGTCCACTCTGCGGGAGAAGCGGGACCACGAGGGGCGGATCGCGGCCTCGGTGGACGCGCTGGTGCTGTCGGTGGGGGAGGTGGAGGGCGCGATCCTCCAGCTGCAGGAGGCCGAACCCTCGGTGCTGGCGGACGTGGCCCAGATCCTGGGCCGGCGTCGCAAGAGCGCCTCGGTGCCGATGCTGGCCCAGCTGGCCGAGCACCCGGACGACACGGTTTCGGTGGCGGCGCTGGAGGGGCTGGGGCGGATCGGCGGACGGGCGGCGGTGGACTCGCTGGTGCGCGCCAGCGAGAGCGGGAACTTCTTCCGCACCTTCCCGGCGATCGACGTGCTGGGACGCAGCGAGGATCCGCGGGCGATCGCCCCGCTGGTGCGTCTGCTGCGCCAGCCGCAGTACACCATGGAGGCGGCCCGGGCGCTGTCCCGGACCGGGGCCCGCGCGGCGGTGGTCCCGCTGGCGGAGCTGGCCACCTCCGGGGGCCGTTCCACCGCCCGGGTGGCGGCGGTGGCGCTGGACGAGCTGCTGACCCGTCACGAGGAGCGCTTCGGTGAACGGGAGCGCGCGGAGGAGGTGCTGCGCACCGCCCTGGACTCGGACCCGGCGGTCTTGCGGATCGGGGAACTGCTTCACGAGGCCGAACCCTCCGAACAGAGCGCGATCTGCCGGGTGCTGGGCGCGCTGCGCCGACCGGTGACCGGCGAGCTGCTGCTGCCGCTGCTGGGCTCCCGCGCCCCCGGGGTGGCGGCCGCGGCCGCCAACGCCCTGCGCCAGGTGGGGGGAGGGGCGGAGGGCCCGCTGATCTCCGCGCTGCGCCGCGGCGGTGTGGAGCTGCGGTTGGCGGTCCTCCCGTTGCTCAAGTCCCGCTCCGCCGCCCGGGAGGTGGCCCTGGCCCTGGCCGATGCCTCGGCCGAGGTCCGCGCCGCCGCCTGCGAGACGCTGGGGCGGCTGCTGGATCCGGCCACCCTGCCGTCGTTGTTCGAGCGGCTGCGCGACGCCAGCGCGGCGGTGAACCAGGCCGCCCTGGCCTCGATCCAGGCCTTCTCCCTCTCGGACGTGGAGCCGCTGGCCACCCAGGCAGCTCGCTCGGATCAGCTGCCGGTGCGCCGGGCGGCCCTGCGGATCCTCTCCTCCTTCGGTTCGCCCGCCTCGCTGCCGATCTTCCTCCGCGCGCTCTCCGATCCGGATTCCCGGGTCCGGGACAGCGGCATCCAGGGCCTGGCGCTGCTGGAGGCCCCGGAGGCGGTGGAGAGCCTGCTCCAGGTGACCCGCGCCCCCATCCCCCCCACCCGGGCCTCGGCGATGAGGGCCCTGGGGATGTCCCTGGGCGGGACCAGCATCGAGGCGGCGCTGCTGGGCGGGCTGAAGGACTCCGATCCCTGGGTCCGCTACTACGCCTGCCAGAGCCTGGGACGGCTGCGGGTGACCGCGGCGCTGGGCGCGATCGAGGAGCGGCTGGTGGATCCGGCTCCCCACGTGCGGCTGGCCGCGGTGGAGGCGCTGTCCCACTTCACCGTGCCCCGGGCGTTGGAGGCGCTGCGGCGCGCGGCCCGGGATCCAGACGAAGACCTGCAGCGGGGCGCGCTGGTGGGGCTGGGGATCGCTGCCGATCCCTCCACCCTCCCGTTGCTGATCGAGGCTGCCCACGGCCCGGTGGCCGCCACCCGGCTGGTGGCGCTGTCTTCGATGGCGGCCTTTCCCTCTCCCACGGTGGTGGTGGAGCTGGCCTTGGCGATGCGGGATCCGGACGAGACCGTCCGCAGCACCGCCACCTCCCTCCTGGCCGGGCGGGAGGAGCTCCAGGCCACCACCGAGCTGGTGGCGGCGCTGTCCGATCCCGAGACCCGGCCGCTGGCGATCCGGGCCCTGATGGTCCCTGCCCCGGGACGGATCCCCGGGATCCTGGAAGCGGTCCCGGACGCGGATCCGGAGCTGGCGGCGGAGCTGGTCTCGGCGCTGAACCACCTCCCCGGCCCCGAGGCCTGGCCGGCGGTGCTGGCGATGCTGCGTTCCCCCAACCCCGCGGCCCGGAGGGCGGCCGCCCCGGTGGTGGCCGGGACCGGTTCCCGCGATGGGCTGGCCCTGGTCCGGGATCTGTCCGAACAGGATCCCGACCCGGAGGTCCGCCGGGTGTGCACCTTGTTGTTGGCGCAGTGAGGACGGAGCGATGGCCGGCCTCGTGATGTCTCCCCAGGTGTTCTCGATCCTCTCCGGACTGGTGGAGGAGCGGGCCGGGCTGCACTACGGCCTGGAGGAGCGGGAGATCTTCACCGACAAGGTCGGCACCCGCGCCGAAGAGGCCGGCTTCGAGTCCCTGCTCGATTACTACTACTTCCTCCGCTACGACCCCGCCGGGCCCGACGAGCTGCAGGCCCTGGTGGAGACCCTGGTGGTGGGGGAGACCTTCTTCTTCCGGGAACTGGGTCCGCTGGAGGTGATCGTCTCGGAGATGATCGCCCCGGCGGTGGCCGCCGGCCGTCGTCCTCGGGTGTGGTGCGCGGCCAGCGCCACCGGCGAGGAACCGCTGACCCTGGCGATGCTGCTGGACGAACGCGGCCTGTTGGGGAAGGTAGAGCTGGTGGCCAGTGACATCAGCCAGCGGTCGCTGCGCAAGGCGCAGGAGGGGAGGGCCTCGCGCCGCTCGATCCGCCAGGCGCCCAAGCCCCACCTGGTCGAGAAGTGGCTGCACGTGGGGGCGGACGCGGTAACGGTGGATCCGGCGCTGATCCGCACCATCCAGTGGAAGCAGGTCAACCTGCTGGATCCGGCGGCGATTGCCGCCCTGGGCAAGTTCGACGTCATCCTCTGCCGCAACGTGCTGATCTACTTCCGGGAGGCGACCACCCAGCAGGTGGTGGGGAGCCTGGCCCGGCAGCTGGGCCCGGACGGGGTGCTGTGCGTGGGCGTCTCCGAATCCTTGATGCGGTTCGGCTCGGCGCTGGAGTGTCACGAGCAGGGCGGCGCCTTCTTCTACCGCCCGGCGGAGAGTGGCCAATGAGCCCTCCCCGGATCCGGACCCTGGTGGTGGACGACTCGGCGTTTGCCCGCAAGGTGCTGCGCGAGGTGCTGGCCTCCGCCCCGGACATCGAGGTGGTGGGGATTGCCCGCGATGGGCTGGAGGCCCTGGAGCGGATCGCCGAGCTCAACCCGGACGTGGTGACCCTGGACCTGGCGATGCCCCACCTGGACGGCACCGGGGTATTGCAGGCGCTTCCCAGGGCGGGGGGCCCGCGGGTGGTGGTGGTCAGCACCTCCGATGCGGAGAGCGAACGCGCGATCGAGGCGATGCAGGCCGGCGCGGTGGAGCTGGTGCACAAGCCCACCGCCCTGGCCACCCAGCAGCTGTTCGAGGTCGCCGCCGAGCTGGTGCGGGCGGTCCGGACCGCCTACGTGGCGCGGGTGATCCCGGCGGACACCGCTTCCACCTGGGTGCCCCCTGCCCGGCGCCCGGCCAACGCGTCCCGGGTGGAGCTGGTGGTCCTGGGCACCTCCACCGGTGGGCCCCAGGCGCTGACCCAGGTGATCTCCGCCTTGCCGGCGGACTTCCCGGTCCCGCTGGCGGTGGCGCTGCACATCCCCCCCGGCTACACCGAGGCGCTGGCCAAGCGGCTGGACGAAGCCTCCCGGGTGGAGGTGGTGGAGGCCTCCAACGGGCTGGCGCTGCTGCCGGGCCGGGTGGTGATCGCCCGCAGCGGGCTGCACCTGCGGGTGCGCCAGGGGCCCCAGGGGCTGGTCTGCGCCCTGGACGCCTCGCCGATGGAGAAGCCCCACCGTCCCTCGGTGGACGTGCTGTTCGAGTCGGCCGCCCAGGCGCTGGGAGACCGCGTCCTGGGGGTGGTGCTGACCGGGATGGGTGACGACGGCCTGCTGGGTTCGCGCGCGTTGGTGGCCCGCGGGGCGCGGGTCCTCACCGAGGCGGAAGAGAGCTGCGTGGTCTACGGGATGCCGCGGACGGTGACCGAGGCCGGGCTGTCCCACGCCCAGGTCCCCCTCCCGCAAATCGTGGAGGCGATCCTCCGGCTGATCTAGTCCACGCGCCGCTGGGAGCTGGTGGGATGGCTCAGCTCCGCCTCCGCTTCGGGTGACTCAGGCGGAAGGGGCGGGGGAGGCGGAGGGCGCGGCGGACTGGTGGACCACCATCCGCTGCAGGATCCCGGCGGCCAGGAAGGAGCCGCAGGCGAACAGCCGCAGCGCCTCCTCCAGGGAACGCACCTGGCCGCGATCGTACTGCAGCAGGGTCATCACCGAGACCACCCCGTCGTAGAGCAGCCAGCCCAGGGTCCCGACCACGATCATCGACCACGGCCAGGCCAGCGAACCGCCGCGCAACGCCAGGGCGGTGAGCAGGATCGGTCCCAGCACCCCCAGGGTGACGATGTCTCCCACGCAGGCCGCCAGCCGGACCAGCGAGTCCAGCTGTCCATCCGCCAGGCCGCGGAGGGCGGCGATCGCGGCGGGCCCCGCCACCAGCAGTCCGATGGCGATGGAGATCACGGTCACCGCCAGCCGGGTGCCGGGCTTGACCATCAGGTTCAGCCCCGCGGCCTTCCAGGCCCGGGCCACCATCACCGCGCCCACCACGGTGGCGATGTTGCCGGCCCAGACGATCAGCCCGCTGGTGATCGCCATCGCGGAGGAGATCTCGCGCTGGGCGCCGTGGGAGACGGCGCCGAAGATCAGGGCGTTGAGGAAGAAGACGAAGTAGGCGGTGCCCAACAGGCCCCAGGCCTTGCGCATGTAGTCGCCGCGATCGAACTGGGCGGCGCCAATGAAGCAGCCGATGGCCGCCAGGGCGCGGGCCACCAGGCCGGCGGTCCGGTAGGTGGTGGGAGTGGGATCGGAAGCGGCGAAGAACGCGTACAGCCCTACCGCCAGCAGCACCGGCAACGAGGCGACCAGTCCCCTCCTCATTTCAGCTCCTGTGTGATCCGCGCGAGGATCGCGTCGGCGTTGGTGGTCCCGATCAGGATCATCAACATCGGGCGCAGTGAGGGTAGCACCAGCTTCAACTGGGACGCGGAAAGCGAGGTGGGCGCCACGCCGACCTTCTGCTTGCAGAAGGTGTTGACCGTGCTGCGCGCGGAGGGTTCGCCGAGATACTCGGAGATCCGGGTGACCAGGAGTTCGTAGGGGCTCGTCACGGCGGCGGCACACTACCGGACTGCCAGTGAAAGTCGCCAAATGTCGTTTGGCCGGCAAAACGCAGCCGGTCCGCCGAGCAGCCGCCCAGGCGGGCGCCGGTTGCGGGCCGTGAAGTCGGCGCAGACCTTCCGTCGAAGGATCCGACATGACTCCCACCCCCAAGAAGAGACGCCTGCCGCGGATGCTGCTGGCTGCCGCCGCGGTCCTGGTTGCCTGCCTGGCCGCGCTGCCCTTCCTGATCCAGTCCGAGCGGGTGCTGGCCCAGGTCCGCGACCGGGTCCTGCCCTCGGTCTCCACCAGCCTGGGCCGTCAGGTGCAGGTGGCCTCGGTGGACCTGGATCTGTTTCCGCGGGTGGAGATCACCCTGCGGGGCCTGGAAGTGGCGGGCGGCCCGGGCGAGCCGCCGCTGGCCACCGCCCAGCGCAGCGTGGCCCGCCCCCGGCTGTGGCCGCTGGTCCGGTCCCTGGGCGCGGAGGTCCAGGTGGACGGGCTGGTGATGGAGGACGTGACCCTGGCGGTGGTCAAGCGTCCGGATGGCGAGTGGTCCTACGAGGATCTGGGGGCGGCGACGCCCGCCGCGGCCGCAGGTGCGCCGTCGCCGGAGGTGGGCACCGCTTCCCGGGACGAGAAGGGGGAGACGGCCTGGGTGCTTTCCTCGGTGCAGCTGCGGAACGTCGAGGTGCGGATGATCGACCGGACCTCGCAGCCGGAGAAGTCGGTGCGGCTGCCGGGGTTGTCCCTGACCACCGGCGAGGTGGGCTTTGGCCGGCCGTTGACTGCGCACTTCCAGGGAGAGGGGATGGAAGGGGAGCTGGGCCTGGACCACCTGCCGCCCCGCTTTGACGGACTGGCGCCGGCCGCGTGGCCCCGGCTGTCGGGGGGGCTGAGGGTCAACGGGATGCCGCTGGCGGTGGTGCGGGACTATCTGCCCAGCGGCTTCTCGGAGCTGGTCACCGGGGGCAAGTTGGCGGGCGAGACGACCTTCTCCTCCGCCCCCGACGGACAGTGGGTGATGAGCGGCCCGATGCGGGTGGAGGAGCTGTCGCTGCGGGGAGAGCCCGCCACCGGCAGGGCGGTGGTGCGCCTGGCCTTCCCGCCCTGGAATCCAGATGCCCTCTCCACCCGCCTGGACCGGCTGGCGTTGCAGGGGCCGGGGGTGGAGCTGGGCGGCTGGGTCAGCGCCGAGGGCACCCCGCTGAAGGTCCGCTTCGCGCTGGCCGGGAACCTCCTCGATCTGGACGCGCTGCTGGCGGCGCTGCCGGAGGAGCCAGGGAGCGGAGTGGGGGGATCGGGGACCGCCGGCGCGCCGGAGCAGCCGAACGCTGAGGCCGAGGACGCCCCACCCGCCCCCGAGCCGCTGGTCTCCGCGTCCGCCCGCGACAGCCTCCGGGAGGTGGCGGCGGAAGGCACCCTGAAGATCTCCCGGGTGGTCCGCGGGAAGCTGCAGGCCACCGAACTGGACGCGCGCGCCACGCTGCAAGGGGGAGTGCTCACCCTGAACCAGGCCCAGGCCTCGCTGTTCGGCGGGCGAATGGACGCCTCCGGCACCCGCATCGACGTGCGCCAGGCGACTCCCCAGTGGACCCTGGCCGCCGGGCTGGAGCGGGTGGATCTGGGCGCGGCCCTGGCCGCGGTGGGCGGCACCGCGGCGGTCCAGGGGCTGGCCCAGGGACGGCTGACCCTCACCGGAGCAGGCAACGACTGGAGCGCCCTGCTCAAGACCCTGGTCGGTCAGGGGCAGCTGGTGCTGGCGGAGGGAGGCCTGCCGGCGGTGGAGCTGGGCTCGAAGCTGGCGGCCGCGCTGCCGGGAGGGAAGCTGGCCGCTCTGGCGGAGCGCGCGGGGCAGGGGACGCCCCTCAAGGATCTGAGCGCCAGCTTCCGGATCCAGGATGGCTGGCTGCTGCTGACCCGCCCGCTGAACGTGGAGTCCCGGTTCGGCACCGCGTCGCTGGGAGGAAGGATCGGCCTCGATCAGCGGCTGGACCTGCAGGGGGAGGCGAAGCTGACCCCCCAGTTCGTGACCCAGGTCACCGGGGGACGGTTGAACCCCAGCGGTCCGGTCCCGTTGCCGCTGCGGCTGGGAGGGACGCTGAAGGCGCCCTCGGTGGTCCCCGGCTCGCCCCGGGGCGCGATCCGGGGCGCGGTGGAGCAGAAGGTCCGCAGCCGGGTGGAGGAGGAGCTGAAGGATCGGGCCCGGCGGGTGCTGCCACAGCTGCGGCGCTGATCGCGGCACCGGTTGACGGGAAGCGGGCGTCGCGCGATTGAAGCCTCCGTGCGACTGGGCGGCTTCGTCATCCATGGCAACAACGCGGACACCCTGGGGGCCTGCCTGCAATCGCTCCAGGCGGTCTGCGACCAGGTGGTGGCGTTGGACTCGCACTCCACCGATGGATCGGCCCAGCTGGCCCAGGCCGCGGGGGTGACCACCGGCAACCACCGCTGGCGCGGGTACGGCCACGCGCGCGCCACCGCGGCGGCGATGCTGGCGGACTGCGACTACCTCACCTTCCTGGATGCGGATGAGCGCTATTCACCGGGGAGCGCGGAGGCGCTCTTGCGCTGGAAGAAGGACGGCCCACGGGGTCCGTACTTCCGGCTGCTGCGGCACGACTGGGCAGAGCTGCCCACCGGCCGCTTCCGGTTCCGTCCGCTGCGCCAGTACCGGCTGTTCCGTCGGGACACCGCGGTGTGGACTCCGCAGATGGTGGTCCACGAGTCGGTGCCCAAGCACTTCGGCCCAGGACCGGTCCTGCCGGGAGTGGAGATCGATCACCGCTTCGCCACCACCCTGGAGCGGCGCCGGGACAAGGAGGAACGCTACGCCCTGCTGTGGGCGGTGCAGGCCTTCGCCCACGGGAAGCGGGCCCGGCCCTCCGGCCGGCAGCGGTGGGCGCACGTCACCCGCAACGCGCTGATCAAGGGCGCGCTGTTTCGAGGTGGGCGCGCGGGCTGGACCCTCTCCACCACCGTGGCCGAGTACCACGTGCGCAAGTACGTCCACCTGCGCGCGCTCCAGCGGGGAGGACATCCCCAACTGGTGCAGGCCTACGCGGAGGAGCGGTACGAGGAGCTGTTCCGGCTCCTCGATCAGGTCCGCTGAACCGAACCTAGGCCGGGGCCGGAGCGGCGGGAGTCGGCTCCGGGGTGCTGTCCGCGTGGGTCCGGTGGATGAACGAGTACACGTCCATCAGGTCCCGCGGCGCCTGCCCCGCCTCGCGCAGCTTCTGCTCGGTGGTCTGGGCCACCGCCAGCAGCTTGGCGTACTTGGCGGCGGTCACCGGCTTGGAGGTGTCCACGTCCATCCCCAGGATGGTGGCCTGGCCGGCAAAGGCGATCGGCTTGACGCACACGTGCTGGGTGGGCGCGAAGGTGGCGCCGAACAGGGTGGCCAGCGGCCAGGTGGTCTCGCGGGACTTGCCCTCCTTGTCCACCAGCTTCAGCCCGGCGGCGAACTTCTCCACCCGCTGGGCGTACTCGCCGGTCCCGTGCAGCAGCTCGCGCAGCGAGGCCACCACCTCCGGACGCTTCTCCGCCGGCAGGGCGATGAAGGGGATGGCGCCCTCCTGGGGGAAGACGATGTTGGTGGCCTGGAGCAGGCGCACCGCGCTGTCGAACAGCTCCTCCGGGGTGGCGCTGTCGAACCGGGCCAGGGACAGCTCCTCCTGGGCCAGACGGATCGCGCCGGCCTTGTAGGTCTTCTTCCCCTTGGCGGTCAGCTCACCGCGCTCGCCCTTGGTGAAGGCCTCTCCCTCGAAGCCGCCCTCGAAGGCCTTGGCGAACCACTCCACCTGCGCCTGGGGGGAGGGGAAGGCGGCGGCGCGACCCTTGCGGGGCGCCGGCTTCTTGCCGTTCTTCTTCGCCGACGCCTTGCGGGGGGCCGGGCGTCCACGGACCAGCGAGTCCAGGGCGGCGCGATCCTCGCTGCTCAGCTCCGCCATCTCGGTCAGCCCGGGCGCCTGGCCCTTCTTGAAGGTGCGCTGGCCACCCTGCTCGAAGCCGATGATCATCTTGCCCTCGCGCTCCTCCAGCAGCACGCCGGGGCCCCACTCGGGGTGGTTCGAGTGCTTGAAAATCACGGGAGCGGTCGGGGTCGGTTTGGCCATGTAGGTTGCCTTTAACCGATGGGAGCCCCGGTTACGAGCCAAGTCCCGGCCCAGGGTCCGAAACCGGCAGGCCGATCAGCGCGGGGAGCGAGCGCTGGGGACCTGCCGGACCAGCGCCTCCACCACCCGCTCCACCTCTTCCCCGGTGGTGGTGCCCCCCAGGGAGAAGCGCAGCGAGGCCAGGGCGTCCTGTGGCCCCAGCCCCATCGCGCTCAGCACCGGCGAGGGGTTCACCGAACCCGACGAGCAGGCGGCGCCGGCGGAGACGCAGATCCCCTCCAGATCCAGGGCGATCAGCAGCGACTCCCCGTCCGCGCCGTCGAACCTCAAGTTGGTGGTGTTGGGGATGCGGGGGGCGCCGGCGCCATTGACCCAGACCTGGGGGATCCGCCGCACGACCTCCTGCTCCAGCCGGTCCCGCAGCGAGGCCAGCCGGGGAGACTCCACCGGCAGCTCCTGGACCGCCAGTGACAGCGCCAGGGCCAGCGCCTCGGCGAAGACCACGTTGGAGCTGCCTCCGCGCAGGCCGTTCTCCTGGTTGCCCGGGATCACCGAGGCGACCGGCAGCCCGCGGCGGACCACCAGCACCCCCACCCCCAGCGGGGCGCCGAACTTGTGGCCGGAGATTGCCAGCAGGTCCGCGTGCACCTCGCGCAGGGTGACCGGGACCTTGCCCACCGCCTGCACCGCGTCCACGTGGAAGAGCACGCCCCTCTCGCGGCAGGCGCGGGCCACCTCGTTGACCGGCTGCAGCACCCCGGTCTCGTTGTTGGCCAGCATCAGCGAACACACCAAGGTCCGCTCGTCCAGCTGGGCACTCACCTCTTCGGCGCGCACCCGGCCGTCGGGGCCGGGAGGGATCTCCACCACCTCGGCGCCGTCCTTGGCCAGCTGGGCCGCGGCCAGGCGCACCGCGGGGTGTTCGATCCGGGAGAGGACGATCCGGTTCCGCGCCCGTTCCGCCCGGGCGGAGAAGGCGCCCTTGAGGGCAAGGGCATCCGCCTCGGAGCCAGAGCCGGTGAACACCACCTCCCGGGGTTCGGCGCCCAGCAGCTGGGCCACCTGGGACCGGGCACGATCCAGCCGGGTCCGGGCCTCCCGGCCGCCCTGGTGGACGGAGGAGGCGTTCCCCGGATGGGAGGGTGCCCGTCGGAAGGCCTCCACCAGCAGTGCCGACACCTCCGGACGGACCGGGGTGCTGGCGTTGTGGTCGAAGTAGATCACGACCCGCGGTCGTCGGCGTCCAGCAGCGGGATCGGCTTTTGGCCCTCCACCCCGAACGCCTCCACGAAGCGCTTCACCAAGGACCGCTTGATCGCCGTCCGCTGGGCCTTGTTGCCCCACAGCGGCAGCCGGGCGCCGGCCATGCTGCCGTGACCTCCGGCCGAGCCGCCGCAGTCCGCGCACAGCTCACGGATCAGCCGGCCGGCGTTCATCCTGCGATCGGTGGTGCGCAGGGAGAAGTACAGCTGGTTGCGGAAGGTCCCGTAGGCCATCGACCACTTGATGCCCTCCACGAACATCAGCCGCTCGGCGACCTCCGCCACCATGTCCGGGGAGTAGACCTCCTCCAGGTCGGTGATGATCGCGGTGTCCCCGTAGACCTTCGCCCGCTCGATCGCCCGGTGGTACATCTGGAAGTAGCGCACCGGCAGATCCGGATGCTCGATGTGCCCCAAAAGGCGCTTGTCGATCCGGGGGAACAGCCACAGGTAGCTGTCCACGTCCGAGTCGGTGGTCTGCCGGCCCAGGTCCCGGGTGTCCGCCTTGATCCCGTAGAACAGCGCGGTGGCCACCTCCACCGAAGGTTCCATCCGCGCGGCCCGCAGATACTCCACCACCATCGTGGAGGTGGCGCCGAAGTCCCCGCCCACGTCCGCGTAGGGGACCGCCAGGGTCTCCTCCCGCAGCGGGTGGTGATCGATCACGATGTCCGCCTTGTGCCGCGCCGGCAGCGAGTGGTTCCCCACCACCGGCTGGGTGTCCACCATCGCCAGCAGGTCGTACTCGTCGAACACGATCTGCGAGATCGGGGAGACCGGCAGCCGCAGCACCTTCACGAAGGCGATGTTCTCCGCCCGGCCGATGATCCCGCCGTAGCCGACCCGCGCCTCTACCCCTGCCCGAAGCTCCAGCAACTGGGCCAGCGCCACCGCGGACGCCAGCGAGTCCGGATCCGGGTTGTCGTGGGTGAGGATCAGCGCCCTCTTGCGGCCCTTGGCCACCCGAAGCAGCCGCTCCACCTTGGCGCGGGCAGGCAGCCCCGCGACGCGTGGCGGGGGCCTCCCGTCTGTGTCGTCCAGGCGGGTCTTACGGGTCACTGTGGAAGGGCCGGGCATGAGGGAGGCAGATTATATGCGCGCAAACCAAAAGAGGAGCGCGTCGCCTTCGGGGATAACGGCCCGCGGCCGGTCTTTTCAGTGACCGGCCGACGGGACGCGCCCTGCCGCCAGGTGACCAGGGAGGCACGGCAGGGGAGGGGCTCCCGAGCGGGACGACCCCTCAGATGTTGACCGCGCGGTACTTGCGCTGCAGGTCCTTGAAGTACTTCACCGCGTTGTCCAGCGAGTTCTCCATCGCATCCATCAGCAGGTTGCGGAAGTTCGCCTGCGGGCCGCGGAGCCCCTCGTAGTACTTCTGGCGGTCGATCGCGTGGATCACCGCGGGGAAGTAGCCGTGGCGCAGCAGGATCAGGTTGGAGGCCATCCGGCCCACCTTTCCGCTGTGCTCGGTGAAGGGGAAGATCTGCAGCAGCTGGTGCTGCACCGCCGAGGCCTGCTTGATCGGGTGATACTCGCGGAACTCGGCGCTGGCGGTGAAGTCCACGAACTTCTCCAGCAGCGCGGGGATCTTCGCCGGCTGGGCAATCTCGTGGAAGTAGGTGCGGTGCAGCGGCATGTCCTTGCGGTAGCCGGCCTTCTCCCGCTCCTTGGCCAGCTCCTTCTCGGTCTTCTCCCGGCGCTCGATCAGCGCCCGGGCGGCGATCGCCTCCGGGGTGTTCCCGGAGAGCAGATCGTGGATCCGCTTGAGGGTGGTGAGGGTGATCTGCGCCTGCTTCTTGCCGCCGGTCCGACCCTCCTCGCGGATGAAGTCGATGGTGGCCTTGTGGTTCCGGATCTCCAGCACCACCGGCATCATCGACGCCTCGGCGGCGATGGTCCCGGGGTGGAGCGCGGCCTGCAGCTCCTGCTGGGTGTAGACCACGCCCTCCAGCGCGCTGTCGTGGTACAGCCACGACATCTCGAACACCTTCAGGAACTCGTCGCCCTTCTCCTTGAAGATGCCGAGGTAGTCCCGGACCTGTTCGTTCTTCTCTTCGATGTCCTGGTAGCGTTCCTTCACGGGACCTGATGCTCCTGGCCGCCTCTTGGACGGGTTCGCCATGTGGGCGGGGGTGCGAGGCTTGAAATCGGCCGCGCACAATAGAAATTCCGAAGGGTTAGCGTCAACTACTACTGCGGGCTGACCAGATCCACCAGGAACACCTGCACCGCCTGGTCAAGCAGCTCCTTGGAGAGCGCCGGCGCGATCTGCTTGTAACGGGCAGTGTCGCGGATCAGGTTCACCAGGTCGCGGGGATGGCAGGCGCGCAGGTCCATCTGACGCGGCTTGTAGTAGTGCTCGAGCAGGTAGGTGACTGCCTGGTCGACATAGGGGATGCCTGCCACGTCGCAGACCCGCTTGAAGATGTCGCGATACGCCTGCTCGGTCGGGTTGCCGACCTCGATCTTGTACTTGATGCGGCGCAGGAACGCCTCGTCCACCAGCTCCTTGGGATCGAGGTTGGTGGAGAAGACCACCAGCTGGGAGAACGGGATGTCGAACTTCTTGCCGGTGTGAAGGGTGAGGAAGTCGATCCCCTTCTCCAGCGGCACGATCCACCGGTTGAGCAGGTCGGTGGGGTGGACCTTCTGCCGGCCGAAGTCGTCGATCAGCAGCATCCCCCCGTTGGCCTTCACCTGGAACGGCGCCTCGTAGAAGCGCGCGGTGGGGGAGTAGATCAGGTCCAGCGTCTCCAGGGTCAGCTCGCCGCCGACCACCACCGCCGGGCGGCGGCACAGCTGCCAGCGCTGATCCATCTCGAAGGTCTGCCGCCGGTTGCTCTGATCGCGTCCCAGCTCCAGGGTGACCGCGGAGTGGTTGAGCTGGTCGTAGACCTTGACGATCTGACCATCCACCTCCAGGCAGTAGGGGACGTAGGCCTCGCCGCCCAGCATCCGGGAGACGGCCTCCGCCAGCGAGGTTTTGCCGTTGCCGGGGGGCCCGTAGAGGAACAGCGACTTGCCGGAGTTCACCGCCGGGCCCAGCTTGTCGGTGATCGACTTGGGGACGGTGAGGTGGGAGATGCCCTGGCGCAGCTCGCCCTCGGCGATCACCGCGTTCTCCTCCGACTGGGCGTTGATCAGCGCGTTGTACTGCTCGATCGGCACCGGGGCCGGGCCCACGTAGGTGCTGCGCTCGATCGAGTCCCGCGAGTACGCCCGGCCCTTGTCGGTGAGGATGAACTCCACCGAGGCCCGGCCAAAGCCCTTGCCGCCGCGCAGGTCGGCCAGCTTCTCCGCGGTGAGGAACTCCACCACGTGCTCCACCACCCCGGACCAGGGCAGCCGCAGCTCCTCGGCCAGCGCCATCCCGGTGGCGTTGCCCGAGTAGTAGAGGCGGCGCAGGGCGATGTCCGCCAGCAGCTGCAGCTTGAGCCCGGTGTCCTCCAGGGTCTTGGGCTCGGGCGGGGCGATCTCCAGGATCGACGGGTTCTCGAGATTGAACGGGTTCTGATTCTGGGGTCCGCCGGGCATTGCCCCGGAGCTTAGCGGAAGTCCCGGGTCAGCGGTTCCCTTCGAACGGGCAGTGCAGGCGTGGAGGCGACCGCCTTCCGTCGCTAGGATGCGCGGATGGAAGTGCTGCCCGTCGACCTGAACGCGATCATTGGACTCATCTTTGGGATGTCGATCTTCATCATCCCGGTGGCGGGGCTGACCGCCCGCTTTGCCTTCAAGCCGCTGGTGGAGGCCTTCGGGATCTCCCGCCGGGATCGGGGGGAGGCGCTGCAGCTGTCCCTGCTGGAGAAGCGGGTAGCGTTGCTGGAGCGTCAGCTGGAGGCGTCCGGCCACCTGCGGGGCACGATGGAGTCCATCGCGCCGATCACCGACAACCACGGCATGCCGCTGCCCGCCGGAACGGTGCGGGTCCGCGGGGATCGCTGACCCGCCTGCCGGCTAGATGTACGTCAGCCACTCCGCGTACTTGGGGTTCTTGCCCCGGACCACCTCGAAGTACTTCTCCTGCACCCACTGGGTGGTGGGGCCGGGCTTCCCGGTGCCGATCTGGCGGTTGTCCACCTCGCGCACCGGGGTGATCTCCGCCGCGGTCCCGCAGAAGAACACCTCGTTGGAGATGTACATCGCGTCGCGGGTAAAGGTGGTCTCCTCGATCAGCCGCCCGTCGTCCCGCAGCAGCCGCAGCACGGTGTCCCGGGTGATGCCGGAGAGGATGGGGGAGGAGAGCGGCGGGGTCTTCATCACCCCCTTCTGGGTGAGCATGAACAGGTTCTCCCCCGAGGCCTCGGCCACGAAGCCGGAGATGTCCAGCAAGATGGCCTCGTCGTACCCGGCCAGCACCGCCTCCCGCTTGGCCAGGATCGAGTTCACGTACTGCCCGGTCACCTTGCCCCGCACCATGTTCACGTTCACGTGCATGCGGGTAAAGGAGCTGACCTTGGCGCGGATCCCCTCCGCCACGCCCTTGTCCCCCAGGTAGGTGCCCCAGTCCCAGGCGGTGATCGCCACCCGGGTGGGGTTGCTGGCGCCCAGGCCCATCGCCCCGTCGCCCATGAAGGCGATCGGTCGTAGGTAGGCGCCGTTGCCGAACAGGTGCTTTTGCTGACGAAGCAGCTCCACGGTGGCGTCGCACAGCTGGTCCAGCGTGTAGGGCATCTTCAGCATCAGGATGTGCGCCGAATCCAGCAGGCGCTGCATGTGCTCCTGCAGCCGGAACACCGCCAGGCGCCCGTCATGGGTCTTGTAGGCGCGGATCCCCTCGAACACCCCGAAGCCGTAGTGCAGCGCGTGGGTCATCACCGGGACGTTGCCGTCGTCCCAGGCGCGGAACTCCCCATCCAGCCAGATCTTCTCCGCGCGCAGCACTGTGGTCGACGTCGAGCTCATCTTGGATGTCTCCTCGGGAAGGGGCGCAGGGTTCTAACGTTCGGCTCCGGTGCGGTCAAAGCATCCGGGGCAGCGGCGCCAGCATCCGACACAGGAACGGCATCTCGTCGTTGAGCTGCGCGCGGCCCAGCTGGGTCACCCGGGTGATCAGCTCGATGCTGGGCACCAGCTCCAGCGGAGAGAGGGTGCGCTTGAAGTCCTTCACCAGGTGGGCGTACGGGCGGTTGCGATCCACGTTGATCGCCGCCAGGCGGGACAGCGGCAGCCACAGCGGGCTGCTCAGCTTGGGAGCAAAGCCGTTGAGTCCCAGGATGAAGGCGTTGCGGGTGCCGATGAAGCCCTTGTGCACCGACTTCCAGGCGGCCTTCGCCGGCAGGTTGTCGGTCAGTCCGCCGTCCACCAGGCGGGACACCCCGCGCCGCTCCAGGGTGGCGTCCAGCAGCTCGGTCATCCGCTGGTCGTCGCGCAGCACGTCGTAGTGGATCACCCCCGGCAGCGCGGAGGAGAAGCCGGCGGCGTCCAGCGCGTCGAACTCGGCGGTCTCCCGGTCCGCGCCCAGATGCAGCGAGACCATCATCTCCGGACGGGTGAAGAACTCGCCCACCGCCCCCATCGCCTGCTGGGCCTGCCGGGCAAGGTTGAGCGGATCGAGCAGCGAGACGGCGCTGATGTTCAACAGCCGTTCATAGAAGGAGAGCGGGTGGGGCAGCATCCCCTTGCGCACCCCGCTGACCGAGATGATCGTCGGGACCGGCAGCTCGCTCAGGCGGATCCCGGGGCCGCCGCTGTCCTCGCCGGTGTTGAAGTACCGGCCGATCCCGCTGCGCAGGTAAAGCCGCAGCGCGGCCGGCACCCCGTAGCGGCTGTCCACCGACACTCCCCGGAACAGCTTCCGCCAGGAGAGCCCGCGGACGATGTTCACCACCTCGTTCTGATCGAAGTGCGGCAGCCGCGAGCGGAACAGGCAGAGGATCGCCCCCATCGAGGTCCCGGCCAGCAGCGCCGGCCGCAGGCCGAACTCCTCCAGCAGCGACATCACCCCCACGTAGACATACGCGGTGCCGCCGCCGCCGCCGGCCACCAGCACCAGCGACTTGTTGCGCAGCTCCTTGTCGATCACCTCTTCCGGGAGGCGATCCCGGAAGCGGTGCAACAGCGCCTCCCGGGTGCGCAGGGTGGGCTCGCGCAGCTCGCGGGCCAGCGGCACCAGCAGCTCCCGGCGCAGCGGGGCCTTGCCCAGCAGCACCGCGCCCGCCCGGCGGGAGACGTCCTCGCGGAAGGGGCGCAAGGAGGCCCCCACCCCCACGTCCCGGGTCCCGTGGCGGACCCGGTACATGCGGGCCAGCGAGAGCGCGGTCCGCAACACCGCCTCCTCGTTGGGCGTGAGCAGGTCCGGATCCTTGGAGGCGGCGCGCACCAGGCGCACCTCCATCTCCTCCAGAGGCCGGACGATCTGAAAACGTTCCTTGAGCCGCAAGGTCGCTACCGGCGCGCTCCCAGCCGCGCGGCCCAGTTGAGGATCGACAGCTCCTTGAGCGCCTCCATGCAGCCAGGGTTGGCCTGCACCGCCTTCTCGAAGTGCTGCTGGGCCAGGTCCGTCTTCCCCTGCGCCTTGTAGACGTAGCCGGAGAACACGTAGGTCCGCTCGCTCTTGGGGTTCAGCTCGATCGCCTTCTTCAGCGACCCCAGCGCAGTCTCCGCCGCCTGCGGGCTCTGCGGCGACTGCTGGAAGCGCGCCCAGCCCAGGTAGGCGTGGAACTCTCCTTCCTGCGGGTAAAGCTCCACCGCCTCGGCGAACAGCCGCTCCGCCTCGGTGAACTTCTCCTGGCGCAGCAGCTCCTCTCCGCGCTGGAACTTGCCCTCCGCGGAGAGGATCTTGCCCACGTCCTGGCCCACCTGCTCCGGCTTGGCCCCCGACGCGATCTGTCCCAGGTAGCGGGCCTTCTCCGCCGGATCCTTGAGGGTGTGGTGGGCGACGGCGATCCGCTCGTAGATCTGGGAGGCCAGCTCTCGGATCTCGGCGGAGGCGGACCCGGCCAGCCGGTCCGGGTGGTTCTCCCGGGCCATCACCAGATAGCTCTGGGCGATCTGATCCTCGGTGGCGTGGCGGGGGACCCCCAGCACCTCGAAGTGATCCATCTTCCGCAGCGCGGCCGCCCGGCCCGCCAGCCGCTCCCGGACGATCGACTCGTCCTCATCCTGGCGGTGCATCGGGCCGGAGAGCTCGGGGTGGTTGGAGAGCCGGGAGGTGATCTCCTGGATGTCCACCATCTGCATCGGCCCGGTGTCCACCCCGGAGAAGGGGACGGTGTGCCGGCGGGGCCCGCCGCCGGAGATCGGCAGCGGGGGCGGGGTGAGCGGGGAGTGGGGAGGAGGCACCGGCAGCGAGGGGATCAGGTGCGGTCCGGACTGGGAGACGCTGAACAGCCCCTCCGAGTCCCCCACCGCCGGGGTGTTCCCCAGGCTGACCACCTGGGCGCAGCGCATCGCGTACAGCAGCCGATCGGTGTCCAGCGGGGAGAGGATCCCCAACCGGCGCAGCTCCGAGACCCGGCGGCGGCCGTTCACCTTGGCCAACAGCTCATGCTCCTCCTCGCCCAGGGAGACCTCCTGCAGCGCGTAGAGCGGATCCTCGAAGGGGTGGACGAACAGCTCGGACGCGTCGCCCAGGGCGGCGGCCACCCGCTCCGGATCGTAGGCGCGGCGGATGCCCTCGTAGATCGCCTGGGCGCAGGTCAATTCCAGGTTGACCACCTCCGGGGGCACCGAGGCCCGGGGATCGAAGGCGTAGTCGCCGCTCTTCCAGAAGAAGACGTCGAACAGCTTGGCCCGCAGCTGGAGGTTCAGCGCGTAGGCCAGGTTGTGGGGGCTGATGCAGCCCATCTCCACCAGCACCGTGCCCTGCTGACGGCGGCTGGCCTTCATCCGGCGCAGTGACTCCTCGCACTCCGCCTCGGAGATCATCCGCTCCTTCACCAGCACCCGCCCCAGACACTCGGAGAGCAGGTTGCTCTTGATGAACTGGGGGATGCCTTCCCGGAAATAGACGATCTTCTTCACCTTCTCGCGCCGCAGCAACAGCGCGCCGGTGGCCTTCCAGCGGTAGATCTCCGCCAGCACCTCCGGGAAGGGCTTCTTGTCGAAGTCCCCGCGGATCCCCTGGTGGCCGGAGGCGCGGGCGCTCTTCTCCACCAGCGCGCCCTCCTGGATCGCCTCCTCTCCGGCCAGCGCGTCGGTGGCGGTCTCGTCCGAGGAAGCGGAAGGTGCGGGGGCCTCCGGCGGCGCGGGGAACTTCTCTCCCAGCGCCTGGTGCAGCGCGTCGGTCAGGCTCTGCAGCTTGAAGGGCTTCTCGATGAACGCCGAGGCCCCGTATCGCTCGATCGCCTCCTTGCGGTGGAGTGCGTTCTTGTACACCCCGGAGATCATCACGATCGGCACCGCGCGGCCCTTGGCCGACTCGCGCAGCTTACGGGCCACCTCGTAGCCGTTGATCCCCGGCAGCAGCAGATCCAGCAGCACCAGATCGAACGGCTTGGCCTCGAAGGTCTTGAGCGCCCACTCCCCGTCACGCTCCAGGGTTACCCCGAAGCCCTGCTGGGTGAGGAGATCCGCCAACAATCGCTGGATGGCGCGATCGTCGTCGACCACGAGGACATTCACTGGTGGGTTGGACACGGCGGGGGCTCCAGTGGAAGTGCAGGGGTAGGTCCTACCTGCGACCCTGGAAGAATACACCCTCCGTTGTGCCCGGGGAGGGGGATGTGGGCCGGCGATCCGCCCCCGTTGTCGCCTCTTTCCAGGGATCCGGTTTGGCAGCGCCGCGCTAGACGGCCGGGGCGATGTGGCTCAGGTGGGCCTTGGCCTTCTCGATGTCCCCTTCGTGCTTGAGCACCAGGTTCAAGGTGGCGGCCACCAGCTTGGCGTCCAGCGATTCGACGTTGAGCAGGGCCAGGCTCTGGGCCCAGTCCAGGGTCTCGCTGATCGACGGCGCCTTCTTCAGCTCCAGCTGCCGGATCCGGGAGATCGCCTCCACCACCTGGGCGGTCAGCTTCTCCGGGACGTCCGGCAGCCGCTTGCGCAGGATCTTCAGCTCCCGCTCCTTGGTGGGGAACTCGATGTGCAGATGCAGGCAGCGGCGCTTGAGGGCGTCGGAGAGCTCGCGGGCGTTGTTGGAGGTCAGCACCACCCGGGGGATGTGCTTGGCCTGGAAGGTCCCCAGCTCCGGGAGGGTGACCGCGTTGTCCTGCAGGACCTCCAGCAGGAAGGCCTCGAACTCCGGGTCCGCCTTGTCGATCTCGTCGATCAGCAGCACCGTGGGCACCGGGGAGAGCAGGGCGCGCAGGATCGGACGGGGCAGCAGGAACCGCTCGGAGAAGAAGATGGCGTCCGACGACGCCACGCTGTCCGCGGCCTCGGTCAGGGTCTTGGCGCCCACCATCAGCTCGCCAATCTTGTCCTTGAGCAGCTGGGTGTAGAGCAGCTGCTTGGCGTACTCCCACTCGTACAGCGCCTTGGACTCGTCCAGCCCCTCGTAGCACTGCAGCCGGATCAGCTCTCGGCCCAGGGAGGAGGCCAGCGCCCGGGCAAACTCGGTCTTGCCCACGCCGGCCGGGCCCTCCACCAGCACCGGCTTGTCCATCCGGTCCATCAGGAAGGCGACGGTGCCGATCTCCTGCGAGGCCAGGTAGCCCACGTCGTCCAGCCGGCGCACCGCATCATCGATGTTGGAGAAGGAGGGGAGGGCGCTCACGCCGGGGACCATAACCAAAGGTCATCGGCGACTGCGGCAAAAATGCCAGACCTGCCGACCCGCAGTGCTGCAGTTTCTCCGGTCGGCCATTACGACTCTCCCGGATTCCCTAGGGAATTTATTGCGCGTCAGGTGGCGCGGCGGGTGCATGTCAGTGAGCAGCAGGCAGAGCGGACGAGGCAAGAGAGTCATGGCAGCGGCAATGCGAGCATTGATGGCGGTGGGGTTGGTGGTGCTTCCGGGGGCATTCCTCGCGGTGCTGGGCTACCTCGCGTTCCGGACGGTCCGCCGGGCCTGGCGGGAGGCGCGGTCGCAGATCGCCCACGGCCAGCCGGTGGCGATGAAGGATGTGCTCAGCGGCGTGAACGTGCGCTCGCTGGTGCGCGAGGCCCGGGCGGTCGCCTTCTAGCTTCAGGGCGCGGCCGTTCAGCGGCGGGAAACATCCGGTGAGAGGGGCTTGGTTGCGGCAGGCGACTGTCCGCCGCAACCAGGGCCCGCTGGCTACTTGTCCAGGTCGTCCACCAGCGAGGACCACTCGTCGTCGCTCTTGGGGGCCTGGATCATCATCGTCCGGTCCTCGGAGTCCATCTCGACGGAAGCGGCGGGCACGCCCTTCTTGGCGGGGGGCGCGGAGGTGACCCCGGTGCGGGTCGGCGGCCGGGCGATCCCCGGAGGCGACCTTCCCGCCGGCTGGGTGTTTCCCCCGTCGGAGAGCTTGGCGGCCAGGCCCACCCGGGTGGCGGGCTCATCCTCGCCGAAGGCGGCGGCGATCGACTTGGCGCCCACCGCGGTGTTGGCGGCCTTGGGCGCCGGGCCCACGTTGGTGGCGCCTCCGGAAGCAGCCCCGCCGGACTTGGTCTTGTAGCGGGCCAGCTCCAGCTCCACCACCTTGAGCGCCTTGCTCTTCTCCTGGACGGTCTGCTGCAGCCGGGTGACCTCCTGGGCCTTGAGCTGCTCGCGGCGGTCCATCTCCGCCTTGTGCTTGGCGGTGAGCTCCTCCTGCTCTTTCCAGATCCGCGCCTCCAGGTCCTTGCGCTCCTTCTGGGCGGCGGCCAGCTTGGCAGACGCGTCGTTGGCCCGGGCCTCGGCGGCGGCGACCTTGGCGTTGGCCTCCTTCTCCGCGCGCACCTTGGCGCCGTGGGAGTTCTCCACCGCCAGCTCCAGCTCCTGGATCTTCCGGGCGCGGGTGGCCTGCTGGGCCTGGGTGTCCTTGAGCTTGGTCTCGTACTCCGCGGCTCGGGCCTGGGACTCGGTGGTCACCTGGTTCAGCTTGGCGTCGGTCTTGGAGTACTTGGAGAACAGCTCGTCGTACTGGCGCTTGGCCTCGGCCTTGGCGTTCTGCAGCGCCACCGACAGCTCCTGCACCTTGGCGCTCTGCTGGGAGAGCTGCGAGCCGAGGCTGGACTTGACCGAGTCCCGCTCGGCCATCACCTGGGCATGCGCGTTGGCCGCGGCCTTCAGCTTCTCGTCCAGCTCGACGCGGGTGGACTCCAGCTCGTGGGTGGTGGCCTCCAGCCGCTGCCCCAGATCCAGCTGCAGCCGGACCATCTCCTCCGAGGCGGCCTTGGCCTTGGACTCCGCCGCCTTCAGCGCCTCCGCCTTGGCGTTGCCATCCCGGGTCAAGGCCTCGATCTGGCGCTTGGCCTCGGTGGTGGTGTGCTGCAGCTTGCGCTGGGTGTCGGAGAGCTCCTTGGCCTTGCCGGCCAGGTCGGTCTCGTACAGCTCGTCGCGGCGCGCGGCCTCCTCGGCGGCGGCGGCCAGCTTCTCGTCCAGCGCGTGCCGCGCCTCCTCCAGCTGCGCCACGTGCGCGGTGAGCTGGGTGGCCTGCTGCACCCGGGTCCCGATCTCGTTCTTCAGCTGGGAGAGGTGTTCCTCGTGCGCGGCGTTCTGCTCGCGCTGGTCGGCCAGAGCCTCATCCAACCCGGCGATGCGGGCCGCGGCCTCCTCGCGGGACTGCAGATGGGTGGCCTGCTCGGTGGCCAGCTCGGAGCGGGTGTCCGCCAGCTGGGACTGGGTGGAGGCCAGCTCCACCTGGGTCTTCTCCAGGGCGTCCTGCAGGGCGTCACGCTCACCGGTGAGCTGGGAGATCGAGGCCCGGGCCCCGTCCAGCTGCTCCTCCAGCGCGTCGCGGGACTGCGCCAGCGACGAGAGCTCACCCTGGGTGTCGCTCAGCTGCTGGGTCAGCTGGTCGCGCTGGCCGGAGGTCTGGTTCAGCTGAACCAGGGTGCGATCGTAGCTCTGCTGGGTCTCCTGCAGGCTTCCCACGGTGGCTTCCAGCTCGCCGCGGATCGACGCCAGCTCCGCCTCGGTGGCGGACAGCTTCTCGGTCAGCGCCTCGCGCTGGTCGATGGTCTGGTTGAGCTGGACCAGGGTCTGGTCGTAGCTCTGACTGGTCTGCTGCAAGGTGGACTGGGTGGCCTCCAGGTCGCTGCGGACAGACGCCAGGTCCGCCTCGGTGGCGGACAGCCTCTCGGTCAGCGAATCCCGCTGGTCGATGGTCTGGTTGAGCTGGACCAGGGTCTGGTCGTAGCTCTGACTGGTCTGCTGCAAGGTGGCCTGGGTGGCCTCCAGGTCTCCGCGGACAGTCGCCAGGTCCGCCTCGGTGGCGGCCAGCTTCTCGGTCAGCGAATCGCGCTGGTCGCTGGTCTGGTTGAGCTGGGCCAGGGTCTGGTCGTAGCTCTGACTGGTCTGCTGCAAGGTGGCCTGGGTGGCCTCCAGGTCTCCCTGGGTGCTGGCCAGGGTGGCCTGGGTCTGGGCCAGGGTCTCCCGGGTGGCGTCCAGCGAATCGTTGGCCTCGCCCAGCGCCCGATCGGTGGCGGTCAGCCGCGCGGTCAGCTGCTGCTCCAGCAGGTCCTTGGCGTCGGTGAGCGCCGCCAGCTGACCGGTCAGCTCGGCCAGGCTGCCGTCCTTGACCGAGATCTCGGTCTGCAGCCCGAACACCTGCTCCTGGAAGGAGGTGATCTCCTTGTTGGCCTGCTCCAGCCTGCCGCTCAGGTCGGACTCCAGCTGGTTCTTGGCGGCGGTGAGGGTGGCCAGCTCTTCGGCCAGCTCCTCTTCGCGGTCGGCCAGGGTGGCCCGGGCCGCCTCCAGTTCGCCCTCCAGATCGCCCAGCTTCTCCGAGTTGGCCTGCAGCTGCGACTGCAGCTCGGCCTCGGTCTTCTCCGACCGCTCGATGCTCTCGGCCAGCTCCTGGCGGAGGGCGGCGATCTTGGCGTCGCGCTCGGCGGTGCGCTCCTCCAGCTGCTCGGCGGTCTCCTGCGCCAGCACCCGGGCCTCGTCGCGCTCGGTGGTGGTGGCGGCAAGCCGGGCGTCCAGGTCCTGGATCTCGGCCTCGTGCTGCCCCTTGGTCTCGGACCGCTCGGTGGTCAGCCGGCGGATCTCCTCGGCGGCCAGATCCCCGCGCTCGTTGGCGGCCTGCAGCTCGGCGTTGAGCCGCTCCACGGTGGCGGCGCGCTCGGCGCGGGCCTTCTCCAACTCCTCGGCCAGCGCGGCGCTGGTGGACTCGTAGGCGGCGTACTTGGCGTCCCGCTCGGAGACGGTGGAGGCCAGGTCCGCCTCCACCTGCTGCAGGTTCCCCTTGAGGCCGGTGATCTCTTCGTCGCGGGCGCGGACCGCGTCGTTGAGCTTCTGCTCCTTGACCTCGAACTCCAGGGTGGTGACGTTGAGCTGCTTGTCCAGCTGGTCGTACTGGTTGCGCTGGTTCTCCAGGTCGCTGGCGCGGCGGCCCAGCTCCTCGTCACGACCGGCGATCTCGCGGCGAAGGACGTTGATGTCCTTCTCCTTGGCCGCCACCACCTCGATCAGGTCCTTCTCGGTGGCGAACTTCTGCAGCAGCAGATCGTCCACCGTGGCGCCGTGCTCGCGCTCCTTGGTGACCATCGTCTGCTGGGCCTCGTTGAAGCGGCGGAGCAGATCGTCCACCTGCATCTTCAGGCCCTGCAGCTCCACGTCCTTCTCGTGGACCCGGTCCTCCACCGACAGCAGCTCGCGCTCGCGGACGCCCCAGATCTCGGAGAGGCGGGCCAGCTGGGCCTCACGCGACTTGAGCTCGTCGCGCAGGATCTGGATCTTCCCCTCCGGGGTGCCCATCAGGTCGCGCCGCGGCGCCGGGCGCTTGCCCTGACGGGACTCGGCCAAAAGCTCGGTCTTGCGGTCGGCGATGGAGGCGAACGCGCGGTCCAGGAAGCTGCGGTCGTCGTCGGTGATCGCGCTGCGCCGTTCGCGCTTGGGAAGCTTGGGGGGCCCGCCGGCGGCAGGCATCCGCAGGGGAGGAGGCATGGGGGCCGCCATCGGGGGCGGGGCCTCGCCGGTGGAGGGGCTGGTGCCCCGGGCGATGGCGTCGTCCAGGGTCGCGTCCACGTCATCCACGTCCACTTCGGCTGCCTCCGCCGCGGGAACGATCCCGCGCGCCATCTCCGCCAGTTGGTCCAGCTCGAAGGGGATGGCCAGATAACCATCCGCCGCGCCGGGGGACACGGCGTGCTGATTGAGTCCGTCCACCCCCATCTCGGAGGAGAGGAGCAGGACCTTGAGGTTCTGGCCCCATTTGCCCTTCTTCACCTGGCCGCAGAGCACGAAACCGGACTGATCCGGCAGCTCGGCGCGGAGGACAACGAGGTCGGGACGACGTTTGTCCAGCTCACGCAAGGCATCTGCGGCGCTGGGAGCCATGGCCGTCTGGTAGCCCGCGTCCTTGAGGACGGAGGCCATGCTGAGGGCAAATTCGCTCTGGCTTTCGACGATAAGTACGCGGCGGTCCATGGAGTGGTCGGTCTATCCTACCGACCGGGGACGCGCGTTGGGAAACGTGCTGTCGACGGGTGGTTGGCCGCCCATCATCCTGGGGGGCGACCGCCGTCATCCCGGCCCGGAAAATTGGTGGGAGGGGTGTGTCGGGCAAACTCCACTCCGTCGGGCGGGCAATAGCCGTACAGAAGCTGCGCAAACCACGGATCCGGCACCCCCGCCTTTGAGGGCCGTCCGGCAGGCAGGGAGACGGGGGCTCGGGGGGCTGGCCCGGAGAAGGTGTCGATCACCTCCACGATGTCCTCCAGCTGGACCTCCTCCACGCCTTCCGGGGCGGGGAGGGTGGCGATCTGCGTGGTCTCGCCATTGGCGCTGCGCCTGGTTCGCAGCGCGGGTTCGGTGTCCGGCTGCGCCGATTTGGAGGGGGGGCCGCCGAGGCGCCCGGCGGGGGTGGTGCCGGTCCCCGGCCTTCCTTCCAGGACGCGGCTGGTGGGGGTGGCGGTGTGGGTGGGATCCTTATGGTCCGAGACCCCGGTGGGCGCCTTGAGGCCGCTGCGCCGCAAGAGCTCTGCGTAGAGTTCCAGCAGCCTCGGCTTGAGCACCGCGCTGGAGAGGATGCGCTGGGCCTCGGCGCGGCCCTGGGCGCCCAGCTCGGCGCGCAGCTGCGGGGTCTTGGCCAGTTGCACCAACAGGTCCGCCAGAGCGGTGGCGTCACCCGCGGGGAAGAAGCGGGTGGCGGCGGCGGGCAGCAGCTCGCGGGTGATCGGGAGATCGGAGGCAACCACCGGACGGCCGGCGGCCAGATAGTCGGAGGCCTTGGCCAGCTCTCCTCCCTGCAGCCGGTTGCGCTCCGAGTCCTCCAGGGGCAGCAGGCCCACGTCACAGTTGGCCAACAGGCCAGGCAGGGCGTCGGCGGCCACCGCCGGGTGGAAGCTGACGTGGGCGGAGAGGCCCAGCTCGGTGACCAGCTCCTCCAGCCTCCGCTGCCACTCGGACTGGCGGGGGCCGGCCAGGGTCAGCGAACCCGGCGCCTGGCCCAGCATCCGCTTGAAGGCGTGCAGCAACACCGGGACGCCCTGCCACCCGACCTGGCTGCCCAGGTAGAGCAGCCGGATCGGGGTCTGGGTCGGCTCGCCCACCACCTGGGAGGCGTAGGTCTCGGTGGCCACCGGCGCGCGCACCACCTGGACATGATCCGGGGCCACGCCCAACGAGTAGATGTACCGCTGGGTGAGCGGGGAGCCGGTGAGCACCAGATCCGAATTCATCAGGCAGTACAGCTCCTGGCGGCGGACCTTCGACAGCAGCTTGCGATCCCCCTCCAGCTGCGGATGGGTGTAGCGCAGCTCCAGGGAGGGAAAGCTCTGCGCGTCGTAGACGGTGCGGAAGTTGTGCTCCACCCGCAGCTCGCAGAGCGGGTAGCCCCCGAACGGGTCCATGAAGTGGACCACCGCGTACTCCTCGCTCTCCAACTGCCGGCGCACCGCGCGCTCGAAGGCCTGGGCCCGGCTGGAGAGATCGCCTGCGCCCACTGGCACCCGGAGCAACCGCGCCCCGTGGTATCGCTCGATGTGCGACACGTCGGGCGTCTTGGCAGAGAGGACGACCGTGGAGTACCTACCCTGCAGGGCGCGCAGATACTCAGTCATGCGTCGGGACGCGCCGGTGGGCGACGGAACCACGTCGAAGCTGCAGAGCAGGATTCTGGGCAGCTCGCTCAAACGGCCGTGAGCCTACTTGAGCTGCCGCAATCCGGGCAGCCGATCTGGAAAACTTCCAACGTTCTGCGGGATTGCGGGCGTTTAGGCCCGGGGTGGATTGACCGGACCCACATGAGCGCATAAAGCCCGAAGGACATGGCCGATCGTGCAAAACCTACCTTGGCGTACCTTCGCGAACTGGCCCAGAAGAAGCTGGGACCCGGGCACAGCAAGCTGCGGCGCGAGGAGCTGCTCCAGGCGCTGGCGAAGTTCCTGCCCACGGAGCGGGAGAAGGCCGACAAGCCGAGCGCCCGGCGTGCTCCGGTGGTCCAGTCGGCCATGAAGAAGACCCCGGCAGGGGAGGGCGCCAAGAAGAGCGCGCCCGAGGCAGAGCCCGCCAAGGCGTCCCGGTCCAAGAAGGTGGCGATCGAAGACGTGGCGGAGGAGCACGAGAAGAAGCGAAGCGCCACGCTGAAGAAGAAGGTGGGCGCCGACTCGCTGGAGGCGGAGGCCAAGAAGGGTGCGCGCCCGGTGACGGCACGCCTCTCCGAGACCAGGCCGGTCCTCTCCAAGGGGGTGGCCCGGGTGAAGAGCGCCATCGCCAACATCGCCAAGGAGGTCGAGGCCCGGCGGGTGGCCCGCGAGGTGGAGGCGGCCCCCAAGGCAGCGGCGAAGGCGAACATCCAGAAGGAACAGGTCGCCTCCCGGACGGTGGTCTCCAAGGAGATCGAGCCTTCGAAGTCGGAGCAGGGCCTCCCGGCGGTGAAGAGCGCTGCTCCCAAGAGGGAGACCAAGGCTGAGAAGTCAGTGGCGACGCCCAGAAGCGAGGCGAAATTGAGCGAGACCCCGAAGCCGTCTGCTGCCGCGAAGACCAAGCCTGCGGCGGTGGAGGCTGCAAAGCCGGCCGCGGCGAAGGCGAAGGCCGAGACGGTTGAGCCGGCCGCTGCGAAGGCGAAGGCCGAGACGGTTGAGCCGGCCGCTGCGAAGGCGAAGGCCGAGACAGTGGAGGCTGCGAAGCCGGCTGCTGCGAAGGCGAAGGCCGAGACGGTGGAGGCTGCGAAGCCGGTTCCTGCGAAGGCGAAGGCCGAGACGGTCGAGGCTGCGAAGCCGGCCGCTGCGAAGGCGAAGGCCGAGACGGTGGAGGCCGCGAAGCCGGTTCCTGCGAAGGCGAAGGCCGAGACGGAGAAGGCTGCGAAGCCGGCCGCTGCGAAGGCGAAGGCCGAGAAGGTGGAGGCTGCAAAGCCGGCCGCTGCGAAGGCGAAGCCCGAGATGGTGGAGGTTGCGAAGCCGGCCGCCGCGAAGGCCGAGCCGGGTGAGGCCGCGAAGCCGGCTGCTGCGAAGGCGAAGGCTGAGACAGTGGAGACCGCGAAGCCGGCCGCTGCGAAGGCCGAGGTGGTGGTGGCCGCGAAGCCGGCTGCTGTGAAAGCGAAGCCAGAGTCAGTGGAGGCTGCCCAGCCGGCCACCGTTGCTCAGGTGGACGTCGAGGCGGTCGCGGTTCCGAAGCCGGCCCTGGCCCAGACGGCGGAGGCGGGGAACGTCGAGGCGCCGAAGCAGGCCGCCGCTGCCCGCTCCGAAGCAGTCTCGCAGCCGGCGGCTCCCCCCGCCCGCGAGGCCAGGACCGGTTCCGGCGCGGTGATCACCGAGGCACCCTGGCTCCAGACCGCTGCCAAGCTGCAGGCGGAGCGTGCGGAGACGGTGAAGGTCGCCACCCAGAACGTGGAGTCCAGGGAGGTGCCGCGCGCGGCACTGGAGCTCAAGGAGGTCCGCTCGGAGCCCGCCGCCTCTGTCGCCGCGGTCCAGGCTCCCACCGTCGAGTCCAAGACCACTCCCGCCAGCCCGTCCGGGTCCAAGCCTGCGGCGAACATGACCGCCAAGGTCCCGGCCCCGGCCAGCCCGCCCGAGTCCAAGCCGGTGGCAAGCGCGCCCGCGCAGGCCACGCCGCCCGCTTTCCATCCTCCTCGCCCCGCTTCCCCTCAGCCCGGGACGCTGCTGGCGCGGGCGACGCTGGAGGAGACCCCGGCAGTGGTTGCCCGGCAGCTGATTCCCTCCGCCCGGAACGTCGCGCCGTCGCCGACCGAATCGGTGGCCCCGCCCGCTCCCCGTCGTCGCCGCCGCAACGGGGTTCCGGGAGCGGAGACGGTGGTGGAGGGCTTCTTCGTCGCCCGGATCGCCGGACGCCAGGAAGCCGAGCGCCACGACCTCACCGACACCCACGGTGGGTCTCCCTCCGCCTACAGCCAGGGGATGTCCGCGCCGACCTTCCGCCGGATCGTCCTGCTGCCGCGCGACCCCCGGACGCTGTTCGTGTTCTTCGATCTGGCCACCTCAGGGATTGAGCTGCGCGAGGGCGAGCGGGTGGTGGTGCGGATCTTCGATGATGGCCAGGCGATCCGGCAGCTGGCCGCCGAGCAGATCTCCCGTGGCTTCTACGTGGATGGGCTTCAGTCGCTGCGCAGCTACTACGCCGAGGCCTGGGCGTTGGGTCCGCAGGGCGAGCGCTTCCTGGGGCCGTCCTCCAACACGGTGAGCCTGCCGGGCGTGGGCGCTCCCGCCGAACGGGTGCGCTTCCTGAAGGTCCCCTGGACCCTGCCGCTGCCCCGGCTCCGGGACCTGGCCCGCTCCGGGCAGGTCCGGCTGGCCGAGCGCGACGGCGAGGTCCGGGTCGGGATGCGGCACGCGGTCTGGCATCAGGAGGGCCCCCACGCCTGGGATCCTTCGATGTCCGGACAGGGACGCTGGATGGTGGTGTCGGAGGACGATTCCGACCAGTACGAGCTCATCGAGCGTGACGTGGAGTACCCCGCCGGAGAACCTCTCCGCGACGGGCTGCCCACCTCGTCTGGGGCCGGGCGTCCCAGCTCCTTCACCCTGGTTCGTCCCAAGTAGGGGTCATGGCCGGATACCTCTCGCTGGTCCTCCACGCGCACCTGCCGTTCGTGCGCCATCCGGAGCATGCCGACTTCCTCGAGGAGGACTGGTTCTTCGAGGCGATCACCGAGACCTACCTTCCGCTGCTGGAGGCCTTCGATCGGCTGGCCGCGGAGGGGGTTCCGTACCGGGTGACGATCACCCTCACCCCCACGCTGGTGAGCATGCTCCGCGACGAGCTGCTGGTCGCCCGCTACGCCCAACGGCTGGATCGGCTCAATGAGCTGGCGGAGAAGGAGGTCCTCCGGACCCGCGAGGATCCGCAGTTCGCTCCGGTGGCGGCGTTCTATCAAGAGCACCTGGCCCGGATGCGGCGGCTGTTCACCGACGACTACCGCCAGGACCTGGTCGGCGCCTTCCGCCGGCTGCAGAACGCCGGGCACCTGGACATCATCACCTGTGGGGCGACCCACGGCTTCCTCCCGCTGATGCAGGCGGTGCCCGAGGCGGTGGCCGCGCAGATCCGGGTGGCAGTGGCGCACTACCGGATCCACTTTGGCCGGGACCCCAAGGGGATCTGGCTTCCGGAATGCGGGTACTACCCCGGGCTGGATCGGCTGCTGGCCGCGGAGGGGATCCGCTACTTCTTCGTGGACACCCATGGGGTGGTGGAGGCCTCGCCCCGGCCGATCTACGGGGTCTACGCGCCGATCTTCACCGAGTCCGGGGTGGCGGCCTTCGGACGGGATCCGGAGAGCTCGCAGCAGGTGTGGAGCGCCGAGTTCGGCTACCCGGGAGACCCGCTGTACCGGGAGTTCTACCGGGACATCGGCTGGGACCTGGACCTGGACTACCTGCGTCCGTACATCCAGCCCACCGGGGACCGGAAGAACACCGGGCTCAAGTACTTCCGGATCACCGGCCAGGGCGAACAGAAGCTCCCCTACGATCCGAAGGCGGCCCGCGCGCGCGCCCTGGCCCACGCTGAACACTTCGTCTCCAGCCGCGAGAAGCAGGCCAGCTATCTGGAGGGGAAGCTGGGCGATCGGCCGGCCCTGATCACCGCGCCCTACGACGCCGAGCTCTACGGCCACTGGTGGTTCGAAGGCCCCTGGTTCCTGGAGGCGGTGATCCGCCGCGCCGCCGCCAGCCAGACCGGTTTTTCGCTGGCCGCTCCCGCCGACTACCTGGAGCAGTTCCCCGAGAACCAGGTCGCCCAGCCGCCGATGTGCTCCTGGGGCGAGCATGGCTACGCTGGCACCTGGCTGCACCCGTCCAACGACTGGATCTACCCGCACCTGCTCTCCTGCGCGCAGCGGATGGTGGAGCTGGCGCGCAACCACCGCGAGGTCCAGGCGCTGACCCGCCGCGCGCTGAACCAGGCGGCCCGGGAGCTGCTGTTGGCGCAGTCCTCCGACTGGGCCTTCATCATGCGCAGCGGGACGATGGTGGAGTACGCGGTCCGCCGGACCCGGGACCATCTGGAACGCTTCGAGCGGCTGTTCGAGATGCTGCAGGGTGGGGCGATCGACGAGGCCTGGCTCGCCGAGATCGAGTCCCGGGACAATCTCTTCCCGGAGATCGACTACCGGGTGTACCGCCCGGTGGCCTGAGCCGCCTTGCCTGCCTGGCGGCTCGGGGCGCGTTGACCAACCTGACTGGCGCAGGCCCTCTTCCCGTCGTTACTCGGGAAGAAACGGCTGCGTGCGGGGTTCGCCCGTTCGTAAGCCTGTCAATCGTGGGCCGGGTCGCGGCTTGCTACGTCCGAACGACGCACTAGGGTGTTTCCGCCATGAAGACCAACCGACTGAACCTCGCGCTGATCGCGATCCTCTCTTCGTCTCTCGCCTGGGCCCAGCAGCAGCCGCCGCAGCCCTCGGGCGCCCAGCAGCCCACCACCGCCACCCTCCCGGTGCTGCCGTCACTGGCGCCGCTGGTGGAGTCGGTGAAGGCGGCGGTGGTGAACGTGGACATCGCCGCCCGCGGTCGGGGCCGCGCCGGTCCCCGCAGCCCGCAGGAGGACATGTTCGAAAAGTTCTTCGGGGGCGGCCAACCGGGTCAGGAGCAGCTGCGCCAGGGAATGGGGTCCGGGTTCATCATCGACTCCTCCGGGACCATCCTCACCAACAACCACGTGGTGGAGGGCGCGGTGCAAATCCAGGTGCGGTTGGACGACGGCCGGACCTTCGACGCCGAGGTCCTGGGCCGCGATCCCTTGACCGACGTGGCGGTGATCAAGATCAAGGGGAAGAACGTGAAGGACCTCCCCTACGTGAAGCTGGGAGATTCGGACGCCAGCCGGCCGGGTGACTGGGCGTTGGCGATCGGCAATCCGTTCGGCCTGGCCTCCAGCGTCAGCCTGGGCATCGTCTCCGCCACCGCGCGGGACATCCAGGCCGGCCCCTACGACGACTTCATCCAGACCGACGCGGCGATCAACCCCGGCAACTCCGGTGGGCCGCTGTTCAACCTCCGGGGCGAGGTGATCGGCATCAACACCGCGATCGTGGGCGGAGGCGCGGGGATCGGCTTCGCGGTCCCCTCCAACCTGGTCAAGGCCCTGCTGCCGATGCTGATGAAGGAGGGCGTGGTCAGCCGCGGCTACCTGGGGGTGGGAATCCAGACCCTGACCGCCGAGCTCTCCGAGGCGATGGGGGTCCCGTCCAAGAGCGGCGCGATCGTGCTCTCGGTGGCGGAGGACTCTCCGGCGCGCAAGGCGGGAGTGCTCAAGCCGGACGATGTGATCGTGGGCGTGGACGGCAAGAAGATCGAGTCCGCGGACATGCTGACCCGGCTGGTGGCGCTCAAGCGCCCGGGCACCGCGGTGCAGCTGACCTACTACCGGGGCACCAAGAAGCTGGACGGGAAGATCACCCTCGGCACCCGGCCGGACCTCGAGCAGTACGGCCTCTCTCCCCGCTCCGAGGACGACGGCCAGTCCGCCGACGCCCGGCAGCAGAAGCTGGGCTTCACCATCCAGGACATGGATCCCCGCTTCGCCGGCAGCGGGATGCCGACCGAGGGCGCGATCATCACCAACGTGGTCCCGGCCTCACCCGCCGATCACGCCCAGCTGCTGCGCGGGATGGTGGTGGTGGAGGCGAACAAGAAGCCGGTCAAGCGCGCCGCGGAGCTGATGCAGATCCTCCGCGCCGCCAAGCCCGGCACCCAGGTGCTGCTGCGGGTGCGGGTGCCCGGCGGTCAGGCCGCGGGGCTGCGGGTGATCACCATCCCGGAGTAGCCGGAGCTGGATGCGACCACCGGTCAGTCGCTCTCCTCGGGGGTCCAGTGGGGGCCCGCACGCTCGGACCGTTTGGCGGTTCGAGCGGCTCGAGCCCGACGGGTAGGGTGCCGGTTCGATGGTCGGTCAGCTCCCCGACTTCTCCGGAGCGGGCAGCGCGGCATGGGTCCCGCTGGGAATCTTCTTGATCGCGTTCGGGCCCCGCTCGCGGCCCGGGTGCTGCTCCATCCCGGAGGCGTAGGAGGTGACCCGGTCCCGTCCACCGCGCTTGGAGGCGTAGAGGGCCGAGTCGGCGCTGTCCACCAGTCGCTCCAGATCGATCGCGTCCACCGGAAGGTTGGCCACGCCAATCGAGACGGTGATCCTCCCGGTGGGCTGGGTCCGGCCGTGCTCCCAGGGCGCCTCGGCCACCGCCCGGCGCAGCTTCTCCGCCACCTCGTGGGCCTCGTGCTTGGGGACCTGGGCCAGCAGCACCATGAACTCCTCGCCCCCGTAGCGGGCCAGGGTGTCCACCTTGCGGATCATCTTGCTCATCAGCTCGTACACCTGCTTGAGCACCTGATCGCCCGCGCGGTGTCCGGCGCTGTCGTTGAGCATCTTGAAGTGATCGATGTCGATCATCAGCACCGACACCTGGTTGCCGAAGCGGTTGGCCCGGGCGATCTCGTTCTCCAGCCGGGAGAAGAGGAAGCGCCGGTTGGGGGCGCCAGTCAGCGCGTCGGTCAGCGACAGCCCCACCGTCTCCTCGTGCAGCTTGGCGTTCTGCACCGCCAGCGCCGCCTGATCGGCCACCGCGGTCAGCAGGTCCATCTCCTCCTGATCAAAGCCGTTGGGCACCGGCCGCTGGAAGTTCAACACCCCCAGCACCCGGTCCTTGTGGATCATCGGCACCGAGAACAGCGAGCCTTGCTCCTCGTGGCTGCGGCGCACGTAGATCGCGCTCTCCCGGCCCAGGTCGGGCAGGTAGACCGAAGTCTGGGACTGGGCGGCCATCCCGCACGCGCCCTCCCCGAAGGAGAAGACCAGCCCTTCGGTGCCGGCCCCGGTGGGGAACGCGCTCTTGACCTCCAGCCTCCCGTCCCCGGTCTCCAGCATCACCGAGAACTGGGGGATCTCCAGCCGGGTGGCCACCAGCTGGGTGATCCGTCCCAGCACCTCATGCAGTTCCAGGGTGGAGGTGAACGACCGGGCCACGTCGTAGAGCAGGGACAGCGCCCGGACCCGGTGCTCCAGCTTGTGGTTGGTGGTCTCCAGGGCCTCCTGCAACCGCAGCTGATCCTGCGCCGCCTGGAGATCACGGTTCTTGTCGATCTCCTCGGCCTTCATCGTCGTCAGCCGGGCCAGCATCTGGTTGAAGGACCGGCTCAGCTGCCCCAGCTCGTCGTCTCCCTCGGTGCGGGCGCGGACCAGCAGATCCCCCGCCTCCGCCCGGTGCATCGCCGAGGAGAGGATCCGGATCGGCCGGGTCAGGAACAGCCGCAGCGAGATCCCGGTGGCCAGCGCCAGCACCCCTCCGAAGATCAGCACCGCCGCCAGCGCGCTTTGGAAGACGGAGGTCACCTCCCGCTGCAGCTTGGGCTGGTTGATGGTCAGCGCCAGCACCCCCACCTTCATGGTGTGCGCCGGGTGGCAGCCGGCGCAGGCCACTCCGCCCAGCGGCCGGACGATCTCCCACTGACCGTCGCGCGAACCCTCCACCCGGGTGCTCTTTGCCAGGATCTTCTCCGCCCCGGGGAAGGGACGGCCCTCCTCCTCCAGCTTGCGGGACCAGGCCACCGCGCCCTGGCGATCCAGGATCCGCAGCTCCTGGACGTACTGGAACATCGACCAGTCCGAACGCAGGGCCTGGGTTACCGAACGGTGCGCCTCCTGCCGGGAGGTGGCGCTGTCCTTCTGGGCCAGGGTGAAGGCAGAGGCGATCAGCTCCGCCACCGCGTCTGCCTGCTCCGCGGTGGACTGCTCCACCGCGTCGGAGGCCTGCCGCCAGAAGAAGCCCACCCCCGCCACCGACACCGCCAGTGCGGGCAGTGCGATTCCCAACAGAAGCTTCTTTCCGAGGGTGGGGGCCAAAGCCGACGGATCAGACGCGGTTTTGACGCGCTTTGTCAAACCCGACCCAGCTAGGATGGGGCATGGAGATTCTCACCTCGCGCCTGCTTCCGGTTCCCCACGCCTTCACGACCCGGGCGGGCGGGGTCTCGGAGGGCGCGTTCTCCTCCCTCAACCTGGGGTTCTCCACCGGGGATGAATCCTCCCGGGTGGAGGAGAACCTCCGCCGGGTGGCCCAGCGGCTGGAAGTGCCGCCGCACCGGCTGTTCACCCTCAGCCAGCTGCACGGAGACGTGGTGCTGGAGGCGCGGGAGGTGGAGGGGCAGGGGCTGGCCCCGATCCTGGGCGAGGCGGACGCGGCCTGGACCGACCTGGCCGGTTCGGCGGTGGGGGTGAAGACCGCGGACTGTGTGCCGATCCTGCTGGCCTCCGAGGAGCTGAAGGCGGTGGCGGCCATCCACTCCGGGTGGAGAGGCACCGATCTGGAGATCGTCCGCCGCGCGGTGCAGGCGATGGTGCTGGAGGGCGCCCGGGCGGAGTCGATCACCGCCGCCATCGGTCCCTGCATCCAGGCCTGCTGCTACGAGGTCAGCCCGGAGCTGGCCGAGCGGTTCCGCGCCAACTTCGGCGCCCGGGCGGTGCTGGCCAAGGGCGCCTCCTCCCACCTGGACCTGTCCTATTCGGTGGGGCAGTCGCTGCAGCGGGCGGGGGTGGCGGCGGACCGGATCGACACCCTGCCGCAGTGCACCTTCTGTGACGGGCGCTTCTTCTCCCACCGGCGGGACCGCGGAAATACCGGGCGGCATCTGTCGGTGGCGGTGTGCCGGTTCTGATCCAGGCCTGTAGCCACTGCGTCCGGGCAGCCGCCCGTTTTCTTGACCGTCTCCGAACGCCGTCCGTATCCTCCGAGGGGAATTCTTCCCGCTCGCCTCTTTTTCGAGGGCACTGGTCATCCGTCCACTGATTCTCATCGCGCTGGTTGCGCTCTGTGGCTGTGCCACGGACTCCGCGTCGCGCGCCGAGGTGCAGACGCTCAAGGAGCAGCTGCGGGTCCTGCGCGCCAACCAGGAGCGGCTGGAGCGCCGGCTGGAGCGCACCGAGACCCTGGCCGCGGTGAACGCCGCCCGCCGCGCCCCGGCGGTGGGGGAGAAGGTCCCCGCCCAGACCGGCGCCGCGGTCCCGGAGCTGGCGGTGGTGAAGCTCAAGCCGCGCCGCGAGCCGGCCCCGAAGATCGACGTGCGCAAGCCGGTGGTGGAGCCGCCCCCCGAGGTGGTGGAGCAGCTGGTGGTCTCCGCCAGCGCCGCCGCGGTGGTGCTGGACGACGGCGGGCAGGAGGAGTCCGCGGCCCCGGTCGATCCGGAGCTGGCGGACAAGGAATACGATCAGTCGATGGAGGCGCTGCGGACCGGGAACCTGTCCGGCGCCGCCGAGGCGCTGGAGCGGTTCGCCGACCAGAACCCCAAGAACCCGCGGGCGGACAACGCGCTGTACTTTGGCGCGCTGGGCCGGATCGGCCTGGAGGAACACGCCCAGGCCGCCGAGCTTCTGGAGCGGCTGGTCCGCGACTACCCCGCCGGGGACGCGGTGCTGGACGGGATCCTCAAGCTGGCCGAGTGCCGCACCACCCTCAAGCAGAACGCCGAAGCCAAGGCGCTGTACCACCAGGTCATCTCCACTTACCCAGGCACCGCCGCCGCCGATAAGGCGCAGGCAAAGCTCGCCGTGTTGGCTCCGTGAGCCGGCCGTCGAAAGGAAGCACCATGCGCAACCGGATCCTCTTCCCGCTGACCCTCTCCCTGCTCCTGGCCCCCGGGTTCGCCCTGGCGCAGGAGGAAGGCGAGGAGGCCACCTCCGAGGACGAGGGCGGCGAGACCCAGGGGCAGGACGTGATGCCCACCCGGGTCCAGACCGCCCCCACCACCTCCGGACGGGAGACCGCGCCGGGCGAGGTGCACACGGTCAACCGCGGCGACACCCTCTGGGATCTGTCCCAGCGCTACCTGGGCAACGCCTGGTACTGGCCCAAGGTCTGGTCCTACAACCCGGAGATCGCCAACCCGCACTGGATCTATCCGGGCAACCGGGTGCGCTTCTTCCCGGACGGGGACGAGACCCCCACCCAGGTGGAGACCGGCGAGGGACCGGCGGTCTCGGAGCTGGAGGGCGTAGAGCCGGGATCGGAGTTCGTCTCCGACGAGCCGGACGACTCGGTCCAGGTGGCCGGGAAGATCGGCCCCACCCTGAACCGCGACTCGATGGTGGTCCGGGACGTGTTCGTCACCCCCCGCGAGATCGAGGAGGCGGGCGTGATCGAGGCCTCCTTCAGCGAGGCGACGATGCTGTCCTTCCTGGACGAGATGTACGTGAAGTTCAAGCAGGGCGGCGGCCGGATCGGTGACCGCTACCTGATCTTCCGCACCGAGGCCGAGATCCAGCACCCGCGCAAGGGCGGCCGGGTCGGCTACATGACCCGCATCCTGGGCACCGCGCAGATCATCCGGGTCAGCGACCGGGTCAGCACGATGCGGATCGATCAGGCCTGGGACGAGATCCGCCGCGGCGATCTGATCGGGCCCTACGGCGAGCGGCTCAATGATCGCGTCGCCTCCCGTCCGGCGGAGCGCAAGCTGGAGGGCTTCGTGGTCGCCGCCGCCAACCCGCACCTGACGATGATGGCCGAGTACCACACCATCGTCCTCGACAAGGGCAGCGCCGACGGCGTCCAGGTGGGCCATGAGTTCGTGGTCACCCGCCGCGGCAACGAGGGCGGAAAGTTCACGAACCCCTGGGAGGTGGTGGGCCGCAACGACTACCCCTGGGAGGACATCGGGGTGTGCATGGCGGTGGACGTGAAGGAGACCGCCAGCACCTGTCTGATCAAGCGGTCGCTGCGCGAGATCGTCCCCGGGGACCGGGTGGAGACCCGCCCCCAGGGTGGCGGCGCGGTCAGCCAGCGGTAGTCCCGGACCGATTCTTGGCGAGCCTGGGTAACTGCCCGCAACTGCTGATGTTTTGAGGACGGCGCGGCCACTGCCTCCGCGCTGTCTGCTTGACCCCGGTAAATCCGGGCGTTTATAGGAGCCCCCCTTCTGTCGGCCCCTACCTCTATATAGGTGGGCTGAGAACAGGAGGCGGTGAGGTATGGCAGACACGCACACAGCTCTGGAGAAGGCCGAACGCCGCGCCACCTTTGCGCTGTGGTCGATCTCCGGGGTCGGCCTGGTGGGGATGGAGAAGCTGCGGACCGCGGTGGGGTCGCTCTCGCAGCTGCTCCCGCTCTCGGTCGCCGACTGGTCGCCGCTCCCCGGACCGGGCCCGCTGGTGGCCACCCATCTGGAATCCCAGGGGCTGCCCACCCTCTCCGAGGTGGCCGATCAGGCCTGGGAACAGGCCAAGACGGCCAGGATGCGGGTCTGCTTCCGGGATGACCCGGCCTATCCGGCGCTGCTCAAGGATCCGCGCATCCAGGACGCCCCGCCGCTGTTGTTCTACTTCGGGCCGGGCGCGTCCGACCGCCGCGCGGTGTCCCTGGTGGGCAGCCGCCGGACCTCCGCCGGCTTCGTGGAGCAGGCAGTGCTGTTCGCCCAGGAGGTGGCCAGGGCCAAGGTGGCGGTGGTCTCCGGCGCCGCGCTGGGGGTGGACTGGGGCTGCCACATCGGGGCGCTGAATGCGGGCGGGGAGACCTGGGCGTTCCTGGGTTCCGCCCTGGATCAGATCGACCCCGCGCAGACCCAGCTGTGCCGGGAGCTGCTGGAGAAGGGCGGGACCGTCTTCTCCGAGTACCCGCCTGGCGCCCGGGCCAGCAGGCAGACGTTCCCCCGCCGGAACCGTTTGATCGCGGGGGCATCGGAAGCGACCGTGGTGATGAGGGCCCGTCGGAACAGCGGCGCGCTGTACACCGCCCGCGCCTCCCATTCCTACGGCCGCAAGGTGTTCGTGCTGCCGGCGGACCACTTCAACGAGCAGGCCTTTGGCGGGCTGGACCTGATGGCCTCCGAAGAACGGGCCACCCTGATCTGGTCCGCGCGGGAGTTGCTGGAGCGGCTGAACGTGGTCGGCAGCAACACTGCGTTTAGCCAGGTGGTGGATCTGGAGGAGCTGAGCCCGGTGGCCAGGCAGGCCTACGAGGCCATGTCCCGCACCCCGCAGGGCTTCGACGAAGTGCAGCAGGTGATGGGCGTGGATGCAGGAGCGCTGGTCAGCGCGTTGAGTGAACTCGAGCTGTCCGGGCTGGTGGTTCAGCATCCGGGCAAGCTCTACGAGCGAATCTAGGCTGCGAGAGGCAGAAGAGACGACATGGCGATGGATACCAAGATGACCCTCGACGAGCTCAGGGCCCAGCTGGAGTCGGCCAAGGCGGAGAACGCCAGGCTGAAGGCCGCTGCGGACGCCAAGAAGGCGAAGGCTGCCGCCAAGAAGGCCAAGGGTGCATCCAAGCCGGCGGGCGAGAAGAAGGCGGCCAAGCCGGCCGCGGAGAAGAAGCCCAAGACGGTGAAGGTGAAGGCCCCCAAGGTGAAGGTGGAGGGCGCGCCCAAGCCGGTCCGGGCCCGGACCCGCAAGGAGAGCGAGGCTGGGCCCAAGCCGGAGAAGAAGGGGCGCGCCCGCAAGGAGGTGGCGGAGGTGGAGATGATTGGCCCCTCCGAGGCGGAGCTGGCGGAGATCCGCGCCAAGCGGAAGAGCAAGGGCGGCAAGCCCCATCACCTGGTGGTGGTGGAGTCCCCGGCCAAGGCGAAGACGATCAAGAAGTACCTGGGCAGCGGCTACACCGTGAAGGCCTCGGTGGGGCACCTCAAGGACCTGCCCAAGTCCAAGATGGGCGTGGACATCGAGCACGGCTTCGAGCCCGAGTACCACGTGATCAAGACCAAGGAGAAGGTGCTGGCCGAGCTGAAGCGCGCGGCCGCCGGCGCCGACTCGGTGTTCCTGGCCACCGACCCGGATCGCGAAGGGGAGGCGATCGCCTTCCACATCTCGGATGAGATCCGCCACCCCCAGACCTTCCGGGTGCTGTTCAACGAGATCACCAAGAAGGCGATCCAGGAGTCGATGTCCAAGCCCGGGCAGCTGAACCGGGACAACTACGACTCGCAGCAGACCCGCCGGATCCTGGACCGGATCGTCGGCTACCAGATCTCGCCTTTGCTCTGGAAGAAGGTCCGCCGCGGCCTCTCCGCCGGCCGGGTGCAGTCGGTGGCGGTGCGCCAGATCGTGGAGCGGGAAGAGGAGATCAAGAAGTTCATCCCGGTGGAGTACTGGTCGCTGGACGCGGAGCTGCTGGGAACCAAGCCCCCTCCGTTCCGGGCCCACCTCTCCCGGGTGGACGGCAAGAAGGCGGAGCTGACCAACGGGCCGCAGACCCACGCCCTGGTGGACTCGCTCAAGGGCGCCACCTACACCGTCGCCAAGCTGGACAAGCGCGAGCGCCGCCGCAACGCGCCCGCCCCGTTCATCACCTCCAAGCTGCAGCAGGAGGCCGCCAACCGGCTGGGCTTCACCGCCCGCAAGACCATGACCCTGGCCCAGCGTCTGTACGAAGGCGTGCCGCTGGGTGAGGAGGGTCAGACCGCGCTGATCACCTATATGCGCACCGACTCGGTGCGTCTGTCCGCGGACGCGGTGACCGAGGTGCGGACGATGATCGGCGCCAAGTACGGCCCCGAGTACCTCCCGGAAGATCCGGTGGTCTACAAGACCAAGAAGAGCGCGCAGGACGCCCACGAGGCGATCCGGCCCACCACCCTGGAGTGGCCCCCGGAGCGGGTCAAGCCGTTCCTGGAGGACCACGACGACAAGGACATGTTCCGGCTCTACGAGCTGATCTGGAACCGGTTCGTGGCCTGTCAGATGAAGCCGGCGGTCTACGATCAGGCCAGCGCGGACATCGCCGCCGGGCGCGCCATCTTCCGCGCCACCGGCAGCATGCTGAAGTTCCCCGGCTACCTGGCGGTGTACGGCGCCTCGCTGACCCCGGAGGAGGAGGCGGACAAGGAGAAGGCCCAGAAGGAGGGCGCCGAGGACGAGGACGCCCCCGGCGAGCTGCCGGAGCTGACCGAGGGTCAGGTGCTGCAGTTGGGCAAGCTGATCGACGAGCAGCACTTCACCCAGCCGCCTCCGCGCTTCACCGAGGCCTCGCTGGTCAAGGAGCTGGAGGAGAAGGGGATCGGCCGTCCGTCGACCTACGCGGCGATCCTCTCGGTGATCCAGGACAAGAAGTACGTGGAGAAGGGGGAGGGCGGACGCTTCCGGCCCACCATCCTGGGGAACCTGACCACCGAGATGCTGGTCAAGCACTTCCCCACCGAGCTGGACGCGACCTTCACCGCCGGGATGGAGGAGAAGCTGGACCTGATCTCCGAGGGCGGCGCCGACTGGCGCAAGGTGCTGCAGGACTTCTACGACCCCTTCAAGGAGACCCTCTCCAAGGCGGAGGTCGAGATGCGCGACCTCAAGGCGGAGGAGATCAAGACCGATCTGGTCTGCGAGAAGTGCGGCAGCCCGATGATCATCAAGTGGGGGAAGATGGGGCACTTCCTGGCCTGCAGCGGCTATCCGGAGTGCAAGAACACCGCTGAGTTCAAGGAGGAGGACGGGAAGATCATCATCGTCCGCGAGGAGACCACCGACGAGATCTGCGACAAGTGCGGCAAGCCGATGGTGGTCAAGCGCGGCCGGTTCGGACGCTTCCTGGCCTGCAGCGGCTATCCGGACTGCAAGAGCAGCAAGCCGATCTCGATCGGGATCGCCTGCCCGGATTGCAAGGTGGGCTACCTCACCGAACGGCGCAGCCGCCGGGGGAAGATCTTCTTCGGCTGCAACCGGTACCCGGACTGCAAGTTCGCCGCCTGGGATCGCCCGGTGGCGGAGAGCTGTCCTGCCTGCGCCTCGCCCTACCTGCTGCAGAAGTTCAGCAAGCGCGAGGGTCCGTACATCTCCTGTCCCAACAAGGAGTGCGACTACAAGCGGCCGCTGGAGACCAGCCTTCCGGGCGCGGTGCCCGGGGCCACCCAGCCGGCGGCGGACGCGTAGAGGGGATCAGGGGTGGAGCCGGTGGTGGAGGGGCCGTTTCTACAGCTGCTCAAGAGCTCCGGGGCCTTCGGGTACCTGGGGCTGGCGGTGCTGGCCAGCGCGCTGTTGCTGGCGGCGGAGCGGATCCATGCCCTGGTGTTCCGCTACAGCCTGGACGCGCCGGCGTTCCTGGACCAGTTGGAGAAGCTGCTCCAGTCCGGGAACTACGATCGGGCCCGGCGGGTGTGCGCGCTGCACGACCGCAGCCCGCTGGCCAAGGTGGCCGACTCGGCGGTGGTGGCCCACGAACAGGGAGAGGCGGCGGTCCGCCGCGCCCTGGAGTGGGCGGTGGCCGAACAGCGGATGGTGGTCACCACCCGGGTGGGCTGGTTCCGTCCGCTGGGAGTGGTGGGAGGCCTGCTGGGGATTGCCGGCGCCGGGTGGGCGGTGATCACCGCCGCCAACGCGGCCCACGCCCAGGTGGGCAACAGCGAGCTGTTGCGGGAGACGCTGATTGCCGCCGCCGCGCCGATGGTGCTGGGGTTCACCACCGCGGCGGTGTGCTTCGTGCTGCACCTGGCGGTGGCCAGCTATGCCCGGCGGATGGCGCTGTACCTGGAGGTCGGCGCCAAGCGGCTGGCCTCGCTGTCCGCCGAGGTGCCGGGGCGGGCTCCTCACGGCTGAGCGCCGCGTCAGCGCTCACCGAGGCGTTGATCGGCTTCATCCGCTGCTGCTCGAAGGACCGGGGAAGGGCATGAAGCGAGCGGGGCGACCGTGCTGGTCACCCCGCTCGACAGAAGACCCGTTGCCTTGGACGAGAGGCGTTGAAGCGTCCGGTGGTCCGCCCGCTCTACAGGGTGGGCGGGGCGTAGTGCGCGCCGCGGACGGTGCGCTCGTGCAGGCGGGCGTCCTCTTCGCACCGGATGGCGAAGGGGAGGGCCTCCAGGCGCTCGTAGACAATGTCCGAGCCACAGTCGACACACTCACCGAACACCCCGGAGTCCATGCGGGTGATCGCAGCGTCGATCAGCATCAGCTCGTGGCGCTGGCTCTCCATCAGGGTGGAGAGGGTGAAGTCGGCCAGCTCGGTCTGGGCGGCCTCCTCGAACTCGGGGTCGCGCTCCTGATTCCTCAGGCCGTGAAGCTCCCGGCTGTGCCCCAGGGCGGTCACCAACAGATCGCGCCGGCGGCGCTGCAAGATTTCTCGAAGCTTCCTGATGTCGTTCGTACGGGTCATGGCCAATGGCCTCCTGCATTCGGGTTTCTGGTCTATGCCCGCCTGGACGGTTCCAGTGCGGTGGACGGGGGAAACGTAGGAGCGCGTTCTCCCTGGGGTAACCCGGCGGCGAGTTGGCTCGGTGCGCAGGGTGGACAGCAACCGGGCAAGCACCCGGCCCGTGGCGAGAGGTGGCTGGCGAACTGGCCCACCGCTTCCCTCGGGAAGTGTTGCCCGGACGGAGTTAACCGGCGGGAGGAGGGCGCGCATTCGCCCCATTCCTCCAGCCAGCGAGGAGGCGAGCCTGTGCTAGACGCCAACGAGGAGGTTCGATGGGCAAGACGGTGACTGTGATCGGCGGCGGGCTGGCGGGGACGGAGTGCGCGTTCCAGCTGGCCAGGTTGGGGCACACGGTGGAGCTGCGGGAGATGAAGCCCGTGCAGCGGTCCCCGGCCCACAAATCCGATCGGCTGGCGGAGCTGGTGTGCAGCAACTCCTTCCGTTCGGACAACCCGGAGAACGCGGTGGGGATGCTGCACGCAGAGCTGCGGCAGCTGGGGTCGCTGATCCTGGGCTCGGCGGACAAGAACCGGGTCCCGGCCGGGGACGCCCTGGCGGTGGACCGGGAGGGCTTCTCCTCCGCGGTGGAAGACGCGCTCAAGGCCGCAGCGGTGACGGTGGTCCCCGGAGAGGTGGGGACCCTGCCGGAGGGAGAGGTGGTGATCGCCACCGGTCCGCTGACCTCCGAGGCGCTGACCCGCGAGCTGGAGCGGTACGTGGGGGAGAAGCTCTATTTCTACGACTCGATCGCGCCCATCCTCTCCGCGGACTCGATCGACATGGAGATCGCCTTTCGCCAGAGCCGCTACGGCAAGGGCGGGGGAGACGACTACCTGAACCTGCCGATGAACGCCGAGGAGTACGGGGCGTTCGTCCGCGAGCTGCGGGCCGGGCAGAAGGTGGTCCCGCACGAATTTGAAGAACCCAAGTACTTCGAGGGGTGTCTGCCGATCGAAGTGATGGCCGACCGCGGAGACGAGACCCTGGCGTTTGGGCCGATGAAGCCGGTGGGCCTGACCGATCCCCGCACCGGTCAGCGGCCGCACGCGGTGATCCAGCTGCGGATGGAGGATCGCGCCGGCACCGCCTACAACATGGTCGGGTTCCAGACCCGGCTCACCTGGGGCGAGCAGAAGCGGATCTTCAAGATGATCCCCGGGCTGGCCAACGCCGAGTTCCTGCGGATGGGGCAGATCCACCGCAACACCTTCATCGACTCGCCGCGGCTGCTGGCGCGGGATCTGTCGCTCAAGGCGGAGCCTCGCTTGTTCTTCGCCGGGCAGATCACCGGGGTGGAGGGTTACGTGGAGTCGGCGGCCTGCGGGCTGTTGACGGCGCTGGCGGTCCACGCCCGCCTGACCTCGGGGGAGTTCTCGCCTCCGCCGGCGGCCACCGCCCTGGGGGCGCTGCACCGCCACATCACCGGGGAGGCCCATCCGGACGGCTATCCGCACCAGCCGTCCAACGTCACCTTCGGGTTGTTCCCGCCGCTGCCGGGGCGGGTGAAGAAGCTGGACAAGAAGGCCGCCCACGCGGCCCGGGCCAAGACCGACTTTCAAGGTTGGTTGCCGGCCACTCCCATCGCCGCAGTCCTGGAGGGAACGAATGCTGACCGCGTCGCGTAGGGTCCTGCTGGTTGTCGCCGCGTTGTCCCTGATCGCCGGCGGCTGCAAGTCCAAGGAGAAGGACACCGGAGGGAGCTCCACCCCCGCGCCCACCGGCACCGGCAAGGCGCTGGCCTCGGGACTGACCACCGATCTGCGGGTCTCTCCGGACGGCACGGTGGCCGCCTACCTGCTGGACGCCAAGCGGCCGATGGTGGAGGGCACCGCGCCCCAGGTTCAGCTGGGAGAGCTGCGCTTTGCCCGGGTGGACGGCTCCTTGGAGCGCAAGGCCGGAGACCGGGTGATCAACACCCCCGGCGGCTACCTGTTCAGCCCCGACTCGCGCTGGCTGCTCTTCCTGCAGGGCTACAATCCAGCGGACCACTTCGGGCAGCTGGTGGTGCAGGACACCCGCGCTCCCTCCGGCGGCGCCCGGGCGCTGGGGCAGGACGTCTCCTACTTCGTGATCAGCCCGGACTCGAAGTGGGTGGCCTACGTGGAGTCCGGGATGCTGAAGGTCACCTCCCTGGACACCGAGGCCGCCCCGGTGGACGTGGCCGGTGAGGTGAAGACCGCCGAGTTCGCGCCCGACTCCCGGGCGTTGCTGGTGAAGCGCTCGGTGGCGGCCGCCGCCGGGCTGCTGCTGGTCCCGGTGGGGGACTGGAGCAAGCAGGTCAAGCTGGGTGAGGACGTGGGCGACTACACGGTGGCCTCGGACGGCGCCGCGGTGGCGTTCACCATGCGCAACCCGGACTCCCCCAGCTCCTTTGATCTCTTCCACGCCGCGCTGCCCTCGGGGAAGGTGAAGAAGGTCGCCACCGCGGTGACCACCGGCGCCTCCCATGCCGGCCCCACCTTCGCCTTCTCTCCGGACGGCAAGTGGCTGGGGCGGATCGAGAGCGGGCGCTCCGACAAGCGGGGGACGCTGGTGGTGGGGCCCTCCTCGGGGGCCGCCGGGGCCAAGGTCGCCGAACAGGTGTACCGCTTCGAGTTCTCCGCCGACTCCGCGGCGGTCGCCTACCTGGACAAGTACGCGGACAACAGCGGGCCGGGGGCCGGGCACGGCAACGTGGGGATCGCCACCGGGCCGGAGTGGGCGCCGAAGAAGCTGGGAACCCGGGTCCCCAACTTCAACTGGGGCGCGGACGGCAAGCACCTGGCGTTCATCTCCCGCTTCTTCCAGCCGGTCTACTCGGTGGACCTGATGCTGTACGCGGTGGGGGAGGAGGCGCCGAAGAAGATCCAGGCCGGGGTGTTCGGCTACGAGTTCTCCTCCCAGAACAAGTACCTGCTGCTGCGCACCGCCTGCGTGCGCGAGGGCCGGGCCTGCGAGCTGCACGCGCTGGAGCTGGGCAAGCCGGACGCCAAGCCGCAGAAGCTCCTCGACGGGGTGTACAGCTTCCGCACCGCGTCCCAGAACCCGCAACGGGTGCTGGCCACCTACGCCCGGCTGGACACCCCCCACTACGACGCGATGGCCTTCAACCTCGGCAACCAGCAGTACAAGACCCTGGATCGCAACATCCAGCTCCCGGCGCTGTTCGCCTCGCCGGACGGCGCGAAGGTGATCTACGTGGTGGCCGAGAAGGGCCGCGCCGGGGTGTACGTCTCGGATGCGATGCCGTAGCCGCGTGATATTCCAGGGCCCCAACTGCCATGAGTGAACCGACCCGCCGCAGCAACTTCCTGACCGACATCATCGACGCCGACCTGGCCGCCAAGAAGAACGGCGGCAAGGTGGTCACCCGCTTCCCGCCGGAGCCCAACGGCTACCTGCACGTCGGTCACGCCAAGTCGATCATCCTCAACTTCGGCACCGCGCTGCAGTTCGAGGGTCGCTGCCACCTGCGCTTCGACGATACCAACCCCGCCACCGAGGAGACCGAGTACGTCGAGTCGATCAAGCGGGACGTGCGCTGGCTGGGCTTCGAGTGGGGCGAGCGGCTGTTCCACGCCTCCGACTTCTTCGAGAAGATGTACCAGTGCGCGATCCGGCTGGTGAAGGACGGCAAGGCGTTCGTGGACAGCCAGGGCGTGGACGCGATCCGCGAGCAACGCGGGGACTTCGGCAAGCCGGGCCGCAACAGCCCGTTCCGGGACCGCACGGTGGCGGAGAACCTGGCCCTGCTGGAGAAGATGCGCCGGGGCGAATTCAAGGACGGGGAGTGCGTGCTGCGCGCCAAGATCGACATGGCGCACCCCAACGTGCTGCTGCGCGATCCGCTGCTGTACCGGATCCGCCACGCCCACCACTACCGCACCGGCGACCAGTGGCCGATCTACCCGATGTACGACTTCGCCCATCCGCTGGAGGACGCCTTCGAGGGGGTGACCCACTCCTTCTGCACCCTGGAGTTCGAGTCCAACCGCGAGATGTACGACTGGGTGCTGGACAACCTGGGCCCGTGGGAGACCCGCCCCCGGCAGTACGAGTTCGCCCGCCTGGAGCTGGGCTACACCATCGTCTCCAAGCGCAAGCTGCTGCAGCTGGTGACCGAGAAGCACGTGGAGGGCTGGGACGATCCCCGGATGCCCACCATCGCCGGGCTGCGTCGGCGCGGGGTGACCCCCGAGGCGCTGCGCGACTTCGCCGAGCTGATCGGGGTGGCCAAGAACAACAGCGTGGTGGACATCGGGAAGTTCGAGTTCGCCATCCGCAACGACCTGGAGAACCGCGCCCCCAAGGGTCTGGCGGTGCTCAACCCGCTGAAGGTCACCGTCACCAACTGGCCGGCGGAGAAGTTCGACGAGATCGAGCTGGCCTGGTGGCCGGGGGAGCCTGCCCGCGCCGGGACCCGCAAGGTCCCGTTCGGAAGGCAGCTGCTGATCGAGCAGGAGGACTTCTCGGAGACGCCGCCCAAGGACTGGAAGCGGCTGGCCCCCGGTCGGGAGGTCCGGCTGATCGGCGGCTACGTGATCAAGTGCGACGAGGTGGTGAAGGGCAGCGATGGGCAGGTGGTGGAGCTGCGCTGCTCGTACGATCCGGACTCGCGCGGGGGAGATCCCGCGGACAAGCGGAAGGTTCCCGGATCGCTGAACTGGGTGGAGGCAACCCGCTCGGTCCCGGTGACCGTGCGCCTCTATGACCGGCTGTTCATGGCCGAGCAGCCGGAGGCGGGCGGCAACTTCCTGGAGAACCTCAACCCCGACTCGCTGACCCTGGCCCCAGGCGCCCGGGTGGAGCCGGGGCTGGCCCAGATCGAGCCGGAGACCCGGTGGCAGTTCATCCGCCAGGGCTACTTCTTCTCCGACCCCAAGCTGTCCAGGCCGGGCGCCCCGGTGTTCAACCGGATCATCCGGCTCAAGGACACCTGGGCCGCCAAGGCCGCGCCGGCGCCGACGCCGGAGGTCCGCCGGGACAAGAAGCCCAAGGAGGACAAGCCCGCCGCCGCTCCCAAGAAGGGCCGCACCGAACACCGCAACGAACTGCGCGCCTCTTCTCCGGAGCTGGCCCAGCGCTACACCCGCTACCAGCAGGAGCTGGGACTGGCCCCCGACGACGCGGATCTGCTCACCGGGGATCTGTCGCTGGCGAAGTACTTCGACGCCGCGGTGGCCACCCAGGCCTCCCCGAAGTCGGTGGCCCGCTGGTTGACCAACGAGCTGCTGGGGCTGGTGAAGGACGAAGGCTTCGCCGACCTCAAGCTGGACGGCGCCGGCTTCGGCCGGTTCGTGGCGCTGGTGGACTCGGGCAAGGTCAGCCCGGCGGCCGCCAAGACCCTGCTGGCCAAACTGGTGGAGCAGGGCGGCGAGGCGGAGGCGCTGGCCGGCCAGCTGGGGCTGGAGAAGGTCACCGACAGCTCGGCGATCGTGGCCGCGGTGGAGAAGGTCCTCACCGCCCAGGCGGCCGAGGCCGCCCGCTACCGCGCCGGAGAGAAGAAGCTGTTCGGGGTCTTCGTGGGCGCGGTGATGAAGGAGCTGCAGGGCACCGCAGACGCCGCCCTGGTGCGCAAGGTGATCACCGAGAAGCTGGGCTGATCCGCGAGAAAAGGAGCACCTGGACCCCTGCCGGCTGAGCCTGGTCGCTGGCTGCGCCCCTCCCAAGGGGATGGGGCAGAAGATCGCCTCCCGTTCCCTTTGGTGACACGATCCGCTTCGTGCGCATGGAAGAAGAAGAGGTCCGGCCCCCCAGGTCGCAGTGGATTGACGCCTTCGAACGGCACCTGAACGGACCACGTTCGGCGTCCCGCCACACCGCGCGCGCGTACCTCCACGACCTGGAGCAGCTGGAGGACTACCTGCGCCCGCAGGGGGTGGATCTGCTGGCCGCCACCCACGCGAACATCCGTGGCTTCCTGGGGATCCTGGCGGTGGACAAGAAGGCCACCAGCCGGGCGCGCAAGCTGGCCAGCGTGAAGTCCTTCTACAAGTTCCTGGTCCGGCAAAAAGTCCTGACCTCCAGCCCGGCCAAGCTGGTGAAGAGCCCGCGGCTGGACAAGACCCTGCCCAAGGTGGTCCCCATCGATGAGCTGTTCGCCATCCTGGAGATGCCCTCCACCAAGACCGTGCTCGGTCTGCGGGACCGGGCGATCCTGGAGATGCTGTACGGCGGCGGGCTGCGTATCAGCGAGCTGTGCTCCCTGAACCTGGGGGACGTGGATCGCTCCGGGCGGATCGTCCGGGTGATGGGCAAGGGCCGCAAGGAGCGGCTGGTGCCGGTCAACGAGAAGGCGATCCGCGCGCTGAACACCTATCTGCAGCGGCGGGGAGAGCTGCTGGCCACCCCGTTCAAGAACCAGACGCCGGAGGCGATCTACCTGAACTTCCGCGGGGGCCGGCTGACGCCCCGCAGCATCGCCCGGCACCTGGACACCTACGTGCTGCAGTGCGCGCTGGCCCGCAAGGTCAGCCCCCACTCGCTGCGTCACTCCTTTGCCACCCACCTGCTGGCCGGCGGGGCGGACATCCGCAGCATCCAGGAACTCCTGGGCCACGCCAGCCTCTCCACCACCCAGAAGTACACCGCGGTGACCTTCGAGCAGCTGCAGGCGGTCTACGACAAGTCCCATCCGCACGCCTGAGCTTGCATTCCCGCGCCTCGTTCCTTGCCCAACTCCGCGGGCCGACTCCCCTGCGGCGCCGAAACCCGCGTGTTAGACCCAACCCCATGTTCCATGGGACGACCATTCTCTGCGTCCGTCGTGAGGGCAAAGTGGTCCTGGTCGGTGACGGCCAGGTCTCCCTCGACAAGACGGTGATGAAGGGCAACGCCAAGAAGGTGCGGCGGCTGGGAGACGGCGCGGTGGTGGCCGGGTTCGCCGGCAGCACCGCGGATGCCTTCACCCTGTTCGAGCGCTTCGAGGCCAAGCTCAAGGAGCACCAGAAGAACCTGGCCCGCGCCTGCGTGGAGCTGGGCAAGGACTGGCGCACCGATCGCTTCCTGCGCCGGCTGGAGGCGCTGCTGATCGTGGCCGACAAGGACCGGACCTTCATCCTCTCCGGGGCGGGGGACGTGATCGAACCCGAGCACGGGGTGGCGGCAATCGGCTCCGGCGGGCACTACGCCCTGGCGGCGGCGCGGGCGCTGCAGGAGAACTCGCAGCTGCCGGCCAAGGAGATCGCCACCAAGGCGATGGAGATCGCCGCGGACATCTGCATCTACACCAACACGAACTTTTCCTTCGAGGAGCTGTGAGCGTGAGCGAGGACAAGCGGCTCAGAGTCTTCACCCCTCGGGAGATCGTCAGCGAGCTGGATCGCTACATCGTGGGTCAGAACGCGGCCAAGCGCGCGGTGGCGATCGCCCTGCGCAACCGGTGGCGACGGCAGCAGGTGCACTCGGACCTGCGCGACGAGATCCACCCCAAGAACATCATCTTGATCGGACCCACTGGGGTGGGGAAGACCGAGATCGCGCGACGGCTGGCGCGGCTGGCCCAGGCCCCGTTCGTGAAGGTGGAGGCCTCCAAGTTCACCGAGGTGGGCTACGTCGGCCGCGACGTGGAGTCGATGATCCGCGATCTGGTGGAGGCGGCGATCGCCTTGATCCGCGAGGAGGAGCTGGAGAAGGTCCAGGCCCGCGCCTCCGATCTGGCCGAGGACCGGCTGGTGGAGCTGCTCTCGGGAAGTGCTCCGCCGCCGCCCCCCGCGCCGGGCCGGGCTCCGTTCGGCTTCACCCCGCCGCCCCCGCCCCCTTCGGTGCCCCGGCTGTCGGAGGCGGAGCGGGAGAAGCTGCGCGCCCGCATCCGCGCCGGCACCCTGGACGAAGAGTTGGTGGAGATCGACGTGGCGGAGAACAACCTCACCTTCATGAGGAACTTCTCCGGGCAGGGGATGGAGGAGATCGGCCTCAACCTCCAGGACCTGTTCAAGAACATGCCCGGGTACAACAAGACCAAGCGGCGTCAGGTCACCGTCCCGGAGGCGCTGAAGATCCTCACCCAGGACGAGTCCGGCAAGCTGGTGGACATGGACCGGGTGCAGCGGGAGGCGGTGCTGCGCGCGGAGAGCCACGGGATCATCTTCGTGGACGAGATCGACAAGATCGCCAGCCGCGAGGGCTCGGGCGGACATGGTCCGGACATCTCCCGGGAAGGCGTGCAGCGGGACATCCTCCCGATCGTGGAGGGGTCCACCGTGAACACCAAGTACGGCCCGGTGAAGACCGATCACATGCTGTTCATCGCCGCCGGAGCCTTCCACGTCTCCAAGCCCTCGGACCTGATCCCGGAGCTGCAGGGCCGCTTCCCGATCCGGGTGGAGCTGGAGGCGCTGTCCGGCGAGGACCTGGTGCGGATCCTGCGCGAGCCGAAGAACTCGCTGGTCCGCCAGTACACCGCGCTGCTGGAGACCGAAGGGGTGGCGCTGGAGTTCACCGAGGACGGGGTGGCGGAGATCGCCCGCATCGCCCAGGCGGTGAACGACCGCACCCAGAGCATCGGCGCCCGGCGGCTGCACACGGTGATGGAGCGGCTGCTGGACGACATCTCCTTCTCTGCCTCCGACGGGCAGCAGAAGGCGCTGAAGGTGGACGCCGACTACGTCCGCGAGCGACTCAAGGACGTGGTCGCCGACGAGGATCTTTCGCGCTACATCCTCTGAAGCCAAGCGACCGGGCGCGTCGCGGCGGAGGACTTTGGCGTGGGCTTCTTCAGTCGGCTGCTGTCGCGCAAACCCAAGGTGGAGGCGGACCCCCGCGACCTCTTCTTCGAAGAGGTGAGGCAGGCCGCCTTCGCCAAGCGGGGAGTGATCGCGGTCGTCCGCCTGGAGTCCGGTTACGGGATGGCGGTGACCCAGGAGGGCCGCCAGGGCCAGCTCCACCTGTATTTGGACAACCTCTACGCGCATTGCCGGCAGCTGCCGCCGCAGGACCGGCCCGCGGAGATCGACCGCTTCTTGGCCCTGCTCACCGAGCAGCGCGTGAAGAATGCGACCTGGAAGGAGGCTCGGCCCCGGCTCCTCCCGGTGATCCGCGCCCCGATGTTCAGTGGGCTGCCGGACGCGGAGGCCAAGTTGGAGCCCTTCTGCCGAGAGCTCGTCCCGTGTCTGCGCGAACACCTGGTGATCGATCACCCGGAGTCGATGGCCTACGTCCGCGCCGAGGACGTCAAGAACTGGGGCCTCACCCAGGAAGAGCTGTTCGACACCGCGTACGAGAACCTGCGTCCGCTGGCCGGGGAGGGCGTCGAACTCTACGAGGAGCAGCCCTCGCCGATCTGGTGTGTGGACAGCGGCGATGGCTACGAGAGCTCGCGGCTGCTGCTGCCCGGGTTCCTGGCCGCCTTCGCCGGCAAGGTGGAGGGTCGGCCGATCGCGGTGGTGCCCGACCGATCGATGCTCTTCATCGGCGGTGACGCCCACCCCCGCACGGTGATCCGCCTCTGCGAACTGGCGGAGCGGGAGTACGCCGCCTCCACCCGGAACGTCTCCTGCGGCGTCTACGCAGTGGATGGGGAAGGGAAGCTGATCCCCTACCTCCGTGCGGTGGAGGACGAGGCCACCCCCCGGGTTCGCGAGGCGCACCTGAAGTTCCTGGGCACCGAGTACGGGACCCAGAAGGCAGCGCTGGACGAACACCACCAGAAGACCGGGGTGGACGTGTTCGTGGCCACCTTCACCGGGGCCCGGGACGCGAAGGGGCAGGCCTTCTCGTACTGCACCTGGGTCCCGGAGATTCTCAGCCTGCTGCCCAAGACCTCCCTGGTGGCGATCGCCCAGCAGGAGGGAAAGAAGGACGCCCTCTGGGTCTCCTGGGCGGACGCCCTGCGGATCGCCGGCTCCTGTTGGCGTCCCGAACCAGGCCTCTACCCGCCGCGATGGCGGACCGTCTCTCCCCCCAGTCCGGAACAGCTGGCAGGATTGCGCGCGGTGGAAGTCCGGCCGCAGGGGGGGAACTCATGAGCTGGTGGAAGCGCAAGCCGAAGGAGCTGCAGGCAGGCTCGGTGCTGTTTCGCGGCAAGTGGCCGGCCCGGCCGGAGGACTTCGCCTTTCTGGAGAAGCGCGGCATCTCGCTGCGACTCCAGGAGCAGGCGGCGGGGCAGGGCTGGTCCGCCAGCCTCGAGCACCGGGACTGGGGCCAGGCGAACCTGATCTGGCAACCGGAAATGCCTCCTCCGCCGCGGGTGCTGATCGACTGGGATCCGCGACTGACAGCCGAAGAGAAGGCGCTGGCCCACCAGGCCGGAAGCACCCTCTCGGTCACCGCCGAGCCGCGCTCCGGCAACGTGCTGGCGGACCGCAAGGATCTGCTCCGCTTCCTCCGCGCGGTGATGGGCGAGGACGGGCTGGGGGCGATGGATCACATCGCCCAGGCCTTCTGGTCCCGGGAGGGACTGGACGAAGAGCTGGCCCATGACGCCGAGCTGGACATCGACGCCATCTACACGCTGCATCTGCTGGGCGGTCATGAGGAGGAGACCTCGGAGGACCGGCGTGCGTTCTGGGTGCACTCGCACGGGCTGCAGGAGATCGGCTTTCAGGACTTCGATCTGCTCAACCCCACCCCGGAGCTGCATGGGCATGCGCAGGACCTGCTGCGGGCGCTGGCCTTCGCCACGGTGGAGGGCCGCCTGGTTCCCGGAGGCCAGCCCTTCCCGCTGGCCAGTGGGGTGGGAGTCTCCGGGGTGGAGGCCCGGGCCTTCCTGGCCGCGTCGGGGGAGGCCTACCCCGAGTGGCGGGACAGCCTGGATGAAGCGCATCTGGACGGTCATCTGGTGGTCTGTGAGCCCGTCTCCCGGGGGCTGTGGGCCAGGCTGACCGGCCGCCACCATCCCCGGCCTTGCCGGTTCCTGCAGGGGACCCTGCCGGAGGAGATGCTGATCTTCTATTCCCCGGCGGCCACCGACCTGATGTCCCGCCGGGCACGTCAGATGCTGCCGACCCTGCGTGCCCTGCAGGAGGAGCTGGCCGAGCTGGAGCTGCCGACCCTGGTCAAGCTGGGCTACGCGACCGACGATCAGGACGGCACCGAACACCTGTGGTTCCAGGTGCACGCCTTCCAGGGTGACCAGGTGGACGCGACCTTGATCAACCAGCCCTTCCACATCCAGAGGATGACCGAGGGCCAACGCTCGCTCCACCCGCTGGAGCTGCTCAGCGACTGGATGATCGTCACCCCCCTGGGACGGATCGACCCGCGGTCCACCCGCGTGGTCCGGGCATTGAGGGTGCATCGGGAGGGGCTGGTGGCGGCGCTCAAGGAGATGCGCGTCGCCGAAGGCTGACGGCCCCCCCCAACCAGGCAGGCGACCGGTAGGGGAGGGTAGGCCCCCTCGGGGCTGGGTCTTTTTGCTCCCGGTGCGGAAACACATTTCCAGAGCGTTCGTAGAACGAGGCACACGGGATGACTGGCCCGACGGACGAAGAGCTCATGGAGAGGTTCGCCAATGGAGAGGACTCCGCCTTCGAACCCTTGTTCGAGAGGCATGCCCGGCATGTGCACGGGTTCCTGATGCGGATGGTGCGGGACCCGCGGCTGGCGGATGATCTGGTCCAGACGACCTTCCTCTCGGTGGTGCGGGCGCGCGGTCGCTACGAGCCCGGGACCCGGTTCTCACCCTGGTTGTTGACCATTGCCGGGAACGCGGGGAGGGACTTTCTGCGGCGAAAGCGCCACGTGGAGGGCCTGACCCCCACCGGTGAGCTGGGGGATGCGGCCCAGGTCTCTCCCGCCCAGGGCGATCCCGGCCTGCGCAACCGCCTGGAGGCGGCCTTTGCCACCCTCCCTGTCGATCAACGGGAGGCGGTGGTGCTGGCCAAGGTGGAAGGCTGGTCGTTCGAGGAGATCTCCCGGGCGCTGGGGATCACCTCCACCGCCGCGCGGCTGCGGGCGCACCGTGGCTACGAGAAGTTGCGTGCCCTCCTCTCGGACCTGGAGGAGGCCTGAAATGACCTCCCGACTGGATGAGCTGCTCAAGACGATGAACCCTCCCGCCCCCTCCGCCGGTGCCCTGGAACGGGCGCTGCTTGCCGCCCGACAGGAGCTGGCCCAGAAGCGTCCGGTGCGGCGCTGGCGCACCGAGCTGGGCTGGTCCCTGGCGGCGGTGTGGGGGCTGTCCGCGGTGGCGGTGGCGGTGGTGCTGGCCGCCGGCCTGGGCAGCGCGGCGCTGCTCGGGGCCCGCACCCCGGGGTTGCTGGTGCTGGGGGCGACCGCCGCGCTCTGTCTGGTGGCCGCGCTGGCACCCCGGGCGGGGCTGCGGTTGCGCGTGCTCTCCGCCGCCGGAGCGGGAGTCTCCGCGGCGTTGCTGGTGCTGGCCCGCGCGCCCGCGGTCGGACCGGCGGCCTTCCCGGAGTGGGTGTGCACCGCCAGCCATCTGGCGGCGGGGGTGCTCCCCCTGGGGGTGGCGCTGTTCGCCCTGCGCCACACCGCCCCCAACGCTCTGCGCTCGACGCTGGTGGGGTTGGGCGCCGGGACCCTGGGGGCCTGCATCGGCGAGCTGGTCTGCCAGCAGGGGCCGAGGCATGTGGCCACCTACCACCTGGGGGCCTGGGCCACGGTCGCCCTGCTGGCGGTGTTCGTCTCCCGGATCCTCCCCCGCCGGGCCTACGCCCCATGAGCCGCGCCAAGGTGTTGGAGCTGCGGCACAGCGTGCCCGGCGCGCCGCTGGAGGTGGGGCAGTGGGTCCGGGTGCGGAGGGACGCCGGCAGCGAGACCCTGGACGATCGTTTCTTGGGACAACCGGGCCGGGTGTCGGCGCTGATCTACGACGACCCGCTGGTGCAGTACCCGCACGACCCGCTGGTCCAGGTGGAGGTGGCCGGGCTGGGCACTGACCTGTTCTTCGTCCACGAGCTCAAGGCGCAACCCGAGGCGGGCTCCGGGCGGACCGAGGTCGCGCCCCCGTAGCGGCGGAAACAGGATCGGCGCTGGACCGTCCGAAGGGAGCGCGCCGGAGCCCTCCGCTCTGGCCCCCCAGGAAAAGCCCCATGCTGAAGATCGCCTTGCTCGGTGAGCAGTACGCCTCGCAGTTCAAAGAGAACCCCGCCGCCCTCCAGGGGCTGGAGGTCCTGTACTGCGGAGGCTCGCTGCCGGAGTTCCGGAACACCGCGCTTCCTGCCCGGCCGAACGCGGTGGTGTTGGACATGGGGCAGCTGGCGGACTCGGCGGACGACGAGGTTCGACAGATCGTCCAGGCCTCCGGCGCCGAGCTGGTGATGGTGACCTACACCTACGCCCGGCGGGCGCTGATCAAGAGTCTGCAAAGCGACCGCACCCGGGTGGTCCAGGCGCCGCTCTCCCTGTCCCTGCTGCGGGCCCACCTCGGCGCGCTGCTGGTCCGGGAGACCTTCAAGACCTCCGCCGCGGACACCGGGCCCCTGCCGTCGCCGGCCCGGAAGGCCTCGCTGGAGCAGCAGCAGTCCACCGCGGAGATCCTCTCCCAGCTGGCGGTGCCCCTGCCTCCCCGCTACACCGCCGCCCAGCTGGGACGGCTGACCGAGATCGCGTCCACCGTGCAGTGCGAGTGCCCCAACCAGCTGGCCCGGATCGTCACCACCCTGCGCGCCTTCGAGGACTATTCCCGGGACTGCGAGAACCGGGATGACGAGGATGCCCGGATGCACGCGCTGCTCTTCCGCAAGACCGGCGCGGCCCGCTCGGTGATGGAGGAGGCCCTGGCCGCCCTGATCCGCCACGAGCAGATCGAACTGTGACCCTTGGGGGCGCAACGTCCCTGCGGACAAGTGGCGCCCTCCAAGGCTCGCTGGTATTCGTCAGCTCCCATGGCCACCCAGAGCGACGCGATCATCGAGAAGGCGAAGGCCCACCTGCTGCAGAACTACCGCCAGTCGATCGTGATCGATCGCGGGCTGGGCAGCCGGGTGTGGGACTCCGACGGAAAGCAGTACCTGGACCTGCTGGGGGGCATCGCCACCTGCGCCCTGGGACACTGCCACCCCGAGGTGGGCTCGGCGCTCAAGGCCCAGATCGACAAGCTGTGGCACGTCTCCAACGTCTTCTACACCCAGCCGCAGATCGACCTGGCCCAGAAGCTGACCGCCGAGTCCGGCCTGGACCGCGCGTTCTTCTGCAACTCCGGCGCGGAGGCCAACGAGGCGGTGCTGAAGCTGGCGCGCAAGGCCCAGAAGGATCGGGGCCAGCCGGACCGCTTCGAGGTGATCACCTTCCTCAACTCGTTCCACGGCCGCACCCTGGCCACAGTCACCGCCACCGGGCAGCCCAAGTACCAGAAGGGCTTCGAACCGCTGCCGGCCGGCTTCTCCCACGTCCCCTACGGCGACCTGGAGGCGGTGAAGAAGGCAATCTCCCCCAAGACCGCCGCGATCCTGGTGGAGCCGATCCAGGGGGAGGGCGGGGTGCACTCCGCGCCGGAGGGGTTCCTGCGCGCGCTGCGCACGCTCTGCGACGAGCAGGGGCTGCTGCTGCTGGTGGACGAGATCCAGACCGGGATGGGGCGCACCGGGAAGTTCTTCGCCTACCAGCACGAGGGGATCCGCCCGGACGCTGTCACCCTGGCCAAGGCGCTGGGGAACGGGATCCCGATCGGCGCCATGCTCTGCCGCGAGGAGTGGGCCAAGAGCCTCACCCCCGGCACCCACGGCAGCACCTTTGGCGGCAACCCGCTGGCGGCCGCCGCGGCCAACGTGGTCACCGACCTGGTGCGCGACCCGAAGATGCTGGCCGCGGTCAGCGCCAAGGGGGACCTGTTCCTGCGCAAGCTGGGGGAGCTGAAGGCCAAGCACCCGCAGAAGATCTCCGCGGTGCGCGGCCGCGGGCTGCTGATCGGCCTGGAGCTGACCACCGAGGCGGGACCGTCGGTGGCCAAGGCCCGGGACCTGGGAATGCTGTGCAACCTGGCCGGAGATCGCACCCTGCGCTTCGCCCCGGCCTTCACCATCACCGAAGCCGAGATCGAAGAGGGTGTCCGGATCCTGGACACCGTCCTTCAGGGATAGGTGACTTTGGCGGGGTTCCGGGCTGTAATCGCCGCACAGGTGTCACGGTGAGTGAAGCGGACGCGATTGTCGGGTTGGGGGCCCGCAGCGATTTTGTGGCCACGGCGCCACAGACGGACCGTCTTCGGCAGTCGCTCACCCCGGATGAGGTGGTGGTGCTGGCGGTGGTGGGCCGCGCCTCCCCGATCAGCGAGGTGATCGACCGCTCCGGGATGTCCGAACCCAAGGCCATCTCCCTGTTGCTCTCGCTCCGGGCCAAGGGGGCGATCGTCCCCGCCCGGGTCAGCCGCCCCTCCCACCAGCCCACGGTGGACGCCGGATCCCTGGAAGAGGTGGACCTGGATCCCGCCCGCAAGCAGGAGATCCTGGAGATGGAGCGGGCCCTGGACTACCAGACCCACTTCGAGTTCCTGGGCGTGGAGGTGGACGCGGACACCGACGCGGTCCGCAAGGCCTACCATGAGCTCTCCCGCAAGTTTCACCCGGACCGGTACTTCCAGAAGAACCTTGGAAGCTTCCGCGGTCGGGTGGAGAAGATCTTCCGGCGGTTGACCGAGGCCAACATCACCCTCTCCGATCCCACCCGGCGCGCCGCCTACCTGGCAGCGCACCCGGAGATCGTCCGCCCGGTTCCCAAGACAGCTCCCAAGGCGGAGGAGAGCCCGGAGCGGCTGGCAGAGCGACGGGCCCGGCTGGCCACCCACCCGTACCTGATGCGCAACCGCAAGGGCCACGAGCTGTTGGCCGAGGCCAAGGCGCTGATGGCCAAGGACGACTACCCCAAGGCGATGGTGGTGTTGGACCAGGCCACCCGGCTGGATCCCAAGAACACCGAGCTCTCGGATCTGCTCCAGCAGGCGCGTCGGCAGCAGGACCGCCAGCGGGCGGAGAATGAGCTGAAGAAGGCCCAGGAGGCGGAGATGCTGGGCAACCTCAACGCCGCCGCCGAGGCCTACCGCCAGGCGATCGCCCTGGATCCCACCAACACCAGGGCCGCCGCCCGGGGCGCCTCGCTGATCCTGCAGCTGGGGGGCGATCTCAAGGAAGCCAAGCAGCTTGCCCAGCGTGCGGTGGACGGAGAGCCGAACAACGCCTCCTACCGGGCCCTGCTGGCCAAGCTGCTGCTCAGCGCCGGGATGAAGAAGCTGGCCAAGAAGGAGTACGAGGAAACCCTGAGAAGGGACCCGGATCACGCGGAGGCCAAGGCGCAGCTCCGCAAGCTTCGCTGGACCTTCTGATACAAAGGCGCCTGATGTCCGACCGCGACCCCGTCATTGGAATCGATCTTGGGACCACCAACAGCGTGGTCGCGACCGTCAGCGGCACCCAGCCGGTGGTGATCAAGAGCCGCACCGGCCAGACGCTGACCCCCTCGGTGGTGGCGCTGGCCAAGAGCGGCAAGAAGCTGGTGGGGCAGATCGCCAAGCGTCAGGCGATCACCAACCCCCAGGACACCATCTACGCCGCCAAGCGGCTCATCGGCCGCAAGTACTCGTCGGAGCAGGTGCAGCAGGCGATGCGGACCCTGGCCTACCGGCTGGTCCAGGGCCAGCACGACGACATCAAGGTGGCGATGGGGCAGGAGGAGCTGTCCCTGCAGGAGATCTCCTCCATCGTCCTGCGCGAGCTGAAGCTGGACGCCGAGGCGCACTTCGGCAGGCCGGTCACCAAGGCGGTGGTCACCGTCCCCGCCTACTTCAACGACGGACAGCGGCAGGCCACCAAGGACGCCGGGTTGATCGCCGGGCTGGAGGTGTTGCGGATCCTCAACGAGCCCACCGCGGCGGCGCTGGCCTACGGGTTCGGCAAGAACGTCCGGGGGAAGATCGCGGTCTTCGATCTGGGCGGCGGGACCTTCGACGTCTCGGTGATGGAGGTGGGGGAGGGCGTGTTCGACGTGATCGCCACCGGCGGCGACACCTTCCTGGGCGGCGAGGACTTCGACTCCCGGGTGATGGAGTGGCTGGTCTTCGGCTTCGCCAAGGAGCACGGCGTCGATCTGCGCAAGGACCGGATGGCCCTGCAGCGACTCAAGGACGCGGCCGAGAAGGCGAAGATCGAGCTCTCCACCTCCAAGGAATCGCAGATCAACCTGCCCTTCATCTGCACTCCGCCGGGAGGCACCGGCGCGCTGCACCTGCAGGCCTCGCTGAGCCGGGAGAAGCTGGAGGAGCTGACCTCGGATCTGGCGGACCGCTCCTGTCAGATCGCCGAACAGGTGCTCAAGGAGGCGCGGCTGCGGGCCAGCGACCTCAAGGAGATCATCCTGGTGGGCGGGATGACCCGCATGCCCCGGATCGCGGAGAGCGTGAAGAAGTTCTTCGGCAAGGATCCCTGCAAGGGCGTCCACCCCGATGAGGTGGTCGCCTTGGGCGCCGCCATCCACGCCAACTCCCTGGTCCAGGAGGAGGGACAGGTCCTGCTGCTGGACGTCACCCCCCAGAGCCTGGGGGTGGCGATCGCCGGCGGCTACGTGCGCCGACTGATCCCGCGGAACACCACCGTTCCCACCTCCACCACCGAGGTGTTCAACACCTCCAAGGACCAGCAGACCACGGTCAAGATCATGGTCCTGCAGGGGGAGAACGACGTCGCCCACCAGAACGAGCTGCTGGGTGAGTTCGTGCTCACCGGGCTGCGGGAGGCGGCGCGCGGGGTGGTGGAGATCGAGGTCACCTTCGAGATCAACTCCGAGGGGATCGTCTCGGTGTCCGCCAAGGACAAGGAGACCGGCAAGCGGCAGTCGATCACCGTCACCGCATCCGGAGGCCTGACCCGCGAGGAGCTGGCCAAGATCCTCGACCAGCAGGGCGACTACATGCTGGAGGCCAAGAGCGTGGAGCAGGTGGGCGCCAAGCGAAGCGAGCTGGAGTCCACGATCAAGGAGGTCAAGGAGCTGCTGCCCCAGGTGCGCCGGCTGACCGCCGACTCCGACTTTGGCCGGGACGCGATCAAGAAGGCGGAGAAGAGCCTGGAGGCCGCCGCCGCCGCGCTGGCCAACAACAACCTCTCCGCGCTCTCCGAGTCCCTGGATCAGCTCTCCCGGACCGCGAACCTGTTCCGAGGCGTGGTGCAGCGGATCGGGAACGGCGGATGAGCGCCCAGCGCGCCAGTCAGCTGGTGGAGGCCGGGGTCTGGTTGCAGGCCACCGGGGACCAGGAGGGGGCCAAGCGTCTGTTCGAGCAGGCCCTGAAGCTGGATCCGGAGAACGCCCGCGCCCGTCAGTTCCTGGGGCTCAAGGGCGCGGCCCCGGTGGAGCAGCCGCTCCGCGGCGGGACGTTGATCTTCGCCAGCGAGGGAACGCCCGCCTCCACCGGCACCCTGTTGTACGGGCCGGGAGCGGTGGCGATGCCGCCGCGGCCCACCGCCTTCGATCCGCCCGCGCCATTGCCCCCGCCGGTGGATCTGGACTGGGGAGAGGCGACCGGAGCCCCGGAGGAGCCGCCTGCTGCCCAGCCGGAGTGGGAGTTCCGCACCCCGCTGACCCCCAGCAAGGCGGCGATCCGCCCGGACGCCACCAGCGCCTGGGATTCAGGGACCGATCCCGGGGTGCTGGTGGCCGCCGCGCCGCCGCCGACCCGCTCCTCCTTCAAGGACCCGCTGGACCTGGTCACCGACGGGATCCACACCCCGCTGCCGATGAAATTGCCGTCGGATTCCCAGATCCGGCACCTCAAGGACGAGTTGCAGACCCTGCTCCGGGGCGCCCGGGACCTCCAGGAGCTGGACGACCACAGCGGCGCGCTGGACCTGCTCACCAAGGCCCTGGAGCTGGACCCGCTTCACAAGGACGCCCTGGCCCTGCGCGAGAAGAGCGAAGGGACCCTGCTGGGAAGCTACGAGTCCAAGCTGGGCGGGATGGAGCACTACCCGCGGGTGATCCTCAAACAGGACGAGATCATCTGGCTGAACCTGGATCACCGCGCCGGCTTCGTGCTGGCCCAGATCGACGGCACGGTGACCTACGACGATCTGTTCGCCATCTGCGGAATGAGCCGGCTGGACACCGCCCGGATCCTCGCCCAGCTGGTGGAAGAGGGCGTGATCCGGTCGTAGCGGGGGCTACCCCTCGTTTCGAACCACCGCGGTCCAGGTTCCGCGCACCACCAGCTTGCCGTGCTGGTTCTTGGACTCGGTCTGGACGATCACGAAGTCCTTCCCGGCGCGGGAGTACAGGTCCTTGATCACCCCGGTGGTGGTCATCACATCCCCGTCGCGCATCACGTCGAAGAACTCGAAGTCCTGCTCTCCGTGGACCAGCATCAGGAGGTTGAGGTTCAGCTCCGGATCGCTGATCGCGGCGGAGAAGGCGCTGATGGCGAAGGTCACGCAGAAGGTCGGGAACGCGATCACCTCCCCGTGCGGACCGGCCTTGGCGGCCTCCTGGTTCCACAGCAGCGGGTTGAGGCCCTCCGGCGGTCCGGTGAAGCCGATGGCCGGGCTTCCTCCCGCGACCACGTAGGAGAACTCGCGCATCTTCTCCAGGCCGATCTTGTACTGGAACGCCCCGTACTGCTTGCCCACGAGCTTGAGGTTCATGTTCGTCCCGGTCCCTTAGCCCAGCTCGATGATCGCGCTCTTGAGGACATCTTCCTGGCGCTGGTTCTTGGCGCTCAGCTCGGCGGTGGCCTTGCCCCCCTCCACCTTCACCACCTTGCCTTCGAAGGTGACGGTGTCATCGGGCGCCACCGGGCGGGAGAAGCGGACCTTGACCCGCTTGATGCTTCCCGGGTCCCCGGCGAAGTTCACCGCCGCTTCGGTGGCCCAGGCCATGGTGCACAGCCCCTGGAGGATCACTCCCTGCAGGCCGGCCATCGCGCCGACCTCCGGGTCGATGTGGATGGGGTTGAAGTCGCCCGACGCGGCCGCGTAGTAGATCGGCCGGTACTTGTCGCACTCGCGCTGATGCGTGAACGTGTCGCCGACCTTGAATTCCCTGGCCATCGCAGGCTCCCTCCCGAAGTAGCGCCACACTCAGCGCCGGAGCCCAGCGGTCTAGTCGTCCGGCCAGATCGCGGCAAGGGCCTCCTACCGATCCAGCGGGTCCTCGACCTCCGCCGCCGCTTCCCGCTGCTTGCGGTAGTGCTCGCGGACGAACTCCACCAGCTTGTCCAGATAGGTCTTCAGCGGCGGGCAGCGGACCCCGGTTCCGTCCAGCAGCTCCAGGGCGGTGTCCGAGTTGTAGATCGCCAGGTGGTTCACGTAGCTGATCGCCGCCCGCTGCGGCCGGGCCAGCTTCTCCACCAGCGGCAGCCGCAGCACCATGTCGGTGGCCCGCGCCGAGAGGTGGAACTTGGGCAGCTTGCGCTCGGTCTTCTCCGCCACCAGTTCGTAGACCCGCCGCGCGCTCATCGGGTTCGGATCCACCAGGTGCACGGTGCGGCCCAGCGCGCGGGGATCGCGGGAGATGGCCCACACCGCCTCCACCACGAAGTCCACCGGGACCACGTTCAGCGGCGCCACTCCATCCCCGGGGAGGGGGAGGGGGACGGTCACCGGCGAGGTCACCAGCAGGATCCCCAGGTAGTAGGGCCCCTCGAACTTGTCGATCTCCCCGGTCTTGGAGTCGCCCACCACCGAGGAGGGCCGGTAGATGGTGACCGGCAGCGTCTTGGCCGCCTTGCGCATCAGCTGCTCGGCGTGGAACTTGGTCTCCTCGTACGCGTTGCGGAAGGTCTGCCCGGCGTCCAGCTCGTCCTCGGCGATCACCCCCACCCGGTCTCCGGAGACGTAGCAGGTGGAGAAGTGGTTCAGCCGCTCCAGCCGGGTCGCGTCCCGGGCCAGCTCGATCACGTTGCGGGTGCCGTCCACGTTCACCCGCCAGGCGGTCTCCTTGGGCACGCCCAGGTAGGAAATCGCCGCCAGGTGGAAGATGTGGGTCACCTCATCGCAGACGCGCTTGTACTCGTCCGCGGACAGCCCCAGGTGCATGTCCACCACGTCCCCGGAGAGCAGCTCGATGTTCGCGCCCTCCAGCCGGTCGCTGTAGCGCTGGGCGTCCTTGAGGAACTTGGGCTGGACCAGGAGGTAGATGCGCGCCCCCGGATCCTTCTTGGCGATCAGTGCGACGAGGCGCTTGCCAATGAAGCCGGGGTAGCCGGTGACGAAGTAGGTGGCCATCGAGGGGGCGCAGCATACCTACGCTGACGCGGAGAGCGACTGCCAGATCCGCTCCACCTGCGCGCGAGTGGCCTCCCGGTCTCCGGAGTTGTCCACCACCCGGCCCGCCTTCTTCACCTTCTCCTCCAGCGGCAGCTGCGAGGCCAGCCGGGCCTCGGCCTGCTCCAGGGTCAGCCCGTCGCGGGCGATCAGCCGCTGCAGCTGCACCGCCCGGGGGACGTAGACCACGATCACCTCGTCCATCGTCCGGTCCAGCCCGTTCTCGAACAACAGCGCCGCGTCGTAGATCACCAGTGGGGCGCCGCCTTCCGCCAGCGCCCGGGTCTTCTCCGCGAACGCGTCCCGGATCCGGGGGTGGATGATCGCGTTGAGGGCCGCCCGCTCCTCGGGCCGGGAGAACACCTCCTCACCCAGCGCCTTGCGATCCAGCCGTCCGCCAGAATCGATGGCGAAGGGGAAGCGCTGGGCGATCTCCGAGAGGGCAGGGGTGCCTGGCTCCACCACCTCCCGGGCGATCAGGTCCGCGTCCAGCAGCGGGGCGCCCAGCTGCTGGAACATCGCGCTGACCGTGCTCTTGCCGGAGGCGATCCCCCCGGTCAGCCCGATCAGCCGCATCAGGGCTGGCGGGAGGAGGCGGGAGCCACCGTGGCCGGCTTCACCGGCTGGAAGATGAAGCTGTGGACCGTCTGGCTGTCCTCGTTGAAGAACACCGCGATCCCCAGCGGCACGTACATGAAGTAGGTCCGGAAATCGTCGGTCAGCTTCTTCACGTAGCAGGGAGCGGTCGGCTCCTTGGCTGCGTCCGGGGAACCACACTGCCAGCCGTAGGTGGCCTCCACCGCGTCCTTGGCCACCACCGGCCCGGGGAAGACGTCGATCCGCTCCACCACCCCGGTGGTCGCGTCCACCTTGAACTGGGTCTGGCTGGTGCCCTTGATCCCGTTCTTCCCCAGGTAGGCCAGCGTCTCCTTGCCGTTCTGGGTGAGGGTCTTGGCGGGCTCGCCGAACTTCTTGATCACCTCGGCGCGCTTGGTGACCCCCGGGTCCACCCCCATCCAAGGCTTGGCCCAGCCGACGGACGGAACCACCCACGCGCCGAGAATCAGCAGTCCCACCCGGGCGGTCATCACGTTGCGCTTGCTCTGGAGCATTGCCCTCTCCCTACCGGATCTGTGGGATTTCGCTCAAGCCTGACGCCCGGGATCGGCTCTGTGGCGCACATTGTCCCAGACTTTCCTTGCCGCATCACGACCCCCTCTGTTACTCCGCCCTCCGGATGCGCACTTCCCGGCTCTGGATTCTCGTGGCCGCGATCCTCCCGTTCACCACGGGCCAGGCCGCCGATCTCGTCTCCGCCAACTTCGTGGGGCCGGAGAGCTGCAAGTCCTGCCATCCGGACGCCTACGAGGCCTGGCGCCAGTCCAAGCATTCCCGGGCCCTGGACTCGCTGAGCCCCCAGCAGCAGAAGGACGCCCGCTGCCTCTCCTGCCACGCCCCGGACCTCAAGGCGCGCACCGTCCCCAGCGTGACCTGCGAGACCTGCCACGGCGGCGGCCAGTACTACGCGGCCCACTACGTGATGAAGGACCCGGAGCTGGTCCGGATGGTGGGGCTGGAGGACCCGTCGGAGAAGGACTGCCGCTCCTGCCACGACGCCTCTTCGCCTTCGCTGCGCCCGTTTGATTTTGTCGAGAAGCTCAAGCTGATCGATCACTGGTCCGCTGAGCGGAAGAAGCGCGAAGCTGCGCGCGCTCCGGCGACCCCCGAAAAGAAGAAGCCCCAGAAGTGAGCGAGCTCAAGGTCCTCGACGCGCGGTTCATCACCACCGCGGTCGCTCCAGAAGGTTATCCCCGGGAGGACCTCCCGGAGTTCGCCTTCGTCGGTCGCTCCAACGTGGGCAAGTCGTCGATGATCAACACCCTGGCCCAGCGACGGAAGCTGGTCCGGGTCTCCAACACCCCGGGGCGGACCCGGACCCTCAACTTCTTCGAGGTGGACCTGGAGGTGGAGAAGGCCCGCCGCACCGTCTGCCTGGCGGACCTCCCCGGCTACGGCTTCGCCAAGGTCTCCAAGGGGGACCGCGAGGACTGGAAGAAGATGATCTCCGCCTACCTGGAGAAGCGGAAGCCGCTGGTGGCGGTGGTGCAGATCCTGGACGCCGAGGTCGGCCCGACCTCCGACGACTTCAACACCCTGGACTACCTGCAGGAGTACGCCAGCCGGATCCTGGTGGTGGCCACCAAGATGGACAAGCTGCCCAAGGCCAAGCGCAAGCCGAGGACCAAGCAGCTGGCCGAGCAGTTGGGAATCGCCTACGAGGCGGTGCTTCCGTTCTCCTCCACTGAAAAGATCGGCGTGGACGAGACGTGGACCGCCCTTCTGCTGGTGGCGGACGCGGCGCGCTAGAGCCGGGGGCACACCGGCTGTATGGTGCCGGGCGTGTCTGCCCACGCTCATACGAAAGTCACTGTTCGCACCGCCCTGATGTTCATGGTGGGCGCCTTCGCCACCTTCGCCGGCTGCAACTGCCCCGACGGCAATGACCAGCCGGACGCCTCGGTGGATGCCGGGCAGGACGCCGGTGTGGATGCCGGCGTCGACGCGGGGGTGGACGCCGGTCCCTGGCCGGAGGGCACCCAGTTCGAAGGTCTGGGAGACGCCGGATTCTCTCTCGACGGTGGGGGCGCGGGTGGCTCGACCGGCACCGGCGTGGAGCTGAGCGACGCGGGGACCCTGGTGCTGGGCTCCAACGATGTGAACCTCCACTACGCGTGGATCGCCAACAACAACAACGGCTGGGTCTCCAAGTACGACACCCGGACCAACAAGGAAGTGGCGCGCTACTTCAGCGCGCTGCCCGGCAACGGGGTGACCGTGGTGGCGGGCAACAACCCGTCCCGCACCTCGGTGGACCTGAACGGGGACGTGCTGGTCGCCAACCGGGCCACCGGGCTGCAGGGGTCGGTGACCAAGATCCTGGGCAATCCCGCCGCCTGTCCGGACCGCAACGGGAACGGGGTGATCGACACCAGCCGGGACACCAACGCAGACGGGGTGATCCAGACCGGAGAGTTCATCGCCGCTGCCACCTGCAACGGTGGGGTGAACAACTGCGACGAGTGCGTGGTCCGGACCACCGCCCTGGGTGGGACCGGCTCCGGGGTCAAGTCCCGGGCGATGGCGATCGCCCAGGGCGTGGAGAACGAGGTGGGCGACATCTGGGTCGGCCACCACGCCGAGCGCCGGATCTTCCGGCTGGATCCCTTCAGCGGCCAGCCGAAGACCTTCCCCGGTGGCCTCAACTATCTGGAGGTCCCGCCCAACGCCGGTGGCACCGGCATCACCTGGGGGCCCTACGGGATGGCGGTGGACAGCCAGCAGCGGCTGTGGATCGTGGCCGCGCCGGGAGACTTCACCCCGCGCAAGACCGTGCTGGGCGTGGTCAACGCCAACACCGGGACGTGGATTGACGCCTTCATCCCCGCGCCGGTCGACTGGTCCACCCAGTCCATGTACGGCATCGCGATCGACGGCAAGGATCGGGTGTGGATGGGGGCCTGGGAGGGCGGGCCGTATGTGTACCGCTACGAGCTGCCGGCAGGCGCCACGCCTGGCACCGGCACCTGGACCCGCTTCTACGTGGGAGGGCTGGTCAGCAACAAGGGCACCTTCGTCAACCGCACCCGCGGCATCGCCGCGGATGAGGACGGCACGATCTGGATCTCCTCCGACCAGTCCAAGGATGGCTCCAATGCGGTGGCCGCGGCCACCCAGCTGATCGCCATCAATGGCGACGACGGTGGGGTCAAGCGGCTGGAGCACGGCGGCACCACCTACGACTTCCTGGACATGACCGACGGGAACAGCTTCACCGCCATCGGGGTGGGCCTGGACGCGGAGGGCGACGTCTGGGTGAACAACAACAGCGGCAACGTGGTGGTCTACGATCACCAGAACGCGGTCACCCTCACCAACCAGGCGGCCGGGCTGTACACCTACTCGGACTTCACCGGGTACCAGCTGCGCCACTTCACCGCGCCCTCGGGCAGCTACCGCTACATCCAGAATGGCTGCGCCCCCTCGACGCGCTGGATGCAGGTGGAGTGGGAGGAGTCCACCCCGCCGGGCACCGACATCGAGCTGTACGTCCGTCCGGCCAACGCGCTGGCCGACTACGAGAGCGCCACCCCGCCGCCTGCCTTCGGTCCCTACAACTCGTCCCCGGCGGTGATCGACGGGCTGGTCCCGCAAAGCCAGTTCCTGCGGCTGGAGTTCCGGTTGATCTCCCTGAACCGGGAGGCCACCCCGGAGCTGCGCGGCTTCCGGACGATCTTCGTCTGCGAGGGCATCATCAACTGAGGTTGCCGGGCAGGCGGGAGGGGAGACGGAGGGTTGCCGCCGCGTTCGCGCGTGATAGGTGACTCTCCGTGTCTGACCCCTCGGAAAAGCCCGCCCCCAAGCTCCAGTCCCTCGCGCAGCTGCCGGCCAAAAAAAGGCTGGATGCGCTGTTGGACTTCGAGGATGCCCAGCTCGCCGTCCAATCCTCCTCCGCCGAGGATCTCTATCTGGCGATCATGGAGGTGGGCCTGGACGACGCCACCGACATCGTCCAGCTGGCCTCTCCGGCCCAGTTCCGCACCTTCGTGGATCTGGCCGGGTGGAAGAAGGACCGGCTGGTTCCCCAGGAGCTGCTGACCTGGCTGCGGGCCGCCCGCGGCGAGGATCCGGAAGACTTCCTGGAGAAGGTGAACAAGCTGGACCTGGAGGTGCTGGAGCTGCTCCTCCACGAGCACATGGTGGTCCACGATCTGGAGAGCGACCCGGACGTGAACCCGGAGGGCTTCACCTACGAGATGCCGGAGGGGAAGTACCTGCTGGAGTTCCCCCATCTGGAGGGAGTGGACCTGCAGACCTTCCGCAACCTGGTGCACGACATCGTGGGCGCCGAGCCGTTCCTGGCCTCCCGGCTGTTCGAGGCCGTGCGCTGGGAGGTCCGCACCGAGCTGGAGGAGACCGCCTACCAGTTCCGTTCGGCCCGGCTGCAGGATCTGGGGTTCCCGGAGCTGTACGACGCGCTGTCGATCTTCGCCTTCACCGACCCGGACAAGCTGCTGCCGGAGCAGGCGCCGCCCAGCGCCCGCACCGAGCTGGCCACCTCGCCCCCTCCGGTCGCCTACCTGGAGGCCACCTTCCGGGAGCTGACCGAGGACGAGCGCCCGCTCTACGAGGAGCACCTGCGCTACCTGATCAACTCCGCGCTGGTCTCCGAGGGCGCCGAGCCCGGCGATCCGGACGCGATCCGGACGGTGAGCGAGATCGCCCGCGACAACCTGGCCCTGGGGCTGGAGCACGTCACCGGCGGCGATCCCTCGCGGGCGGCGGCGGCGGTGCGCCGGCTGGGGTTCAAGCGGATCTTCCAGGCGGGGTTCTCGCTGGCCTTGCGGCTGAAGTTCCGGGTGGACCGGTTGAGCAAGCAGCCCGGCTACTCCGCGCAGGAGGTGCCGTTGATCCTCCCCGACGAGGCCCGGGTGGTTGCGGCGCTGCGCAAGAAGCGCCCGCTGCGGGCCCTGAAGGTGGAGGGTGCCGAACCGGTCCCCTTCCGCAGCAAGAAGGAGCTGGCCGACGCCTTGGCCGCGGTGGAACGCGCCGAGCTCCAGGTGCAGGTGTTCACCTCGCTGCTGGACGAGGCGCGGGAGACGACGCTGGGGAGGTTCGGTCCGGAGTTCTCCCAGGTCGGGGTGGAGCGGCTGTGGCTGGCCACGGTGGTCCGTGCGGCGCTGGGAGAGGCTCCGTTCGTGGCACCGGTGCCCCGGGAGAAGCTGACCGACGCCGGCGTGGCGCTGTTCGAGGGCGAGGCGGCGGCGCCCCGGATCAAGGCCGGGGTGCTGCAGACCGTGCAGGAGCGCCTGGGCAAGGGGCTGGAGGAAGCGCAGCGGCAGGAGCTGGGCCGGATGATCGGCTGGGCCCTGGGCCGGCTGCGCGACGAGCTGGGGATGGCGTACCTGAGGAACGGAAAGCTGGGCGCGGACGCGGAAGCGGTGCTGCCGGTCCGGTGAAGGGTGCGGCACCCATCGGTGCAAGCAGGGCGGCTTGAGCGTTCGCGTCCGGTTCAAGACAGCGACGACCCCGGAGGCTCCCACTCGCCCCGGATCAGGAGCCATATCGGCGCTGTGAGTGCGCCCATCCCCAGCAAGTTGCAGCCGCGGGTCTTGGTGGTCGACGACTACCAGGATGCCCGGGAGTTGTTCGCCGAGTTCCTGGAGCTCTCCGGCTACCGGGTGCTCCTGGCCCGCGATGGCCAGGAGGCGCTGGAGGTCGCGCGGTTGGAGGTGCCGGACCTGATCCTGATGGATCTCTCCTTGCCGGTGATGGACGGCTGGGAGGCCTCGCTCCGCTTGAAGGCGGACCCGCGCACCCACGCGGTTCCGATCATCGCCCTGAGCGGCTTCTCCGTGGACCGCGATGCGCAGGCGATCCGGAAGTCCGGCTGCGATGCGTTCCTGCTCAAGCCGGTCGCCCCCCAGGTGGTGGAGGAGAAGATCCGCGAGCTGCTGCTGGGAGCGGAGACCCGACTGCGGGCGGTGGCGGTGCGCTGACCGCCTCGTCCGCTGCCGGGTCTCCGGGCCGAGCGGTCGGAGGCGGTCGGCGCCGGCTCAGGCGCGCTCGGGAATCTCCTCCCGGCGGGCGTCCAGGCCGATCACCTCGCGCACGCTGGCGTGGCCATCCCGCTGCAGCAACGCGGCCAGGCCCTGGTGGAGCCGGCGGACCATCCCCGGTCCCTCGTAGATGAAGCCGGTGTAGACCTGGACCGCGGAGGCGCCGGCGCGCAGCTTCTCGTAGGCGTCCTCGGCGGTGAAGATCCCGCCCACCCCGATGATCGGCAGACGGCCGGCGGCCCGGAGGTAGGCCCGGCGGATCACCGCGGTGGAGCGCTCCTTCACCGGCGCCCCGGAGAGTCCGCCCGCCTCCTGGGCGATCGGATGCTGAAACGGCCGGGCCAGGGTGGTGTTGGTGGCGATCAGCCCATCCAGTCGGCAGGCGATGGCCACGTCCACGATCTCATCCACCGCCTCCGGCTCCAGGTCGGGGGCGATCTTGAGGAACAACGGACAGCGGGGCGCCACCTGATCCACCCGGGCCCTCACCCGCTGCAACAGCGCGGTCAGGGCCTGGGGTTCCTGCAGCGAGCGCAGGCCGGGGGTGTTGGGGGAGCTGGCGTTGATCACCAGGTAGTCCGCCTTGTCCGCCAGCAGATCCACGCAGCGCTCGTAGTCCTCCGCCGCCCGCTCCAGCGGGGTGTCCTTGTTCTTGCCCAGGTTGATCCCCAGCGGGGCAGGGCGGGCCCCCAGCCGGGCCAGGCGCCGGGCCGCGTCCTCGGCGCCGCGGTTGTTGAACCCCATCCGGTTGATCACCGCCTGGTGCTCGGGGATCCGGAACAGCCGCGGCTTGGGGTTGCCGGGCTGCGGCCGGGGGGTGAGTGTGCCCACCTCCACTGCGCCAAAGCCCAGCGCGTACAGGCCCTTCACCGCGGTGGCGTCCTTGTCCAACCCGGCGGCCAGCCCCACCGCCGAGGGCCAGCGGACCCCGGCCACCTCCACCGAGAGATCCACCGCGGTGCGCAGCGCGTTGCGCCGCATCCGTCGGCAGAGGATCGGATCGGCCCCCATCACCCGGAGGAAGAACAGGCCCAGGTGGTGGGCGAACTCCGCGGGGAGGAGGAACAGCAGCGCGCGCAGGAGGCGATACATGGCGCTAGGGGATGAAGGAGTACTGCCGCGACCAGGCCAGGGTCTGGTCCACCTGCTCGGGGGTGAGGATCTTCGCGTCCTCCACCAGCTGGACCTCCTTCTGCATGTTGGTGTCCAGCAGGTAGGGGCCGTCGGTGTTGAGGGTGATCTTCACCTTGCGGTCCCAGAAGGTCCGCACGATGTGCCGGAACTCCTCCACGTCCTTGACCGCATTGGTGTGCAGGTTGGAGGTGGGGCACAGCTCCAGCACCACGTCCCGCTCGCGCAGGACCTTCATCGCCGACTCGTCGTAGGCGGCGCGGATCCCGTGGCCGATCCGGTTGGGCTTGAGGCGCTCCACCACCGCCATCACCCCCTCCGCGCCGGTGCCGGCGGTCTCACCGGTGTGGGCGGTGGTCTTCAGGCCACCCTGGCGGGCCCGGGCGAACAGATCCTCGTAGCGGGGGACCAGCTCCGGGGAAAGCTCCAGGGCGTGCTTCTCGGTGCCGGCGAGATCGATCCCCACCACGCCCCGGCTGCGGTACTTGATCGCCTTGTCGACGATGATCGAGTTGAGGTTGTGATCGAACTCGCGCGCCAGGCAGAAGATCAGCCCGACCTTGACTCCGTACTCCAGCACCGCCCGGTCCATCCCCCGCAGCGCGGCGTGGATGATGTGGTCCAGGTCCAACGCCGAGTTCAGGTTCCGCTTCATCGGGTTGAAGCGCAGCTCCATCTGCGTCACCCGGCTGCCGCGGTACTCCTTGCCGATCACCTCGTAGACCGAACGCTCCAGCGCGGCCGGAGAGCTCTGAATCTTCTCCGTCCAGGTGTGCATGATCTTCAGGTAGTCCTCGAGGTTGGTCACCTTGCCCGGCCGGGCGGTGATCAACTCCACGAAGTCCCAGTAGGTCTTCACCGGGAGCTTGAAGCCCTGCTGATGCGCGATCGACCAGAGGATGTGGGGGGCGACCGCTCCACCCAGGTGGATGTGCAAATCGACAAGTTCGCGTGCCATGTCCCCCTTTGCCACAGCCCGAACCGGGGGTCGAGAGGGAGCGGAAGGGCCCTTCATCCGCCGCCCGGGGGGGCGCTGGGGGCCTGGAGGGGAATGCCAGCCCGACGACGATTCTCCGCCTGAGCGGTGCTTCCATCGCCTGGGCCGGACAGGCGCTGGCCGGTCATTCGTCTCCACGAAGGGGGCGCGGACCCTTTCACCCTGGCCTCTGAAACCGGTCCAGGGCCGGCTCAACGGAAGGAGGAACTCGTCGGGTTCTGCGTGGCGCTCACGTAGGCGGCCGCTCTCCACGTTCCCGTTGAACGAGCCCGACCAGGAGGAAGGGGAAAACCTGCTCCGGCGGCAGCAGGCTGGCGTCGTAGGACCAGGTGGGGACCAGCGGGAGGGCGTCGGGCTGGACACAGACCTGCCCCTGGCACTGGCCCTTCGCCCGGCGAGTTCACCCCCTCCCGAGCCCGCGGGGGCACCGGCTCGTTGGACCTGCTCCCAGGGGAAGAGGATGCCGCGGGTCGCGACCGCAACAACGAGGCCAGGTCAGTCACGCGCCCGGAAAATATTAAGATCTTCTTCTTATTTTGGGCCCGTGATCGCGTCGGCCCAACCCCGGAAATATTATTATGATCTTAATATTCTTGGCCCCCCTGCTGACCCAGGCCTGATGCGCTAGGCGGCCCGCTCACCCATCTGTCAGAGGCGGCTCCCGGACGCCAACGCGGGCTAGAAGCGCAATCGACCACGCGACTCGCAGCGACGGGAAGCGGCTAGAAGCTGCGAATCCGACGCAGTTCGTCGTACGCCGCTTGTAGGGCGCGGAAGCGATCGCTCGCCGCGTCCACCGCAGCCTTCCCCTGATGCGCAAACCGATCCGGGTGTTGCTCTGCGGCGAGGCGTCGGAACGCCGCCTTGAGTTCGTCATCGGTGACGTCCGGGTCCACTCCCAGCAGGGCGTACTGATCGCTTCCGTCACCGAAGTACCCACGCGTCAGCTGCCGATGTGCCTCCTCGGTGATGCCCAACTCCCGGGCGATCACCCGCAGGGTGTCCCGCTCGGACTTGCGCAGTTCGCCGTCGACCAGCGCGAGTTGGTAGAGGGCATTGAGGAAGGTGACCCGACCACGGGCGTCCAGGTGTGCCCGGCAGGATCTGGCCAGTGGTCCTAGCTCCCGGTTGAGGGCCAGCGCCGCCTTGAGCTCGTTGCGCACCCGCTGGAGGGCAATCGGCCCGAAGCGGAGCGTGTCTGCGAAGTACTCCCGGGCGATGGCGATCTCGTCCTTGTTCACATCCCCATCGACCCGAGCCAACTCCACCAAGACGCCACAGGCGGCAGTGGTGAGGTCCAACTGGGGCGGGGCGGGCTGCTTGGGTGGGGGAGGGGAGACGGTTCGGGAAGTAGCGGACCTGGGGGGGATGACTGGGCGCCCAGGAGCTGGGCCTGAATTGGCAGTGGGGCGCCCGGTTCGCACGGAAGGAGCACCCGCGAACCGGGCGCCGGTGGCGTCCTGGTCCGCGTCTCTGCCGTCGTCCGCGTCGTCGTCGCCGTCGCCGTCGCCGTCGTGTGAATGGTCAACGTCGCGTGAGTCGTCACCATCGTCCAAGTCCTCGCCGTCGTCCGAGTCCTCGCCGTCGTCCGAGTCCCCGCCGTCGTCCGAGTCCTCGCCGTCGTCCGAGTCCCCGCCGTCGTCCGAGTCCTCGCCGCCGTCCGAGTCCTCGCCGCCGTCCGAGTCCTCGCCGTCGTCCGAGTCCTCGCCGCCGTCCGAGTCCTCGCCGCCGTCCGAGTCCTCGGCATCGTCCGAGTCCTCGGCATCGTCCGAGTCCTCGCCATCGTCCGAGTCCTCGCCATCGTCCGAGTCCTCGCCATCGTCCGAGTCCTCGCCATCGTCCGAGTCCTCGCCATCGTCCGAGTCGCTGTCGCTGTCGCTGTCGCTGTCGCTGTCGCTGTCGCTGTCGCTGTCGTCCGCGTCGTCCGCGTCGTCCGCGTCGTCCGCGTCGTCCGCGTCGTCCGCGTCGTCCGCGTCGTCCGCGTCGTCCGCGTCGTCCGCATCGTCCGCGTCGCCCGCGTCGCCTGCGTCGCCCGCGTCGTCGCCATCGTCCGCGTCGTCGCCATCGTCCGCGTCGTCGCCGTCGGAGTCTGGGTCGTCCGCGTCATCCGGCCTGCTCTCGTGGTTCGAGTCGAACTTCCCACCCGAATCGAGCTGATCGGTCGACCCACCCCTCTTTCCGGACCGGGCGAGTCGCCGAGAGCGGCGGCGGGAGCCCTCTTCCGCCTCGTCCCCGAACTCCCCCTCCGGAAACGCATCCAGCAGCGGGTCCTCCTCGGGCATCTCATGGAGCGTATCGATCCGGTGTCCGAGCACCGCTCCCAGCACGGAGAGAACGAACGCAGCGATCGCAGACTGGAACGCGAGTCCAATCCCCAACCCGATCATCGCTCCGAGCAGTTTTCCGAACATCGACGGAAGAGAGCTTCGCATAGAGTTCGCCGCTTCATGGCGCAGCTGATCGACGGAAAAGCAGTAGCGGCGAAGATCCGGGCCGAGCTCAAGGATCAGGTCCTCAAGCTCCAGCAGGAGCTGGGGGTCACCCCGGGCATCGCGGTGATCCGGATCGGCGACGACCCGGCCTCCAAGGTCTACGTGGGCGGCAAGAAGAAGGCCGCCGAGGAGATCGGCTTCCGCTCCTGGGAGCACCACCTGGACGCCAGCGTCTCCCAGGCCGAGGTGATGGCCCTGATCCAGAAGATCAACGACGACCCCCAGGTCCATGGCGTCCTCCTCCAACTTCCCGTTCCCAAGCAACTGGACCCCGACGCGCTGATCGCCGCTGTCCGTCCGGAGAAGGACGCGGATGGGTTCCACCCGGTCAACGCCGGGAACCTCCTGCTCGGCCGGCCGGGCACCAAGGCCTGCACTCCCTGGGGGGTGATGCGCCTGCTCAAGGAGTACGGGGTCAACCCCTCCGGCAAGCGCGCGGTGATCGTCGGGCGCAGCAACATCGTGGGCAAGCCGATGGCGATGATGCTGCTGGCCGCGGACGCCACGGTCACCGTCTGTCACCGCAAGAGCGACATCCGGGCCGAGGTGGAGCGCGCGGACATCGTGGTGGTGGCCGCCGGCGTCGCAGAGCTGGTCAAGGGCGAGTGGATCAAGCCCGGGGCCGCGGTGATCGATGTGGGCATGAACCGGAACGCAGCAGGCAAGCTGGTGGGCGACGTGGAGTTTGCCCCGGCCTCCGAGCGCGCCGAGCTGATCACTCCGGTCCCCGGCGGTGTAGGTCCAATGACCATCGCCATCCTGATGCAGAACACCTACGAGGCGGCGGTCCGGGCAGGGAAGTAGGGGCTGCCCGGGGTGCCGCGGAACGTGCCAGACTCACCCCCGGTGAGCTCGCACACGTCCATCCTCGGAATCGACTTCGGCACCACCAACACCGCGGCCGCGTTCTTCGACAAGGCCGGGAAGCTCCGACTGGTCCCGGTGAAGGAGAAGGTTTTCATCCTTCCCTCGGCGGTGTGGTTCCGCGCCGCAGACAAGGCGGTGGTCGGCCACGCCGCCCGGATGCAGATCATCGACGATCCGCGGCACACCCTGTTCGGGGTGAAGCGCTTCTTGGGTCGCCGGTTCCAGTCCGGCTTCGTCAGCCAGAACAAGGACCGCTTCGCCTACAAGCTGATCGAGGGGATGGACGGCTACGCGGCGGTGGAGATCTACGGGCAGATCATCCCGCTGGCCGAGGTGGTCCAAAGCGTGATCCGGCAGATCCTGGACCACGCCAACCACACTGCCGGAGAGCCCTTCACCGAGTGCGTGATCACCGTCCCCGCCCACGCCACCATCCGGATGCGGGAGGCCACCCGCAAGGCCGCGGAGCAGGCGGGCCTCAAGGTCCGGGCGATGATCAACGAGCCCACCGCGGCGGCGCTCTACTACGCCAACCTCCGCAGCCCGGAGCAGACGGTGATGGTGTTCGACCTGGGGGGAGGGACCTTCGACGCCACCTTGATGGCGATCCGGAACCGGAAGGTGCAAGTGCTGGCCACCGGCGGCGATGCCTTCCTGGGCGGCGCTGATTTCGACGAGGCGATCGTCAACGCGCTCACCTCCCAGTTCGAGCGGACCCACGGGATCAACCTGCGGACCAACACGGTGGTGATGCAGCGGTTGGTGTTCGCCGCCGAGGCGGTGAAGATCGCGCTCAGCACCCAGCCCACCGCCAAGCTGCGCGTGCCCTGCGTGGCCGAGAAGGAAGGGACCTTCATCGACCTGGACTTCCAGCTGACCCGCGAGGGGCTGGAGCAGATCGTGGAACCGCTGATCGAACGGGCCGCGGGGGCCTGCGAGGATCTGCTCCAGCGGGCCGGGATGACGGTGGAGCAGGTGGACGAGCTGGTGCTGGTGGGCGGCCAGACCCGGATGCCGGCCATCCGCCGACGGTTTGCCCACTACAAGCGGTTCTCCAACGAGACCGACGTCCACCCCGACCTGGCGGTGGCGATCGGGGCGGCGGTGCTGGGGCGGAACCTGGCGCGCGGCATCACCGGCCTGCAAGACGTGGTTCCGATCCCGGTCAGCGCGATGTTCCCGGGAGGCAGGGTGGTGGAGGTCATTCCGGCCAACTCCACCGTTCCCACCTCCAAGCGGGTCTCGATCGGCGAGCTGCCAGCCTGGGACGCGCCGATCCCGATCGTCCTCCTGGAGGCCCTGGATCGAACCAGCATCGACCGGGAGGCGCTGGGGATGGTGGCCATCCCGCCGGATTGGCGCAAAGAGCAGCTCAAGGGCACGCCCCAGCTGGAGCTCACCATGGGGCAGGACTTCGTGCTCACCGCCAAGCTGGTCTCCAGCACCGGGGAGACCATCGCCGCGCCGATCTCCGAGCCCAGGTTTCCCCGCTCGGCGTGACCGGGATTCCGTCCCCGCTTTTCGGGCACTGAGCGCCTGGCGACGGACGCTCCTCGCCACCCCCTTGGCGACCGGCTCCGGCCCGGTGGCTGCTCCTTCCTCTAGAAGTCCGCGGTGACCATCGTCGGCCCGAACACCACCTTCACCGGGCGCTCCCCGTCGAAGACGAAGAACTCCGGGTGGGGGAAGGAGTTGAGCAACAGGGTCAACCCCACCGCGGTCAGGACGGCCCCGCCCCCCAGGGTGGCGAACCCGGCTGTGGCCAGCCCTGGTCGGTCCGAGCCCAAAGAGACCAGGGACAGGGCGCCGCCGGTGATCAGCGCCATTCCTCCCAAACTTGTGAAGGTGATCCCGGTGACCTGGGAACCGTGGTCGGTGCCCACCGCCCGGATCCGGATCGGCCCCAGGTTCCGGTACGCCTCCACGCCGTAACCCAGCTGGATGTGATCCTCCCCGGAGCGGAGCATCAGCGGGCGTCCGGGCTCCGCGAAGCCCTGACAGGGGCTGGTGCAGACATGTTCGTTGCCGGCGAACACCTCCCACTCGTAACCGGAGTCGCCGGACAGCACCTCCACCGGGATGGTCCCGGCCGGTCCCTCTACCTTCGGGGGACGGATGCGGGTGCGCACGCAGCCGGAGGTCAGCATCACCAGCAGGGCAAGGTGAAGAGCTCGCATGCCCCACACTCTACCAACTCCAGGGCACCCCGGGCTCAGAGGTCCGACCTCCGGTGATGAGCGTCATCCAGACGCCAAGGAGGCGCCCGTTGCGATGGGGTGGCCCTGAAGCACGCCCTCCAGGACCGCTACCTGCACTCGCCGTGGTCCACCGAGGTGAGGCAGCTGCCACCTGAGGCCAGCCTGACCGACTCCGACGTCACCGCGCCCGGATCGCGCTCAGGATCATCCGCGTCGCCGGGGACCGGTTCAGCGTATAGAAATGCACCCCGGGCACGCCGCGGTTGAGCAGCTCCATGCACTGCACCGTGGCGTGGGCGATCCCCAGCTGCATCACCGCGGTGGGGTCCTCCTTCACCTTCTCCAGCTGCAGCGCCAGCCGCATCGGCACCGTGGCGCCGCACATCCGGGTCATCCGCTCCAGCTGGGAGAAGTTGGTGATCGGCAGGATGCCGGGGACGATCGGGATGTTGATTCCCACCCTTCGGGCGCGCTCGGCGAAGTCGAAATAGAACGCGTTGTCGAAGAAGATCTGGGTGACCAGGAAGTCCAGCCCGGCGTCGACCTTCAGCTTGAGGTTCTTGAGATCCAGCTCCCGGGAGGGGTTCTCCACGTGGCCCTCCGGATACGCGGCGCCCCCCAGACAGAACGGGTAGTCCTGGTCCCGGATGTAGGCGATCAGCTCGGAGGCGAAGCGGAACCCACCCGGGGTGGGCACGAACTGCTTCTCTCCCTTGGGCGGGTCGCCCCGCAGCACCAGGAGATTCTGGATCCCCGCCTCGGCGAAGCGATCCAGGATCGGCTTCATCTCCTCGCGGGTGTGGCCCACGCAGGTCAGGTGGGCCATCGGTTCAATGCCGCTGGTCTGCTTGATCCGGGTGACCAGCTCGATGGTCTTGTCCCGGGTGCTGCCGCCCGCCCCGTAGGTGACGGAGACGAACCCCGGGTCCAGAGGAGAGAGCTCCTCGAAGGTCTTCAGCAGCTCGCCCACGCCCTCTTCGGTCTTCGGTGGGAAGAACTCGAAGGAGAAGCATGGGTTGGATGGATTGAGTCGATAACGCACCTTCATGGTGGAGGATTGTAGTGCCGCGCGGCGGTTGATTGCGAAGTCCTGATCGCTATAGTCCGCGCGCTTTTCCGCTCTTCGAAAGGACCGCCCCCCATGGCTCGGCAAACGCCTCTCTACGAGGCCCACAAGAAGCTGGGCGCTCGGATGGTTGATTTCGCCGGCTGGGACATGCCCGTCCAGTACACCGGGGTGATCGCGGAGCACGAGGCGGTGCGTACCGCCGCCGGCCTCTTCGACGTCTCCCACATGGGCGAGGTGGAGTTCCGCGGGCCCGGCGCGCTGGAGACAGTCAACGCGCTGATCACCAACGACCTGGCGCGCATCTCCGACGGGCAGGCGATCTACGCAGGGCTGCTCAACGACCAGGGCACCTTCGTGGATGACGTGGTGGCCTACCGCTTCTCCCCGGAGCGGATCCTGATCTGCGTGAACTCGTCGAACACCGACAAGGACTTCGCCTGGATGAAGGAGCGCGCCAAGGGCGTCCAGCCGGTCAACCGCAGCGCCGAGTTCGCGCAGCTCGCGATCCAGGGCCCCAAGGCGGCGGGGATCGTCCAGCGCCTCACCCAGACCGACCTGACCCCGATCGGCACCTACCGTTTCACCGAGGGCGCGGTGGCCGGCGTCCCCTGCATCATCTCCCGCACCGGCTACACCGGCGAGGATGGCTTCGAGCTGTACTGCCCCTGGAACGAGGCGGAGAAGCTGTTCAACGCGCTGATGCAGGAAGGCCAGGCGGATGGACTCAAGCCGGCCGGGCTGGGCGCGCGCGACTCGCTGCGCACCGAGATGAAGTACGCGCTGTACGGCAACGACATCGACGACGCCCATACCCCGCTGGAGGCCGGGCTGGGGTGGATCACCAAGCTCGACAAGGCGGAGTTCATCGGCAAGGACGTCCTGGTCAAGCAGAAGGCCGAGGGGCTGAAGCGGAAGCTGGTCGGCTTCGAGCTGACCGAGACCGGCGTTCCCCGCCACGGTTACGCCATCCTCAAGGACGGCGCCCCGGTGGGCGTGGTGACGTCCGGCACCATGGGGCCCTCGGTGAAGAAGGCCATCGGCATTGGTTATGTCCCCACCGAGCTGTCGGCCGAAGGTTCGACCTTCCAGATCGACATCCGCGGACGTGCGGTCGGCGCCCGGGTGGTGAAGACCCCTTTCTACAAGAAGGCGTGACCCCCGCAGCACCCAGGAGCGCACCCATGAGCAACAACCCGCAGGACCTCAAGTACACCAAGGAGCACGAGTGGGCGCGCGGTGACGCCAAGCTCGTGGTGGTCGGCGTCACCCAGCACGCCCAGGAGGCGTTGGGCGACGTGGTCTACGTGGAGCTGCCCAAGGTGGGCGCCACCATCACCGCCGGCCAGCCGTTCGGGGTGATCGAGTCCACCAAGGCAGTCTCGGAGCTGTTCGCCCCGCTGACCGGCAAGGTGGTCAAGATCAACAGCACCCTCTCCGACAGCCCCCAGACCGTGAACCAGGACCCCTACGGCGCCGGCTGGCTGATCGAGCTCGAGCCCTCGGACGGCAAGCAGCTGGACACGCTGCTCACCGCCGCCGCGTACGAGCAGTTGATCAAGGACGCCGGCAAGTAATTCCGCCTCTCGAAGGTTAAAGCCACCACCATGTCCCTAGACTGGAAGTACCTCGACTCCTTCTCCGAGCGGCACATCGGTCCCGATGCGCGCGAGCAGCAGCAGATGCTGGCCACGCTCGGCTTCGACTCGGTGGATGCGCTCATCGACGCCACCGTCCCCAAGGACATCCGGATGGGCCGCGCCCTGCGGCTGCCGAAGGGGAAGGGTGAGTTCGAGCTGCTGGAGGAGCTGCGGGTGATCGCCGGGCAGAACCAGATCTTCCGGTCCTACCTGGGGATGGGCTACTCGGACACCATCACCCCGCCGGTGATCCTGCGGAACATCCTGCAGAACCCCGGCTGGTACACCGCCTATACCCCGTACCAGGCGGAGATCGCCCAGGGCCGGCTGGAGGCGCTGCTCAACTACCAGACGATGGTGATCGATCTCACCGCCCTGGAGGTGGCCAACGCCTCGCTGCTGGACGAGGGCACCGCCGCCGCCGAGGCGATGGGGATGGCGTTCGCGATGAAGGGCCGGGACACCTCCCGCCCGTTCTTCGTCTCCAACGGTTGCCACCCGCAGACGATCGACGTGGTCAAGACCCGGGCGGATGCGCTGGGGGTCCAGATCGAGGTCGGCTCGCCCGCGGACTATGACTTCGGCCGCAAGCCGTTCGGGGTGCTGGTGCAGTACCCGGCCACCGACGGGGCGGTGCTGGATCACCGCGCCTTCATCGAGAAGGCCAAGGCCGCGGATGCGCTGGCGGTGATGGCCGCGGACCTGCTGGCGCTGACCCTGCTCACCCCGCCCGGAGAGCTGGGCGCGGACGTGGCGGTGGGCAGCACCCAGCGCTTCGGGGTGCCGATGGGCTACGGCGGGCCGCACGCGGCGTACTTCGCCACCCGCTCCCAGTTTGCCCGCCACATGCCGGGCCGGTTGATCGGCGTCTCCGAGGACGCGCAGGGCCGGCCCGCGCTGCGGATGGCGCTGCAGACCCGCGAGCAACACATCCGCCGCGAGAAGGCGACCTCCAACATCTGCACCGCCCAGGTGCTGCTGGCGGTGATCGCCAGCTCCTACGCCGTTTACCACGGGCCCAAGGGGCTGAAGCGGATCGCCGAGCGGGTCCACGCCTTCACCCAGATGCTGGCCAAGGGGCTGACCGGGCTGGGCTTCCAGGTGGTCCACCGGGACTACTTCGACACCCTGCGGGTGGTGGCGGAGGGCGAGCAGCAGCTGAACGTGGTGATGGCCGCCGCCGAGGCCAAGCGCCTCAACTTCCGCCGGATCGACGCCCACACCGTGGGGATCGCGCTGGACGAGGCCACCCACGCGGTGGATCTGGAGACCATCCTCTCGGTGTTCGCCGGCGGCCAGGCCGCGCCCTCGCTGGAGGAGCTGGGCAAGGACCTGAAGCTGGCGGTGCCCCCGGCGCTGGTGCGCAAGAGCCAGTACCTGCAGCACCCGGTCTTCAACACCCACCACTCGGAGACCGAGATGCTGCGCTACCTGCGGCATCTGGAGAGCAAGGACTTCTCGCTCACCCACGGGATGATCCCGCTGGGCTCCTGCACCATGAAGCTGAACGCCACCAGCGAGATGCTGCCGATCACCTGGCCGGAGTTCAGCCGGATGCATCCCTTCGCGCCCGTCTCGCAGGCCGGCGGCTACAAGGTCATCTTCCAGCAGCTGGAGGCGATGCTGGCGGAGATCACCGGCTTCGCCGGGGTGTCGCTGCAGCCCAACGCCGGCAGCCAGGGGGAGTACGCCGGGCTGCTGGTGATCCGCGCCTACCAGGCGGCCCGCGGACAGTCCCACCGGGACGTGTGCCTGATCCCGTCCTCGGCGCACGGCACCAACCCCGCCTCGGCGGTGATGGCCGGCTACAAGGTGGTGGTGGTCAAGTGTGACGAGAACGGCAACATCGACGTGCCGGATCTCGAGGCCCGGGCCACCGAGTACAAGGACTCGCTGGCGGCGCTGATGGTGACCTACCCCTCCACCCACGGGGTGTTCGAGGAGGAGATCAAGCGCATCTGCGAGATCGTCCATCAGCACGGCGGCCAGGTGTACATGGACGGCGCGAACATGAACGCCCAGGTCGGCCTCTGCCGCCCGGGGGACATCGGCGCCGACGTCTGCCACCTCAACCTCCACAAGACCTTCGCCATCCCGCACGGCGGCGGCGGACCGGGGATGGGGCCGATCGGCGTGGCCAAGCACCTGGTGGACTTCCTGCCCACCCACCCGGTGGTGGCCACCGGTGGAGCGAAGGGGATCGGCGCCATCTCCGCCGCTCCCTGGGGCAGCGCCAGCGTGCTGTTGATCTCCTGGGTCTACGCCTCGCTGATGGGCGGTGACGGGCTGACCGACGCCACCAAGCTGGCGATCCTCAACGCCAACTACATGGCCGAGCGGCTGCACCCGCACTACCCGGTGCTCTACCGGGGCAAGCAGGGGCGGGTGGCGCACGAGTGCATCATCGATCTGCGCCCGCTGAAGAAGACCTCCGGGGTGGAGGTGGAGGACGTGGCCAAGCGGCTGATGGACTACGGCTTCCACGCCCCCACCGTCTCCTTCCCGGTGGCGGGCACGATGATGATCGAGCCCACCGAGAGCGAGGCCAAGTCCGAGCTGGACCGCTTCTGTGACGCGATGATCGCCATCCGGGAGGAGATCCGCGCCATCGAGGAGGGGAGGGCGCCCAAGGACAACAACCTCCTCAAGAACGCCCCCCACACCGCGCAGGTGATCGCCGCCGCGGAGTGGAACCACCCCTATCCGCGCGAGCAGGCCGCGTACCCCACTGCGTTCGTCCGGACCCACAAGTTCTGGCCGGCGGTGGGCCGCCTCAACCAGGTGCTGGGAGACCGGAAGCTGATCTGCTCCTGTCCCCCGATTGAGGACTACGCGGCGTAGTCGCTCCCGCCTGAAACGCAGTGAGCCGAGCCCGGGTCCTCCCACAGGTCCCGGGCTCTTCACTTGCGGGCGGTGGGCCGGAAGGCGGCATCGCGTTCCAACCAGGAACGCTCAGCCGAGCCCGAGGTCCCGCGGTCCTCACCTGCGGGCCCTTCCTCCTTCACCGCCCGGTCAGCCCTCGCCGGATTGCCCTTTTGCGATCGCCCTTGTCGGTGGATGCTGCGTCGCATGTCGAGCGTACCGGGGGCGGGTCGTAGGCAGTGGGATCAGCAGTCACACGAGGCGAAGGTGGAGAGGTTCTACGCGCCGGGAGCGGAGAACTTCTCCGAGATCCACGGCGGGTACCTCAACTTCGGGCTCTGGGAGCGGGAGGGGATGACCTACCTGGAGGCGGCGGAGCAGCTGATCCGCACCCTGGGTGAGCGGGCGCAGCTGGACGCCAACTCCACCCTGCTGGACGTGGCCTGCGGCACCGGGGCCCAGGATCTGGTGCTGGCCAGGACCTTCGGTCCCAAGCAGATCAGCGGGCTGGATCTCACCTGGGGACACGTGGAGATCGCCCGGGCCAGGGCGGAGAAGGCCGGGCTCTCGGATCGCCTCAGCTTCCACCATGGCACCGCGGTGAAGCTGCCCTTCCCGGACGCCAGCTTCTCCCACGTGATGTCGGTGGAGGGCTGCGTCCACTTCGACACCCGCGAGGCCTTCATGCGCGAGGCCTTCCGGGTGCTCAAGCCCGGCGGCCGGCTGGTGATGGCGGATTACGACCTGCGGCGCGAACCGAAGGGCGCGGACAAGCTGCTGCTCCAGGCGATGTGCGAGGCCTGGCATGTGCCGCTGGCCAACCGGGTGCCGGCCACCACTTTTGCTGGCACGCTGGAGCGGATCGGCTTTGTGGAGCCGAAGTTGGAGCAGGTGGCGGAGAAGACCATCCCCCAGTACGTCCGCGAGCAGTACACCTGGCGGCACTTCCGGGAGCTGTCCAAGGTCCGGGGCAACCTGATCGCCGCCGGCAGCCTGGTGATCGATGCCCTGGTGGCGCTGGCCTATCAGCGCGGGATCCTCGGCTACATCCTGGTGCAGGCCGAGAAGCCCAAGGGCTAGGAGGGCTACTTCTCGGTGCGGCAGGCCACCTCCAGGAAGGTGGTCGGCTTGCCGCGCATCATCACCACCACGCACCGCAGCAGGCAGCGCACGCCGAACTCCCGTGCGATCAGGCCCGCGTTCCGCAGCACATCCCTGGTGGTGATCACTCCGACCATTGTCTGCTCCTCCCGATTGCTCCTGTCGACCTGCGACCAGGAGCCCCGCCTCACCGCGCGACCCGGGGAGCGACACTGCAACGGCTTTGCCAGCCGCAAGCAGGCGAGGTCAGCATGAACATTCGCCACCTTGCGCAGCCGACAGCGAACAGTCACCCGGGCCGGACAGCGGTCGTTTCATCCCCGTGGGGCCACCCACATGAAGAAACTTCTGGCAGCGGGCAGGGGACGTCGGCACCCGGACATTGAGCCGGGCCGGAAGGCCGGAGACCTGAAGCCAGTCCCGCTGTCGGCGGCGCCACAGAGCGGACGAAGTTACCGTCTCTCGACGGAGACGTAGGCCCAGCCCCTCATTCGTAAGGTGAGGGTCGCTGCGGCTGTCCCGCGGCCGTGTTCATCCCTCGGCGACGGTGAACACGTCCCGGGCGGCCTCGGCGATCTCTGTCCGGTCGTGCTGTCGGAGCACCCGCAGCGCCGACGCAGCGGGCTCCGCCCATCCCAGGCGCCCGCCGGCCTGGACGGTGGCGCTGAGTGCCACCGCCGGGGCGGAGGTGACCAACGGCTCCACCTCCCGCAACAAGGTGAGCGGGTCCCAGGCGGTCGGGCGGTGCGCCAGCAGGGAAGCCATCTCGGTGGCGATGCTCCGCTCCCAGGCGGCGTTCTCCGGGACCGACTGGATCAACCGCTGGAGGGCCGGACCCGGATCGCTCCAGTCGATGGCCAGCAGCTCCAGGCGGACCCGCGCCCGCGCAAAGGTGGGGTGGGGTGCCAGCGCCGCGGCCAGCTCGGTGAGCGGGGCCTCCAGCTGTCTGCGGACCGGCTCGGTCACCGCCGCCAGTCCGTCCACGATCGCCAGCGCTCGCTGCCGCGCGGGCTGGTCCCGGTCCAGGGTTGCGTCCCACTCCGCGGGCGTCGCGCTCCCCGCCAGCCTCGCCAGTGCCTCCACCAGCTGTGGACGACCGACCCCGTCGGGGATGAGGAACAGCAGCGTCGAGAGTCCCTCTCGCCACTCCGGGGCCGCCAGATCCACCAGCCGGGCCACGCAGCAGGAGACAGTCTCGACCTCGAGGGTGGCGGACCAGTTGCGCAGCGCCACCAGCGCCTCCTTGCGGACCCGAAGCTCTGGGTGGGTGACCAGTCCCAGGACCAGGCGCGCGTAGGCGGGTCTGGCCGAGGGATAGACGACGGAGACCGGCCGCTGCAGCAGGCTCCGGGCGACCTCCGGATGCGGATGCCGGGCGATCGCCTCCAGCAGCGCCAGGCCCTCCGGCACATCCAGCAAGGACGCCCCCGCATGGCCGATGGCGATTGCCAGATCCCGATGGAGGTCGGGGCGGGCCAGCTCGATCTGGAGGCGTTGGAGGGCGAGCTCCGAACGCGAGGCCCCCAATAGCCGGATCGCCTCCTTCCTGGCCGTCAGCCGCGAGCCCGGGGCCTCCAGCAGGGCGATCATCGCCGCGTCCAGGGTCCGGGCCGGCAGCAGCCGGACCACCCGCGGGAGGGTGTACATCGCGACCCGGGCGCGATCTCCCTCCATCTGGTTCAGCAAGAGGGGAAGGGCCGAGGCGGGGCGGTCGATCCAGCCCAGGGCGCCGAGGGCAGCCTCGGCCATGCTGACGTCCCGCTCCCCCAGATAGCGGGCCAGCGTCTCCGCGGTGGTCACCGGCATGCGCGCCAGTCGCCACAGCGCCGAGGTCCGCTCCCAGGAGTTCCTCTTGGCGTCCTCCGCGAGGAAGGTCAGCACCTGGGCGAAGGTGTGCTGCTGCCGGGGCAGCCAGCGGTGGAAGCCGTCCTCCACCGGGGGGACCCAGCCGAAGTCGCCCAGGAGGAAGCGCCCCCGGGGCTTGGCTCCCTTCAAGTAGGGGTCCAGCCACTCCTGGCGCCGGCGATGGAGATGTTCGAAGACCCCGGGCAGCACCACCGAGGTCGCGTCCCGATCCAGCAGCGCACGGACCCGGCGGTCTCGGGTGTGCGGTGGGGCCAGCCAGAGCGCGGCCGCACGGTGGGCCACCGCCTCGGGCGAGGAGCGGAGCGCCGGCTCCAGGAGCGCCTGCAACAGATCCAGGGGATAGGCACGTCGGCCCAGCGCGCCGGCCAGGGTCAGCACCAGCCGGTGGTCGTCCCGGTCACGCGCGTCGCGCAGGTGGGGCAACAGCGCGCCCAGCACCGCCACCTCTGCGCCACGGGGGAGGTCGCGGTCCAGGGGAGGCAAGGCCAGAGAGCCGTGCTGGCCGGCCAGCTTGATCAGGGTCCGCAGCGCGAACTGGAACAGGGGAAGTGTCGGCGTCGCGGCCTCGGCGCGGATCAACCGGAAGGCCAGGGTCTGCAGCGCGTTGCGGGTGGAGGCGGAGGTGTCCCGGGCCTCCAGCGCGTAGGTGACCAGCCGTTCCAGCGCGGGCACGTGCTCGGAGAGGAGGAGCGAGAGTGGCAGTCGCGCGAGGGCGTGGAGCGCCGCCTGCCGCACGGGGTCCTGCTCATTCTTCAGCCGCTCCAGGGTCTCCAGCGTGGAGGAGAGCCCGCTTCGAGACCTGCCGGTGGCCTCCACCAGCTGCGTCAGCGCCATCGCCCGGTCCTCCGCCTGCGCCGCCCGGGACGCCGTGGTCAACACCGGACGGGCGGCGTCAATCGCCCGGTACGCCCAGAACCTCCGCGCCAGCACCTCGTCGTCCCGGGCCTCCTTGAGGTTCAGCATCCGGAGGGCCACCGCATCCCGGGTGGCATGGGGCAGCACCTCCAGGAGCGAGCCCGGCAGCTGTCCCAGCGCCCGGTCCCGAGTGGCTGCCGCGAACAGCGCCGCGCGCTGCGAAGGGGGCACCGCCTCCAGCAGCTGCTCCAGCAGTGAGAAGTGCTCGCCCACCAGGCGGGCCAGCTCCAGGCGCTGCTCGGGTATGAACGACTTCGCCTCCCGGAGCAGCGCAGGGGCGGCCCGCAGGAAGGCGTTGCGCAACCTGGGCTGGGTCATCCACGCGAAGGTCGCGGCAGGCGCGCGGCGGCTCAACAGCCCCATGCGCCTCACTGCAAAGGAGGGCACCGAGGCGACCGGGCCCAGGTCGGCCAGCAACCGCACCACCTCCTCGGGCCGATGGAACGCGATCTGCGCAAGCGCCTCGCCGAAGCGCTCGAAGCGGTAGGACCGCTCCCGCTCCGGTCCGCTCGCAATCCGCTCCCGCACGAAGGCCAGCACCGCGTCCGGCGAACGCCGCGCCAGCCGGGCCAGATGCGGGGTCACCTCTCCCAACCGGGCCAGGGCCGCGGGGAGAGCCGAGACGGGGAGCCCGGTGAGGAGACGCGAGGCCTCGCCGGTGCCCAGCCTGGCCTCCACGGGTGAAAGCAGCGCCTCCAACAGCTCAAACTTCCGGGCGCGAACCAGCCCCTTGCGGATCACGCTGCGGACCAGGGGCGAGGCGGCCAGGAACTCCGGAATCAGCTCCTCCGCCTTGAACTCGAAGGCCGGAACCGAGGCGGCGGCGCCCAGCTGCACCTGGCGGGAGGGATGTCGCAGCGATTGGACCACCAGGTCCCGGAAGCCCGCGTGCCTCGCCAGCAGGACGCCAGCGCTGGCCTCGTAGGTGTCGTCCGAGCCGCTCAGCTCTTCGGTGAGCCGGCGCAGTTCGGGATCACCGCGCTTCTCCCGGGCCAGCTGGACCAGGGCCGCGGCACGAGCGAAATACGAGAGACCATCGAGCGAGGCCAACAGCTTGGAACGGGCGGAGGAGGGCACCTGCGCATCAGCGTCCAATTCAGTCAGGATTTCAACACGACCCACCGGGTCGTTCTTGGCGCTTTCGGCGCGCTGCGGGCGGCGGGGAGTACGCCAGAAGGCGGACATCAATCGGGCCGCGCGGCGGGAGATTTTGGCTAGGCTCCGTCGGTCTCCCCTCCCGGAACGGAATCCTGATGAATGCTCTCCGCCCCCTCTCGACGTTGTTCCTGCTGGGCGCCCTGACCGGGTGCAGCTGCGGGCAGGGAGACCGCCTGGATTCGGCGGCGCGGTTGACCCTGGGCTGGCAGGGCTTTGAGCCTGGATGCCTGAAGATCTCGGTGGAGGACCTGGCCGATTCCATCCTCCGGTCCGAACAGACGCTGCAGGTCTCGGGAAGATCGGGCGAGCGGGTGGTGGCCATCTTCCGAGGGGAGGGCTGGTCGGATCGGCTGCGGGTGACCACCACCGCGCAGGAGAAAGACTGTGCCGGAGCCACGGTGGCCAGCGAAAGCCAGGAGGTCGGCCTGGTCCGCGGAGAGGTCGCCGCGCTGTCCACCGCACTGGTGGCCGCCGATGTGGATGAGGACGGCTGGGTCGCGGCGGCCGGAGGAGGCACCGATTGCGACGACGCGCTGGGCCAGGTCCATCCGGGCGCGGCCGAGACGTGTGACTACCTCGACAACAACTGCGACGGGGAGCAGGACGAGGGCTATGGCGTGGGGCTGTTGTGTTCGATCGGCGCGGACTGTCCTGGCGCCCGGGTGTGCACTGCAACCGGAGGCTGGACCTGCACCAGCGAGAACCTGACCTGGTATCCGGACTCGGATGGAGATGGGCGGGGCCAGCAGGATGGAACTGGAACCGTCTCCTCTGTCTGTGGTGGCCCTGCAGGGATGTGGGCGCCCAACGCGCTGGACTGTGACGACACCCGGGCCAACGTCTACGCCGATGCGCCGGAGCTGTGCGACGGACGGGACAACAGCTGCGAGGGAGAGACCGACGAGGGGTTCAGCCTCGGCGCCGCCTGCACCGGGGAAGGGTCCTGCGCCGGCTCCACCGCCTGCGAGGTGGACGGTGGCACCCGCTGCGATTCGCCCGCCCCCACGGTCGGCTACCCGGACGTGGACCTGGATGGCCACGGGGCAGGGGACGCGGGCACCTTCGCCTTGTGCGGCGCTCCCGCCGCCGGTCAGTCCACCACCAGCGACGACTGCCGGGACGCGCTGGCCACGGTCTATCCGTCCGCGCCCGAGCTCTGCGATTCCTACGACAACGATTGCGACGGCACCGTGGATGAGGAGCTGGGGCTGACCTCTTGTACTGCGGCGGGCAACTGCAGCGGGACGCAGAAGTGCACTCCCGAGGGGGCCCGGTTCTGCGACTTCAGCGGGACGCCTGTCACCTATTTCCCGGATGGAGATCGGGACGGGCGCGGTCAGGCGGATGCGGGGGCGTTGTTCTGCTCCAGCCCGCCGGCGGGGCAAGTGCTGGACGGCGGAGACTGCGACGACGGCGACCCCTTCACCTATCTGGCGGCGGCCGAGATCTGCGATCGCAAGGACAACGACTGCGATCTGAGCGTGGACGAGGTGGGCTGTCCCAGCGGGAGTGATGGCGGGTGGACGGTCACAACGGTGGGCGGTTCGAGCAACGATTGGCAGACCAACTCCGCCTTCGGCCCAGGCGGTCTCTGGATCGCCGGAACCGCCCAGGCGATGCGCGTCCAGGTCGCGGCGGGAGTGGGCTTCGGTACCGGCTCCGGTTACGACGGAGAATGCGCCGGGGACAACTGGACCGCCTCCTGGGTTTCGCCGGCCATAGGCTACTTCGGCGGGTGCGCCCAGAACGCCCAGGTGCTCGCGGACGGAGGCTTTGGTTGCACCCAGGGGAAGGTCGCGGCCCTCGCTTCACTGCCCCTCACCGGCTGCAGCGCCAGCAAGAACGTAGGGTCCGCGCAGGTAGAAGGCCTGGTCGGAATCAATGACAGTGGCCTGCGGCTGTTCGGGGTCCTGGCCGATGGGGACACCTTCGAGTGGAACGGCTCAGGCAATCCCACCGCCAAGGACTCCATTGCCGGAGTCCACCTCAGCGACATCCACGGCGTGAGCATCGGCAGCATCTACGCGGTTGGCACCACCACCGCCGCGCCCGCTCAGCCGCGCGTCTACAAGCTCAATGACGACGGCTCCTGGACCACCCAGGCGGTGGAGAACCTCTCCGGCCTGCCCGCCGGAGCCGGGCTGCACGCGCTGTGGGTGGTCCGCGCGGATCTGATCTACGCGGTGGGAGATTCGGGCCTGGTGCTCAAGTACGACGGGGCCGCCTGGTCGGTGGTCTCCGGTCCGCCGGGAGCGGGCGTGCTGACCTCGGTGCGGGCGTTCGGCACCTCCGCGGTCTACGTGACCTCCGGGACCGACATCTACCGGTACAACGGCACCATCTGGGAGTTGCTCTACCGCCACGAGTCACTGCTGCTGCACGACCTCACCGGCGTCGCCCCCGACGCCCTGTGGGGGGTGGGGGACGACGGCCTGGTGGTCCGCTGGCCCTAGCGGTTGGCGATCAGATCCGAGAGCGGCTTCTCCCCATGAAGCCGCCGCACCGTCTCGGCGATCAGCGGCGCGATCGAGACCCGCTCCACCGGAAGCGGGAACGCCTCGCGCTCCGGGATGCTGTCGGTGACGAAGATCCGGGCGATCGGCAGTGACTTCAGCCGCTCCGCCGCCGGCCCCACCAGCACCCCGTGGGAGGCGATCATGTAGATCTCCGGAACCGCGCCCTGCTCCAGCACTGCCTGGGCCGCGGCCTGCATCGTCCCGGCGGTGGTGATCATGTCGTCCACCAGGATCGGAACCCGGCCCGACACCTCGCCCACCACCCCCTGGGCCTTCACGTTCGACCCGCTGGTGCGGATCTTGTGCACCACCGCCATCGGGACCCCCAGCCGCTCGGCGTAGCGTTCGGCCAGCTTCACCGCGCCCAGGTCGGGGGAGACCACCACCGCGTTGGCGCCCACCAGCCCCTTGACCCGGTCCGCCAGCACCGGGACCGCGGTCAGGTGTTCCAGCGGCACCGAGAAGCAGCCCTCGATGGAGGGGGTGTGCAGGTCCACGCCCACGATCCGGTCGATCCCCGAGGTGATCAGCAGATCCGCCACCAGCCGCGATCCAAGCGACTCCCGGCCGTGCGCCCGCCGGTCCTGCCGGGCGTAACCGAAGTAGGGGACCACCGCGGTGATCCGTCCCGCGCCGCCGCGTCGGAACGCGTCCACCACCAGCATCAGCTCCAGGAGATTTTCACCCACCGGCGGGTGGGTGGACTGCAGCACGTACACGTCACGGGCCCGGGGGCTCTCCACCAGATCGACCTTCATCTCCCCGTCAGGGAAGCGTTCGATCCGCAGCGGGGAGGTCTCCACTCCCAGCAACCGGGCCACCCGCTCTGCCAGCGGGTGGTTGCTGCTTCCATGGACGAAGGTCAGCTCCACGCGTCCTCCTTCAGCTTCCCAGCGCGTGCGCGCCGACCGGTTCCACGTGCACCACCACATCCACCACCTGCGGATAGGTCTGGGTGATCAAGACCTCCACCTCGTCCGCCACCGCATGGGCGTGGGCAATGGGCAGGCTGGGGTCGACGCGGATCTTCAGGTCCACGTAGATCGACTGCTCCATCCCGCGGCTGCGGATGTCCCGGCAATCCTGCACCCCGGTCACCCCGGAGACCAGCTGCGCCACCTGCGCCGGATCCAGCCGGGCGGTGTCGGACAGCGACCCCACCGCGTGGCGGACGATCCCGTAGGCCACGTAGGCCACGAAGAACAGCACCAGCAGTGCCACGACCCCATCCGCCCGCGGATAGCCCAGGCGCACCAGCATCAGCGAGAACAGCACCGCCAGGGTCACGAACACATCCGAGAGGGTGTGGCGGGCGTCGGCCATCAACAGCGGGCTCTTGAGCTGTTCGCCGTAGTGCCGCTCCACCCGGGTGACGATCACGTTGATCACCAGGGTGGAGACCATCACCGCGATCATCGGGTTGCTGACCGTGGGGTGCTGGTCGTGCATCAGCGACTGGAAGGCCATCCGGCCCAGCTCCAGCATCGCGATCCCGATCATCGCCCCGATCCCCAGCGAGGCCAGGGCCTCGAACTTGCCGTGGCCGTAGGGGTGGTCCGCGTCCGCCGGCTGGGCGGCCACCGACATCGCCACCAGGCCCAGCACGTTGGAGCCGCCGTCGATGAAGGAGTGGACGCCGTCCGCGGTCACCGCCGCCGAGTCGGAGATCATCCCGAAGACGATCTTCGCCACCGCCACCGCCCAGTTGGCACCCAGGATCCAGGCCAGGACCCGCCGGACCTTCTTGGCCCGCTCGAAGCTGTTGTCCACCATCGCCGGGGCAGGGTACCGCCCGCCCGCGGCGGCGGCGATCAATTCGAGCGACGGAAGATCTGCATCCGGGGCGAACTGCCAAGCTCGACCATGAAGCCGAACTGGAAGCGGACCATCGCATCGTCGGTCAGCAGCCCCGGCGGAGGGTTGGGGAAGGGCTGGGCGCGCTCGAAGGCCTGCACCGCCTCCAGGTCCAGAAAGTCCACCCCGGAGCTCTTGGCCACCGAGATCTCCGCCACCCGCCCGTCTGAATCCAGGGTAACGCTGAGCAGGGTGTAGCGGTCCTTGCCGGAGTAGATGTTGCCGGTGGGATCACGGACCGCCAGCTTCCGGTCCGGGTTCCACTGGCTGCCCACCGACTGCTTGATCCGGTTGAAGAACCCCGCGAACTTGAACTCCCGGGTGTTCAGGTAGGTCCCCTCTCCCTCCTCCTCCTTGAGGTGATCGTTCGCGGCAGCGCCGGTGATCTGATCCATCAGCGCGGAGGAGGGAAGCAGCCTCAACCGGGACTGCTGCGCCTGTCCGGCGGAGGAGGCGGACGGCTCGGCGTCCTCTCCGCCCCGGTTCATCGCGAAGCGCTCGGCGTTGCCCTTCAGCTCGCGGCTCTGCTTGCGGTTCTCCACCGCCAGCCCCGGGCCGGGAGCATCGGAGGGGTCCTGCTTGAGGGCTACCGCGGTCCGACGTTCCACCTTCGGGATCTGCAGCTTGGCCTCCCCGGCGCTCTTCGCCTCCGGGTTGGCCTTGGGAAGTCCCAGGCGGGCCTGTTGCGACGCCTGCTCGCGGTCGCTGTTGCCGGTCTCCGGCGGCGGGGTGGTGGTCGTCCGCTGGGGCATCGCGTTCTTGTAGTTGGCGGTCTGCTCCCGGGCCCGGGTCTGCTTGTCGACCTTGTTGTCGCGCTCGGCCAGGTACTGGGTGTCCTCGGGCGGCTTCTCCTCGTTGCCCGGGGCCACCGCCACGTTCTGCCCCTTGGGCAGCTTGCTTTGCGGTTTGGGTTCCCGGGGCGCCCGCTCACTGGGAGCACTGGCGGATCGATTCTTCTCCCACTCCTCACTGCTGATCGTCCTCATCGCCACCGACTGCGGCGGCTTTCGGGGCGGCGGGCGGGGTCCACCGCTGGTCAGCAGGATCACCCCCAGCATCACCGCGTGCGCCAGCAGCGTCAGCGCCAGCGCGGCAACAAGCCGCTTGGCACCGGAGCGGCGTCGCCTGGGTGGGGAGGGGAGCATCGGGGGCACGATAATAACGGGCTTCCTCGGCCGCCCGCTCCTGGGTGTCCTTCAGGAGCCTGGAGACCGGGCGGGGAACCGTCGCTCAGTAGATGGACGCCACCTCGGCGCCATTGAAGTAGTGCCGGAGGATGGCCCGGTAGTCCTGCCCGGCCTCGGCGCGGCCAATGGCGCCGGTCTGACACATCCCCACCCCGTGGCCCCAGCCGCCGCCCCGGAACACCCAGGAGGCCGGCTGACCGTCCGGCCCCTTCTCCGCGCTGACCACGAACATCGCGCTGTTCAGCATCCCAAACAGCCGCCGGATGTTCAGCTCGCCGCGGATCTGGGTCGCGCCCTGGGTGCCGGACAGCGACAGCAGCCGGGCCCTGCCGGAGACGCCGCGGTCGGTGACCGCCATCGCCTGCAACGCGCCGATGTTCAGGTGCCGGGTCAGCCGGTTGGCCTCCTCGGCGGTGAACCGCCTCTCCCAGCGGTACTTGGAGGGCTGGGCGAAGCTGGAGACCCGGCACATCGCCGGAACGTCCGCGGCCAGCCACCCCTCGATGCTCCGCCGAGGCGTCATCGGGACCTTCACTCCCGGTAGCACGTCCGGTCGCCCCCGCAGGCTGGGGTTGGGCATCCCGCCCCACACGATGTCGTTGTCCTCGGTGTGCCCGCCGCAGACCGCGGAGTAGACCGAGTCCACCAGCCGCTCCTCCTGCGAGAACAGCGCCTCTCCGTGGGTGGCCTGCACCGCGGCGTTGGTGGAGGCCGCCTCTCCGGAGAGCCCCTTGTAGACCGCGCAGTGCTGCTCCGAGCAGAGCAGGTACGGATCCGCCAGGTGCTTGGTGCCCACCTTGGCCAGCACCTCCCCGCGCGCGGTCACCGCCTGGGCCTTGAGCGCCTCGGGATGGGCGCGGGCGAAGATCTCGGAGGGGACCAGCCCGTAGAGCAGCTCCTCCAACGGCACCAGGTTGATCACCGCCAGCCCGCCCTCGCGGTCCACCGCCAGCATCAGCGACCCGCGGTAGCGGCGGTCCTCGAAGCCGTGGAAGTCGTAGCCCACCCCGTACTCCACCTGGTCCACCGCGAACCCGGAACCATCCACCGTCTCGGCGATGATCCGATCCTGCGCCAGGGCCACCGGGTTCCGGTCCGCGTCCAGTAGCTCCAGGATGCCGCTGGCCGGGCGGGACAGGGTCTCCGCCAGGAAGGTGCGCAGCCCGTACTGCCGCAAGATCTCCGCTTGCCGCTGCTTGGCCTCCGGCAACGGCTGGGACTCCTCGGTGACCAGCAGCAGCTTGCGGTTGTCGATCACCTTGCCGGCGATCCCGTACACGCTGCCCAGGGTCTGCACCCGGGTGGGCACCCCTCGCGCGGTCCAGATCGCCTGCTCCGCCTCCACCCCTGCGCGGTCGCTGTTGGAGAACTCGGCCAGCTGCACCCGCGCCAGCAGTTGGGCCGGGCGCCCCTCGGTGAGCCGCACGTGCCACCGCGAGCCGGCCGGCGCCTCCACCCGCTTCTCCACCGGACCATTGACCCGCATCCGCAGCTGTCCTCGCGGGGAGAAGGCCACCTCGTGGCCCCCCTCCATCAGCCGGATCGCGACCATCGGATCGCCGCCGCGGAAGTCCAGCCGCTTGGAGTACATCGCGCCGACCGGATCATCCGGCGGCGGCGGCAGCGCCATCGAGGCAGCTCCCGCGTCCAGCTCGGCCAGGCCGGCGTCCGGCGCCTCCCCGCCTGCATCGGGTTGACCGGCGTCGATCACCTGGGCGGCGACCACCGGGGGAGGGGGGGCGACGACCGGCGCGAGGCGACAGGCGCACAGCAGCAACACAATGGCAGCGAAGGACCGGCGCACGGGGCGGCGCAAACTACCGGAGACCTGTCGGTTGGGGAGAAGAAAGGGAGGCCTGACGGGAGCTTCCGTCAGGCCTCACCGGAAAGAGGCGCCACCCGGATTCGAACCGGGGAATGAGGGTTTTGCAGACCCTTGCCTTACCACTTGGCGATGGCGCCGGAACCACGGGCTTATTCGCACGGGGACCCGCGGTGGGTCAAGGAACGAGGCGACCCCCGTGGCATCCTCCCCGGCCCAGGGGGTGCGCATGCTGGCCGGATTCGGGTTGTACGGCGAGGAGCACGAGGCCTTCCGCGCGACGGTGCGGGCGGTGGTGGATCGGGAGCTGCGTCCCCATGCCCAACAGTGGGAGGCCCAGGGAGAGTTCCCGCGGGAGCTGTTCCGCCGCTTCGGGGAGCTGGGCTTTCTGGGGCTCAAGTACCCGGAAGCCTATGGGGGCACCGACGCCGGCTTCCTCTACGAGGCGGTGCTGCTGGAGGAGCTGGGACGCTGCGGCTCGGGCGGGGTGGCGGCGGGGCTGGCTGCGCAGTTCGTGATCGCCTCCGGGCCGCTTCATCTGTTCGGCACCGACGCCCAGAAGCGCCGCTTCCTGACCCCGGCGATCACCGGCGAGCTGATCGGCGCCCTGGGGATCACCGAGCCGGATGCGGGGTCGGACGTGGCGGGGATCCGCACCCGGGCGGTGCGCGACGGCGCGCATTACGTGGTCAACGGCAGCAAGACCTACATCACCAACGGGGTGCGGGCGGACTTCGTGGTGCTGGCGGTGAAGACCCGGCCGGAGGCGGGCCACAAGGGCCTCTCCTTCCTGATCGCCGAGCGCGGGACCCCCGGGTTCACCCTGGGCCGCAAGCTGGACAAGCTGGGCTGGCGCGCCTCCGACACCGCCGAGCTGCACTTCGAGGACTGCCGGATACCGGTGGAGAACCTGCTGGGGGAGGAGCACGGGGGCTTCGCCCAGATCATGGGCAACTTCCAGTGGGAGCGCCTCTCGCTGGCCCTGGGCGCGGTGGGCGCGGCCGAAGACATCCTCCAGGGGGCAATCGCCTTCACCCGGCAGCGGCGCGCCTTCGGGAGGCACGTCTCCGAGTTCCAGGTGGTGCGCCACAAGCTCGCCGACATGGCGACCGAGCTGGAGGCCGCTCGCCAGCTGACCTACCACGCGCTGCGGCTGCACGCGGCGGGGGAGTGGGCGGTGGCGCAGACCTCGATGGCGAAGAAGGTGGCCACCGAGATGTGCTGTCGCCTGGCCGATCAGGCGCTGCAGCTGCACGGTGGCGCCGGCTACATGATGGAGTACGACATCCAACGACACTGGCGGGACGCCCGGCTGGGACCGATCGGCGGGGGAACCAGCGAGATCATGAACGAGATCATCGCCAAGCAGCTTGGTCTCTAGGAGGGTGGGAAGAGGCAGACCCCTCCGCCGGGTTGAGGTGATTGGGACCTCAGGAGGGCCGTGTGGAGCCGACCATCGACTGTCGTGATCTGTTCCTGCGGTTGGGCGACGACGAAGTGGTGGTGGTGGACTGCCGGGAGGAGGGGGACTGGGATCGCTTCCAGTTCCACATCCCCGGCGCCCTGCGGATGTCGCCCCGGGAGCTGAAGGAGGCCGCGGACATCCTTCCCGACGATGAGCTGATCGTCCTGTGCGGGGTGGCGGACGACGGGTCGGACATGCGCAAGGCCTACCGTCAGCTCCAGGTCCGCGGAATCCAGGCGGTGCTGCTGACCGGAGGTCTGCGGGAGTGGATCTCCTACGGCTTCCCGATCGAGCGGATGCAGGACGCGGGGATCACCTACGGGATCGCGCACGGCTGACCGCTGATGGTCCGGACCTTGCTCCTCCCGGCCGGCGCGGCTATCTAGCCGCTCCTTCGTTCGCTCCGAGGAGCCCATGTCTCAGAAGCTTCGCGCCGTGCTGGTTGGCGCCACCGGTCTTGCAGGTCAGCAGTTCATTGCCGCGCTGGAGAACCACCCGCTGATCGAGATCACCGGCCTGGCCGCCTCCCCCCGCAGCGCCGGGAAGACCTACGTGGACGCCCTGCGGACCGCCAACGGGATGGTGGCCTGGTTCGTCCCCGAGGCGATGCCCAAGCGGATCGCCTCGATGGTGGTGCAGAACGGCGCCGAGGTGAAGTCGGACGGGTACGACCTGATGTTCTCCGCGGTGGAGGCCGACGTGGCCCGCGAGCTGGAACCCCGGCTGGCCAAGGACATCCCGGTGATCTCCGCCGCCAGCGCGTTCCGCTACGAGGACGACGTGCCGCTGATCATCCCTCCGATCAACTCGGCCCACACCGCGCTGATCAAGGAGCAGCTCCAGCGCCGCGGCACCCGGGGCTACATCGTCCCCATCCCCAACTGCACCACCACCGGGCTGGCGATCACCCTGGCCCCGCTGGAGCAGGCGTTCGGCGTCCAGGCGGTGTTGATGACCTCGCTGCAGGCCATCTCCGGCGCCGGCCGCTCCCCGGGGGTGATCGCCCTGGACATCCTGGACAACGTGGTCCCCTACATCCCCAAGGAGGAGGGCAAGGTGGAGGTGGAGACCAAGAAGATCCTGGGCCAGCTGGAGAAGGGCGCGATCACCCCTCACCCCACCCGCGTCTCCTCCACCTGCACCCGGGTGGCGGTGCTGGAGGGGCACACCGAGTCGGTGTTCGTGTCCCTCAAGAAGAAGGCCAGCGTGGAGCAGGTAGCGCAGGTGATGCGCGAGTGGCGCGGGGATGAGCAGGCCCGCGGGCTGCCGTCCTCTCCGCCCCGGTGGATCGAGGTCCTGGACGATCCCTACCGCCCGCAGCCGCGGCTGGACCGTGACACCCACGGCGGGATGGCCACCACCGTGGGCCGGATCCGCGAGGACAGCGTCCTGGAGAACGGGATCAAGTACGTGCTGGTCTCGCACAACACCAAGATGGGAGCCGCCAAGGGAGCGATCCTGGTCGCGGAGCTGCTGCACACCCAGGGGCTGCTCGGGGCGCAGTAAAGGTTCAATTCAGCGAGGGCGCGTGTAAGAAGGGTGCCCTCAAGGAGCGAGAGGAAAATGGCCTACGTCGTCGCCGACCCCTGCATCAAGTGCAAGTACACCGACTGCGTCGAGGTGTGCCCGGTCAACTGCTTCTATGAGGCGAACAACTTCCTGGTGATCCACCCGGACGAGTGCATCGACTGCGGTGCCTGCGAGCCGGTGTGCCCCACCAAGGCGATCTTCCCCGAGTCGGATCTCCCCGATAAGTGGAAGGAGTACCAGGTGCTGAACAACGACCTCTCGCGCAAGCTGCCGAACATCACCGAGAAGCGCGAGGCGCTGCCCGAGGCCGAGGAGTTCAAGGCGGTGGAGAACAAGCGCCACCTGCTGGACCCCAACGCGCCGTAGGCGCGGCCGCAGCGAGGTGCGCTAGGCGATCCGCACCGACGTCAGCCGGAGGCCGCGGGCCTCCAGCGCATCCCGTACCGCCCGGACATCCGAATGGGAGGGCGGGCCGTTGTTCCCCCTCAGGGCCAGTGAGACGCGGCCCGGTCCGGTCCGCTCCACGGTGACCTCCGCCGCCAGCGGCCCTCCCACGGTGAGGGCCAGGGTCGGACGGCTGGACTTCACCCACACCTCGATCTTCTGGACCAGCTCCACCGCGCTGGTGGCCGAGGTCCCGGCCGGGCCCTGAACCGGCGCCGGTCCCCGCTCGCCTACCGCCGGAGCGCCGGTGCGTCCCTCCGCGGTCGGCGTCGCTCGCTGCGCCTCCGGCGGTGCGGTGGACGGCGTCCGCTCCGGATCGGCCTCCTGCTTCACCCGCTCCAGGATCCGCTCCTCGGCGCCGCGGTGGACCTTGGCGCCCAGCTCCTCCCGCCGGTTCACCAGGGTCTCGGCGGTGGCCTCGTGCTTGCCCCGGGCTTCCTTGAGCGCCCGGTGGGTGCGGTCCCCTGCGGCAAGGATCTGCACCGCCACCGAGTGCGCCCGAAGGCCGCTGGCCACCGGGAGCGGCCGCGCCTCCTTCCCTTGCCCCGGGGGAGGGACCGCGGTCGGCGGCTTCTTCGGTTCGGGGCGACGGATCGCGTCTTGAAACGACTGCTTGGGAGCAGGGGAACGATCATTCTCGGGGACGGAGGCGCGGTCGGTCTTCATGGGAGCTCTCGGGGGGGTGGACCTCCCGGGCAAAGCAGCCGCCATGCCACGCCTAAATCACGGTCTTTCCTCGGGTTGGGGCCCACCTCGCCGGGGTAAGCGAAGACCCCTGGGTCCGTCGGACCGGATTGGAAGCCTCAGTGCTGCCCGAACGCTCCGGGCTGCACCGGCGCGGTCCCGGTCAGCTCGTTCATCGCCGCCGGGCACTGCGAGTAGACCTGGGGATCGGCCAGCAGCGCGCCCATCGACCAGTCGCGGTCCTCGAAGATTAAGGCCTCGCGCAGCTCCAGCTGGGTCAGGTCCTTGTTCAGCTCCCACAGCCGGCCGCGGACCAGCACCCGCTTCCCCTTGGGGAACTTGAACAGATCCACGTACTGCCGCTCGGAGAGCTCGGCGATCACCCGGGTGGTCTTGGTCTTCACCTTGGGCATGAAGATCTGCAGCTCGGTGTCCGCGGAGCGCCCCTCGATCAGCTCCAGGGTGGCGTAGAGGGTGCCGTCGTCCACCGCCTGGCGGCCCTTGCCCTTCTTGCGCGGCCCCACGTCGATCAGCTGGAAGCTGCCCCAGGCCACGGTGCGGTCCAGGTACGCGTCGCGAAACGCCAGGTACGCGGTGTCCCGGGCGGCCGAGGTGGCGCGCTGCACCTCCACCTCGTGACGCTGCTTCAGCATCTCCACTGTGAAGTACATGCTGTCGATCGGCTTGAGCCCCTCCGCCAGGAACCGCAGCTTGGAGAGGTCGATGATCCGGACCGTGGGGTTGATCCGCTCCGCGGTGTCCAGCCACTGCCGGGGCAGCTTCCCGTCGATCAGCACCCGGCGGACCATCGCCACCAGGTAGGAGGTCCCGGGGAAGGCCTGGGTGTTCAGCTGCTGGTTGAAGGTCTGCATCAGCGCCGGGTCCAGGGTGAAGTTCTCGTCGCGCTTGTGCAGGGTGGGGGCCACCTCCGCCACCGCGGTGAGCATCGCCCCTGCCAGCTGCAGACAGGGACCGTCCTGCGGCCCCTGGTGCAGCAGCTTGTTGAGCCGGGACTTGAAGAAGCGCCGGTCCGGCTCCTGCTCCTTGAAGATGGGGCGCTTGCCCGTTCCGAAGATCTGCTCGGCCTGCCCGAAGGCGGCGGGTCCGAAGCTGACGGCGATGGCGAACAGCGGAAGGATCAGGCGCATGAGGTAGGTGCCCAGGAGGGTATCACGCACTGCGAACCTCCTCGGGACGGGGAGGGGTGGGGGGAAATTCCCGGGCCGAATCGGCCGGCTTCAGCCTCAGGACCATGACCACGGTCACGATCTGCAGCCCCGCCGCCAGCAGGTACAGCCGGTTGCCCCCCAGCAGGTCATAGGCGGCACCGGCGGCGGGGTAGCCAATCAGCCCACCCAGCCCGAAGGTGATCGCCACGTACAAGGCCTGGCCGGAGGAGCGCAGGTGCGCCGGCACCCGACGGGCGATGTACCCCACGCTGGCCACATAGAAGGCCCCGAAGCTCAGCCCGTGCAGGGCGGTGAGGCCGATGATCCAGGCCGCGGAGGTGGCCCAGGCCATTCCCAGCCAGCGCAGCACGGTCACCGCGAAGGAGAACGCCAGCACGTGGCGGGGGGCGAAGCGTTCGGCGATCCGGGCGTAGCACAGCATCACCCCCACCTCGGCGATTACCCCCAACCCCGCGGCCTGGCCCACCACCGAGGGAGGCAGCCCCAGCGCCAGCACGTGGATGGACAACATCCCGTTGAAGGGCGCGAACGCCATCCAGTGCAGACAGGTGGCGGCCAGCAGCAGGGCCAGGTCCCGATCCCGCAGCAGCCGCACCCCCTCCAGCAGGCTGCGCACCGGCGCGGGGGCATGCTGCGAACGCAGCCCGAAGCTCCAGAGGCTGAACAGCCCCAGCCCGGTGAGGATGATGAACACCGTCCGGTGGTCGATCACCTCCACCCACTGGCCAAACGCCACCGAGGAGATCACGAACCCCACCGAACCCCAGACCCGCAGGTTGGCGTAGCTGCCGCCCCGCGCGGACACCCGGTGCAAGGCCAGCGAGTCCACCACCATGGTGATCGACGAGGCGAAGCACGCGTAGGCCGCCATCGCGCCCAGCACCGCCGGGAAGGACCGGGCCACCAGCAGCGGAGAGAAGCCCAGCAGGGCGCCCAGGGACAGCAGGGTCAGCACCCGATCCGGTCGGCCGCTGCGGTCCGCCAGGTGTCCGAACAGCGGCGGCGCCACCAGGGCGAACAGCGGCGAGAGCGCCAGCAACACCCCCACCTGTCCTCCGCTGAAGCCCAGGCCCCCGAAGTAGGCGGGCAGGAAGGGGAGGGTGATCCCCACCGTGCCGAAGTAGAGCAGGTAGAAGCCGGAGAGGGCCGGCGCCGAGGGGATGCGCGGGGGAGTCAGCACGAAACCAGGAGGGCAGGCAGGGGAGCTGGCCTTTAACACGCGGCCCCCGGATTGAACCTCGCAAGGTCCGCTCCTTTTCCGGTAGGGTGCCCCGCGTCATGTCGGAAGATTTGAAGCAGCAACTGACCATCACGCCCATCGCCAACGAGGGTGAGCTCCTGCAGGCGCTCGCCATCCGCGAGGTGGTGTTCATCGAGGAGCAGCACGTCCCCGAGGGCATCGAGCGCGACGACGATGACGCCCGCGCGTACCACCTGCTGGCCGTCCGCGGTGGCCACGCCATCGGCACCGGCCGGCTGGTGAAGCTGCGCGAGCCCCCTCCCGGCGAGACCGGTCACTGGGGCAAGGTGGGCCGGATGGCGGTGCTCCAGGCCGAGCGCAAGGGTGGGGTGGGGACGCGGATCCTCACCCAGCTGGAGGAGGAGGCCCGCCGTCAGGAGCTGACCGGGATCGTCCTCCACGCCCAGACCGCGGCGCTCAAGTTCTACGAGAAGCACGGGTACCGCGCCGCCAGCGCCGAGTTCGAGGAGGCGGGCATGCCGCACCTCAAGATGATCAAGACCCTGTAGAGACGCGAACGGCCGGCCCCCGTTGAGAGGACCGGCCGCCCGGGTTCAGTTTCCGCCAGCGACGATTAGAAGCGGAAGGCCTTCTTCTCGCCCTGCGTCTTCACCGACTTGATCAACGCGGTGTCCAGCGTCTCCGCCTCCGGGGCCGCCGGGGCCTGGCTGGCCACGAACTTCTCCCGCTCCGCGTTGAGTTCCTTGATCCGCTTCTGGATCTGCTCGCGCTCCTGGGTCTTCTTGGCCACGAACTCCTTGCGACCGGCCTTGTCCAGACCCTTCATCTCCGCCGGCAGCTCGTCGTCCGCCAGCTCCTCCACCTTCTTGCCGTTCTTCGCCGCGTCCACCACGTCCCAACCGGCGTTGTTGTAGAAGTCTCCGGACTTGGAGACCGTCCGGCTCAGCGCCGCGGAGGGCGCGGCGGCGGCGGCCTGGGCGTCCTGCTTGACCTGCATCTCCTTGCGCTGCTTTCCCTGGGTTCCGTAACCGACGTAGGTCTGGTTCAGCGCCTGACCCAGCCGGGCGATCTCCGCGTCCTGCGGGGCCGGCACGTACGCAATCGCCGCGTTCTGGTTGATCACGAAGTGGTCCCCGGCGGCGAACAGCGCCCCCTGGCGCCAGCTGGCGTCCTCCCCGCCGCAGTGGATGGTGTTGACCACGATCCCCTTCTTCTTGGCGTCGGCGATCGCGGTCTTGTAGTTGACCGGTCCCTGGGTGAACGGCTCGTTGCCGGCGATGTAGATCAGCTTCAGATCATCGGGGTTGCCGCTCCACTCCAGCTCCCGGGTGGCGGAGTGGATCACCTGGCCGCAGAACTCGTCGCCGCCGGCGATGCCGATCCCGAACAGCTTCTCCGAGACCGCGTCCAGATCGTCGGTGAAGGCGCTGTGCCGGCGGACCCCGTCCCCGTACTCATAGAGCGCGATCTCCAGCCGGGGCCGCACCCCGTCCCGCCGGGCGGTGGCGAAGGTATTGACGATCTTCCAGATCTGGGTGCGCGCCTGGTTCAGCAGCCCTCCCATGCTCCCGCTGTTGTCCAGGAGGATGGCGATCTGCACCTTGGGGATCCGCTGCTGCTTCTCGGTGATCGGCGCCGGCTCCGCCGGACGGCGGACCTCCTGGGCCACCCCGGGGGCGGCCAGCACCGCGGCCAACAGCGCCAGCAGCTTGGTGGTCTCTGAGATCTGCGACTTGGGGGCCTGACGGGTGGTGGGCTTCATGCTTCCTCCGGGACGGTTCGCGCGCTGCTCCTGCGCGGCGCGGCAGTCCTGGAAACGGGCGAGCGTTCCGGAGGATCTACGGAAAATTCATTTTCCCAGGTGGGAGCGGGACCTTCAGCGGCGCCTCAGTCGTGGTGGTGGTCTTCGGCCGGCCGGGCCTCCGCCTTGAGCCGGGAGTCGGCGGGGACGGCTGCCGGGCCATCCTGCGGGGTGCTGTGGGCCGCCCCGGCGTTGTGGACGTAGACCAGCTTGCCCCCCTCGTGGCCGACCCTCAGCCCCAGCAGCAGCACCGCCACCGAGGCCGCCGCGGTGGCCGCGGAGCCGATCCTCAGCCAGCGGTCCGACTTGCGGACCACGCCCAATCCGGCCAGCACCAGGGTGACCACCGCGGCGAAGGTGAACTGTTGCGCGGCCTCCTCGTGTTCTTCGATCGCGGCCTCGGGGACCACCGACTCCACCACCTCCTCGTCCCGCTCTCCGGTGTTCAGCGCCACGAAGGCGCCACCGACCAGCAGGGCCTGCAGGCCGACCATCGCCAGCCAGCCTGTCCGTCCCAGCTTTCCCTTCCAGATGGCCCAGGCCAGCCCAATGGCCAGGAAGGGAAGCGCAACCGCCAGCCCCATGGGCAGGTGGACCAGGGCAGGGTGAAGCGGCAGCGAGTTCATTGTGTGTTTCTCCTTCGGGGCGGCACGGTCGCCGCGAAGAGAAAGATGCGCAGCGGCCCGGGCGTGGGCCATGCATCAAATGACCCATCATGGAACTCGCTTCGAAATCCGGAGACTTGAGCGCAGCCGATCGGTCGGAAGACGCATCGGATGCGGGACGGATCCGCTGGCTGCCCCCGCTGCTGTTTGTGCTGATCGCGGGGGTGATGCTGATCGACGTGGGGCTGGACGCCCGTTCGGGCGCCGACGCCACCCACCTCGGGCTGGAGCTGCTGGTGGTGGTGGGCTCCCTGTCGGGTGCGGTCCTGATGATGCTGGAATTGCGCGCGGCCCGAAGCAGGGCCAGTGCGCTGGGACATCAGCTGATCCAGGTCAACTCCGAGGCCGCCCGCTTCCGCCAGGAGGCCCAGCTACATCTGCGGGGCCTCTCGGAAGCCATCGACCGCCAGTTTGGCCTCTGGGCGTTGACTGCCTCCGAGCGGGAGATCGGCTTTCTGCTGCTCAAGGGACTGGCGCTCAAGGAGATCGCCGAGGCGCGTGGGACCAGCGAGCGGACGGTCCGGCACCAGGCGCTGAACCTCTACAAGAAGGCCGGGGTCGGGGGCCGGGCCGAGCTCTCCGCGTTCTTCCTGGAGGATCTGCTGGCCCCCGCCGGCAGCGGCTGAGGCCCACCCCGGTCAGCGCCGGCCTCCGTCCCCCTTCGCGCGGCGACACCTCGAACTCCCTGGAGGGAGTGACCTTGCTCACCCGGCTACCGGGGACGTCCCCCCTGCGGCGGCGCGGCGGTGCGCGGATCCTCCGGCCAGGCGTGACGCGGGTACTTGCGCATCAGCTCTTTGCGGATCGCCGGATAGTGCCGGTCCCAGAAGCCCGCCAGATCGGTGGTCACCTGGACCGCGCGCTGGTTGGGCGCCAGCAGGTGCAGCACCAGCGGCACCCGGCCCTTCATCACCGAGGGGCCCTGCGCCATCCCGAAGAAGTCCTGGAGCCGCGACTCGATCCACGGGGGCTTGGCGGGCTCGTACTGCACCCGGACCTGGCGTCCACCGGGGAGGGTGACCCGCTCCGGAGTGGAGGCGATCAGCAGCTGCGACTGGGAAGGGGTGAGCTGGGCCATCAGCGCATCGGGGATGGAGGCCTCCCTCAGCTCCTCCACGCTTCGCAGGTTGGCGCACAGCCCCTCCACCACCTGGCGCACCAGGGGCTCATCCGCCGCGGGGAGCCCCGCCTCCGGGAAGGCCCTGGTCACCAGCTCCAGCCGGATCATCCAAGCGGAGATCCGCTCTGCGTCAGGCAATTCGCCGATCCCGCGCGCCAGCGCCTGCTGCGCCAGCACCCGACCCGCCTCCGGAGAGGGCGGCGCCGGGGCCCGGGCCTCCTCCAGCGCCAGCTGGTCGTAGGTGATCCGCGAGACCCGATCCACCCGGCGGGCCTCGGAGTTCCACAGGAACTCCTCCGAATCTCCCAGCCGCTCCGGAAAGAGATCCAGCAGCCAGTCCGCCTCCACCTTGCTGGCCAGCCTCACCCAGACGGTGCCGCGGCGTTCTTCCGCGTCCACGGCCACCATCAGCTCCGGCTCGTGCAACACCGAGGTCTCGGAGAGGGTGGCGGTCCCGCCTCCGGAGAGCACCAGCTCCGGCGCGCGGGGCCGGCGCCGGCGGGCGACCCGATCCGGATACCCGGAGAGCACGCTGATCATCAGCGCCTCGTCGAAGGCCTTCTCGCTGCCCGGACGCGGCGGGCCCTTCTTCACCTCGCGCGCCAGCTGCCGCCAGGCCTTGAGGGCCGACTGGGTGGCCGCGGGCTCCAGCCCCAGCGAGGACAGCTTCCCCGGCGAACCCTCCTCCGCCTGCTGCAGCCGGGCCAGCATCTCCACCAGATCCGAGTCCGCGCTCAGCCCCCCGCTGGGCCGGCCGCGGTTGGGTCCCAGCTGCACCCGGGTCTCCTTGCGGATGTCGCGCTCGCCGATCAGCGCCGCGATCCCGGCGCCCTCCCGGCCCACGCCCCGACGCTCGGCCTCCACCACCACCCGGGCCTGCCGGGGGTGGACCGCAAAGCGCATCATCGCCCGGCCGGTGGCGGTGACCTTGCCGTCCGGCCCCACCGCGCCCAGTCGGCGGAGCAGCTCCTCGGCCGCGATCAGCGCCGCCTCCTGGGGCCGCTCGAAGAAGGGGAAGGCGGCCAGATCCGTCTCGCCGCTGGCCCGCAGCGCCAGCACCGTCTCCGCCAGATCCACCCGGCGGATCTCCGGGGCGTCCTGCGCGGGGCGGGTCTCGAAGTCATGCTGGGTGTACAGCCGCAGCGCCCTGCCGGCGCGGGTCCGTCCCGCCCGGCCCGCCCGCTGCACCGCGCTGGCCTTGCTGGTCTTGGCCAGCTCCAGCACCGAGAGCCCGGACCAGGGCGAATGCGACGCCACCCGGGCCAGCCCGGAGTCCAGCACCGCCGCCACCCCCTCGATGGTGACCGAGGTCTCGGCCACGTTGGTGGAGAGGATGATCTTGCGGCGGGAGGAGGGGGTGACCGCGCGGTCCTGCTCCCCCGGAGAGAGCTCGCCGTGCAGCGCGTGCAGCTCGATCGTGTGGCGCTGGGCGAACTCGGCCAGCGCCTCCTGGGCGCGGCGGATCTCGCCCGCCCCGGGGAGGAACACCAGCACATCGCCGTCCAGCCCCTCGGCGGTCAGCCGCTTGATCCCGGCCAGCACCTGCTGGTCCAGGTAGCGGGTATCCGGCGCGAAGAGGTGTTCGACCGCCACCTCGAACCGACGCCCCTCCGAGCGCAGCCGCGGCGCCTCGCCCAGGTAGGCGGCGATCGGTCCTGCCTCCAGGGTGGCGGACATCACCACCAATTTGAGATCTGGGCGGCGGCCCAGTTGCAGCCGGCGCAGCATCGCCAGGGCCAGGTCGCTGGCCAGGTGGCGCTCGTGGAACTCGTCCAGCACCACCACCCCCACCCCGCGCAGCTCCGGATCGGAGAGCAGCCGGCGGGTGAGGATCCCCTCGGTGACGAAGCGCAGCCGGGTCTTGGGGCCGCTGACGTCCTCGAAGCGCACCTGGTAGCCGACCCGGTCTCCCAGCCGCTCGCCCAGCTCGGAGGCCACGAACCGCGCCGCCAGCCGGGTGGCGATCCGCCGCGGCTGCAGGACGATGATCTCCTTGTCCCCGGCCAGCCCCGACTCCAGCAGGGCCAGCGGGACCCGGGTCGTCTTGCCCGCGCCCGGGGGCGCCTCGAGGACAAGCGAGGGCGATCCCCGCAGCGTCTGGACGATCTGGGGGAGCAGCGGATCGATCGGCAGCGGGACACGCTCGCCGGACTGGCGGGGACCGGCCGTGTCAGACCTCGGGGGGAGACCGGTCGCCGGCGGGCGCGTCGGGGTTCGGCGGTGGGAGTGAATCCTCGGTGGGGTCCGACTCCCCGACGTCGGGATCGGCGCTGACCTCCGAAGCATCGGGGCGCGCGCTGGTCTCCGAAGCATCGGGGCCCTCGCTGACCTCCGAAGCATCGGAACCCGCGCTGGTCTCCGCCCGCTTCTTGCGGCCCTTCTTCGGAGCGCCGGCCTCGACGCTTTCCGGGACCTCTCCTTCGGCAGCCTTCCGCCCGCGCTTCTTCGTCGGAGCCGGGGGAGGTGCAGACACCTGGGGAAGCGGGGCCTCCACCTCCTCCGCGGCCGCCTCCGCCTCGGCTACCACGTGCTCCTCGGGCGAGGGCTCTTCAACCGGGGACTCCATCGAGTCCGCCAGCATCGCCAGCTCCGCGGCCACGTCGCCTCGGGAGGCCCGCTTCTTCGGCTTGGCGTGCAGCCCCAGCTCCTCGAACGATCCCTCGGAGGCCAGCAGCGCTGCCTCGGCCAGCAGGCGCGACTGCCGGACGACCAGATCCACCCGCTCGGCGGCCGCGCGCAGCTCCACGCGGATCTCGTGGGCCTCCGCGTCGCCCAGCGGGGCGGGGGAGAAGCAGGCCAGCCAGCGGGCGTAGGCGGCGGAGACCTGCTCCATCACCGGCCGGACCACGCTCATGTCGTCCGAGGCCAGCATCCGGGTCACATAGCCGGTCTTGGCGCGGCGCTCGAACTCCACCTGGAACCGGGTCACCTCCTCGCGCGCCGCCCGGCGGAGCGCCGGCCACTTCTGGTTGGGCAACAGGGACTCGATCAGCGGCGAACGGCTGCTGGCGGTGAAGGTGATCCCGGCCACCAGCTTCTCCAGGGTGTCCACCCACCGTCCCTGATCCTCGACCGCCAGCGCCTGGACCGTCTCCGCCAGATCCGGCAGTGCCCGGGCCCGCTCCAGGACGGGGGGCACGGTGCGCAGCTGCTCGGCGAGGCGGGAGAGGGATTGCTCCAGCCAGGCGCGCTCCACCTCCGGGGCCTGCTGGGTCTCCAGCAGATCCGCCGCCTGCTCCAGACGGGGGGAGTACGTTTGCGCGAACCGGAGGATCTCGAAGGCTTCGGAGGCAGTGAGGGAGCTCATCGGGTGGGGCCCCATACCACGGACCGCCCAGGGCCTTGCACCCCTGATGCGGGAGGTCAGGAGCGGTCCAGCAGCGCCTCCAGCGCACCCGGCGCGGTCAGGTCGGGAAAGGCGCGATCGGCGCCCACCGCCAGCAGCTGCTCGGCGGAGAACGCCCCGGTTCCCACCCCCACGCACTCCGCGCCGATCCCCTTGGCGGCGGCCACGTCCTTGGGCGTGTCCCCGATCACCACCACCCGGCATTCGGCCAACGGCATCCCCAGCTGGGCGGCCCCCCGTTCGGCGCCGCGGCGGATCAGCTCCACCCGGTCCTCGTGGTCGCAGCCAAAGCCGCCAAAGGCGAACCGATCGTAGATGCCCACCCGGGCCAGCTTCACCCGCGCCCCTTCCCGGATGTTGCCGGTGCCCAGCCCCACCGCGCAGCCCCGCTCCATCGACTCGTCCACCGCGCGAACCATGCCCTCATGCAGCCGGTACGCCTTGGCGTCCGCCTGGGCCACGTTCTCCTCCAGCACCTGGACGTAGGTGGCCAAAAGCGCGTCGATCTCCGCGGGGGTCGGGTGGTGACCGATCGCCTGCAGTGCGATGCGGACAATCGCCCGGTCGGTCATCCCGTCCAGCGGGAAGGTCAGGTACGGGGTGGCCCGCTTCCCGTGGGCCCGCGCCAGCGCCTCCTCCAGGGCCCGCCGGCCGACGCCGCCGGTGGTGATCAAGGTGCCGTCGATGTCGAAGAGCAGGACCGTGGGACGCATGGGACTGCTCTATCGCGGGCCCGGGGCCGGGTCACCTGTCGCCCGGCCAGGTCGGCCAGCAGCCTTACGGGTTCATCCGGGTCAGGTGGTGCTGCATCGCCTCGCGCACCGGCTGTTCCGGCTCCCGGGACAGCCGTCTCTCCAGCGCGGCGCGAGCCTCGGGGGTGGCGATCACCACCAGCGCCCGGGCACCCCCCAGCCGGACCTCCGCGGAGGGGTCTTCCAACAGCGCCGCCAGCTCGGTCAGCGCCTGGGCGCCGGCCCGGTGCGCCAGGGCCACCGCCGCCGCGCGCCGGAGGAACCCGGCGGTGCCCGGGGCCTCCACCAGCGCCCGCAGCCTCGCCTCGGCGCCAGGGACCCGCATCGTCCCCAGCACCTCCACCGCCCGGGTGCGCCGGGTCGTAGGCTCGGCAGGGGAGTGGATCACCTGCTCCAGGATCACCACCGCCGCCTCACCGGCCGCCACCACCGGGGCCGCCTCTCCCCGGCGATCCAGCAGCGCCACCACCTGCTGGCGCAGCGGCTGCTGCTCCTCCGCCGCCAGACTCCGGGTGGGCACCTCCAGCGCAGCGGCGGGCGCCCGAGGGGTCTGGGCGCAGCCGGCCATCGCCCACAGGAGTCCGACGCTGGCCACCACGGAGCGGGAAGGGAGGGGCATCGAGCGTCCAAGTGTGCCCAACCGCGCGGGGGAACGCATCCACCGCGGCGGCGTTTCTTGAGCCCCGGGCCGGTTCGCGTCTACCTTGGGCCCCATGCCCGGGCGCGTCGTCTTCTTCCTCAACAGCGGCACCTACGAGCCGGCCTACCAGGCCGCCTCGATGGGGATCACCGCCACCGCGATGGGCGACGAGGTGTACTTCGTCTTCGCCTTCGAGGCCCTGCGTCAGCTGGCCCGGGGCAGCTTCGGCCTCCCCCGCACCGAACGGGAGTCGGTGGAGAGCGCCCGCGCCCAGGGGCTGAACGTCCCCACCCCGCTGCGGATGCTGCAGGAGTCCCGGGCGATGGGCGCCAGGCTGATCGCCTGCGAGACCACGGTGAAGATCTGCGGCTTCTCCCCCGACGACTTCGCCGAGAAGCTGGACGAGGTGATGGGGCTGGCCTCGATCTGGCGGCTGACCGATGGGGCCCGGGTGATGACCCTGTAGCCGCTGGCTACGGGACCATCTGCCGCAGTACCGCCGCCGCCTGGAACGGCGGCAGCCGCACCAGCTCCTCCTTCACCAGGATCATTTCGTCGATCACCTTGTAGCGGTTCTGGCCGGACTGCAGCACCGGCCGCAGCGCCCGCTTCACCAGCTCCTCGGAGGAGGCCCCTTCCTTGAGCCCCTCGGTGATCTGCGCCTCCGCCTCCCGGCGGTCCGGCTTGGAGATCTCGTTCCCCATGAAGGTGCGGATCTTCTGCACCGCGTCCGCCAGCGCCGGCTTGAGCGCCGGCATCTGCGACTGGGCGTTGGCCTTCCGGGACTGCTTGCCTCCCAGTCGGCTGCGGGTGAGGGCGGGGGGCTTCTGCTCGTGCGCCGGCGGGCTGGCGAACAGCGACTCGGAGGTCATCGACGGGCTGAACATGTTGGCGGTGGAGTCTCCGCCGTGCAGCGACTGCGCGGTGTGCGAGGCCGCCGAGGTCAGATCATCGGGAACCGAGAGCTGGGTGGTGACCGTCGGCATGGTCACCGAGATCGCCTGCCGCTCGTAGGGCAGCACCTCCGGGAGGGACGGAGCGCTCAGCTGCTGCACGGTCATGTCTCCGATCGAGGGCAGCTCCTGCACCCGGGGATCGGTCAGCTGGGTGGGGCCGGACTGATAGCCGCCCACCCCGCCCGCGGACTGGGCCTGCCCCCGGGCCACCCGGTACTTCTCCCCGTGCTCCACCAACAGCAGCTCCCCGCTGGACTCCTCCAGGTGCCCCAGGTGGACCAGGAACGCCTCCGGCAGATACGCGCAGCGGCGCAGCGCCTCCACCGACATCCGCACCGCCTCGCGCGGGTCCTGCCCGGCGCCCACCAGCTCTCGCAGATCCATCGGCACCGCGGAGCGGCTGACCCCGTGGCGGGCCAGGGACTCGATCAGCGACGAGGCGGAGAGGTTGTACAGCGAGCAGCTGGAGTGGCTGAGGACCAGCACCTCATCGCAGCCATCCACGTAGACCGCCTTGGCCACCGCGCGCTGCACCACCTCGGTGGAGAGCGCACCCCCGCCGGCGGGAAGGCGCAGGATCACCGCGTCTCCCGCCTGCAGCCCCAGCACCTGCTCCAGCTGTCCGGTCAGCCCGGCGTCGTCGCAGGTGAGGATGCACAGCTTTGGCCACGAGGCTCCGGTGAACGCGCGTTGCGCCTTCCGGTTCCGCTCCAGCAGCAGCTCGATCGCAGCCATGGCGGGCCCCGGCTACTTCGCGCTCTTGGCGGCCAGCTGCACCCGCTCGGCGGCGGTCTCGGTGGGCGAGGGCACCGCCGGGGACTGGGAGATCAGCCCCGGGATCCGTCCCACGATGTCCTTGAGACTGATCCCGGACAGCGACTCCACCACCGGAGGAAGCTGCGCCATGATCGTCGCCACATCCTGGGTGATCCGCGAGGACCCGGTGCCCTGGTTGGCGCCGTCCCCGCCGGTGGAGATCACCGTCATCCGGTCCAGCTTGGACAGCGGCTCGGCCACCGCCTTGGCCAGCTGGGGCAGCATCTGGGTGAACATCTCGGTGACCGCCGCCGCGCCGTAGTTCTGGTAGGACTCGGCCTTCTTCCGCATCGCCTCCGCCTCGGCCAGACCCTTGGCGCGGATCACCTCCGCCTCCGCTTCACCCAGCAGCCGCGCGGCTTCGGCCTGCGCCTTGCCGCGGGCCAGGATCACCTCCGCCTCCGCCAGACCCTGGGCGCGCTGGGCCTCGGCGCGACCCTGGGCCTCCGCGGTCAGCTTGTACTTCTCCGCGTCCGCCTCCGCCTGCATCGCCGATCGCTTGGCCTCGGCGGGCTTCTGGACGGTGGCCTCCAGCTCCTTCTGCCGGCGCAGGATCTCGCGCTCCTGGACCTGGATCTGCTGCTCCTTCTCCACCGTGGCGACCTGGATCTCCTCCTTCTTCACCAGCTGGTTGGTCTTGTAGCGCTGCAGGTCGTACGCCAGATCCGCGGTGGCCTTCTTCTCGTTCACCGACGCCTGGTAGTCGGCCCGCTTGAGCTCGAAGTCCCGGGACGCCTCGGCGATCTGCGCCTCCGCCTTGAAGCGCTCGATCTCCCCGTCCTTGCGGGCCTGGGCGCTCTTGATCGACGCGTTCCGGTTGGCCTCCGCCTGGGCGATCTGCGCCTCGGACAGGGCCATCGACTCCCGGACCGCCGCGTCGCGCTTGACCTCCGCCAGCCGCGGCTTGCCCAGCGCATCCAGGTAGCCGTGGGCGTCCTTGATGTCCTTGAGCGTGAAGGAGACGATCTTCAGGCCCATGTTCTTGAAGTCGGACGCGGAGACCTTGGCCACGTTGGCCGCGAACTGCTCGCGGTCCTTGTAGATGTCCTCCACCTCCATCGTGCCCAGGATGGCCCGCAGGTGGCCCTCCACCGTCTGCAGCGCCACGTTCATCACGTCCGCGCCGCTGCGACCCAGGAACTGCTCGGCGGCGGTGCCGATCAGCGCCTCATCCGAGCTGTCGATCTTGATCTGGGCGATGCCGTCCACCTGCACCGGCACTCCGCGCAGGGTGTAGACCTCCGGGGTGTGGACGTGGATGGTCATCACCTCCAGGGAGAGGGTCTTGGCCTCTTCCAGGAAGGGGACCACGAAGGTGCCTCCGCCGCGGCGGATGCGGAAGCCCCGGCCGCGCTCCCCGCGCCAGCCGGAGATGATCAGCGCCTCGTTGGGGCCGACCTTCCGGTAGCGGGTGAGAAACACGTAGATGAGCAGGGCGACCGCGCCGCCGGCTCCTCCGACGATCATCTCCATGGGCAGTGGGGTGGGCATGGTCGTAGTTCCCTTCGAAGGCGGTTAACGGGTTTTCTGGTGGATGGAATGAACGGGCGTGCCGGTGGCAACCGGCGAGACTGCGGTTTGGAGCAGCGACACCGAACCCACCGGGCCGACCAGGGCGGTGCCGTCCACCACACTGGCCACCTGGACCAGGGCGCCCTGATCGAAGCTCTCGTCGTGGAGGCTCCTGGCGATCAGCGTCTGTCGCGCTCCGCCGGACAGATACGCGATCTCTCCGAACTCCTGGCCGCGGATCGCCTGGGTGACCTCCACCGTGCTCCCCACCACCGAGGCGTGGCTGGCAAAGGAGTTGGTCTCCGCCACCCGCATCAGCTTCATCATGAACCAGGCCACCGAGAGGCCGCTGGTCAGGGAGAGGGCGCTGGCCCCGGAGACGTGGAGCAGCGGATTCGTGACCCCCAGGTGCTGGGTGAGCACATAGCCGCTGGCCCCGAACACGGTGACGAACACCGCCAGCACCGAAGGGGAGAACACCGGGAGGTGGGCCCCCTGGACCCCGTCCGACATGTCGTGGGCCAGATCGCCGGCGTCGGCATCACCGTGGCCGGCCCCGTCCCCCCCGCCGCCGAAGTGGCCGAGCAAGGTGGTGGTGGCCACGAACACCAGGCCGAACAGGAAGGCACCCAGATACGCAGTGGCCCAGGTCATCCGACGCTCCCCTCGGCGCCGATGCCCTCGACCACCGTGTGCTTGATCGGCGCCAGCGCAGTGTCGATCTCGTTGGCGGCGTCCGCCGCCCGGGAGGAGGCCACCAGGGCGTAGAGCTGCGCGATCCCCGCGCACCGCTCGGCCGCGTCCACCGCGGTGTCGGTGAGCTTGGAGCGCAACGCCTCCAGCACCTGATCCAGCTCGGTCAGCTCCAGCAGGGTGGCCGGGGTCTGCCGCCGGCCGTAGCCCGCCTCCGCCGCGTCCCACAGCAGGTCGCGGATCGACCCCGCATGCTCGCCGCACAGGGTGTCCAGCTTGCCGGTGGCTTGCCGGATGTAGGAGGCATCCGCCAGCCGTCGGAGCACGAACGCGATCCCGTCCGCCAGACTCTTGGGCTCGTTCCCCAGGTCCGCCACGTCCGAGACCGAGTACAGGCCCAGCGCCCGGCGGTGGGTGGTCCGCTCGGTGTCCCGCAGCTTCAAGGAGGCGCAGAACCGATCCAGCTGGGTAATCGACTGAGAGACCCGGGAGACCAGCTCGGCGATCCGCGCCCCGTTCGGGGCGGGGGAGCGCAGCACCTGTTCCCGGGCAAAGGTCCGGGCCAGCAGCGCCTCCCGCCGCAGCCGGTCGCTGGACTCCGGGGCTGCCATGCAGCGGGGGGCCAGCGCGGAGATCCGGAACAGACGATCCCTCAAGGAGAGCAGGGCGCCGGCGCGCAGCAGCAGCCCCGAGTCCCCGTAGAGGTGCTGCAGCAGCGAGTCCAGGCGATCCCGCTCCAGCCGCTGGGGCCCGGAGAGGCGCAACTCCTGCCCGGCAACAAAGCCCTCAAAGCGCTGCCGCACGTCAGCGAGCCGTCGCGCGCTCGACGCATCGAGCCCGGACAGGATCGCTTCCGAGGAGAGCCCCACCGCGGCCTGGAGTTCGGCCTCTTCCCGCTCGAAGTTGATCAAGGACCGCTCCCTTATAGCCGACCTGGGTGGACCTCCTGAAATCCCCCTGGTTTCCCCAGTCGTGCTGGAGAGTTGCACTCCCGTTGCGCGTAAATCCGGCTCTGCAGTTCAAGACACGAATTGATGGAGTTACAGAACATCCTGGAATGCTCCATGCTCGCCCGGCACGTTCGTTCCTGATCAAGGAGCGAAGGGGAGAAACCCAATGCGCGGATTCAAGAGGGCAGTGCCGGCGGCGTTCCTGGTGGGCTTGCTCGCCGGAGGGTTCGCCGGTTGCCAGGGCTACAACTTCGACCCGGTGTCGCCGAACGCGGTGGGCCAGGGCCTGGAGGAGGATCTGGCATTTGGTCGGGCGCTCAAGCCGAACCTGATGCTGGTGGTCGACAAGTCAGGATCGATGGACCTGCCCTCCGATCCCACCGATCCCGATTGTGGGCTTGCCGATGGGGGAATCTGCGGCCAGGGAAAGCATGACCTCTGTGACCCCGCTGCGTGTCCGACGCGCTGGAGCGAACTGCAGGCCGCGACGGGAGAGTTCCTGGCCTCCCGCGGAGAGGTGGCCCGGATGGGTCTGGCGGTCTTCCCCACCAGCGCCACCTGCGGTTCGGCGGAAGGGACCGCCGCAGTCGTGGTTCCGGTCAACGACTCGAACGATGACTCCGCCTCGCTGGTGGCCACCGCCAACCAGATCCACACCCGCCTGCAGGAGATCCTCTCCACCGGCACCCCCGGAACCCTGACCACCACCGGGGGAGGGACTCCCACCGGGCAAAGCATCCGGCTCCTCAGCGAGCGCCCCGAATTGCGGCAGGAGGATGGCCGCGAGGATCTGCTGGTGGTGCTGACCGACGGGGTCCCCAACTGCAACGCTGCCCACCCGACCCCGGCGCCCGACCCCGCGTGCCGTTGCACCGGGATCTGTTCTCCGAACACCAGCCTTGCCCGACTGGGTTGCTTGGACAAGGCCGACACCGTCCAGGCCATCACCGACGCCCGGAACGCCAACCTCCGGACCCTGGTGGTGGGCTTCGGGGCCGACGTGGCCCAGGGAGACGGCCCGGAGGTCCTCAACGAGATGGCGCTGGCCGGTGGCTACCCCTTCCGCTGCGGACCGGGCGGCGCCACCTGTCCCGCCGGGGAGACCTGCGGCCCGGACAATGCCTGCAGCGCCACCCACTACTACCAGGCGTCGGATCGCCAGGCGTTGGCGGCCCGCCTGACCGAGATCGCCGACCGACTGCGTCCCTCCCATCCCTGCCTCTTCGAACTGGGCCAGGCTCCCCAGGACGACGACCCCCGGCTGATCCTGGTCTACCTGACCCCTCCGCATCAGGACCCCCAGCGGTTGACAGTGGGGCCGGACACCTTTGAGTACACCCCCGGAGGCGGGGGGGCGTCCCCCACGGTCCGTCTGCTGGGGGAGGCCTGCCGGACGGTGGAGGAGGCCGGCCCGCTGGAGAAGATCGGCATCCGGATCGCCACCCTCCGCGCGCTGTAGGTCCAGCGCGCCTCAAACCACCCAGGTTCCAAGCAGAAGATTCTGACCAGACCGGAGGGGCAGGGGGGTGCTCAACCGTTTGGAGCGTTTGGCGGCGGTTCGGCTATGGTGCGCGGCAAGACGTACCTCTTGGAACTCCGGCAACAGGAAGAATCGCATGCGCTCGTTCAACAAGGCAGTGCTGGCAGCGTTCGGCTTCGGCGCGGTGGCGGGGATCGCCGCCGGTTGCCAGGTCTATGACTTCGAGCCGGTGGTGCCGCTGACCTTCCAGCAGTACTCGGAGTCAGACACCCGGTTCGGACGCGCCCTCAAGCCGAACCTGATGCTGATGGTGGACAAGTCGGGGTCCATGGATCTCCCGGCGGACAGCAGCGACGGAGACTGCGTGATCTCCGACGGAGGGATCTGCGGGGTCGGGAAGACCGACCCGTGCAACACCTCCGTCTGCCCCACCCGCTGGAGTGAGCTTCAGGGGGCGATGGACGACTTCCTCAGCACCCGCGGAGACGTGGCGCGGATGGGGTTGACCGTCTACCCCACCAACGCCACCTGCGGCGCGGTGGAGGGGGTGTCCAAGGTCCTGGTGCCGATCGACCAGTCGGAGGACGACTCCGCCTCGATGATCGCCACCGCCAGCCAGATCAACAACGTGATCCAGGGAATCAGCTCGATCGGGGTCAGCGGCAGCGACACCAGCACCGGCGGCGGAACCCCCACCGGCGGCAGCGTCAGCGCCCTGGCGGCGCTGGCAGACCTCAACGGCCTGGAGCGGGAGGACCTGATCCTGGTCCTCACCGATGGTCTTCCGAACTGCAACCCCACCCATGCCACGCCGGCCCCGAGCCCGGACTGTCGCTGCACCCTGTCCGGCGGCGTCTGCAGCGGGTCCAACGCCACCCGAGGCTGTCTGGACAAGAACGCCACCGTGCAGGCGATCACCGGCGCCCGTGGCACCGACCGCGCCACCGACATCCGCACCGTGGTGGTGGGCTTTGGCGCCGATCTGGTGGGAGGGGACGCGCCGGAGGTCCTCAATGCGATGGCGCTGGCCGGTGGCTTTCCGCGCTCCTGCAACATCGACGGAGGCTCTCCCGCCTGTCCGGCCGGAGAGTCCTGTCAGGCAGACGCGACCTGCAGCGAGACCAAGTACTTCCAGGCCAGCAACCGGGCGGACCTGGCCAGCGCCCTGGCCGCGATTGCCGACACCTTCGGGAACCCCTGCGAGTACACCATCGAGCAGAACCCGGAGAACAACGACGAGCGGCTGATCGTGGTCTACCTCACCCAGGGGGAGTCGCTCCGGCAGCGGCTGGTCGCCGGCCCGGATACCTTCACCTTCTCCCCTGGCCTGGTGACCCTGGTCGGCGAGACCTGCTCGATTGTTTCGAACGCTACCCCCGAGAACAAGGTGACGGTCGAGATTCGCGTCCTGCAGTCGCTGTAGAAGGCGCCCCGTGCGCCTCACCATCCTCTCCCGGGCCCCGTCCATCCCCTCCACCCGCCGTCTGGTGGAGGCCGCTTCGGCGCGCGGCCACCGGGTGCGCGTCTTCAACCCGCTGGAGGTGGAGATGCACCTCGATGGGCGGGCGGCCAATCTCTATTACCGCCGCAAGAAGATCCCCGGCTCGGACGTGGTGATCCCGCGCATCGCCCAGTCCATCTCCGCCTATGGCCTGGCGGTGGTGAACCAGTTTGCGATGCAGGAGATCCCCCAGCTGAACACCGCCCAGGGGATTGCCCAGGCCCGCAACAAGATGCGCTGTCTGCAGCTGCTCTCCGCCAACGGGATCGACATCCCGGCCACGGTGATGGCCCGCAACGCCGCCGACCTCAAGGCGATGGTCGGTCTGGTGGGCGGGGTGCCGGTGCTGGTCAAGCTGCTGCAGGGCCAGGAGAAGCGCGGGGTGATGGTCTGCGAGAGCCTGCAGTCGCTGGAGGCCGCCCTGGAGGCGATCCTCGGCCTGGGGCAGAACCTGATCATCCAGCAGTACGTCAAGAAGTCCGGGCAGGACGTCCGGGTGCTGGTGGTGGGCGGCAAGGCGGTGGCCGCCGTCCGCCGCCGTCCCCGGGTGGGCCGGCTGACCCAGACCCTGCAGCGCGGCGCCCGGCTGGAGAAGTGCGAGATCTCCGCCGCCCAGCGCCTGGCCGCGGAGAAGACCGCCGCCCTGGTCGACCTGGAGGTGGCCGCGGTGGACCTGCTGGACGTCAAGGAAGGGCCCAAGGTCTTCGAGGTCAACAGCTCGCCCGCGCTGCCGGAGATGGAGGAGGCCTGCGGGATCGACCTGGCCGCCCTGGTGATCGAGCGGGCAGAGCAGCTGGCCGCCCGGTCGGGGGCCCCCCGCGCGAAGTGAATCGCCTGGGATAGGCTCCCGTCCACCGTGCGTTCAAGGACCTCCATGCACCTGCTCTCCCGCTCCCTGCTCCTGGTCGGTACCGCGCTCTCCCTCGCCGCGTCGGCAGGGGAGGGACCCGATCCGGCGTCGTTGTACGAGGTGAAGACCGAGGTGGCCTCCCCCAGGGTGACGGCGGGGGAGAAGGCCCGGTTGCTGATCTCGATCGTGGCCAAGCAGGGCGCCCACGTGTCCGACGAGGCGCCGCTGAGGCTGGACCTCTCCGGAACCAACGCCACCCCGGAGAAGACCCGGCTGACGCTGGTGGACTCGCTGGAGAAGCCCACCGCGGGGCAGAAGTATCCCAATCCCCGCTTCGAGGCGGTCTACACCACCGCATCGCCAGGGGAGGGGACCCTGGACGCCAACCTGACGTTCTTCATCTGTACCGACACCTTGTGCGCTCGGCAGGTGAAGAAGCTGTCGGTGCCCCTGACCGTCACCGCGGCCAACAAGGCGTTGTAGGTAGGCGCCGCATCAGGCAGAAGGCTCGCCATGCGTTCAGGGCGAGGAAACAAGGGCAGTGATCGGACAGGCGGCAGCACCGGTGACCGGGCGCGGCCTCCCAGGGCTGGCGATCGCGCCGGACGCGACGAGCGTCCTCCCCGAGGTGGCCCCCGGACCTCCCGTGACGAGCGTCCTGCCCGCGGTGCACCTCGCGGCGGTCGTGACGAACGCCCCGCCCGCGGTGCCCGTGACGAGCGTCCTGCCCGCGGTGCACCTCGCGGCGGTCGCGACGAGCGCCCCACTCGTGGAGCCCGTGAGGAGCGTCCTGCTCGCGGCGCCCCCCGGGGTGGACGTGACGAGCGCCCCACTCGAGGAGCCCGTGAGGAGCGTCCTGCTCGCGGCGCCCCCCGGGGCGTCCGTGAGGAACGCCCTGCCCGCGGCGCCCCCCGGGCCAGCCGTGATGAGCGTCCCGCCCGTGCCGAGCGCGCCCCGTCGCGTGAGCGGGGCGCCCCCGCGCGCCCTCCGCGCGCCGAGCGTCCCGCCGCCCGCGTCGAGCGTCCCGATCGGCCCAGCACCGCCGGCCGCTTCGTCTACGGCGTGAACCCGGTGCTGGAGGCGCTGCGCGCCCGCCCGGAGGAGATCGACGCGCTGTACCTGACCGAGGGCGAGGTCTCCCGCAATGCCTCCGCGGAGATCTTCTCCCGCGCCCGCGACGCCGGGATCCGGGTCAACAAGGTCCCCCGAGAGCGGCTCTCCAATATGTCCGAGGGTGGCGTCCACCAGGGCGTGGTGATCGAGCTTGTGGAGTTCACCTACGTGGACCCGCTGGACATCCTCAAGATCGCCGAGGACGCGGGCGAGCCCCCGCTGCTGGTGGTGCTGGATGGGATCCAGGATCCGCACAACCTGGGGGCGATCATCCGCTCCGCGCACGCCCTGGGCGCGCACGGGCTGATCATCCCCAAGGATCGCGCGGCCTCCGTCACCGGGCTGGTCTCCAAGACCTCCGCCGGCGCGGTGGAGCACATGCCGATCGCCCGGGTGACCAACGTCAGCCGGACCCTGGAGGAGCTCAAGCTCAAGGGGGTGTGGACCGCGGCCGCCGATCCGGAGGGCGAGCAGACGCTCTGGCAGGCCCGCCTGGACGGTCCGATGGCGATCATCGTGGGCTCCGAGGGGCCGGGCGTCCGGCCCGGTGTGCTGGCCCACTGTGACCTCAAGGTGCGCATTCCGCTGGTCGGTCAGGTGGCTTCGCTCAACGCGTCGGTCGCTGCCGGCATGTTCTTGTACGAATGCGCTCGCCAGAGGGCCCTCTCTCAGGCGAAAACCCCCTCCGAGGCGCCGCACCCGGTGGATTGAGGCGGCGAAATGCTTTTCCTCACCGGGACCGCGAAACGAGTCTTGACTTCTCCGGACTCCATCCCATAAAAGGGCGCGCCTTTCGGACAGTCGGGGCGGTTTTCCGGTGGAATTTCACCGGATTCGGCGGGGTTGGGCGGCAGAGGGTGGACTGAGATGTGCCGGTGTAGCTCAGTCGGTAGAGCACCTGATTTGTAATCAGTAGGTCGCGGGTTCGAATCCCGCCGCCGGCCAGCAGCAAGGGGCCCGCGGCCCGAGTGAGAAGCCGCGATGGGGAACGCAGTCGAAGAGGACGGTAGGAAGAAGAAGTAGAGCCGGAGGGGTACCCAAGTGGCCAAAGGGAGCAGACTGTAAATCTGCCGGCTCTCGCCTTCGTTGGTTCGAATCCAACCCCCTCCAAGATGCGGGAATAGCTCAGTTGGTAGAGCGTCAGCCTTCCAAGCTGAATGTCGTGGGTTCGAATCCCATTTCCCGCTCCAGTCGTAGAGTCGAAGCAGAAGAGTAGAAGCAAGCCCTGATAGCTCAGTTGGCAGAGCGCGTCCTTGGTAAGGACGAGGTCTCCAGTTCAATCCTGGATCAGGGCTCCATTTTTGTGAGGGACACAAATGTCTAAAGAGAAGTTCGACCGTACGAAGCCGCACGTGAACGTCGGGACCATCGGTCACGTCGACCACGGCAAGACCACCCTGACCGCGGCCATCACCAAGGTGCTCTCCAAGTTCGGCGGCGCCGCGGCGATGGACTACAGCCAGATCGACAAGGCGCCGGAGGAGCGGGAGCGCGGCATCACCATCTCCACCTCCCACGTCGAGTACCAGACC
>JAKFFE010000034.1:0-122677 GCA_036675345.1 Myxococcaceae bacterium
GCCGGCATCCGAGTCGCCGGCATCCGAGTCGCCGGCATCCGAGTCGCCGGCATCCGAGTCGCCGGCATCCGAGTCGCCGGCATCCGAGCCTTCATGGTCCGATCGGTCGGCGTCCGCGCCTTCAGCGTCCGAGTCGTCCGCATCCGAGTCGCCGCTATCCGAGTCGTCGTCGTCGCCAGCGCCGGCGTCGTCCGAGCCCTCAGCGCCAGGGTCATCACCGGCTGAACCCTCATCCTCGGAGCCGTCGTCCTCCGCACCGTCGTCACCCGACCCAGCCCCCGACCCCGACCCCTCTCCGATCTCTGCGGAGGCCGCCGCGTCCCGGCGCAGTGCCTCTCCGCTCGCCAGCACCAGCGACCGCTCGGCACCGCCAGGTCCGGACGAATCCGGGCCCGCGGCGGCAGCAGAGTCGCTCCCGCCCGGCGGCTTGGAGCCGTTCTGATCATCGGGATTCATGGCCACGGATCAGCGCCCCAAGGTGGCCCTGCGTCAAGCAAGTTGGCGCCCGCAAAGACACAGGCGGGGGTCCCTTGACGATCTCTCGTCCGGGAGCCCCGCCCGCGGTGCTTCGGCCATCGAAAAGAGGCGTTACCGCTTCTTCTTGATGATGACCTTCTTCTTGGCACCGGCGGCCATCACCGGGGCGGCCGGAGGAGGAGGCGCCTTGGCCTCCACCTTCGGTTCGCTGCGGGTGGGCGGCGGCGGCGGCGCCGGAGCCCGGGCCGGGGTGGTCACCGCCGGACGGGCCGGAGGCGCCACCGGGGTGGCGATCCTGCCCGAGGGGGTGGCCGGGATCGGCGGCCGGACCGGGGTGGTGGTCCCCGGACGCAGCTGCGGACGCACCGGCTGGATCCGCGGACGATCGCCGACCGGCAGACGACCCGGCTCGACCTCGCCCATGTCCACCCGGCCGCGGAACGACGCGCCGTCCACGATGATCACCCGTGGGGCCTTGATGTCCCCGACCATGCGGCCCTCGCGGGTCAACTCCACACTCTCGGTGGCGTTGATGTTCCCCACGACCACGCCGCTCACGATGGCATTGCGGACCGCCACGTTCGCCTTCACCACACCGGAGGGCTCGACAATCAGCGTTCGGGTGAGCGTCAGCTCGCCTTCCACGCGTCCCTGGACGGTGAGGTCCTCGTCACCTGTCAGCTTGCCGCTGATCAGGATCGACTGGCCGATCACGGTGTTCTCCCCCGTGTGGGTCAGTTCCTTCGCGGTGGCCATCGGCTACCGGTCCTTCACGTCCATGTCGACGTTGCCCTTGAAGCTGGCACCGTCGGCAATGAGGATCCGCGGAGACTTGATGTCGCCCACCACGCGGCAGTCGCTCTTCAATTCCACCTTGTCGGTGGCCGCGATGTTGCCGGTCACCCGGCCCGCGATCTCCACGTTCTGCGTCTCGATATCCGCCTCGACGACGCCTGAACCCTCCACGTAGAGGCTCTCCTTCAAGGAGATCTTCCCCTTCACCGTGCCCTGGATCACCAGGTCCTCATCGCCGGAAATCTCCCCGTCGATGACGATGCTCGAGCCAATCACCGTATTCGCCATGATCTGTTCTGACCCCTCTCCCTGAAATTGTCTGCGCCAGCTGCCTAGATGTCGTCCGGCAGCTTGACGTCCATCTCCACCGAACCGTTGAACACCGCGCCGTCTTCAATCACCACCCGCGGCGCCTTGATGTCCCCTGCCACCTTGGCCGACGAGCTGATCGACACCTTGGTCGACGCGTCGATGTTCCCTGACGCCTCGCCGTTGATGGTCAACTCCTCCGCCCGGATGTCCGCCTGGACCTTGCCGGACGCCTCGATGGTCAGGTGGTTCTTCAGCGCGATCTGCCCTTCCACGCGCCCCTCGATCACGAGGTCCCCACCGCCGGTGAGGTTGCCCTTGATGACGATGCCCTTGCCGATGATCCCGGTCTGATCCGTTGCCATGAGCCTGCTGCCCCTCCAGATGATCCGCGATTTCGGCGTCGAGAAAGCGACAAACGGTACGTCAGAGATGCGAGGAGATCCAGCCAACCAGATCGCCGAACACCTCTTCCTTCCCGATCTCGTTCATGCACTCGTGGCGCATGCCCGGGTACTCCTTCAACTTCTTGTCGCGTGACGCCAGCGATTCGAACAGTTGACGGGCCGCGCTTCCGGCCGCCACCTGATCGTCGCTTCCATAGAACACAAACGCCGGCACCTCGATCGAGGGGCCGTAGGTCATTGCCTGCTGCTGGGCCCGATTGGCCTCGGTGAACCAGCGCGGGGTGACCGTCTTGTTGTAGAGCGGATCCGCGTCGGCCGCCTGCTGGACCTCCACGTCCCGGGACAACACCTCGGAGGTCAGCTCGCTCTTGATCGGCAGCCAGGGCACCACCCGCCCCGCCAGCCGCGCTCCCAGGACCTTCAGCCGCGGCGGGGTGAAGGCCAGCTTGAGATAGGGGGCGCTGAAGATCACCCCCGCAATCCCCGCTCCACCGGTCCGCTGCAGCCAGTGCACCGCGGTCAGTCCCCCGTGGCTGTGGGTGAGCAGGAACACCTTCCGCCCGCCGGCGTTCTTCTTCACCCGCTGGACGAACAGGTCCAGGTCATCCACGAACTCGGAGAAGCGCTGGCAGTGCCCGCGGCGGCCATCCGACTTGCCGTGCCCGCGAAAGTCATAGGCGTGGGTGGCGAAGCCGGCGGCGTTGAGCGCGGCCAGCGGCCCCCGGGATCGGCCCACGTGGTCCTGATAGCCGTGGACCAGGATCACATGTCCCTTGGGCTCGCCCTCGGGGAACGTGGTCTCCCAGTACAGGCGGAGGTTGTCCTTGCCGGAGAAGAAGCCCTGATCGTGCTTCATACGTCCGGGCACCATAATCGCGAAGGACCGCCGGTGGTGGACTTTCTAGTGGGCCTGGCTCAACCGGCGCAGCTTCTTCTCCAGCTTGGAGCGCAGCTCGGCGGGATTGACCTGCTCCTCGTCCGCTCCCGCCAGCGCCTCCAGCGCCCGCCGGTAGACCTGCTCGGCGTCGGCGATCCGGCTCACCTCCAGGTAGGCGTCTCCCAGGTGCTCCAAGATCACCGGCTCCCGGGGCGAGAGCCGCGCCGCCTTCTCCAGGGTGCTCACCGCCAGGGCGTGGTTTCCGCGCCGGTAGTACAGCCACCCCAGTGAGTCCAGGTACTCGCCGCTGTCCGGCTTGAGCGCCACCGCCTTGTTCAGCAGCTTCTCGGCGGTCTCCAGCTCCCGGCCGTGGTCCGCCAGCAGGTAGCCCAGGTAGTTGAGCGCCATCGGGTTCTCCGGGTTCACCGCCAGCACCTCGCGCATCGCCGCCAGGCCGCGGTCCAGATCGCCCTGCCGTTCATAGGTGGCGCCCAGGGTGAACAGCAGTCCCTCCTCCCGGGGGAACTTCTCCAACCCACGCCGCAGCACCGCCACCGCCTCCGGGTGGCGCCCCTGCCGGACCAGGTGCCGGGAGAGGGCCTCGAACAGCTCCGCGTCTCCGCGCTTTTGCAGCGCTCCGCTCAGGAACTGCTCGGCCTCCGCGCCCTTCCCTCCCCGCTCCAGCGCCCGGGCGTAGGCCGGGTACAGGGCCAGGTAGTCGGGGCGTTCCTTCAACCCGGCCCACAGCAGCTCCTGCGCCCGGGGATGCTGGCCGACCGCGGACAACGCCAGCGCCTGGTGGAGCCGGGCCTCATGGAACAGCTCGGAGTGGCTGGGCACCTCGCCAAAGGCGGTGGCCGCGCTGCCAAAGCGCCGCAGCCGCTCGTGGACCAGCCCGGCGTAGAAGGCCACCCGCGGCTCCTCCTGACGGGCGCCCTTGGCCAGCTCCAGCGCCTCCGCGGCGGCCTCGGTCTCCTTGGCCGCCAGGTAGGTGAAGGCCACCTGCACCACCAGCTGGGGATCGTCGGAGATCCCCAGCAGCCGGTCGAAGCAGGCCCGGGCCCGCACCACCGAACCGTTCTTGAGCGCCAGCCGGCCGGCGGCCAGCAGCACCTCGCTGTTGTCCGGGTCGCGCTCCAGCGCGCGGGAGTAGGCCTCCTCCGCCTCGGTCAGCCGATCGCTGGACACATACAGCTGGGCCAGCGTCACCCAGGATTCAAAGTCGCCCGGATCCCGGTCCACCGCCTTGGTCAGCAGCGTCAGGGCGCGGGCGTTCTCCCCCCGCTCGGCCAGCACCAGCCCCAGCCGGCGGTAGCCAATCGCCTCGCCGGGGACCGCCTGCCCCAGCGCCTCCATCGTCTCCACCGCCTCCGCCAGCGCCTGGCGATCCAGCTGCAGCTGGGCCAGCACCAGGTAGGCCTCGGGGTCGCTGGGGCGCAGCGAGATTGCCCGCTTCAGATACCCCTGGGCCCGGGTGACCTTGCCCCCGTCCATCAGCACCCGCCCCATCATCAGCTGGGCGGGGTGGTAGCGGGGGTCGGCCTCCAGGGCCTTCTTCAGCTCGCGCTCGGCGCGGCCAAGCTCGGAGAGCCGCGCGTACTCCTCGGCCAGGGTGGTGAGCAGGAACGGGTTGGCGTCATCGGTGGCCAGCGCCAGGATCAGCTCCTGCACTGCCGCCCGGTGGTCTCCCGCGTGGTGCGCCATCCGCGCGCCCAGAAAATGGGCGTAGGAGGCGGAGGACTTGAAGGCCCCCTCCCCGCCTGCCCCGCGCATCGCCTCCCGCATCGCCTCCGGGTCCACCCCCGGGCGCACCGCGGTCCGGGGGGCGGGTCCCGCGCCCAGGCACAGGACCGCCAAGCCACCGAAGATTGCCGCGTGAACGAAGCTCACCGTGGGTCAGCTTAATGCCACTTCTCCGGGCGTGCTCAACGGGGCCCGGGGCCCACACTCCCCTACGCGGACCGCCGGGGATGGGCGGCCCGGGCGCTGCGGACCAGCACCGCCTCCAGCGCGGCGTCCACCAGCCCCTCCTGGGTCTCGCCCAGCTCCTCCACATGCACGTGGAAGCTGGCCCCGCCCTCCCGGTCCAGATCCGGCTTGAGCCGGGCCAGCACGTTGAGGGAGTCCTCCACCGAGCACTCCGGCAACAGGACCACCAGGCGGCCCTCGCCCAGGTGCCCCACCACGTCTGGCGCGCGCAAGGTGGTGCGCACGAAGGAGGCGCAGGCCCGGGTCCGGTCCCTCAGCGGAGAGAGGGGGGTGAGCACCGCCACGCTCAAGGCGCGCTGGTAGCGGCGGCTGCGGGAGAGCTCCTGCTCCAATCGGGCCACCACCCCCAGCCGGTCGAACAGCCCGGTCTCCGGGTCGTTGCCGCTGCGGCGCAACAGCGAGCGGCTGCGCTCCAGCTCCCGCTCCGCCTCCCGCAGCCGCAGCGCGCGGTCGGTGCGGGCCAGCAGCTCCAGGGCCTGAAACGGCTTGTGCATGTAGTCCACCGCGCCCAGGTTCAGGGCGCGGACCTTCTCCGCCACCCCCTGGTGCGCGGAGAGCAGGATCACCGGGATGTCCGAGGTGTCCGGCGAGGACTTCAGGGCCATCGCCGCGTCCAGTCCGTCCAGCTTGGGCAAGAACACGTCCATCACCACCAGATCCGGACGCAGGCCCCGGGCCTTGGCCAGGCCCTCGGCGCCGTCCCGGGCCACCTCCACCCGGTAGCGGGACTTGAGGATCTCCTCCAGCACCGCGGCGATCTGGGGTTCGTCCTCCACCACCAGCACCCGCGGCTGCTGCGCCTCCTCCTGCTTGCCCTTGCCGGTCCCCAGCGCCGGCGGGGGCCGGGTGGGCGCCTGCTGCTCCAGGGCCAGGGTGATCACGAACCGGGCCCCGCCCCCCTCCACCTGCTCGGCCCAGATCTCGCCGCCGTGCAGCTCCACGAACTCCTTGCAGATCGCCAGCCCCAGCCCGGTGCCCCCGGGGCCGTGGCGGTACTTGTCGAACACCAGCGGCAGCTGTTCGGCGGGAACCCCCGGGCCATCGTCCTGGACGCTGATCCGGACCTGATCCCCGTCCGGCCGGCGCAGCCGCTGGGTGCGCACCAGCACCGTGGTGCGGGCGTGATCCAGCGCGTTGGTGATCAGGTTCTGGAAGATCTCCGCCAGCTTCACCTCGTCGCCCAGCATCATCAGCGACTCGGGGGTCTCCGAGCGCAGGGTCTTGCCCCGCTGCTTGGCGAGGATGGTCAGCTCGGAGGTGACGTCCTTGCACAGCTGCGCCGCATCCAGCCGGACCGGATCGATCGAGACCCGGGCCTGCTCGCCCTTGCCCCGCTCCAGCAGCGACTCCACCAGGTCCAGGATCTTCCGGCCCTGGCGGTTGATGGCCTCGGTGGAGATCTTCTGCTCGTCGGAGAGGTCGGTGTCCTGCAGCAGCCGGCCGTGGCCCAGCAGCACTTGAAGGGGCGCGCGCAGATCGTGGCTGACGATGGCGATGATCTCGTCCTTGAGCCGGTTGAGATCCTTGAGGCGGCGGTTGGCCTCGTTCAGCTCCCGGTAGCGATCAACGTACGCGGACTCCAGCTCGTCGCGCTTGCGCTTGAGCGCGGTGTGCAGCCGGGCGTTGCGCACCGAGTTGGCCAGCGCCAGGGAGACGCCCTGGGAGAACTCCAGCTCGTCGCGGCCAAAGGCCCCGCTCTCCCGGGACATCCGCAGGAACAGCGCGCCCAGCAGGTCGTCCTGGCAGATCAACGGCTGGACCAGGATGCTGCGCACCCCCAGCGGTTCGATCTGGTCCCGCACCTCCTCCATCAGCGGATCGCGCTGGGCGTCCTCCACCAGGATCGGCTGCCGGGTCTCCAGGGCCCGGCGCAGCTCCGGGTACTTGATCAGGTCGATCGCCAGATCGTGCAGCCCGGGGGACTCCCGGGAGGCCACCACCTTTGCGGTGCGCGGAACTCCCTCCACCAACACCACCGAACAGCGATCGGTGGGGACCACCTCGGAGATCTTCTCCACGGCGATCCGCATGATCTCGTCCAGCTCCAGGGTGGAGGTGGCCGCCTGGGTGATCTCCAGCAGCTTCTCCATCCGCCGCTGGCGCTGCAGATCCCGCTCCACCAGCCGGCGCGAGCGCAGCGCCGCCTCCAGCCGCACGGTGCGCTGGTCGTCGGCGTGGATCCAGTCATCGAAGGCCAGCTTCCGCAGCGGGGCGCCGTCCGGGGAGGTGAGATCCGCCAGCAGGGGAACGTCCCGCAGCACCGCGTCCCCGCGCAGCAGCACCATCGCCTCACGCTCCGGCTGGCCGGCGGAGGTGAACAGCACCGCCTCCGGGCGCAGCCGCTGGCTGGTGCTCAGCAACTGGGTGGGGTGGCTGACCTGGGCGCACTCGTAGCCGGCGCTCATCAGGTTGGCCACGACGTCGTCGCTGCTCGCCGGCGTACCGACGATCAGGACACGGCCACCCTTGGCTCTGAGGACCTGCGCGCTCACGGAGATAGCATTATGCCCTGAGTCCCTGGATTTTGCCCTGGATCACGGGGGGCGATGTAGGTGGGGCCCAAATGGACTAGGCTGCCCAGCGTGCGTACGTCCCCTTCCGTTCGCTTCGCAGCGGTGTCCTCCCTCCTCTGGGTCGTCGGCTCCGGCTGTTCGGATGCGCCTCCCGGCAACCCGCTCCCCGATCCTCCCGCGGTGACCGTGGTGTTGCCCAACCCGACCGTGGTGGGCACCCAGATCCGGGTGGAGATCACCGTCACCGGGTGCGACCAGGTCCAGAAGGTGGAGCTGTTCGACGATCAGCTGCTGCTGCGGACCCTGACCTTCTCCGGCAATCCGCTGACCTTCGACGTGCCGGCCAACCAGATACCCTACCGCAACGGGATCGCCGCCAATCCCCTCTTCAAGGCCAAGGCGATCTGCACCGACGGCAGGCACAACACCTCCGCTCCCGCGTCGGGCCGGTTCCTACCGGTGGATCGGGTGATCCGCGCGGTGGGCGGTGGCCAGACGGTGACCGACACCTTCGTGGCCACCGGCGCCGGTTCGGGGACCCGCTTTCTGGGCTGCAGCGAGGACCCGGCGGGCGGGCAGCGCCAGGTGGTGGCGGTGAACGCGGAAGGGTCGCTGATCAACGTCAACAACTCGCTGGCCATCGCCTGTTCGGACGCGGCCACCTTCTCCGAACGGACCGTGTTCGGCACCCGCTGGATGCTGGAGCCCTACGACGCGAACAACCCCACCAAGCCCTCGGGGCTGCTGGAGCTGAACGATGAGCTGGGGCCCACCCACCTCGCCGCGGTCAGCACCTTTGCCTCCAAGGCGCTGGCGATGGCGGTGGCCCCGGACGGGGACGTGGTGGTGGCGATCCTCAACCCGATCAGCGATCAGCTGCTGGAGCTGCGCCGGATCCGCCACGGGGCCGGGGTGGTGGGGCCCGACTACAGCCAGTGGCCGATCCAGGTGATCCCCGCGGGGCTGATCATCTCCAACATCGTGATCGACCGCAGCGCCCAGGTGGCGGTGACCAGCTGGCGCGAGCCGATTGGAAACCCCAACGTGGGCGAGGTGGTGGTGGACCGGTTCGACTACCGCAATGGCAACCGGCTGGCGCAGTACGTGATGCGGCAGATCGCCTTTGGGCTGGGCAACTCGGCGCCAAGGCCGATTGCGCGGCTCAACGCCAACGGGTCGGTGGTGTACTTCCCGCTCCAGGTCACCTCGGTCACCAGCCAGGTGGTGGCCTGCGCCACCCGCACCCCCGGCTGCAGCAACCTGCCTGGTTCGGATGGCCAGCCGGCCGGGCTGCTCTGGGAGAGCGAGGTCCTCCCCGCGCCGCTGCTGATCGCGCACCCCTACGCGTCTGACTCCCGGCTGGCCGCGATCGGCGCCACCGCGGCCTGGTTCCTCAACGCCCAGACCGGCGCGGTGGTGCGCAGCAGCCAGCCGCTCCGCCCCGCCGGCGCCCTGGTGTTCCTGGCCTTCCAGGAGGGCCGGGCCAAGGACTTCTATCTGCTCTCCGGCAGCAGCCGACCCACCGAGCTGATCGCGCTGGAGAACGCCGAAGGGGGAGAGCTGATCCGCTTCGGACTGGCCAATGGCAGCCTGAGCGTGGCGGTGGGAGACGACGGCCACCCCTGGTTCCGGGTGAACAACGACCTGCTCAAGCCCCACCGGCTGGTCGAATACCGGCGGGCCAAAATCCAGTAGCAGGTGGGAGTCGCCCCCACCCGGGTGCGACAGGCACGCCCCACTCCGTGCAGCGGGCTGCGCAGGGCGCGCCGCCAACCCCGCGGAAACCCACTCTGGGCGGACGGTTCGAACCTTGCTGTAGTTCAGGTCCGTATGGACCTTCGAACCCGCCTGCTGCTGACCGCGGTCCTGACCTCCAGCGCCGCCCTGGCTGCCCCGGAGCACCGGGCCGAACCGGTGCCGGTGGAGTTCTCCCACTCCAAGCAGGCCTTCGAACCCTGGAGCTTCGACACCGGCTGGATGCCTCGGCCCAACCCCAAGGGGGGCACGGGCCTCCCGCCGATCCAGGTCCGCTTCGCGGGCTTTCTGGGCGGAGGGATGCGGGCCTCGGCCCAGGGTGAGGTGGAGCTGGGCTGGTCGCCCTGGCAGCACTGGGGAACCGGCACTCCGGATGGCGGCGAGCTGTCGATGGACCTGGGCGTGGAGCTGCAGACCTATCTTCGGCTGACCCTCACCCTGCCGGACGGGTCCCCCTTCCAGTGGGAGGGGGAGCTCCCCGGGGTGAAGGGCTTTGACTACCGGTTCGCCGCGGACGGGACCTTCACTCCGTTCCTGATGCCCGGCGGGGTCGGATCCCCGGAGGTGCTGGTCAGCGACGCAATCCAGAAGACGCAGCTGTTCTCGATTCCGCTCACCCCGACGCTGATCCCGATCCCGGAGGTGAACGGCACCCTGGACGTGTACGCCGGCGGGGTGCTGGACCTGCTGTTGAAGAACGGCCGGCTGGTGTTCCCCCAGGGCAGCGTGATCCGCGAGGACGCGCCGCTGGAGTTCAGCCCGGTCCCCGGGGCGATGTTCGGCACCGAGGTCGGGTACCAGGCCACCGCGGTCTACAGCTCGATCCTGGAGCTGGAGCCCACGGTGACCCTCCACATCGGACCGCTGGACTGGTCGCTGGCTGCGTTCCCGATCCCGGTGCCGCTGACCCCGATCGAGGAGCTCTGGGACTTCAACGGGGGCGAGCCCACCCCGATCGAGTTCGCCTTGCCCCGCGCGGAGCTGTTCGACGTGGACGGCGCGGCGCTGCTGATCTCCGGCGGTGAGCTGGAGTTCGGCACCGGCCCCGACGGCGAGGAGGTCTCCCGGACGGTTCGGCTGACCAACGTGGGGTTGGCACCGCTGAGCGCGAGCTTTTCAGTCAGCGGCGCGGGCTTCACCGTGGACTCGGTGGAGGCGTTGACCCTGGAGCCGTACGGGATCGCGGAGCGGGTGATCACCCTGCGCCGCGGCGCCACCGCGGCCAGCGGAGTGCTGGCGGTCCAGTCCAGCGATCCGTCCGGCCCCTCCAGCTTCCGGCTCACCGAGAAGCAGGAGGTGGTGGAGGTGGACGGCGGAAGCGGAAACCCCACCGATGGCGGGACCGGGGGTACGGCCGACGGCGGCTCCGACGGGGGGCTCCATGAGCCCTTCGACGAGCGGCCGATGGGCTGCGCCAGCGCGGGGGGATCCGCCGCGGTCTTCCCGGTCGGATTGGCGCTGCTGCTGGGCGTCCTGCTGCGGCGGCGCGGCGGGAACTCGTAGGCGAACCCTTTCGACCACCGGTTGATCCTCCAGGCGGGGGGATGAAACCTGCGGTCCGGCTCAGCGTGCCGCGGGGATGGCGTGCTTGGCCCGCAATTGGTTCGCGGCAGCGCGCAGGTCCAGGAAGGAATCGTAGCGGCACTCCTCCAGCACCTCCGGCGGAAGGACCTTCAGTCGGGCCATGCCGGCCACAAACCCCTCCCGGCAGATACCGCAGTTTCCCCGTTCGTAGAGGGTCAAGAGCAGCGGAGCGAGGTGCGGTCCACCGCCCTCGTCGACGGCATCTCGGAGGATCAGCCCCGCGGTGTGGATTTCGTCCTCGTCGGTGATGCCCGCCAGGACGCTCGCGACCCATGGCACCTCGTCGCTGCGCAGGCCCTTTTGGAGACCGCGCAAGGCTTCGACCTTGGGCGGCAACCGGCTGAGATCCTCCTTCGCGCGGACGCGAACTTCCTCGACATCAAGGTGGCGGAGGGCACTCCAGGTCCTATCCACCAGCTCCTCGTCATCGCTGTTCAGGAGTTGGAGGAGGGCACCGGGCGGTCCCGGAAACTTCCGGTCTTCGAAGGCGAGGAGAATCCGGAGGCGCACTTCCGGGGACACCGCGCCAAGTGCAGCGGCCGCCTTGAGCAACTCGCCTTCTGGGGCTTCCCTCCCCCATCTGCGAAACACCCACCGCGAAGTGCGGTCGATGGACGAGCCAGCCAGGGCCTCGAACGTGAGGGCGAACGGGAGGGGCCTGGGAGGACCGGGGACCCGCTGTGCCTTGGAGGCGCGGTAGACCTGCACCGCTTCCGAGTACCTCCGGATGTACGGGTCGCTCACCGCGCCTCGGGTCAGGACCTCGGCGGCTGCATCCGTTCCGAAGTCGGTCTCGGCAATCTGCAGCGGCTGAAGTTCCCATTCGTCGGCGCGTTCCTTCGTCAGCACCCGACCCAGTTCATGGGCGACAAGCGCCAGGCCGGACAATCCGCTGACCGCGACCAACTGCACTGCTCCCGGCCTCGCTACTTCCTCCACCGAGCGAAGGAAGGTCTCTCGAATGGCCTGCTCCGCGGCGGCGCTTCCATCCAGCACGAAGAGATAGGCCAGCTCCAGCAACTGCTCCCGATCCCAGGAGTCACGGTGCGGGAGCGCCGCGAGGATCGGCGCCTCCAGTGGGTCCCGGGTCCCGGTCTTCACCAGGACATCGAACAGGTACTCGGCGCGAGAGCCCTCCGACTGACGGTCGATGCCGGTCCAGTGGGTACAGGCATCCAGCAGGATCTCATCGAGCCGGTCTCGCGGGGCCTCGTCCGCACGGAGGATCGCGAACCCTCGACCCTGGCGCAGCCAACGGCCGTACTGATCACCCTTCATGGTCGCCAGCGAAGCACAGCCGACGTTGGTGCGGGAGCACTGGCGGGCAGCGGGTCAGACGACGGCGAAAGAGACGCTGAAGTGTTCGGGGGGAGCCTCGCCATGCTCCAGGCGATCGGCGACCACCCTCAGGGCCAGGGCTTCGACGGCGGCCAGGGCAGTTTCACGCGTCTGCCCGTAGGCCAGCACACCCGGCAAATCGGACACCTCCGCGATCCATCGGCCGTCGCTCTCCCTGGCCAACTCGATGTCGAAGCGAAGTCCCATGTCTGCCCAGGAAGCCAACAGCCCGAGGCGACTCGAGCATCCTGACGCCTGACGCTAGGGGATCTCTGACCGGCTACGGCTTCCGAGCCGCCAACAGCGCTTCCACGTTTCCTGCCGGTCCGGCGATCGACGAGTCCACCACCCCCAGGGTCTGCAGTCCCGCGGCCTCGGTGAAGGCGCGGATCCCGTCGATCGCCTCCTGCCGGGCCACCGGATCCTTCACCACCCCGCCTTTGCCCACGTTCTCCTTGCCCACCTCGAACTGCGGCTTCACCAGCGCCACCAGCAGCCCGCCCGGCTTGAGCTTGGGCAGCACCGAGGGCAGCACCTGCCGCAGGGAGATGAAGGAGACGTCGATCACCACCACGTCCACCGGTTCGGGCAGCTCCGCGTCGGTGAGGTAGCGGGCGTTGACTCCCTCCCGGGAGATCACCCGGGGGTCGGCCCGCAGCTTCTCGTGCAACTGCGCGTGGCCGACGTCGATGGCGTGGACCCGCACCGCGCCCTCCTGCAACAGGCAGTCGGTGAACCCTCCGGTGGAGGCGCCGATGTCCGCGCAGACCGCTCCCTTCACCTTCAGCCCGAACTGGTCCAGCGCGCCCTTGAGCTTGAGGCCTCCGCGGGAGACGTACGGCAGCACCTCGCCCTTGAGGCGGATCGGCGCGTCCACCGGGACCTGGTGTCCGGGCTTGTCCACCCGCTGATCGTCCACCACCACCTGCCCGGCCAGGATCAGTCCCTGGGCCTTGGCGCGGGAGTCGGCCAGGCCGCGCTCCAGCACCAGCACATCCAGGCGTTCCTTCTTCGGTCGGCGCTCCATGGCTACAGCTCCTTGGCCGCGCGGTGGATTCCCGCCGCGTCCAGCCCCAGCTCGCGCCGTTGCACCCGGGCGTCGCCGTGCGGGACGTAGCGATCCGGCAGCCCCAGCAACCGGACCTTGGCGGAGAGTCCCTCCGCGGCCAGCAACTCCAGCACCGCGCTGCCCAGGCCTCCCTGGGTGGTGCCCTCCTCCACAGTCACCAGCCGGCCGCCGCGGGCCGCCTCCAGGATCGCCTCCCGATCCAGCGGCAGCACCCGGGCATCCAGCACGCTCCAGCCCGGTTCAGTGGCGGCGGCCTCCAGCGCCGGCAGCGCCAGGGTGCCCAGCGCCACCAGGGTCAGCTGCGGCAAGCAATCCGCGGGCCCGGAAATGTAGCCTGTCCCCTTTATTGACGCGGCGCGCTTGAGCCAGCGGGCCTGGCGCAGCGGACTGCCCTTCTCCCAGCCCGGCGGTGCGGGGGCCAGGGTTCCTCGGGGAAAGCGGATCGCCGACGGGCCGTCGTGGGCCAGCGCCGCCTCCAGGGTGGGGGCCAGATCCTCGCCGTAGACCGGCGCGGCGATCACCATCCTCGGCAAGGGCCTGAGGAAGGAGAGATCGAACGCTCCTTGATGGGTGGCCCCGTCCGCGCCCACCAACCCGGCCCGATCCACCGCGAACACCACCGGGAGGTTGGGCAGGCAGACGTCGTGGATGATCTGGTCGTACGCGCGCTGCAGGAAGGTCGAGTAGATCGCGCACACCGGCCGCAGGCCTCTGGCGGCCAGGCCGGCGCTGAAGGTCACCGCGTGCTGCTCGGCGATCCCCACGTCGTAGACCCGCTTCGGGAAGCGATCCCTCAGCCCGGTCAGCGCCGAACCTTCCAGCATCGCCGGGGTCACCACCACCACCCGGGGGTCCCGCTCCATCGCTTCGGCCAGGGCGTCGGCAAAGCCTTCGCTGTAGGTGCGCTGCCCTCCCCGGGAGCGGACCAGCTTTCCGTCCCGCCACTCGTACGGCCCCATCGCGTGGCCACGGGTGGTGGCGTCCGCCTCCGCGTCCGGAAAACCGCGGCCCTTCTGGGTGTGGACGTGGACCACGATCGGCTTTCGGGCGTTGCGCGCCTCCCGGAAGGCGGCGATCAGCGCGGGCAGGTCGTGCCCCTCCACCGGGCCCAGATAGGTGAAGCCGAGGGACTCGAAGAAGGACCGGGCGCGGGTGGTGCGCAGCAACTGCGACACCGCCCCCACGTTGGGCGAGATCGACATCTGGTTGTCGTTGAGCACCACCACCAGCGGCTCGGGCCAGTTGCCGGCGTTGTTCAGCCCCTCGAAGGTCAGCCCTCCGGTCAGCGCGCCGTCTCCCAGGATCGCCACCACCTTGCCGGGTCGGTTCAGCCGGGCGTTGGCCTCCAGCATCCCCAGCGCGGCGCTGACCGCGGTGCAGGCGTGCCCGGCCAGCAAGGCGTCGTGCGGGCTCTCCACCGGGTCCAGGAAGGGGGCGATCCCGTCCTGCTGCCTCAGGGTGTGCATCCGCGCGGCGCGGCCGGTGAGCAGCTTGTGGGCGTAGGTCTGGTGCCCCACGTCGAACACCAGCTTGTCCTCCGGCGACTTGAACACCCGGTGCAGGGCGACGATCAGCTCCACCGCGCCCAGCGAGGCGCCCAGGTGCCCGCCCACCTTGCCGCAGACGGCGATGATCTCTCCTCGCAGCTCCTCGCACAGCCGGGGCAGCTCGGACTCGGGCAGGGCCCGCAGCGCCTTGGGCGACTCCACCTGGGCCAGCAGGGAGTCCCCCGTCCCGGGGACGGTGCTCACTTCTGCCGCTCCACCACGTACCGCGCCAGCGCCGCCAGCGGGCCGGGGGACGGTTCCAGCGCGGAGACGGCCGCGATGGCCATCTCCACCCGGTCCTGCATCATCTTCCGCGAGCGGGCCATCCCGATCACCGCCGGGAAGGTGAAGCGGCCCGCCGCGGCGTCCGCTCCCGCGGGCTTGCCCAACTGCTTCGGGTCCCCGGAGACGTCCAGCACGTCGTCCGCTACCTGGAAGGCCAGCCCGATGCTGTCCCCGTAGGTGGCCGCCGCCTCCAGTTGGGCCTGGTTGGCGCCGGCGCACAGCGCGCCCATCCGGCAGGCGGCGCGGATCAGGGCCCCGGTCTTGAGCCGGTGCAGCCGCAGCAGGTAGCCCTCCTCTGCGGGGCGGTCCTCGGCGATGTCCAGCATCTGCCCGCCCACCATCCCCGCCGCGCCGGCGGCGGCGGCCAGCTCCCGGACCAGGGTCAGGCGCAGCGGTTCGGGGCCCGAGGCCAGCAGGCCGAAGGCCTCGGTCAGCAGGGCATCCCCGGCCAGGATCGCCGTCGCCTCTCCGTACACCTTGTGGTTGGTGGGCTGGCCGCGACGCAGATCGTCGTCGTCCATCGCCGGGAGATCGTCGTGAATCAGCGAGTAGGTGTGGATGAACTCCAGCGCGCAGGCCGCATCCTCGGTCAGCTTCCCGCCGGCGTTGCTCTGCTGCCCCACCGCCTCCGCGAAGGCCAGCGCGAGCACCGGCCGCAGCCGCTTGCCGCCGCCCAGCAGTGAGTAGCGGGACGCGTCCAGCAGCCGGGCGGGGACCTTGTCCCCGAAGCCCTCCAGCCGTTCGCCCAGCAGCTGCTCCACCCGGGCCTGCCTCAGCTGCAGGTAGTGGGTGAGATCGAAGTCGGTTCGCTCTGCGTTCATTCCGGTCTGCTGGACCCGGAGCCGTCCGGTGACACCAGCTCGCGAATCCTGCCGATCAGCGTCTGAATGTCGACCGGTTTGGTGAAGTAGTCCGCCGCGCCGGCATCCAGTCCCCGCTTGACGTCCGAGGCAGACGCGCGCGCGGAGACGAACACCACCGGGATCTGGGCGAACTCCTCGTTCTGGTGCACCGAACGGCACAGCTCGAAGCCGTCGATCCAGGACATGTTCACGTCCATCAGGATCAGGTCCGGGCGGTCCACGTGCAGGGTGGAGATCAGCCGCAGCCCGTTGGCGGCCTGGGCCACGTCGAACCCCTGGTGGCGCAGGGCCATCGCCAGCATGTCCCGCATCTCGCGATCGTCATCGACGATCATCACCTTGCGGGGAGGGCGATCAGAAGGGGACGTCGTCATCGGGGGCCTCTTGCGGTGCGGGCGCCGGCCGGGCCGCCCCCTGGGCACGAGGTCCCGCCGGGGCCTGGGTCGACACCTCCAGTGGTGCCGGCCGGTCCTGACCGTCCTCGTGCAACAGCTCCTCGATGCGTCGCTCCGCCTGCGTCAGCAGCCCCTCGCCGCGCCGCACCAGGCGAATGCCCTCTTCGAACGCCTTGAGCGAGTCTTCCAGCGTCAGCTTCCCGCCTTCCAACCGCTTGACGACATCATCCAGCCGCTCCACGACCTGGTCGTAGCGTTCGGGGAGCTGCGCGGGAGTCTCGGAGTCCTTCGCCATGTTCGCCGGCAATGTACGCTGCGTCTCCCGGGGCCTCAAGGCGCGCCGGGCTTGGTCCCCGTCACCTGGACCACGATTTCATCGCAGCCGGACAAATCCTCGGTCGGCCGGGGAGCAAGCTGGATGGCCAGGCTGTCTCCGGGCTGGACCTCGGAGGCCCCGCGCACCACGTGGCCCTCTGCGTTCCGCACCACCGCGTAGCCGCGGGTCATCACCGCCAGCGGGCTGACGGCGTGCAAGGTCGCGGTCAGCTGGCCCTGCCGGGCCCGCTGCTGCGCCACCAGGGCGTTGATCGCCGCCTGCAATCTCGACTGCATCCGGGAGAGATCGCCGGCCGCCTTCTCGATCCGCGGTGCGGGAGAGAGCCGGGTCAGCCGGTCCTTGAGCCGGCCCGTCTGCTGCCGCTCCTGCCGCATCCGGTTCAGCAGGACCTTGCGCAGGCGGGTGGACTGCCGGGAGAGCTCGGCCCGCCGGAGGGCCAGCTCTGCTTGCGGCCGCTTCCGCTGCAGGCGCTCGGTGAGGTTCTTCTGCCGCTCGTGCTGCGCGCGCAGCAGCTTGCGCAGCGAGCGCACCAGCCGGTCCGATTGCTCGGAGAGGTGCAGCTGCTTCTGCCCCAGCAGCCGACGGGGATCGGAGAGCCGGGCCTGGACCTTCTGCAGCCGGGTCTGGCCCTCCAGCACCCGCCGCTCCACCGCCTTGCGCAACCGGCCGGACTGGGTGAGCAGGTGGGCCTGGAGATCCTGGAGCACCGGCGCCACCAGCTGGGCGGCCGCGGTGGGGGTGGGCGCCCGCAGGTCGGCCACGAAGTCGGCGATGGTGAAGTCCACCTCGTGGCCGATGGCGGAGACCACCGGCACCGGACAGGCGAAGATCGCCCGCGCCACCACCTCCTCGTTGAAGGTCCACAGGTCCTCCACCGAGCCGCCGCCCCGGGTGAGGACGATCACGTCCACGTCGGTGCGCGCAAGTCGCTGCAGTCCGGAGACCACCTCCCGGGCGGCCCCCTCCCCTTGCACCCGGGCGTCACAGATCAGCACCGAGGCCCGGGGATGGCGTTGGTAGAGCACCCGCAGGAAGTCCTGCAGCGCGGCCCCGGTCCGGCTGGTGACCACCCCGATCCGGCGAGGCAAGAACGGCAGCGGGCGCGGCGGACGGCGGCGGCGATCTCCCAGCAGCCCCTCGTCGGCCAGCTTCTCCTTCAGTTGCTGGAAGGCCAGCGCCAGCGCGCCCTCACCGGAGGGTTCAATCCTGGAGGCGATCAGGCTGTATTTGCCGGACGGTTCGTAGACATCCACACTGCCGTCCACCACCACCTGCAGCCCGTCGCGCAGCTTGAACTTCAGCCGGGACACGGTGGAGGCCCACATCTTCACTTCGATGCAGGCGTCCGCGTCCTTGAGGCTGAAGTAGGCGTGCCCGCGCGGGTTGGTGCCGCGAAAGCCGGTGATCTCCCCGCGCACGCAGACCCGGGGAAAGCCCCGCTCCAGGGTGCTCTTGATCTGCCGGGTCAGCTCCGCGACGGTGAGCACCGTCTTGGTCTTCGCCGGGTCCGCCGCGTCGGGCGGGGTCCGCCAGGGATACGGCTTGTAGCCCTTGGCCTCCGGCGCCAGCGAGGTTTGGCCGGTGGCCGGGGACTCACCTTTCGCCGGGGGAGCGCTCGTCACCCGCGCGGTGGGGAGGCCATCCGACGCGGGAGCGATAATGGCGGGCGCCATGCCCACCGCCGCGGGGACTTCTCCCGGAACAGGACCTACCGATCTCCGGGCATCGTTCGGAGCAGGCAGCAGCGTGCCCATCGCCGCGGGGACTTCTCCCGGATCACGACCTGCCGTCGCCCGCTCATCGTTCGGAACAGGCAACAGCGAGCCTGCCGCGGGGACTTCCTTCGGGACGACAGCGCCCTTCTCTGACGAGGTGGGGCCACCTCTCGGAACCGGAGCCCCCGTACCCAGCGCAGGTGCGCCGGAGCGAGCGTCCGCAGCCGTCTCGTCCTCCGGGCCCTCCCGACCTTCAAGGCCGGCCGCTGCCGGGCCCGCGTCATCGGTGGGAGCCGGCTCGCGCCCGGCCGACCTGGCCCGGGACCTTGCGGGCTTGATCCACGGAGAGGCCGCTTCCAGATCGATCCGCTCGAAGCCGGGGATCAGCTCCTCCTGTTGAAGAGGCGCGTCAGCGACCGGCGAAGGCGCCGCGGCGCCCGGCGAGGGCCCTCCAGCGCTCGGAGAGGACCCTGCAGCGCTCGGCGGGGCCGCTGCAGCGCTCGACGAAGGCACCGCGGCGACCGGCGCGGGAGTTTCGGACGCGGCAGGACCCGCCTCCTCCACCCTGGGAACGACAGTCAACGGGGGACGCACCGGCGACGGCGCCTGCGACGGCGCCGGCTTCGAGAGCGCGTCGAAGAGGTCTCCCTGGTTCGCCGGACCGGGAGGACCGCCTCCCGGTGGCGGCTTGCGAATCAACGACTATCTCCCCAGCTCGGTGATCTGCCGCTTGGCCTTCTCGTAGTACTCGGAGCCGGCCGGGGCCATCAGCATCACTTCCTTGAACTTCTGGATCGCCTCGTCCGGAGTGGTCTCCTTGAGGGTGTACCCCAGCAGGTAGACGTCCTTGGCCTTGGTCCGCAGCTCCACCACGATCTGGGTGGCGCCGCTGTGGGTGGGGTCGGCCTTCAGCGCCTTCTGCGCGTACTCCAGCGCCCGTCCGTACTGGCCCGCCGCCTTGGAGGCGGACGCGCTCTTGAAGTAAAGGTTCGCCACCCGGGTGCCAGCGCTGTTGGTCAGCTTGCTGCCGCGCCCGTCGGTGATCTTCTCGCTCAGCTGCAGCAGGGTGCCCAGCCCCTTGGCGTCCAGGTCCTCCATCTTCTTGTAGAGGTCGCCGAAGGCCTTCATCTGGTCCAGCTTGTCCTTGCACTTGCGGTGCTTGCCCGCGCAGGCGTTGGCCACCGCGAAGGCTCCGGTCAGATCTCCGCCCATGAAGATCTTGGCCGCGTCCTCCCAGGGCTGGGGGGTGGCGGCGCGCGGGGGCGGGGCCACGTAGGAGAGGCTGGAGATCTTGGACTGCGCCTGCTCCTTGAGGATCGCGGCGTCGCGGTGGTCCGGGTAGGCAGCCAGCACATCGTCGGCCATCGCCACCACCTTCTGGTACTCGGCGATCGACTCCGTCTTGTCCGAAATTCGCGCCGCGGCTCCCGAGGCCTCGGAGATCTCCTGCACCCGCTTGAGCACCTTGCCATCCAGGGCCGAGCGCAGGTCCCGCAGCTTCTGGAACTGCTGGGTGTCCTGGGACACCTTCCCCAGCGCGGCGAAGGCGTCGTGGATTCGGCTCTCGTTGAGCGCGGTCTCCGCCGCGGTCAGGGCGTGCTGGTTGGGGATCTCCTGCTCGGCGCGCTTGAGGTAGTCCGCCACTCCCGGGTACTCGGGAGCCACCGCCTGGATCTGCTCGAAGCGGACCTTGGCCTCCTCCCAGTTGCCCAACCGCACCAGGTTCTTGCCCTCCTGGAAGATGGAGCCGATCTGCGCCCGGGCCTGATCGCGCTCCGCGGCCTTGCGGTTCTCCTCGGCGCTGCGGACGCTGGCCTTGTATTTGATGGCCCCCATCGAGGCGACCACCAGCAACAGGAACACCGCGCCCAGCGCCATCAGCCGCTTCTTCTTGCCCTGCGCGACCGGATCCACCGCCTTGCTGCGGGCCACCCGGGGACGCCCGGTGGTCGGCGCGCGGCGCACCGGGGAGTCGGGGTTGGAGACGGTGCGGCGGGGAACCGGCCGACGGTCGGTGCTGTTGCCCCCGTCGGCGAAGGTCAGTTCGGTGTCTCCGCAGGCCAGCACGTCCCCGTTGCGGAGCACGGTCTCCTGCTCCACCGGCTCGCCGTTGACCAGGGTCCCGTTCCCCGAACCCAGGTCGCTGACCGCCCAGCCGCCGCCCACCCGCTTGAGCATCGCGTGGCGCCGGGAGACCGAGGTGTCCGGCACCGAGACGGCGTTCTCCACCGCCCGGCCAATCACCACCTCGTTGTCCTCCAGCGGGAACTCCTCCCCCGCCTTCGGCCCCGCGGTGCACACCAGCTTCGCGCTCCCGCCACCGGCCGGCGCGGCGCGCGGCGAGGGGGTGCTGGGACGGCGGGCCACCGGTGCTCCGGGCGACCGCGGCAACGACGCATTCCCACCGGACGGCCGGCGACGCGCGGGAGGGGGCATTCCATTCGCCATGTCGAGTCTTTCCTGTGGTGAAACGTCCTACAAACCGTGCTGCTTGAGCAGCTCGACCGCCAGATTGTGACAGCGATGCTCGCCGCTAGGGAAGTACCTGGAGACCTGGTCCAGCGAATCGCGGGCACCCTTGGCGTCCCGCTCCCGGAGCGAGCGTTCAGCCGCGGAGACCAGCGCCAGGCAGCGCTGGTCCAGGCTCTGACCAATCGCCTCGTACTTGGCGTGCGCCTCCGCGGACAGCGGGTGGGGCGGGCGGACCGGTTCCACCGTCAACCACGCCAGCCGGTAGGCGCGCCAGGCCTGGAACAGTGAGTCCGGTCCGGCGGCGCTGCGGTCCAGGTGCTCGCGGCCCCGCGCCGCGTACTTGAGCGCGGTCTCCAGGAGCGTCGACTCCTCCACCGCCGGCAGCGCCACCCGCTCCAGCCAAGGCCGGGTGAGCCGCCAGTGGGCGTCCTCCTGGGCGCCGGGCACCCGGCGGAACTCGAGCGCGTTGGTCCCATCGGCCTTCAACACCTCCCGGGGCAGCACCCGTTCCACCTCCGCCCCCGGAAGTCCGGACTCCTCCAGGCGGAAGGGCAAGGCGGTCCCGTTGAGCCGCAGCTCCAGCTCCCCTTCCGAGACGGACTCCGCCAGGAAGTGCAGCACCACCACCTCCCGTGGCTGGGGGGAGACCTCCAGCCGCAGCCGCTTCCAGTCCGCCACCGGCCAGCTCACCCCCGGCCCGGCGCCGAAGGAGCCCTCCAGCGGCTGATCGGCCAGGACCTCCGGCCCGTCGGCCCGCGGATCGGCGCGAGCGATCCAGCGCACCGCCAGCACCAGCAGCAACACCGCCGCCACCGCGGCCACCCCGGCGGCCAGGTACCGGGGATCCCACCCGCGACGCCGGCCGGACGGAGGCTGGCTGCGCACCTGGGTCGCGGGCTCCTCCTGCGGATAGGCGGTGGGGCGCAGCGAGTCATCCAGCACGTTGGGCAGCGCGGAGCGGGCGCCGGATCCCCGCGGGCTGCCCGCGGTCCCCAGCGCCACCTTCGGTCCCGAGGCCCGGGGCGTAGGCTCGGCGGACAGCCTGGCCTTCTGCCCGGAGGAGCGCGGGGCGCCGGCCTCGCCCAGCGCGGACCTGCTGCCCGAGGCCCTCGGGGCGCCGGCCTCGCCCAGCGCGGATTTGCTGCCCGAGGCCCGCGGGGCTCCCGGCTCGCCCAGCGCGGCCTTCACCCCCGAACCACGCACCGGCCCCGGCTCCCCCATCGCCCGGGGCGCCGGGGCGCGTCCGGCGGCTCCGTCGGCCAGCGAGGCCCGGGGAGGAGGCAGCGGCGGCGCGCCGATCCGACCTTCGAAGATCGGAGCGTCGTGAGGGGTCAGCGCGCCCTCCTCCAGCGGAGTCTCCGACCGGGAGAGCGCGTTGGCCTCCTGCTGCAGCCGGGCGATCAGCGACGAGGGCAGCGGCGGCAGCACCGGGGCGGGCGCCGGCTCTGCCGCTTCGGTGGCTTGCAGGGGATCGGTGGGCTCCCGGTCAATCGGAGACGGCAGCGGCGCGGTGGGCGCGCGATCGATCGGGACCGTCTTCTGCCCCGAGCGGCCGCCCTGGGCCGGTGCGGTGGGCTGCCGGTGCAGGTCCGGCGCCTCTCCCGGATCGGGGGGCGCCACCCGGGTCTCTCCCCGGTCGATCGGCGGCGCCTCTCGCGGGGCCAGCGGCTCCACCTTCAGCACCACCGGCCCCAGGGCCAGCAGATCGCCGGACTTCACCTCCCGGGGTTCGGTCAGCGGCTGATCGTTGAGCAGGGTCCGGTGGTGGCCGGGGTCTTCCACGTGCAGCCTGCCCCCGCGGGTGAACAGGCGCACGTGCCGCCGGGAGACGCCCAACTCGGTGAGGACCACGTCGTTGTCCTCGGTGCGGCCGATCGTCGCCTCGTCCTTGTGGACGACGATCTCCCTGCCCTGCTCGTACCCCTTGGCGATGGTCAGCTTGAAGGCCAGGGGCTACCCCGCCGCGTTTCCGAACATGAAGGCGAAGACGATCGGCGCGAACAGCACCATGAACACCGTGGGGAAGATGCAGGCGATCAGCGGAAAGAGCATCTTCACCGGCGCCTCACCGGCCGCCTTCTCCGCCTTCTGGGTCCGGTCGATCCGCATCTGGGTGGACTGGATGCGCAGCACCTTGCCCAGGCTGGTGCCCATCTTGTCCGCCTGGATCAGCGCGGTCACGAAGGTGGTCAGCGGCGGCAGGTCCACCCGGACGATCATCGCCTTCAGGCCCTCCTCGCGGGTCTTGCCCATCTTCAGCTGCTTGAGCACCAGCTGCAGCTCATCGCGCAGCGGCCCGCCCTTGCCCTTCTCCACCACCTTGGCCAGCGCGGCGGTGAAGTCCAGACCGGCCTCCACCGAGAGGGTCAGCAGATCCAGGTTGTAGGGCAGCGCCCGGCTGATCAGGTGGTGCCGCCGCTTGACCTGGTCATTGACCCAGATCAGCGGGTAGGCCGCGCCCACCAGCCCTCCGAACAGCGAGAGGATCAGGTTCTCCTTGAGGAAGTTGACCACGATCAGCCCGAAGATCGTGCCCACCACGAAGCCGATCTCCTGCAGCGCCATGATGTCCTCCGGCTTGTACCCGGAGGGCTCGCCGGCCTTGATCAGCTTGCGCCGCATCTTGGCCTCGTAGCCGGGCCACATCAGCTTGCGGTTCAGGGCGCCCATCTTGCGGATGGCCACCGTGCTGGCGCCCTTCATTCCGCCGGCGGACTCCTCCCGGACCTCGGTGAGGAAGGAGGCCAGCATGGTCTGGTACAGCCCCAGGGCCAGGAAGGCCACCGCGCCACCGGCCAGGATGACCGCGGCGACGGAGAGGATGGTCGTGATCGTGGATTCCATGCGCCGCGGCTTTCGTTACTTCAAACGTCGATGTTGACGATGCGGCGGATGATCAGGACGCCCAGCGCTTCCATCACCATGATCACCAGCACCAGGATCCAGCCGAACATGTGGTCCATCATCGGCTCCATCAGGTCCGGCCGCATGTAGTTGAGCACCAGCCCCAGCAAGGCGGGCATCGCCGCCACCACCCAGCCCTGCAGCTTGCCCTGGGAGGTCAGCGCGTCGATCTTGCCCTCCAGCCGGAAGCGTTCCCGGATGGTGGTGGAGATGGTCTCGAACATCTCGGCCATGTTGCCGCCCAGCTGCCGGGCGATGTTGGTGGAGACCACCACCAGTTCCAGGTCGTCCGAGCCGACCCGCTTGCTCATGTTGATCAGCGCCTCCTCCAGCGGGACGCCCAGCTTCACCTCTTTGACGAAGAGGCCGAACTCCTGCTGCAGCGGGGGGTAGGCGTCCTTGGAGACGTATTCGATCGCCTGGGGGAAGGTGAGGCCGGCCTTGAAGGCGTTGGCCATCGCCTGCAGGGCGTCCACCAGCTGGGTGTTGAACTTCTTGATCCGCCGCTTGCGGTAGTACTTCACCAGCAGCATCGGCAGGAAGAAGCCGAAGATGGTCATCGCCACCGCGACGATCGGATTGAAGAAGATCCAGCTGAGGATCCCCATCAAGCACATGCTGGAGATGTTCAGGACCAGCATCTGCCGCGGGTCGATGAACAGCGCCATGTCGCTCAAGTCGGACATCGACTTGGCCACGTAGCGTTCCTGGTACTGCTCGTACGCCTTGGACAACACGCTGAAGATCACCAGGGCGAAGAAGAAGACCGACCCGGTCACCAACAGCAGAACGATTCCGGCGAGCATGCGCTTGGGCTCTCCCTACAAGACGGGTGGGACCGCGGGGGGCCCTACTTCAGCCCCGGACCAGCGCCGGTCGAACCCGACCCCTTGATGATCTGGATGATCTCCCGCCGCTTCTCCTGCAGGGCGCGGGTGCGCTCTCCGGAGAGCAGGGTGTGGATGGTGGCCCGGCCGCGGTCCTCCATGGTGTCCACGTCGTCCTCGTTGCGCAGCGAGAGGGTCAAGGTCCCCATCTCACCGGCCAGCACCAGGATCTCCGCCTCCTCCGGCAGCACCAGCAAGGTGACGTTCTGGTACTCGCGCTGGCTCTCCGGGATCAGGTTCACGTTGGTGGTGCCGGTGATCTTGCCGGTGGCGAGGATGATCACGTTTTGCAGCAGGGTGACCGCGGTGTTCTCGTTGGTGGCCGGGTCCCGGAAGGTGCCGATGATGTCCACGTGGTCGTTGGGACGGACCCACCCGGACACCGCGGAGGTCTTGGCGGCCTGGATCGACACCGCCCGGCCCTTCTTCTGGATCTTGCTGGAGAGGCGCTCGGCGGCCTTGGTGGTCTCGAACTGGCTCCACAGCAGCGGGTCACCTGCCTGCAAGGGGACCAGCACCTTCTGGCTGAGCACGTAGTTGGCGGAGTCCGGCTTGACCACCGAGGAGGTCACGAACTGCTCGGGGACCTGGCGCTGGGAGATCATGTCGTAGGTGACCACGGTCCCATCCGGGATGTCCGTCGCCGCGACCACCACCGGGACCAGGTTCCAGCCGCGGCGGACGTCCGACTCCTTCTTCTTGATGGCGGAGTACGCCACCACACCCGCCAGCAGACCCAGGACCAGGGCGACGACGAGCGGGGTCTTTCCCTTGAGCATGTTCTCAGTTCCTCCAGGAGGCGCTGGTCGTTCGCGGCAGGGAGCGAGACGCCAGTTCGACGGGGTAAAAGTGGGTGGGGCGAAGGAGATGGAGCTCGGTGACCGCAGAGGTCATCGACCGGACGGATCCTAGCTGTGGGTGAGAAGGGGTGTCAAAGCGCCAACAGCCGGGGCTGCCTCGTAAGCAGGCTTGCATCCACGGCTTTTTGGAGTGTAGGCGGACGCATCGCGACTTGCGCAACGCGGTCCGGCCGGGCATGCCGGAGGGGGCCGCCCTGCCTACGGGTACGGCATGCTGAGCACCAGGTAGTACGAGTCGTAGTAGCTCTGGTAGGCCTGCAGCATCATCTCGATCAGGTTGGTCTTCACCACCAGGCCGCCGCTGGGGGCGGGCGACTTGAAGACCGGGACGGTGGTGACCATCACCAGGCCCATGATCAGGATGTAGTTGATGATCGAGTACTCGACCATGGCCTGGCCGCGTTGATTGCGTCGCGACTTGCGCTGCTTGACCTGGACCTTCATCGGTAGAGCTCTCCGTGTGGCGTCGGGCGGCAGCCATCCTACCGCTCCTGCCCGATGGTAGGACGAACCGCGTCCGGGGGCATCCGTCGACTGGCCGCGACCCCGGAAGCCTGCAGCCGCAGCGAGTGGCCAAGCCGGGGCAACGACACCTCGGCGAGGCCCAGCAAGGGTATCCCAGGATGGGTGCAGACGGAGTGGAGGACCTGGTCGCCCAGCGTGGTCTGGGCGCAGCGGGCGCGCACCGTCCCGGCCGGCGTGGAGACGGACCGCTCCACGGTCACCACCTGCGCCCGCCCGGGGGCGGTGGGGGCGGAGAGCAGCGGGGCGGGCACCCAGCGGGAGAAGCCGGCCGGATCCAGCTCCTGGGGCCGGGCGGAGCCCGCGCCCACGATCAGCCGGGAGATCCCCGCGCGGGTCAGGCCCTCCTGGCGGGCGGCCAGCACCGAGATCCGGGCCAGCGGGGCGCGCAGTCGCTCCTCCAGCCCCAACTCCAGGTCCACCCACACCGCCGGGCGGCCGGAGGCGTCGGGCTGCTCGGAGGTCACCGCCAGACGCAGGTAGCTGACCCGCCCGCCCCCACCGTCCAGCCGATAGGTCACCCACTCCCCGACCCGCGCGCGTTGGAGGACCGGCGCGGAGTCGGCCCCTGGAGGCACCGCTCCCGGTGGGGGACCGGCCGCGGCGGACGGCCCGGCGAGGATCAGCACTGCCACCACCGCCCTCCCCCACCCGATGAGACACCTCATCGCGTCACCGGCTGTTCCAGCTGCCACACCGCGGTGCTCTTCGGGCCCAGGGAGAGGAGCACGGTCAGCACCCGGGTGCCCGGCCCATGGTGCTCGAGCAGCTGGGTCGGTGCCTCCACCTGGGTGGGACCTGCGCTCAAGCCCGCCTCGTCCGCGGCGCGATCGATGGCCTGGCGGACCTCGGCCAGGCTCGCGGAGGTGAAGAGGACCTCCCCTGGCTGGAAGGGGGCGGCCTCTGAATTCCCCACTCCGCTCGCGGCCTGGATCGGCCCCGTGGCCTCCTTGCCCCACAGCTCCACCACCACCGCAAAGCCCAGGGAGACCGGCCCCTGCCGGCGCACCGCCACCGCCCACTGCTGCCCGGAGCGGGTGAGAAAGGCGCTGACCACCCGCTCCCGATCGGGGATGCCGTCCACCAGGGTGGGCCATCCCTCCGACTGCCAGCGACGCAGGAAGTGGTCCGCGACTTCCTCCACCGGGGCCGGGGTCACGAAGTACGCCAGCCGGGCGGTGGCCTGGCCCAGCCGGATCGTGGTGCCGATGGCCACGTTCTCCGCGCCGGGGAACCGGGGCAACAGCGCGGGCTCCACCGTGGCCGCCAGCACCGCCATCACCAGCGCGATCACGGCGCACCTCCACAGCTCTCCTTGAGCACGTTGCCATCGTGGAGATCCTGATCCGACGCCCGGCTGGGATCGTCCGCGCCCCGTTGCGGGCAGCCCAGGAACCCGGGCCCGCGCGCGCGCAGCGCCTGGAGCTGGATCGAATCCTCGTAGGCCTGCGTCTCCCGCAGCGGCTGGGTCCCGAAGCAGCGGGGAGCTCCCTCCTCCACCGCCGCGCCGAGGTCGCGGAGGCCACTGAGCGCCTCCTGCGGGTAGCCCGGGACTCCCTCGCAACCCCCGCGGACCTCCCGCCCCAGGGCGTGGTCCACCACGAAGGCCCCGTCGAACTGGGGCGGCGCAAAGGGCATCAGTGTGGTCAGCGCGGTGGCAGCGATCCGCTCCGGCTGCAGCAACTCCGGGCGGCCCAGCATCCGCATCCGCCGCACCTGCATCCACAGGCCACTGCGTTGACCGTCCGGGTGCACCCCGGTGCGATCCCCCCTCACCGTCGAGTCTCCGCCATCGGGAAGGAACCAGGCATCGGTGATCACCGCCACCCGCTCGGAGAACCGGTGGGTTCCGCCGGAGAGCGGCCCGATACCGGGGAGTCCCAGCCTGGGCATCCGGACCTCGGCGCTGGCCTCGGCGGTCAGCCACTGCGGCGCGGCCAGCCCCCACCGGGCGGGGAACTCCAGCGGAGAGGAGCGCACCATCGCCGCCACCAGGCTGGCCCTCCCGCCGGCGTCGGAGCGCAGACTGTCCGTTCCCGCGTGAGCCCAGGCCAGCGCCGTGGGCTGGAGGGTGAACTGCACCTCTCCGCCGTGGGCCAACAGCCGCTGGCCCTGACCGGCGTGGAGGATCCCCGCGTACCGCCGACTGGCCCGGCGCAGCGCCGACTCCCGGACCCGGGCCGACCGCTGGGTGGTCTCCCCCTGGGCCAGCTCGGTCTGCGGGTAGGCCGCGGTCTCCCACGCCGCGAAGCGCGCCGCCTCCCGGAGCTTGAGCTTCACCACCAGCAGCTCCGCTCCCCACTGGCCGGCGGTCAGCAGCAGCACGGTCAGCGGGAGCAGCAACGCGAACTCCACCAGCGCGGTGCCCCGTGGGTGCGGTCGCCGGCGGTCTGCGCGCAGAGGTCCGTTCGCGGGTCGCATCTAGTGGGTCACCACGCGCTGGGGCGCGCTGCGAAGGGGATCGGGCAGGACCTCCACCAGCTGTCCGATCAGCGGGTTCTCGTCCCGTCCCTGCCAGACGCTGGCCAGCCGGGGGCGCCAGTAGGGATTGAAGAAGTTCGGCGGCTCGGTCCAGTTGCCGGGCCGGTGGTAGTAGGCCTGGGCCCGAGCCATCACCGTGGTGTCCAGCCCCCCCACCGTCCCCGGGCGGCGGAACTCCAGCGAGCCACCCAGGGCCTCCAGCTTCCCCTCGGCGTTGAGCATCCAGGGGCCGAAGCGGGGCTGGCCGCCACCGGTGGCGCCCAGCAGCACCCAGGCCGAGGGCTGGTTGAACTCCCGGTGCCGGGCGGTGGCCCGATCCCAGCGCCCCTCTCCGTTTCGGGTGCCGGAGTCATCACAGGCGGCGGCGAACGCCCCGGGCTCGAAGTGCATGAACGGAGCAAGCCCCGGCCAGCGGTGGTTGCCGTCCATGATCGGCCGCACGTTGGCCACCCAGACGGTGACGCTCACTCCCGGCGCCAACCGCCTGGACACCGCGTTGAGCCCCATCCCGCCCAGCGCCCCGGGAGCAGTGGGCGGCTGCCAGCCGCGGCCCAGCGGCCCGCCCCGGTGGGCGATCCGCCAGTGCACCCCTCCGCGTTCGAACCCTGGCTCGTCGTCGCCCGCCGCCCAGACGCTGGACTCCAGCAGGTACCGGTAGGGCCGGTCCTCCCGCTTGCCGTAGCGGGGATCTCCCCAGCAGCTCTGGGGCGAGTCCGAGGCTTCGCACGCCAGCGGGTTGGTCAGCGCGCCCAGCCGAGCCGGACCGAGGGAGAGCGCGTACGGATCATCCGCTCCCAGCACGTCCCCCTGCGCCAGCATCGCCATCCCCGCGCCCGGGGTGTCGGTGGGCTCGCGCAGATAGTTGCCCCCTTCCGGATCCTCCAGCCCGCGGCCCAGGCGGTGGGTCAACAGCCGGGAGGTTCCCCATTTGGGAACCGAGGCCAGCAGGCTGCGCAGGGGCGCCATCCACTCCGGGACTGCCAGGGCATCCAGCGAGCGGCGGGTGGCGAAGTCGGCCGGGCATCCGTCGCCTCCCCCGTCGCAGCCGTGCCGGGAGGCGTTGGCGATCTGGGCCATGGTCCGCTTGGCGTGGGCCCGGCGGTCCCACTCCTCCCGGGCGCGCGGGAGGAGCGGACGGGAGGGATCGTCCACCGGCGCCAGCGGACTGCCGTTGGACTCGCGCAGGTGGGCCCGATCGAACATGCACGCGGAGAGCGCGCTGCCTTTCCAGTCCGGTGGCGGAAGGCCGGTGCCGTTGGCCTCCAGCACCTGCTGGGCGCCGGTCTGCACGTGTCTCAAGGTGGCCTTCATCACCGAGGTGGAGATCAGCGCCAGCGCGGAGTTCATGGTGCGCAGCATCGGGATCGCCTCCCCGCCGATCTGCTCGTCCAGTCCGGAGAGCCGCAGGGTCTGCTGATAGGCCACCACCAGTCCCTCCAGCAGCCCCAGCGCCCCCTCCAGGAAGCGCAGCGCCGGGCCCACCACCGGCAGGGCCTCCAGCGCCGGACAGGCCACCTGCCACGGGCCCTGCGCCTGGCCACCGCACGGATCCAGGGTGCGCATCACCCCGTAGACGTCGGTGAGGAAGGACTCGGTGAAGAAGGCGAAGGAGAGCAGCGACTGCAGCAACATCGCCGAGGTGTAGTGCGAGGCCTGGGTGCGGTTGGCGTAGGCGTAGAAGTTGAAGGCCCGCGCCTCCAGGGCCGCCACCGAATAGACCGCGGCATCCGCGCTGTCCTGCAACTGCACCCGCTGGTGGACCGCCACCCCCACCTGGAGGGTGGCCAGCAGCGCCACCGCCACCACCAGGCCCATCAGCGCCGCCAGCACCAGGGTCTGCCCTCGGGGGTTCATCCCTCCACCTCCAGCCACTTGCGATGGAAGTTGGACTGCATCCGCTGACTCCAGCGGGCGCGCAGGGGGATGAAGTACCGCCGACCGGGGAGAGGCCCGCTGCCGGCCGCGGAGAGCCGCAGGAACTCCCGCTCCTCGGGTGGGATCGGATCCTGGCGGTTCCAGGGGGCGACTGTGTTGGCCTCCCAGGCGGAGAACAGCAACTGGTTGGCGAACGGCAATCTCAGCTCGTACAGGTAGCGCACCTGGACGGTGAGCACCGTCGCGTCCCGCAGCGCTTCCTGGTCCGGATCCAGCTGACCGGAGAGGAAGTGCCGGTAGCGATCCGCCTCCCCGCCCGGGTAGGTGTCGGGAGCGTCGAAGTCCAGCTCCTCCCCTTCCCCCGGCCACTCCCGGGGCGAGAGCACCTTCACCCGCACCAGGCCCAGCAGGCCGGACTGCTTGAAGGCCACCGGGGCTGCGGCGGAGGGCGCCAGCGCGTCGTGGACCTGGCGATCCTCCGTTCGCAGCCGTTGGTAGGTCCGCCCCAGCGCTTCCACCGTGGAGGCCGCGCCATGGCTGGGCAGGATCGAGAGCAACGCGGCGTCCCGCATCCGTTCGTTGTTGCCGCTCCACACCACCCCGGCGCGGACCGCGGAGTAGGCGCCGTATTCGGTGACCAGCCGCGCCTGCTGCAACAGCGCCAGCTGGATCGCGCCCAGGGCCACCATCAGCCACAAGGGTAGGATCAGCGCCGACTCCACCACCGCCTGTCCGGACTCTCTGCCCACGGCCACCTCCCGAGGTAGGGGCAGGTAGCAGGAGTGGTGCCAGCGGCTCTCGCCAGTGAGGGGGCTCTTCGATCGGTGCGGCGCAGCGGACCGATCGTCCGGTGGCCCGGACGATCAGGACGTTGCCGCCCGGCGTCGAGGGCCGGACCTACTTCCGCTGCATCTGCTGCTCTTGCGCCTGCAGCCGCTTCTTGGCCAGCAGCCCGGCGTTGTGACGCGGGTAGTCGGTGATCAGTCGGTGGCAGGACTGCGGCTGGTACATCTCCGCGGAGACCTCCAGCTCACAGAGCCGGGAGAGCAGACCGATCTGCTGTCCCCCGGCGCTGGTCCGCCCCACCGCCTCCCACAGGTAGCGGATCTCCTCCTTGAGCTGGCCCGCGGCCCGGGAACGATCCGCCAGCCGCTCGTAGTCGTTGGCGTCCAGCGAGGAGAGCTTCTTCTTCGGCGCCTGCTTCTCGCCGCTGGCCGCGGACCGGGTGGTGGGCGGGGCCTGGGGGGGCTTGGGCCCCTCCTGGCGGGGCAGGGGCGCAGCGGCGGCGACCGGAGCAGACTCCATCGGCGCCTGGGCCATCGGCTCGGCGGGCGCCGGCTGGGCCTGATCGTCCGCCGAGCTCTCCTCCGCCTCCTGGACCTCCGCCTTCCGGTAGGCATCGGACTCGTAGCGGTCCCCGTCCACGGCCGCGCCCGCAGGAGCCGCGGCGCCCTTCCCCATGCTGATCCGGGAGGCGGTGACCTTCTGTTCCGCGTCCTTCGGAGAGCTGGTGTCGGCGCGGGGCTTGGCGGGAGGAGGCGGAGGAGGAGCGCTCTTCGTGGTCCGCGCATCGCGGTAGTTGGCGAACTCCTCGAGCAGCTCCTTCGACGGCGCGGGTGCGGCCTTGGGCGGCGGGGGCGCGGAGCCGGAGCCGGAGCCGGTGCCCCCGGTCATCCCGGATCCCAGCCCGCCCAGGTTCCGCCCTCCCTGGGTCAGGTCCTGATCGTCATTGACGCTGTCCAGCGAACCGCGGCGGGAGACCTCGCGCTTGGCGCGCTCGCCCAGGCGGCCCATGTCCAGCTCCTGCTCCCTCTCGTCACCGAACGCGCCTTCCTTGTCGCTGACCACCCTGCCCCTTTGCGGCGGCACCGTGGGCGTCACCCGGGTGGCGCGCTCGGCCAGGGTGTTGCTGGCCGCGCCGGCAGCGATTCCCTCGCTGGCGGGTTCGGCCTGGACCGGCTCCGGCCTCTCCTCCTTGGCCGCGCTGGCGACCTGGGCCTTCTGCTCGATCACCGCCTGGGGGCTGAACTCCTTGGACACCGTGGTCCCGACGATTCCCACCACCACCAGTGAGGCGGCCCCGGCGAGGCCGAATACCCAGGCCCGCCAGCGCGAGGGCGGGGAAGCCGGACCGGCCTGGATCCGACGCGCGGTCTGCTGGGCGTAGGCCAGCAAGGACTCCATCCCCGCGTCCGGCGCCGGTTCGGTCTCCAGCAGGGACATCGTCCGCCGCACCCCGCGGATCGACTCCAGGGACCCGGCGCACCGGGTGCACCCTGCCAGGTGGGTCTCCACCGAGCGGGCCTCCGCCTCCGGCAGCTCGCCGTAGGCAAAGTCGAGGAGCTTGTCCTCGTGGCTGTGTGCCACCTGCTGCTTCATCCCGCTGCCGTCCTTCCATCCATCGCCGGCTCGGCGTCCAGCCCCAGCTCGGCCAATCTCTTGCGCAGCCCCTCCAGGGCGTAACGCATCCGGCTCTTCACCGTGTTCTCACTGGTCCCGGTGACCTCGGCGATCTCCTTGAAGGGGATCCCGCTGTACTCGCGGAGGATGAACACCTCACGCTGCTCCTCCGGCAACGATTGCAGCGCCCGCTCCAGCATCGGCCGCAGCCGGGCGTTGTGGGCCCCCCGCTCCGGATCCCCGGCGCCGTCGTCGGACACCGTCTCCCCCAACGCCGGTCCCTCGCCCTCGAGGTCTCCGCGCGCGGGCGCGTCCAGCGAATCGGTCTGCCGGTAGCTCTCCTTTCGCGCACTGTCCACGCAGAGGTTCCTCGCAATCGTAAACACCCAGGTGGTGAACCGGGCCTTCTGCTCCCAGGTCTCGGAGCCCCGGATCACCTTCAGCCAGATCTCCTGCAGCAGATCCTCCGCCCTCGCCCGGTGACCGGTGTACCGGAAGACGAAGTTGAAGACCGGAGCACGGTGCCGACGGACCAGTGCCTCGAACGCCCGGGCATCACCGGACCGGAAGGCCTCCATCAGTTGCTCGTCTGAGCGCTCCAGCTTCAACTTCACCCCGGCTTCCGGGCACTGTGTCCTCGTCTACACGAAGACCTGGAACGCACGACCCCCGGAAAGGATCTACCGGCCGTGGTCCCGCTTGTAAGTGGCGAGAATGACAGGGAGGGCAACCAGTGTCACCACACCCGCCTGCATCAGCAACCCGACGGGCAGAGGCCGTTGGATGTGGATGTAGAGCGTGCGAGCAAGCGCCAGCCCCAGCAGCACCCCGGTGAGCGTCCGCAGTGCGTTGGAGCCCGCCGCCGGGCGGAAGCGGCCGTACGCCCAGTCCAGCAGCGCCGGCAAAAGCAGCCCCACCGACCAGGCGCCGTCATGGGTCCAGGCGAGAGGCGCGCCGACGGCGAACTGGACGGCGATCGCCGCGAACATCACCGGGTAGGTGCCCAGGCAGCGGGCGCAGAGCCGCACCCCGCCCAGCCGGTAGGTCCGGTTCCACTCTTCCGGAGGGTGGTGGCTGAGCCAGAAGGGCGGCACTCAGGACTCCCGGGCGCGAAGGGCGCGGTGACGGTCCGGATCCGGCTGGGGGATCGCGGCCAGCAGGGCCCGGGTGTACGGATCCTGGGGGGTGTTGAAGACCTGGTCCACCGGGCCCACCTCCACCAGCCGGCCGCGGTGCATCACCGCCACCCGGTGGGCGATCTGCCGGACCACCCGCAGGTCATGGGCGATGAACAGGTAGCAGAGGCCCAGCTCCTGCTGCAGCTCCAGCAGGAGGTTCACCACCTGGGCCTGGACCGAGACGTCCAGGGCGCTGAGCGGCTCGTCGGCCACGATCAACTCCGGCCGCAGGGCCACCGCCCGGGCCAGGCCGATCCGCTGGCGCTGACCACCGGAGAAGGCGTGGGGAAAGCGGCCGGCGGCGTCCTCCGGCAGCCCCATCCGGGCCAGCAGCGCCGCCACCTGCGCCTTGCGCTCGGCAGCGGTGGCCAGCCCGTGGATCTGGAGCGGTTCGCCCACGATCTCTCCGACCCGCATCCGTGGATTGAGTGAGCCGTAGGGATCCTGGAAGACCATCTGCATCCGCCGACGCAGCGCGCGCAGCGCCGGACCCTGCAGTGAGCGGACCTCGATCCCATCGAAGCGGATCGATCCGGAGCGTGGTTCGATCAGCCGCAGGACCGCCCGGCCCAGGGTGCTCTTCCCCGAGCCACTCTCCCCCACCAGGGCCAGCGTCTCGCCGCGGGAGAGATCAAAGCTCACCCCCTCCACCGCCCGGAAGGTGCCCTCCCGACCCCGGTACTCCACACAGAGGTCCCGAACCTCCAGCAAGGGCCGGCCCGTGCTCACGGTGACGCACCCCGCCAATAAAGGGGACAGGCTACATTTTCGGGTGCGCCGATTGCGGTGTGGGCAAGCGGGAGGCCCGAAAATGTAGCCTGTCCCCTTTTTTGTTTTTGGCTATCCACCGAGGGGCTCCGGCACCGGGTTGTGGCACGCGGCCAGCTGCGCGGGGCGCTTCTCCTCCAGGGCAGGATCGAGGCGGGCGCAGGCCTCCAGGGCCCGGTCGCAGCGGTTGCGGTAACGGCAGCCGGAGGGCAGCGCCCAGGGAGGAGGGACGGTGCCGGGGATCGGCTCCAATTTGCGCCCCGGAGTGAGGCTGGGCAGCGCTCGCAGCAGGCCGGCGGTGTACGGATGGGCGGGGGCGCGGAACACGCTGCGCACCGGGGCCCGCTCCACCACCCGTCCCGCGTACATCACCGCCACCTGGTCGCAGGTCTCCGCCACCACCGCCAGATCGTGGGTGATCAACAGCACCGCGGTTCCCCGCTCCTGCTGCAGCTTGCGGATCAGCTCCAGGATCTGCGCCTGCACGGTGACGTCCAGCGCGGTGGTCGGTTCGTCGGCGATCAACAGCGCCGGATCGCAGGCCAGGGCCATGGCGATCACCACCCGCTGGCGCATCCCTCCCGACAGCTGGTGGGGGTGCTGGCGGGCCCGGAGCTGTGGCTCGGAGATCCCCACCTGCTCCAGTAGCTCCACCGCGCGCTCCGCCGCTTGCACCCGCGAGGCCCCCCGGTGCAGGCGCAACACCTCCGCGATCTGCTCGCCCACCCGGCGCACCGGGTTCAGGGCGCTCATCGGCTCCTGGAACACCATCGCGATCGCGTTGCCCCTCAGCTGGCGCATCCGCGCTTCGGGCACCGAGAGCAGCTCCTCGCCCCGGAACCACACCTCTCCGGAGACGATCCTCCCGGGCGGATCAGGCACCAGTCGCAACAGCGAGCGGGCGGTGACGCTCTTGCCGCTGCCCGACTCGCCCACCAGCGCCAGGGTGCCGCCGGCCTCCAGGGAGAAGGAGGCGCCGTCCACCGCCAGCAACGGACCGCGCGCGGAGGCGAACGCGGTCCTCAGCTCCTTCACCTCCAGCAAGGGTGCGTCCATGGGAGTTCCCTGACCGCTACTTGCGCGCCAGCTCCTCCAGGAACTCCAGCTCGTGGATCACGCCCTTGCGGATCAGCAGCCGGATCAGGGTGGCCACCATCCGCTCCGGCCGGATCTTGTCCCCCTCCAGCACCGCCTCCTGCCCGGTCGCCATCCGCTCCAGGTTGTCCAGGATGTGCAGGTCGGAGTCGCTGAACTCGAACTTCTCGCGGGGAGCAAACTTGTGGATGATCGCCACCCCCTCCACCGGGGCGGGCTTGGCGGAGGAAGGCGGAGCGGCCGCCGGCTTGCCCTCCATTCCTCCCAGGAGATCGTCCAGCAGATCGGCGGCGGCGACCCGCAGGTCCGGGGTCGGCGCCGGGGGCGGGGCCTCCGCCACCGGGGCAGCCGCGGGCGATGGCGAACCGACCGGCGGGGTCTCCCCCAGATCGATGTCCAGATCGACGTCCGGGGGCGGCTCTCCGGCAGCGGGGCCGAACCAGCTGCCCACCACCATGCTGTTGGCGCTGCGCTCCACCTGCAGCTCGCCCGCCTCCTCCTCCAGGGGGATCGGCTGCAGCTCGTCCACCCGTTCGCCCTTGAGCACCGAGAGCGCGTTGTCGATGTCGTCCGCCGCCGCCACGTACACCCGCAGGGTCTTGCGCAGGTTGAAGCGAAGCTCGTCCATCAGGTCCTGCTGGGAGGGATCGGCCACCGCCAGGTGCAGCCGTTCGCTCTTCCCCTCCACCTCGATCCGGAAGGGGACCACCTTGTGCTCGTCCTGGAAGGCCAGCGGCACGCTCTGGGAGACCCGCAGCGGGATCTCCGGCAGCTGGACGAAGGGCAGCTCGAACTGGGTGGCCAGCGCCCGCGCCAGCGCCGTGAGGCTGACCCCGTGGGTGGCCACCAGCAGCTCTCCCAGCCGCTTGCCGCCGCCCCAGGCCTTCTGATGCCCCAGGGCCTGGCGGACCTCGTCGTCCTTGACGACTCCCGCCTCGACCAGCAGCTCGCCGATCTTCTTGCGGACCGGCACGGCCTACCGCTTCACCTTGGCGAGGTACTCCTCGCGGGTGAACACGCCCCGTTCGATCAGCAGCTCCACCATCGCCTTGATCGCCGACACCTCCTTGCGCTGCACCTCCTCCAGCTGGCGCAGCAGCTCCGAGGGGTTGCCGCCCACGGGGGCCGCCGGCGGGGGGGACATCACCGGCGGACCGGGGCGCGCGGCCGGCGGAGGCGACGCCACCGGCGGGCCCGGCCTGGCCCCCGGGGCGGAGAAGGTCGCCGGGCCGGCGGCCGCGGACTGGTTCTTCTCCAGCTCCTTGAGGCTCTTGACCACCGTGCGGCCCTGCGAGTCGACGACCTTGAAGGATCCTTCGAAGTCGGAGAGGTCCGCCTCGCCCTCGTAGAAGCGGGCCACCGCGCGGGCGATCGAGGTCCGCCCCGCCAGCTGGGGCATGATCCGGCACTTGGTGATCGAGCGCAGCGCGTCGATCTGCTCCACGTTCTGCGGATCCACCATCGCCACCACCAGGGTCTTGCCCTCGTCGCGCAGCTGCAGCGGCACCACCTGGTAGTCCCGGGCGGTGGCCACCGGGATCTTCACCTTCACGTGCGGGGGGATGCCCTGGATCGAGTCCAGCGGCGCGGCGGCGACGTTCAGCTGCTTGGACAGCGCCCGCACCAGGAGGTCCTCGGTCACCAGACTCATCCGGACCAGGATCTCCCCGAGCTTTCCTCCCCACTTCTGCTGCTCGGCCAGCGCAGCCTTCAGCTGACTCTCCTGAAGGACGTTGGCCTTGATCAGCAGTTCACCGAGCTTGATGGTCGCCATGGCGTCGGGAGCAGTCTAACCGGTTTAGGGGACGGGGGGACTTTCCGCCTCCGGCCCCGGGAGCACCGGGCGGCCGTGCGCGTCCAGCTCGGTCTGGGGGACCCCGGGGGGCGCCTCCACGGTGAACATCCCCTCCTCCCGCTGGTTGAGGGTCAGCTGGGTGTAGCGCAGCCGCAAGGTCAGCTCCGCCCGGGGGGCGGTGACCTTGATCTCCTTGGGGAACATCCCGGTGGAGGTCTGGGTGAAATCCCCGTACTCGGCGATCAGCGGAGAGGCCCCGCCCCACTCCGAGCGCACCGCGCGATGGTGGAGCGGATGGAGCCACAGCCTCTGCGGCAGGGTCGGCGACTGGAGGACCAGCTGGTAGGCCCCCCGCTCCTCGTCCACGGTGAGGGAGGCCTCCGCGTTCAGGTCCCGCGGCGCCGAGCCCAGCATCAGCGCGGCCACCTGCTGGGGAGAGAGCGCCGTCTGCAGGAACCGACGCAAGTTCTCGGCGGTGGCCGGTCCGAAGTAGTAGCGCCCCTCGTTGCCGTCGTAGAGGCCAAAGCGCTGGCCGTCGCAGGTCAGCGCCGCCAGCGGACGGTTGAAGAAGTCGAAGGATTCCAGGTGGAGCCGGTCCGGGCGTTCCACCGCCAGGTACAGCGCCACCTCGCCCTGGCCCTGCGGAGACTGGAGGAACAGCCGCCCCTCCCCGACCAGCGCGCCCACCTTCGCCTCCTCCCGGTCCAGGCTGGCCAGCAGGGCCCCGGGATCGTCGATCCGCCCGCCCGGCCCATAGTCCAGGGGTCGGGGACAGCCGGTCAGCAGGGCAACCACGGTCGCCAACAGTGGGACCAGGCACGGCTTTTCACGGGCGAAGCGCACCCCGAGGTGCTTAGACTCGCCCTTCCGATTCGTCCATGAGCATCGAAGAACTGGTTCACTACCTCAAGCTGGGGGGCCCCACCCTCTGGCTGATCCTGGCCGCCTCGCTGATCGCGCTGGCGGTGGCGTTCGAACGCGTGGTCGCGCTGTGGGGTTTCTCTGCCCGCTCCCGTGACCTGGGCGAGAACATCACCCGGCAGCTGCTGCGGGGAGACACGGTGGCCGCCCGCGCCGCCGCCGAGCGCAGCGATTCGATGATCGCCGATCTGTTCCGGGCCGGCTTCTCCCGGACCGATCAGGTGGGCCCCGAGCGCCACGCCCTGGTCGCCTCCGCGGTGGATCGCGAGCGGGCGCAGCTGGGGCTGCGGCTCAAGCGCAACCTGTGGCTGCTGGGCACCATCGGCGCCACCGCGCCGTTCGTGGGCCTGCTGGGCACGGTGGTGGGGATCATGAAGTCCTTCCGCGACCTGGGCCTGGACGTGGAGTCCGGCGGCACCGGCGGCAGCGCGGCGGTGATGACCGGCATCTCCGAGGCGCTGATCGTCACCGCGGTGGGCATCCTGGTCGCGGTGGAGGCGGTGATCCTCTACAACTACTTCCAGGCGCGGATCTCCCGCATCCAGGTCGAGGTCCGGCTGATGGCGGAGGAGTTCGTGGAGCTGCTGCGCAGCCCCGCCCCCGCCACCCCGCTGGAGCTGCCCTCCACGCCGTCCAAGGCGGAGGGCTAGCCCCCCGTGGCGATGGGCAGGCTGCCAGGGTCCGACGAGGAGGGTGACGGCGACGGGGTGTTCGCCGAGATCAACATCACCCCGCTCACCGACATCTTCCTGGTGCTGCTGATCATCTTCATGGTCACCAGCTCGGTGATCGTGAATCAGGGCAGCGGCGCCCAGGCCGGACTGAAGGTCAACCTCCCCAAGGGGGGGCAGGTCTCCGACGTCACCCCCGCCAAGACCGACCTCTCCCTGGCGATCCTGGAGGATGGGCGGGTGGTGATCGCCGGCAAGGTGATGGAGCTGGAGGAGCTGAAGGAGGCGCTGGCGGCGGCCCGGGAGGTCAGCCCGGACACCCTGGTGATCGTCCAGGCCGACGAGGGCGTCCCCCATGGTCGGGTGGTGGAGGTGATGGAGCTGGCCAAGGTGGCAGGCCTGGCCCAGCTGGCGATCGGCGTCCGTCAGGGCGCCCCCGCCAAGTAGTCCGCCGTCGGATCCTAGGGGCCCTCCGCCTCGGACCCCGAGGAGATCTTCACCGCCAGTCCAGCCCCCGGCCGAAGTCCCGCAGCGGCGGTTGACTTCCGTATCAAGGGCGGCGATTCATCGGCTCCAATTTCTGGCGCGGCGCGTCTTACGCCGCCCCCTACGAAGGAGCCGTCATGAGCTTCCGCATCCGCAAGGTCGCCGTCCTGGGCGCCGGAGTGATGGGCAGTGGCATCGCCGCCCACCTGGCCAACGCCGGCATCCGCTGCGTGCTGTTGGACATCGTCCCGCCCAAGGCCGCCCCGGGCGAGGACACCTCCAGCAAGGCCTTCCGCAACAAGTTCACCCTGGGAGCGCTGGCCAACCTGCGCAAGCAGAAGCCGGCCCCGCTGATGTCCACCGCGGCGCTGGAGATGATCGAGATCGGCAACTTCGATGACGATCTGGCCCTGATCGCCGGCTGCGACTGGGTGGTGGAGGTGGTCAAGGAGGACATGGCGGTCAAGCAGGCCACCTTCGCCAAGGTGGAGAAGCACCTGGCCCCGCACGCGATCATCTCCTCCAACACCTCCGGGCTCTCCATCGAGGGGATGCTGGAGGGGCGCTCGGCCTCCTTCCGCCAGCGCTTCCTGGTCACCCACTTCTTCAACCCGGTCCGCTACATGCGGCTGCTGGAGCTGGTGGCGGGCAAGGACACCGATCCCAAGGTGGTGCAGGCGGTGCACGCCTTTGGCGAGGAGGTCCTGGGCAAGGGGATCGTCTACGGCAAGGACACCACCAACTTCATCGCCAACCGGATCGGCGTGTACTCGATCATGCGGACCTTCGCCGAGATGGAGAAGGCGGAGCTGCTGATCGAAGAGGTGGACAAGATCTTCGGCCCGGCGATGGGGCGCCCCAGCTCGGCGGTGTTCCGGACCGCGGACGTGGTGGGCCTGGACACCTTCGTCCACGTGGCCAAGAACTGCTACGACACCCTCACCGCCGATGAGGCCCGGGAGACCTTCAAGGTCCCGGCCTGGATCGAGAAGATGGTCCAGCAGGGGATGCTGGGCGAGAAGTCCGGCAAGGGCTTCTACAAGAAGGAGAAGGGCGGCGAGGGGGAGAAGCAGATCCTGGCGCTGGATCTGAAGACCCTGGAGTACCGGCCGCAGATCAAGGTCCGCTACGACTCGCTGGGCGCCGCGCGCGACCAGGAGACCCTGGCGGATCGGATCCGCACCGTGATGGGCGGCTCGGACAAGGCGGCCAAGTTCGCGGAGAAGGTGACCCTGGACGCGCTGGCCTACACCTCGCGGCGGATCCCGGAGATCGCCGACGACATCGTCAACATCGACCGCGGCATGCGCTGGGGCTTCGGCTGGGACGTGGGCCCGTTCGAGACCTGGGACATCTACGGGGTGGAGAAGGGCCTGGCGAAGATGAAGGAGCTGGGGCTGACCCCGGCTCCGTGGGTGGAGCAGATGGTCAAGGCCGGCCGCACCTCGTTCTACGCGGTGGAGAACGGCAAGGACACCTACTGGGACATCCAGAAGCAGAAGGCCGTGCCGGTCCCGCAGAGCGCGCGGATCGCCAGGGTGGAGTACCTCAAGCGGGGGAACAAGAAGATCCACGCCAATGACTCCGCCACCCTCTGGGACATGGGGGATGGGGTGGGCCTGCTGGAGTTCACCTCCAAGATGAACTCCATCGACGACGACATCATCAAGATGATGAACACGTCGCTGGACCACGCGGAGAAGGAGCTGCGGGGCCTGGTGATCGGCAACGACTCCCAGAACTTCTCGGTGGGCGCCAATCTGATGGCGATCCTGATGGCGATCAAGAGCGAGGACTTCGACTCGCTCAAGGCGATCGTCCGGGGCTTCCAGGCCGCCAACCAGCGGATGCGCTACAGCCAGATCCCGGTGGTCTCGGCGATCGCCGGGATGACCCTGGGCGGCGGCGCGGAGGCGGCGATGGGCGCCAACGCGATCCAGGCCGCGGGCGAGACGTACATGGGCCTGGTGGAGGTGGGGGTGGGCCTGATCCCCGGCGGCGGCGGCAACCTGCAGCTGCTGCGCAACGTCTACGGCCAGTTCGCCGCGGACAAGGACTTCGACGCCCTGCCCTTCCTCAAGAAGGTGTTCCTCACCATCGGCACCGCCAAGGTGGCCACCTCCGCCGAAGAGGCCCGCGAGCTGGGCTTCCTCAAGGAGTCGGACGGGATCTCGATGAACCGGGACTTCCTGCTCTCCGACGCCAAGGCCAAGGTGATCGGGATGGCGGAGTCCGGGTTCCGCCCGCCCCGCCCCACCCGCTTCCTGCTCCCCGGCAAGAGCGGCTACGCCACCGTGGACATGATGCTGTACGACATGCAGCTCAACAACCAGGTGTCCGAGCACGACCGCAAGGTCGGCCAGAAGCTGGCCCGGGTGCTGACCGGCGGCGACACCTCGGCCGCGGCCTTCGTCACCGAAGAGCAGCTGCTGGAGCTGGAACTGGAGAACTTCCTCTCCCTGTGCGGCGAGTCGAAGACCCAGGATCGGATGATGTACATGCTGGAGAAGGGCAAGCCGCTCCGCAACTGACCGGCCGGGCGCGCCCTTCAGCGGCGCGCCCTCCCCTGCTTCGTTATTCCAACCCTTTGCAGCACCGTTTCGGGAGAGCCCCATGTCTTTCAGAGCAGCCATCGTCAGCGCAGTGCGGACCCCGTTCACCCGCGCCCACAAGGGCGAGTTGAAGGACACCCGGCCGGACACCCTGGCCGCGATCGCGATCAAGGAGGCGCTGGCCCAGGCCAAGGTCTCTCCCTCGGACGTAGGCGACGTGATCATGGGCTGCGCGATGCCGGAGGCCGAGCAGGGAATGAACGTGGCCCGGCTGGCGGCGCTCCTGGCGGGGGTCCCGGACACCGTCCCGGCGATGACCGTCAACCGCTTCTGCTCGTCAGGGGTGCAGTCCATCGCCATGGCGGCGCAGGCGATCGCCGCCGGTCAGTACGACGTGGCGGTGGCCGGCGGCACCGAGTCGATGACCATGATCCCGATGGGGGGGATCAAGGTCTCCGCCAACCCGGAGCTGATGGAGTCCTACCCGGAGGTCTACACCTCCATGGGCGCCACCGCGGAGAACATCGCCAGCCGGTACAAGATCAGCCGCGCGGATCAGGACGCGTTCGCCGCCGAGAGCCAGCGGCGCGCGGCCAGCGCCCGGGAGACCGGCAAGTTCAAGGCGGAGATCGTCCCGGTCACCACCCGGGTGCACGATGAGAACGGCGTTCCCCACCAGGTGACCGTCAGCGACGACACCATCCTGCGCCCGGAGACCACCGCCGAGGGCCTCTCCAAGCTGCGCCCGGCCTTCAACCCCCAGGGCAGCGTCACCGCCGGCAACGCCTCCCCGCTCACCGACGGCGCCGCCGCCGCGGTGATCATGAGCGAGGAGAAGGCCAAGGCACTGGGGCTCAAGCCGCTGGGCTTCATGATCGACTTCCAGGTGGCGGGGGTGCCCCCGGACATCATGGGGATCGGCCCGGTCCCGGCGGTGCGCAAGCTGCTGGAGAAGAACAACCTCAAGGTCTCGGACATCGACGTGTTCGAGCTCAACGAGGCCTTCGCCGCCCAGTCGCTGTACTGCATCCGCGAGCTGGGCCTGGACATGTCCAAGGTGAACCCCAACGGCGGCGCCATCTCCCTGGGCCACCCGCTGGGCGTCTCCGGCGCGCGGATGACCGCCACCCTCCTGCGCGAGCTGGAGCGGCGCGGCGGGAAGTACGGCGTGGTCACCATGTGCATCGGCGGCGGGATGGGCGCCGCGGCGCTGTTCAGCCGGACCTAGTAGTTGATGCGCAGGCTGCCGGACATCGCCTCGGAGAGAGAGCGGTAGGCGCTGCCCTGGTACGGGGCCCCCGAGTTGGGGCCTCCCTGCCAGGCGCGGATCACGAAGAAGCAGGTCTCCCCCACCGAGAGCATCCCCCGGGGAATCCGCAGCCAGGTGTTGTGGGTGATGAAGCTGGCCACCTTCGTCCGCCGGGTCCGCTGGTTCTCATCGGCCTCCAGCCGATAGACGAACACCTCATACCCCGACGGGTACCCCTGGTACGGGGTGCCCCAGGACAGGAACGGGGCCTGGGAGATGCCGTTGCCGTCCCACTGGAAGGAGAGTCCGTCCACGGTGGCGCTGCCCACCGGCACCAGGGGGAGGGTGAGATACGGGGTGAGCCACTCCCGCGGCTGCTCGGAGTACAGCTGGCCCCTGAACCGGGTGGAGGTGGCCGCTCCCGGGGCGAGGTACTCGCGCTCGTACAACCCCACCCAGTAGAAGCTCTCGGACCACCCGGGGAACGGGTTGCCATAGCTGTACTCCAGCCGCTGTTCGAAGTTTCCGGCGGGATCGATCGCCGCCCAGAACAGCTCGGACGCCGCCAGCGGTGGACCGACCAGCCGTCCCCCCTGGGGTGTGGCCATCACCCCGGCCAGCACCATCGACAAGGTGGCGCTGCTGTTCACCCCCCCGGCCTGGTTGTTCAAGGCCCACACCGGCAGATAGACATCCAGCGGCTGCAGGGTGAGTTCGGACAGGGTTCCGGTCAGCAGCGTGTCCTGGCCGTTGATCATGTCCAGCTCGGTGGTGCGCAGCGCGCGGGTGGCGGTGGCCACGTCCAGCAGCGACCCGCTCACCGGCTGCGTCTGCAGCTGGTGGATCACCAGCTCGTCTCCCTGGGCCACCAGCCCCCGGCCGGAGTTGATCGCCAGCAGCCCCGCATAGTCGACGGTGGCGTTGAAGGTGGTGCTCCCCCACTCCGGGTACACGCCCACGTTGCCGAAGAAGGCATACCCCACCCCGGCCCCGGCGGCGGTGAAGGCCAGATCGCTCCCCTCAGACGCGGCCAGCCCCTCCAGGGACACGGTGAGGGTGGTGCCGGGGAGCGGCGCCTCCACCTGCGGACGTCCCAGCACCGACTCGCTCAGGTCCAGCTGTCGGTTGTAGGTGACCAGGTAGCGGGTGGGTTCGAAGCGCAGCAGGTATTCGCCCTCCGGCACCCCGGGGATGATGAAGGTCCCCTCCTGGGTGCCGATCGCCGGATAGGTGGACGCGGCACCCGACCCATCCAGCACCAGGGCGGCCAGCGAGTTGGCGCGCAGATCCGCCGGCAGCACCTCCTCGGACTGGTCGGTCACATAGTGGAGGTTGCGAAGGCCGCTCACCGGAGGCTGGACGTAGACCTCGGCGGTGGCGGAGCGGGTGGGATCGGCGACGCTGGTGGCCCGCACGTGGAACGTCCCGCCGGTGGGCGTGGAGGTGTACAGCCCTCCCTGGTTCACGGTGCCGGCGGCGGGATCGGTCTCCACCACCGTCCAGGTCACCTGGGTGTTGTCGGTGTTCACCACGGTGGCGAAGAACTGCACCGTGCCCCCGCCGGAGACGGTGATCCACTGGGGGGAGATCGACAGCTGGACCGGGGGCGGTGGAATCACCGAGACCGAGGCCACCGCGAACCGGGTGGGGTCCGCCACCGAGGTGACCACGATGTGGTACTGGCCCAGCTTTTCGGGAGCGGTGTACAGGCCCCGCTCGTCAATCGATCCCCCCGCCGGTCCCTCCTGGACCGCGTAGGTGACCCAGGCGTCCATCATCCCGCCGATCATCCCGCTGAACTGCTGGGACCCCTTGGCGTGGACCGACACCTGCCGGGGAGACACCCCCACCACCGGCTTGATCTCACACCCGGAGGTGAGCACCAGCGTGAGCACCACCAGCCCGGCGGGAAGCTGAATCCGTCGCATCGTCCAAACTCCCAGACGCCCATCCGCGCGGGCGCCCTCCCCTCCTAGCACGGGACCGACTTTTCCGCGTTTGTCGGGGGAAGCCCTGGTGGGCGATCCGTCAAACCGGAGGCAGGGGCTGGGTCAGCACCGCCTCCCGGAGCAGCTCGGTGAAGCGGACCGACTGCTCGTTGATCTGCAGCTCCAGCTCCACCAGCCGCCGCTGGGTGACCGCCAGCTTGGCGTCCAGCTCGGCCAGCCGTTCGGAGAGCTGCCGGCGCAGGTCGTCCACCCCGGTCTTGTTGCGGGAGATGGAGCGCAGGTTCTCCCGGGTCTGCTCGCTGGCGTTCTGCAAGATCCCCTGCTCCGCCTGCAGATTGCCGCGCTCCTGCATCGCCTTGATCAGCTGATCGCGCAGCGCCCAGGCCGGGCGCAGCCGGGCCACCAGCTTGGGGTCCGCGCGCGGATCGGCCAGGTAGGCCCGCACCGCCTGGTCCGCCTCCGGGCTGAACCAGTCGGCGGCCACCGGATACCCGCGGCGCTCGTCCACCTGCAGCTCGCCCTTCCCGTAGGGGGCCACCGTGGTGGGGACCAGGGCCACCCCCTTGGCCAGCTGATCCTCGGTGTTCGGCGGCGGCTGGTGCAGCCGCATCCCCTGGGTCCGGGGATGGCGCAGCACCACCTTCACCTCGTCCTGGCCGCCGTTGCGCAGCTGGTAGCGGGTGCGAATCACCTGGTCCCGCTCCAGCTGCAGCTGCCCGTGTTCAATGTGGGCCAGCCGGGCGTCCTCGGTGGAGACCTTGCGCTCCACCTCCACCGCGATTCCCCGCTCCAGCGCGAACGGCACCGTGGCCTCGCCCCCGGCGGACAGCGACTCCATCACCCCCTGGCCCAGAAAGGAGCTGGCCTCGTAGACCGCGATCGGCCCCCGCTCCAGCAGGCCGCGGGTGGTGTTGGTGAAGCGGGCCACCCGGAAGGGATGGCGGGAGGAGTCCGGCACCCCGCCTTCGGGGGCGAACATGAACACCGCCTCCCCCTTCACCGGCTGGGCCATCAACAGCACCATGGTGGCGCTGTCGTTGGGGATGGTCACCGGGTGGGGCAGGTCATAGCGGGTGGCCCCGGCCTCCACCGTCTGCGCCGCCAGCAAGGAGAGGTTGCGCGGAGAGGCGTCCTCCATCCCGTAGGCGGGGCCGGCGTCGTCCGACCGCTCCATCTCCGCCGAGGGCGCCGCGGAGGGCGCCTCCGAGGGCGCGCTGCCGGAGCTCCGCGACTTCTTGGCCGGCCGACGGGGCGGGAGTCGGCTGACCGACGGCGCCTCCGCCGGCGGCGGGGCACTGGCGTAGCTGCTCTCCGAACGAGGGACCGCGGAGATCACCTCCCCCTGATCGCTGACCTGGGGACGGGGCGGGGTCACCGGGACCTGGAGGGTGGAGGAGAAGGCGATCGGCGCGCCGGCCACCAGGGACAGCATCACCTCCTTCCAGTCTTCACCGGAGAGGTTCTGGACGATCCCCCAGGCCTGCAGGGTGGGCCCCTGCTTGGAGAGCACCAACCGGTAGGACGGCTTCCACACCGGCTGCTCGGTCACGTACCCCACCGCCAGCTGGTGCTCCTTGCCGTCCAGTTCCAGGGTCACCGTCTCCAGCCCGTCGGTGCGCAGCGGGGTGGCCCCCTCGGGGACCGGAGGGGGCGGAGGCCGGGGATGGAGCAGGTGGAGCGGGAAGGAGGCCGCGCGCAAGGAACTGCCGCCCTTCTCCATCACCGCCAGGGTGGCCAGAAAGTCCCCCACGTGCTCCGGCTTGACCCGGAAGCTGAGCCGCTCGGCGGAGACCTTGCCGGACCGCTCGAAGTAGCCCACCCCGTTGCGGTAGACCGCCACCCGCTTCAGCGGCAGCTCCGGGGGAGCCTGCACCTTGGGGGTGACGCAGCCCCAGCACAGCACTGCGACAACCCAGACACTCCGACGCTGCATGGTCCGCTCCCCTTGGGTGACGCGCGTAGGAACGCGCCAACCCCCCAGGGGGATCTACACCAGATCCCGGTGCGCGAGGACGGACCGGGGACTACGCCGAGGCGTCGCGCCGGACCTTGTACTGGGTGACCAGCTGGGCCATCTGATCGGAGAGGCCCTTGATGTTGTGGGAGGCGCCCTCCAACTGCCGGATCCCGGTGGCGCTCTCGTTGACCGCCTTGTCGATCTCCCGCATCGCCTGCCAGATCTGCTCCACCCCCACCGCCTGCTGCCGGGTGGAGGCGGCGATCTGCTGCGCGGCGGTGGAGGACTCGCTGATCGCCTGATCCAGCCGGCCGATCGAGTCTCCGGAACGGTTGGCCAGATCCATCCCCACCTGGGTCTTGCGGGTCCCCTCCTCGATCACCGACAGCGCCTCCCGGCTGGCCCGTTCGATGTCGTGGAGGATGGTGCGCACCTGGGCGGTGGAGTCCTTGGACCGCTCGGCCAGGCTGCGCACCTCCCGGGCCACCACCGCGAAGCCGCGGCCGTGCTCGCCGGCCTTGGCCGCTTCGATCGCCGCGTTGAGCGCCAGCACGTTGGACTGTTCGGCCAGATCGTTGACCGCGTCGATGATGGTCCCGATCTGGTTGGTGCGGTCCACCAGCCCCACCATGGTGCGGGAGATGTTCAGCACCTGATCGCGGATCTGCTCCATCGCCGCCACGCTCTCGTCCACCGCGCGCCGACCAGAGGTGGTGGAGTCCTCCGAGCGCTTGGCCAGATCGATCACCGCCTGGGCGCGCTCGGCGGCCTGCTGGAAGGTCTCCCGCAGCTCGGCCACCGTGGCCCCGGTCTCGGTCACCGAGGCCGCTTGTCGGGTGGCGGCCTGCCCCTGGTGGGTGCTGGAGGCCAGGATCTCGGTGGAGGCCCGGGCCAGCGCCATCGCCGCGTCCTGCAGCCGGCCCACCATCGACCCGGTCTTCTCGGTCATCTCCCCCAGCGAGGCGGCCAGCCGGCCCAGCTCGTCGTCGTCCTGGTCCAGCACCGCCGCCGCCAGGTTCCCCGAGGCCACCTCGGCGGCGAACTTCCCCATCCGGTCCAGCCGGCGGGCGATCCGCGCGAAGTAGAAGAAGAAGGCCAGGGCCAGCAGGAACGCGGTCAGCCCGATGGTGGCCAGGGTCTGGTTGGCCAGCTGGCGCTGCGCGGCTCCGGCGGAGAGGCCCAGCAGCAGCGATCCCAGCCGGGCCTCCCCTCCCGCCGCGGCCTCGGCGCCGGTGGCGAAGTCCAGATCGTCCCCGCCGGCCGCCCCCGCCGGAGCGGCGGCGCGCACCACGTCCTTGGTGAACCGGTACAGCCGGGTCTCGTCGTCCACCTGAGGGGTCCCATGGGCGCGGACCAGCCCGGCCAGATCCGCGGAGGGGTCGGCCGCCGCGCCGCCGATCAGCGCGCCCGAACCGTCCACCAGCAGCAGGTAGGTGAGGTCCGCGTCGCCGGCCACCACCTGTTCGCTGACCCGGGCCGCCGCCTTGCCGTCCCGGAGCGAGAGCGCCAGCCGCAGCTCCTGGTGCTGCTCCAGCACCTGGGTCAGCCCCTGCCCCCGCTTCTGCAGCTCCCGCTCGAAGGTCTTGGCAAAGGCCGGGCCGAACACCTGGTAGGCCACCAGCGCCGAGACCAGCACCGCCGCCAGCAGGATCACCAGCGCCCGGGCGGCCAGGGTACGGGGCAACAACGAGCGGACCAGGTTCTTCTCAGCGGACGCCATCGGCATCTCCGGTACAGGGTCGGAACAGAGGGTTGGGGAAGGCGACTACTGGAAGACCTGGTGCGCCTCGCCCACCACCTGGGGGGAGAGGGTGATTCCCAGCGCGGAGGCGGTCTTCTGGTTGAGGGTCAGGTTGCCGGGGGCGAACACCGGCGCGGGCACCGGGATCCGGCGGCCCTCTCCCTGGGAGAGGATCTGTGCGGCCAGCCTGCCGGCGCGGTTGCCGATGTCGGTGTAGTCGGCGCTCACCGAGGCCAGCGCCCCGGCCTGGGTGAAGCTGTCCAGAAAGCCGATCAGCGGCAGCTTGCGCTCGGAGGAGAACCCCAGCAGGAAGGCGAACACCTCCTTGCTGAACAGCCGCGGATCGGGAGGCAGCCACAGCGCATCCACCCCGCCCACCAGTCCGTTGATCGCGCCCTTCACCTCCGAGGCGGACCGGACCGACTTGACCACCAGCTGCAGGCCCAGCGCGGTGGCCGCCTTGTGGGACTCGGCCAGCCACAGCTCGTTGGCCTCGGGGTTGACGATCACCCCCACCCGCTTGGCCCGGGGGGCGATCCGGGTCAGCCGCTTGAGCCCCAGCACCGGGTCCGACTCCAGCGGCACCCCGGTGACCTGCGGCGCGAAGGTGGCCTTGCCTGCGCCCAGCACCATGCAGAACACCACCGGCACGGTGGCCGGCTGGGTGCGGGCCAGGTTGAGCGACTTTTGCCCCACCGCCACGATCAAGGAGGCGTTGGCCAGATCCAGCCCCGGGGTTCCCGGATCGCTGAACACCGCGTCCGGCAGGTGCTTCTTGATCGCCAGCGCCGCCTCCCGGTACGGACCCACCCGGCCCTCCACCAGCACCACCGGAGGCCCGGCCAGCGCGACGCCGGGCAGCGCCAGCACGGCCACCGCCAGGGCCACCGCCCAAGGTCCGCTCCCCCTCATCCGACCTGCCCCGGACAGACTCACTCCCCGTCTCCTTCCACCGGCGCTACCCCCGCCAGGTCGCACAGCCACCTTCCGATGGCTGGCAGTCCCAATGTCGCCTCGGCCGCCCCCAGCTCCCGCGCTGCTCTGGGCATGCCGTCGATCAAAGCTGTCTCTTCGTCCTGCGCCACGGTCCGCGCCCCCCGCTGCCGCAGCTCCAGCAGGGCGTCCGCCCCGTCCCGCCCCATCCCGGTCAGCATCACCGCAACCACTCCCCGCGGAGAATCTAATAGTGAACGGAACATCCGATCTACCGAGGGGACCGCCAGGGACGCCGAAGGCGCGCTGACCACCGCGCCGCGGCGCAGCAGCAGGTCGCACCCTTCGTCCGGCAGGTAGAGGGTTCCGGGGAGTGGAAGCACCGGGGTGGTCACCCGGACCACCTGCAGGGCGGTGGACTCGGCCAGCCACTGACGCAGCCCGGCGGAGAACCCCGCCGCCAGGTGCTGGGCCACCAGCAGCGGCGCCGGGAACTGCGCCGGCAGGTGCCGCAGCACCTCGCGCAGGGCCGGGGGTCCCCCGGTGGAGGCCCCCAGCGCCACCAGCTGGACCGGGGCGCGGGAGGACACCGGCTGGACCCGGGAGCCGGCATCGCCCCTCCGGCGGACCACCCGCACCTCGGCCATCGCCCGCAGCAGGGTGCGCAACGCCTGGCGGGGCGCCGCCAGGTTCAGATCCCGGGGCTTGCCGATCGCGTCCACCGCTCCGGCCCGCAGCGCCTCGAAGGCCACCTGCTGTCCGCCGGTCTGCATCAGCCCGCTCATCACCACGATCGCGCAGGGGGCCTCGCTCATGATCGCCGCGGTGGCCGCCACCCCGGTCATCCCCGGCATCTGCACGTCCATCACCACCAGGTTGGGCCGCAGCTCCCGCACCCGGCGGACCGCGTCCTCCCCGGTGCCGGCGGTGCCCACCACCTGGAAGGTGGGGTCCTCGCCCAGCACGGTGATCAGCGCCTGGCGGAAGGCGGGGCTGTCGTCGGCCACCACGGTCCGGATGGTCATGGCAGCAGGCCCCGGACCAGCTTGAGCAGCTCTCCGCGCTGGTAGGCGCCCTTGGGCAGGTAGCCGGAGGCGCCGGCGTCCTTGGCGTTGGCGAAGTCCAGCGCCGAGTCCAGCGAGGAGACCAGCACCACCGGCAGCGCCCCCAGCCGCGGGTCATTGCGGACGCGCCGGGTGAGGGTCAGCCCGTCCAGCCGCGGCATGTGGATGTCCGAGACCAGCAGCTCCGCTCCCCGGGTGCGCAACAGGCGCAGCGCCTCCTCCCCGTCGGAGGCGGTCTCCACTTCGAAGCCGGCGGCCTCCAGCACCTGGCGGTGCAGGGAGCGGGTGGTGATCGAGTCGTCCGCCACCAGCACCCGCCGGCGCCCCTTGCGGTCGGCGGGGGTGGCGGTGCGCGCGGTGGCGGTCCGCTCGGCCAGCGCCCGCGGCTGGAGCAGGAACGCCAGCCGCCCATCCCCCAGCCGGGTGGCGGCGGCGAGGTGGGGGATGCGGGCCAGCTCCGGGGGCAGCGGCCGGACCACCAGCTCGCGCTCTCCCAGCAGCCGATCCACCGAGAAGGCCAACAGGCGCCCGGCGGTGCGGATCACCACCACCGCGCTGCCCCCCGCGTACTCCGAGGAGGTGGCCAGGCCGATCAGCTCCGCCAGCGGCCGCACCTCCAGCGCCTGGCCGAAGGCCTCCACCACCGGGGTGCCGTCCGCGCTCCGCTCCGAGGGAGGCCGGTGCAGCGCGCGGGCCACGGTGGACAGCGGCAGCCCCAGCGCGTGGCCCTGGATCTCCACCAGCAGGGCCTGGGAGGTGGCCAGGGTGGGCGGCAGCTCCAGCTGGATGCGGGTCCCCTCCCCCAGGCGGGAGCGGATCGAGACCCGGCCCCCGATCCGGAGCACGTTCTCCTTCACCACATCCAGTCCCACTCCGCGCCCGCTGGTGCGGGAGACCTCGGCGCGGGTGGAGAACCCGGGCGCGAACAGCAAGTCCAGCAGCTGGTCCTCGGAGGCGGTGGCGGCGGAGGAGGCCAAAAGCAGCCCGCGCTCCACGCCCCGCTGACGCACCCGCTCCAGGTCCACCCCGGCCCCGTCGTCGGCGAAGCTGATCACCACCGTGCCCGAGCGCTGCTCGACGTCGATCCGCAACACCCCCTCCGGGCCCTTGCCCGCCCCGGCCCGCGCCTGCGGCGTCTCGATCCCGTGGTCCACGGCGTTGCGGACGAGGTGCACGATCGGATCCTTCAACTCCTGCAGCACCCGCCGATCCAGCGCCACCTCCGCGCCGGTCAGCTCCAGCCGGACCTGCTTGCCGGACTGCTGCGCCTGCTCCCACACCGCGCGGTTCAGCGGGGCCAGCACCGTCTTCACCGGCTGCATCCGCAGCGAGAACAGATCCTCGTCCAGCTCGGAGAGCTTCTGCCCGAAGTCGCCCACGTCCGAGCCCAGCTTGCGGTGCAGATCCACCAGCAGGTCCCGCACCGCCGCCACCGACTCCCGATCCAGCGTGTCGCCCCGGCGGTGGGCGGCGTCCACCGTGGTCAGCAGGTGGCGCGCATCCCCGGCGCGGTCCTCCAGCATCACCCGCACCTCCCGCAGCGCCTCCACCGTGCGCTCGATCGACGAGACCCGGTCGGAGGAGACCCGCAGCAGCTCCCCCTCGGTGCGGCGGGCGGCCTCCGGCTCCACCGCCGCGCCGGCCACCTCCCGGGGCGCGGCCTCGGCGCTGGCCGGGGTCATCCCCGAGGAGAGCCGCAGCAGCTCGGAGGAGGTGGCGCCCAGCAGCGGATCCGACCCGTCGCTGCCCTGGGCCACCGCGCCCAGGTGCTGCAGCCCGCCATCCAGGGCGGCGAACACCGCCTGCACCAGCGCCGGCATCACCTGGGCCCCACCGCGGTAGGCCTCCAGGGAGGTCTCCACCGCGTGGGCCATCTGCTCCAGCTGCGGCAGCCCCAGGGTGCCGGCGGTGCCCTTGATGCTGTGGGCGCGGCGGAACACGTCCGCCAGCAGCTCCTGCCGCCGGGCCGGGGTGGCGGTCCCCGCCTGGAGGAGGGCGTCGGAGATCTGCGAGGCGTGATCGCGGTACTCCTCCACGAAGATCTGCAAGACCTCCCGAAGCGTGTCGTCCATGGCGGTTAGAGGCCCAACCGGGGATCGGCGAACAGCCGCGGCGCGGAGAGCACCAGCACCGGACGCTCCTGGTACCGGGCCACCTCCTGCAGCCCGGCCCGGGTCTCGCCCGCATAGGGGATCAACCCGCCCACCACTTCATGCACCCCCAGCAGCTCCTCCACCGCCAGCCCCAGCCGGCGCGATCCATCGGTGAGCACCACGAAGGAGGGCAGATCGCGCACCCCGGCGGTGGGCAGGCCCCACAGGGTGGGCAGATCCAGCAGCGAGATCACCTGCCCCCGGTGGTGCAGCGCCCCCAGCAGCCAGGCCGGCCCGCCCGGGATCGGCGAGAGCTGCCGCAGCAGCCCCCCGGCGGCCACCTCCGCCAGGCGGATCCCCAGCAGCTGGCCACCGCGGCGGAACAGGGTCAGCCCCACCGGATCGGTGGGGGCCTGGGCCAGCGGCGCGGCCAGGGCCCGGGCGCGCTCCTGCAACAGCTCCTTCGCCGAGCGGCTCACGTGCCGGTCTCCTTCCACCCGGGGGTCAGCTGCGAGAGCACCGAGCGGACGTAGCCCACCCGCAGCTGCCCGGAGTCGATCTCCTCGTCCGCCGGGCGGCCGGCGATCAACCGCCGCAGGGCCTCACAGGAACCCTCCAGCGCCTCCGCCTCCCCCTGCCGGGCGGCCAGCAGCGCCAGACGCAGGTGCGCGCCCAGGTGATCGGGCTGCAGGGAGACCACCCGCTGCAGGTGCGCCTGGGCGCGGGCGGGCTCTCCCAGCTCGATCCACAGCGAGGCGGCCAGGTCCCAGCCGGCGGGGGACTCGCTCCCCTCCAGCTGCGCCAGGGCCTCGCGCAGCTGTCCGCGGCCGGCCAGCCGCCGGGCCTCCTCCACCCGATCGGGCGGGGCCGGAGTGCGCGCCGAGGTGACGGAGCCTGCCCGCACCGCCGGGCGACGGGCGGGCTGGACCGGGGGGCGGGTCTTGACGAAGGCGCAGCCATCCGCGCCGGCCAGCCGCTCCAGTCCCGCCGGCAGCACCGAGGGGACCTCCAGCGCGCCCAGCACCAACAGCCCGCCCTCGGCCAGCGCCTCCACCAGGGAGCCCAGCAGCGCCGCCGCCGGCTGGGGGGCGAAGTACAAGAGCACGTTGCGGCAGAAGATCACCTCCGGGGGGCCGCCCAGCTCCAGCGGGGCCACCACCGGGGGCGCGGCCAGGTTCAGCTCCTGGAAGCCGACCTGGGCGCGCAGCCGGGCGGGCACGCACCAGCGATCCTCCTCCCGCTCCCAGCCCAGGGTCTCCGGACGCAGCTGCCGGAAGGACCAGGCGCCGTAGCGGCCGGCGCGCGCCTGCTCCAGGGCGCGGGCGGAGACATCGGTGCCCACCACTTTAAGCCCCGGTGCGTGCGGCAACAGCGCGTGGGCCAGCGAGTAGACCTCCTCGCCGGACGCGCAGCCCACGCTCCAGGCCCGGCGCCAGGGCCGACCCTCGCCGGACGCGCGCCGGGCGTGCGCCGCGGCCAGCTCGAAGTGCTCCGGGTTCCGGAACAGATAGGTCTCCTGCACGGTCGCCCAGGCCAGCAGCGCCTCGTAGCAGCTTGGGTCCCCGGCCAGGGCGCGACGGATCAGCTCCTCGGGGAGCAGCCCCAGCTCGGCGGCGGCCCGGCGGATCCCCAGCTGGTAGGCGCGTGCGGTCCCCTCCCCCAGCCGGTGCCCCAGGTGCTCCGCCAGCGCGGCCAGGGAGTGGGCGCTCACGCTCCGCGCTCCAGCGCTGCGGCGGCCAGCGGGGTGACCTTCAGCAACAGCCGGCCCCGGCTCCCTCCCAACAGCGCGGGCAGATCCACCGCCACCGGCTGGGCCCCGCTGCCCGCCCCCAGGCCCTGGCGGTCCTCCTCCCGCGTCGCGCCCGAGACGTCCAGCACCCGATCCACCAGCAGCGCCGCGCGCAGTGGCGGCAAGGAGATCACCACCAGCTGACGCCCCAGCAGCGCCTCCGGATTGGCCTGCGGCCGCAGTGGCCGGCGAAGCGCGAACAGGGCGGCGGTGTCCAGCATCGGCAGCGTCTGGCCCCGCAGATCCAACAACCCCAGGCAGCCGAACGGGGCGCGGGCCACCGGGACTGGCCAGGCGGCGCGCACCACCTCCTCCACACAGTGCAACGGCACGGTGAAGGCATCCTCCCCCAGGGAGAAGGACAAAGATCCCTGCAGGATCACCCCGCCGCCTCCGCGGGCTGGAGCAGATTTCCCACCGCCAGGGTCAGCGCCTCGCGGCTGACCGGCTTCTGGGCGAACACCGCGCCGGCCGCCTCCGCCTGGGCGCGGATCCCCGGCTCCTTGTTGGCGGTGAGCAAGATCACCGGCAGCTTCCGCAGCCGCGGTTCGTCATGGGCGCGCAGCCGCTGCACGAAGGTCAGCCCGTCCATCACCGGCATGTTGAAGTCGGCGATCACCAGGTCCAGCGGCCCCTTGCCGGCCACCGCCAGACCTTCCGCGCCGTCCTTGGCCTCCACGAACTCCACCCGGTGGTTGATCAGGAACAACTTGATGATGGTGCGGATGCTGGGGCTGTCGTCGATCAGGAGGATCTTGCTGGGCGCCACTCGGTCCTCGAAATGCGCAGAACGCGCCGGGGCGGGAGGCCCCGGCGCGCGTTGCGAAGTCCAACACTCTAGCGGCTGAAGAGCGGGAATCCCTCAGAATTCCCGTCTCCACATAAACCTACAGGAGAGTACAGGTCAGCCCGGCGGTGCGATCGTCGGGGAAGGCCGCGCCGGTGAAGACCGAGATCTGGCCGCCGGCCTCGCCGAACTTGGGCGCCGGGCAGGTCAGGCTGACGTCGCGGGTGGTCTCGATCACCTCCGAGGCCAGGGCCCGCCGCTCGATGCAGGCCATGGAGGTGTTCAGCGCGGTGCTGCGCTCACACACCCGGGCCACCTGGGGAGGGTTGCTGCCGTTGACGGTGCAGCGCAGGGTGACCTGGGCGCCGGGGGTGCAGTTGATCCGCTCCTGGGCCAGCTTCAGACCGCAGTTGCGCAGCGGGCCCACCTGGCCGCGCTCGCAGGCGCCGGTGACGTAGGTGTCACCCGGCTTGGTGACCGTGACCGGGTAGGTGTGTTCGTTGTTCAGGTCCCAGCCTTCGGAGTAGGTGCACTTGGGGCGCCACTGGATTTCCCCGTGGTGGTTGGTCAGCTCCGTCTCCTCGAACACCAGGTTGCCGTTGGCATCCACCACCGGGGTCCCCTCGCAGAGGAAGCCGTCCGGGTTGGACTTGAACCCCAGGTTGGCGGTGACCGGGGCCACGGTGGTGTCCACGTCGGTGATGTCCACCCACTGGCAGGGCAGACCGATCTTGTACTGGTCCACCCAGCCGGCGGCCACGCCCTGGTAGTCGCAGCCACCGTAGGGGTTGTGCAGCGGCGAGGACTCGTGGTTCGCCGAGCGCGCGGTGGACTGCAGACAGAAGCCCTGCTTGTTGGTGACGTTGGCGCCGGGGGCGTCGAACGAGAACTGGCCGTAGCGGGAGAAGTGGTAGTGCTGGTGGCACTCGTGCAGGTCGAAGATGTTGTACTTGTCGTTCAGCGTCTCCTTGCCGGTCAGGTAGTAGTCCACCGCGCCGATATCCAGGGTCTGCTTGCCGCGGTTCTGATCGCTGCTGTTGAACTGCAGCACCCGCCGCCAGCCCGGAGCGCCGATGCACTGCTCCTGCTCCTCACAGGACCCGGGGGCGAAGTACTTGTACTCCACGCGGTTGATCAGGAAGTCCTCCAGGTAGACCTCCAGGTCGGCGGACTCGGTGGTGGGCGGGTAGACGCGCACCGAGTTGGCCACCGCCGGATCCCAGGGGAGGCGCTCGAAGCGCACGAAGGCATCCACCCGGCCCACGTGGTTCTCCAGGGCCTGGACGCAGGACTCGGTGGGCAGCTCGGTCTGGTGACAGGCGGTGGAAGAGGCGGTCCGCTCCACCGCGCAGGTGTGGTCGTAGAAGGTGTCCACCTCCTCGGAGTCCACGCTGTCCTTGGGGAAGTCCTCCTCGTCCATGCAGGCGTAGCCGGTGCGCTGGTAGACCAGTTCCGGATCCACCGGGAAGACGAAGGGCTCGTTCCAGAACCCGCCCACCTGGGCCAGCTTGTTCTCGGAGATCGCCGGCGAGGCGGAGTCGGTGAGCAGGATGGAGTCGAAGGCGTAGTTCACCGCCACCACGTCATGGCCGTTGATCACCTGCCGGGTGGGGGCGCCCTGGATCTGGATGTTCCAGATGTTCTCCGGGGGCAGCGGCAGCTGCTTCTTGCCGCCGTAGAAGTACTCGCGGAACACCAGCCGGTAGCCGGTCAGCCGCACCTGCATCTTGGCGCGCTCCTGCCAGTAGGAGGCCGGCTTGGCGATCAGGCTGGCCGCCACCCGGCTCCGCATCCCGACCGGAAGCTCATCCAGGACCACGCCCACCTTGGAGTTCATCGAGGCCTTGATCAACGCCCCCACCCCGTCACCGGGCTGGACCGGGGCGGCGGGGGCCAGGTTCGCCCCCGGCTGCGCACCGGGGGGAGCGGCGGCCTCGCCCTCCGGGCCGCTGCAGCCCAACGATGCCAGACAACCCAAGACGACCAGACGACTGCGCAGTGTGACCACGGGTGCCCCTCCAGTGAGCTTCAACTTGTCCGGAGTCTCTGCAATCCATGGGCTCAGCGAGTTGAGCAGCCAACAGCCTGATATGACTCAAGGTCGATCCGGGACGGTGTAGCAAAAACCATCCACTCACCGGCCAAGCCCTTGATCTTGCTGTGTATCTCTCCTCAAGGGGAGGGTCAGGGCAACCGTTGGATTTGACTGGGATCCGCCGCGGGGGTGTTCCGCTTCCGGTACACCCCCCAAACGCCGCGCGCCGGCCCGTCCCCTGGGTTGGAGACGGCCGGCGCGGGGGTGAAGCACTGCCCGGGGGAGGCTAGTCCAGCTGGGCGGTGAGGGTGGCGAACACCCGCCGGCCCTCGATCTGGTAGTCGAAGGCGTAGTCCCCGCCCTTGACGATCTGACCCTGGGTGTCGAACAGGTTGGTGGCCTGGATCCCCAGCCGGGCCCAGTCCAGCAGCTGGTAGGAGACCGAGGCGTCGAAGGTCACGAAGGCCGGGACCCGGTCCGGGCGCAGCGACAGGTACTCGGGGATCAGCCGGTCGCTGGTGCGGCGCAGGACCTCGCCCTGGTAGAGCCCCTGCACCGAGGCGGAGAAGGCGCCCCGCTTGTAGCCCACGCCCAGCTTGGCCAGGTGGCTGGGGGCCCAGGTCAGCGAATCGGAGGGTTCGAAGGTCGTCTCCTGCACCGTCTCGTCCAGCTGGGACACGAAGGAGTAGTTGGCGAAGCCCTGGAACTGGCCCACCCCGGGCAGGTCCTGGGCGAACAGCAGCTCGGTCTCGGCGCCGGCGTTGACGCGCGAGTAGTAGTTCACCAGCACCAGGGCGCTGCCGTACGCGATCTGGTTCTCGAAGGTGGTGTGGAAGGCGTTGGTGCGCCAGGTCAGCTGGGGCAGGACTTTCCAATCGGCGGCCAGCTCGAAAGTGGTGACCAGCTCCGGCTGCAGCTCGTGGATGTTGGAGCCCACCGCCCAGGTGTTGGCGCCAAACAGCTCCAGCGGCGCGGGGGCGCGGAAGGCCCGACCGGCGATTGCCTTGAAGGTCAGGGTGTCGGTGGGGTGGACCACCGCCGCCAGCCGGGGGCTCAGCTGCTGGAAGGTCTTGAAGGTCACCGGACGCTCGGCCAGCGAGATGTCGTTGAAGTTGAAGAACTGGGTGTCAAAGCGCAGCCCGGCGGTCAGCGAGACCAGGTTGTTGAACAGCCGGCCCGAGGCGCCCTGCAGGTACAGGCCCAGGTTGTTCACCGGATGGCCCACGATCCACTCGTAGTAGGGCCCCAGGTTGGTGGGACCGCTCAGCGGCGGATACCCCCCGTCGAAGTTGGTGATCGCCGCGTTGGAGTAGTGCTGGTTGTCCCCGCCGTAGAGGAAGGTGGAGAACTCCGCGCCGCCCAGCACGGTGGCCTGTTCCCACGGCCGCCAGGTCAGCTGGGCGCGGGCGAACAGGTCATCGAAGTGGGTGTCGATGTATTCGGAGACGCCCGCCGGATAGAAGCCCCCGAAGGCGTCGTTCCCGTAGTAGCGCAGGTTGTGGGCGATGCTGTGGCGGCCGTAGCGCAGCACGTACTCCTGGCTGAACGCGTCCCCCAGGTTCCCCCGGTAGGAGAGGGTGGCCAGCTGCCGGGACTCCAGGTTGGACTCGCCGGTGTCGGGGACGTGGAAGTACCAGCCGTGCCCGGTCTCGTACTCGAAGGACTGGTGGTGGAAGGCGAAGCTCAGGCCGGGCAGTTGAAGGCTGTCCACCTTGAGCACCATGTAGTTGCTGGACCGGTTGTCGCGGGTGGTGAACCGGGCCAGGTCCCCTGCCCCGTCGGTGCGGCCGGACGCGTCGTAGGTCAGGTACTCGTTGCCGAAGGTGCGGAAGTGGTTGAAGCCCACCTGCACCGCGAACTGATCGAAGGCATGGGCGGCGAACAGCTCGTAGCGCTTGTTGCCGAACTCGCCCACCCGGACCTGGGCATGGGCGCGGCTGCGCTGGAGCAGGTCCTGGGCGGTGTAGGAGTTGATCGCCACCACCCCGTTGGTGGCGTTGGACCCGTACAGCGCCGATCCCGGGCCGCGGATGATCTCCACGCTCTTGGCCATGAACAGCGGGGTGATCTCCCAGGTGTAGGCGCCGCCGGTCTCGGTGTCGTTGTAGGGCACCCCGTCGATCAGCAACAGCAGGTGGTTGTTGTTCCAGGACTCGAACAGCCCGCGCGACCCCACCGTGCGGCGCTCGAAGTCCTGGGAGGGGAAGAACCCCGGCTGCTTGAACAGCACGTCATTGAGGGTGGTCCAGCCGTAGAGGTCCATCTGCTCCCGGGTCACCACCGAGGCCACGCTGGGCGCCTCGGAAGCGGTCTGGACGGTCTTGGTGGCGGACGCGATCTCCACGTCCAGCAGCTTCTCCAGATCGAACAGCTCCAGCTCCGAGGACTCCTCGGCCCCCGCCTCCTCCAGCAGCGGTCCCTGCCCGCTGCCATAGCCGAAGGCCGGACCGGCCAGGAGCAGCGCGCCACCCAACACCGAACGACGGATCCACTCCCGAGCCAAAACCGTTGCGAACATCAACACCCTCCCGAAGTTCCAGGAACTTATAGTGTCAATAGATCCACATCAACTCACTCGGACGACTGCCCGCCGTTCCCCCGGAAGCCTTCGGCGTCCAGCCCGAGGCGCTTGAGGGCGTCGTAGATCTCCTTGCGGGTCTTCTCCGCCAGCTTCGCCGCCAGGGAGACGTTCCCGGCCGCGCTGCGCAGCAGCCGCTCGTAGTACTGCTGCTCGAAGCTGGCCTTGGCCTGGTGGTAGGGGGGAATCCCAATGTGGCCGGCGGCCTCCCCCTCCCCGCCCAGGTCCAGGTGGCGCTCGTGGATCTCCCCGTCCTCGGCCATCAGCACCGCGCGCTGCAGGACGTTGATCAGCTCGCGCACGTTGCCCGGCCAGGGGTGGCGCAGCAGCCGGGCCACCGCCGCGGAGGACATGGCTGGGGCCAGGCGGGCCTCCCGTTCGCAGACCACGTTGATCTGGTGGACCGCGATCGCCGGGATGTCCTCCGGCCGCTGGCGCAGCGGCGGCAGGTGCAGGGCCAGCACCTTGACCCGGTAGAACAGGTCCTGGCGGAACCGCCCCCGCAGGACCTCCTGCTCCAGATCCCGGTTGGTGGCGGTGACCACCCGGACATCCAGCTTCCGTGGCTCATTGGAGCCCAGCCGGGTGACCTCCCCGGTCTCCAGCACCCGCAGCAGCTTGGACTGCATCGACAGCGGCATCTCGCCGATCTCGTCCAGGAACAGGGTGCCGCCCTCGGCGGCCTCGAACCCGCCGGCGCGCGCGGCCACCGCGCCGGTGAACGCCCCCCGGGTGTAGCCGAACAGCTCCGCTTCGAAGAGCGACTCCGGGATCGCGGCGCAGTTGATGGCCAGGAACGGGTAGGCGGACCGGGGGCTGGAGTAGTGCAGCGCCCGGGCCACCAACTCCTTGCCGGTGCCGCTCTCCCCGGTCACCAGCACCGGGGCCGAGTTGCCGGCGATCCGATCCAGGGTGCGGAGCACGTCCCGGATCGCCTTGCTCTCCCCCACGATCAGGTCGCTCTTGCGCCGCATCCGGCCGACGCTGGGGAGTTCGGGGGGGATCAGCTGGTTGAGCAGCGCCGAGAACAGCCCCGGCGCCGGACGGCGGGCCAGCCAGCAGGAGGGCTGGGCGGAGAGCAGCTCCTCCGAGCCGATGGCGATCAGCGGGGAGCCCGCCGGGCGGTGGCGCAGCTTGTGGGCCAGGGAGGGCTGCAGCTCGGTCACGCAGACCACCGAGCCGCGCACCGTGTCCCAGGCCTTCTCCAGCCCGGTCTCCGAGGGCCACAGCACCGGAACCGGCTGCCAGCGGCCCAACCCGGCGATCAGCTCGGACAGCGCCCGGACCTCACTGCTGCCCGTGGCGCACACCGCGATGCCCTGCTTGACCGCTTCCGGCATCCACCCTCCCAGGGTGCGGGATCATCTCCCGCGCGGAGGGGTTCCGACACCAAGAATCTCTGTCACTCCCGGTGTGGCGTCAGTTCCCGGCCAGCGCCGCCAACGCCAGGCGGGCCTGGCTCCAGCGACTCCGGGCCTGCTGCAGCGGCTCGGCGGTGATCGCCGAGGGCCGGGCGATCCGCTCGCAGGCCAGCAGCTCACCTCGGGCGATCAGCGAGGCCCGCTCCAGCAGCAGCCCTTCCCGGCGGGCGGCGTCGTCGGTGGGCCAGGAGGCCACCCGATCCTCGATCAGCCCGGTCAGCGCCAACAGCTCGTTGAGGTCCGACTCCACATCGAAGTGCTGGCGGATCAGCTCCTGATCCCCCAGCGCCTGCACCCGCTCGCGGGGGGTTCGCACGCTCACCATTGGACCGCATCCTTCCGCACCGCCGGAGGGGAGAACCCGTCCAGCGCCACCGGGTGGGCGGCGGCGGGGACGACCGGAGAGGAAGTGGCGGGGACGACCGGGTTGCGCGGTCGGATCTCGGAGATGCTCATCGGGCTGGGCCTGGGGTCAACAAAACCGGGTGGGCGGGAGACTCACATTCTCTGAGCTCCAGAATAGAAGTTTCCGCCCTCCCCTGGCTACTCGGTGGCGAAGGCCGCGTCCGGGATTTGCATCGGGGACTCGTCCTCCAGGGCCAGGGTGCGGGCGGCGCTCTCCACTCCGGGGAGGACGTTGCGGGCGAACCACACCGCAGAGGCCTTCTTGCCCTCGTAGAAGCTCTGGTCGGAGGGAGAGGCGGTGGGCTGCGCCGCATCGGCGATCACCCCCGCGTCCAGCAGCAGCCAGCCGCAGGCCAGCTCCGACATCATGGTCAGGAAGCGGTTGGCGGAGAGCGGGATCAGGTGGGTCTTCTCCCCCTGGGACCAGCCGAGGATCCCCATCGCCGCCTGGATCAACGCCTCCTGGGCTTGCCCCAGCAGGCCCACCTCCCGGGCGAAGGCCGGGTGGTTGCGGTGGGTCTCCACGAAGGTGCCGATGTCGGACATGAACTGCTGGAAGTACGCCCCGCCGGCCTGCCCCATCTTGCGGCCCACCAGATCCATGGCCTGGATGTGGTTGGTGCCCTCGTAGATGGAGAGGATCTTCGCGTCGCGGGTGTACTGCTCCACCGGGTGGTCCTGGAGGAAGCCGGCGCCGCCGTAGACCTGGATCGCCTGGGCGCAGAGCCGGAAGGCCTGGTCGGAGGCGAAGGACTTGAGCAGCGGGGTCAGCACCTCCACCTGCCCCTTGTGGTAGGCGGCCTTCTCGTCGTCGGACCCGGCCAGGGAGCGGGTCTGATCCAGGTGGTAGCCCAGCTTGATCGCCAGGGCCCGCATCCCCTCCACGTAGGCCTTCTGCTCCAGCAGCATCCGGCGCACGTCCGGGTGCTCGAAGATCGGCACCCGCGGCTTGTTGGGATCCTTGAAGAACTTGTAGTTGGCGCCCTGCTTGCGGTCCTTGGCGTACTCCAGCGCGTTGAGGTACGCGGTGGAGGCCAGCGCCACCCCCTGCAGGCCCACCGCCAGCCGGGCCCCGTTCATCATCCGGAACATCTGGGACATGCCCTGGTTCTCGACCCCGCCCACCACCTCGCCCAGGCAGGCGTCGTTCTCACCGAAGTTGAGCTGACAGGTCGCCGACCCGTTGATGCCCATCTTGTGCTCGATCGCCGCCACCTGGACGTCGTTGCTCTCCCCGGAGGACCCGTCGGCGTTCACCCGCCGCTTGGGGACGATGAACAAGGACAGCCCCTTGGTGCCCGCGGGCGCGCCGTCCACCCGGGCCAGCACCAGGTGGATCACGTTCTCGGTCAGATCCTGATCTCCGCCGGAGATGAAGATCTTGGTGCCCTTGATGGAGTAGGTCCCATCCGCGTTCTTCTTCGCGGTGGAGCGGGCCGCGCCCACGTCCGACCCGGCCTGCGGTTCGGTCAGGCACATCGTCCCCGCCCACAGCCCGCTGAACATCTTCAGCGCGTACTTCTCCACCTGCGCCGGGGTGGAGCACTCGGCCAACAGCTCCGCCGCGCCCCAGGCCAGGCCGGGGTACATGTTGAAGGCCACGTTTGCCCCGGAGAGGATCTCCTCCACCAGGATCTGCAGGGTCTGCGGGGCGCCCTGGCCGCCATGCTCCGGCTTGACCGAGAGGCTCTTGAAGCCCGACTCGTACAGCTGCTTCCAGGCCTCCTTGAAGCCGCTGGGGGTGGTGACCTTGCCGTCCTTCAGCGTGCAGCCCTCATGGTCCCCGGAGCCGTTGAGGGGGCCCAGCACCTCGCGCGCGAAGCGGTAGGTCTCGTTGAGGATCGCCTTCGCCTCGTCCACGCCCCAGGCCTCGAAGGGAGCCTTGCCCACCACCTCGCCCAGCTTGAACTGCTCGATGAGGACGAAGACCATCTCGCGAAGGTCGGCCTTGTAGCGGTTGATCCCGACGGACATGTGCGGCTCCAGGAGGTAACGGCGCAGGCGGTTCGTAATGGCCGCTGACTGCGCAGTCAACCACCACAACGCAGGGCGTCATCGGAAGCCAAGCTTCTTTACGGAACCGCGTCGGGGTTCGGAGGAGAATCCAGGGGAGTTTCCAGCCAGGAGTGAGCACATGGGTTTCGACATTGGCGGTTGGGGCAAGCCTCGCGTTGTTCCGGCCAACACCTCCGGCCCGGGCGGGTCCAACACCGCCGCGCCCGCCAACCCGGTCTCTCCCACCCAGCCGCAGCCGGTGGCGGACACCTTCGGCCCCACCGGCACCGTCAGCGGCAGCGGATCGCTGAACATCACCGGCGATTCGGCCACCGCCTCGGCGGAGGCCAACGTGGACCTGGAGCTGCGCCAAGGACTGAACGTCCACTTCGGCACCCGCATCGAGGCCACCACCAACGTCGAGAGCGAGGACGGCTTCACCACCTTCACCGCCGAGGGGACGATGAGCGTCAACCTGGGCGGGGAGATCGACCTGGGGAAGGTGGGCTTCGGGGCGGACTTCACCGAGGGGGTCCACACCGAATACCAGCTGCGGATGAGCGACGCGGACTACGCGCGGATGGAGAGCGGAGAGATCCCCACCCCCGATCCGTTCAATCCGGACACGATGCCGGTGGGCAGCTCGGTGGTGCTCAACTCGGAGAACTTCACCGACACCGGGTTTGAAGCCTCCTACCAGCAGCTGTCGCTGGAGTCGGACATCCACGAAGAAGAAGGGGTGTCGGTGCTGGTGGAGAAGACCGGCGAGCACACGGTGCGGGTCACCAGCGGGCCCACCGAGGCGATCGAGAACAGCTGGCAGCTGGGGCTGAGCCTGGGACCGGCCAGCGTGCACCTCGGCAACACCACCAGCCTGGAGTCGGCCACCCTGCGGACCGCGGAGTTCGATCTCTCCACCCCGGAGGGAGAGGCCGCCTACAACCGGTACCTGACCACCGGAGAGGTCCCGGCGGACAACGGCCCCGGAATCAGCGACGTGGCCTCGATCTTCAAGGTGGACTACGACTCGGTGAGCAGCGTGGGCGGCTCCCTGGGGCCGATCAGCGGGTCCTTCCAGCTGGGCAGCGCCAACTTCGACGTGTACCAGACCACCTACCCGGACGGGTCGGTGGACCAGATCACCGAGGCCAAGCTGCACGCGGGAACGCCGGTGCGGGTGGTGCAGCACTTCAACCCCGACGGCACCGAGGACTTCTCCCAGCAGCAGCTGACGATGCACTTCACCGGGCTGGGCGGGAGCTCGGAGGAGCAGTGGGCGCAGGTCTACGGGACCGATCAGCACGACTACGACGGGGACATGGACATCCACCTGGAGTTCAACGCCGAGGACTCGATGGAGCTCTCCCGGCGGGCCCAGGACTTCATTGCCGCCCAGGGGGAGGATTACGACCCGGAGTTCCTGACCCAGGACCACAAGCTGATCCAGGCCCTGGCGGAGGCGGACACCCCCACCGAGGTGGCCAACGCGCTGTACGACGCCTACGGCGGGCCGGAATGGATGGGCAACGCCTTCGCGCTGATCGGCACTGTGGGCGATGACCCGATGCCGGGGACGATCACCGCCCAGCACCGGTAGCCGCGCCTTCCGGACTACCCGGCGGGGATGTAGTCGTAGATCACCTGCAGCTGCGGCTCGGTGAACAGCTGCAGCTGGGAGGTGATCACCAGCCGGTCCGCCTGGCCGTCGCCGTTGGACCCTTGCGGAAAGCGGAGCCGGAAGTGGCTCAGCCCACCGTTGGCGGCGCGGGCGGCGAGGTCGGCTGCCACCTTCGCGGTCACGTCGATGTACAGCCAGTCCGGCCCGGCACAGACATTGGAGACCGAGACCGCCTCCCCCACTGCCGCCGAGGAGAGCTCCGCCGCGTCGAAGGCCTCTCCGCGATCGACCCCCTCCACCAGCAGCGTGCTTCCCAACAGGCCCACGTCGCCGTCGCAGCCCACCCGGGGTAGCAGCAGGAACGCCTGACGCACGCCCACCGCGGTCCAACCCTCGCTGGCCAGCTCCTGGAGGCCAAAGCTGAGGAAGGACTGCAGCGCCTGGTTCCGGGCGTCGTCTCCCACCATCAGATCGGCCAGCTCGGCCGACCCGCCCCCCAGCGATCCCAGGGTCACCGAACCCACCTCCCGGACGCTCAGCTCCATCCCGGTCCCCTCCCCCATCACCTGGTACTCGCGGGCGGTCGTGTACTCGTAGATGTAGTTGCCCGAGTAGTCCTCGGAGAAGTCCGCCGTCCACTGGACGGTGAGCCCCGGGTTGTAGGCGGTGCGAGGCGTGAAGGTCAGCTGGGTGCTCTCCGGGTTCCAGGAGAGGCGGCCTTCGCTGCCGTTGGACAGGAACCGGAACTCCTGCTCGGTGGTTCCGCGATCCATCGACTCGCTGAAGTTGATCACCAGCGGAGCGTCCTCCGGGACGCCCACCGCCCCCTCCGCCGGGACGGTGGAGACGATGGTGGGCGCGGTGGTCTCGGTGACGGCAGCCGCGGTGAAGGTGGCCACGTACGGCGCGGAGAGGGCCTCCCCGGCGACATCCTTGGCGCCGGTGCCCACGGTCAGCGTGTACTCGGTGCCGATGGCCAGGGTGTTCATCGGGCGGCAGCGATACATCCGCGGGTGGATCCACTCCGACTGCCCCGCCGAGCAGCCGTTGGACGGGGTGAGGGTGATCGCCGCCACGGTGGAGTCCGGCTCCATGTCCCGGGAGAAGCTCAGGGAGATCCGCCCGTACTGGGGCACCACCGTGCTCCCCGGCGTGGGCGACATCCCCAGCACCGCCAGCGCCGGGACCGGCTCCGGCACGCTGAAGGTGAGGGTCCGGGAGGCGAAGCCGTTGAACCAGCGGTCGCTGCCGGAGATGTTCAGCTCGTTGACGCTGCCGGGGAGGAAGCCGCCCGCGGGAGGCGCGATCTCCAGCCGATCGAAGGTCGCATTCCAGGTCCGCTTCCCCAACGACCCGCGCGAGGGCCAGACGGTGACCGAGTCCGGCTTCATCGGCTCGCTGAAGGTCAGCACCACCGGCGTCATCGGAGCCACGTCGGTGGCGCCCTCCGCCGGCGAGGAGGTGAAGGTCGGGCTGGACTGGTCGGCCGGCTCTGCCCGGGTGGTGAAGGAGAACGTGTGGTTCACCGGCGCTCCCACCTCCGGGCTTCCGCTGACGGTCACCGCATACGGGGTGCTGGGCTGCAGCCCGTTGGTGAAGCCCCGCACCAGGGTCAGGGTGTTGCCCACCCAGTAGTGACCAAAGGCGATCACCGGAGGCGTGAAGGTGACCTCCACGCCCTGCTGCTGCATCGGCCCGGAGAACTCGATCACCACGTCTGTGTCGGTGGACACGGTGGTGTTCCCGTCCCGCGGAAAGGTGTCATGGACGCCGGCGGCGACTCCGCCTCCTCCGCCGCAATTGCAGGCGCTGAAGACCATCGAGACCGCCACCATGGGGAGAAGTGCTTTCCACATGGGCGCGGAACCTAGCGCAGCGCACCGGGAGCGAGACAGCCTCCCCCACGCCTACCGCGGTCGCTTGCCGCTCACGCCGGCCGGCGCGCCAGGCGTACTTACCGAGGGGTTCGACCGCTCAAGCGGCTCCATCGGGCGTGCCCATCCACGCGATCCGCGTCTTGGAGACGATTGGTCCTTCGGGGGGGCAAGTGGAGTGCAGGCCTCGCTCTTGCTCAGGCGCAGCGGGCTCTCCTCACTCCGGAGAACCGCTCCGGAAATAGGATGATCATCTTATTATTCTGGGTCCCCAGAGCCGGGCCCGACCTGAAAATAAGAAGAAGATCTTATTATTTTCCAGGCACCGGAGGCGCAGAGCCCGAAGGGCAGCCGACGCGCTCGTGGGTGCCCCTCTCCGTAGAAGTTTCAGGCTCCGAGGTCGGTGAGTCCGGGTCCATAAGCCGCAGTCGGAGACGACTGCCATCCCTCCCGGTCATGGCGGGCGACCACCGCCAAGGACGGCGCTCCTGGCGCAGGGATGAAGCCCGGGCTCAAGCACTGAGCTGGGGGCTCAGGATCCCTGCTCGTTTCCGTGTTGGTAGTGGAAGTGCGGTTGGGCGATGGAGGTGAAAGCACCCTTGAACGCTGCGGTGGACTGCTCCTCCCGCTTCGCCTTGAAGTGGCCGTTCTCCACCGCCCACTCGAGCGTGCCCGCATCCAGCGGGTACCAGGTCAGCACCTCGCCGAGGGAGTGGCTTCGGATCCACGCCTCGGCCAGGGCCTTTTGACGAAAAACGCCGGAGGGGAACGTCGCTCCGGCGCCGTTGAACACCCACACCCCGCCTTCCTCCTCGGAGTGCATCCGGCGCGGCCTACTTCTTCGCCGCCGCCTTCTTCACCGGCGCGGCGCTCTTCGCCGGGGCCGCGGCCTTCTTGGCGCTGGTCTGGGCGGGCGCCTTCTTCGCCGCCGACTCCGGCGCGGCACGGGCGGCCTCGGCGGCCACCTGCTGGATGTTCTCCCGCTGGACGTTCATCACGATCGGCGGCTGTCCGGCCCGCTGACGGTTCTCATCCTCCAGCGAGTAGAACATCTGGATCTGCGAGCCACCCTTGAGGACCAATTCGCCCTTCTGGTTCTCCGCCCACAGGTCGATCTCCGCATAGTAGCGGCCGTTCTCGCCCCAGCGGTCGGTCACCCGGCCCTTGCAGACCACGGTGTCGTTGGGCCACACGATCTTGATGAACTTCACCTGGTACTTGCGCAGCTGCGCGCCGCGGGCCCAGTCGGAGATCAGCTGGCCCAGAAAGCCCATGATCAGCATCCCGGGCGCGTACACCGACGGCATCCCGGCGCCCTTGGCGTAGACCTCGTCCACGTGGACCGGGTTGAAGTCACCCGAGGCTCCGGCGTAGCGGGACAGCTGCACCCGGTCGATGGGGGCCTTGGCCAGGGCCGGCAGCTCCTCACCGATCCGGACCGCCTCGAAGTACAGCTTGCGCGCGGGCATCAGACGTTCTCCTTCGAGGCGCGGACCACCAGGGTGCGCTTGGCCCGGAACACGAGGTTGCCCTCTTCGTCCCGGCCTTCATCCTCGATCACCGCCACATCCATCTTTCCTGCCGGCCCGGTCTTCTCGAACACGTCCGAGACCCGGGTGGCCACGTAGATCCGGTCCCCGGCGATGATCGGCCGCTCGTACTCGAAGGACTGCTCGGCGTGGAGCAGGCTCTTGATCCCCACTCCCAGCAGCTCGCGCAGATCCGCGGCGGAGTGGAAGGAGGCGGGGAAGGTGGGCGGGGCCACGATGGTGGGGTAGCCGGAGGCCCGGGCGTACTCCTCGTCGTAGAAGATCGGGTTGTAGTCACCCACCGCTTCGGCGAACCGGCGGATGGCGCCCTTCTCCACCTCGTTGAGGGTGGGAGGCGACGAGCGACCAATGGCGTTCTTGTCCAGCATCTGCAGTCTCTCCCTTGCGCTTACCGTCCGGCGGGAAGTTCCAGCACGGTCAGCAATCCCGGATCGGCGACGGTGACCCGCGGCGCGGCGTTCACGACCAGATGGGCGGTGGCGCGATCTCCCTCCACCCCTCCCTGAATCAGCACTTCCACCCGCGCGTCGCCTTCGATCACGATCCGATCGCCGACTGTCTCCGCGCCCAGGGCCAGGGTCAGCTCCAGCCGGACCTTCTCCTGTCCCTCGGAGAGCCCGCTGGCAGTCTGGAAGATCCCCGCCACCCGTCCCTTGCGGACCAGGAACGCCCCGCCGGGGATGTCCTCTTCGGCCACCACCGGGAAGATCTCCTCTTCAAAGTCGTCGCAGTCCATCCCCAGGCCCAGCGCGCAGAGGGCGGCGGACTCCATCAGCCCCACGTGGCCGATCTGGTCCTTCTCCGCCAAAGCGTCGAACTCGTCCTCGGTCAGCCCGGCGCCGATCTTCCGCTGCAGCGCCTCCCGGCGGGTCCGCGCGTCCACGATGCGGGTGACCGACACATGCCGGACCTCCCCACACACCGCGCCCGCCGTGGCCACCAGCCGGTCCATCACGAAGCCCGGGTTCACCCCGGTCCCCAGCACCGTCACTCCCGCCTTCTGCGCGGCGCGATCCAGCTTGTCCGCCAACTCCGGGTGCTTGAGGTACGGAAACGCCAGCTCCTCGCAGGTCGAGACCACCGACATGCCCAGCTTGAACGCCTCCAGCAATTGTTCCGAAACCTGTGGCAAGCGCGATCCCGTGGCCTGCAACAGCACCGCGCCCTGGTTCTTCCCCAACGCTTCCTTCAGCGTGGCGGAGATCTTCACCTTCACGCCGGGGATGCCGATCAGCTCACCCAGCTTCTTGCCGGTCAGCTGGGGATTGGAGTCCACGGCTCCCACCAACTCCACCTCCGGAGAGGCAGAGGCAGCGCGCGCGATCTCCTGTCCAATGAAGCCCAGGCCCATGACCACCACGGGCACCGGCCCTTGAGGGGCCTTTCCCATCCGAGGTTTCTCCCGAAAATCAAGGCCTTACAGCGAAATCGCAGCGCGGATGACAATAGACGAGGGCGTTGGGCCAGGCAAGCCAAACTTTGGACCCTACCCCCAGGGGCTAGCGTGCAAGCCCTCGGAGCCACTGCGTTTTTCCTGTCGACGACCCCATGTACGCTCTGGCCGCACCTTGCCGTTCCTCATGGAAGGCGGGAATCCAGGTGTATAAAGCCAACACTCCGCGGCAGCTGGGCGAGAGCGGGAACTGCTGGAGACATGGACCGAATTCTATTGGTGGATGACGACGCGCTGATCCTCCAGGCGCTGTCCCGGATCCTGACCTCCGAAGGCTACGAGGTGATCGCCCACTCCAATCCGATGGAGGCCGCGAACGAGACCCGGTTCAACGTGGTGATCACCGACTTCATGATGCCCCACCTCAACGGGGTGGAGCTGCTGGGGCTGCTCAAGGAGCGCAACCCCCGCGCGGTGCGGATGCTGCTGACCGCGGCCGCCGACTTCCGGGTGGCCAGCGAGGCGGTCAACCGGGGCGAGGTGTTCCGGCTGTTGGGCAAGCCCTGGACCATGGCCGAGCTCACCTCCGCGGTGCGTCAGGCGGTCAGCCACTACCATTTGGTGGAGGAGAACGAGCGGCTGACCGAGGAGCTGTCGGTGAAGAACGGCCAGCTGCTGAGCATCAACAAGGATCTCGAGCACCTGGTGGCCGAGCGCACCAACGGCCTGCTGGACGGGATGATCTCCGCGCTGGACTACCGGGACACCGAGACCCAGTGGCACTCCCGGAGGGTGGCGCTGACCGCGCGGCACATCGCCAAGACCGCGGGGATCACCGGCCCGCAGCTGGACGTGATCGAGCAGGGGTCGCTGCTGCACGACATCGGCAAGATCGGGGTGCGGGACTCGATCCTGCTCAAGCCCGGTCCGCTCACCCCCGAAGAGTGGGTGGAGATGAAGCTGCACCCGGAGATCGGCCACCGGATGCTCTCCAAGATGCCGTACCTCAAGGACGCCTCCCAGATCGTGCTCGAACACCAGGAGCGCTGGGACGGGCACGGCTATCCGAACGGGAAGAAGGGCGAGGAGATCGTGATCGGCGCCCGCATCTTCTGCATCGCCGACACCATGGACGCGATCACCTCCGATCGCCCCTACCGCAAGGGCCGCCCGCTGCAGGTGGCCAAGGACGAGATCAAGCGCTGCGCCGGGACCCAGTTCGATCCCCAGCTGGTGGAGGCCTACCTCTCGGTCCCCGACTCGGAGTGGGACGAGATCCGCCGGGTGGTGGAGGGGATGGAGGTCACGGAGCTGGCCCGCTGGAACGGCAACATCATCCTCGGCCCCGGCAAGCGCCTCAACGGCTGATCAGGGCGTGGCCAGCACCCGGACCATCCGGTCCCCTTCGATCAGCCGGTCCACCACCTCCATCCCCCGGATCACCTCGCCGAAGTTCGTGTAGCGCCCGTCCAGGTGCGGCTGGGCGGAGGTGGTGACGAAGAACTGGCTGCCGCCGGTGTCCTTGCCCGAGAGCGCCATCCCGACCGCGCCCCGCCGGTAGGTGCGGTGGGTCAGCTCGCAGCGGATGGAGTAGCCCGGCCCCCCCTCCCCGTCTCCGCGCGGATCGCCGCCCTGGGCCACGAAGTCGGGCACCACCCGGTGGAAGCCCAGCCCATCGAAGTAGCCACGCTTGGCCAGGGCGAACAGATGCGCGGAGGTCCGCGGCGCCTCCTCGGTGTCCAGCTTCACCACGAAGGTGCCCTTGGCGGTCTCGAAGGTCAGGGTGGCGCCGGACGGCGCGGTGGGCAGCGCCTGCGTCGAGGCAGGAAAGGGCACCCCCTGGGGCCGCAGCGGCTGACCGGTCAGCTTGTTCAGGGCCGAGGCCGCCGAGGTCCGGACCTGGGCGTGCGGCGAGTCCAGCCAGGGGCGCAGGAACGCAGTCGCCTCCTCGGCGCGGGCCTTCTGGGTGGCCTCCTCCTCCGGGGTGCGCGGATCCTGCGGCCGGGCCAGATCCGCCAGGGCCTCGGCGATCGGCGCCAGCTCCGGTTCGGAGGACACCCGCTGGGCCAGGGCCAGGACTTGCGGGTAGGAGGCCCGGTCCCCCAGCGCCGCCAGGGCCAGGGCCGCGTTGGCGGCCACGATCCGATCCTCGCCGGAGAGCAACGGACGGATCTTCTCCGCCGCGCCGGCCGGCTTGAGCGCCGCCACCAGCTCCAGCGCCGCGTTGCGCACCAGCGGGCTGGCGTGGTCCAGCGCGGAGAGCGCCGAGGCGCCCAGCTTCTCGGCGCCGCCGGTGGGAGGGGTCCGGGCCAGCTCACGCAACGCCACCGCCAGCCGCCGCGGCTCCGGCACCAGGCCGCGACCGCAGCCGGGGCTCTGCGTCAGCGAGCCGGTGATCCGGTCCAAGGCGGCGGCGAAGCGGCAGTCCAACCAGGCCAGATCCGAGGAGGGGGAGGCCGCCAGCGCCGCGGCCACCGCCGCCCGCAGCTTGCCCAGCAGCGCCTCGCCCCGGGGAGGCAGCCCGGCCTGGGCCAGGGCCAGCAGCGGCTGGTTGCCCGCGGCCAGCTCCCCGGCGGTCAGCCGCTCCACGAAGCGAACTGCTCCCTCCAGGGTCCCCAGTGCCGGGCAGTTGTCCGACTCGCAGCGCTCCACCCGCTTGATCAAGGCGCGGATCACCTCCACCGCCACCCGCGGATCCGGATCCGCCAGCAACGCGCCCAGCGCGGGCAGATCCTCGGCGGTCCCCACCTCTCCCAGTCCGCGCACGCACAGCGCCCGGACCTCGGGGTCCGGATCCGCCAGCCCGGAGAGCAGCGCCGGGCGCGCCGGCGCGGCCTTGGCGAAGGTCAGCACATATGCCCCCGCATAGCGCACCGGCTGCGGCGCGGAGGGGTTGAGCAGCCCCAGCGCGGAGACCACCGATCGCTCCTCCAGCTTCTCGGTGCGCCGGGCGATCAGCCCCAGCGACAGCCCGGCGCGGGCGGCGATCTGGGGGTTCGGATCGGTCACCCCCCCGCGCAGCCGCTCCTCGGCGGTGGGGGTGGAGGACTTGCCCAGCGCCTCCAGCATCCGCACCCGCGCCGGCAGATCCCCCTCCGCGGCCTCGGCCATCAGCAGCGCCTCGGCGATCCGTTCATCGGTGCCGGCGGGGAGCGGATCCCACGACTGCAAGAACAGCCCGGCGGCGAACGCCGCCTCGGCGCGGACGGTGGCCGCAGGATCGGTCAGCCGGGAGAGCACTGTCTCCAGCGTCCGCAGATCCGCGACCCGCCCCAGCGCCCACAGCGCGCGCGCCCGCACCAGGGGGTCCGGCGCTGCGGCCAGCTCGCTCAACCGGCCCTGGGCGTCCCGCCGATCCTCCAGCCGGGCGATCTCGTCGGCCACCACCGGATCCACCCGCGCGGGTTCGTCGGTCACCGCGGTGGCCGGGGCCGGACGGGAGGGGGTGGTGCAGCCGAGGGCGGCGCAGAGGAGCCAGAGCGGAAGGGAGGCGCGCATGGCCCGGCCGTAGCCCAAATCCTCGGCGAAATCGATAGGTTAGGGATTCGATCCGTTGACTTGGATGCGGGGCGCCCGCGAGAATGGCCCGGTGAATTGCCCCGGTTGTGGCGCCTCGGTGGATGCGGGCACTGCCATCTGCCCCCAGTGCGACTTCATCATCGACACCTCGTTCCTGGAGGGGGTGTCCGAACCTCCGCCCGAGGCCGCCGCGCGGGACGACGCCACCCGCCCGCGGGCCACCATGCCCTCCCCTCCCCCGGGGCGGGCGCCCACCGGGAGCAGAAAGCCGGTGGCCCGAGCTCCCACCGGCGCCCGTCCGGCGGCCGCCGGAGCCAGGCCCGCGCGCCCGGCCACCGGAGGCGCCCGTCCCGCCACCCGCTCCTCCGTCGCCTCCCGGATCAAGTCCTCCGACGAGGACGGCGCCACCCCACCCCGCGGCACCCGCGCCCCCGCCCCGCGTGCCATGCCCGAGGCCCCGGTCCGGACCATCCGCGAGGAGAGCAAGCAACGCGACTACCAGGCCCTGGCCAAGGAGTTCGTCCAGGAGGGCGGTCCGAAGCGGGAGGAGTTCAAGGTCCAGAAGATGACCTCCGCCGACGAGGCCTACTCCGAGGCGGCCCAGTTCATGGGTCGGCTGGGCAGCTCCGACAAGCTGGCCGCGGTGGGGATCGCCCTGGTGGTGCTGGTGTCCTTCTTCCCCTGGAAGACCACCGCCGCCGAGGGAGAGGTGCTGGGGCTGATGAGCCTGGGGATCCTGGGCCTGGTGGGGGCGCTGGTGGCAGGCGGCGCGCTCTACGCCCGCGTCCAGCGGCTGCTGCCCAACCTCAACCCGGTGATCCCCTGGTTCGTCCAGCTGGGCGCGATCTGCTTTGTGATCGTGTGGTGCCTGATCTTCATCAAGCTCAGCTGGGACGGCACCCTGGTCCAGTCGCTGGACGGCAACGTGCAGCAGCCGATCTCCAAGCCGGATGTGGGGGTGTACTCGGCGCTGATGAGCGCGCTGCTGGCCCTGGGCGGAACCCTGATCGGCCTCAAGGAGCAGCCGCCGGACCGCCGCTGAAGGGAGGTCCGGCGCCCGGCTCCGGCCAAGAGGCTAGGCCTGGGGCAGCTGCTCCTGGTCGCTGCTCTTGAGCAGCTCCTGGTTGCGCAGCTCGCCCTGCTCGCGCTGCATCTGCTCGCCCATCATCGCCAGGGCGTTGGCGTCCGCCTCCATGCGGGGGAAGAACTCGCGCTCCTCCTCCTCCACGTGGGTGCGCACCGACTGCTCCAGCTGGGCGATCAGGGTGTCGATCTTCGGATCCCGTGACTTGAGCTCCATGATCTCCGAGATCACCCGGCGCACCTGATCATGCTCGGCGCGGGCCTGACGGACCTTGGGCGCCAGCTCCGGGTTCTTCTCCGCGGTGGGATAGAAGTACTTCTCCTCCAGGGTGGCGTGGACGGTCAGATCCTCGGCCAGCTTTCCCAGCAGTGAGATCTTCTGCCGCCGCTCGGCGGTCCTCAGCTGCTCGAACAGCTCTTCCACGTCCCGGTGCTGCTGCCTCAGTAGATCGATCGCGCCCACGCATCCTCCGTCCGTTACGTCCGTGAGCTGGAAAGTCCGCACCCCGAGGGGCAGGGGCAATCGGCACCGGGCACTTTTCTCCAGATTTCTCCCTGGGGGTCGGAGAGCGGGCGGGCGTTGGGCCCGGCCCCCGGGAACGGGTTGAGTGTCACCGGGGCAGCGCCCGGGGGAGGTTCTCCGGTCCGATGGCAGCGGATTCCACCCCCTCCATGTTGTGGGCTTCCGGAGCCAGCCATGCGACCGCTGTTGACCCCATCGAACGTCGGGACGCCCGCCGGAACCGGAACTTCCTACCTGTGTGCGGTCGGAGCCACACCCCGTACCCGGAGGAATGACGCGCGTTTGCAAGGCAGCGGTCCGGCACGGGGGCTGCTGATGGAGGGGACCATGAACGTTGTGTTGGAACGGGCGAGCAGGGGTTGGAAGGTGCGGGTCACGCCCGCTGGGGAAGACGCTCTGGTGTACCGGTACTCCACCCTGGCCCAGGCGCGCTTCTTCGCCGCGGTGTTCTCGCTGGGTCCGCCGCAGTGGCCCACCGCCAACCGGGTCCGGGAGCGGGCCCGCAAAGCGGTGGCCTCCCAATACGAGACGCTGTCCGCCGCCGACCTGCTCGCGGAGGCCCCCGCCTTCTAGAGGTGTGGTAGGTGCGGCGCCATGTCGCTGGACGTCTACGTCGGCTCACTGACCCGCTACTTCCTCCGCACCTGGGAGACCGAGGCCCAACGCTGGGCCCGGGAGGAGGGGCTGACCGATCAGCTGGTGCCGCCTCCCGATCCGATCCCCGCCCAGGACCCCCTGGCGGTGCAGCGGCTGGTGGAGACCTGGCGCACCGGGATCGCCGCCGAGCTGGCAGACAAGGTCCAGTGCGCGCTGGACTGGGACGAGAGCGAGCACGCCCCCTACTTCACCGGCCGCCCCTCCTGGGCCTGTTACGGACATCTGCTGCTGTGGGCCGCCTACGACGAGTACCCGCAGGCCAGCCGCCCCCCGGGGCCGGTGAAGCACTGGGAGCAGGATCCGCTCTATCTGCGCGCCGCCGCCGGCTCGAAGCGATACCCGCAGCTGCTGCGCGGAGCGGTGTGGTGGCTGCCCTGCGACTACGACTGGATGTTCCTGGCCGAGGATCCCGGCGGCCATGAGCGGGGCATCGGGTCGTCGGTGAAGCTGCTGGCCGAGCTGGAGGCCTTGAACCAGCGGACCTGGAAGCTGGGCGACGCGGAGCTGGCCCAGCTGCGCGCCGGCGGCACCCCGCGCCATGGCGCGGATCTGGAGACCGGGGCCCGCTTCTCCCTGGCGCTGTGCACCGAGCTTGCCCGGCTGTCCGTCAAGCACCACCTGCCCTACCTGCTGGATTTCTGACCTCCCGGGTTCACCCAGAGAAAACGTCGCTGGCCCCAGGCCCCTCCGATCGCTCCGGAGCCGATTTCTCGGCCTCGGGGCGCCCCCCCTTTACAGACCTGTAGCGGTACCGACAATGCGCGACGAACGAAGCGGGGAGGAGCCAGATTTGGCGGAGGCAGCTCGGGAGTTGAGGTCGGTGTCGGCTTCGGAAGTGATGGGCGTGGTGGGTGGGATGGCGGCGAACTCCGCTGCCACCGGCTTGAGCGCCGCGCTCACCCGTTTCCACGAACGCCTGCTGGCGGAGGAGCTGACTGCGCGCAGCGGCGACTCCACCCGCCGGCTGGCCAATGCCCTCTCCGAAGCCCGCGTTGATCTCAACCCGCACCAGGTGGAGGCGGCGGCCTTCGCCCTGGACTCCATGTCCCGCGGCGGCTGCATGCTGGCGGACGAGGTGGGGCTGGGGAAGACCATCGAGGCCGGGATCGTGATCGGCCAGCTGGTGGCGGAGGGGAAGAACCGGATCCTGATCCTGGCCCCGGCCACCCTGCGCGCGCAGTGGCAAAGCGAGCTGTTGGAGAAGTTCGACATCGACAGCACGGTGGTGGACGGGCGCAGCGTGCGCGCCACCGGCAACGTGTTCGATCAGCCGGTGCCGGTGATCTGCTCCCATCCGTTCGCCGCCAACCGTCCAGAGCTGCTGGCGCAGATCCCCTGGGATCTGGTGGTGATCGACGAGGCCCACCGGCTGCGCAACGCCTACAAGCCGGGGCACAAGACCGGACAGGCGCTCAAGGCAGGCTTGCGGGATACCCCCAAGCTGCTGCTGACCGCCACCCCGCTGCAGAACGACCTGATGGAGCTGTTCGGGCTGCTCTCGCTGCTGGACGAGCAGATCCTGGGCCCGGAGGCGGCGTTCCGTTCCCGCTATCAGGTGGACCCGGAGATCGGCGCGCTGACCGAGGACGTCTCCCTGGAGCTCAAGGAGCGGCTGGCCCTGGTGGTCCAGCGGACGTTGCGCCGGCAGGTGCGGGAGTACGTCCGCTACACCAACCGCCGCAGCATCGTGGAGGACTTCGCCCCCTCGCCCGAGGAGCAGGACCTGTACGAGAAGGTCTCCGAGTACCTGCGTCGGTCGGAGGCGGCGGCGATCGAGCCGGGGAAGAAGACCCTGCTCACCCTGGTGTACCGAAAGCTGCTGGCGTCCTCGACCTACGCCATCGCCCCCACCCTGCGGAAGCTGTCGGAGAACCTGAAGAAGAAGCTCCACGCCGCCAAGCTGGGGGCGGAGGCCAACAAGCTGCTGTTCGTCGAGCCGGAGGAGCTCAAGCAGTACTCCGAGGAGGCCGAGGAGTGGTCCGACGACACCGCCTCCAAGCCCAGCTCGCTCTCGGTGCTGCAGAACGAGGTGTGGGAGCTGGAGCAGTACGCCAACCTGGCGGACTCGATCCGGATCAACTCCAAGGGCGAGGCGCTGAAGCGGGCGCTGGATCGAACCTTCACCGTGATGCGGGCCCACCAGTGGCCGGAGAAGGCGGTGATCTTCACCGAGTCCCGCCGCACCCAGGACTACCTGTTCAACCTGCTCTCCGACCACGGCTACAAGGGCCGGATCTCGGTCCTCTCCGGTGACGCCGGCTCCCCGGAAGAACGCCGCCAGCTGGTGGAGGACTTCCGCGAGCGGACCCAGATCCTGCTCTCCACCGAGGCGGGGGCGGAGGGGCTGAACCTCCAGTTCTGCAACCTGGTGGTGAACTACGACCTGCCCTGGAACCCTCAGCGGGTGGAGCAGCGGATCGGCCGCTGCCACCGCTACGGCCAGCAGCGCGACGTGCTGGTGATCAACTTCCTCAACCGCCAGAACGCGGCGGACGCCCGGCTGTTCGAGCTGCTGGAGAAGAAGCTCAACCTGTTCGACGGGGTGTTCGGGGCCTCGGACGAGATCCTGGGCGCGCTGGAGAGCGGCGTGGACTTCGAGCGCCGGGTGCTGGACATCTACCAGTCCTGCCGCAAGCCGGAGGAGATCGCCGCCGCCTTCGACAAGCTGCGCAGCGACCTGGACGTGAACATCAGCTCCCGGATGACCCAGGCCCGCTCGCTGTTGATGGAGCGCTTCGACGGGGACGTCCGCCGCCGGCTGCGGTTGGCCAGCGACCAGGCCAAGGAGGTGATCAACAAGCGCCGCCAGGGCACCCACGCGCTGACCGGATCGGTGCTGGGCAAGGGCGCCAACTCCCGGGCCCGGCAGAAGGAGGCGATCGGCGCGGTCAAGGCCCGCACCGTGGACGCGGTCACCTACCTGGAGCTGGACGCCTCCAACCTCCCCGCCAAGCTGGCCCGCCTCTCCGGCGCCGAGGGCTGGTGGTTCGCCTACCGGTTCGAGTTCGGCGGCCTCAAGCCGGAGGACAAGATCGTCCACCTGATCCTGATCAAGGAGAAGGATGGCTTCCGGGTGCTGCCGCTGACCGACGGGGACGCCTTCCCCCGGCTCCCGGCCAAGGAGTCCCGGCGCCAGCCGGAGGCGCTGTCGGTGGCCCAGACCCAGGAGCAGGCCTTGATCGCCGCGCGGGACGAGCTGCTGCGCGCCGCCGAGCGCCGCAACGCCCAGGAGCTGGACCTGGCCCGCGAGCGCGCCGACCGCTACGCGGAGGACTGTCTGCTGGAGCTGCGCAACCAGGCCGAGGAGTGCAAGGAGGAGTGGACCGCCGCCCGCAAGGAGCTGTCCGGCACGGTGGACCCCTCCGAGCGGCTCAAGGCCCGCGCCGCCTCTGAACGCGCCGAGCGCGAGTACCGCAAGAAGCTCAACGCCTTGCGCAACGCGGAGGACACCCGCTACGCCGCCAAGGACCGCAGCATCGCCATGCTGCAGAAGCAGGCCACCGTCACCGAGAAGAAGGCGCTGATCGCGTCCGCCTATTTCTGGCTGAAGTAACCGAGGCGCGCGCGCCTGCGCTCCGGGGTCCCGGTGGGCAGCTACGAGCTGGTGGCCACCAAGGCCCGCTACTCCCGGGCCACGGACGGGGCGCCGGTCAGGCCTCGGCCTGCTGGCGGGTGCGCAGCAGCCCGTAATAGGCAGCCAGGGTCACCGCCTCCAGGAAGTAGCTGGTCGGCCGGGTGAGCAGCTCGAGCACGAAGGTCAGGGCCTCCGCCCCGCCCTTCAGGTTCAGCGCTCCGAGCAGTCCGCTCACGATCACAAAAGGGATGAGCGCCACGAAGAGGATCCCGCCCACCAACAGGCAAAGCAGGAACAGCTCCCCTTTGACTGACTGGGTGAGCTGCGAGCTGACCTCCAGCGGATCGCTGGGCCGATGGACCACCGCGATGGGCGTCACCAACAGCAGGCCCAATGCCTTGAACACCCCGGGCACCACCAGCAGCAGGGTGTAGACCGCAATCGTCAGCCCGGCCCGGATTCGGTTGATGAACACCTGCGCCCACTCGCTGAGCCCGCGGGAGAAGGCCTCCTTCACGCTGACCCGGCGCCCCTCCGCCACCCCGGACATGGCCCACAACACGCCGATGATGCCGATCAACCCGACCAGCGCATTGAAGATCATGCCCAGGAACGTGAGCACCCCCTGGTCGTCGGGAACCACCGCCCCCAGTACCGCGGCCGGGAGTCCGAACGTCAGGCTCATCACCGTGATCACCGGGAGCGCGCCCCAGAACATCCTCCACCCGCCGGAGAGCGAGGCGCCGATGGAGAAGGGGGTGGAGCGGACCCTCAATGGGTCGCCGGTCAGCGCGGAACAGGGCTCGCACTGGTCGGGATCGATCCTTGCCCGGCAGGGATGACACAGGAAGCTGCCGCAGCGCGCGCAGGTCGCCACCGAGGAGACCTGCGGATGCCGGGAGCAGGTGGGGGCGAGGGACGGCGAGGGCACGGGCTCCGGATTCATCCAGAGAGGAGAACCGATTCCGGGACATCACGCAATCCACTCAATCCAGGTACGTGGGTGAACGAGGGCGGAGTTTCCAGGGAGGACCGCCCCGGGCTCCCTGGAGTGAACGGTGTGCACCAGCGCGCGAGCGGAAGCTGCCGGCCCTACCTGTTGAAGCGCCTGTCGAGCTTGGTGAGCTGGCTGGTGAAACCCTCGAGCTGCATCTTGCTGAACTCGGGGTTGTGCATCGGGCTCAGCGTCACGACCATCCGCACGTCCTTCCCGGCAGGGATGAGCTCCATCACCATCACGCTCTGGTAGGGCTTCACCCCCGGCAGAAAGTCGATCAGGTGGGTGAGCGCGAGCTTCGTCCTCGGCTGGAACTCGGAATAGTTGCCGCTGGTGCCGTGCTGAAGCGGCTGGCCCTGCTTCTTCATCTCCTCGATCACTGCGGGAGCGTCCGCGATCATGTCGTAGCGAAGGGTACCGCCCAGCCGGGCGTCCAGCTCGTGGACCTCCACCCGGAAGCCCTCCGGTCCCCACCAGGACTCGAAGCCGTCCTTGGTCGTCCACAGCTCCCAGATCTCTTCCGGGGTCGCCTTGTACGTCCGCTCCACCACCAGGTTTCTCTCGTTACCCATCTGATTTGCTCCTCTTCTTCGGTTCGGGGGTCTGACGCCGCTTCTCCAGGGCTGCGCCCAGCCGGTCCAGCCGCGCCTCCCACAGCCCGCGGTACTGATCCAGCCACTGGTCCAGCTCCCGGAAGGGCTCGGGGCGAAGCGAATAGAGCCGGCGCTGTCCGTCCGGTCTGACGGTGACGAAGCCCGACTGGTGGAGGATGCGCAGGTGACGAGAGACTCCGGACTGGTGGATCCCGGCCCTGGCGACGATGTCGCCGACCTGCTGCTCACCTCGACGCAGCGTCTCGACGATCAGTCGACGCGATGGATCGGCCAGGGTCTGGAAGGCGTCTATCTGCATATTCCTGCATATACATAGACGTGCATTTATCGACCGTCAAGAGCGTCGCTCCTTTTCGGGGGCTGTACCCGGGTGGGGCTTGAGCGCGCTGCCGCCCAGGTCGATCACCCAGGCCAGCGCCGCCGCGTTGCCGACCCCGATCTCGTCCGCCGTCCTCCCGGAAGGGAAGGACAGCCGGACGGTGCGAACGAACGCAGCAAGGGTTGAAGGGGCGCGTCCCGAGGACGAACCGCTTCTAGATGCAGGTGACCGTGACGGAGTGGCTGTGCGAGGAGTCGGTGCTGCTCTCGATCACCACCTGGGTGTTTCCGGCCAGGGTGGTGAAGTGGGCCGCGGTCACCGTGACCGAGTGGGCGTGGGTGGCGCCCCCGGTGATGTCGTAGACCTTCTCGGCTCCGGCGGCCACGTCCTCCTTGGACACGTTGAGCGTGTGCCCGTGGTTGGAGGAGATCGCCGCGGAGGTCCCGTTGTCCAGGCAGCTGACTCCGGGGTTGCCCGCATCCTGGCCGGCATCCTGACCGCCGGTGCCGGCATCCTGACCGGCGTCCTGGCCGCCGTTGCCTCCGTCTTCACCGCCACCGCCACCGCCACCTCCGCCACCTCCGCCACCTCCGCCACCTCCGCCTCCCCCGCCACCGCCGTCGCCGCAGCCCGACGAGGTCAGTCCACCGACCACCACCGCGCCCATCGTCCCCAGCAGGAATTCCTTACGTGACAGCTTCATGTGCTCCCCCAGTCGGCAGCGGCTCCGATGCCGCGGAAGCCATGCGAGCGCACCTGGACCGCTGGTTCCATTGAACCCGGGGGTGGCGGAGTGTCTCCCTCCTGGCGATCGCCCCGGAAGCTAGACGCAGGTGACTGTGACCGAGTGGCTGTGGCCGCTGTCGTTGGAGCTATCGATCACCACCTGGGCGTTCCCGGCCAGGGTGGTGAAGTGGGCCGCAGTCACCGTGACCGAATGCGGGTGGGTGGCGGAGCCCCTGATGTCGTAGGTCTTCTCCACTCCGGCAGCCACGTCCTCCTTGGACACGTTCAGGGTGTGCCCGTGGTTGGAGGCGATCGCCGCGGAGGTCCCGTTGTCCAGGCAGCTGAGGTCGTTGCCCGCGTCCTGGCCGGCGTCCGGGTTGCCGTTCCCATCGCCACAGCCCGAGGAGGAGAGTCCGCCGACCATCACCGCGCCCATCGTCCCCAGCAGGAATTCCTTACGTGACAGCTTCATGTGCTCCCCATTCGTCTGCGGCTTCGATGCCGCTTCAGGCATGCGAGCGGACCTTAGCCGCTTGTTCCCTGGAGCCCAGCGCTTGCTGAGCGGCGGCCGAGGTCTTGAGCCGGATCGCCGAGGGGAGGATCCGCATCGAGCACGGCAACCTCCCCGGCTGCTCTCCATCCACGTCCATCAGCACCTCCGAGTCACACTCCGCGCGCACGGTCTTGGCGCGGAACAGCCGGGTGCGATCCCACTTCGCGTGGGCGCCGGTGAAGATCGCCTTCTGCTTGAACATGAAGTCGGAGACCCCGTAGCCGCTCCACAGGGTGACGTCGAACAGACCATCCGAGGTGTTGGCCTGGGGTGCGACCATCATCCCGCCGCCGAAGTAGCGGCCGTTGGCCACCGCCAGACAGGTCACCGGCACCTCCTCCATCGGGCCGTCGTCCAGCGAGATCCGCACCTTCACGTCCCGGTACGCCGCCAGGGCCTTGACGCTGCCCCACATGAAGGAGAGCCGGCCGCCCAGCGCCTTGCTGCTCTCGTTGACCTTCTTCACCACCATCCCGCTGACCCCGAAGGACGCGATGTTGGCGAAGTAGCGGGTCTCCTTCTGACCGGCGGTGTTCAGGTACTCCACCACCCCCACGTCGAAGGGGGCGGTGGTCTCGCCGCGGAGGCGGTCCACCGCGGAGGACATCTCCAGATCCCACTCGAAGGTGCGGCGGAAGTCGCCGCCGGTCCCGCGGGGAATCACCCCCAGCGCGGCCTGCGGGTTGATCGCCCGGCCGTTCTCGAAGAAGCCGTTGATCACCTCGTTGACGGAGCCGTCGCCCCCCACCGCCACCACGCACTGGTAGCCCTGGTGCAGGGCCTGGCGGGCCAGCTCGGCGCCGTGCATCGGCCGTTCGGTGAAGGCGTGCCCGAAGTCAGGAACTGCCTTGGAGATCTCAGCGGAAAGCTCTGCCCAGCGCCGGCCCGTCTGTCCATTGGCGCTCCGTGGGTTGACCACAAGGAACGTCTTCATAGGAGACGAACCTTCCCACCAACCGGCCTAGACCGCCAACCACCGACGCACCAACGAGAGCAGATCGCTGGAGCGGCGTCCGGCCCGCTCGAACATCCGACGGGAGGTGGGACAGGCGGTGACGATCAGCTCGTCCCCGGGAGCCAGCCGGTCTCCCTGGCGGCGGGCGATGTCCACCGAGGTCTCCTGCATCGTCCGCGGCAGCAGCCCTCCGCCGCCGGAGCAGCCCCCCTCCTCCCGGTTGGCGGCGGCCTCCCGGACCTCGGTCACCGCCGCGCGCAACAGCGCCCGCGGTGGGTCGTACTGGCCCAGCCCGCGGCCGAGGTGACAAGCGTCGTGGTAGGCCACCGTCAGCTCCAGCGGGGCCTTGGCCGGGGCGTGCTGCACCCTGGCGGCCAGCACCTCGTACACAGTCTCGATCCGCGGCTTTAGCTCCACCCCCATCAGCGGGTAGACCACCTTGAGGGTGTAGGCGCAGCCGGGGTCCACCACCACCAGCTCCCCGTAGGAGGACAGCGTCTCCGCCATCTCTTGAGCGTGGGCCACGAAGGCCTCGTGCGCGCCGGCCGCGTAGAGGGGATAGCCGCAGCACTTGCCGGCGGCGCGGGAGACGGCCAGCGGCGCGCCCAGCTCGGCGCCCACCGCCACCGCGTCCTCCACGCCCCCGGGGGACTTCATGATCGAGGTGCAGCCGGGGAACAGCGGGTAGCGCGCCGGCGCCTCCGCGCGATACGCCGCCGCCCGCTGAGCCAGCTCCGGGCCGAACGGGTTCTGGAACTTCTCGAAGCTCTCCACGGTGGAGCGGGCGCCAGGCGGCGCCTTGCCCTGCTCCAGCGGCTGCTGCCGGGCGGAGAACAGCGCCAGCCCCACCTCGTTCTCGTGCTTGCAGAAGCTGCGGCAGCGCATGCAGCCGGTGCAGGCGTAGAGCGGATTTCCCGCCGCCTCCCCGGCCGGCTTCTCCTTCTCGGTGGCCAGGAAGGCCTGGGTCATCTTCCCCCAGGTGCTGGTGCTCTCGTTGTGGGTGGACTCCGAAACCGGGCAGGCAAAACGGCAGACCTTGGGGCAGTAGGCGCAGTAGGCGAACGCCTGCCGGTGCTTCTCGAGTCCGATGGTCATCCCTCTCCTCCCAGGAGCAGCGCGGGGTCGGCCAGTCTGGCCACCGCGCTCCACAGCGCCGCGTGGGGCCGGATCCGCTCCGGCGCCTCCGCGGTGTCCAGCTCCGCCCACACCGTCTCCACCGCCAGCCGGTACAGCCGCAGCGGGCGGCCGGCGGCCAAGGCGGCGATCACCTCCGCCCAGGCCAGCTCCCGCTCCGAGCGGGCGGACCAGGAGGGGAGATCCGGATCGGTCAGCCGCCCCTGATGCGCGGAGGCCCGGCGGGCCAGGGTGTTGGCGTCCTTCACCGCCCCGGCCTCGGTGCCGGCGAAGCGCGCGTGCACCACGTGCGCCGAGGCGCGGCGGTACAGCTGGGCCTCGGCGATCACCGCGCCGTCGTCGAGGGCGTACCGCAGCGCCTGGACCAGGTCGGTGGGGGTCGGAAAGGCCAGGGTCACATCCTCGGTGCGCGTCGGCACCGGGCCGCAGCGCAGCTGGGCGGAGACGATCAGCCCCAGCCGCCCTCCCCCTCCGAAGAACAGCGACTCCAGTCCGGGCCCGGCCGCGCTGCGGGGAGCATTGGGCGAGCGGTACACCTGCCCGTTGGCCAGCACCACCCGCACCGACATCGCCAGCGGCTCCAGACGGCCCCCGGGCACCGCCCGCAGTCCGGCGCAGGGGCCCTCCAAAAACTCGCCCACCCGCTGGGGGCGCGCCCCGGGGTTCAGCGTTCCCAGGGTCAGTCCGTGGCCCTTGGCGACCCGCTCCACCGCCTCCAGGGTCATCCCCGCCCCCACCTCCACCAGCCCGCTGCGGGGCGAGACGGAGAGCACCGAGTCGAACAGGCTGCGATCGATCCGGATCGGGAGCGGCGGCCCCTGCTGCTCCCGCAGGGTGGACAGCAGCGCGCACAGCTCGTCCTCGGAGGAGGGTCGGACGGTGTCCCCGGCGAACCGGGCGCCGAACTGCACGGCCAGTCTCTCGCGCGTGGTGGGGCTCACAGGCTCAGCTTCCCGGGGTTGAGGATCCCGTCCGGATCCAGCGCCCCCTTGAGGGCCAAAAGCAGCCGCCGCCCGTCTCCCAGCTCACGCGCCAGCTGCGCGGCCTTCAAGACCCCCACCCCGTGATGGTGGCTGACGTTGGCGCCGGCGCCGGTGGCCGCCTCCAGGATCGTCTCCCACAGGGTGTCGTAGCGCTTCTCCTGATTCGCCTCCGAGCCGGCGCTGGAGACCAGGGAGAAGTAGAGCGAGCAGCCCTCCGGATACGCGTGGGAGAAGTGGCAGAGCACGAAGGCCAGCCCCGCCGCGGCCTCCCGCACCGCCTCGTATACCGGCAGCACCCGATCCCAGGTGGCGGCCACCTCCATGGTGTCGGCGAACGCGCCCGCGTCCACCACCTTCGACATCTTGTAGGAGACGTCGTAGCGCTTCTTGAACCAGGCGCGCCCGGGGGCCTCGCCCTCGTCGTGGCCGCCGGCCTTCTCGCACAGCCGCACCGCCTCCAGCGCCTCCTCCTGGGTGCGCCGCGGCTCTCCTTCGAACATCAGGATCATCCGGCAGTGCTGGAACAGGTCCGCGGCCCGGTTCATCAGCGACGGATGGCCCAGGGTCAGCGGGGTCAGCTTCCGCAGCGCCGCCGGGAGGAGATCCGCGCGCAGCGGGTTGCGAAGCGAAGGCGCCAGGTCCTTCTTCTTCTTCGGCTTCTCCTTGCCCACCAACGCGGTGTCGAACGGGTCGTAGAGCCGCACCACCGCCGGCCGCAGCCCGGCCGCGAAGAGCAGGCGCATCGCCTCCACCCCCGCCTCCACCGTCTTGAAGCGCATCCCCCGGAAGGCGCGGTGCTGGGCGACCGGATGGACGCGCAGCCGGACCCGGGTGAACACGCACAACGTCCCTTCCGAGCCCAGCAAGACCTGCCCCAGGTCCGGCCCGGAGAAGGGTCGCTGCGGGGTCTCCACCACCTCGCCCGCGCCGGTCACCGCGCGCAGCGAGAGCACCATGTCCTCGATCTTCCCGTACTTGTTGGACAGCTGCCCCGCGCTCCGGGCCGCCAGCCATCCCCCCACGGTGGACATGTAGATCGAGGAGGGAAAGTGCCCCAGGGTGTAGCCCTGTTCGTTGAGGTTCCGCTCCAGCACCTCGCCGATCACTCCCGCGTCCACCTCCACCCAGAGGTTGTCCGGGTCCACCCGGCCGATGGTCTCCAGCCGCTTGAGGTCCAGGGCGATCCCACCCCGAAGGGCGATGGTCCCTCCGCACACCCCGGACCCGGCGCCGAACGGCACCACCGCCAGCTTGTGCGCGCGGGCCACGGCGATCACCGCTGCCACCTCCGCCTCGGAGGCGGGCCAGGCCACCAGATCCGGCGGCGGTGGGATCTTGCCCTGGCGGATCCACAGCAACGCCTTGGGCCACATGTCCCGCGCGTAGGAGAGCCGATCTTCGTCGCGCAAGGACACCTGGGCTGGGCCCAGCACCCGGGCCAGTTCGGTCGCCGCGACTTGGGCCACCGCGCCGGGCGCGGGGAGCTTCAGCGCGCTGACCGGGGTCACCGAGGTCAAACGGGCTGCCCTGGATTGAGCAGCAGGTCGGCAGTCAGCTCCCGGACGGTGGCGCTGTCCGGAGCGCGATCGGAGAGGCGGGAGGGCGGCGGCTCCACCGGCGGAAGCGCGCCGGCGGTGGACTCCGGCGGCTTCGGCTCGGGCGGAGCCTGGAAGTGGGCCGCGTCGGCGCGGATCGCATCCAGCTGGGTCAGCTTGCGGTTGAGCAGCTCGAAGATCGCCCGCAACGGGACCCGGGTGGGGCACACCGCCTCGGAGCGCACCAGCGAATCGGCGGAGATCGCCGCCAGCGCGCCCCGGGCCCGGGGGAGATCCGGGGTGGCGCGGGAGAAAGAGACCGGCAGCAGGCTGGCGCCGCCGTGGAGCTGCCGCGAGGTGTCCACCAGCGCCCGGTCGTAGGCGTTGCACAGCCCGCAGTGGATGCACCGGGAGGCACCGCGGAGGATCTCCCGGTCCGCCTCGGTGAAGGGGATGTTCCCCTCCGGCCCGTAGTTGGCCAGGAAGCGCTGCTGTCCGGTGCCGCGCTCCTCCCGGACCAGCTTGCGCAAGGGATGGGCGATCAGCGCCCGGTAGGCCAGGTACAGATTGCCGCGAAGCTTCTGGCCGAACCCGGACATCGCTCCGGGATGCTCGCAAAGGCGCAGTGCGTCAGCAAGGCAAAGCGGCGCGGAGGGGTCTGGCTCAAGACGCTGGAGCCAGACGCCAGGGATCCTGGCCGGGCACGCCTCGACCCCGCAGCGCGACCTGTGGAGGCCGAAGCTTACGCCTGGCCCCTGCGGAGGTCGTGCTCGCCGCTCCGAACTCAAGGGCCGGAGAGGGGCCCCTCAGCCGTGCGGCGACCGATGATTCGCCGCTCCGAACTCGCGCGCCCGCGACGGCCCCTTAGAACGGCGCGTCGTCGTCGCTGTGGGGCGGGGCGCCGTCGTCGCCGTAGCCGCCGCCACTGCTGCCACCACCGCCGTAACCGCCACCACCGTAGCCCCCGCCCCCTCCTCCGCCTTCCCCACCGCCCCCACCGCCGCCACCGCCACGCTGCCGGTTCAGCTCGGCCTCGATCGCGGCCAGCAGGGCGCGCTCCTTGTCGTGGAAGCGGGCCTTGGAGGCATCCGCCAGCGAGCGGCGAGCGCCGTTGGCGTAGTACTCGAGGTCGCCTTCGCTGGCGCCCTCGATCGGACCGCCCTTGCTGCGGCCGTAGTTCGGGAACCGCAGCCCGGAGCCGCCGCCGCCACCACCACCGGCCGAGCCGCCGTAGGACCCACCAGACGAGGCATAGCCACCCGAAGACGCGCGGGCGGGAGCGCTGCGATCGGCGGTGCCGCCAATCGACAGCTCACCCAACTCCAGCCGAAAGCCTTCGCCCTCACGGTAGGCGGTGCCCACGCGGACCTGCTCGGTGCTGCCGTCGGAGCGGCGGACTGCCACATGCACGGGAAAGGAGTCGCTCATGGGCGCCCGGATCGCACCCCCGGGGCGCCCCTGTCAATCGGCGTGAGGTCGGGGCGGTGGTCTTGCTACCCGGGGAGCCTCACCCGCGCCGCGCCCTCTCCAGCCAGATAGCCGGTGAAGATCGCCACTCCCAGCCCGGACTTGTCGGTAGCCGGGTCGTAGCCGGCGATCACCGCCCCCGCCGCGAACAGGTGGGGCGAGACCGCGCGGCCGTCCACCCCCAAAGGCTGCAGCGACGCGTCCACCCGCACCCCGGCGCGGAAGGCGAGGTGATCGGAGACCGCCTGATCCCCCAGCAGATCGCCCACGAACTCCTCCCCCAGCACGCGGGCCCCGCCATAGACCGGGAGGCTGAACAGCGGCTCGAAGAAGTGGCGCTCGCGGACGATCCCCCCGCCGATGAACTTCCCGGTGGCCAGCACCACCGCGTCGGCGTGGACGCTGCGGCCGTCGGTCAGCGCGAACGGTCCCCCGGCAAACGCCACCGGCTGGACCTCGGCCTCCAACACGGTGATCCCCGCGGCCACCAGCGCGCGATCCAGCGCCTCCTGCAGCCGCACCCCCGGCACCGAGGGCGAGGTGGCCACCGTCTCCACGCAGCGCAGCCCGGAGGCGGCGGACAGCGCCTCGGCCAGACGCGCGTGGGTCCGGCCCAGGAACGGAGGCAGCAGCACGGTGTCGATCCCCGCGGGGACCGCGTCTCGCAGCGCCTGGGCCAGCCGCTCCACCGCGCCCTTCTCCTCCAGCAACAGGGCCAGCTCGTAGGGCGAGCGCAGCGCGTCCTCCAGCTTCCGCCAGAAGTCCACGGTGACCACCACCGGCTGGGCGTCACGGCCCAGGGACTGGAAGGTCTGCCGCAGCCCGGCCGCCACCCAGCGGGCGTCGAAGTGGGGAAGGTTGGTGAAGGCCACCACCGCGAAGCGATCCGGCAGCGAGGTCAGCTCCGCTCCTACCTGGGAGTGCTGCGCCAGCGCGGTCGGCTTGGCGGTCCCGGCGGGCGTCGGCAGCAGGAGGTTGCGTTCGCCGATCGGAGCCAGCACCGCGTCCAGGTGTCCCTGGGCAAAGCGCAACGACTCCTCCATCCGTCCGAGCGAGGCGCGGAGCACCGCATACGGATGCAGCGGCCGTACCCGGGCCAGCTGTTCGGCGGCCTGCTGGATCGGGATCAGGTGCGCGCGGAGATCGCCGCCGGGCGCAGTGACATCCGGAGCCACGTCCACCGCCCCCGAGGAGAGCGCGGTGGCGCCATAGGAGCGCCGCACCACCTGCACCCGCGCCCCCGCCCGCTGCGCGCTGAGCGCGGCGATCGCGCCCGCCATCCCTCCGCCGATCACCAGCACCTCACCCACGCGGATAGCTCCCGTCCAGGTTCTCGGTGGTCAGGTGGTTGTGGCGGGACAGCTCCTCCTGGGCCAGCTGTTCGCCGTCCAGGATCGGCCGGCGGCCGCGGTAGCGGGCCCCCAGGAAGCCCAGCAGCTCCTGGTGCGCCTCGGAGGGCGCCAGGTTGCGTTCCCGGGCGAACAGCGCCGCGGCGTTGGTGGCGCACTGGGCGCCCTGACACGGCCCCATCCCCACCCGGCAGCGGCGGCGCAGGTCGGTCAGCCGCCGCACGTTCTCCTCCCGGATCGAATACGCGGCCTCCGCGTAGGAGACCTGCTCGCAAGGGCAGAGCAGCGCTCGGTAGGCCGGGGTCTGATCGGCGATCTGGCAGATCTTCTCCGCGTTGGCGCCGTGGCGGTACGCCATCCGTCCCACGGTGGGCTCGGGGATCCGGTACTCGCGCGCCAGGTCGGCGACGTTGGGGTGGCGCTCGCCCCCGGGGAGCGGCTCCTGGTGGGTGCGGCAGTCCCGCTCGTTCCCCAGCCGGCGCCCGACCCGGTTGGTCAGCTCCTCGCTCTGGATCCGGTAGGAGGCCAGCTTGCCGCCGATCAGGGTGAGGAAGTTGGGCGCCCCCTCGGCCGCGTGATCGAACACCGCGTGCTCCCGCGAGAGGTCGTCCTCCATCGTCCCGTATTCGTAGAGGGTGGTGCGGATGCCCGCCCAGGCCCGGAGGATCCGCGCCTGGCGGATGGAGGGGATGGCGCTCTCGATCCCCTGGAGCAGGTACTCCACCTCGTCCTCGGTCACCTTCAGGTCGTCCGGGTCCCCGTAGTAGTCGTCGTCGGTGGTGCCGATGATCGAGGTCTGCTCGTGCGGCATCACGAAGATCTGCCGGCCATCCACCGCGCTGGTGATCACCCCGTAGTTGGACAGGCGCCGATCCAGGGTCAGGTGCACGCCCTTTCCCGGACGCATCTTCACCGTGGCCCCGGCCATCGCCGCGACCTTGGGTGCCCAGGCGCCGGAGACATTGACCACCATCCGCGCCCGGTAACGGGCGAAGCGGCCGCTGCGCTCGTCGCGCACCTCCACCCCTTCCACCGCGCCCTTCTCTCCGCGGATGAAGCCGGTGACCTTGGTGTAGGTGAGGATCGTCGCCCCGTGCTGCTGGGCGGACAGCGCGTTGAGCGCGCACAGCCGGTGGGGATCGATCCCCCACTCGTCCATGGAGACCGCGCCAATCAGGTTCCGCCGCAGCCCCGGCTCCAGCGAATAGACCTCCTCGGGGGACAGCTCCACCGAGGGCAGCCCGCGCTTGTAGGGTTGGTAGAGGTCGTACGCGCCCATGTAGACCACCGAGGCGTAGGCCATGAACCGCTCCTTGAGGTCCGGCCGGGCGGCGTCCTGGGCGGTGAGCGGAACGATGAACGGGATCCGGAACAGCAGATGGGGGACGATCCGCTGGATGTAGCCAGAGTCGATGCAGGAGAGCTCGGTGACCTTGCGGTCGTAGCGCAGGTAGCGCAGCCCTCCGTGGATCATCCCGGAGTTGGCCCCCGAGGCGCCGGAGGCCACGTCCCGCTTCTCCAGCATCAGGGTCCGCAGCCCCCGCATCGCCGCGTCCCGCGCGATGCCGGTGCCGTTCACCCCGCCGCCGATGATGATCAGATCGAACTGCGCCGCAGCAGTCATGGCCGCCCCCCAGCCAGGGCGCGCCGGCCGCGGCCCCGAGAGGAGCCTACCTCTCTGGGATGCGGGGTGAGGTCCGCTTTTCGCGGAAGCTTGACCTATCGCTGGTCGTCGTCTTCGGGCGAACGCCTCTCTTCGCGTTCATCGGGCGCTGCCGCCTGTCTGGGACCGCCATGGGTGCCCAGCTGATCTGCGTTGCGATGCTTGGGGTAGACGCCGTCCGGGCGCCGCTCGCGCCCCATCCCAGAACGATCTCCCTTGCCGCCAGTCCCCTTCTCGTTCTCCATGTCGTTCTCCTCCTGAAAGAAGGATGCGACAGCGGAACAATCGCGGCATCGGTGCAGCCAGGCGGGAGGCCTCGCCTGGCGGCTTGTGCTCCCACCCCATCGGTGTGCGGCGCACTCGCTCGTTGCCCGGGCGAGTGAACACGGCCGGGCGATAGCCGAGGTCCGGCGCTGACGCCGGTCCCCCGGAACGAAGCAGGTGGGCGCCGGCCCTGACGTCGACCCCCACGAACGAAGAAGGTCGGCGCCGGCCCTGACGTCGCCCTCCGGAACGAAGCAGGTGGGCGCCGGCCCTGACGTCGAGAGACCGGACCCGGTATCGAGGCGATCCACACGGTGGGAACCGGGGTTCCGACCCCGCCTCTTGCACTCGAGGGGGGATGAATGACGCTGCGCACGAGATCCCCCCTCGAGTGCAAGCAGGTTGGTTCGAAGCGGAGTGTGCGCCCCGCAGGAGTCGTGGTCAGCCAGAATTCCCGGGCGCGATCCGGCTCGAGCGCGAGCCGGATCCCCTCCCGCCAGCTACTTGGGCGCCGGAGGCGTCGCCTTCACGTAGACCTCCTTGAGCTGCCGGTCGTCCACCTCGCCCGGAGCGCCGGTCATCAGATCGGTGCCCTTCTGGGTCTTGGGGAACGGGATCACATCCCGGAGCGACTCGGCGCCGGTGAGCAGCATCGCCAGCCGGTCCATGCCGATGGCGATTCCACCGTGGGGCGGGGCGCCGAACTTCAGCGCGTCCAGCAGGAAGCCGAACTTGCTGCGGGCGTCCTCATCGCTGATCCCCAGGGCGCGGAACACCTCCGCCTGGACCTTGGGATCGTGCAGCCGGATCGACCCGCCGCCGATCTCGAACCCATTGAGCACCACGTCGTACCGGTAGCACTTCACCTTGCCCGGATCGGTCCCCAGGTACTGGAGGTCCTCGTCGTGGGGACGGGTGAAGGCGTGGTGGGCGGCGGCCCAGGTCTTGGACTCGTCGTCGTACTCGAACAGCGGCGGGTTCACGACCCACAGGAACTTCCACTGCCCGCCCGAGCCGTACTCCGGGATCAGCCCCAGCTTCTTGGCCACGTGCACGCGCAGGTTGGCCATCACCGTCTGCACCAGCGACTCGCGGCCGAACTGGAACATGATCAGGTCGCCGGACTTGGCGCCGCAGGCCTCGTTGATCGCCAGCCGCAGCGCGGGGGAGATGGTCTTGGCCAGCGGGGACTGGGTCCACTCGCCGGTCTCGCCGACCTTGGCGCGGGCCAGGCCCTTGGCGCCCATCCCCTTCACGTACTCCTCCAGCTTGTCGCTCTCCGCGCGGGACAGCGCGTTGGCGGCGGGGACCACCATCGCCTTGACGATCCCCTTCTGCTCCACCGCGTCCAGCAGCATCGGGACGCCACCTTCGGCGCCGTGCTGCTTGATCAGCCCGGTGAGCACGGTGTGCTCCAGCCCGAAGCGCAGGTCCGGCTTGTCGTTGCCGTACTTGTCCATCGACTCGTCGAAGTCCATCCGCATGAAGGGGACGGGGACGTCGATGTTCAAGAGCTCCTTCCACAGCTGCTGGATCAGGCCCTCGATGATGGTGAAGATGTCGTCCTGGGTGACGAAGCTCATCTCCAGATCGATCTGGGTGAACTCCGGCTGCCGATCCAGACGCAGATCCTCGTCGCGGAAGCACTTCACGATCTGGAAGTAGCGGTCGAAGCCGGCCACCATGAACAGCTGCTTGTAGAGCTGGGGGCTCTCCGCCATCGCGTAGAACTTGCCCGGGTTCAGCCGCGAGGGGACCAGGAAGTTCCGGGCGCCGCCGGGCGTGTACTTGCCCATGAACGGCGTCTCCAGCTCCAGGAACCCGTGGTTGTTGAGGTGGGTGCGGGTCATGAGGTTCATCTTCGACCTCTTGATCAGCGTCTCCTGGAGCGGGCGGCGGCGCAGGTCGAGGTAGCGGTAGGACAGCCGCTTCTCCTCGTTGGTGTCGATCCGATCCTCGATCTGGAACGGGGTGGCCTCGGAGCGGTTGAAGATCTGCAGCTCGGTGGCCTTGATCTCGATCTCGCCGGTCTTCAGCTTCGGGTTCACCTGGGTGCCACGCGAGGCCACCTTCCCGCGCACGCCGATGCAGAACTCCAGCCGCAGCGACCCGGCCAGCTCATGGGCCTCCTTGGCGATCTCCGGCTCGAAGACCACCTGGGTCAGTCCCTCGCGATCCCGAAGATCGATGAAGACCGCGCCGCCGTGATCGCGCCGGTTGTGGACCCAGCCGAACAGCACCACCTCCTCGCCAATGTTGGCCTTGGTGAGCTGTCCGCAGTTGTGGGTTCGCTTGACCTCGGTGATGAAGTTCGCCGCCATGCTCTCTCTCGAAAAAAGGTCGCCGAACATAGGGGCCGACCCTGCAACGCGTCAAAGACCTTCCGGCCCCCTCAACTGGAACGAGCGGTAAGCATGGCGCGCATAGTAAAACCCCTGCCCATGCGGGTTTACCCACTCCTCCCCCTCCTGACTCTCCTCGCCGCCTGCGCCCCCGACAAGGTGGCTCCGGTCCCGGTGATGGCCATGGTGATCAGCAACACCGGCCAGTACGAGCCCCGCGAGGTGGCCCTCTCCACCGTGGAAGACGTGGTGGCGCTCAGCGGCACCGCCGCCCGCCTGGTGGGGGGGGCCCGGATCGAGGACGACTCCAATGACCCGCTGCGGGCCAATGACAACCTCACCGAGGAGCAGCTGCGGCAGATCCTGGTGAAGTCGGAGGGGTTGCCTCCCCGTGCCTCCTATGTGGAGCGGGCGGGAGTGCTGTGGCCGGCCGACTTCCACACCTGGAACATGGTCAGCACCTACTACAACTTCGAGAAGGCCTACCTCTACTTCCAGGACAACGGGGTCACCGTGGGGGAGACGCTGGATCCGCGGACCGGCGCCGGCCCCACCGTCTATTACTTCCCCTCCCTCTCCTTCCAAGGCCGCGCTCCGTTGGAGGACAACGCCCTCTTCCACTCGCCGATGGAGGCCTTCGCGATCCTGCCCTTCAAGGAGCTGCAGGCAGTTCCGCTCTCCATGAACGGAGGGGTGGTCGCCCACGAGTTCGCGCACCGGGTCTTCAGTCAGCGGGTGTACGGCGGAGCGTCGATCCCGATCCCCTTCCAGACCAGCTGGGTCCCGGAGGGGGGCTTCACCACTCCGGGCACCAACCTGGTCAAGAGCATCGACGAGGGCCTGGCCGACTACCACGCCTACGGCGTCAGCTGCGGCAGCTCCTACGGCTGCACCACCCGCTTCCTGGAGCCGTCGGTGGGGGCCTTCGCCGCCGACGCCCGGGACTTCTCCGACCTGGACCGCTGCATGGACCTGCCGCTGCGCAACGCGATCAGCGGCATGCACGTGGGGGACTTCGGTGGCCAGGGCCTGGACTACCGGCTGGGCACCCTGCTGGCCACCGCGCTGCACAAGGCCGCCGGCAGCACCAAGCGGCAGACCATGCAGCGCGCGCTGCTGGCCGCCTACAATGACGAGAGCGGGTCCTCCCCGGGCCTGCGCCAGCTGGTGAACGCCAACGCCGCCAGCCCCGGCAACTTCACCCTGGCCGCGGTGGCGGTCTCCATCCTCCAGCACATCTCCGACCCGGACCTGAAGATTGAGACCTGCAACGCCTTCATCGATCACCTGCAGATCCCCAAGGCGGACATGATCGCCCCGGCCGGCGTCACCGTGGCCTGCCCAGCCGAATCCGCCAACAACGGCACCTGCCCGAACATCAACGGATGAGCCCCTTGCGCATGCGCCGCCCCTTCGCCCTTCCCCTCTGCCTCTCTCTGCTGGCCTCCCTCCCGGCGCTGGCCCAGGAGGACGAGGTGATCCCCTACCCGGACGACCCGGTGGAGTCGGACATCCCCCGCCGCCGGCTGCCTCCGCGAAGCGATCCCACCCGCTCCCGCACCGAGGAGACCCAGATCGAAAAGCAGGATCGCCAGATCTCGCTGGCCGGGCTGGATGATCCCACCCTGGGCGTGGGCGGAGAGGCGGTGGTGGGGGTGCTGTTCCTGGAGAGCTCGCGCGGTGCCCTGGTCGATCCCCGGCTGGCGCTGGGGGTGCGGATCAACTGGGAGTTCGGCCGGCTGTTCTTCGACGAGCTGATCCGTCAGGGGCTGTTCGCCGACTTCTCCTGGAACTACGCCGCCCTCCACGAGGGGACGATCACCATCAACACCGACACCCACTTCCACTACCTGACCGTGGCCCCCGGGTTCGCCTTCCCGGTGTTCGGACCGGACTTCCTGCTCTACGGGCAGCTCGGCGGCGGGGTGGTGATCCAGCAGTCGGTGGTCCACTTCGATGATCGCGCCACGGGGATGGTGGGCATCAAGCCCGCGCTCCAGTACGGCTTCGGCTTCCGCGGGCGTCCCCTGGTCTCTCCCGACGGCCTGCTGCGGATCTCCTTCCGGGTGGAGCTGACCCGCTACCGCCGCCACTACATGGACGACACCTACCTGGGCGCCAGCCTGGGCGCCGCCTTCTGAAGGAGGAAGGACTTTTCCCTCTCCGCGGCTCCCCGGTACCCATCCGGACCCCGGCAATTGTCCGCCGGGGATCGCTTCCCCCCGCTGGCGTCGCTCAGCGGACATCCCAACTCGCGCACCCAGGGAGCAGGTCCGCGCCCAAGGTGGCATGCCGGGTGCTTAGTCCCAGGTCAGGGGGATGGGGATGGCGAAGCTGGTGGAGTGGGAGAAGACCGTGGGCGCAGCAGCAAACACCGCACAGCCGCAGCAGCAGCTGGATCCAATCTGCGGCCGCAAGGTGTCGGGGAAGGTCCCGACCACCGAGTACAAGCAGCGCAAGTACTACTTCTGTTCGGACGGCTGTCTGGCGCAGTTCAACGCCCGGACCGAGAAGTTCCGGCTCAATGAGCTGGCCAAGGCCGGCGCGTTGCTCACGCCGGGAAAGGTCCGCTGGGGCCTCAGCTAGCAGCAACCGTTGGGAAACGCGCCCCTGGGAGAGCGGCTGATCGCTCCCTGGGGGCGCTTCTGGTCTGAAAGCAGGAAATGAAGTCGCCTGGCCGGCGTTACAGGGTGCGTCCTTCTCCCCACGGCTAGGCTCCCTCCTCTGATGACCACCGCTCCCCGGATCTGGTTTCCCGACGCCGTCGAATCGCTGTGGGTCAAGGGGCTGGCGGATCGCACCACCCCCCAGTTGCGGACCGAGCTGAAGCAGCGGGGCCTGGATCTGGGCCCCCCGCTCCTGCCCGGTTACCCGGCGGAGCTGATCGCGGAGGTCACCCACTACGCCGCGCCGCGGATGTTCCCCGACCTGACCCCGGAGGTGGCCATCTACCGGATGGGGGAGATCGCCATCGATCAGTTCGCGTACTCGCTGCTGGGGCGCGCCCTGTTCCCGATGCTGAAGGTCTTCGGCGGAAAGCGGACCATGCTGCGGATGCAAAGCAACATGCGCACCTCCAACAACTTCACCCGGATCGACGTGGCCGAAGTCGCCCCCGAGCGCTTCCGCCTCTCCTTCCACGAGACCGACGGGATGCCCTGGTTCTGGAAGGCGCTCACCGACCGCGGGGCGCATCACTCCGGAGTGCCCCGGAAGTCCTCAGACACCGTCCTCACCGACGCCCACCGGTTGACCCTCTTCTACGACGTGCGCAAGACCCCGGACTCCGAGTTCCCGGGCACCGAGGTCGACCGCTGGAAGGACGCGCCGCCGCTTCAGTAGACCCGGCCGTCGACCACCCGGGTGGACAATGGAGGACGCGCCACCTCAGGCGGACCCAACCATCGAGGGCGGTCCGCTCCTCACTCCCCTCCCGCGCCGCGCTCCACCGCGCGGACGGTGAGGGTCCGCTGATCCAGGTCCACCTCGCAGCGGACCACCGGCCCGCCCGGGCACTCCACCCGCCACCGCGCCCGGGTCTGGGAGTCGGGAACCAGCGCCGCCACGGTCAGCCGCTGGGCCAACTCCTCCAGCAGCTCGTTCAGCCGCCGGAACTCCGCCTCCGACAGCCTCCCCACCTGGGCCCAGGCCCCGGCGGTGAGGGTGGTCCGGACCTGCTGGGGAAACGCGCCCGCCGCTTCGCTTCCGAGGACCATGTGGGACGGTGTGTGCAGATCGTGTGCCGGGGATCTTCTCCCGTCGATTCGCACCCTTGGCCGCCCGGCCCCCTCCCCGCCTGAAGGAACTTCAGGGGGTGTTATCGAGGCGAGCCTGGCGCCCATCCACCGACCAGGGCCCGGCCCCGGCGAACAGGAAGTACAGGGACAGCGCCAGCATCGCCGCCGGCGCGATGTTCTGGCTCCAGGGCAACCCCCGGTGGGCGATCAATAGCGCGGCCACGAAGTTGATCGCCATCACCGCCCCCGCCCAGCGGGTGGCCGCACCGGCCAGGATCAGCAGCCCACACAGGAACTGGGCCCACACCGACAGCGGGGCCGCCAGCGCCGGCAGCGGCGTCCCCTGGGCGGCCAGGAACTGCTGGAACTCGTGCATCCGCTCCGCGCTGAGGACGTTGTCCTGGGTGCCGTAGATCAGGGTGAAGGCGGTGAACAGCCGCAGCAGCAGCGGGCCCGCTGCGCGCCAGCGGTCCATCGCCTCCCACCGCAGCCATCCGCCCGCATCCACCAGGGTCGTCTCCTTTTCGGAAGCGGGGCAGAGCCACCCGCTCCCGGGATGTGACCGTGGGCTTTAGCTTCCCAGGGCGGAGACCGCCTGCCGGGCCTTCATCCACTGCTCCCGGTAGGCCTGGACCTCCTCGGGGGTGAACGCGGAGCGGATCCCGATCGACCGCGCCAGCCGGTCCCCCTGGGTGACCAGCTCCGGCAGCTCGCCCAAGAAGGCCCGCCGCTCCGGGAGGGTGGCCGAATCCCAGGTCTTCACCCGGGTCTCCAGCCGCTCCACCAGCGGCAGCAGGGTGTTGAGCGCCACCTCCACCTGCCGGTGTTGCTCGATCAGCGCCTCGTCCCCCAGCGCCTGCACCTGCTCCTCGGACTTCGTCACCGTGACCATGGACCCACTCTAACCTTCCCGGGGCTCAACCCGCCGTCCGCATGTCCTTGAGCTTGAGCGAGATCTTCCGGGTCCCGTTCCACTCGTCGATCCCGACGTTGAACGCCAGGTCCACCGGGCCCTCGGTCAGCGCCAGCCGGTCCGCCATCGAGAAGCCGATCGCGTCCAGCTTGGGCGCCCCCTCCAGCCGCAGCTTGAGGTGCCCCACCTGCCCGGCCCGCTTGTGGGCCAGCACCTTGGGAGACACCTCCAGCCGCCGGGAGGCGAACACCGGGTTGGGGTTGCCGTTGCCAAACGGACCCAGCGCCTCCACCGCCTCCACCGCCCGCTCGTCCAGCTCTCCGGGACGGACCAGTGCGTCCACCCGGAACCTGGGGGTGAGGTCCTCGTCCTGGAGGCGTTCTTTGGCGATGGCGTCGAAGGCCTCGGAGAACGCGGCCAGCCGCCCCTCCTCCAGGGCCAGTCCGGCGGCGTGCTTGTGCCCCCCAAAGCGCTGCAGGTGGCCGGCGCACAGCCCCAGCGCCTGGACCAGGTGGAAGGGTTCGATGCTCCGCGCCGATCCCCGCCCCACCCCGTCCTTGAGCGCCACCATCACCGTCGGACGGTGGAAGCGCTCCACCACCCGGGAGGCGACGATCCCGATCACCCCCGCGTGCCAGGCCTCCGAGGAGAGCACCAGCCCATAGGCACCCTTCCGGGAGGCGGCCTGGGCCAGCGCCGACTCGGTGATCTCCTCCTGGATCTGCTGGCGCTCGCTGTTCGCCGCGTCCAGCTCCCTGGCCATGGCCCGCGCCTCCACCTCGGAGGTGGTGCACAACAGCCGCATCCCCACCGAGGCGTCCGCCAACCGGCCGGCGGCGTTGATCCGCGGCCCCAGCTTGAACCCCACCTGGCCGGCGTTGACCGCCCCTTCCGGGTCCAGCCCGCTGATCTCCTTCAGCGCCCGGATCCCCGGCCGGCGGGCGGCGCTCAGCTCCACCAGCCCGTGCTTGACCAGGATCCGGTTGGCGCCGGTCAGCGGGACCACGTCCGCCACCGTGGCCAGGGCCACCAGATCCAGCAGCGCCTTGAGGTTGGGCTCCGGCCGGGTGGCGTAGGCGCCGTCCTGCCGCAGCTGCCGGCGCAGCCCCATGCACAGGTTGAAGGCCACCCCCGCCGCGCACAGGTACTTGGTGGGGTAGTCGCAGCCGGGCTGCAGCGGGTTGAGCACCGCCAGCGCCGGAGGCATGGTCTCCGGGACCGCGTGGTGGTCCACCACCACCACCTCCAGCCCCAGCGCGTTGGCGCGGGAGACCTCGGCGTGGGAGGTGATTCCACAGTCCAGGGTGACCAGCACCCGGGTCCCGTCCTGGGCGATCCGTTCGATCGCCTGGACGTTGAGGCCGTAGCCCTCCTCCAGCCGGTGGGGGATGTAGGTCGCCACCACCGCGCCCTGATCCTCCAGGAACAGGCGCAACAGCGAGGTGGAGCACACGCCGTCCACGTCGTAGTCGCCGTAGAGGGTGATCTTCTCCTGGTGCCGGATCGCCCGCAGCAGCCGGTCCACCGCCGCCGGCATCCCCTTCATCAGCAGGGGATCGGGCAGATCGGCCAGCCGGGAGTTGAGGAAGGTGGAGGCGGAGGCCGCATCCTGGAGCCCGCGGGCCACCAGCACCCGCGCCGCCAACGGATGACACTGCAGCGCCGCCGCCAATGAACGGGCCTGCTCCTCTCCCGCGCCCTCCCGGGCCTCCGGCATCACCCAACGCACTCTTTCGCACCCCTCCCCGCCTGGAAGGTCTCCAGGCGCGACCGCAACGGTCGGGAACCTAACAGCCCCCCCTGACACCCCGTCCCACAGCCACCCCTGGCACCCGGCGGGCTGGCCACCCCTCCCTTCCCTGCCTGGTCGCCTGCACGGACCCAGGATCAGTCGCATTTTCGGGAAAGAGACTTCCAGGGGAGGAGACCCACAATGAAGAAGGCGTTCGTCGCTGTGGCAGCCGCCGCACTCAGCTTTTCGGCCCCGGGCTGGGCCGCGGATGATGACCGGGTCGGGGACTTCAACCTCCAGGCCCGGGGAGGCGTCAGCGGCTTCACCGGGGCGCTGGGCGAATACACCGCCGCCGGCCCCTCCTGGGGCGTGGGCCTCAACGTGCAGCCCTACCGGATGGTCGGCTTCGAGGTGAACTACGAGGGCTCCCGCAACCACCTCACCGACAATCGCTTCACCGTCTCCCCCAGCCTCACCCGCCATGGGGCCTCGGCGATGGTGAAGCTGGCCCCGCCGTTCCTGGACCGGATCCGTCCCTTCGCCGGGGTGGGCCTGGGCGCCAGCTACGTCAGCGCCGATGACCCGGAGGGCCTCTACCGCTCCGACTTCATCCAGGAGCTGCCGGTGGCGGCGGGGCTGGAGTTCAACTCCGGGATGTTCTCCGCCGGGCTGCGCGCCACCTACCGCTTCCTGATCGACGAGAACTTCGCCGACGCCGCCCAGCCGGTCGGCAACCCGGAGGGCGGGCTGTTCGACGCCAGCGTGATGGTGGGCGCCCGCTTCTAATCCCCGCACGCAGCACGGGGCGGGTGGCGCTGACCTCGGCCACCCGCCCCGTGCTGTTTCAACCGTTCCTAGTTGTAGGAGGCGTGGGCAATCACCAACACCTCCACCGCCGGGGAGGCCTTGGTGCCAAAGCTGCTCAGCGCCGCCGCCTGGGCCTGCACCGCGGCGCGGTAGCTGGCGTAGGAGTCACAGGTGGCGTCGGCCACCGCAGCGAAGTCCACCGTCCCGCTCAACCCCAGGGTCAGCGCCAGCACCGAATCCAGCGCGGCGGAGAGATCCGCCGAGGCATTGGCCGCCGCGTCCACCGCCACCTGGGCGGTGATCGCGGTGGAGCCGTTCACCGCCAGGTAGTCGCCCAGCACGCTGCCCTCGATGCTGGTCTGCCCGGAGAGGTTCGTCTGGTAGGAGGCGAAGGCGGAGGCCGCCGCGCCAGCGGTGGTGGCCGCCGAGACGTCGGCGCGCAGCTGGGCGCCGGCCTCCACCGCCGAGGCCTGCACCGCGGAGGCCGCGCCGCCCGCGGCCAGGATCGCCTCCACCGCCACCGCCGAGGCCCGCGCCTCCAGCGAGGCGGCGTTGCGCAACGAGGCGTCCACCAGGCCGTCGCTGGCGGAGGAGGACAGCCGCACCTCCAGGGTGGCCCGGAAGGCCGCGCTGGAGTTGCTCTCTCCTTCGGCGCGGGTCTGGTCATCCACCCCTTCCGCCTCCTCGGCGGTGTCCACCGCGGCGAAGAACCGGGCGTAGGCCTGGGCCGCCCCCGAGCCGCCGGCGTCCAGCGCCGCGTTCAGCTCCGCCGCCGCCTCCAGCTGGGCCTCAAACAGCGCCTGCTGGGTGGTGATGATCCCGTTGCGCGAGTACCACTCGATCCGCGCCTGCTGCGCCGAGGCGGTGGCCTGGGCCAGGGCCCGGATCTGCGAGCTGACCTCCGCGCTGGCGGACGCGTTGGCGGTCACCTCCTCCGCCATCTCCCGGCTGATCCGCGCCCGGAGGTCCACCGCGTTGGCCTGGGCCACCGCCACTCCCTGGGCCGCCATCTCGATCAGCACCGCGGCCTCCACCGAGGTCTCACTGTCCATCGGCGGCGCGGTCTGGGTCTGGCCGCCCTCCCCGGAGCTCTCCACGATCGCCTGGGCCACCACCTCGCCGGAGGCGGACAGCGCCTGGACGATCAGGTGGGTCTGCCCGGGGGGGACCTCCGCCTGGTAGCTGCCGTCCGCGGCCAGCTCCGCCTCCGCCAGGGTGGTCAGCTCCCCTCCTGGCTGCAGGGCGCTGATCCGCACCTCGCTGGTGGCGCTCACCGTGCCCGAACCGCCGAACTTCTCCGTCTGGCCCACCCGCTGCTGCTGCTGGGTTCCGCTCCCGTCGGTCACCTTGCCGCGGACGGTGGCCTGCCCCGAACCGTCACCACACGCCATCAGCGTCACCACCGCACCCAGCACCACCTTGTACGTCCAAGCACGCGTCGACATGAATCCTCCTGTTGAGTGTGCCCCCACCGCCGGCCCTGAGCAGGCGCCATGCCGTCGGGAAAGTCCCTTCGACCTCGCGCACTTGTGGGAACACCTGCCTGGCAGCCCGGCTTGGGAAGACCCGTCTTCCGCGACACGCAAGTCACAGCCTGCGTCCCGTGGGGTCCGACGCTTCCTGCCGCCACGCCACCAGCACCAGACATTGAGTCGCCTTCAACGTCTGGATCACCCCTGCCCATCCCGGCGGCCGGAGTGTCCACTGGCCGACGGACAGGTCTGGGTGCCCGCAACGGCGACGGGCGCACCCTTTCGAGCGCGCCCGTCTTGAACGACCGGAACCGGGAGTGACTAGCGGCTGCCGGCGGCCGCCGGACGCCCGGCGCGGCTCTCGGTGGAACCCGGGCCTCCGCTCTTGCCCGCCTTCTCCCGGGCCGCCGCGCGCTCGTCCAGCCAGATGGTGAGCGGGCTGGCGATGTAGATGGTGGAGTACATACCCACGAACACGCCCACCAGCATCGCCATCGCGAAGTCCCAGATCTCGCCCACCGAGAACACCAGCAGGCCCAGCAGGGACAGCGAGGTAACCAGGGCGGTGAGGATGGTCCGGCCCAGCATGTCGTTGACCGCCAGGTTGATGATCTCCGCCAGCGGCTTGCCCTTGAAGCGGGCCATGTCCTCGCGGATCCGGTCGTAGATCACGATGGTGTCGTTGATCGAGTAGCCGATGATCGTCAGCAGCGCGGCGATCGCGGTCAGATTGAACTCGTGACGGCTGACCAGGTAGAAGCCGGAGACCATGATCGCGTCGTGCACCAGCGCCAGCAGCGCGCCGGGGGCGAACTTGAAGTCGAACCGGAACGCCACGTAGAGAAGGATCGCCAGCATCGCGTAGATCAGGGCCATGATTCCCTTGTTGCGCAGCTGCTTGCCCACCTGCGGACCCACGTAGTCCACCCGGCGGGTCTGGTAGTCGGGGGTCTCCATCCCCGCGCTCAGGGCGGCGCGGATCTTGTCCGCCATCCCCGCCGCCACCACCTGGTAGTCCACCCCACCGCCGGCGGCCTCACCCATGGTCCGCACCTGGTACACCTCGGTGCCGGAGGCCTCCACTGCCTTCTCCAGATCCTCCGCGGTCACCGTGGCCGGGGCCCGCAGGTTGATCAAGCCGTTGTCCAGGTCGGCGTAGACGTTGCTGAGGTTGCCCAGCCCGCCCAGCGCCGCCTTGGCCTTCTCCGCGCCCTCCGGGGTCAGCTGGGTGGTGCCGCCCACCCGCAGCAGGTAGGAGTTCTCGGAGGAGGAGCCGATCCCCTGGACCGAGACCCCGTCCAGCCCGCCGGCCTCGGCGCGCTTGCGCACCTCCTCCGACGAGACGGGATGGTTGAACTGGACCTCCACCAGCGTACCGCCGGCGAAGTCCACCCCGTAGTTGAACCCCACCGTGACGATCCCGATCAGGATCGCCAGGTTGATCACCGACGACACGATCAGCGCGACCCGCCGCTTCCCGATGAAGTCGATGTTGGTCTTCTTGATGATTTGAAGCATCGGTGACTCCTGAGGCCTGGGCCTAGATCGAGATCGTCTGCGCGTTCCGGCCGTGGATCAGCCGGGTGACGATGGCGCGGGTGACGACAATGGAGGTGAACATCGAGGCGATGATCCCGATGATCAGCGAGGTGGCGAACCCACGCACCGGCCCGGTCCCCATGAAGAACAGGATCAGTCCGGCGAAGAGGGTGGTGATGTTGGCGTCGAAGATGGTCCAGAACACCCGGTCGTAGCCGGCGTCCACCGCCGCCCGGGGGGTCTTCCCGTGGGCCAGCTCGTCGCGGATGCGCTCGTTGATCAGCACGTTGGCGTCCACCGCGATCCCCAGGGTGAGCACGAACCCGGCGATCCCCGGCAGGGTCAAGGTGGCGTTGAAGAACGCCAGCCCGGCCAGGATCAGCAGCCCGTTGAGGGCCAGGGCCACGTTGGCGATCAGCCCGGACACCCGGTAGTAGAAGGCCATGAACAGCAGCACCAGGATCAGTCCCAGCGCCGCCGCGTAGGCGCCCTTCTTGATCAGCTCGTCGCCCAGGGAGGCGCCCACCTGGCGGATCTCCCCGGTGCTCACCGGAGCCGGCAGCGCGCCGGCCTTGAGCACCAGCGCCAGGGTCTGCGCCTCCTGCAGCGACTCCTCCATCGACTTGCCGCCCATCCGGCCCATCGAGATCCGGGCTCGGCCGTTGGGGATCTTCTCGTTGATCCGCGGCGCGGACTGCACGGTGTCGTCCAGCACGATCGCCATCCGGCGGCCCACGTTGTCTCCGGTCAGGTTGCCGAAGTCACGGCCACCCTGGGCGTCGAAGCTGAGGTTGACCTCCGGCTCGTTGAACTGGCTGATGTTGGCCTCGGCGCCGATGATGCTGTCACCGGTCAGCGGGACCTTCTTCTCCACCAGGTAGGTCCGGTAGGAGGCGCACTCATCCTTCTTGGTAGCGGAGGCCACGCACTCCAACAGCACCTCCCGGTCCGCCGGCTCGCGGCCCTTCACGTAGGCCAGCAGGGCCTCGCGGTCGGTGCCCTGCAGTTGGGGGAAGCCCTCGGACTCGGTGAGGGTGATCCCGCTGTCGGTGGCCGGGGGGGCGGTCATGAACAGCTGGCGCACGAAGTCGCCGCTGTCATCCACCAGCCGGAACTCCAGCTGCGCGGTGGTGCCCACCAGCTCCTTGGCCTGCTCGGCGTTCTGCTGCCCGGGAAGCGAGATCTGGATCGAGTCCGCGCCCAGCTTGCGGACATCCACCTCGGCCACGCCCCACTTGTCGATCCGGCGGCGGATCACGATCATCGCCTGGTCCACCGCCTCCAGCCGGAAGCGATCCAGCTCGCGGTCCCGCAGCGCCAGCACGATCTGGCCGCCGTCACGGTTGACCAGGTTGAAGTCGGTGAAGTTCTCCAGCACCGACTTCTCCACCGCCTCCGCCTTGGTCGGATCCTGCACCGTCAGCGTCAACTGCAGCTTCTCCGGATCCGCCTCCGGGGTGACCTCTCCCACCGACTGATCGCGCAGGAAGTTGGCGATCTGCAGGCCGCGGCGCTCGGTGCGCTTCTGCAGCGCGGTCCGGGTGTCCACCCGCATCACCATGTGGATGCCGCCCTGCAGGTCCAGCCCCAGCGACAGCCGGTACTTGGCGGGGGGCGCCCAGGCCGGCAGCACCGCCTCCAGCGCCTTGATGTCGTTGCGCTGCTCGCGCGGGAGCACGAAGAACGAATAGTAGGACGGCACCAGGAACCACACCGCCAGCAGCGTCACCAACAGGATGGTGGCGGTGCGGAGAAGGCTACGCTGTTCCATTTACTTGGACTCCTTGTCCTTGGCCGGCTCTTCCACCTTGGCCGGGGCGACCTCTTCCGGGCCCTGACGCTTGGCCTGGATCGAGGTCTTGAGCACCCGGACGCGAACGCCGGTTGCGATCTCCACCTGCACGTCGCGATCACCGACCGCGTAGATCTTCCCCAGGATGCCGCCCTGGGTGACCACGTCGTCGCCCTTCTTCAGCCCGGCGATCAACGCCTTGTGGGCGCTGGCCGCCTTTTGCTGCGGGCGGAAGATCAGGAAGTACATCACTGCGACCATCCCGAGCAGGAAGATCCAGTTGAATGCGGGATTCCCCGCGGCTTGCGCGAGGAGCAGGAAACTTTGAGCCACGAGACCGCCTCGTTGTTCGGTTGAAACCCTAAGCCGCCGTCATTTAAGCGATTTCACTGAAGGCGAAAGGGCGCGGCTAATTAGCAGGGTCCAAACCCGGCTTTCAAGCTCGGTTCCGAGCTACCTGCCTGTTGGGGGAGCTCCGGGGGCCTCCGGTCCCCTCCCGGAAGCAGGCCCCAGCCCTGCCTGCTCCAGCAGTTGCTGCACCCGCGCTGCCCGCTCGCCGAGGGTGGGCTGATCCTTGGAGAGCACCTCCAGCGCGCTCTCCAGCCGCCGGCGCTCGGCGGGGGTCAGCGGCTTGTTGGTGTTGATCACCACCGGCAGCGCCCGGGTCCGGGGATCGGCCCGCAGTGCCTCCAGCACCTCGAACCCGGACTTTCCCGGCATCACCAGGTCCAGGAACACCAGCTGCGGACGCTCGGCGAAGATCCGGGCCAGGCCCTCTTCGCCATCCTGGGCCTCCAGCACCTGCACCCGGGCCTCGCCGATCGCCCGGCGCAGCAGGTAGCGGGAGACCTCGTCGTCGTCGACGATCAGGATCTTGGGAAGGGGCGCGGGTGCCTGCGAGACCCGGCGCAGGGTGGAGAGCAGCCAGTCCCGCTCCACCGGCCGGGCATGGAAGGCATGCGCGCCCAGTGCCACCGCCTGGTTCTCCTGGTCGCCGTGGCCGGCGATCACCAGTACCGGCAGCGCGACAGTGGCGGGGTGGCCCTGGAGCTCGGAGAGCAGCTCCCAGCCGGGCCCCTCCTGCCGCTGGACCTCCAGGATCACCGCCGCGGGGCGGACCCGCTCCAGCAGCCCGCGGGCCTCGGCCAGGGTCCGGGCCGGCACCGCCACGAAGCCAGAGCCTCCCAGCAGCCGCTCATAGACCGCCGGCGGCTGCGGCTCCTCCTCCAGCACCAGCACCACGGTCCCCTCCGCGTCCTCCCTCCAGCGCAACTCCAGCCCGTCGGGGATCTCCTCCGCCTGGGGATGGACCGCGGGGAGGGTGACCCGGAAGGTGGACCCCTTCCCCGGCGCGCTCTGCACCGAGAGGGTCCCGCCCAGCAGGCCCGCCAACTGGGCGGAAAGGGACAGCCCCAGTCCGGTCCCCTTCAGGGTGCGCTGCAGCGGGCTCTCCACCTGGGCGAACTCCTCGAAGATCCGCTGGTGATGTTCGGGCGCGATCCCGATCCCGGTGTCGGTGACGAAGAAGGTCAACATCCCTCCCGCGCCCCGGGTGACCCCCACCCGCACCTCTCCCTGCTCGGTGAACTTCAGCGCGTTGGAGATGAAGTTGCGCAGGATCTGGGACAGCTTCCCCTCGTCGGTGAACAGCGCCGGCAGCGGCCCGGGGGCTTCGAAGTGCAGGGCCACCGCCTCCGAGGTCAGCAGCGGCCGCATCATCCCCCGCAGGGTGGCGAACAGCTCGGGGACCTCGAAGCGCTGGGGATGAAGGTCGGTCTTGCCGGCCTCGATCTTGGCCAGATCCAGCAGATCGCTGATCAGCTCGGAGAGGGTCTGGGCGGACTTCATCACGAACGACACCTGCCGCTCCTGCTCGGAGGTCAGCGGCCCGTCCACCCGCTCCAGGAGCAGCCGGCCCAGGGAGAGGATGGAGTTGAGCGGCGTGCGGAACTCGTGGCTGACATGGGAGATGAACCGGCTCTTGAGCTCCGAGGCCCGCCTCAGCGCCTCCGCCTTCTCGTCCAGCTCCGCATACAGCGCCACCACCCCGCGGTTGGTCTCCTCCAGCTCCTGGTTCAACCGCGACAGCTCGGTCCGGCGGGTCTCCACCTCGCCCAGCAGCCGGATCAGCTCCTGGTTCTGCTCCTGGACCATCGCCGCCGGGCTCTCGCCGGCGTGGCGGGACAGGGTGGCCACCACCTGGGCCAGCTGCTGCTTGGGGGGCACCTCCACCTCGGGTGGAAACAGCTGGCCCAGCTCCACCACCGTCCCTTCGGGGCCGCTGTGGATCTCAAAGCGGTCCATCAGCCGACGGCTGCCCAGGATCCCCATCCCCATCCCGGTGGAGGACCGGTAGCCGCCGGAGAGCACCGTGGGCAGGTCCGCGATCCCCGGGCCCTGATCCCGGATCCGGATCACCAGCCGGGCGGGAGCCTCCAGCTCCACCTCGAACTCCGCCTGCCCGCCCCCCGCGTAGCGGAAGGCGTTGCGGGCGATTTCCGAGACCGCGGTGGCGATCCGGGTCTGGTCCTGGTCCCCGAAGCCCAGCAGTCCGGCCAGCACCTTGGCCCGCTGCCGGGTCAGCACCACGTCCTGCTCGTAGCGGATCTCCAGCCGCAGCAGCCGGGTGCTCATGGCCCGCTCCCCTCGCGCACGGTCAGCACCGCGCTGTCGTCCCGGCCCCGGCGGAAGTCGCGGTACAGCAAGGCGGAGACGATCGCCGGATCGCGGGTGGTGAGCCCGGGGTAGGGCTCCAGCTTCCAGCCGGTGCCGATCCCGTCGGTGTGCATCACCAGCAACGCGCCCGGCGGCCAGGGGTAGGTGAACTCCTGCCCCTGGCGCATCTGGTGACCCACGATCCCGTTCATCGACACCAGGTTGGTCCGCAGCCCGGGAGTGAGGATGGCGGAGACGATGTTCCCCAGCCCCGCGTAACGCACCACCCCCGCCTCCAGATCCAGCTGCGCCACTCCGACCGCCGCGCCCCGGGTGGGACGCAGCCGCTCATGCATCGTCCGCAAGAGGGCCAGGGGCGACGGTGTTCCCTCCTCCTGGAAGGTGCGGACCGCCTCCAGCGCCGCGGTGGCCGCCCCCGAACCGTGGCCCAACCCATCCACCAGCAGGAAGTGGCCGCCGCGGGGGGAGGTGCGGCAGGCCCAGGCGTCCCCGCTGACCTCCTCGGTGGGCAGGGGGACATTCACCGCCGCCCCGATCAGCCGGTGGGCGGAGACCGGCGGGGGCGACGCCCAGAAGCGCATCAGCACCACCGTGCCCTTGTCGGGCACCGAGTGCACCTGGAACTCGTCGGCGGCGCGGGACATCGCCCCCAGCCCCCGACCGGCGGTGCCCAGGGTGGAGAACCCGTCCACCAGGCAGCGATCCACGTCCGCCATCCCCGGACCGCGGTCCAGGGCCAGCAGCTCCACCCCGCCCACCCCGCCCCGGTCCAGGGTCCGCAACAGCAGCTCGCCCCCCCCGCCATGCAGGTGGAGGTTGTTGGCCGCCTCGGTGGCCGCCAGCGAGACCCGCCCCGCCGCGTCCTCGGAGAAGCCCACCGACCCGGCCAACCGCAGCGCCGCCCGCCGGGCCTCGCCGGTCTGTGAGGCCTCGGTCACCGGAATGGAGAGCGAATGGAGCATCGGACTTCCCTACTTCCAGCGGGTGATGGTGACCCGCGTCCCCTCGCCCACCCGGGAGACGATCTCGAAGTCATGCGACAGCCGCTTGGCGCCCCCCAGCCCCAGTCCCATCCCGGTGCCGGAGGTGTAGCCATCCTTGAGCGCCTGGGCGATGTCCGGGATCCCCGGCCCCTGGTCCTCGAAGGACAACCGCAGTCCCTTGCGCGCGCCGTCGTGGAGCAGCTCCAGGCGAACCTGCCCGCCCTTGCCGTAGTCCAGGGTGTTGCGCGCCAGCTCGCTGGCGGCGGTCACGATCTTCGTCTGGTCCACCAGGGACATCGTCAGCTCGATCGCCCACTGCCTCACCGCCTGGCGAACGGAGACCAGGTCGCTGGAGGAGCGGATGCCGAAAAGCTCACTCCTCAGGGTCTCCATCCCCGGCCTCGCTCCCGTGAGAAGTCAGGGACCGGCGCAGCAGCGTCATCCCCTTGTCGACGTTGAGCGCGGTGCGCACCCCGGGCAGGGACAGCCCCAGCTCCACCAGGGTGATCGCCACCGCCGGCTGCATCCCCACCACCACCGTCTCCGCGTCCAGCACCCGGGACATCAGGGCGATGTTTCCCAGGATCCGGCCGATGAAGGAGTCCACCACCTCCAGGGAGGAGATGTCGATCAGCACCCCGCGCGCGCCGCTGGTGCTGATCTTGTTGGTGAGGTCGTCCTGCAGGGTGTTGGCCAGCTGGTCGTGCATGTCCACCTGGATGGTGACCAGCAGGAACTCCCCCATCTGGAGGATCGGGATCCGCTCCACGGTGGCGCCCCTACCTTCCGGATCCGGGCGCTGACCGGACCTTGGTCACGGTCAGTCCGGCCTTCTGCAGGGCCAGCTGGAAGGCCCCCGCCAGGGTGGACTTGGTGGCCACATCCCCCAGGTCCACCCCCAGGTGGACGATGGTCTGGGCGATCTGCGGACGGATGCCGCTGATGATGCAGTCCGCCCCCATCAGGCGGGTGGCGGTGATGGTCTTGATCAGATGCTGGGCGGTGAGGGTGTCCACGGTGGGCACCCCGGTGATGTCGATGATCGCCACCTCCGAGCCGGTATCCACGATCTTCTGCAGCAGCGCCTCCATCACCGTCTGGGTGCGGCCGCTGTCCAGGGTGCCGATCAGCGGCAGCGCCAGCACCCCGTCCCAGAGGGTGACCACCGGCGTGGACAGCTCCATCATCTCCCGCTGCTGCCGGTTGATCACCTCTTCCCGGGCCTTCTGGAAGGTCTCCATGGTCAGCAGCCCCATCCGATCGAACAGGCTGCTGACCGTCCACAGCTCACCGACCAGGGCCTCGGCGGAAGGGACCTCCCGGCGCAGCCGGGCGAACAGCGGCCCCTTGAGGCTGAACACGAAGTTGGCAGTCTCCGACGGGGTGAACCCCTGGATCCCGCGCGAACGCGAGATCCGCGCCAGGAACTCGCGGACCGGCTCCCACTCCGACCCCTGGATCGACTCCAGCTGACCGGTCTGGGCGGCGGCCTGCAGCAACCGCAGGAACTCCGCGGCCTGCTCCCGCAGCTCCGATTCGCGCATCAGGTTGGCGCGGTGTCCGCCGGAGGCGCTCATCTCCTTGACCCACTCGGTCAGCAGATCGGACTCGTACTGCTTGAGAATCACCGGAAGACGGCTGGTCGCCACGTGCGAACTCCTCCTGCCAAGACCTCCCGGCCTCTAGCACAGGGGGCAAGACGGGCCAGTCCGTCGGCCGCGCGGCCAGCCCTACTGTCGAAGCCTGGACGTCCGGGCCCTATTCCGGCCGTTGCCAGATCTGCAGCTGGGCGTCGCGGAATTCCCGGTACCGGCCCTCCTCGATCGCCGTCCGGGCCTGCTTCATCAGCCCCAGGAAGTAATGGAGGTTGTGCAGGGTGTTCAGCCGCATCGCCAGGATCTCCTTGGCCACGAACAGGTGGCGCAGATAGGCGCGGGAGAAGCGGGTGCAGGTGAAGCAGTCGCAGGCCGGATCCAGCGGGCCCGGGTCGCGGGCGTAGGCGGCGTTCTTGATCACCACCTTGCCCCGGCTGGTGAACAGCAGCCCGTTGCGGGCGCAGCGGGTGGGGAGGACGCAGTCGAACATGTCCACCCCGTGCCCCACGCAGGTGAGCAGATCCAACGGGGTGCCCACCCCCATCAGGTAGCGCGGCTTGTCCGCCGGCAGCAGCGGCGCCGAGAAGGCCACCCCGTCGTGCATCGCCCGGGGCTCCTCCCCCACGCTGTACCCGCCCAGCGCATAGCCGGGCAGATCGATGGCGCACACCTCCTCCGCGTGCCGCTTGCGCAGCTCCTCGGAGAGGCCGCCCTGGACGATCCCGAACAGCGAGCTGCGCTCCCGGCTCCAGGCCTTCACGCAGCGCCCCAGCCAGCGGGTGGTGCGGGCCAGCGAGGCCTCGAAGTACTCCCGGTCCACCAGCGCCGGGGGACACTCGTCGAAGGCCATGATGATGTCCGCCCCCAGCGACTCCTGGATGGCGATCGAACGCTCCGGGGTGAGCAGGTGCTTTCGACCGTCCAGGTGGGACTGGAAGGCCGCCCCCTCCTCGGTGATCTTCCGCGTCCCCGAGAGGCTGAACACCTGGAAGCCCCCGCTGTCGGTGAGCATCGCCCGGTTCCAGGAGACGAACTGGTGCAGCCCGCCCAGCTCCTCCACCAGCGCCTCTCCCGGCCGCAGCATCAGGTGGTAGGTGTTGCCGAGGATGATCTGGGCGTCCATCCGCTCCAGCTCGTCCGGGCCCATCCCCTTGACGCTGCCCACCGTTCCCACCGGCATGAACACCGGGGTCTCCACCACCCCGTGGGGGGTGTGCAGCCGCCCGCGCCGGGCCCCGGTGTGCGGGTCCACCGCCAGCAGCTCGTAGCGGACCAGCCCCGGCTCCACTCGCTGATCGCCCTTCGCCTTCATCCCGGTGCTGTTCGCGTCCAAGTGTGTCAGTCCCCGATCAACATCGCGTCGCCGTAGGAGAAGAACCGGTATTGCCGGGCGACCGCCTCACGGTAGGCGGCCAGCGCGTGCTCCGTCCCGGCAAAGGCGCCCACAAGCATCAGCAGGGTGGACCGGGGGAGGTGGAAGTTGGTGATCAGCGCGTCCACCCCCAGGAAGCGGTAGCCGGGGGTGATGAAGATCGAAGTCTCGGCCCGGCCGGGACGGGGGGCCCCCGCCGCCGGATCCCAGGAGGCCTCCAGGGTGCGCACCACCGTGGTCCCCACCGCCACGATCCGCCGGCCCTCGGCGCGGGCCCGGGCGATCTGCTCGGAGGTGTGGACCGGGACCTCGAAGCGCTCGGGGTGCATCTTGTGGTCGGCGATCCGGTTCACCCGCACCGGCAAGAAGGTCCCCGGCCCCACATCCAGGGTCACGAACACCCGCTGGATGTTCCGCGCCGCCAGTTGCTCGAACAGCGCGTCGGTGAAGTGCAGCCCGGCGGTGGGCGCGGCGGCCGATCCGGGCGATCGCGCGAACACGGTCTGGTACCGCTCCCGGTCCGCGCCCGAGGGCTCGCGGGTGATGTACGGGGGCAGTGGCAGCCTCCCCGCCTCCTCCAGCGCCGAGGACAACGTCCCCCCCGGCCCCGGCTCCAGCCGGACCCGGTATTCGCCCTCGCCCAGCGCGGCCAGGACCTCCGCCTGCAGCCCTGCCGGCAGCTCCACCCGCTGCCCCGCCTTGAGCGCCTTGCTGGCCTGCCCGATGCAAATCCACTCCGACCCCTGGGACCCGGACAGCGCCTGCGGGGTGGGAATGGCCGCCGCCGGACGCACCACCAGCAGCTCCACCTTCCCGCCGGTGCCGGCCTTCTTCCCCAGCAGCCGGGCGGGGACCACCCGGGCGTCGTTGAGCACCAACAGGTCGCCCTCCCGCAGCAGCTGCGGGAGCTGGGAGAAGGCGTGGTGCTCCACACCGCCGTCGGCGGGGCGCAGGGTCATCAGCCGCGAGGCGTCCCGTCGCTCCAGCGGCGACTGGGCGATCAGCTCCTCGGGCAACGGATAGTCAAAGGCGTCCAGCTCCACGGGGGGCACGTATGCCGGTCGGGAGCCGCGGCTTCAAGCGCCGCGCGCCTGGCCGTCCGCTCAGTACAGCGTCTGCAGCTCGGTGCCCGGGTAGTAGTGGGACAGGATCTGCAGGTAGTCCCAGCCCTGATCCGCGTACAGCTTGGCCCCCCACTGGCACATCCCCGCCCCGTGGCCGCTGCCCCGCCCGCGCAGGTGGAAGGCCCGCTCGTCGCTGGAGACCACCTCGAAGGCCAGGCTGCGCACCCGGCTGTAGCCCACCTTGGCCCGGAAGCGGACCGCGTCGGTCTCCACGCCCCCCAGCTGCACCCTCCGCACCCGCCCGGTGGCGGTCAGCCCGTCGGGGGTCAGCCCCGAGGCGCCCGGAAACAGCGCCGCCAGCTCCTCCCGGGGAAGGGTCAGGTTCCAGTGGGAGGAGGCCAGCGACCCGCACCCGCAGGCCACCGGCCGCAGGTAGGGCAACTGCCGCCCCAGGGCCTGCAGCCCGGACTCGGTCTTCCCGCCGCAGGCGGCGTGGAAGTAGGCCTCGATCGGCGCCAGATCGTAGGTCAGCACCTGTCCGCGGGTGGCCTCCACCGCCGCGCGGGTGCGAGCGTCCTCCCGGGCCAGGCCACCGTACACCTGGTGCAGCACCGAGGCGCCCAGGTGGAAGTCCTCGCCGTAGGCCTGCAGCTTCTTGTGCAGCGCGTAGGTCCGTGCCGCCACCGCCTGGGCCTTGAGCGCCTCGTCCGGGAAGCTGCGCGGCATCTCCGACCCCAGCACCGCCGCCAGGTAGTCCTCCAGGGAGACGACGTTGATCACCACCAGCCGACCCCCGCGCGCTCGGACCACCAGATCGCCGCGCACCTCCAGCTCGCCGGCCTTGATCGGTTCGGGGCCCGGCACTCCCGCGTCGCGCGGCTCCTCTCCGGCGCGGAAGCGGATCGACTCTCCCAACCAGGGGGCTCCGTCCAGGTACAGCCGCCCCTTGACGTTGCGCACCACCAGCGCCCCGGAGGGGGCGGCGGTCAGCCGCGCGTCATCCGCGTCCGAACCGTAGGCCAGCCCTGCCCCCTGGATCAGCACCCGGTCGTCCACCGGCCCCATCGCGATCCGCACCGTCTCGAACGCCGGGGCAGGCACGGCCAGCAAGACGGCGGCGGTCAGCGCTACAGGACGCAACATGGCCCCAGTGTACGGACCGGGGATCCCCCCTCAAGAAAACGACCGGGAAGAGTTCCGTTGGTAGATACAGGGGTCCTCCATGCGCTCCCCCACCCTCCGCGAGGCGCTGCGTGCCACCCCGCCCCGCTCGGTGCAGGTGATCGCGCACTGTCTGCTCCAGCACCAGCCGGTCCCGGACTGCGCCGCCTTCTACGGGATCGGCGAGGACGCCTTCCTGGCGCTGTTGGGCAGGTCGCTGGCGCAGCTGGCCCGGCAGCAGGGGCTGGCCGGGGCGGAGTCCGCCGCCCTCTCCCTGGACGCTCCCCGGCGGTTGCGACGCGTGCTGGACCGGTTGAGCCCTGCCGGGCCTCCGGTGGCGGACGAGGCCCTGGTGCACCCCCCGGCGGGGGACGATGAGCTGGAGCGGCTGGTGGCCGCCCTGTGGCGTGCCGGCCCCCGGGAAATGGCACCCGCGGCGCCGCCGAGCGACCCGGAGCCCGGGTGGAGGACCGCACTGCGCTGGGCGCTGATCGGCGCGGCGGTCGTGGCCCTGCTGTGGTTCTCCAAGGGGCTGTAGAGCGCCCGGGCACTCCCTGCAGCGAAAGGTCTGGGGTACCATCGTTGGCCGTGGCCACCTCCCGCGTCCTCCTGACCTGCCTCTCGGTGCTCAGCGCCGTCGCCGTCGCCGCCGAGGAGCTGTCCCCGGAGCGCATCGCCGAGATCCAGCGGGACCAGCGGCAGGCGCAGGCGGCGGTGGAGAAGGAGTTCGGCAACCGGCCCCCCTCCGAGCTGACCAACGAGCAGCGAGCGGCGCTGATCCACAAGAGTCAGGCCGCGGCGCAGACCGTGTTCGCCAAGCACGGGGTGAGCGGGAAGGACTTCGCCACCCAGGTCCTCAAGCTGGATCGCCAGCGCCTGGCCGCAGTGGAGGAGGCGGAGGCCTCGCTGGAGGAGAAGGAGGAGGCCGCCCGGGAGGCCGCCGAGGCGAGGCGCGCCGCCCGGAACGAACCGGCCGAGCCGGAGATCTTCCTGGGCCCCAACGACCAGAACCCGGTGGAGGTCTATCCCGGCCAGGGCCCGGTCGATCAGGACCGACCCAATGAGGACGGGGTGATCGAGTCCAGCGGAGACCCGTCTGCCACCGCCACGGACCCCTCGCTGAGCGTTCCCCCGGAGGAGGCCGCTGCGCCTCCCCCGCCCAAGCCGGCCCCGAAGAAGAAGCGCGGACGCCGCTAGCCTGCGGTGTTCCGGCCCGTCCACACCGCGTCGTAGGGACAGGAGCAGTCCGTCTCCTCCGGCTGCGGGTAGGTATAGCGCTGGCCCCGGAAGTTGTTGAACACCCACTCCTTCTCGCCCCGCTCCACCGTGTAGTCCGGCTGGAGGGTGACCTTCCCGCCCCCGCCCGGGAGATCCACCGCCAGGTGGGGGATCGCCAGCCCGGTGGTGTGACCTCGGAGCTGGGAGAGGATCTCCAGCCCCTTCTCCAGCGGGGTGCGCAAATGCTCGCAGCCCTCGGCCACGTCCATCTGGTGCAGGTAGTAGGGACGCACCCGGTGGCGCAGCAGCCGGTGGGACAGCTCCTTGATGATCCGCGCGTCGGAGTTGAGCCGGCGCATCAGCACCGCCTGGTTCTCCACCGGCACCCCGTGGTCCACCAGCAGCTCACAGGCGGCGGCCGCCTCGGGGCTGAGCTCCTTGGGGTGGTTGAAGTGGGTGACCACGTAGACCGGCGCGTACCGACGCAGCATCCGGGCCAGCTTCTCGGTCACCCGCATCGGCAGGCACACCGGAACCCGGGTCCCGATCCGGATCATCTCCACATGGGGGATGGCGTGCAGCCCGGCCAGCAGCTCCTCCAGCCGCTCGTCGGAGAGCACGAACGGATCCCCACCGGAGATCAGCACGTCCCGCACCTCCGGGTGGGCCCGTACGTAGTCGATCCCCTGCTGCAGCGCGGTCTTGTTCAGCTCCGCCTCGCCGCCCTTGGTGATCCGCCTCCGGGTGCAGTGGCGGCAGTAGACCGAACAGGTATCCAGGGCCAGGAACAGCACCCGGTCCGGATACTTGTGGACGATCGCCTCCACCGGCCGGGTGCGATCCTCCCCCAGCGGGTCGGTCAGCTCTCCGGGGCGGATCCGTGCCTCGGCCCGGGTGGGGATGGCCTGCATCCGCACCGGGCAGAAGGGATGATCGGGATCGATCAGCGACAGGTAGTAGGGGCTGATCCCCAGCCGGAACAGCTCGGAGGTCTCCTGCACCCCGGCCCGCTCGTCCGGGGTGAGGCGGACGTACCGCTCCAACGCCTCCAGGTTCCGCACCGAGTGGCGCATCTGCCAGCGCCAGTCGGACCACTGCTCGGCGGTCGCCTCGGGGAAGAGACGCCGCGCGGATGGTGGAACCTCCATGCCCTCCCGGGCCACCGCCAGCGTCATGAGGCCTTCGCGGTCGCCTGGGCCCGCTGTTCACGCCAGTAGGCCTGGCCGGCGGCCGGCAGGGTGTAGACCGGGTCGTAGTACTCGAAGCGGCGGGCCAGCGCCTCCGGATCGTCCGCCTCCACCGAGGTCCGGTAGTTCTTGGTCCAGTAGCTGATGCCCTTGTCGCGATCGTAGGCGGCCACCTGGTGCACCCAGCGCTTCCCCACGAACGGCACGTCACAGACGATCCGCGGGGTGGCGAAGCCCGGCATGTAGCCCATCATGTCGTGCTGCAGCGCCTGGGCCTCGTACACCGCCAACCGCCAGTGCTCCGAGTTGGGGATCATGTCGCACATGTAGAAGTAGTACGGGGTGATCTTCCCGTCATCCAGCAGCCGGAAGCACAGGTCCAGCAGGTCCTTGGTAGAGCCGTTGACCCCGCGCAACAGCACGCCCTGGTTGCGGACGTCCCGGAAACCCATGTCCAGCAGCTTCTCCACCGCCTTGCGCACCAGCGGGGTGACCTGGTTGGCGTGGTTGACGTGGGTGTGCATCGCCAGATCCACGCCCTGCAGCCGGGCCTTCTTGGCCAGCCGATCCAGCCCGGCCAGCACGCTGTCCTGCAAGAAGTGCTGGGGGATGGCCATCAGCCCCTTGGAGGCCAGGCGGATGTCCCGGATGTTGGGGATGTCCAGCAGCGCCGAGACGAAGGGCTCCAGCTGGGTGATCGGCATGTTGGCGATGTCCCCGCCGGAGACCACCACGTCCCGGACCGAGGGGGTGGCCCGCAGATACTCCAGCATCTTCCCGTAGCGTTCTCCCGGGGGGGTGGCGAACCGGTGCTTCTCCACCTGGGGAACGTCGTTGCCCACCAGGTCCATGCGGGTGCAGTGTCCGCAGTACTGGGGACAGGTGGGCAGCATCTCCGCCAGCACCTTGGAGGGATAGCGGTGGGTCAGCCCCTCCACCACCCACATCTCCGCCTCGTGCAGGCTGTCTCGCGACGCCTTGGGATGGTTGGGCCACTCGGCGTGACGGTCGGCGAACGCCGGCAGCATGTAGCGGCGCACCGGATCCGCCCACAGGTCGCCCAGGTCCATTGTGTTGATCATCTGCGGCGGCACCAGGATGGACATGGTGGCGCGCTCCTTCTGATCGCGCTCCATGCTGAACATCAGGTCATCGGGGATCAGCTCCCCCAGGGTGGCCTTGAGCTCGCGCAGGTTCTTCACCGTGTGCTTGCGCTGCCAGACCGCGTTCTCCCACTCCTGGGCGGTCACGTCCTTGAAGCCGGGGATCCGCCGCCAGTCCGGCTCGGCGAACGGCTTCTCCAGCGGATACTTGAAGGGCTGCGTGGCAGCGCGCGGCGGGTGCGGTGGCTTGGTCGTGGCGGTCGACATCGGTTGGTCCCTTTAACCGAAAATGGGGGGCAACACACACCGTTCACCAGGCAGGCGCTCCAACGACTGTCCTGGGGGCATGCCGCTGTGCGTCGTGAAGCGTGAGGTGCCCGCCGGAGCGGAGGTTCAACCTTAACCGCCTGGCCCCGCGCCTACTGCACCAGCACGTTGCGCAGGGTGAAGGTCTCGTTCTCGGCGATGGTGATCGTCTGGGGAGCGCTCTGCTTTCCCTCCAGCTTGAACACGATCCGATGCTGCCCCGCGGTCAACTCCAGGGCGTTGGTCTTGGGCACCGGCGTCCGGCGCCCGGTGGCCTTGCCATCCACGAAGATCTCGGCGCCCGCCGGGTTGCTGCTGGCCGCCAGCCTGCCCACCGCCTGCTGCTTGCGGGCCTTGGGTTCCTCGCGGCGCCCCCCCTCCCGCGGCTTTCTGGGTGCCTCCCGCACCACCGGCGCCTCCCGCTCCAGCGGGATGGCCACCAGCACCTCCGGCTCGCCTCCAGAGCGAATCTCCCCCTCCACCGTGCGGAACCCTGCCCGGCGAGCGGAGTAGCGGTGCACCTGGGCGATCGGCAGGTCCACCGCGCGCACGTTGGGGGTGACTCCCACCGTCTGCCCGTTGACCAGGATCTCCACCCCCTCCTCCGAGGTCTGGAAACGGGCCACGAAGGTCTGCGGGGACTGCTCCTCCGAGGCCGGGGCCCGGGCAGACTCCGGCCCGGGCGGAGCCGCGGTCGGTGGTGGGGTGCCCTCGGTTGTCGGCGCGGACGGCTCCGGATCCAGGGTCACCTGCAACACGACTTCCGCGTCCTCCACAGTCACCCGGCGGCGCGCGGTGACGTGTCCGGGGGCGCTGATCTGGACCTCGTAGTCTCCGGGAGGAAGCGGGGTGACCTCGTTGACCGGCAGCCGCCGGTCCTCCAGTTGGACCCGGGCCCCCTGGCGGGGAGTGACCTCCACCCGCAGGCCGGGGCTGCTGCGCAGGAACAGCAGGTAGCTGCCCACCCCCAGCACCAGCAGCGCCACCGCGGCCATTGCCCACCCCAGCCCCCGAACCGAGGTCCGCTCTCCGCCGGTGACCTTCTGCAGCGGGGCCGGCGCCTTGAGCGGCGGGTTGGGACGGAGGCCGGGAGGCGGCACCCGCTCCGCCGCGGTCGCCGAGTCATCCGGATCCGCGAACGGGGAGTCCTGTGCGGGACCGGTGTGCTCGGAACTCACTCCGGCGGGCACGAAGCCCCGGGCAGACGGGCGGGCCGGGCCGGTCCGCTCTTCCGCGCGCAGGGAGGGCGCCCCGCGCGCCGGCCGGCCGGTGGCGGTGGCCTCGTCCTCGTCCTCGTCGTCCATTCCGCCGTGAGTGGGGGAACGGATGGGACCGGTGGCGTCATCGGCCGCCGCCGGCCGCTCCCCCACGAAGGTCGCGCCCGAGTAGCCTCCCGGCTCACCGATCACCACCGGGGCGCGGCCGGAGGGGGTCCTCACCGGCGATCGCTCCTCGGCGGTGGAGGGAGGCGAGTGCTCGATGGTGGTCTTGGGCTCCTCCTGATCCGCGTAGTCATCCGGATCGCCCCCCGGGTCCGCCAGCAGGGCCCCGGAGACGATCTGGGTGCGATCCCGCGGATCGGGGCCCGCACCGGTGGGCTCCTCGGCCTGGGGGGCGGGCGGAGCCGGAGCGGTCCGGGAGGCGGGGAGCGCAACCGCCTGCATCTGCGGGAGGGACCGGCGGGGCTTGGGCGCCTGGGGGGTAGGCCGCACCGAGGAACTCTCCAGCTGGTCCGGCCGCTCGATGGAGGCGAAGCGCTCCATCCGCTCGGCCTCCCGCCGCAGTTCCTCGGCGAAGGCCCCCTTCATGAAGGCCGAGAGGTGCTTGCCGGAGTAGAGGGCGTCCCCCGCCACCAGGAACCGCATCAGGTCCTCCTGGAGATCCGAGGGCCACTGGTAGCGATCCTCCACCTCCCGGGCCAGCGCCTTGCGGATCACCTGCTCCAGCTCTTCGGGGACGTCCGGGTTCAGCTCCTGCAGCGGAGGAACCTCGGCATTGCGCACCTTCTCCAGGGTGGAGAAGTCCGACTCGCCCACGAACAGCTTCTCGCCGGTGAGCATCTCGTAGAGGATCACCCCCACTGCGAAGATGTCGCTGCGGCGATCGATCGGCAGTCCCCGGACCTGTTCGGGGCTCATGTAGCCGAACTTGCCCTTGAGGATTCCGGCCTTGGTCTTCTGGGACCGGTTCGCCGCCTTGGCGATCCCGAAGTCGATCAGCTTCACCTCTCCCTCGTACGAACAGAGGATGTTCTGGGGAGAGATGTCCCGATGGATGATGTTCAGGTCCTGGCCGCGGGCGTCCTTCTTGCGGTGCGCGTAATCCAGGCCCTCGCACATCTTCGAGGCCAGATACGCCGCCTGGGCCACCGGCATCCGCTCCTGCCGCTTGCGATACAGCTCCAGCAAGGTGCGGATATCGCGGCCCGCCACGTACTCCATGGCGATGAAGTACGTCTCGTCGTACTTCCCCAGCTCGTGGATGTGCACGATGTTGGCGTGGTTCAGCTGAACGCTGATCCGCGCCTCATCGATGAACATGGTGATGAACTCTTCGTCCTCCGCCATCGAGGGGAGGATCTTCTTGATCGCCAGGATCCGCTCGAACCCCTCCACGCCGAACGCCTTGGCAATGAAGACCTCGGCCATTCCGCCGACGTTGATCCGCTCGAGGAGAAGGTACTTTCCGAAGACGGACGGTTTCTTCATGCGCGCGGAGCGGGAGTTCGTACCCGGGTCGATGAGGACATCCCGCCGGTCACCGTCGAACTGTACGCGTCCCCCACCGGGTCAGTCAAACCCCCAACTCGCCCATTTCCGCTTGGAATTCGCTGGCTTACCGGTCCGATCCCGGCCCCTCCGCCAGGTGCGGTCCGGGTCCATCGGTTCGAGGGCGAAGGCCGATCCGGGCCCTATGAGCGGGCGACCGGACAGGCACTGCAGCGAGGGCAAGGCGGGCTCGCGGCAGCGAGCAGGCCTTGCCCGACAGTGCCGCCGGCAGGGGTGGCAGTCGATCAGAGAGGGGGGCGCAGGGTACAGGGAGCCCGCGAGGTGAAGTCGTCCCAGCGCGGAACAGGCGCCCGTTCCTGACCCGCAAAAGGCGAAGGCCCCAAGAACCTTGCGGTTCCTGGGGCCTTCAAAAAAAATCCGGCAGCGACCTACTCTCCCACGCGGTTTCCCGCGGAGTACCATCGGCTCTGGAGGGCTTAAC
>JAKFFE010000035.1:0-118873 GCA_036675345.1 Myxococcaceae bacterium
CGCCCGCCCCCGCGCCCCACGGTTCGCGCCGAGGCCCGGCCGGCGCCGCCCCGGCTTGCCCCGCGCGCCGCCGCGGCGATGGCTCCGGTGGCTCCGCCTGCGCCCCGCGCCGTGGACGGCTGGAAGTCGTGGTGAAGCGCGCCTTCTTCCTGATCGCCCTGCTGTCGGCTAGCGCCGCTGCGGCCGGCCCGCTGGAGGGGCAAGGCCGGGTCACCCTGCTGGGCGGCTGGCGGGTCACGCCCAACGCGGCCTTCTATCAACGGGCGGATCAGACCCTGGGGCTGACCCAGTCCGGCGGCGTCGGCGGCCCGCTGGTGAGCGCCACCTTCGCGTACAGCGCCTCGGATCTGTTCGAGCTGGGGATCGACGTGTTCGGCACCGGCGAACGGATGACCTTCACCGAGGCCAATCGCTTCACCACGGTCACCTACGGCGGCTGGATCAGCCTGCGGATGCAGCTGCTGGCCGGAAGCGTGGGGCCGGTGGAGCGGCTGATTCCCTTCATCGGCGCGCAGGGCGGTCCCACCCTGGTGCTGGCGACCGGCGGGCCGCAGTCCACCTTCCAGGAGGTCTTCGGTCAGGGCTACGCGGCCACGGTCGGCGTCACCGGGCTCAGCGGCAAGTTCGGCTTCACCCTGGAGGCCAAGTACGTCTTTGCCTGGGGCACGGCCGCGCCGGTTGGAACTTTCAGTGCGGGTGGGATCTGGGCCGGCCTGGGGTTCACCTGGGGCTTTCCTCCCTCTGGGAGCGAGCCCTCTTCGCCTGGCCGGTTCTGAGGCGATCGTCCGAACCTTCCGCTTTGCTGGTCGCCTGCCCTCCGCTAAAGGGACCGCGCTTCTTTGAAATGAACACGCGGGTGCAAGGTGTTCCGCACCCAAGTCAAATCACCCCAAAGGAGCGAAGTTCGAATGCGGGAGTCCTACGAAGTCGCTTCGAGCAGGAAGATGTCCATGGCCGCCGACAAGACCGAAATCGAGAAGGAGCTGTCCGATCTCAAGCGAGAGGTGATCGAGGCGCGGAACCTCGTCATCAAGACGGACAACCTCCTCAAGAATCTCCACGCCGAGGTGAAGACCGTCGGCAAACGCCAGGATGATTTCCAGAAGCGTCAGTGGATCTCCTCCGGCGCGGCCTACATCGCCTTCGCGGTGATCTGCGTGCTGGGCGCGGTGGGCATCTCCTCCGCCCGCGCCGCCTCCGCCAACAGCGAGCGGGAGCGGCTGGAGAAGCAGGTGGCGGAGGTCACCGCCTCCACCGAGAAGCAGCGCACCGAGGCGGCCGCGATCTCCACCGCGCAGCGCCAGGCGGCCGAGGTCTACAAGCTGATGACCACGCTGCCCGGCGACGAGCGGCTCAAGGGCGTGGACGCGCTGGTCAAGCTGGACACCAGCAAGCTGACCACCCTGGAGCGCCAGGCACTCACTGACCGGGCGGACCTGCTGCGGCGGGAGATCGGCCAGGCAGCCTTCGAGCGCGGCAAGTCGGCGTTCCGTCGCAACGACATGGAGAGCACGGTGAAGGAGCTCTCCCGGTTCATCGCCATGAACCCGGACCAGGCGGACCTGCTGGACGCGTCCTTCTTCCTGGGCGTGGCCCAGAACCAGATGCGCAAGCACGCCGAGGCCGTCCCGCTGCTGACCCAGTTCGTGGAGCAGGACAAGCGGGCCAAGACCCGCGACTACGCGATGCTGCTGCTGGCGCACTCCCTCCAGGAGACCAACCAGCTGGATCGCGCCGCGGACATGTGCCGGGCGGGTATCGCCGAGTACCCGAACAGCCAGTTCGCCTCGCAGTTCCGGGGTCGGCTGTCGACGGTGAAGCGGCTGGCGGCGGGTGGTCCGGCGGAAGCTCCGGCGGTGGTCCCCGCGGCGGCTCCGGCGGCGCCTCCCGCGGCGCAGCCTCCCGCGCAGTAACCCCACGCGGTCCCTTGCAGCCCGAGGCCCGGGGTCGTAAGACCCTGGGCCTTCTCACGTGAAGACTCCACGCGCCAATCCCAAGGATCCACGCTTCCGGGCGTTCCGGATCGCGATGTACGCGCTGTACATGGGCGCGGTGTCGCTGATCTCCATCCTGATCATCATCAGCGTGGTGCGCTCGGTGGTGGCCATGTCCCCCGGTCGCCCGCCCACCCCGGAGAAGGTGCTCACCGTGCGCGAGTGCCTGGACGCCGCGGACACGCTGTTCCGCGAGGTGGAGGAGCACCGGCGAAAGCTGACCGACCAGCCCTCCGCCCGGAAGGCGGACGAGGCCTGGGGCCGGTTCCGGGTGGACTGGCTCTCCCGCAAGCGCCAGACCGAGTCCAACTGCGCGCTGGAGTCCAGGTCCCGGACCCAGGTGCAGAAGGTCTACGGCCGGCTGGAGCGGGTGATGGACCTCTACACCATCCACGCCACCCAGTACGCCGGTGAGATCGGGCTGACCGTGGATGAGCTGAAGGAGTCGATCAAAACCGCGCGCGAGGATGTGGCCTCCGCCGGTCGGTTGCCGTAGCCGGCGGGAGAGGCAGGGCCTCCGGCGAATCCTTCCGCGTTTGCGTAACCAATTTACGCAAACGCAGGCCTGGCGCCTGACTCAAGAGGGGTCCGGCAGGGGGCGAGGCGCGGCGGTGCAAAGTCCGGACGGGATCCGGAGCGAGAACAGCTCCCCTTCGCTGGTTCCCACCAGGACCCGATCTCCGATCCGGCCCACCGCGCTGACCTGGGTCGCGGGCCCCAGCCGGCGCACCTGGCGATCTGGACCGGTGGAGGCGAGCAGCAGCCCTGCTCCCTGGGTGCCGAACACCGCGCAGCTGCCGAAGGCCACCGCGGCGCCGGGGTTGATCTCGTTGGCCCGGGCCAGCTCGAAGCGCGCCGCCTGGACCTCGCCCCTCGGGGAGAGCCAGGCCAGCCCGCCGTCATCGGTGCCCACCACCGCGCCGTCGGCGAGCGCGACCACCGCCGTCACCACGTTGGTCTGCGCGCCCGGGCTGCCGAAGACCAGCGGGATCCACCGGGTCTCGGAGGCCTTCGACGACACCAGGTACGCGCCGCGGGGCGTCCCCAACCAGGTGTGGTCGCCCTTCATGGAGAGGGCGGTGATCCGGAGCGGGGCGCCATCCGCCTCGCTCTGTTCCACCGGCTGGAAGCCGTCCCCGATCCACGCGAAGGCGCCACGTCCGGTCCCGACCCGCAGCTGCCCCCCGGAGACTGTCAGCCCGTCCGCCGCCACCCCCTCCAGGTGGAGGGTCACCTTGCGACCTGCCGGGGAGATCTCCGCGACGCCCGCGTAGGAGGCAGCGAAGATCCGGCCCTGGTGGACCGCGATCGCCGAGACGAAGCGCTCGCGGCCGGTGAACCCGGGGACCTCCCGAGCGTGGGTCTCGCCGGGAGCGAGGTAGGCCACGCCTCCATCGAACAGCCCCAGCCACACGGTGCCGTCGGGGCCGGTCGCCACCCCGGAGATCCGCCGCCCCACCGAGGTCAGGACGTCGATCTCGGTGCCCAGCTGCTCCTGCAGGGGATGGAAGGAGGGAAGCGCCGGAGCAGTGGAAGAGGTGAGGGTGGGCAGCGCCAGGTGCCGCAGTTGATCCCGCTGTTCCGGTGTCGTCAGGGACAGGGATCCCAGCGAGGCCAGGGCGAGGACCCCGGCGGTGACCCACCCTCCGCGCCCTTTGCGTTTGCCAGGCGGGGGCTGGGCTTTGGAAACGGGCTGGGCGGCGGGGACTGTCGAGGGGCGGATCGGGATCACGTTGTTCCGGAGCGGTTGGGTCATGGCGAATCTCCTCAGGACCAGGTGTCGACCAGCGCGCGGGTGGGGGCGGGGACCGCGATCAGCGCGGGCGACCGGCGGCGGAGCCTGCGCCACCGGACCACCGCGATCGCCGCCAGCAGCAGCGAGGCGATCCCCAGCTGGTAGACCCAACCCGGAGTGACCGCGCCCAGCGGCATTGGGAGGACGCTGCGCCGCACATTGCCGGCCGCATCGGAGGCGACGATTTCCAGTTCGAGGTTTCCATCCGGCCAGGCGGAGGGGACCGAGAGCGAGGCCACGTATTCGCCCAGCGCGCCCTCCATCCGGGCGGTGGCGATCTCACCCCACGGGGCTCGCACCAGCACCTCCTTCACGTCGATCTCCGCCTTGAGGGCCTCCGCCGCGCCTCCCTGCCGCCCGGCGGTGGCCAGCGCCGCGGCGCGGGTCAGCGAGAGGGTGGGCTTGAAGCGCAGCTCGAAGCGCTCCCCGGCGCGAGGCCGCTCCGAGCGGGTGAGCTGGACCGCCGGGGCAGCGGTGTCCACCCGGATCGGCGCGGTGCGCTGCTCCACCCGGCCATCCAGGTGCTGCACGGCGATCTGCGCGTCGTAGCTGCCGTCCGGCCAACCGGAGGGGACCAGGAAGCGCAGCACGAACTCGCCCGAGCGCGCGTCCCACTCCGCATCCCGTTCCTGGAACTCGAAGGGCAGCCGCACCCGGACCGCGGCGGTGGTGCTGGGGGCAGAGATCCTCAGCTCCGGATCGCCCGGCTTGACCCGGTTGGGGAGCACCGCGGCGTTGATCGCGCCCTCGCCGAAGATCCCCTCCGCCTTCACTCCGGCCGGCAGCTCGTTGGGCACCAGCACCGTGGTCAGTGGCAGGCCCGGGTCGGCCAGCAGCCGGCGCTCGACCGCGACGAAGGAGGTGTACTGGGTGACCAGCTTGAACTGCAGCCCCAGGGCGACGATCTCCTCCACCGTGTCGGGGGTGGGATCCCCCGGCTGGTGGTTCATCAGGGTCTCGATCTTCCTCCGCCCCCAGAGGGTCCCCAGCACCGCGCTGTTCCCCTGGGCGGCGGTGGCCTCCACCGGGATCCGCTCCCGATAGGCCTTGTTGCCCAGCTTGCCCTGGAGCACCACCGCGCCCGAGCCGCTGCCCTGGTACTTGCCGATCACCACCAGCGGCTGGCCGGCGAACAGGTCGGGCAGGTGCTCCGGGTACAGCTGGGAGACGGTCATCCCCTCGAAGCTCACCGACAGATCGGTGAGCACCGGGCGATCCAGCAGCAGATACAGCCGCTGCACCGCCGCCTCCGGAGACTCATCGAAGGACACGTAGTCCGCCGCGCCACGACCTTCGCGGGCCATGCCCTCGATCAGGTACCGGTTCACCGAGGAGCCGATCCCGAAGGCGAACACCCGGGCGCTGCCGCGGTGCGCACGGATGGCGGAGAGGATCTCGTACTCGTTGCCGATGAAGGCGTCGGTGCAGAAGACCACCATCCGCAGCCGGCTGGGATCCTCGCTGGGGGACAGCGCCTGGACGATGCCGCGCATCATCTCGGTGCCGCCGCCGCCGGAGAGCTGCGAGAGCCACTGGTTGGCCGCGGCCACGTTCTCCGCGGTGTTGGGCAGCGGGGCCGGACTCATCGAATAGGCGGCGCCGTCGAAGGCCACGATCTGGAAGGTGTCCTGGGGCCCCATCCGCTTCAGGGACTGACTGACCAGCGCCTTGGCGGCCTCGATCGGCTGGCCCATCATCGACCCCGACTTGTCGAGCAGGAACACCAGCTCCTTGGGACGCACCAGGTCGTCGGCGACGCTGACCGGCGGCTGCACGAACAGCATCAGGTAGTCCTCGCCGCGCTCCTTCTCCACCAGCGCGCTGGCCCGGGGCTTGGCCCCGGCGGGGGAGTAGCTGAGGACGAAGTCCTTGTTGGGGATCCGGTCGTCCTCGCTCAGCGCCACCAGCCGGCCGCCCTCGCCGTCCATCCCGGTGACCACCCGGTGGTTGCGGGAGGCGACCCGGTCAAAGGCCGGACCGGGAGAGAGGCGCACGGTGATGTCCACGTCGTGGGCGCTGCGGTAGCCGGGGCCCACCACCGGGGGGGTGATCCGGGTCGCGTCCGGCACCCCGGAGGCGGGGATGTAGCGGGGCCCGATGGTGGTGGGGACGTGGAAGACGTACCGGCCGTGATCGTAGGGGACCTCGTGCACGTAGCGCAGCACCACCGCCACCGTCTCCCCGGGGGGGATGTTGGCCACCGATTGGGTGAACAGGTTGGGGCGCTCCTGCTCGGTCAGCGCGGCGGTCTTCCCCTCCGCCCGGGCGGCCTCGTAGGTCCGGCGCGCCTCCGCCTTCCGCTTCACCTCCGAGTAGACGATCCGGTCTCCGATCCGGAAGTACATGTCGGTCACCGCCGCGTTGGGCGGCAGCGGGAAGGCGTAGATCGCCTCCAGCCGGTCCGGGCTGGGGTTCTGGTACAGCTGGGTCAGCTCCACCCGCGCCACGTTGCCGGAGACCTGGGCGCTGACCCGGGTGTGCTGCAGCGGGAACTCCAGCACCTTCCCGTCGGTCCCCCGCGAGGAGAGGCTGGAGGACGCCGAGGGGGGAGTCAGCGCATCCGGAGCCGAGGCGTCCGGGGCCAGGAAGGCGCGATCCTGGACGTTGACCAGGAGATCCCGGGGAGGAATCTGCGGCAACGGGGAGGTCCGGGTCACCCGTGGGGGCCCCTGGGTCTCCACCGGTCGCAGCTCCGAGGGGGCGGGCGGGGCGGGAGAACGTTCGCATCCGGCGAACGCGACAACGAACACGGCAATCCAGGGCAAGCGGGTCATGTGGCCTCCGCCAGATCCCCAGAGCAACGGCTGTGCCGAGCCCAAGCGCGTCCGGAGAGACACACCCCGCTGGCTGTCGGGGCTCGTCCGGGAGGTTGCGCGCGGTCCCGCCACCGCGCGCGACCCGGCCAGACCACACCGGGGGCTCCCTCACCCACTGGCGCTCAACCGCCCCGCCGGTTAACACCCCCCTTGTGGTGGGTCCCCCCGTTCAGAAGAAGCCGCCGTCCTTCGTGGAGCGAGTCCGCGGGCTCTCCACCGTGTTCAAGCAGGTGCCGGGGACCTTCCGGCTGGTATGGGAGGCGGATCGCCGGGGAGCGATCCTGCTGGCGATGCTCACCCTGGTGGCGGCGCTGTTCCCGCCGGCGATCGCCTATGTCGGCAAGCTGATCGTGGATGGGGTGGTGGAGGCCGCGCGCACCGGGTCCGCCGAGGCGCGGACCCACGCTTTGCAGCTGGTGGGGCTGGAGCTGCTGGTGGTGGTGGGGGCCACCGCGGTGACCCGGCTGCTGGCGCTGATCCGCGATCTGCTCCGGGCCAACCTGGGCAATGTGATCAACCTCCGGATCCTCAAGAAGGCGCTGCAGCTGGAGCTGCGTCACTTCGAGGACTCGGAGACCTACGACAAGATGCAGAACGCCCGGCGCGAGGCGGCCAGCCGTCCGCTCTCCCTGGTGCTGCAGGCCTTCGGGATCGTCCAGAACCTGATCACCCTGGTGACCTTCGCCGCGATGCTGGTGGGGCTCTCCCCCTGGAGCATCCTGATCCTCTTCGCCGCCTCCATCCCGGCCTTCATCGCCGAGGCCCGGATGGCCGGCGAGTCCTTCCGCCTCTACTCATGGCGAGCGCCGGAGGGCCGCCGGCTCAACTACCTGGAGTGGATCCTCACCCGGGACAGCCACGTGAAGGAGGTGAAGCTGTTCAACCTGGGGGAGGAGATCCTGGGCCGCTACCAGAGCCTGTTCTCCAAGTTCTACGGCGAGGATCGCAAGCTGGCCTACCGGCGCCTGAGCTACGGATTGAGCCTGGGGCTGCTCTCGGTGGTGGCCTTCTACGGCCTCTATGCCTTCGTGGTTGGGCAGGCCGCGGCCGGCGCGATCACCCTGGGATCGATGACCCTGTACATCGCGGTGTTCCGCCAGGGCCAGGGCGCCTTCCAGGCCATCCTCACCTCGATCGGCAGCATGTACGAGGACGCGCTGTTCATGTCGAACCTGTTCCTCTACCTGGACATCCCCACCTCCGGAGAGACCCCGCGGCTCTCGCCGCCGCTCTCGCCCACGCGGGGACCGACCCAGCGGCTGGAGCTGCGCCACGTCTCCTTCCGCTATCCGGGCCGCAAGGAGTGGGCGCTGCAGGACATCAACCTGGTGTTGGAGCCCGGCGAGAAGCTGGGGCTGGTGGGGGAGAACGGGGCAGGGAAGAGCACCCTGGTGAAGCTGCTGCTGCGCCTCTACGAGCCCACCGAAGGCGAAATCCTCTACGGCGGGGTGGACCTGCGGGACATGGATCCCGAAGACCTCCGCTCGCGGATCGGCGCGGTGTTCCAGGACTTCGTGCGCTACCAGTTCAACGCCGCGGAGAACATCGGCCTGGGCGAGGTCCGCCACCTCCAGGATCGGCCGCGGATCGAGGCCGCGGCGGAGAAGGGCGGGGCGGCGGCGGTGATCGACGCGCTGCCACAGAAGTACGACACCGTGCTCGGGGGCTGGTTCGAGTCCGGGCAGGAGCTCTCCTCCGGCCAGTGGCAGAAGCTGGCGGTGGCGCGGGCCTTCATGCGCGACGCGGAGCTCCTGATCCTGGACGAGCCGACCGCAGCCATCGACGCCGAGGCGGAGCACGAGCTGTTCCGCCGCTTCCAGGCCCTGGCCGCCGACCGCACCGCGATCATCATCTCCCACCGCTTCTCCACGGTGCGGATCGCCGACCGGATCGCCGTGCTCCACGGCGGGCAGATGGTGGAGCTGGGCTCGCACGCGCAGCTGGTGGAGCAGGACGGCCGCTACGCGCACCTGTTCCGCCTCCAGGCGCAGGGGTACCTGGACTGATGCTGGCCAGCCGGGTCCGGCTCCCCGCCCCCAGGAGCAGCGCGCTGGCGGTGGTCCTGCTTCGCGGGCTGTGGACCCTGCCCACGAATCTGATCGGGCACCTGCTCTGCCTGCTCCTCTCCGGGCGGCGGGGCCGCAAGGTCGGCTCCGGCGCGGGGACCGGCTGGATCTACCCGGTGCGGCCGGGGATCGGCCTGGACTGGATGGGGGCGGTGACCCTGGGGAACGCCATCCTCTACCGGCAGGGGATGTTCGACGGGCTGCGCGGCCAACTGGTGCTGGCCCACGAGCTGGCCCACACCCGTCAGCACGATCTGCTGGGGCCCCTCTACCTGCCGCTGCATCTGCTCTGTCAGGCGGCCAGCCTGCTGATCTCGCTGCTCCAGCCCGGATCGGTGCGCCACAGCCGGGTCCACGATCACAACCCACTGGAGCAGACCTTCATCAGCCTGGCCGCCGGCGCCACCGACGTCTGGCCGGCGGAGGCGCAGCGCGCCGGGGTCACCGTGACCCGGATGCTGGCCGCCTTCGGCCTCGCCCCACACCCGTAAGCCGAATGCCGGGCCCGTCTCGCATCCCGGTGGGCGCCAAGGTACCTTGCCGCGCCTCTCGCGCATGACCACCCAACGGCCGACCACCTTCCTGACCCCGGCCCAGCGGCCCATCCGCCAGATCCCGTGGGGGCCGCTGGGCGGACTGATCGCCGCCGCGGTGGGCGTGGTGATCACCGCCTCCGGCGTGGCGGGAGAGTTCACCATCCCGCTGCGCTGGGCCTGCGCCGCGATCGCCGTGGCCTCCGGGTGCGTGCTGGCCTCCTGGGCCGAGGAGCGGATCTACGTCGCGGCCGCCGGGCGCCATCCGGTGCTGCGGCTCTTGTTCGGCCTGCTGGTCCCCGCGGTGGCGGCGGCGGTGGCGCTGCTGGGCGCGGGGTTGGTGCGCTCGGCGCTCTCCCGGGTCGGTGATCCCTACGTGGGCGCGCTGTTCGTCTTCGCCTCCTTTGGCTGGATGGCCAGCGCCGCGCTGGGCAGCCTGATCGTCATCCTCCTGGATCTGGTGATCAGCTTCCTGGTCCGGGACCTGCGCTCGCGGATCACCCTGGCGGTGCTGGGGCTGGTGACCCTGGTGAGCGGGTTCACCCTCGGGCTGGAGCGGGCGGTGCCGGTGCTGGCCGCCGACGTCCAGGCCAACCAGAAGACCCTGGCCGCCCAGCTGGGGGCGATGGCCCTGCGGCCGGACGAAATCCAGCTGCTGCTCGCGCCACCCACCGCGCCGATCCTCCCCTCCGATTGGGCCGGGCCCGCCACCTCCACGGTGAACAAGTACCTGCGGACCTCCGAGCACGTGGGGTCGTTCACCCTGCTGTTCTTCGCCCTCGCCGGGCTGATCGGCCTGCCCTCGGTCCTCTCCGCCTGTCACAAGCTGGCGGACGCGACGATGGAACGGTTGCACCCGCTGCGCCGCGCCTTCCAGTTGCTGGCCAAGGGGCGACTGGACGTGAGGGTGGAGGAGGCGGGCAGCCGGGACTTCGTGGTCCTCAACCGGCACTTCAACAAGATGGTGGAGTCGCTGGGCCAAGCCCGCCAGGCCGAACGCGCCTTTGGCCTCTATGTGAGCGAGCAGGTCCTGGAGCGGATCCGGGGCCAGCACGGGGAGGTGGTGATCCCCGCCAGCCTCCGCCAGGCCACCGTGTTCTTCGCCGACATCCGGGGCTTCACCACCCTCAGCGAACGGATGGAGCCGGCGCAGGTGCTCTCGGTGCTCAACCGCTACTTCGAGCACGTGGTCCCGGTGGTGGAGGAGCATGAGGGCTACCTGGATAAGTTCGTGGGCGACGCGATGGTGGTGGTGTTCAACGGCCCGCTGGATCAGCCGGATCACGTGGAGCGCGCGGTGCAGTGCGCGATCGCCCTCCAGAAGGAGATCGACAAGCTCAACGCCGCCGACGTCTTCCCGGAGGCAGGGAAGATCGAGGTCGGGATCGGGATCGCCACCGGGCAGCTGGTGGCCGGCAACCTGGGGAGCGCGCGCAAGATGGAGTACACGGTGATCGGCGACACCGTGAACCTCGCCTCCCGCCTGACTGCGCAGGCCGCCGGAGGTGAAGTCTGGGTCAACGATCACTGCGCCCAGGCGCTGCCCGAGGAATACCCCCGGGTGGCGTTGGGGGCGATCCACGTGAAGGGGAAGGAGAAGCCGGTCCGGCCCTTCCGGATCTGGCCGTTGGACGCGCCCACCCGCAAGCTGGCCCGCGCCCAGGCCCGCTGAGGCGCTGCTTTCGTGCATTGCCGTTCTGTGCGGAACCTCCCGTCCCGACCGCGGAGTGGCTGGCCGGGAGCAGTGGGCCCACAGAGTCGTTGACCGCTCCCAGCCTGCGTGTCAGCGTTTTGGGTGCAGGTGGGCCGGATGTCGAGAGGGGGCCGTGTGCTGGGGACACTCCGAACGCCATGGCGAGCCTCGCCCTGGCTGTTCGCCGCGATCGCCGGAGCGGGCCTGTGGGCCTCCACTGCGCGCGCCCAGGCGCTCTGTCCGGGCGGGGGAGAGAACACCCAGGCCAGCTGTGGTGGGGACAGCTGCAGCTGTGCCTCGCCCTGCACCTCGATCTCCGAGTGCAACTCCGGATGCTGCATCCAGGGGTTCTGCGCCCTGCGCTGCGCCTGTGACGAGGACGCCGGGGTGGTGATTGAACGTCCCTGCGTCCCCTCCGAGGACTTGCCCACCCAGACCACCTGCAGCGCCGGCGCGGGATCCGCCATCGGGCTGTCCGCGGTGCTGTCCGGGATCTCGCGTCGCCGAAAGAAGGACCGCAAGCTTTGGCAGTGAATGTGGGAGGAACTCTCCCGAAGATTCGGACCCGGTGGGCGACAGTCCGAGTTCCTGGAGTAGATGTCGCCCGAACGAACCAAGTGAGGAGTCAGAGAATGAACCGTACGTCGATGATCGGAACCGCCTTCGCAGCGCTGCTGATGCTGTCCACCCCCGCGCTCGCCCAGACCACCTGTGAAGGTGGCGGTCGTCCCACCGAGGCCAGCTGTGGCGGCGACTCCTGTAGCTGCGCGGCGCCCTGTACCCAGAACAGCCAGTGTCTGCAGGGCTGCTGCAACCAGGGCTTCTGCGCCCTGGAGTGCGTGTGCGCCGGTCAGGGCACCGTGAACATCAACTGCAGCAACGGCGGCGGCTGTGGCTGCGGCGGCGGCACCATCTCCCCCACCATGGCCCCCCTGGGTGGCGGGATGGCGATGCTGTGGGGCTTTGGCCTGATCGGCGTGGGCCTGATGGCCTCCGCGCGCTTCCTGCGCCGCGGTGGGCTGCGTTCTCCCGCGGCCGTGGCCTCGCTGTCGCTGGCCCTGCTGGGTGCGACCTTCGTGGCCGCCACCGCCTTCGAGAAGGCGCCGGTCTCCGCCTCCAAGGGCCTGGCGCAGCGCTAAGCCGTTTCCCGCGCCGGGCCGGTCGGTTCTCGGTCCCCAGCGGGTGTTGCTCTCAAAGCGGGCGTCCATCTCTTGGAGGGTGGACGCCCGTTTTCTTTTAAGTGCCCACCAACCGGGGCAGCGGGCAGCGGGCAGCGGGCAGCGGGGCAGCGGGGCAGCGGGGCAGCGGGGCACTAGCAGAAGACCCGCAAAGCGAAAGGACGCCCCCGCCAATCGCAGGGACGCCCTCTCAATCACTTCCGGAGTGGCGCTTCGACTACTTGCGCTCAGCCGCCTGCTTCTCGCGGAACTCCTTCATCATCTGCTCCTGCTCCAGCTTGGGAACAGGGGAGTACTTGGCGAACTCCATCGTGTACTCACCCTTGCCCTGGGTCGCGGACCGCAGGTCGGTGGAGTACCCGAACATCGCCTTCAGCGGGACCTCGCAGACCACGGTCACGTAGCCCTCGGCGGTCTCCGAGTTCAGGATCAGGCCGCGGCGCTGGTTCACCTGGCCCACCACCGAGCCCTGGAAGTCCTGGGGCGCCTGGATCTCGACCTTCATGATCGGCTCCAGGATGGTCGGCTTGGCAGCCTCATACCCCTCGCGGAAGCCCATCAGGGCGGCGGTCTTGAACGCCTGCTCGGACGAGTCCACCGCGTGCGCGGCGCCGTCGTTGATCACCGCGCGCACCCCGACCACCGGGAACCCGATCAGGGTTCCGCGCTTGATCGCCTCGTTGAAGCCCTTGTCGCAGGCGCTGATGAACTCGCGCGGAATCGACCCGCCGACCACCTCGTCCACGAACTCGTAGGCCATCACCGCGTCGGCCGGCAGCGGCTCCAGGTAACCACACACCCGGGCGAACTGGCCCGAGCCACCGGTCTGCTTCTTGTGGGTGTAGTAGAACTCACCCTTCTTGGTGATGGTCTCGCGGAAGGCCACCTGCGGGTTGCCGACGTTGGTGTCGCACTGGTACTCGCGGCGCATCCGCTCCAGGTAGATCTCCAGGTGGAGCTCACCCATGCCGCTGATGATCGTCTGCGCGGACTCCTCGTCGCGGTGGACGCGGAAGGTGGGGTCCTCCTTGGTGAACCGGTTCAGCGCCTTGGAGAAGTTGGCGGAGGCGGTCCGATCCTTGGGAGAGACGGCCAGCGAGATCACCGCGTCCGGCACGTGCATCGAGGTCATCGTGTAGTGCACGGTGCCGTCGGTGAAGGTGTCTCCGGACGCGCACTCCACGCCGAACAGCGCCACGATGTCGCCCGCGGTCGCCTCGGTGATGTCGTTCATGTCGTTGGAGTGCATCCGGACGATGCGGGGGATCTTCACCTTCTTCTGGGTCGTCATGTTGACGATGAAGTCACCCTTGGAGATCTTGCCCTGGTACATCCGCATGTAGGTCAGCTGACCGTAGCGGCCGTCCTCCAGCTTGAACGCCAGACCGACGAAGGGCTTGGTGGGATCCGCCACCAGCTGCACCTTGGCCTCGTTGTTCTTCTGGTCGTGGGCCTCGTTGACGACCTCCATCGGGTTCGGGAGGTAGGCGGTGACCGCGTCCAGCAGCAGCTGGATGCCCTTGTTCTTGTACGCCGACCCACACATCACCGGGGTCATCTTCAGGGCGATGGTGGCGCGGCGGATCGCGGCGCGCAGCTCGTCGTTGGTGACCGGCTGATCGGCCAGGAACTTCTCGGCCAGCCCGTCATCCACCTCGGCGACCAGCTCCACGATCTGCTTGCGACGGGTCTCCACGGCAGACGCCAGGTCCGCCGGCGGATCCTCCTCGCGCAGGGTCTCGCCGCTCTCGCCATCGAAGTAGTAGGCGCGGCCGGTGACGCAGTCGATCACGCCGTTGAACTTGTCCTCGGAGCCGATCGGCATCTGCAGCTGCACCGGGTGGTGGTTCAGCTTCTCCTTCAGCTGCGCCGCCACGCGGTCATAGTTCGCACCCGCGCGGTCCATCTTGTTGACGAACGCGATGCGGGGAACCCGGTACCGCTTCATCTGGCGGTCCACGGTGATCGACTGGGACTGAACGCCGGAGACCGAGCACAGCACCAGGATCGCGCCGTCCAGCACGCGCAGGGACCGCTCCACCTCAATCGTGAAGTCGACGTGTCCAGGCGTGTCGATCACGTTGATGTTGTAGTCCTTCCAGATGCAGTACGTGGCGGCGGACTGGATCGTGATGCCCTTCTCGCGCTCCAGATCCATGGAGTCCATCTTCGCGCCGACGCCGTCCTTGCCACGGACCTCGTGGATCTCGTGGATCCGGCCCGTGTAGAAGAGGATGCGCTCGGTCAGCGTGGTCTTGCCCGAGTCGATGTGGGCGGAGATGCCGATGTTGCGAACTTTTTCGAGCGGTTGGATGGGGGCCACGGCTTTGAATCCTTGTTTTGGTAAGTGCTGCTCAGAATCGACTTGGAACAGTCAGCGGGCGCCTACTACTTCCACTGGCGCAAAATTTCCAGTAGGGCCTTGTACCTCATGACGTTTTGGGCGGGCGAGGCATGACGTTCCACCGGAAGATGCTCTTTGCAATCGTCGGGGGGGCGGGCGCGGGCCTGATCGCCCGGACGCTCTTCGGCGGTGCGCCCTGGTTGGGCTGGGTGGTGGATAACCTCGCCAATCCGCTGGGGCAGATCTTCCTGCGGCTGCTCTTCATGCTGGTGGTGCCGCTGCTGTTCGCCGCCCTGGTGGTGGGGATCAGCGACCTGGACCTCAAGCATATCGGGCGGTTGGGAGCCAAGACGCTGGGCTATGCCTTCGTCTTGTCCCTGATCTCGGTGCTGATCGGTCTGGCCCTGGTGAACCTGATCAAGCCGGGGGCCGGGCTGGGGGAGTCGGTCCGCGAGCTGGCCCGCTCCGCCCCCCTGGTGAAGGCCGCCACCGCGCCGGTGGGCGGGTCGGCGGTGCAGGTGCTGGTCAACATGTTCCCGGACAACCCGATCAAGGCGGCGGCCTCCGGGGACATGCTGGGGCTGATCGTCTTCTCGCTGATCTTCGGCGCCGGGCTGGCGTTCACCCCCACCCCGGGGGCGGCCCGGCTCAAGGAGATGATCGTCGGCCTCTACGACGTGAGCATGCGGCTGATCGACGGGGTGCTGAAGCTGGCCCCCTTCGGGGTGGCCGCGCTGCTGTTCTCGATGACCGCCCGGCTGGGAATGGACGTGCTGGGCCAGCTGGCGGCCTACGTGGGGGTGGTGCTGCTGGGACTGGCCCTGCAGATGTTCGTGGTCTACTCGGCGGCGATCCGGGTGCTGGCCCGCCGCAGCCCGCTGGCCTTCTTCCGGGACATCCGGCTGGCGATGGTGACCGCGTTCTCCACCGCCTCCTCCAACGCCACCTTGCCCACCGCGCTGAAGGTCGCCGAGGAGAACCTCCGGCTGCCCCGTCACGTCAGCCGGTTCGTGCTCACCGCCGGCTCGGCGATGAACCAGAACGGCACCGCCCTCTTCGAGGGAGTGACCGTGCTGTTCCTGGCGCAGCTGTACGGGATCGATCTCTCCCTGGGAGATCAGGCGCTGGTGATGGTGATCTGCGTGATGGCGGGGATCGGCACCGCCGGGATCCCCGCCGGGTCGATCCCGGTGATCGCGATGATCCTCAACATGTTCAGCATCCCGGTGGAGGGGCTGGGGCTGATCCTGGGCGTGGATCGCTTCTTGGACATGTGCCGGACCACCCTCAACGTCACCGGGGATCTGGCCGCCGCGACTGTCCTGGCCCGCTCCGAGCCGGAGCTGCCGGACCCCCCGGAGGTCCCGGCTTCGGCGGTCGGGTAGGGCACCGAGGTGAGGAGGCGCTCAGCCTCCGAAGCGCCAGCTCACCCCGGCCTGGGCGCTCCACAGGTCCATGTACCGCCACAGCCCCACCACCAGGTCCGGGTTCTCCCGCGGCTCGGCCAGCAGGCGGACCGAGGCGTGGCTGAAGCCTGCCCCCAGGGTCACCCGCAGCCTGTCGGTGACCGCGTAGCCCACCTCCAGCAGCGCCTCCACCCCGGCGTGGTCGGTGAAGTCCAGCCGCTCCAGGTGTCCGAACCGGGCCTCCCCGGGCACGATCTCCAGCCCCCGCGAGCTCTCCGGGGTGGAGGTGAACCGGATGTGGTGGTCGAACCCGGCGCCGAGGTTCAGTCTCAGGGCGCCCAGCTCCCAGCCCCAGAGCAGGAAGAAGGAGGGCGAGACCTGGATGAAGCTGCCCAGCGACTCGCGCTCCGGGTAGCCCATCGCCACCCCACGCAGGGTGATCGGGCCGGTGACCCTCAGGCTGGGACGCAGCCGCAGCCCGCTCCAGGGGTTCCACTCGCCGCTGACCTGCAGCTCCGGGCGCGACCCGAAGGTGTCGTTCACCGCGCCGCTGTACCAGCCGCGCACGCCCAGCTCCCAGCCCTCGGAGGCCACCGCGCCGCTGGACCACAGCACCACTGCCACCCAGATCGCCCGCATCGACTTTCCCCTCGGCAAGACCGATGCGCGGGAATCTAGCTCAGGAGGAGGGGACTCTTCGTCTCGCCGGTCGCCGGTCCTACCGCATCAGCAGCCAGGTGCCCCCCACCGAGACCAGGGCCAGCAGCACGGCGATGATCAGCGCCGTGGGGGAGTGTGGCCTTTCCGGGGGGGCGGCTGCAGGTCGGGGCAGGGTGTCGTTCTGGGCGTAGCGCACGGTGAACCTCCTCGAAGCGTTTCAAGCCGCTCCCATCAGCTTGAGCACCCACCGGAGTCTGTTGGATGGAGCGGTCGCCTCCCTGGCAGGTGGGCGTCTCCCCCTTTGGCCGCTCTCCCGCGGGCCGCGTGTGGGCCCGCGGGCCGGGAGGCGTACTACCTGCTCACCGACAGCTGATAGGTGGCGCAGCTCTGCCCAGTCGAAGTGCGTTCGACCCGGATCAACACCGAGGCCGGGAGGGTTCCGCACGTGGTGCAGTAGTTGATCTCGGTGCAGCTGGTCTGGTTGTGGACCCAGGTGAAGAGGGCGGTGCTCTTCCCGCCCGTGACGCAGTCACCGGCTGTGCCCCCACAGCCGCCGACCAGGACGTCGAACCGGAAGACGCTGCCGGGGTTGGAGGTCAGCGCGATGGTCGGGTTTCCCGGACCGGCTGGAAACGACAGCTGGTACCAGTCCGTCTGGGTCTCGTCGGGCAGCTTTCCACTTCTGACCTGCGTCTGCCCCGAGGAGAGCGACCCCAGGTGGGTCGCGGCCGAACAGGTCGAGTCGGCGAGATCATCCTCGCACTCGCACCCGGTCGCGTATTGCCCATCCGCGTCGTAGCTCCCCGGGTTGCAGGAGACGATCTCGCAACCGCTGAGTCCGCCACACTGCGTGGTCTGGACCCTGGTGGTCGGAGGGCACAAGGTGGCGGCGGCCCCGTCGTCCGGAATCGTGTCGCAATCCTCGTCGATCCCGTTGCACTGCTCGGCGGCCTCGGGGCGAACGCCAGCGGCCTGATCATCGCAGTCGGTGGACGAGGTGACGTAGCCGGGGGGCACCGCGCAGGCCTGCACCACTTCGTCCGGGTCGCCAAAGCTGTCCCCGTCCAGATCCCGATAGAACGCCGAGGTCAGCTCCTCGTCGGCCGTGCCGTCGCAGTCTTCGTCCAGGCCGTTGCAGGTCTCCGCCGCCGGAACGACCTCCTCCGCGCAGGTGGGGGTCCAGTCGCCGGTCTCGCATCGCTGGGTGCCGGCGGTGCAGAGGCCCACCCCTTGCGTCTCCTGCGCAGCGGTGTAGCAGGGGCGCGTGGCGCCCTCCTCGCAGCGCCCCGCGTCTGGACCGGCGTCGACGCCCGCGTCGATTCCGGCGTCCGTCCCCGCATCCCGATCAGGATCCGGGTCCACCCCTCCGCACCCCAGGAGGACGAACAGGATCGCAGCCGGACGAAGGCAAGGTCTGGAGGGCAGGGGCATCCTCCAGAGTGTACCAAGCGCCGCCTCCCGGGAGCCTCCCCCCGGGGGAAGGACAGCTCGCTACAGCTCGATCTGCGACCCCAGCTCCACCACCCGGTTGGGAGGGATCTTGAAGAAGGAGGTGGCCGGGCGGGCGTTGCGGGACATCCAGGCGAACAGCGCCTCGCGCCAGATCGCCATCCCCGGTTGCTTGGTGGGGATCAGCGTCTCCCGGCCCAGGAAGAAGCTGGTCTCCATCAGCTTGAGCGGCAGCCCCTTCTCCTTGGTCATCTTCAGGATCTCCGGGACGCTGGGGGTCTCCATGAACCCGTAGCGGACCACGATCCGGAAGAAGCCCTGCTCCAGGGTGGTGATCTCCATGCGGGTCGAGTCGCGCACATGCGGGATGTCCACGGTGGTGACGGTGAGCAGCACCACCTTCTCGTGGATCACCTTGTTGTGCTTCCAGTTGTGCAGCAGCGCCGGCGGGGTGCCGTGGGCGTTGCCGGTCATGAACACCGCGGTGCCCGGGACCCGGATTGGCGGCGTGGCCTGGAGGCTGGCCAGGAAGTACTCCAGCGGGAACACCTGGTCCTGCAGCCTCCGGGAGAGGATCTGCCGGCCGGTCTTCCAGGTGGTCATCAGGGTGAAGATCACCGCGCCGATGATCAGCGGGAAGAACCCGCCGTCGAAGAACTTGAGGATGTTGGCGCCAAAGAAGGACAGGTCCATCGTCAGCAGCGGCAGGATCACCACGAACCCCACCCACGGCTTCCAGCCCCACTTCTTGGTGACCACGATGTAGGTGAGCAGGGTGGTGATCACCATGGTGGTGGTGACCGCGATCCCGTACGCGGCGGCCAGGTTGGTGGAGGAGCGGAAGGCCAGCACCACCGGGATCACCGCCAGCAGCAGCCCCCAGTTCACCGCCGGGATGTAGATCTGCCCCTTCTCCCGCTCGGAGGTGTGGACGATCTCCACCCGGGGGATGTAGCCCAGCTGCACCGCCTGTTGGGTGATGGAGAAGGCGCCGGAGATCAGCGCCTGGGAGGCGATCACCGTGGCCACCATCGCCAGCAGCACCAGCGGGATCAGCCCCCACTCCGGAGCCAGCCGGTAGAAGGGGTTCTCCGCCGCGGCCGGGTTGCGCAGCAGCAGCGCCGCCTGCCCGAAGTAGTTGAGCAGCAGGCCGGGGAGGACCAGGAAGAACCACGCCAGCCGGATCGGCCGCCGGCCGAAGTGCCCCATGTCCGCGTACAGGGCCTCGTTGCCGGTGACCACCAGGAACACCGAGCCGAGGATGATGAACCCGTGCCACCCGTTGTCGAGGAAGAAGCGGACCGCGTACAGCGGGTTGATCGCCCCGAACACCACCGGGTTCTGCAACGCCGAGCGCAGCCCCAGCACCCCCAGGGTGCCGAACCACAGCAACATCACCGGGCCGAACAGCCGGCCCACCTTGGCGGTGCCCTTGCGCTGGACCAGGAACAGCCCCACCAGGGTGACCAGGGTCAGGTTCACCACCAGCCCGGTGCTCACCTCCGGGCGCCAGATCCGCAGGCCCTCCCAGGCCGAGAGCACCGAGATCGCCGGGGTGATCACCCCGTCCCCGTAGAGCAGGGCGGCGCCGAACAGGCCCAGGATCACGATCGTGGTCTTGCGCCGGCTCTTGGCCTCCTTGCCGGCGGCGCTGAGCGCCAGGGCCATCAGCGCCAGGATCCCGCCCTCGCCGTTGTTGTCCGCCTTGAGGATCAGCCCCAGGTAGTAGACGGAGACCGAGAGGATCAGCGCCCAGAAGATCAGCGACACCACCCCCAGGATGTTCCCCGGGGTGGCGGCGATGGCGTGGGCGCCGTGGAAGCACTCCCGCAGCGCGTACAGCGGGCTGGTCCCGATGTCCCCGTACACCACTCCCAGGGCGGTGAGCATGTACACGCCCAGCTCCCGGCCGTGGAGCTGCCGGCTGTGGCCGGGAGGCTCCGCTTCAGCGGGAACGGGCGAGGGCGGTTGGGACTCCAACGATGCGGGCTTGGAGCCCGGACTGGCATCGTCCGCGGAGTCTTCGTTCGCAGCGGCTACAGGGAGGGAACCAGCGTCCGCCGCCGCACCGGAGGGGGGCGGGGACGAGGGAGGATCGGTTGGATTGGACATCTTGGCCCCGGGACCGAACCACAAGCGGACCCGGTGGGCCACAACTTCCGGGTCCAAGGTGGGACCCAGGCCTACCTGCGACTACCGGGTGGGGATCACCACCTGGAAGGCCCCGGTGCCATCGGAGACTGTCTCTCCCAGCAGCAGCGAGGAGGGCTTCCCCTCCAGCGGGGAGATCCGGAAGAAGCGCACCGTGGCGTTGGGCGCCGCCTGGGCCTGGCCGCCGTCGCCTCCCTCGGAGCGGATGGTGACCCGGCCGTTGACGGTCCGGCCGTTGGAGAGCACGAACAGGGGGAGCGCCACGGACTGCACTTCGGTCTGGGGCCGGACCGCCACGAACCGGCTGACCCGGGGCAGGTTCTCTCCGGGGGAGAGGTCCAGGCGGTACAGCGCCGGATCCAGGGTGAGGGAGATCATCCCCTCGGTGTCGCTGCGGGTCTCCGCTCCCAGGCTGGGCAGGGGAAACTCGTCCACCGGGGCCACCGGGGTGGCCACCACCCGCACCCCGCTGGCGGGAGTCGAACCGTCCGGGCGGAGAATCATCCCGTTCACCGCCACCCGGTCCAGGCAGCGGAAGTCCTTGAGGTCTCCTCCGGTGTAGGGGACCACCGCCTCCAGCACGGTCAACGCAGACTTGGACAGCGCCGGAGGCAGGATCGACAGCCGCATCGGGACCTCGGGGTCCCCGGCCAGGGTCTGCAACTGGAAGGTGCCATCGGTGGCGGTGGTGGAGGACTGGCTGCGGTAGGTCCCCCCTCCGGTCACCTGGCCCTCCAGGGACACGCTGGCTCCGGCCACCGGCTGGCCCTGTGAGTCCAGCACCCGCCCCCGCACCGGCACCGGGCTCCCGTAGGCGCCGAACTCCAGCGATTCAGTCAGGGTCTCGGGGGGCAGGGGCACGGTGAACAGCCGCCGCGGCACCTGTGCGGTGGGGTCCTTGGGGGTGACCTGCAGCAGCACCGAGGAGGCGAAGGAGGCCGGGTAGGTGGCGGAGACGGTGAAGTCGCCCGTGGAGGAGACCGCGATCCGCTGGGAGAGCGCCTCGCGGGTCTCGGTGTCCAGCACCTGGAGCTCCAGCGCCGCCTGCACCGGGTCCTGGTTCGCCAGGGTGCGGACGATCCGGCCGGAGAGGTGGACCAGCTCCCCCTCCGAGGGGAAGAACACCGGCAGGTCCAGCGCTTCCCCCGGCGAGACCCGCACCCCGCCCAGCTGCACCGGGGGGATGGTGGGATCCTCCTCCGCCCGGGCGGTCACCGTGAAGTCGCCGGCGCCCACCTGGGTCCGGTAGATCCCGGTGACCGGATCCGAGAAGGTGTCGTAGCGGCGGACCAGCCCGGGGATCAGCGCACTCTCTCCGCGGACGGAGAGGCCGACCCGTCCGGAGTAGGGCTGCGCCCCCTCCGCATCCCAGCGGTAGACGGCCCCTCCGAGGGTGGAGGGGGGGAACAGATCCAGCACCTGCTGCGGGCGGAGGGTGCCGGGCGGGATCAGGAAGTCCTGGGCCTCGCTCACTCCCTGCTGGGGCACCACCTCCACCGCCAGGTTCTCGCCGGGGTCCCCGCATCCATCCACGTAGCAGACCTGGCTGGCGCCGCACTCGGTGTCGTTGGAGCAGACGTTGAAGCTGCCCCCGTCGGCCCGCCACGGAAAATCGAAGTTCCCGCAGCCCAGGGTGAGGCAGGCGAGCATCACCCACCGGAGTCGGACGGTCCTCATGGGGCGCAGTCCTCGGTCTCCACCACCCAGCGGACGATCGCCAGGTAGGAGGGGTTGACGCCGCCGTCGGTCGTCACCGACCGGGGCTCGGGGGTCCGGGTCGGGCTGAGCGTTCCGTCGAACACCACCGCCTCCACCGTGTGAATCCGAGCCGCACTCAGCGCGCTGCCGGCGCTGAACACGATCGGCGCGTAGACCACCGTCTCCGGCCGGACCTCGCTGCCGGTGTTGCTCAGCTGCTCCTCCTTCTCGCCCACCAGCTGGTTGGGTTCCGGGAAGTCCACGTAGTAGCGGACCCGCACCGAGTCATCGAGGTCGGGGTCGGCCACGTTCACCCGGAACTCCAGCGAGGTGCCCACGCAGTTGTCGGTCCGGATGTAGGCGGAGGCCGGGCTGCTGTTGACGAAGTAGGGGGCGTAGTTCCGGAAGACCGGCGGGTTCAGGGGGGTGTCGTCCTGGGGGACCAGGCATCCCCAGCCGAGCACCGTCAGACTCCCGATCAGGACGCGCGCCATTCTCCACTGGGAAAGCAAGGTCCCTGCCACCGACGCCAGGGGTCCAACTCGGCGGATTCGCAGGTGGTTTTGAGGCTGAAGGCAGCCCACCGCCCCAGGGTGGGCGCCCGACCGTGACACCTGCGTCACCTGAGTGTCCGCCCCCGGGCTCATTCCAGCTCCTGCGCCTCCGGCCCCAGATCGGTCTCCGGGGGAAGGGTCCTGCCTGTCCGCTCGGCCTCCAGCTTCTCCAGGTGGCGGAAGATGGTGCGCGGATCCACGCCCAGGTCCTTGGCGGTCTTGGTGCGGTTGCCGTTGTTCCGCTCCAGCACCTCGTTGATGTACCGCTTCTGGAACTCCTCCTTGGCCTGGGCCAGGGGCATGATCGGGTCCAGGTTCTCCGGCTTCAGATCCAGATCGTCGGGGCCCAACAGCGCCTTGTCCGCCAGCACCACCGCCTTCTTCAGCCGGTTCTCCAGCTCGCGGATGTTGCCCGGCCAGGAGTACTTCTTCATGGCGATCGCCGCGGCGGGGGTGAAGCCCTTGGCCTTGGAGTTGAACTCCTTGGAGTACTTCTGCAGGAAGTACTTGCCCAGCACCCCCAGGTCGTCGCCCCGCTCGCGCAGTGGCGGCAGCCGGATGGTGACCACGTTGAGCCGGTAGTAGAGGTCCTCGCGGAAGGTGTTCTTCTTCACCTCGTCCTCCAGCACCTTGTTGGTGGCCGCCACCACCCGGATGTCCACCGGCTCCCCGCGGTTGTCGCCGACCTTGTAGACAATCTTCTCCTGCAGGGCGCGCAGCAGCTTCACTTGCAGCTGCAGCGGCATCTCCCCGATCTCGTCCAGGAACAGGGTCCCGCCGATCGCCGCCTGGAACTTGCCGATCTTGGTGACCACCGCGCCGGTGAACGCCCCCTTCACGTGGCCGAACAGCTCGCTCTCCAGCAGGTTCTCCGGGATCGCCCCGCAGTTGATGGTGATGAACGGGCCCTTGAGGCGGGGGCTTCGCCGGTGCAGCTCGCGGGCGATCAGCTCCTTGCCGGTCCCGGTCTCTCCGGTGATCAGCACCGAGATGTCGGTCTGGGCGATCTTGTCGATCCGCTTGTAGACCTCCCGCATCCCCGGGCTGGAGCCGACGATGTCCCCGTAGCGCTGGTCCTCCAGCTTCTTCTTCAGCTCGGTGTTCTCCAGCCGCAGCTCGTTGACCAACAGCGCGTTCTGGACCAGCAGCGAGGCCTGGGAGGCGAAGATGGTCAGCATGTCCAGGCTCTTGGGTTCGAACCGGTTCACCAGCCGGTCGTTGCCCACGTAGATCAGCCCGAACAGCTGCCCCTTCTGCATCAGCGGCACGCACATCACCGAGAGCAGCTTGAGGTTCACCACCGATTCGGAGGCCTTGAACTCCGGGTCGTCCAGCGCGTCGGCGATGATCAGCGGCCGCCCGGTCTTGACCACCTTGGTGACGATCGAGTCCGAGACCCGCTCGATCGCGTCCTCGATGTTCTCCTTGTTCAGGTTGCGGGCGACCTTGATCCGCAGCTCGTTGCCCTCCAGCAGGATCAAGAACCCCTTGTCGGCGCGGGTCAGGGCGATCGCCTCGTCCATCAGGTTCTCCAGCACCCGATCGATCTCGTAGGTGACCAGCAGGGTCTCGGAGAAGGCGGTCAGCCGGCGCAGCGCCGCCAGCTCCCGGCCCGGCACCCCCTCCACCTCGCGGGTGTGGGCCTCGGCGTCCTCCCCCAGCGGGAAGCGGGTGGGCTGGGTGATCGCCGCCGCGGAGAACACCAGCTCGGTCTCTCCCAGCCGCAGGGTGTCGCCCTCCTCCAGGGGGTGGGTGTCCTTGCGCTTGCCGTTGACCAGGAAGCCCTCGCCCTGGCTCTCCGCCTGGTGGCGCTTGCCATCGAAGACGATGTGCAGCGCGCTCTCGCTGACCTGGGGATCCTCCAGCCGGACATCGTTGTCCGCGCTGCGACCCACGGTGGTGATCCGCTTCACCAGCGAGACCTGACGGGACCGACCGTCCTTGGACTTCACGTTCAGATGGGCCATGGGCAACTCTCTAGAAGCGGACTTCCACACCGGCGCCGAAGCCGCCCGGGGTGGGGAAGAGGAAGGTCTGGGGCCGGGTCAGCTGCAGCACCTCGCGACCCGGCTTGGGGGGAGGAGGGGGGACGGTGGTGGGGGCGCGGGGTGCCTCCTCCACGGTGGTGGTGGTGACGATCGCGTCCTTGTGCCGAAGCAGGGCGTCGATGATCCCGTACGCGTACAGCCCGTAGAAGGTGAGCGCGGAGACGTTCTTGATCAGCCGCCAGTTGGCCGCGGTCTGGGCGTCCTCCGGAGGAATGCCCCGGAGGGTCAACGTGTACTTCGGCCCCAGCGTCCCCGGAAAGGCGACCGTTTGCGGCTTGATCAGCGCCTCGTGGGCCCAGTAGGCCACCACGCTGACCGAGGCGGTGGCTCCCTGCAGCGAGGCCAGCCACAACCCCAGCTCGGTGCGGCCCTGCTGGAACTGCCCGGCGCCGAAGGGCACGAAGTTCACGAAGAAGCTGCGCCGCTCGATGGTCTCGGTGGTGACCCGTCGGGGCAGCTCCGAGAGTCGGCGCCGCTCCTCCTCCAGTCGCACCCGCTCCGCCTCCGCCTCGGCCGCCTGGCGGCGGGCCAGGGCCAGCTCCCGGCTCTGCCGGATCCGCTCCAGCTCCGGGGCCATCTTGCGGACCAGCTGATCGTGGAACTCGATCACCGGCGGGGGAAACACGAACGGATCGAGGGTGAAGTCCGGATCGATCCGCAGCGCCGCGGTCAGGTGCCGCTCGGCGTCGGGCAGCTTGCCCAGGTTGAAGGCGGAGACCCCCGCCAGCTTGTGGACCTCCAGGAGCAGCTTGGGTTCGTCCAGCCCCAGGTCCAGCCGGGCCCGGCCGCGCTGGAGGACCTCCGCGTACTTGCCGTACTCGAAGTCGGTGCGCAGCGAAGCCACGTCCCGCTCAGCGTCCTGCGCCAGGACGGGCGCCGCCGCGATCCACACCAGCAGCAGCAGGCCCCGGAAGCTCATTGCGGCTGGAGCCGACCCTCAAGGCGGATCGGCTCTCCGGCGGCGATGGTGACCACGTCCTTCTGGGGCTGGAACCCGGGGCGGGTGATCTCGTAGCTGACCTGGTGCCGCATCATGTTCGGACCCCGCGGGGAGTGGATCTCGAACGGCCGCTCCAGGGTCTCCTTGGCGGTCCGGGTCTGGTTCCCGACCCGGATCAGCGCGTCCGGCGGATCGTACTGGAAGGCGAGGGTGGAGGCCTTGAGCTGCACCCGCAGCCGGAACAGGTTCTCGCCCCCGGGGGTGACCTCCACCTCCTCGGTGATCTCGTCGCAGCCCAGATCGCAGCTGACGTCGATCGCGTGCTTGCCGGGCGCCAGCTTCACCACGTGCTGTTGCAGTTGCTTGCTGCGCGCGCCCCCGTCGATCCGGATGTAGCCGTAGGGCCGGACCTGGAAGGTGACCGGGATCAGCTTGGGCCGGGCCACGGCGGCCACCACCGGCGGCCGCTCCTCCCGGACCGGCGGGGTGGGCGCCGCCTCCAGGATCAACGGAGAGGAGGGGATCACGTCCGGCACCGAGGCAGGGTCGATCTCCGCGGTGGAGGTGACCACCGAGGCGGGCTCCACCGCCACCGGCGCGGCGGGGAGGTTCCGGTAGATCCCCGCCCCGGCCACTCCCAGCGCCACCACCGCCAGGGAGGCGAACAAGGTCCGCCGCAGCCGGGCCGCGGACTGCTGGCGGCGGCGGGCGGCGCTCATCTCGTCCAGCAGCGCCAGCGCCCGGGGATGATCCGCCTGCAGGGCCAGCACCTGGTTGAGGCAGGAGAGCGCGCGGGAGGGCCGCTGCTGGGCGCGGAACTCGCCCGCCCGGACGATCAGCCGCTCCACCAGGCGGGAGGTCAACTGTCCCCGGTACCCCGGGGGAGCGGAGAAGAAGTTCCCCAGCTCCTCCCCGGTGCGCTCCAGGCCCAGGGAGGTGAGGTAGCCGAACAAGGCGTCGCGCAGCCCGGACGCGTCCGGGTACCGCTCGGCCGGGTTGCGGGCCAGGCAGCGGGTGAGGATCTCCGCCAGTTCGTCGGAGACCGCCGGGCAGAGGGTGCGCGGATCGTCATAGGCCCCGTCCAGGATCTTGCGCAGCAAGGCGTGGGTGGTGGGGGCCACGAACGGAAGCCGGCCGGTGGCGAACAGGAACAGCATCGTCCCCAGCGAGAAGATGTCCGCCTCCGGCCCGGCCTGCTCGCCTTCGATGATCTCCGGCGCCATGTGCGCGGGGGAACCCACCAGCGCCCCGGTCATGGTCATCCGCTCGTCGCGGTCCACGATCTTGGCGATCCCGAAGTCCATCAGCTTGAGCAGCCCGTCGTCGCGGACCATCACGTTCTCGGGCTTGAGATCGCGGTGGATCACCCCTGCCTCGTGGGCGTGGGCCAGGGCGGCGGCCAGCTCGTGGATCACCAACGCCGCCAGCTCCGGCGGCTGGGCCAGCGGCTCCTTCTCCAGGAACGCGCGCAGGGTCTGGCCGCGGATGTACTCGGTGACGATGTACGACTCCTGGGCCTCCACCGCCGAGAAGTCGAACACCTCCAGGATGTTCGGGTGGTGGAGCTTGGCCACCGCCTTCGCCTCCTGGGCCAGCCGCTTGCGCGAGTCCTCCTTGCCGGAGAGGTGCGGGTGCAGGACCTTGACCGCCACCTCCCGCTCCAGGGCGGTGTCGATCCCCTTGTAGACCACGCTCATCCCGCCAGAGCCCAGCTCCTCGAGGATGCGGTAGCGACCGACCTGTCGTCCGACGAGCGTCATGGGTGGGGGAGGGGAGTCCTAGTCTCCGAAGTTGATGCCCATGCCCTTGGCGTAGCGGACGGTGGCGCCCTGCGGATCCACCACCCGCTCCTTGCGGGACTCGGCCAGGGAGACCTCCACGATCTCGGTCCCCCGCAGGGCCACCATGTGTCCCCACTTGCCCTGGGCGATCAGGTCCAGCACCGCGCAGCCATAGCGGGTGGCCAGCAGCCGGTCGGAGGCGGTGGGGCTGCCGCCGCGCTGCAGGTGTCCCAGCACGGTGACCCGGATCTCCGCCTCCACCTGCTTGGCCAGCAGGTCGGCCAGGGTCTTGCCCGCTCCACCCAGGCGGACCACGCCCCGCCCGGGGATGGCGGAGGCCGCATCGGCCACCGAGACCGCGCCCCCCTTGGGGAAGGCCCCCTCGGAGATGGCGATGATCGAGAAGCTGCGCTTGCGGACCGCGCGCTGCTTGATCTTGGCCACGATCGACTCCACCGAGTACGGAATCTCCGGGATCAGGATCACGTCCGCCCCGCCGGCGATCCCCGAGTCCAGGGTGAGGAACCCGGCGTGCCGGCCCATGATCTCCACCACCATGATCCGGTCGTGGGACTCGGCGGTGGAGTGCAGCCGGTCAATCGCCTCGGTGACGATGTAGCGGGCGGTGTCGAAGCCGAAGGTCTGATCGGTGCCGGAGAGATCGTTGTCGATCGTCTTCGGGCAGCCCACGGTGGGCATCCCCAGCTGGAACAGCCGGTGGGCGATGGAGAGGGTGCCGTCGCCGCCGATGGCGATCAGCCCATCCAACTTCAGCTCCTTGAAGCGCCGCAGCGCCACCTCGGAGAGATCCTTCTCCACGAAGCTGCCGTCGGCCTGCTTGACCGCATACTGGAACGGGTTGGCCTTGTTGGAGGTCCCCAGGATGGTCCCGCCCTTGGGCAGGATCCCGCGGGTCTGGGCCACGGTGAGCGGAGACGCCATGTCCGCTTCCATCAGCCCCTCGTAGCCGTTCTCCAGGCCCACGAACTCGTAGCCGAACTCGTTCGTCCCCCGCTTGACCACCGCGCGGATCAACGGGTTGAGGCCCGGACAGTCGCCGCCGCCGGTGAGGACTCCAATGCGTAGTTTCGAGCTCATAGGTGGGGCAGGACTGTCACGGTGAGGAGGGCGGGTATGACAGAGGCGTCCGAAGCGCGCGAGTCTAGGGGGGAGTGGCGATGTAGGCAACGCAGGATGCGCCACCGCTGCCGTGCAGGCGAGCGACAGCGCTGGCGGGCCCGCAAACGGCGGGTCAGCCGACGTTGACCTTCTTGCGCGCGGAGATCCGGTCCAGCAGCGCCTGCAGCTTCAAGGTCGGGTCCTTGGGCAGCGCCTGGTCGGTGGAGGAGTTGCGCGGCGCCGCCTGGGCCAGCTGGAACAGCTCCACCAGCCGCTCGCGGATCAGCTCGCTGTCCGGCTTGTCCCGCAAGGCGCGGCGGTAGGCGGCGGCGGCTCCGCCGAAGTCCCCCAGGGCGAAGAGCCGCTCGCCCTCCTGTTCCGGGGTCATTGGCTTCAGCGGAGGTGGGGGCTCGGCGGCCGACGCGGTGGCGCGCGCCAGCTGCAGCGCGGCCAGCTCGGAGGGCTGCAGGTTCTCCCGGACGTTGGCCAGCTTGCGCTGCACCACCTCGTCGCCCGGGTCCTGGGCCAACGCCTGTTCGTAGAGGCGGACCGCCTCGGACATCTCACCGCGCCGGCGGGCACGATCGGCCTGGGATACCAGCTCCTGCGTCGCCGGGTCGCTCATCGGATGCCCAGGAGGCTAACACGTCCTCCTAGAGGAACCCGACGTCCAGCGAGAGCCCGAAGCTGCCGGCGATGTTGATGCGGGGCCGGAGGTCGATCTTGAACGGGCAGAACACCACCCGCAGCCCGGAGAGCCCGACGTCTCCCCAGGGGACGACGTTCTCGTCGAACTTCACCACCACTCCGCCTTCCAGCTCCGGTCCCAGGATGGACACCGTGGCGCCGTTCCCCTGGAACACCTTCAGCCCCAGGTTGCCTCCCAGGCCGGCGGCCAGCACCAGCCCCGCCACCGGAACCGCACCCGAGAACTCGTCCAGGGGCCCCAGGCCCACCAGACCGGTCATCAGCTTTCCGAAGGAGAACTCGGCCTGGACCATCAGCGCGCCGCCGGTCAGCGTCCCGGTGTAGCCGCGCAGCTGGACCGCGCCGATGGTGGCGAACAGGTCCGGCGCCGGCTCCACCTGGGTGGGGGCGGGGGTGGGGGGCAGGTGCCAGGGCAGCTCGGGCTCCGCCTCCTGGGCCGGGGCGGCGATCTCCACCACGTCCGAGTCGGAGAGATCCTCCGCGGGCGGGGCCTGGGTGGTCACCAGCAGGGCCAGGGTCGCGAGAAGGGCGCTCATTATTTGCCCTCCTGGAACCGCTGCACCGAGTCGCGGGTGACGGTGCGGATCAGATCCAACCGCACCGCGTTGAGGACGTTGTCCGCCGACGCAGAGCGCTCGGACTGGTAGCTGTCTTCGGAGGAGAGATCGCTGTCCATCTGGGCCGTGAGCTGGGGGAGATCGGGGCGCACCGGGGTGAACTCGCTGGTGTTGGCGGGCCGGGCGAAGAGGAACCGGCGGCCATCCGCGCTCTGGATCGGCTTGGTGAGCACGTGCCGGTAGAACCACACCGCCTGCCCGGTCTCGGCGTGGACCACGGTCAGGTCCAGGGTGGCGCCCAGGGCCACCACCTCGTTGGCGGGGCCGGAGGTGAGGAACTGCGCGGCCGATCCGCTCAGCAGCCTGCGCTGCTCGGAGGGGAGCTTGAGCGGCCCCTTGCGGTTGCCGGCGCGATCCGAGTCAAAGTAGCGGAAGGAGGCGGCGCTGCTGGCGCCGGCGCGGTTGCGCGGATGGAAGTCCAGGCTGTTGACGTTGAACACCAATTCGGCGCCCAGCTGCTTGGCGGCCACGTAGGTGGAGAGCTTGTTCTGGCGCTCGGCCAGGAGCAGCGCGCTCCAGGAGATCACCCGGTAGCCGGCGGAGCTGAGCACCCGCTCGAACTCCGAGGCCCACACTCCGCAGTTGGTCCCCATCACCGTCTGTGAGGTGTTGGCGCTGCCGGTGGCCGAGGCCGCCGCCTCGTTCTGGCAGGTGTCCGGCGCCTTGAGCGCCACCGTCTTCACCGTCTTCCGCAGAGCGTCGTGGGCGGGAGTGGAGACCACGTCCACCTGCGGGGCGATCCCGCTGGTCTGGCCGGTGCGGGCCTCGACCAGGATGAACTGCTGCTGCTGGGGCGCCTGTCGGCAGTCGGGGGTGACGCAGGAACTTCCAAGCACTCCCAGGGCGGTGGTCGCCACCAGGAGGGGGAATGGGCGGGGAAAAGGCATGGGCGGGAGAGTACCCAGACCCCGTCCCCGGAGGTGAATCTTTTCGGTCAGGGCGGAAGCGTGGACTTTACGGAAAGTGAAGTCCGATCTAGCGAATCGCGCCGGCGTCCGCTCCCGAGGCCACCCGCAGCTCCCAGCCGTCGTAGACCCCGCCCACCTTGCGGGTCAGCTGCCCCAGCGAGGCGCGGGAACGCTGCAGATACTCCAGCGTAGGCACCGCGGTGGTCTCAGCGTGGATCAGGAACTGTCGCTCCGGCGGGGCGGAGGGGCTGTGCCGGATCGTCACCTGGTAGCCCAGCACCTCCAGCGCGGGGGCGGCCTGCTGGGCCTTCTCCGCGCTGGGGAAGAACAGCACATGCCGAAGCGTCTGCGGTGCGGTGGGGTCGCCGCCGGCCGCGATCAGATCGTCCAGCGCCTCGCGGTCCAGCTGCTCGGGGGCCTTTGCCTCCAGCACCACCGGTCGGGGAGGGGACTCCTCGCAACCGGCCAGCCCCAGCACCACCACCGCCAACGTCCACCGCGCCAATCCCAAAGCCCAACCCCCAGATCCGAAGCCTACAGGTCCATCTGCTTGGCGATGATGATCTTCATGATCTCGCTGGTGCCAGCGTAGATCCGCTGCACCCTCGCATCCTGGTACGCGCGCGAGATCGGGTACTCCAGCATGTACCCATAGCCGCCGTAGAACTGCAGACACTGGTCGACCACCCGGCCGAACATCTCCGACTGCCACAGCTTGGCCATCGAGCACTCCTTGACCAGGTACTTGCCGGCCATGTGCTCAGAGATCAGCTTGTCCAGGAAGGCCCGGCCCACCTCCACCTCGGTGGCGCAGTCCACCAGCTGGAACTGGGTGTTCTGGAACTTGGAGAGCGGCTTGCCGAAGGCCCGGCGCTCCTTCACGTAGCTGACCGTGTCCGCCAGCACCACCTCCGCCCCGGCCTGGGAGCACACCGCCACCACCAGCCGCTCCTGCTGGAGCTTCTGCATCAGCATCATGAACCCGGCCCCCTCCTCGGAGAGTCGGTTGGCGGACGGGATCCGGCAGTCCTCGAAGAACAGCTCCGAGGTGTCCTGCGAGGCCATCCCCATCTTCTTGAGCCGCTTGCCCTTCACGAACCCCGGGGTCCCGGCCTCCACCACGAACAGCGAGATCCCCTGGTGGGCGTTCTTGGGATCCGGATCGGTCTTGGCCGCCACCACGCACAGGTCGCAGAGGATCCCGTTGGAGATGAAGGTCTTGGCCCCGTTGAGCACATAGAAGTCACCGTCCCGGACCGCGGTGGTGGTCATCCCCGCCAGATCCGATCCGGCGCCCGGCTCGGTCATCGCCACCGCGGTGACCAGCTCCCCGGAGACGCAGCCGGGCAGCCAGCGCTTCTTCTGCGCCTCGTTGCCGAACTCATGCAGGTACGGCACCACCACATCCGAGTGCAGCGGCAGGGCGAAGCCCGACTCGTAGATCCGCGCCAGCTCCTCGGCCACCACCACCGAGTGCAGGAAGTCCCCGCCCGCGCCGCCGTACTGCTCCTCCATCCACGGACAGAGAAAGCCACCCTGGCCAGCCTTGCGCCACGCCTCGCGGTCCACGATTCCGGCCTCCGCCCACCTCTCCTGGTGCGGCTTGACCTCGCGCTCCAGGAACTGGCGGAAGGACTGACGGAAGGCCTCGTGGTCCTCGCGAAACAGCGTGCGGTCCATGGTGTTTCTCCTTGCGAACGGAGCGCTTCATGGCACGCGTTGATTCAAGAATCAATCCGGCCGCCCCGGGCGGTTCCGGGTGTAGATGCGGGCCATGCACTTCCGCCATCTGGGCAGCAGCGGTCTGGTGGTCAGCGAGATCTCGTTTGGAAACTGGCTCACCCACGGCTCGCAGGTGGAGGAGGCGGCGGCTCACGCCTGCGTGAAGGCGGCGCTGGAGGAGGGGATCACCACCTTCGACACCGCGGACGTCTACGCGGGCACCAAGGCGGAAGAAGTCCTGGGCCGGGCGCTGGAGGGCGAGCGCCGCGCCGGGCTGGAGATCTTCACCAAGGTCTACTGGCCCACCGGGAAGGGGCGCAACGACCGCGGCCTGTCGCGCAAGCACATCACCGAGTCACTGCACGGCTCGCTGCGCCGGCTGCGCACCGACTACGTGGACCTGTACCAGGCGCATCGCTTCGACTTCGAGACCCCGCTGGAGGAGACGATGCTGGCCTTCGCGGATCTGGTCCGGCAGGGCAAGGCGCTGTACATCGGCGCATCGGAGTGGACCGCCGCTCAGCTGCGGGCCGGCGCCAAGCTGGCCAAGGAGCTGCAGGTCCCCTTCGTCTCCAACCAGCCGCAGTACTCGCTGTTGTGGCGGGTGATCGAAGGCCAGGTGATCCCTGCTGCCCGCGAGCTGGGGATCGGGCAGATCGTCTGGTCCCCGATCGCCCAGGGGGTGCTGTCCGGGAAGTACCGCCCGAACCAGCCGCCGCCTCCCGGCTCACGCGCCTCGGATGAGCGCGGCTCGATGTTCATCGAGAAGTTCCTCACCCCGGAGGTCCTCACCCACGTGGAGGCGCTGCGGCCGATCGCCCAGGATGCCGGGCTGACCATGGCCCAGCTGGCGGTGGCCTGGGTGCTGCAGAACCCCGCCGTGTCCTCGGCGATCGTCGGCGCCTCCCGGCCGGAGCAGGTGCGGGAGAACGTCAAGGCGGCCGGGGTGGTGCTGCCCCCGGAGTTGATGCGGCGGATTGATCAGGCCGTCCACCCGGTGGTGGAGCGCGATCCCTCCAAGACCTTCAGTCCCCCGGTCCGGCCCTGAACTCCCGGCGCGCAGCGCCCCGGCCGGTGACTCCGGGGCGCCCGCGCTTAGCCGGTCAGTAGTCGGAGTCCTCGTCCGGGATCGGCGGCATCTCCTCCTGCGCAGGGTCGTCCAGCGTCTCGTCCGGCCCCGGTTCCACCGCGCCCTCCTCGTCGATGGTGCCCGACCCGCCGGTGCCCAGGTCGTCCTCGGGAAGGGGAACGGTGGTCTCCTCCTCGGTCCCGGCGCCACCGGTGCCCATGTCCTCATCGGGAGGAACCTCCTCTACCGGGGGCATGGACTCCTCCTCCTGGCCCGAGCCTCCAGTACCCTCCTGATCCCAGGTCGGTGGATCCTGTCCCGCCCCGCCCATGCCGTCATCGGGGCTGGCGTTGATCCCTTCATCGCGGGACTCGCGATCGCCGGCCTCCCCGGAGCCGCCGGTGCCCTCCTCGGTGCGCGCCCGGTTCATGCAGCCGGTCGCCAGCAAACTGGCGGCCGCCATCACCCCTACAGCCTTGAGCCATCGGTTCATGGTTCCTCCTTCGGTTCTGGAGGAAATTGCGCATGTCTTCCGCGCGCACCCATTCCGCAGGTGACCCCGCCAGCAGGGCAAGCGTTCGAGGCCGGGTTCTGGCCTACTGTGCGCCACTGCCATTGGAGGATTCCTTGAAGGTCGCCACCCTGGACATCTCTCGCGTCGCCCTCAAGCGTCGGCGCACCAAGATCATCGCCACCGTTGGACCGGCGTCCAATACCCCGGAGAAGGTGGGCGCCTTGATCGACGCCGGGGTGGACGTGTTCCGGCTCAACTTCTCCCATGGGACCCACGAACAGCACGGGGCGGTGTTCCGGATCATCCGGGAGGAGTCCGAGCGACGGGGCAAGCTGGTGGCGGTCCTGGGCGATCTGTGCGGACCGAAGATCCGGGTGGGGAAGTTCGAGGAGGGCTTCATCGAGCTGACCCCGGGCGAGACGGTGACCATCACCACCCGGGAGGTGCTGGGGCGGGCGGGGCTGATTCCCTCCGAATACCGGCTGCTCCACGAGGACGTCGCGGCGGGGAGCCGGATCCTGCTCGACGACGGCAAGCTGGAGGTGGAGGTCAACGAGGTCGAAGGGACGGAGATCACCGTTCGGGTGATCAACGGCGGGAGGCTGTCCAACAAGAAGGGGATGAACCTCCCCGGCACCTGGGTCTCCGCCCCGGCGCTGACCGAGAAGGACAAGGTGGACGCCGCCTTCGCCGCCGAGCTGGGGGTGGACTACCTGGCGCTGTCCTTCGTGCGCTCCGCCGCCGACGTGCGCGGGCTCAAGGAGTTCCTGGCCGGACTGGGGGCGGACATCCCGGTGGTGGCCAAGATCGAGAAGCCGGAGGCGCTGGTGGTGATTGACCAGATCCTGGCGGTGACCGACGCGATCATGGTGGCCCGCGGGGACCTGGGCGTGGAGATGAAGCCAGAGGAGGTGCCGATCGTGCAGCAGGAGCTGATCCGCCTGGCGATGTGCGCCAACCGCCCGGTGATCGTCGCCACCCAGATGATGGAGTCGATGATCGAGAACCCCCGGCCTACCCGGGCCGAGGTCTCGGACGTGTCCACCGCCGCCTCCGCCTTCGCCGACGCGGTGATGCTCTCCGCGGAGAGCGCCGCCGGGAAGTACCCGGTGGAGGCGGTGGCCACCATGGATCGGGTGCTGCGCCAGACCGAGGGCTACCAGTGGAAGCGGGGGCTGTTCGGTCACCCGCTGGCCGATCACAGCGATGAGAACGACACCCCGCAGCAGCGGAACACCGAAGGCCTCTCCCGCGCCACCTCGGTGCTCTCCCGGGAGATGAACGTCCGCGCGGTGGTGGTCCCCAGCCGCAGCGGAGCCACCGCCACCGTGGTCTCCTCGCAGCGCCCGGCCGCGCCGGTGATCGCCGTCAGCCATCTGGTGCGGATTGCCCGGCGCTTCTCCCTGCTGTGGGGCGTCTCCCCCGAGGTGGCCACGGTGGACGCGCTGACCCGCCCGGACGAGCTGGCCCGCGAGCTGTCGATCCGCCTCGGCCTGGCCGAGCCGGGTCAGTCCATCCTGCTGGTGTGGGACGCCAGCCGGGACCGCAAGCGGATGGAGCCCACCGTCTCCATCCTCCCGGTCTGAGCGGCTAGAGCATCGGCTTGAGGCGCTGGGCCTCGGGAAGCAGGATGTACCAGCGCCCGTCCTCCTGCCGGATCACCGACCACAGGTCGTTGCAGCCCGCCGGGTGGTGCTTGCGGTCCTTCTGGAAGAAGACCTTGGCCGTGCAGTTGAACTGCACCACCCCGGTCTTCTCGCTCTGGTCCAGCCGCACGTCCTGCACGTCCACGTCGAAGTCCGACCAGCCGTCGAAGGAGGCCTGCAAGTGGGCCACCGCCTTCTCCCTGGACCCGATCCGCTTGAGCGACTCCGGCGCCAGGATGCCGACCATCGCCTCGAAGTCCTGGTCGTTGGCGGCGTCGTAGTACGACTCCACCGAACCTTCCGGGCTGGACTTCGGACCGTTGCTGCAGCCGGCGATCAGCGACAGGGCAAGGGCAAGGGCGGGCAGGCGCATAGGGCCCGGATCTATAGGCGACTATCGGCGCGCGGAGAAAGCACCGCGGATCAGCTGGGTGACCGCCTCTCCCAGGCCCTCCACCGTCAGCGGGAACATCGGGAAGATCCGCTGGATGGTCTTGGCGGTCCCGTACCACCCGTGGCGGGGCTCGGGGTTGAGCCAGGCGGAGTGGGGGAAGTGCTCGGCCAGCATCATCAGCCAGCTGGCCCCCTCCCGCGCGTCGTCGTCCCACAGCCCGCGAGGACCGCCGCGCTCCAGCAACTCATAGGGGGACATCAGGGCGTCGCCCACCAGGATCAGCTTGTAGTTCTTCCCGCACTGGTTGAGCAGGTCCGGGACCCCGATCGCGTCCTTGAACTCCGGGGAGGTGTACAGCCGGCCGTAGACGCAGTTGTGGAAGTAGTAGGTGCGCAGGTCCTTGAAGTGGGTGGCGGCGGCGGCGGCGCTGAACAGCCGCGAGACCAGCTCCGCGTACGGGTCCATCGATCCGCCCACGTCCATCAACAGGATCACCCGGGTGTTGGGCCGCCGGGGCGCGCGGGTCACCACCTCCAGCTCGCCGGCGTTCTTCGCCGTCTGGTCGATGGTTCCCTCCAGATCCAGCTCCTCCGCCAGCCCCTCCCGGGCGAAGGCCCGCAGCTTGCGCAGCGCCACCTGCAGCTGCCGCGTGTCCAGGATCAGGTCGTCGCGGTAGCCGCGGAACTGGCGGGCGGTGGCGCGGGCCAGCGCGCTCCGCTGGCCGCCTTCCCCCACCACGATCCCCTCCCGTCTGGCTCCGGCCCGGCCGAAGGGCGAGGTGCCCCCGGTGCCGATGAACCGGCTGCCGCCGTCGTGGCGCTCCTTCTGCTCTGCCAGCCGCTCGCGGAACATCCGCTCCAGCGTCTCCGGATCGAACCGTTCCAGCAGGGCCAGCTCTTCCGGGGTCAGCTCCGGTCGGCGCTGGCGGGCCTCCCGGAGCCAGTCCAACAGCTCCTGGTGCAGCTGCAGCCCGCGCTCCTCCGCGCCCTGGAAGTGATGGGCAAAGGCCTGATCGAAGGCATCCAGGTGCGCCTCGGAGTGCACCAGCAACGAGCGGGCCACGTTGTAGAAGCCATCCAGCGAGCTGTCGTGCAGCCCGAAGGACAGCGCCCCGGCCAGGGCCACCGCCTCGTGGGTCCCCACCGGCACCTTGCGGCGGCGCAGCTCCTCCAGGAAGCCCAGGAACATCGGCTCAGGCCCTCCCGCGCTTGCTGCCGAAGGCCTCCGCCACTGCCTGCAGATCCTGCTCGCGCTTGAGCAGGGCGCCCACGAACGGCAGCCCCTCCTCCAACTGGGAGCTCTTGATCCCCGAGGCCTTGAGCACCCCGATCCAGTCGATCAGCTCGCTGGTGCTGGGCCGCTTGCGCAGCCGCTGGAAGTCCCGCAACTGGTAGAACGTCTCCAACGCCTGGGTGACCAGCGCCGCCTCCAGCCCGGGGTGATGGACCTCCACGATCCGCTGCATCAGGTCCCGCTCCGGGAAGGAGATGAAGTGGAACACGCAGCGGCGCAGAAAGGCGTCGGGCAGCTCCTTCTCGTTGTTGCTGGTGATGATCACCACCGGGCGCTGGGTCGCGGCCACCTCCTCGCGGGTCTCCACGATCTGAAAGCGCATCCGGTCCAGCTCGTGGAGCAGATCGTTGGGGAACTCCAGGTCCGCCTTGTCGATCTCGTCGATCAGCAACACCACCCGAGCAGGGGAGGCGAACGCCCGGCCCAGCGGTCCCAGCTTGATGTAGTGCTTGATGTCCCGCACGTCGCCTTCGCCAAAGCGCGAGTCGTACAGACGCTGCACGGTGTCGTAGACGTACAGCCCGTCCTGGGCGCGGCTGGTGCTCTTGACGTGCCAGTGGATCAGCTCCAGCCCCAACTGTTCGGCAATCGCCTCCGCCAGCAGCGTCTTGCCGGTCCCTGGCTCGCCCTTCACCAACAGCGGCCGCTCCAGGGCCAGCGCGCAGTCCACCGCCGAGCGCAGCCCCTCGCTGGTCAGATAGCGATCCGTCCCCTGGAACCTGTCGAAGCTCTTCTTCTTCATGGTCACGCACCTATAACGCGCTCAAACCGTCGGAAAAACAGGGAGGCAATGGCGGCCGGGGGCGCTGCGTATCCCGGTTGCGACCCAGGGAAACACTTCAGGGCGCGAAGGAGACTGTCATGTCGAGCCTGACCGAGAAGCGAACCGACGCGCTGGAGTACGCCGGGATCACCCTCTTTGGCCTCTATTTCGCCGGACTGGCTGCCCTGGTCGCAACGTACGTCAACGTGATCTGAGTCCCTCCCCGCGCCGGCGCCTCCTCTGGAGAGGCGCTGGCGCAAGTGCTGCGCACGGGGACTGGGCTGGCCCGGGACCGCGCAAATCCGGCTGCACCGCTCCCCGTGAATCTCCTCTGTGGGCCCGCTGGCGTGGGGGATGCCAACGCCAGCGTGTGAACAACCCGGAGGACGGACGATGCCCGCACTGACTGCACCTCGACCTGACGCACTGGAGTGGTTGCCCCTGATCCTGGTTGGCTGGACCCTCACCGGCCTGCTGGCCGTCGTCAGCTACATGAGCGGCGGACTCTGACGGGCGGACCCCCGGGGGGCTGCGCAGGTTCATCGGTGGGATCCTGGACGGTCTGGGATCCCCGGTGGACAAATCCCATTCCACCGGGACCCCGCCTGCGAGGATCCCCGGATGAGACGCTGCCTTCTGGCCCTGGTGTTGGTGCAGTGGATGGGCTGTGGGCGAGGTTGCGCAGGCCCGGCCGGCAACCCGGCGCCAGATGACGCAGGCGTCGTCGTCGGTTCAACCCGCCCCGATGGGGGTGGCTCCAAGGCAGCCGAGCTTTGCGCCGCCGGTGCCACCTCCGGCCCGGTGCGCTCTCCCGCCTTCCGCTTCAACATCCCCGCATCCACCGGCTGGTTCGGCCCCCCCTCGGTGGTGGATCTGGACGGCGACGGGACCCAGGAGATCGTGGCCGCCGGCTACGATCTTTTTGTCTATCGCGCGGACGGCAGCCAGCTGGCCCGGGGCGAACCGGCGGGCGTCCGCACCTTCGCTCCCGCGGTGATTGGCGATCTGGAGGGCGACGGCAGCCTGGAGATCGTCACCGGACAGGGGAGGCACGTCTACGCCTACCGGTGGGACGGGAGCGGGCTGCAGCTTCGTCCCGGCTTCCCGGTCGACACCACCGCCGGCGGAGGCACGCCCGAGATCCGGGGACTGGCCGCGGCGGACCTGGGGCGCAGCGGTCGGCTGCAGATCATCGCCACCACCACCCAGACCACCGCCACCTCCGAGGGAGGCGCCCAGGTCTTCGTGCTGGAGGCGGACGGCAGCGCCTATCACCCCAGCTCCCGCTCCACCCCGGACTGGCCGCGCTACAACGCACTGGAAGGAACCGGGAACGACGCCGACCGCAACGGGATGGGGCACAGCGGCTACGGGGGCTTCGGGCTCAATCCCGGGGTGGGGCAACTGGACGACGACGACGCCCTGGAGGTGGTGGTCAGCTTCGACAACCACTTCCTCCAGGTGTTTGACCACGACGGGGTGGCAGAGCAGACCGCGCCGCACTTCACCAATCCGCTCAGCGCCCACCTGGGAGAACGGCTCACCTGGGGGCAGCTGGTGCGCTGGGCGGATCCGGCGGTGGAGACCGCGCTCTACCATGACCACCGGGGAGGCTTTCCCACCGCCGAGACCCATGAGCGGCTGCAGTGGACCCAGTCTCCGCCCTCGGTGGTGGACCTGGACGGCGATGGCCAGGCGGAGGTGGTGGCGGTGGCGAACGTGGAGAAGGGCTCCCCCTACCAGACGGTGGCCTGGGCGCTGATGGTGCTGGAGGGCGCGCAGGGTGACGGCACCCGTTCGGCGATGCGCAAGCCAGGGTGGGAAACCCCGCCCCGGGGCGAGACCCCGATCCCGATCAGCGGCTACTACCCGCCGATCTCCAACCCGGCCCCGGCGATCGCCAACCTCTCCGGCGACGCGCGTCCGGAGATCGTGGTCTCCCTCAACGACGGCTACCTGTCCGCCTACTCCGCGGACGCCACCCGGCTGTGGCGGGTGGACGTGCGCCACGGCAAGTCGGTGATGTACGCCGCCGAGCCCACGGTGGCGGACCTCAACCAGGATGGGCTGCCGGAGGTGGTGGTGGTCACCTACGGGGCGCCGACCGCGCCCGGGTCCGGCAATCTGATGGTGCTCTCCCACCAGGGCCAGCTGCTGCACGACCTGGCGTTGCCGGGGCAGCGCACCAACGGCAACGGGATCGGCGCCGCCGCCGCGCCCTCCCTGGCGGACCTGGACGGCGATGGCTCGCTGGAGATCCTGGTCCACACCTTCGACCACGGGATCGACGTGTTCACAGTTCCCGGCTCCGGCACGCTGTGCCGACCCTGGCCCACTGCCCGGGGAGGGCTGCTGCGGCAGGGGAGGGCGCTCTAGTCGACGATGAAGTCCCGGGGTGGCCGCGCATCGTCCAGGTAGGCGGAGAACCCAGCGTTGGATTGCAGGCGCACCGGCTCCAGCCGGGCCAGGGCGGCGGTGGGCAGCAGGTACTGCTCCAGGACCAGGCTGGCCCGGAGCTCGCCCGGCGCCGCCTCCAGCCGTTCCACCTCGTGGGCCAGCGAGCCGCGAAAGCGCACCAGGGTGTTCTCCTCGGGGAGAAGTTCGGCCACCACCTGATCGTCGCGAAACAGCCGCAGCCGTCCGCCGGCGCTTCCTGCGGGTACCTGGAGGTAGAGCACGGTCACCTCCCGAGGCAGCGCCTGGGCCTCGCCGCTGGGGCCGCGCAGGGTCCCGTCGGTATGCCTTCCCACCCCGGCGCCCGCCGGCACCACCAGCACGTTGAGATAGAACGCATTGGGTCGACGGCGACGCCACCACGGCTGCTTCAGCGCCAACCGCAGGAACGGAGCGAAGGCCGCAAAGCGCTCCTCCACCCGCGGGAGCCCGGCGAGGGTGAAGGTCACCGCGAACCCCCGGCTGGCCTGGAAGCTCCCGGCCAGGGTGCTGCGGGCGATCAGCGGAGAGGAGCGAACCCGCTCCCGGGTGGCCGCGAAGACCGTCGGTTCCAGGGCCTTCCTCTGGCTGAAGTACGGCCGCAGCAACATGAAAGGCGTCTACCGCACCCGGGACGGTAAGCCCAACGAGACGCATGGTGCTGGTCCCGCGCTACGTCCGCGGCGGTGGCACATGATCGGGGTGCGCGGATCGCTGGCCCGGCGGCTGCAACGAACCGGGCAAGCGCCATCCATATGACGCGCGTCACATCGGCAGGTCGGATCGTCTGCGACGTCGATCGACGAAGGATGTTCGCCCGCGCGCCGAGCGGCCGCAGTGTTTGCAGCGCGTCCGGGCGTGCTCACAGGGAGGGCGGTTGGCCTCGCGCCTGCAGGGTGCGGTGTCGTCTTCCCCCACCCGAGGTCTCACCCATGCGCCGCTCCTTCCTCGCCGTGCTCGCCGTCGTGCTTCCCTTCGCTGTCCTCGCCCAGGAGACGAAAGACGTCGTGGACGTCGCCGTCGCCTCTCCGGACCACAAGACGCTGGTCGCCGCGGTGAAGGCAGCCGACTACGTGATTGCGCTCAAGAATCCCGGCCCGCTGACTGTGTTCGCGCCCACCGACGAGGCCTTCGCCAAGCTCCCGAAGGGGACGGTGGAGAACCTGCTCAAGCCCGAGAGGCGCGGCGACCTGGAGAAGCTGCTGCAGTACCACGTCACCCCCTCCACCTACCTGATCAAGGACCTGCACCACGGCTTCAAGCTGGGCCAGGCCAACGGGAAGTCGGTGAAGATCGAGAAGACGCCGGACGGGAAGGTGAAGATCAACGGGGCGAACATCATCGCCACCATCCGGGTCTCCAACGGCGTGGTGCACGTGATCGATCAGGTCCTGCTTCCGCCCGCGCCGTAGGTCTCACAGGAAGCGTTCCGCGCCCCGGCGCGGCCACGCTCCACTATCTGGAGGGCCGGCGCGAGCGCCCCGAGCGGGTGGGGCGTCAGGCTGTTCGCAGTCTGACCCGCCAGCGATGCGATCCAGGTTGCGTTGCTGGGCTGAGCGCGACGAGCAATCGGCGGAATCACCCGAAGCGACGTGCGGGGGTCGGGGTACGCTGCGCGCCCATGGTGCGTCGTGAAGGAAGAGCCGAGGAGCGAACGCAAGCGAGCGCAGAGGCCGATCCATGCTGCGCCACTGGTTTGAAAGGAGGTGGGGGAAACCGGATCGCGTAAGCGGCACCGGCCCCCCATCAACAATGGACCTCGTCGCGCTGGGAGTAGGGGATGCGTTCTCCGCGGACTACTACTCCTCCTGTCTTGCCGTGCAGGCCTCCGGGGAGTGGCTGCTGATCGACTGCCCGCATCCGATCCGGAAGATCCTCAAGGAGGCCTCCGCCACCAGCGGGCACGCCCTGGACGTGGACAGCTTCTCCGCGGTGGTGATCACCCACCTGCACGCCGATCACAGCTCCGGGCTGGAGGGGCTGGGGTACTTCGCCCACTTCGTCCTCGGCCGGCGTCTGAAGCTGGTGATCCACCCCGCGGTGCTGGAAGAGCTATGGGGCGGCCACCTCTCGGCAGGGATGCGCCGGCTCCTCCATGTCGGCTCGCCCGACGAGCACCCGATGCGGCTGGAGGACTACTTCGAGGTCGTGCTGCTGGACGAGCAGCGCCCCACCCGGGTGGGCGCGTTCTCCCTCGAGTGCCGGCGCACCTTCCACCATGTGCCCACCACCGCGCTGCGGATCACCGCCGGGGAGCGGACCTTGGGCTACTCCGCCGACACCGCCTTCGACCCGGAGCTGATCACCTGGCTGATGGAGGCGGAGCTGGCGATCCACGAGACCAACTTCGGGGTGCACACCCCCTACGAGAAGCTGGCCGCGTTGCCCGAAGTGCAGCGCCGGAAGCTGCGGCTGATCCACTACCCGGACGGCTTCGATCTGGAGGGCAGCAACATCGAACCGCTGCGACAGGGCCACGCCTACCGGGTGGGGGCCTGATCATGGAAGACACCCTGGCCCGCACCCGCTTGATGCAGACCCGCATCCCTTCGCCGCGGGAGATCGATGACCGCCTGGGCGAACACGGCTACCGCGGCCAACCCAGGGCGCGCCGGGCGGCCAGCGTGTTGGCCTACCGGCACCTGATGCGGAACTATCGCCTGCACGTGGAAGGCATCGCGCCTGAGCACGGGTTCCGGGAGAACGTGCTGTTCCTGGGGCCCACCGGCTGCGGGAAGACCTACCTGGTGGAACTGCTGTTCAAGGAGATCCTGGAGGTCCCCACCGTGGTGGTGGACGCCACCCAGTTCTCCGAGACCGGCTACGTGGGCGACGACGTGAGCACAGTCCTCTCCCGGCTGTTCGAGGTGGCGGACGCGGATCTCTCCTGGGCCAGCTGCGGGGTGATCTGCATGGACGAGTTCGACAAGCTGGCCACCTCGCGCTCCGACTCCCGCTTCGCCGGTCAGCAGACCACCAAGGACGTCAGCGGCTTCGGGGTGCAGCGCAGCCTGCTCCACCTCCTCTCCGGCTCCACCGTCGACTTTCCTCCGGACTTCGGGTTCACCAGCCGGGTCGCGCCGCTGCCGATGCCGATGGCCGGGCTGACCTTCATCGCCTGCGGGGCGTTTAGCGGCTTTCGCAGCACCGCCGAGTCGATGGACGAGATCGAACGGCTGGGCTTTGGCCGGGAGGTGAAGAAGCAGTCCCGCGAGGGGATCGCCGACAAGATCAGCGAGCAGCAGCTGGAGCAGACCACCGCCTTCGCCCGCTACGGCTTCATCCCGGAGCTGATCGGCCGCTTCAACCGGCTGGTGGCCTTCGACCCGCTGGAGGAGGACACGCTCAAGGCGATCCTCCAGCAGAACGTGATCGGCGCCTACCTGCGCGAGTTCGAGCAGGAGAAGGTGAAGCTGCAGCTGGAGGACGCGGTGCTGGACCACGTGGTCAAAGAGGCCCTGCGCCGCGAGACGGGTGCCCGGGGGCTGCGCGCGGCGATTGCGCCGGCGCTGGAGGAGGCCGCCTACCGCCTCTTCGGCACCGGCCAGCCACAGACTGCCCACCTCAAGGTGCGGGAGGGCAGGGTGGTGGTGGACTGAGGGTGCTGGCCCCGACCCTCTCCGAGATGAACCTCGTGCTGGACCGCTCAGGCGCGCGAGGCGTCCTTGGGTCCGACCAACGCGGTCACCGCCGCGCCCAGCCGTCCGGGCAGCAGCTTGAGGAAGAACGCCCCCAGCTTGTTGAACCAGCCGGGGATCACGTTGGCCTGTCCCTCGAACAGTCCGTCCAGGCCGCGGATGGCGGTGTCCTCGGCGCTCATCGAGATCATCCCCGCGGCGCTGGGCAGCGAGTGCTTGGCCACCAGATGGAACTCGGACCGGGTCAGCCCCGGGGACAGACAGCCCACCACCACCCCCGAGGACCGCAGCTCCTGGGCCAGGGCGAAGGAGAAGTTGAGCACGTACGTCTTACCCGCCGCGTAGGTGGTGTAGCCGGGCATCGGGGAGTAGCCGGCCACCGAGGCCACGTTCAGGATCCAGCCCTGCTTCCGCTCCCGCATCGCCTGGCCGAAGCGGTAGGCCAGCTCGGTCGCGGAGATCACGTTGAGCTGAAGCTGCTGCTGGGTGGTGTGCCAGTCCAGCTCCAGGAACCGGGCGTAGGCGCCGGCCCCGGCGTTGTTGATCAGCACGTCCACCCGGCGGCCCGCGCCCTCGGTGCGGGAGAACAGCTCCGCGGCACCGGTGGGCGTGGCCAGGTCCGCCACCACCACCTCCACCTTGACCTGCTTGTCCCGGCGCAGCTCATGGGCCAGCGCTTCGAGCCGCAGCTCCCGGCGCGCGGTCAGGATCAGGTTCGCGCCACGATCCGCCAGCTGCCAGGCGAACTGGGTGCCGATCCCGCTGCTGGCGCCGGTGACCAGCGCCGTCTTCCCGGTGAGGTCCATGTGCAGGCCGGGTCGCTGCTCTACCGCTTGCCGCCGCGGCCACCCGCCACCAGCAGCAGCGCGCCCACGCCGATTCCCACCGCGCCCACCCAGGGGGGGATCGGGATCGTCTCCTGCTTCTTGGCGGTGGCCTCCAGCGGACCGATCTTGGCGATCTGTTCGGTGGTCTCGTAGGTGAAGCCCTTGTAGGCGATTGCCAGGGCGCCGAGGATGATGAGGATCACACCGAGAATTCGCATGGTTTGTTGCTCCTGGTTACAGCGCGCCTTTTCGCTTTCAAGTCAGCTGGGGTCAAGCACCCCGAAGGACGGACCGAAGATGCCGAGGATTGCCTTGCTGGTCGCCGCGCTCGTCCTCACCGCCTGTAGAGACCCCGCTCCGCCGGAGCCGGTGGCGATCTCCGAGCCCGAGCCGGAGCCCGCCCCTGTTGCAGAACCAACCCCCACCGACGAAGGACCGTTCCGTGATCTCGGTTGGTCGGCGGTCTCCGCGGATGGCTCCGCGGTCCTGATGCAGACCCACGTGGGGGGCGGGAAGTGCAAGCGCACCTGCAACGACAGCCCCCAGGGGAAGGCGGTGTGGACCGCCGACGGATGCATCGGCAAGCGGATCGACCTGCGCTTCGTAGGGAACGGGTGCGAGCGGGTGGTCGTCCTCCATCAGTTGCCGAAGGTGGCCTCCGGCGAGCGCTGGGAGACGGTGGCGGTGGGGCACGTCTATCGCCAGGAGAAGCTGGAGTACCCGATCGCCGCCGCGGGCGCGGTGCGCGACTTCAAGAAGATCCGCGGGGCAGGCAGCACGTTCTATTGGTTGGCCGGCGCGTTGGAGCAGCCGGGCCCGGCGCCCCGCTACTCGGCGGACGGCAGCGCGGTGGAGTTCGTGACGTTGGACGGAAAGCAGCAATCAATCCCGCTGATCGCGGGCAAGTAACCACAGGAGCACCCCCATGGGCTGGATGGACTCGCTGAACGCCGCGGCCGCGCCGCGCAAGGATCTGGGCGACGAGGAGCGGGAGAAGATCGCCCGGGACCTGGTCCGGCTGTCCTCCTTTGGCGCCGCGGTGGTGACCTTCGCGCCAGTCCCGCTCAGTGACTTCTTCCTGGTCACCCCGGTGCAGGCCTCGATGGTGATGTCGGTGGGCCGGGTCTACGGGCGCAAGGTGGACCTGACCGAGGGCAAAGAGATCCTGCTGGAGCTCGCCGCGGTGTGCGGGGTGGGGCTGGTGGCCCAGAAGGGCTTTGCCACCCTCTCCAAGATCCTCCTCCCCGGGCTGGGCGGGATCCTGGCCGGCCCCTACGCCTTCGCGGTCACCCACGGGCTGGGGATCGTCGCCATCCGCTACTTCGCCAACGGCGGCGCCCCCCGGGAGGTCCTCAAGTCGGTGTTCGACGAGGCGGTGAAGGAGGGGAAGAAGATCTTCTCCCGCGAGGAGTTCGAGGCGTTCCGCAAGAAGCAGGGGCAGGCGGTCACCGACTTTGCCCAGGAGCAGAGCCAGCCCAAGGCCAAGAAGGCCCCCAAGCGCCCGGCGGCCAAGCGTCGCCCGGCAGCCGCGAAGAAGAAGCCTGCGCCCCGACGCTGAGGCATCATCTCTCCATGGTCACGATCACCTACTGCAACACCTGAGGCTACAAACCCCGGGCCGTCCGTGCGGCGGCCTTGCTGAAGGAAGAGCTGGAGCTGGACGCGGAGCTCAAGCCCGGCAGCGGCGGAATCTTCGAGGTCGCGGTCGACGGTAGGGTGGTGGCCAAGAAGGGGATGGTCGGCTTCCCCTCAGAGCAGGAGATCGTGGACGCGGTGGCCCGGGCACTGGGAAGAAGCTAGGCCGCCTTCTTCCGCAGCAGCTTGAGCAGCGCCTTCTCGGAGGCGTGGAACGCCGGCTTCTTGTGCTCCACCAGCTCCTCCAGCTCGCCGAAGTAGCGCTCCACCACCCGGCCGCGCTCGAAGTGGCTGAGCACCGACGGGTAGATGTAGGAGGCCCTGCAGATCGCCGGGGTGTTTCCCAGGTGGGCGGCGGCCTCCTTCACCGCGGTCACCACCTTCCTCTTCTTGGCGGTGGCCGCCTCACCGGCCGACACCCCCGCCCGCGCCAGGGCGCAGGCGCAGATCAGCGTCCCCGCCCAGGTGCGGAAGTCCTTGGCGGTGAAGTCCTCGCCCATCACCTCCTGGATGTACGCGTTGATGTCCCGGCGGCGGACGTCCACCACCCGGCCGTCCACGTCCAGGTACTTGAGGACTTCCGGTCCGGGCAGCTGCTTCAGCTTGCGGAGCAGCCGAGCCACCCGGCGATCCTTCAGCTCGCGGTGCTGGGGCTTGCCGGCCTTGCCCGGGAAATCCAGCACCAGGGTGTCTCCGCGGACGGTGACGTGTTTGCGGCGCAGGGTGGCCAGGCCGAAGCTGCCGTTCTCCGCGGCGTACACCGCGCTGCCGGGGCGCACGAAGCAGGTGGAAAGGATCCGCAGGGACGCCGCCATCACCTTGTCCCGCCCCATCCCGGGGAGGGAGAGGTGCCGATCCACCACCTTCCGCATGGTGGGGATGGAGTCGGCGAAACGAAGCAGCCGTTGGAACTTGTCCCGATCCTGCCGGGCCCGGAACCCGGCGTGGTACCGGTACTGCCACCGGCCTGCCTTGTCCCTTCCCACTGCCTGCAGCTTCGCCTGGGGAGAGGGCGCGATGTGGACGTCGGTCCAGGCCGGCGGGAGCTTGAGCCGATCAATTCGCGCCTGCTGGGCCCGGGGAACCGGCTTGCCGTCCGGGAGCAGGTAGCGAAAGCCCCGCTGGGGCGATCCCCGGCGACGGATCCCACCCTTCTTCAAGGTCTCCAGAGCGGTGGCGGCCATTGCCCAGGAACGTAAGCACCCCGACCCTCGGACGGAGACGGGCGTGCCCACCCGGCGCCCGGCCGCTCCCCCGGTCGCTTCAGTCTCCTGTCGCGATGCCGAAGTTGTCCCCTGAACGCCCACACCGCGAGGAGCCACTGCATGGCGAGACCGAATGAAGGCGATGGACAGGACGAACACCAGGGGGAGCTCCGCTTCGACCGAGAGGCCGAGGTCTCGGACGCGGAGGTGGAACGCCAGCGCCGACGCCTGTTGGACGTCTCGGTGGATGGAGGCGGAAGCATCGGCGCCGCCGAAGACGGACGGGCGCGCAGTCAGCCGGAGGGGGACGGCGAGGAACGCCCCCGGCGGATGGACTCTCGCGGGGAAGAGGAGCGTCGGCGGCGGGAGGAGTCGCTGCGCCACGAACGGGAGCGGCTGACCCGGCGGTAGACCTGGGGCTTCGGCTACTGCGAACAGCCCAGGCCGGCCTCGGGTGCCTCTTCATCCTGGTGCTGGAGCAGACAGCCAATCGCCTCCGCATCCACCGTGTCCGCGGAGTGGCTGTAGCCCCAGACCACCGCTGCCACCCGGGTGGGCAGGTTGGGATCGGGGGTGATCAGCATCCGCTTGGGGGAGGGGGCGGCGTCCCAGATCGCCTGCAGGTCGGCCACCAGCTCCGGGCACCCCTCGGGGCAGTTGTAGGCCAGCACCGCGTGGCCGTGCTCCAGGTTGTGGATCCACAGGCAGCGGCCCACCTCTGTCTGGTGGACCCGGCAGGTGCTGGTGCTGCCGCAGTGCTGGCCGGCGGTGGGCGGGTTGATCCCGTTGCCGCAGGAGGGGTCCCCGCAGCTGGCCACGTGGTTGTTGCCGCCGCCCTGGTGGACGAAGGAGTACGCCGCGCAGCGTGCGTCCTCCGGGTTCGAACAGCCCACCCACCACAGGGCCAACGCCAGCCCGGACAGCCGGCCGATCACTCCTCCAGCCCCGTCTCGGCGCGGATCCAGTCCACCGCCTCTTCACGGGAGGGGAAGGTCTGGATCGGGACCGAGAGCCCGGCGGCCTTGCCCATCTTCCACGCCTGCAGCCCCGAGGCGGCGTCCGCCACCACCCGGGCAGTGCGCACCATCCCGTGGTTGGCGGCGTAGAGGTTCATCTGGGTCACCGCGCGCAGCAGGTCCGGCGGCAGCACCTGCAGCTCGCTTTGATCGACCAGGCTGGACCACTCCTGGCCGCCGAAGCTGTCGATCGCGGTGCGCACCCTGGTGGTGTAGTCGGTGACGTCTCCCGCCGTGGGATTGGCCGGATAGATCACCTCGAGGATGCGATCCTCGTCATGGATGACAAACTCGAAGGGCATGACCGGCCGCTTAGCACAGGTGAAAGCGGCGCCACCATCCTCGCTGGCCATCGGCCCCGGGGTGGTTATTTCCAGTCCATGATCCGCTGCGAACGCTGTGGAGCCCTCAACCGCTTTGCCCCGGCCGCCTCGGGGGTGGCCGTCTGTGGGCGCTGCAAGCAGGACCTGGACACCGGTGGCAAGCCGCAGGAGGTGGATGCGGAGGGGTTGGCCGCCGCCATCCGGTCCTCGTCGGTGCCGGTGCTGGTGGACTTCTGGGCCCCCTGGTGTGGGCCGTGCCGGGCCATCGCCCCCACGGTGGACCGCTACGCGCGCGGGCACGTGGGCAAGCTGCTGGTACTCAAGCTGAACACCGAGGCCCATCCGGGGCCTGGCGCTGCGCATTCGATCCAGGCCATCCCCACCTTCGTCCTCTTCTCCCAGGGCAGGGAAGTGGGGCGCCAGAGCGGGATGCTTCCTACCCAGCTGGTGGAACAGCACCTGTAGGGCGCGGGACAGCTGGGGGCCACAAGCTGAACTTTCCGCTCGGGTCCGGGCGGCCCGTTCGGATAGGACCTCCGGTCATGACCCGTCACCTGCTCAGAGTGTCCGCGGCCACCGCCGCGTTCGTCCTGTCCGCCTGCGCCAGCAATCAAGGCGCGGAGCAGACCAACGCCCCCGTGGCTCCTCCCCCGGCTGCCGCCCCCGCGGCCGCCGCTCCCCAGGAGGACGCCAAGGCCTTCGTGGCCCGCGCCAACCAGGAGTTCAAGTCACTGAACCAGCGCGCCGCCACCGCGGAGTGGATCAAGAGCACCTACATCACCGATGACACCGAGCGGAACGCCGCCTGGGTCAACGAGGCGCTGCTGGAGTACACCGCCCGGACCATCAAGCAGTCCGCCCAGTACCGCGGGCAGCCCGGCCAGGACGCGGACACCCAGCGGATGCTGTACCTGCTTTCGGTGGGCACCACCCTCCCGTCCCCGGAGGACGCGGCCAAGCGCCAGGAGCTGGCGCAGACCCTGGCCAAGCTGGAGGGGATGTACGGCAAGGGCGAGTACTGCAAGACCCCCGGCGATCCGAAGAGCTGCCGGGATCTGCAGCAGCTCTCCGAGGTGGTCGCCAAGAGCCGCAACTACAACGAGCTGCTGGACGCCTGGAACGGCTGGCACACCGTCTCCCGTCCGATGCGCCCGCTGTACGAGCGGCTGGTCTCGCTCTCCCACCAGGGGGCCAAGGAGATCGGCTACCAGAACCTGGGCGAGCTGTGGCGGTCCGGCTACGACATGGAGCCGGAGGCCTTCGAGAAGGAGACCGACCGGCTGTGGCAGCAGGTCAAGCCGCTGTACGACGATCTGCACTGCTACGTCCGCGGCCGGCTGTCCAAGCAGTACGGCAAGGACAAGGTCCCGCTGCAGGGGCCGATCCCCGCCCACCTGCTGGGCAACATGTGGGCCCAGGAGTGGAACAACATCTACCCGCTGGTGGAGCCCTTCCCCGGGCAGGCCAACCTGGACGTCACCGGCGCCCTGGTCAAGAAGGGCTATGACCCGGTGAAGATGGTCAAGCTGGGCGAGTCCTTCTTCACCTCGCTGGGGATGAACAAGCTGCCGGACAACTTCTGGACCCAGTCGATGTTCGTCCAGCCGCCGGACCGCAAGGTGGTCTGCCACGCCAGCGCCTGGGACCTGACCTTCGACGCCCAGGACAAGGACCTGCGCATCAAGATGTGCATCAAGATCGACGAGGAGGACCTGGTCACCGTCCACCACGAGCTGGGGCACAACTACTACTACCTCTATTACAACGACCTGCCGATGCTCTATCAGGCCGGCGCCAACGACGGCTTCCACGAGGCGATCGGCGACGCGCTCACCCTCAGCATCACCCCCGCGTACCTGCAGCAGGCGGGGATCCTGGGGCCGGTGCCCAAGAGCGAGAAGAACCTGATCAACCTCCAGCTGAAGGACGCGCTGGAGAAGGTGGCCTTCCTCCCGTTCGGCAAGCTGATCGACCAGTGGCGCTGGGACGTCTTCTCCGGGAAGGTCACCCCGGAGAACTACAACCAGGCCTGGTGGGAGCTGCGCACCAAGTACCAGGGAGTGGCCGCGCCCTCCGCCCGCACCGAGCAGGACTTCGACCCGGGCGCCAAGTACCACATCCCGGCCAACGTCCCCTACACCCGCTACTTCCTGGCCCGCATCCTCCAGTTCCAGTTCCACAAGGCGATGTGCGAGGCGGCCGGGATCAAGGGCCCGCTGCACGAGTGCAGCATCTACGGGAACAAGGCCGCCGGGGCCAAGCTGCAGGCGCTGCTGGAGCTGGGTGCCTCCAAGCCGTGGCAGGAGGCGCTGTTCGCCATGGCCGGCACCCGCGAGATGGATGCCACCCCCCTGGTGGAGTACTTCCAGCCGCTGCACACCTGGCTCAAGACCCAGAACCAGGGTCAGCAGTGCGGCTGGTAGTCACTCCCAGAGGGTGACGCGTTGCGCCAAGGGTTCCGGGGCTTGCCTGTTCGCAAGGACTGCACGAAAGCATGCAGGCAGGCATAGACAGCCGTACGCATAACCCATACATTGCGCCCCGGCCCCGGGACCCTACGCAAACGCAGTCCCAGAGGGTGGCGCGAAGGTTTTTCTTGGCGCCTGCAACCGAAGGAAAGAAGGAAGAATGGCTACTGGTACTGTGAAGTGGTTCAACGACGCCAAGGGGTTTGGTTTCATCACCCAGGACGGCGGCGGCGAGGACGTGTTCTGCCATCACACCGCCATCAACATGGACGGTTTCCGCACCCTCACTGAGGGACAGCGGGTCGAGTTCGACATCACCCGTGGGCCGAAGGGCCTGCAGGCGCAGAACGTTCGTTCGGCCGCGTAAGAACGCTTCCAAGGCTGAATATACGAAAGCCCGATTCTGCCGCTTGGAGGCAGGGTCGGGCTTTTTCTTTTGTCCTCGAGGAGAGACCGTTTGAGAGATTCGATCGGAGTGCTGATGCTGTCGGTCACCCTGGGCGCGGTGGCGGTGGGCCAACAGGGCGCCAAGTCCCCCCCACTGGCGAACCAGGTGGAGGCGGCAAGAGGCGCCTTGCTGGCGCGGTATGGGGAGAAGGAGTCGGCGCGGGTGGACCGCGGGCTCAAGCAGATCTCCGCGCTGTGGCGAGCGGAGGATGGAGATCTGGCCGCGTTTGCCCAGGAGCACTTCTTGCCCCAGGGGCCGGAGCTGGAGCAGACCCGGGCCCGCTTCTCCACGATCTTCGAGCAGCTGGACGGTCACTTCGTGGAGATCGGGCGCGAGCTGCGCCGGGCCACCGAGGTGGAGGTGGGACCGATCCTCAAGGTGGACCCGCTGGTCTCCGCCTGGGATCCGTCCGCGCACCTCAATGAGGATCTGTTCCGCTCCAAGGTGGGCTTCGTGGCCCTGCTCAACTTCCCCCAGGACACCCTCCAGGAGCGGATGGAGCAGGGGACGGAGTGGTCGCGGGATCGCTGGGCGGAGAGCCGCCTCACCGGCCGCTTCTCCCGCCGGATCCCGGCGGAGATCCAGGCGGGGATCGCCGAGGCGGGCGCCAAGGCCGACCTGTACATCGCCCAGTACAACATCTGGATGCACCACCTGGTGGACGATCAGGGCCGGCGGCTGTTCCCCAGCGGGAAGCGGCTGATCACCCACTGGAACCTGCGCGATGAGCTGAAGGCCAACTACGCCAACCAGGAGCAGGGGCTGGCCCGGCAGCGGGCGATCCTCCAGGTGATGTACCGGATCGTCACCCAGTCCATCCCCCAGGCGGTGATCGACAACCCGCGGCTGGACTGGAACCCGTTCACCAACACGGTGGCGGTGGCCCCGGAGGCCACGGTGGAGAAGGACGCCCCCCAGCGGGAGGCGAAGGCCGATCCCACCCGCGAGCCGGACACCCGCTACGCGCGGATCCTGGCCAACTTCCAGGCCCAGCGTCGGGCGGACCCGTACTCGCCGCTGGCCCCCACCGCGATCGCCCGCTCCTTCGAGCTGTTCCGGGAGATCCCCGAGGAGCGGGTGGTCTCGATGCTCAAGGCGGTGCTGGAGTCACCGCTGGTTCCCCAGGTGGCCAAGGAGATCGAGACCAGCCTGGGCCGCAAGCTGGAGGCCCACGACATCTGGTTCAACGGCTTCCGCGGCGGAGGCGGGATCCCGGAGGAGAAGCTGGATGCGATGACCCGCAAGAAGTACCCGGACGCGGCGGCCTTCTCCAAGGACATGCCCCGCATCCTGCGTGGGCTGGGGTTCTCGGCCGCCAAGGCCAAGTGGCTCTCGCAGCACATCCGGGTGGACCCCTCCCGGGGTGCCGGCCACGCGATGGGCGCCGCCCGCCGGGGGGACTTCCCGCGGCTGCGCACCCGGATCGAGAAGGAGGGGATGAACTACAAGGGCTACAACATCGCCATCCACGAGCTGGGGCACAACGTGGAGCAGGCCTTCTCCCTCTACGAGGTGGACAACACCCTCTTGACCGGGGTGCCCAACACCGCGTTCACCGAGGCGCTGGCCTTCGTCTTCCAGTCCCGGGACACCCGGCTGCTGGGGCTTCCCGGGCCCACCCGCGAGGCCCAGCGGCTGCGGGTGCTCAACGAGTTCTGGCAGACCTGGGAGATCGCCGGGGTTGCGCTGGTGGACATCGCGATGTGGCACTGGATGTACCAGCACCCGGACGCCACCCCCGCGCAGCTGCGGACGGCGGTGGAGCAGATCGCCCGTGACACCTGGAACCGGTACTACCTGCCGGTGCTGGGATCGAAGGACAGCGTGCTGTTGGGGATCTACTCCCACATGGTGACCAACCCGATCTACCTGTGCGACTACCCGCTGGGGCACCTGATCGCCTTCCAGATCGAGGAGCACCTGGCCCAGAAGGGCCCGCTGGGCGCGGAGTTCGAGCGGATGACCCGCTACGGCGCGGTCACCCCCGACCAGTGGATGGTGAACGCCACCGGCAAGCCGATCTCCCCCGAGCCGCTGCTGCGGGCCACCGCGGCGGCGCTGGGCAAGAAGTAGCGGGCAAGAAAAAGGGACTTCCGCCAGACACCGGCGGAAGTCCCCGTTGCTGCTTCGAAGCGCGCGCTCTACTTCTTGGGAGCGGCGCCCGCGTCCGGCTGACCACCCAGCGGCGAGTGCCCGGGCGGGGGAGGCGCGGAGGGGAGGATCTCCAGCAGCTCCACCTCGAAGATCAGGGTGGCGCCGCCCGGGATCTGCGGCGGACGGCCGCGGTCCCCGTAGGCGATCGCGCTGGGGCACACCAGCTGGGCCTTGCCGCCGACCTTCATCTTCTGCAGCCCCTCGGTCCAGCAGGGGATCACCCCCATCAGCGGGAAGGTGGCCGGCGCGCCGTTCTTCACCGAGCTGTCGAACTCGGTCCCGTCGGTCAGCGTCCCGCGGTAGTTGACCTTCACCCGGTCGGTGGCCTTGGGCAGCTCGCCGGTCCCGGCGGTCAGCTCCTTGAAGACCATCCCGGTCTCGCTCTTCACCGCTCCGGTCTCGGCGGCGGCCTTCTCCAGGTAGGCCTTGGACTTCTCCTTCTCCTGCTCGGCCTTCTGGTTCATCCGGCCGCGGTACAGCTCCTGGATCTTGGGGAAGAACTGCTCCACCGGGGCCTTCATCTCCGCGCCGGTCGCCTGATCCGCCAGGCCCATCTTCACGTACTCCAGCTCTTCCTTGGTCAGGTTGAACGGGGCCACGCTGCGGCCGATCTGCGCGCCCAGCGCGTAGAAGGTCTTCTGCTCGTCGGTCTCCGGAGCCTTGACGTTGCCACCGCTGGTACCGCCCTGGTTGTTGCAGGCCAGCAACAGCGCGAGGGCCGTTGCCGCAAGAGTCTTTCGCATCTGTCCCATCCCTTTCGCCGAATCCGGCGTTCCAAAAGAGGCGGGCCTTATATGCGAGGGCGGGGCGGTTTTCTTGACCGATCGATCCGCGCGCCTACCCTCGGCTCGCTACGCGGCTGTCGTGCCTGGGCGCGACCTGTAGCGCTTGCCGGAGGGGAACCATGAGCAACAAGCGGAAGAAGACGCGCGCCGAACTGGACGTGTACCTCAACAAATATGTCCAGGGGGTCCCCTACATGGCCCGGGCCTCGGACATCAGCAGCGACGGGTTGTCCCTGGCCAACCTGATCGAACCCTCCCACGCCGGAAAGCGGGTGGGGTTGCAGTTCCAGCTCCCCGGTTCGGAAGAGGTGATCTACGCGGAGGGTGAAGTGGTCCGCGAGTGGGTGGGCTCCAACCACAAGGAGGGCGCGGGGGTGCGCTTCACCCTGATGACCGAGCGCCACCGGAGACTGGTGGACGCCTATGTCTCCACTTCGGGTGAGGAGCCAGGATCAGACCCCAGCTGAATTCCTTCCGAACTCCAATGGGTTGGAAGGAACCCTCAAGCAAGCAGGCAAGGACACCGGTGTCATTGACACCGGGTGAAGGGGTCTGTTGAATGGTCCTCCGGTCGGCTCGTCTTATTCCCGTAAAATTTTGAAGGACTGGCCTGGAGGACCCCGTGAAGCGTCTGGTCTATCTGATTGCAGTCGCTGTTTCCCTCACGGCGTTTGCGCAGGCGTCCAAGCCCGCCCAGAACGCCAAGCCCGCACCCGGTGTGAACTGGGAAGGCAAGGTCATCCAGGCCACCGGCGCCGGCGCCCCGGACATGAAGGCGGTCAATCCCGCCCAGGCCCGCCTGGGGGCAGAGCGCGCCGCCCAGATGGACGCCTTCCGCAACCTGCTGGCCCAGGTCCAGGGGATCCAAGTCACCGGCGGGAAGACGGTGGGGGACATGATGGCCTCCAATGACGAGCTCAAGGGTCGGGTCAGCGGCACCCTGCGGGGCTTCAAGGTCACCGCCAAGCGCTACTTCTCCGACAGCGGCGTGGAGATCGACGTGGAGGTTCCCCTCTCCGCCATCTCCTCCGCGGTCAGCGAGGCGGCCGCGGCCCCCGCGGCCAGCGAGACCGTCTCCGGCCTGGCGATCAACACCCAGGGAGAGAAGAAGAACACCGGCCTGGTGATTGACGCCCGCGGACTCAAGGTCAGCCCGGCGCTGGCTCCCCGGGTGCTGGGCGAGGACGGCAAGGCGTTCTACACGGTGGAGATCCTCAGCGACGAGGCCCGCAAGTCCAAGGGCGTGGCCAGCTACTTCAAGACCCTGGATCAGGCGCAGAAGAGCCTGCTGGTGGGGGAGAAGCCGGTGGTGGTGAAGGCCACCCGCGCGGACGGTTCGGACCTGGTGCTCACCGCCGCGGACATCAAGAAGCTCACCGAGTCCAACAACAGCTACCTGGCCGAGGGCCGGGTCGCGATCGTCACCAACTAGTTGGCCGGAACCCCCAGGCTCTTTTGATTTCCCGGAAGGACACTTGAACATGAAGGCGCTCAAGCTCACTGCGTTCGCACTCGTCGCCCTGGTGGCGTCCAGCGCCCTGGCGCAAGAGAACACCCAGGTGGAGGCCACCGGAGAGGCGGCCATCGTCAACAATGACCGCGCCCGGGCGCTGAAGGAGGCCAAGCAGAACGCCTTCCGCAGCGCCGTGGAGCAGGCCGCGGGGGTGCTGGTCTCCTCCGACACCCTCACCGCCAACAACACCCTGGTCAGCGACCGGATCTATTCGCGCTCCGAGGGCTACATCAAGAAGCACACCGTGGTCGGGCAGCCCAAGGTGGAGGGCGGGGTGCTCTCGGTGACCATCAAGGCCGAGGTGGCCACCAAGGACCTGGACAAGGATCTGCAGGCGGTCCAGGCGCTGATCAACCGGAGCGGAAACCGCAAGCTGGTGATCGTGCTCAACGAGATCACCGCGACCCCCAAGGGGGAGGCGGTCTCCAGCGCGGTGATGGCCCAGGTGCTCACCGACGGGTTCAAGAAGGACGGCTGGACCCTGATCGACCCCCAGTTCGCCGCCGGGGAGCTGAACGTCAGCGCCGGGGTCACCGCCCTGACCAACACCGAGGTCAAGCGGGTGGGGAACCTCTCCAAGGCGGAGTACATCCTCTACGGCAAGGTCAACTACCGCCAGCAGGTCACCGAGAAGAACTCCATGCTCTCCGGCGCCTACTTCGTCACCGGCGAGTACGAACTGACGGTGTTCGCCACCGACAGCGGCGATCAGCTGGCCACCCTCTCCGGGAAGATCGACTTCGATCCCAAGGAGAAGGGCGTCTCCCCGCTGCTCTCCTACGAGCGCACCGCGTTCGACCTGACCAAGAAGCGGGGCGAGAAGATCCTGGCGGATGTGCGCGCCTCGGTGGTCAAGCACCTCTCCAACAACGAGCAGAACGGCCAGCGGGTGGCGGCCACGGTGATGGGGATGACCTCCTACAGCGCGGTCCAGAACTTCAAGAAGGTCCTGCTGGCGCAGGTCACCGGGGTCCGCGAGGTCCGCCCGGGGACGTTCGCCAACGGCAAGGCCGAGTTCGACATCGTCTTCCTCGGCTCCACCGACGAGTTCGCGGAGAAGATCGGGGACAAGAAGTTCCAGGGCAAGGTGATCAGCGTCACCGGCGTCACCGGCAACACGGTGGAACTGACCCTGGCCAAGTGAGGCGGCTGGGGCCGGTGCTCGCGCTGCTGTCCTGCGCGGGCCCGCCTTCGGAATCGCCCAGCGTGGGACAGGCCCGGGCGGTGTTGCACCGGGCGCAGGGAAGTGGAGCGGCGGATCGCACCGGGCAGCTGTGGTTGCGGTGCAGTCCAGAGGACGCCGGGGTGTGGGTGGACGGGATCTCCCGCGGCAGTTGCCAGCAGCTGGCAGGGCGCGGGTTGACCCTGGAGGCGGTGGGCGGCGGGATGCACCGGGTGGACGTGAAGAAGGACGGATTCTGGCCGTATGTGACGTACTACGACCCGGATGGGGTCAAGGCCGCGCTGACCATCCGCTTGCGGCCGTTGGGACAGTCCGAGGGAGAGGCACGATGAACCGCCGTCATGAGATTGCTCGGTTGACCGTCGCACTGGCGCTGTTGGCACCCGCCCTGGCGTTCGCCGCGGTGGGGAAGGTCTCCCAACTGCAGGGCAAGGCCAGCCGCACCGGCACCGACGGGGTGAAGGTGGCGCTGGCCCAGGGTTCGGAGATCGAGGTCGGCGACTCGCTCAAGGTCGAGAAGGGCGGGGCGCTCAAGCTGCTGCTCAACGACGAGAGCGTGCTGGCGGTCGGTCCGGAGAGCCAGCTGGTGATCAACGAGGCCGAGTTCTCCGGCCTGGAGCGCAAGGGCTTCTCCGCCAAGCTGATGTTCGGCGCGGTGTGGGCCAAGGTGAAGAAGGTCGCAGCCGGGTCGGAGGCCAAGTTCGAGGTCACCACCGAGCGCGCGGTGGCCGGGGTGCGCGGCACCATCTTCCGGGTGGACGCCACCAAGCTGCTCAAGGCCTCCACCGGGTCCAAGAAGAAGAAGTCGGTCCCGGTGACCGTGGTGCGGGTGACCGAGGGCAAGGTGGCGGTGGACGCCCAGGTCCGCCTGGCCCAGGCCAAGGTCCCGGCCGCCCAGGGGCAGACCCAGCCCGCCTCCACCGGCCCGCGCCGGCAGGTGGCCGGCCCGGGGCAGATCTCCAAGGACGAGTGGGAGAAGAAGTTCGTGGAGCTGCAGCGGGACAGCCAGGTCACCGTGGGCGAGGACCTGTGGGAGGTCACCCAGCTGCAGCTGCAGAAGGACGACCCGCTGGCCAAGTTCGTGGCCGCCGACAACCACGAGTAGGACCCGGTTAAGTTCCGCAGCGTGGAAGAAGAACGCACCGAACGCTGGCTCAACGTCCCGAACGCCATCACCTACGTCCGGTTCGCGTTGATCCCGGTGTTCGTGGTGCAGCACCTGAACGGCAACCCCGGCTGGGCGCTGACCGTGTTCGTGGTGGCCGCGGCCTCCGACGGAATCGACGGTCTGCTGGCCAGGCTGCTGAACCAGCGCACCAAGCTGGGGGCACTGCTGGATCCAATCGCCGACAAGCTGCTGGTGTTCTCCGCGTTGGTGACCCTGGTGATCGAGCGGCGGCTGCCCCTGCTGTTGCTGCTGCTGATCCTCTTCCGTGACGGGTGGATGATCGTCGGCGCCGCGGTGGTGAGGCACAAGCGCCTGGACCTGCCCGCCCGGCCCAGCCGGGTCGGCAAGTACGCGACCTTCTCCCTGGTCCTGCTGGTGGTGCTGGCGCTGGTGGACCAGTACGCCGCCAACAGCGAGACCCTGCACGCGTACACCGCGGTGATGGGCTTCATCGCCGGGCTGTGCGTGGTGATCAGCACCTTCCAGTACTTCGCCCGCTTCGGTTACCTGCTGTTCGCCCCCGCCCGGCCGCAGGCGCCCTGAGGGGGCCGCCGCCGCCGGGTGCCCGGGTGCCGGGCGGTCCGGTGCTCCGCCGCCCGGACGGTGGTGATCGCCGCAGAGGGCTGTTCCACTCCCCGAAGGAGCGCGAGGTTGCCCTTGACGCTCCCGGAAGGCGCTGGTATCTCGCGCGCGCCTCACGGGTCCTTAGCTCAGCGGTAGAGCACTACCTTGACACGGTAGGGGTCAGTGGTTCGAAACCACTAGGACCCACAAGCAGCAAGACGGGCGGCGCGGCGAAAGCCGTCGCCGCCCGAAACGTTTTTCCACCAAGTGCGGACGTTGGGACATTCCTCCACCTCCGCCGGGTGTTGAAGCCGGCAGGAGCCTGGGAATGAGCGAAGTGGTCACCGTAACCCTCCCCGATGGCAGCCAGAAGCAGGCGGCCCGGGGCATGAAGATCGCCGACTTCGTCCGGGAGAGCATTGGCCCCGGGCTGGCCAAGGCGGCGCTGGCCGCCAAGGTGAACGGGCAGCACGTGGATCTGGCCCGCACCCTGGACGCCGACGCCAAGCTGGAGATCCTCACCCCCAAGTCCGGCGCGGACGCGCTGGAGATCGCCCGGCACGACGCGGCCCACGTGGTGGCCAGCGCGGTGCAGCGGCTGTTCCCCGGGACCCAGGTCACCATCGGTCCTTCGATCGAGGACGGGTTCTATTACGACTTCTCCCGGGAGACCCCGTTCACCCCCGAGGACCTGGAGAAGATCGAGGCGGAGGCCAACGCGGAGATCGCCCGCGATCTGCCCTTCGTGCGCACAGAGGTCTCCCCCCAGGAGGCGATCGCCCTCTTCGAGAAGCTGGGCGAGAAGTTCAAGGTGGAGATCGTCCAGGACATCGTGGCCAAGGGGGCGCAGACGCTGACCCTCTACACCCACGGGGACTGGGTGGACTTCTGCCTGGGGCCCCACGGGCCGTCCACCGGGCGGATCGGGGTGATCAAGCTGCTCTCCTCCTCCGGCGCCTACTGGCGCGGGGATCACCGCAACCCGATGCTGCAGCGGATCTACGGGACCGCCTTCTTCGACAAGAAGCAGCTGGCGGAGTGGGTGAACCGGCAGGAGGAGGCCAAGATGCGCGACCACCGCAAGCTGGGCAAGGAGCTGGACCTGTTCCACTTCCACCCCTTCGCTCCGGGCGCCGCCTTCTGGACCGAGAAGGGGACGTCGATCTACCAGACCCTGGCCACCTACATGCGCCGGCTGACCACCGCGGACGGCTATGTGGAGATCAAGACCCCGCTGCTCTTCAACAAGGGCCTGTGGGAGATCTCCGGCCACTGGGGCAAGTACAAGGAGAACATGTTCCTGGTGCTGGACAGCGAGTCCGGTGAGCACGACTTCTCGCTCAAGCCGATGAACTGCCCCTCCCACCACATCTTCTACGGCTTCAAGAAGCACAGCTACCGGGACCTGCCGCTGCGGCTGCACACCCAGGATGTGCTGCACCGCAACGAGGCCTCCGGCACCCTGGGGGGGCTGACCCGGGTCCGCCAGTTCGCGCAGGACGACGCGCACATCTACTGCACCGAGGCGCAGATCGGAGACGAGGTCCGTCGCTTCGTGAAGCTGCTGGATCGCGTCTACAACGGGGTGGGGCTGAAGTACTCGGCCAAGTTCTCCACCCGCCCGGAGAAGCGGCTGGGCGAGGACGCCACCTGGGATCGCGCCGAGCAGGCCTTGGAGGGGGTGCTCAAGACGCTGAACATCCCCTACGAGGTCAAGCCGGGGGAGGGGGCCTTCTACGGCCCCAAGATCGACTTCGACGTCTCCGACAGCATCGGCCGCAAGTGGCAGCTGGGCACCATGCAGCTGGACTACCTGGCCGCGGAACGCTTCGATTTGACCTACGTGGGAGAGGACAACTCACCGCACCGCCCGGTGGTCCTCCACCGTGCGATCTACGGGTCGTTCGAGCGCTTCATCGCCATCCTGATCGAGCACTTCGCCGGGGCCTTCCCTACCTGGCTGGCGCCCGTGCAGGCAGTGATCGTCACCATCGCCGACCGGCACCTGGACTATGCCCGGCAGGTGGAGGAGCAGCTTCGCGCCAAGGGGTTCCGGGTGGAGCTGGACGAGCGCGGGATGTCGATGAACGCCAAGATTCGGGAGCACCAGATGCAAAAGGTGCCCTTTACCCTGGTGATCGGTGACAAAGAGGTCGAGCAAGCTGCTGTCGCTCCGCGCCGCTATGGTGGAGAGGACCTCAAGACAGTGAAGTTGGACGCCTTCCTGGATCTCCTGGGGAAGGAGTCGGCGTTTCCCTAGGGACCGCCCTTGACACCTAGATGTACCCAAGTATCTTCCGCCGTCTTTTTCAGGCCAGACCCGCAGGAAATCCTGCAATTTGAAGGAGTCGTCGCATCGCTCGGGATCAAAGAACGAACCGCCGCATCCGTGCGCGTGAGGTTCGCGTTGTAGGACCTGCTGCCGAACAGCTGGGCGTCCTCACGATCGAGGCAGCTCTGGCGAAGGCTGGCGAATTCGGGCTCGACCTCGTTGAGGTCAACCCGATGGCCAAGCCGCCAGTCTGCAAGATCATGGACTACGGCAAGTTCAAGTACGAGGAGAAGAAGCGCGCCTCGGAGGCCAAGAAGAAGCAGGTCGTGGTCCACCTGAAGGAGATCAAGCTCCGGCCCAAGACCGAAGAGCATGACTACGAGTTCAAGGTGCGCAACGTGAAGCGGTTCCTCGAGGAGGGGAACAAGGCTCGCGTGACGATCATGTTCCGTGGCCGTGAGATCACCCACAAGAACCTGGGCTCCGCGATCCTGGACGACGTGGTCAAGGACGTGAAGGACGTGGGCGTGGTGGAGCAGTCGCCGCGCATGGAAGGCCGCCAGATGTTCATGATCCTGGCCCCGTCCCCCAAGGTCCTCCAGCGCGCCCGCGACGCCGCCCGTGCCCAGGCTGCCGCCTCGGGCAAGGAAGACCGCGCCCACGCCAAGGAAGCCAAGCAGCGCGCCGAAGGCGCCGAGGGTGTTGCCCCCGAGGGTGCCGCCCCGGAGACCGCCTCCGCCGCTCCGGAGGCCACCGCCCCCAGCGCACCGGTGGCGCAGTCGCCCGCTCCGGCAGGTCCGAAGTAGCTTCGGGCCGCAAGAAACGATACCAGGCGGCGGGAAGCTGTCGCCGATTTGAGAGGTTTGGAGGAGTCATGCCGAAGTTGAAGACGAGAAGCGGCGCGAAGAAGCGCTTCCACGTGAAGAAGACGGGCAAGGTGAAGCACGGCAAGGCATTCGGTAAGCACCTGTTTACCCACGCCAAGTCCCCTTCCCAGAAGCGCCGCAATCGCGGCACCGGCCACCTGGCGTCCATGGACGCCAAGAAGGTCGTCCAGGAGCTTTTCCCCTACGGCAAGTAGCCGTTCGGGACACCCGCTGCTGGCGTCTTCGTGAGAAGGCAGCCGCGGCGGTGACATTCGCCCGAGAGGGCCGAAGTAGGGAGCATCAAGATGCGCGTCAAAAAGGGTTTCAAGGCTCGTCGTCGTCGTAACCGCATTCTCAAGCTGGCCAAGGGTTACCGCGGCCGTCGGAAGAATTGCTACAAGCGGGCAAACCAGGCCGTCGAGCGCGCCCTGGATTACGCCAGCCGTGATCGGATGCGGCGCAAGCGGGTGTTCCGCGCGCTGTGGATCGTCCGGATCAACGCTGCGGCGCGGGGCTCCGGCCTCTCGTACTCCCGCCTGATCGCCGGCCTGAGCAAGGCCAAGATCGCCATCGACCGCAAGGTGCTGGCCGATCTGGCGGTGGCGGACCCGTCCGGCTTTGCGGCCATCGCGAACCTCGCGAAGGCGGCGTAGCCCCCAGCCGGGGCTTCAACCCCCCCGGCATTGAAGTCTGGCGATTGGGGCCGGCCTGCCTTTCGGGGTAGGTGGCCCCTTTTGCTTTTTTCAGGAAGCAGCAACAGAGGGGACGGTCATGAAGGAGCGGCTGACGGCGCTGGCCGAAGAGGCTCGGGCGCGGATCGGTGAGGCGGCGGACCTGGGCAAGGTGGAGGAGCTGCGTGTCCGCTACCTGGGCAAGAAGGGCGAGCTCTCCTCGGTGCTGGGCGGGATGGGCAAGCTGGCCCCCGACGAGCGCCGGGCCCTGGGCGAGGTGGCCAACAAGGTGAAGGCCGAGCTGGAGGGGTTGCTGCAGCAGGCGCTGGGGCGCGCCGAGGACTCGCAGCTGGAGGCGCAGCTCAAGGGCCCCCAGGTGGACGTGACCCTGCCCGGACGGCTGCGCCGCCCCGGTCGCCGGCACCCGGTCTCCCGGGCGTTGGAGGACATCGTCCGCACCTTCCAGCGGCTGGGCTTCACCGTGGCCACCGGTCCGGAGATCGAGCTGGACCACTACAACTTCGAGGCGCTGAACTTCCCGCCCGAGCACCCCGCCCGGGACATGCAGGACACCTTCTGGGTGGACGCGCACTGGCTGGACAAGAACGCCCTGGAGAAGGGCGGCCCGGTGCTGTTGCGGACCCACACCTCCCCGGTGCAGATCCGGTCCATGCTGGGGCAGAAGCCGCCGGTGCGGATCGTGGTCCCCGGCCGGGTGTTCCGCCGCGACTCGGACATCACCCACACCCCGATGTTCCACCAGGTGGAGGGGCTGCTGGTGGACGAGAAGGTCACCTTCGCCGAGCTCAAGGGCACCCTGGCCGCCTTCGCCCGGGCCTTCTTCGGCCCCGAGACCCAGACCCGCTTTCGACCCTCCTTCTTCCCCTTCACCGAGCCCTCGGCGGAGGTGGATGTCAGCTGCACCGCCTGCGCCGGCAAGGGCTGCCGGGTGTGCAAGCAGACCGGGTGGCTGGAGGTGCTGGGGTCGGGGATGGTCCACCCCAACGTGCTCAGGGCGGTGGGCTACGACCCGGAGAAGTACACCGGCTACGCGTTCGGGATGGGCGTGGAGCGGCTGGCGATGCTGCGCCACAAGATCGACGACCTGCGCCTGATGTTCGAGAACGACGTGCGATTCCTGGAGCAGTTCTAGCCATGAAGATCTCCAAAGACTGGCTGGCGGAGTACGTGGAATTGCCCTCCACCGTGGAGGAGCTGGCCAAGGGGTTGACGATGGCCGGCCTGGAGGTGGAGGGGATCCACCGTCCCGGCGAGGGGCTGCGCGGGGTGGTGGTGGCGCAGATCGTGGCCAGCGTGCAGCACCCCAACGCGGACAAGCTGTCGGTGACCCAGGTGGACGCCGGAGCGCTGGGGAAGCTGCAGATCGTGTGCGGGGCCAAGAACTACCAGGTGGGGGACAAGGTTCCGCTGGCCACGGTGGGGACCCGACTGCCCAACGGCACCGAGATCAAGCAGGCCGCGCTGCGCGGGGTGGAGTCCTCGGGGATGCTCTGCTCGGCCCGCGAGCTGGGGCTGAGCGAGGAGGCCTCCGGGCTGCTGATCCTGGATCCGGCGCAGAAGGCCGGCACCCCGATCGCCCAGGCGCTGGGGCTGGATGAGGTGATCCTGGAGCTGAACGTCACCCCCAACCGTCCGGACGCTCTGGCCCACCATGGGATCGCCCGGGAGGTGGCGGCGATCACCGGCAAGGCGCTCAAGCCGGTGGACGTGAAGGTCAAGGAGTCGGGCGGAGCGGCGGCGGCCAAGGTGAAGATCCGGATCGAGGATCCCGCCGGCTGCCCCCGGTACGCGGGCCGGGTGATCGAGAACCTCACCGTGGGTCCCTCGCCGGAGTGGCTGCGCCGGCGGCTGGAGGCGTGCGGGGTGCGGTCGATCAACAACATCGTCGACGTCACCAACTACGTGAATCTGGAATTGGGCCAGCCGCTGCACGCCTTCGACCTGGACAAGGTGGGCGGCGCGGAGATCGTGGTCCGCCGGGCCCGGAAGGGGGAGAAGCTCAAGACCCTGGACGGCAAGGAGCGGGCGCTGGACCCGGACGATCTGGTGATCGCCGACCAGGATCGCGCCCAGGCCCTGGCGGGGACCATGGGAGGCGAGCCCACCGAGGTGGGAGGCGCCACCCGGCGGATCCTGCTGGAGAGCGCCTGCTTCCACGCGCCGTCGGTGCGCCGGATGTCCAAGCGCCACGGGCTGCACACCGAGGCCTCGCACCGGTTCGAGCGGGGCTCGGACATCGACGTGGTGGGGACCGCGCTGGACCGGGCGGCGGCGCTGATCGCCCAGCTGTCGTCGGGAACGCTGCTGCAGGGCCGGGTGGACGTGTACCCCCAGCCGGCCCCGAACCGCCGGGTGAAGCTGCGCTATCCGCGGCTGGACGCGGTGCTGGGGCTGGCGATCCCGCCGGCGGAGGCGCGGCGGATCCTGACCGCGCTGGGCTTCGTGGCGGAGGGGAAGGGCGGCGCAACGGAGGAGACCTTCGCGGTCCCCCATGCCCGGGTGGACGTGGACCGGGAGGAGGACCTGATCGAGGAGGTGGCCCGCATCTTTGGCTACGACCGGATCCCGGAGAGCCTGCCGCGTGGGGTCTCCGATCTGGCCCCGGAGCCGGTGGAGATGCAGTCCGAGCGGCGGGTGCGCCAGGCGCTGTCCGGCGCCGGGCTGGACGAGGTGGTGAACTACTCCTTCGTCTCCGCCCCCGAGCTGCCCTGGACCCGCTCCGGGGCGCTGTCCGAGCTGGGGCAGCCACCGGTGAGCATCGCCTTGAAGAACCCGCTCTCCGCCGAGCTGGCGGTGATGCGGGTCTCCCTCTACTCGGGGCTGCTGCAGAACCTGGCCCGCAACCTGCGGCACCAGGTGCAGGCGGTGAAGCTGTACGAGATCGGCAACGTGTTCGCGCCGGATCCCCAAGGGGGCCTGGAGGGTCGTCCGGTGGCCCACGAGACGCTGATGATCGGCGGGCTGCTGTGGGGCAAGCGCGACGCTCGGACCTGGTCGGTGGCGGACGTGGAGGTGGACTTCTTCGACGCCAAGGGCGCGGTGGAGGCGGTGCTGGGCTCGCTGGGGCTGACCGACGCGGTCTACGCCCCGGCGGAGGAGGCCCCGTTCCATCCGCGCTCCTGCGCCCGGATCCTGGTCGGCGGCAAGCCGGTGGGCATCCTGGGGGAGCTGCACCCCAAGGCGGCCAAGAAGCTGGACGTCCCCGCGGCCACCTACCTGTTCCAGCTGGACGCCCAGGCGCTGTACACCGCGGCCCGGCTGCTGCCCCAGTACGTGTCGCTGCCCAAGTACCCGGCGGTGCTGCGGGACCTGGCGGTGGTGGTGCCGCTGGAGCTGCGCCACGAGGAGATCCGCGGGGTGATCCGCGAGGTGGGCGGGGCGCTGGTGGAGGAGGCCCGGGTGTTCGACGTGTACACCGGCAAGCCGATCCCGGAGGGGCGCAAGAACGTGGCCTACGCCATCAGCTACCGGGCCTCCGAGCGCACCCTGACCGACGAAGAAGTGAACGCTGCGCACACCAAAATCGTGGACGAGGTGAACCGCCGTTTGGGCGCTTCCCTTCGTGGTTCAAATCCATAGCAAACTCAGTGGGTTGACACCCCTGGATCCACAAGGCAACACTGCGCGGATTGCCGGTGCTCCTTGGGGGAAGGCGAGAACATGACGAAGGCGGACATCATCGAAGGCGTCTACGAGAAGGTCGGATTCTCCAAGAAGGAGTCCGCCGAGATCGTCGAGCTGGTCTTCGACACGGTGAAGGAGACGCTGGAGCGGGGAGACAAGATCAAGATCTCCGGCTTCGGGAACTTCCAGGTCCGGTACAAGAAGGCCCGGGTCGGGCGCAATCCGCAGACCGGCAAGGAGATCGAGATCTCCGCCCGCCGGGTGCTGACCTTCCGGCCCTCCCAGGTCCTCAAGACCGCGCTGAACAACGCGCCCTTCCCCGAGGGCACGGTCTACGAGAAGGGCCCCGCCCCTCGTGATCACGACGAGGACGAGGGGGACGAGGGCAGCGACGAGTAGCGACGTCAGGACGCCCGCTTTTCAAGCGTCCTCACCGATTCATCTGCCTTGACCCCTGGGAGTCGAAGGGGCATAAGGCGGCGGCTGTTTTCCCCAGCCGGACCCGTTTGTATCGGGGCGTAGCGCAGCCTGGTAGCGCACTTGCTTGGGGTGCAAGTGGTCGCAGGTTCAAATCCTGTCGCCCCGACCATTGAAGAGCCGTGAGACCCAAGGGGAAACCCGGAAGGTCTCACGGCTCTTCTTTTTGCGCGGTGGGTGTCTAGGCTTGCCCGATGAAGCGACTCGGGGTGGGGTCGGCGTGGGTCTGCGGCCACATCGCGCGCGAGGGCGCGCCGATTGGCACTGGCTTCCGGGACCCCCCGGTGGGGGCAGGGGACTCTGGCTGGCACTTCCTCTGTCAGGGAGGCGGGGAGGAGCCGGAAGGGACGCAGCGGCCCTGGTCGCTCCCGGAGGTGCTGGCGTTCGAGCCTTCTCTCCAAGGACTGCTGGAGAGTCCCGTGGGAACCGCATTGGTTCGCGACCCACAAAGCCCCGGGCAGTGGCTGGCGCTTCAGCAAGGACTGCCCTGAACGGGGACGGGTCGGTGGGTCGAAGGGCTCCTTAGGGGTTATCCGGGATGTTCTGCCGCGCAATGCGGAAAAGTGCTCCGACGGTGCAGACTGGCTGGTGAAGCCGCCATTTGGAGCGAAGCATCCCGTTGCGCATGGCAGCGAGCGAGTCGATGTTGCGCTCGCTTTGAGCTCCCCGGTCGGAACAGGAATCCTGCTTGTCGACGATGAGCCGCTGATGCGGCGATCGGTGCGGCGTGTCCTGCGCGGGCTGACTTCGGAGATCCGCGAAGCGGAGGATGGGCCCTCGGCCTTGAAGCTGGTGGAGGAGTTCCCTCCGCTGGTGCTGTTCACCGACTTCAAGATGCCGGGGATGAACGGACGCGAGCTGGCGGAGCGGGTCCACGCCAGCCACCCCTCGGTGCGGATCATCCTGCACAGCGGCAACGCCGAGTACGTGCTCTCCGGCCAGTGGTGGCCGGACTTCGACCTGATCCTGCTCCCCAAGCCTGCTCACCCGGACCTGGTGCGTTCGGTGGTCGAAGCCGCGCTGCAGTCCAGCTGAGCAGCACCTGCAAGGCGCAGGTGCGGTCGGTGGTTGAAGGCGCGCTGCAGTCCAGCTGAGCAACTCCCCGCCGGTGTTGGATCGGGGCGAACCGCGGACGTCTCACGTCAGGTTGCCGGCGCCCAAACGTGGAGTTACCTTCCCCTCCACGAGGTCCCGACTCCCTTGCGCCTGAACGCCTGAACCCCAAGCGTTGTTCTTCGCTTCACGACCCTGCCGCCCCTTTCGGGAGCGCGGGTCCGGTTCTGGAGTTCCTGGTCATGTCATCCCTTCGAGTGCATGGGCTCGCGTATGCCTACGCGACCGGTGGCAACCTGTTTGAAGACGTCTCCTTCCATCTGACCGTCGGCTGGACCGGGCTGGTGGGGCCCAATGGCGCGGGCAAGTCCACGCTGATCAACCTGCTGGGAGCCCAGCTGGCGCCCACCCACGGCCACGTGCAGCGCGACCCTGCCGGCGCGCGGACGGTGATCTGCCCGCAGGAGGAACGGGAGCGCACCGCCGAGGTGGAGGGCTTTGCCTGGGAGCAGGATCGGATCTCGCGCAAGCTCCGGGCGTTGCTTCGGCTGGAGCCGGATCAATTGGAGCGCTGGGAGACGCTCTCCTCCGGAGAGAGGAAGCGCTGGCAGATCGCCGCGGCGCTGGCCGGAGAGCCGGAGCTCCTGTTGCTGGACGAGCCCACCAACCACCTGGACGTCACCGCCCGGGGATGGCTGCAGGACGCGCTAAGGACCTTCCGGGGCGTGGGGGTGCTGGTCTCGCACGACCGCCACTTTCTGGACTCGGTGACCCACGCAACCTTGCGGGTGCAGCCCGGCGCGGTCCGCCTGTGGCCGGGGGGCTTCTCCGCCGCCCGGGACGCCTGGGAACGCGAGCGGCAGGAGCGGGTGGAGGCGCGAGACGAGGCCCGTCACCAGCGTCAGCGCGTCCAGCAGCGGCTGGCGGACAAGCGCCGGGAGGTGCAGGGGGCCACCCGCCAGCGATCGGTGGGCAAGCGGGCCAAGGACAGGCACGACAGCGACGCGCGCACCCTCGGCGCCTCGACCCGGGTGGCGTGGGCGGAGAAGCGACTGGGCCACCAGGTGGGGGTGTTGCGCCGGGCGCTGGGGCGGGCGGAGGAGGTGGAGTCCGCTCACCAGGTGGAGGAGGTGCTGGGCAACCGGATCTTCGTGGACTTCGCGCCGGCGCCCTCCGAGTGGGTGTTCCTGGCGGAGGAGGTCCCGGGCGCCAGCGGTCCGCTGGGGGTGCGCCGTTCGGATCGGATCCGGATCGCCGGTCCCAATGGCGCGGGAAAGACCACCCTGATCCGCCGGCTGCTGGCCTCGGCCCATGTGCCGCCGGAGCGGATCCTCCACCTGCCCCAGGAGCTCACCGACGAGGACTCCGATCGGCTCCTCTCCCAGGTGCGCTCTTTGCCCAACGAGCAGCGGGGCCGGGTGCTCTCCCTGGTCGGCGCGCTGGGGGTGGAGCCGGAGGCGCTGCTCAAGACGGTCCGACCCTCCCCGGGAGAGCTTCGCAAGTTGCTGTTGGCCTTCGCCCTGGTCCAGCAGGTCTGGGCGCTGGTGCTGGACGAGCCGACCAACCACCTGGACCTGCCGTCGATCGAGCGGCTGGAGGCGGCGCTGCGCGACTACCCGGGGGCGCTGCTGCTGGTCTCCCACGACGACGCGCTGGCCTCGGCGGTGACCGGCGTCACCTGGGAGGTGCGGGAGGGGAGGGTCACGGTGTGAGGCCCGGCCACTGATCGAGCGGATCGGTGGACTTCACCAGATTCATCCCCGCGGACGCGAAGCGCTGCAGCGCCGCTTCGGTCTGTGGGGTGAAGTCCGCCACGAAGCCTCCGCTGCCATCGGGCACCGCCACCGAGGACATGCAGTCGGTGAGCAGGTACAGCTTGCGCGCCAGTGACGGGTCCCGGGCCAGGATCTCGTCCAGCAGATCGTCCAGGGTGCTCTTCACGCAGTGACTGGCGGCCTGCCCGGCAACGATCAGTACGTCCGCGCCCAGCAGCTTCTCCATCAACCGCCCATTGCGCTGATCCAGCGTTCCTCCGTCGTGACGGGTGAGCACCTCCGGGCGCAGCGCCGAGTAATTCTCGGTCAGCGGGTTGCTGCCCTTGAGCTCCACCGAGGACTGCATGTCCCGGACGTAGGCGTGGAACATCCGCGCCTCGTGGATCACCCCCACCAGGGCGTGCCCGTCGCTGCCGAGGATGCAGTGCGGAGGCCACAGGTAGAGGCTGTATTTGCCCACCCGCTCCAGCTCCTGGCAGTAGTGCCGGGCCTGGGCGGTCAGCCACTGCAGATCCCCGTTGGCCAGCCAGCCGGCCAGGTTCGGGTTGGGGCGGGCCAGGCCCCGATCCAGGTCGGAGGTGGTCAGCACCTGGTGCGAGGCCAGCGGCTTGCCGTCCGCGTCCACCCAGAAGGCGGGGGAGAAGATCTGGAACGCCAGGTGGCTGTCCAGGGTGGCGGTGATTTCGGTCAGCGCGCCCAGGTTCCGGTAGATGAACTCCGCCATCCGGGCGCTGTCCTCCACCGCGCCGCTCCCGCTGCGCCCGCCCACGTAGAGGCTGCCCCGGGGGAAGCAGAAGTCCTTCTGCACGTCGATCAGCAGCAGGTGGACCCTTCGCGCATCGCTGGCCGAGGGGCGGATCCCATGGCGGGCGCGGTAGCCCTGCGCCGCCTCGAACAGCTGCGGCTGGTCGGGATCGTAGGACCACTGGCCCGCGTGCTCGGGCCGGTAGAAGTCGGGGAGGGGAAGGCCGCTCATGTGTCCTCCAGCTTCAGAGCTCGAACAGGAAGCCTTCGCGCTCCAGCTTCTGGTAACCCTTCTTGTCGAACCGGAACAGCTGTGCCGCCCGGTGGGCCACGCCCTGCTGTACCTCGTCCAGGCCCTCCAACAGCTCGGTCGCCAGGACCTTCTTGCGGAAGTTCCGCTTGTCCAGCGGCCGCTCCAGGATGGTCTCGTAGAGGGTCTGCAGCTGGGTGAGGGTGAACTTGGGCGGCAGCAGTTCGAAGCCAATCGGCTTGTAGCGCAGCTTCCCCTGCAGGCGCTCCTTGGCCACCTGGACGATCTCCTGGTGATCGAAGGCCAGCTTGGGGACGTCCTCCAGGGCGAACCAGGCGGCGGCCCGGGCGTCGGTGGCGGCCTTCACCTGGTGGTCCATCAAGCGCACCAGCGCGCAGTAGGCCACCGAGACCACCCGCTCGCGCGGATCCCGGTCCACCCGGCCAAAGGTGTACAGCTGCTCCAGATACACCCGGTCCAGCCCGGTCTCCTCCCGCAGCTCCCGCAGCGCCGCCTGATCCAGGGTCTCGTCCAGGTGGACGAACCCGCCGGGCAGCGCCCACCGCCCGCGGAACGGCTCCAGGTCGCGCTGGATCAGCAGCACCTTGAGCGCCCCTTCCTCCACGCCGAAGACCACGCAGTCCACCGTCAGCGCCGGCCGCGGATGTTGGTAGGTGACCGCCATCGTCAGCTCCGGACCCCGCGCGCCTTGAGGACCAGCGCCAGCTTGTGTTCGTGCAGTGCCTGCTCCAGGCCCACCGGATACTGGTGGGGATGGATGAAGCGCTTGATGCCGGCGTGGAAGTGGCGCAGCTGTTCCTGGCAGCGGGCGCGGGCCTCGCCCAGCGGTTCGAAGGGCAGCACCCGCAGGCCGTTCCGGAAGGCGGGGACCAGCAGATCCTCGAAGGTGGCCCCGTCCGGGATCGCCTTTTGCCGGGTGGGATCGAGCGGATCGACCAGCACCCCGCTGGGGCCCTTCTCCACGTCGTAGATCATGTCCGCGATGTTCTCGGCGCCCACCCGGAAGCGGCGGATCTGGTGGATGCCCGGGTTGTTGACCTTGATCGCCTGCTCCGAGAGCTTGATCCGGTACTGCCAGGGCTGGCCCGGCAGCCGGGTGGCGGAGAGCTTGTAGACCCCGCCCAGCGCCGCGTCGTCGTAGGCGGTGGCCAGCTTGGTCCCCACCCCCCACACGGTGATGGTGGCGCCCTGCTGCTTGAGGCTGGTGATCACCTGCTCGTCCAGCTCGTTGGAGGCGAAGATCTTCGCCTGGGGAAAGCCGCCCTGGTCCAGGATCTTCCTGGCCTCGATGCTCAGGTAGGCCAGATCGCCGGAGTCCAGCCGGATCCCCAGCAGCTCATGTCCGCTGGCCCGAAGCTCTTTTCCCACGGTGACCGCGTGCCGCACCCCCTCCAGGGTGTCGTAGGTGTCGACCAGGAAGACGCAGTTGTGGGGCAGGGCGGCCGCGTAGGCGCGGAAGGACTCCAGCTCGGTGTCGTGGAGCATCACCCAGCTGTGGGCGTGGGTCCCCCGCACCGGGATCCCGTAGATCTTCCCCGCCAGCACGTTGGAGGTGGAGTCGCAGCCGCCCACGTAGCTGGCGCGGGTGGCGGAGAGTCCGCCGTCCACCCCCTGCGCCCGGCGCAGCCCGAACTCCAGCACCGACTCCCCGCCGGCGGCCAGGTTCACCCGCGCCGCCTTGGTGGCGATCAGGGTCTGGAAGTTCACCAGGTTCAGCAGCGCGGTCTCCAGCAGCATGCAGCCGATCACCGGCCCCTGGACCCTCATCAGCGGCTCGTGCGGGAACACCACCGTGCCCTCGCGCACCGCGTCCACCTGGCACTCCAGCCTCAGCCCGCGCAGGTACTCCAGGAACGCGGGCTCGAACAGGTCCGCCCCGTCGGCGCCCTTCAAGGTGGCCAGATAGGTCAGGTCGCTCTCGTCGAACCCGAAGCGTTCGATCAGCTGCAGCGCGGTCTCGATCCCGCACGCCACCGCGAAGCCGCCCTGGAACGGGTTGCGGCGGTAGAACAGATGGAACACCGCCTCCCGCTGGGCGGCGCCACTCTTCCAGGCCGCGTACGCCATCGTCAGCTGGTAGAGATCGGTGTGCAGCGCCAGCGAGGTGGCGTACACCTGGGACAGGGCGTCCATCGGAACCTCCTGCTTCGTGTTATGGAGACACTAAGACGGGGGACGGGCCGCGCGCAAGCGACTCAGTTCCCGCCCGAGGATCGGTGAAACGTCCTTGTCCCGGGTCGGCCAATCGCTGAAGCTTTTCCCACGCGCATGCGCCTGCCCCTCCTGCTGTCCCTGCTCCTCTCCTCGTGGTCCGCGTCCGCCGGGGTGAAGGTGGCCGCTCCCGGGCTGACCTCCACCGGGGTGGAGCCCCGGATCGCCGCCTTCTTCTCCGAGCACCTCGCGCAGCAGCTGGCGCACCGCGGGCTGGGGGTCACTACCGCCGCGGAGATCTCCACCCTGCTGGGATTGGAGCGGCAAAAGCAGCTGCTGGGCTGCGCGGACTGCCAGGTGGAGTTGGGGAACGCCCTGGGGGTCCAGGCGATGGTCCTGGGGACGTTGACCCGCAGCGGCTCCGGCTACGAGCTGAAGGTGCGGATCTCCGATCTGGAGGGCGGGGCCCTGGCGGAAGGATCCCGCACCGCGCCGGATGAGGAGCGGCTCCTGCCGGCGGTGACCTCGCTGGCGGGCGAGCTGGCCACGCGGCTGATGGGGCCGGGCGCGGCCCGGTCGGTGGGCTCGCAGGCGATCTTCGAGGACCGGCTCAACGTCCTCACCGTGGGCCCGATCCTGTTTGCGGTCGGCTTCTACGGCCTCGAGTACGAGCGGGTGCTCACCGACCTGTTCAGCGTCTTCGTGGCCCCGCAGTGGTTGAACGCCACCTTCGCCCGGGGCTTCGAGGTGACTGGCGGGGCCCGCGTCTACCTGTTCGGGGAGGCGCCCCGCGGGCTGTACGTGGGCGCCTACGCAGTGGGAGGCGCGGGGGAGGACGGCCCCGGCTTCGGGCTGGGGGGCGAGCTGGGCATCCAGTGGCTGCTGGGGGATCGGGTGGCGGTGGCCCTGGGCTACGGGCACGGCTGGCGGGCGGTGGAGGGGTACCTTTCCCATCAGGGCACGTTTCCCCAGGTCAATCGGGTCCGGGTTCAGCTGGGGGTGGCCTTCTGATGCGGCGCACGGCGGCAGTGCTGTGGATCGGAATCGCGCTGGGGGCCTCCGCCCAGGAGCCGCGGGTGGCGAAGGTGGCCGCGCCCGGGCTGCGCGCGGCCGGGGTCTCCGAGGACGCCGCCCAGCGGATCTCGGAGGCGTTCGCCGAGGAGCTGGAGCTGGAGGGGCTGGACGTCTCCACCCCGAAGGAGATCGCCCAGTTGCTGGGCGCCGAGCAGCAGCGGCAGCTGGTCTCCTGCGAACAGCAGTCCTCCTCCTGCCTCGCCGAGCTCACCTCCGCGCTCCAGGTGGAGGCGGTGGTCACCGGGACCGTGGCCCGGATCGGCTCGCGGCTGCACGCCAACCTCAAGCTGCTCTCGCAGGGAGGGCAGGTGTTCGGGGTGTACAGCCGCTCGGGCCGCACCGAGGCGGATCTGAAGGTCGCGCTGGCCGACGCCGCCCCCGGGGCGGCGCTGGATGTGTACAAGGGCCTGGGGCGAAAGGTGCCGGAGGGCGCGCGCTCCCAGCGGCGGGTGCAGGACCACTCCAACTTCGTCACCTGGTTCGTGGGCGGGATCCTCTTCACCGCGTTCGGGGTGGAGTACGAGCGCGCCCTCACCCCCCGGTTCTCGCTGGTGGGGATGGGCCTGTTCGTCAACGGAGACCTGAGCGTGGACGGAGAGCGCACCCGCGACCTGGGCGGCGAGCTGTTCCTGGGCGGCCGCTTCTACCTCACCGGGGTGGTGGGCAATGGGCTGTTCGCCGGCGCCGAGGTCCAGCTGGGCTACGGGCTCACCGAGGAGGAGTCTCCCACCCAGCCCCTGATCCAGCGCAGCGGCCCGCTGGTCGCCCCCGGGGTGCTGCTGGGCTACGCCTTCACCTTCCCGCTGGGGATCACCGGCTCCCTGGGGCTGGGCGTGTACCGACACCTCACCTCCTTCTCCTTCTCCGACTCCTATGGATCGACCGTGCAGCTGGTGCCGCGCTTGAACGTGGGGTACGCGTTTTGAGCGCCGCGCGGAGCAGGGGCCTGGCCCTGGGGCTGTGGGTGGTGGCCTCCGTCGCCGGCGCCCAGCCGGTGCGCCTGGCGGCGCCGGGCCTCAACGGGATCAACCTCGACGAGGCGATCGTCGAGTTCTACTCCGAGCACTTCGCCCAGCAGCTGGCGTTGCGCGGGGTCTCGGTGGTGACCGCGGCGGAGATCGCCACCCTGATCGGCCTGGAGCGGCAGCGCCAGCTGGTGGGGTGCAGCGACGAGTCCGGGGCCTGTCTGGCGGAGATCGCCGGCGCGCTGGGGGTGGAGGGGCTGATCACCGGCAGCCTGGCCCGCTTCGGAAACACCTACCAGGCCAACCTGAAGGTGATCCGCGCCAGCGACGCTAGACCGCTGGCCCTGATCTCCCGCACCGCCAACACCGAGGACGCGCTGTTCGAGGCGCTGATCCACGCGGCGGAGGTCGCGGCCCGCGAGGTGCTGGCCGAGCTGCGCCCGGGCCAGACCGCCCAGTTGGACAGCGCCCGCGCCGGACTGGGGCCGATCGCCTACCGGGTGATCCGCAACCACGTGGTGCGGGTGGAGCTGCTGGGCCTGTTGGTGGGGGCCTACGCGCTGGAGTACGAGTGGGTGTTCACCGACTTCCTGGCGGTCACCGCGCGGCCGGCCTACCTGGACCTGCGGATCTGGACCCAGGATCCCCCGCTGCGGACCACCGGGGTGGATCTCACCTTGGGGCCGCGGCTGTATCCCTTCCGACGCGCGCCTTCCGGGGTCTGGTTCGGCCCCGAGCTGCGGACCTCCTATGCGTGGGCCGGGGATGGCACCGGCTTCCACCTGGGGATCGGCCTGGGCGCCGGCTGGAACTATGTGGGGGACGTGCTGCCGTTCGTGGTGTCCGCCTCCGCGGCGGCGGCCTTCTTCCCCACCGGAAGCTCTCCGCTGGTCCAACCGGTGGATCTGCGGGTCAGCTTCGCCGTCGGCTGGGCGTTCTAGGGCGCGCGGCGCTCGGGGGCCACCGCCAGCGCGGGGACTCCCGGAGAACGGCCGGTCACCCGCTGGGTCACCGTGAGCCGCATCCAGGCCCACAGCTCCGAGACCGGGCGGGCCTCGGCGGGGACCACCCGCTGGGTGAGGAAGGCGGCGGCGATCCGACCGCAGGCAGAGACCAGGAACACCGCGTGGGTGGCGTTCCAGCTCCCTCCTGCCAGGGAGAAGCGGGCGGGGAGGGTGGTGACGATCAGTCCGCCCAGGGTGGCGGCGATCGCGAACGCGATCCCACCGGTGGTGGCGAACGCGGCCAGGTAGAACTGGCGGTTCTTCCGGGGCGCCATCGCCAACGGCAGGGAGAAGGTGGCCAGCGCATGGCCGCTCCACAGCGAACCGGAGAAGAGCACCTCCACCGCCAGCGGCCACAGGAAGCCCTCGCGGGGGAAGAGCCAGATCAGGGGCACGATGCACAGCGAGTAGGAGCAGGCGCTGAGCACCGTGCGCGGGCCGAAGCGATCGATCGCCCTGCCCCACAGCGGGGCGGTGATGATCCGCAGCCCGGCGGCGGCCGCGTTGTAGGCCGCCATCAGCGCGAACCCCATCCCCAGGTTCTCCAGCATGTGGACGGCGAAGAAGGTGGAGGAGACCCCGATCGCCAGGTTCCAGCCGATCAGGAAGGCCAGGTACTTTCGCGCCGAGGGATCGCCGAACGGGCGCAGCGCGGCGGCGAACTCGAACGGACCCTTGCCGCCCTCCTCGGTCGGCTGGTGCTGCCGCCGCATCAAGAGGGTGGTGACCGCGCCGGCCACGCACGCCACCACCGCCAGGCCGGACAGGGCCCAGTCGGCGCGGCCCTGCAGCCGGGCCACGTCCAGCAACACGCCCGCGGCCAGCATCGCCAGGGTGCCGCCCAGGGTGCACAGCGCGGTGCGCCGGCCGAAGTACCGGCCCCGCAGCTGGATCGGAACCAATTCGCCCATCCACGCCACCCAGGCGTTGTTGCCCACCACCCCCAGCAGGGCGGAGAGGCCGGCCACGGTCATCAGCACCGTCTGCTTGGCGCCTTCGCCCAGGGGAAGGAAGGGCAGCGCCACCAGCCCCCACAACAGCTGCCGCGAGGCGCCCACCGCCACCAGCGCCACCTTGCGGTAGCCGAAGGCGGAGGTCAGCCAGGCCGACGGAAGCTGGAAGAACTGGGAGGTGAAGGGCAGGGCGCCCAGCAGGCCGATCAGCACCGGGCTGGCGTTGAGGTACAGCGCCCAGCCGGTGAGCACCGCGCCGCCGGCGGTGGCGGTCACCACCTCGGCGAACACCCCCTCTCCCAGCGAGGCGGACAGCGAGACCCGCAGCTTGTTCCGCTGCCGCGGATGCGTGCTGGCCGCATCCGGACCGGGCCCGGAGCTGAAGGGGGCGGCGGAGCCGGGCATCGGCGAGCCGGGCCGGAACAGCGGCACCGCGGCGCCGAGCAGCGAGAACCAGGAGACGAGGCGGCGATGAAGGGTCGAGGACAAGCGATCGCAGAAGCGCGCCGGGAGGAGGCGACGCGCGCGAGACGGTGCCATGCAAAGTGGGCGTGCTCAACGTAGGCCCCAGACCCGCATGGAGAGCAGGCAGGCTCCTCGTTGGCGCCCGAAGCAAAGGGCGAACCTTGCGGATCAAACCATCCGCCGGCGAGCGCCTTCGCCGGCACGCGGGCCGCCGCGCAGACTCCCAGGTTTGCTCTGCTTTTACCCGGGTGACGCCCCCCTGGAGGGGGCCTCAAGTTCCAGGTGAAGTTCAAGAGGTCTTGAACTATATGAACGGGCATGAACACCAGCGTCGCGATCCGCGAGGCCCAGAGCGGGCTGGCCGACTTTCTCGTCCAGGTGGAGGAGGCGCTTGCCCAGACGTTGAAGGACGGGGCGGGCGAGGCCCACGGTTCGGGCATCCTGATGGAGGCGGGCCGTCACCTGTGCCTGGGGTCGGGCGGCAAGCGGGCGCGCCCGATGCTGGTGCGGCTGTTCGGCGAGGCGCTGGGCGTCCCGGAGGAGGTCCTGCTGAAGATGGGGATCGCCGCGGAGCTGATCCACTCCTCGTCGCTGCTGCACGACGACGTGGTGGACGCGGGGATGTTCCGCCGCAGCCGCCCCACGGTGAACGCGCGCTACGGCAACGTGGTGGCGGTGCTCTCCGGGGACATGCTGCTCTCCACCGCCTTGAACAACCTGCGGGGGATGGACGCGGAGATCCTGCACGACGCGGTGGCCACGGTCCGGGACATGACCCGGGCGGCGATCGTGGAGGTGGAGTCCCGCGGGGATCTGTCCATCCCGCTGGAGCGGATGCGCTTTGTCCACGAGGGCAAGACCGGCGCCCTCTTCGGCTGGTGCGGAGTCGCCCCCGCCCGGGTGGCCCGGGACGGGGAGGCGGTGGCCCGGTTCAACACCTTCGGCCGTCGGCTGGGAGTGGCGTTCCAGATCGCCGACGACATCCGCGACCTGACCGGGATGGATCCGGGCAAGCCGCAGTTCGCCGACATCCAGGCCAAGAACGTCTCGATGCCGATCCTGATCGCCGCCCAGCGGGACGAGTCGTTGCGCCGAAAGCTGCGCGACGCCTGGGCCTTCACCGCCATGACCCCGGAGCGGGTCAAGGAGCTGGGAGAGGCGGTGATCGCCAGCGGCGCCCTGGAGGTGGCCCTGGACAAGATGAACTCCGAGATCCAGGCGGCGATCGACGCGCTGGGCAGCTACGGCCGCCGCAGCGGCGGCGACGAGCTGGTGAAGTGGGCCCACAAGCTGGCCGCCAGCGTGCAGCCGGGCAGGGCCCCGTGAAGGGCTATCTCTGGCCGGCGGAGGCAGCCGCCACCGAGACGGCCGGGGGAACCCTGCCCCGCTGGGAAGCGATCGCGGTGGAGGCGGTAGGCAACGTGATCGAGTTCTGGGGCTTCAAGCGCAACCAGGGCCGGGTGTGGGCGCTGCTGTACCTGCGGGACCAGGCGCTCTCCGCCGGAGAGATCGAACGCGAGCTGGGCTTGTCCAAGGGCGCGGTCTCGATGCTGCTGCGTGATCTGGAGCGCTGGGGAGTGATCGAACGGGTGCGCAGCCCCGGCGAGGCCGCCTGGCACTATGGCGCCGAGACCGATCTGATGAAGATGGTCTCCTTGGTGCTGGAGCAGCGGGAGGCCGCCTTCCTGGCCCGGATCCGCGAGGACTTCTCCGAGGCCCAGCGGCTGGCCCACGCGGCCGGAGACGTGGCCAAGGCCCGGCTGGAGCGGCTGGACCGGATGGCCACCCTGGCCGAGCAGACCGACCGGGCGGTGCGGGCGTTCTTGAAGACCGCGCGGCTGGACGTGGGCGGAATGTTCAGCGCGCTGCGCGAACGGGTCGCCGCCCGGAGAAGCTGATAGGGAGGGCTCCTCATGGATGCCCACTACGATCAGGTGATGAAGGCGCGCGAGGCGGTCGGGGACGCTGCCCAGCGGCTGTATTTTGGTTACTCCACCGTGCTGGACCGCGCGGCGTTCGAGGAGTGGCGCGCCCAGCACGGCTATGACTTCTTCAACCTCCCCCCCGGGCAGCTGGCCCAGGCGGTGGACGTGGGGCTGGTCTACGACTTTCCCTCCCGCTGGTGGGGAGGACGGGTGGCCGGGCTGGCCGATCAGCCGGGGTCCACCGTCCACGGGCTGCTGTTCCAGATCGCCGGCAAGGACTGGCCGGTGATCCAGCACAAGGAGGGCGTGGTCACCGGGATGTGCGTGGAGCGCGAGGTGAAACTGAAGGTCGGCTCGCAGGAGGTCACTGCCACCGCGTTCACCACCGCGCCCTCCCGGATGAGCGACCAGGGGCCGGTCAGCGCCCGCTTCCTGGAAGCGTTGGAGCGGGGATGCCGCGCCGCCGGACTGCCCGAGGCCTACGTGGGCAGCCTGCGCGCCGGCGCGAAGTAGCCGGGTTCCCTAGCCGGTGGAGGTCAGCCGCTGGGCGACCTCCAGCAAGGTGATCAGCCGGGTCTCCGGATCCACCGAATACATCGCCACGAAGTCGTCCACGGTGAAGTACAGCGCCACCGCGGGCCCGGTCACCGTGTTGGCCGGGATCCTGGAAGGCGTCTCTGCCAGCGCGTAGAGCTCGGTCTTGATCCGGGAGAAGGTCTCGGAAGGGACCACGCCCAATTGCCGCCAGGCGGTGGTGGCAATCCGGACAGAGAGGATGTCGTTTCGGAGTTGGCGCATGGGACGGGCGGCAGGAGTCGGTCTGCCAACTCTGTGCCATTCCCAACGCCCCAGTTTCCGCGGACTTACCGGGGGAGCGTTCGTGGGGGTGCAATCTTTCCAGCCCCCCTCCCGGTATTTTGTTCCGGCCGCGGGTCCAGCTCCCTACCGCTTCTTCTTGGGCTTCTGGGCCTTGCGCACCGCCCCGGCGAGGAGGTCTCCGTGGACCTTGCCCTCCGCGGAGGCGGGGGGAACGGTGCGCTCCTGGGGCGGCCCCAGCCCCTGGACGGGGGCGGCCTCGGCCCAGGGGGCGGAGGCGGGAAGGGCGGGGGCGGCCGACACCTTGGGGATCAGCCACAGCACCGACAGCGGCGGCAGGGACAGCTCCACCGAGTGTTCCTGGCCGTCCCAGGCCTTGGCTTCCGCGGTCACCGAGCCCAGGTTTCCGACCCCCGAACCGCCGAAGTCGGAGGCGTCGGTGTTGAGCAGCTCCAGCCATTCGCCGGCCAGGGGGACGCCCAGCCGGTAGTGGTGCCGGGGCACCGGGGCCAGGTTGGCGATCACCACCACCGGCCGGCCCTCGTTCTTGGGGCGGCGGATGAAGGCCAGCACGTTCATCGCCGCGTTGTCCGGCTGCAGCCACTGAAAGCCTACCGGCTCGTTGTCCGCCTCGTGCAGCGCGCTCTCGGAGCGGTACAGCGAGTTGGCCTGGGAGAGCAGGGTCTGGATCCCCAGGTGCCCCGGATCCTCCAGCAGGTGCCAGTCCAGGCTGCGGTCGTGGTTCCACTCCCCGACCTGGCCGAACTCACCGCCCATGAACAGCAGCTTCTTGCCCGGGTGGGACCACATCCAGGCCAGCAGCGAGCGCAGGTTGGCCCGCTTCTGCCAGGGGTCCCCGGGCATCTTTCCGTACAGCGACCCCTTCATGTGCACCACCTCGTCATGGGAGAGGGGGAGCATGAAGTTCTCGCTGTAGGCGTAGAGCAGCCCGAAGGTCAGCTGGCTGTGGTGGTGCTGGCGGTAGACCGGGTCGGTCTGGAAGTACTTGAGGGTGTCGTGCATCCACCCCATGTTCCACTTGAAGTGGAAGCCCAGGCCGCCCTCTTCGGTGCGGGCGCTGACCTTGGGCCAGGCGGTGGACTCCTCGGCGATCATCAAGGTCCCCGGGTAGCGCAGCCGGACCACCGAGTTGAGCTCCTTCAAGAAAGCGATCGCCTCTTCGTTCTCCCGGCCGCCCCAGCGGTTGGGGACCCACTCCCCGGCGCGGCGGGAGTAGTCGCGGTAGAGCATCGAGGCCACCGCGTCCACCCGCAGCCCGTCCACGTGGTACTGGTCCAGCCAGAACAGCGCGTTGGCGATGAGGAAGTTCCTCACCTCGTTGCGGCCGTAGTTGAAGACCAGGGTCCCCCAGTCCGGGTGGTAGCCCTGCCGGGGATCGGCGTGCTCGTACACCGAGGTCCCGTCGAAGCGGGCCAGGGCGTGGTCGTCCTTGGGGAAGTGGGCCGGCACCCAGTCCACCAGCACCCCGAAGCCGCGCTCGTGGAGGTGGTTGATCAGGTAACGCAGATCGTCCGGGTGGCCGAAGCGGGCGGTGGGCGCGTAGTAGCCGGTGACCTGGTAGCCCCAGCTGCCGCCGAAGGGGTGCTCGGCCACCGGGAGCAGCTCCACGTGGGTGAAGCCCATCTTCTCCAGATAGTCCGCCAGCGGGGCGGCCAGCTCGCGGTAGGTCATCGGCCGGGCGGCGCCGTTCTCCACCGCGTGGCGCCAGGAGCCGAGGTGGACCTCGTAGATCGACATCGGTTTGCGGTTGGCGTCCACCTTGCCGCGGCGGTCCATCCACTCCGAGTCGGTCCACTGGAAGTGCCCCAGGTCGTGGACCACCGAAGCGGTCAGCGGCGGGACCTCGGTGCGGTAGGCGTAGGGATCCGCCTTGAGCCGGCGCTCGCCGAAGCGGGCGCGGATCTCGAACTTGTAGCGGGCGCCTTCGCCCAGCTCGGGGACGAACAGCTCCCACAGCCCGGCCTCGCCCAGCTTGCGCATCACGTGCAGGCGGCCGTCCCAGGAGTTGAAGTCTCCCACCACCGAGACGCTCTCCGCGGTGGGGGCCCACACCGCGAAGGAGACCCCGTTCTGGCCGTGGTGGCGGATCGGGTGGGCGCCCATCCGCTCCCAGATCCGTTCGTGGCGGCCCTCGGCGGAGAGGTAGATGTCCATCTCCCCGATGGTGGGAACGAAGCTGTACGGGTCGCGGATCTTGAAGCTCTGCCCGTTGGGATACCGGACCTCCAGCAGGTACCCGAACACCTCGGCGCGGCCGTTGAGGCGGGCCTCGAAGATCCCCCCGAAGCGGGGCTCCATCGGGATCACCCCGCCGAAGTCCGGCAGCAGATCGATGGAGACCGCGCCTGGGCGGAAGGTCCGGATCACCACCGCGTCCCCGTCCTCATGGGCGCCCAGCACGGTGTGCGGATCCGGATGGCGCAGCTCGATGATCCGGTGCAGCTCTGCGTCCACCTGCTCGCGCGGCATTGGCTTCCTGAGTCCCACGGGTCCTCCGAAAATCTGGCTCTAGCGATTGAGCGCCGAGACCGGGATCTGCGCCCAGTCCGGACGGTTATTGACCTCGTAGCGCACTTCGTAGAGGACCTTCTCCAGTTCCAGCGCGTCCAGCATCAAATCGCGTTCGCGGGGGGAACCGGGGAGGAGGGGAGAGCCGGCCATCGCGGCGTAGTACCCCTCCAGGAAGGCCTGACGGGCGTGCTGCTCCAGCTGCGGCGGGACCCGGGTCTGCTCCCGCTGCAAGGTGGCGGTGGCGTAGCTGAAGGAGCGCAGCATCCCCGCCACGTCCTTGAGCGGGCTGTGCTTGGCCCGGCGCTGGGAGAAGGGACGGGCCGGCTCGCCCTCGAAGTCGAACACCAGCCAGCCGCCCTCCGATCGCAGCACCTGCCCCAGGTGCAGGTCCCCGTGGATCCGGATCTTCATCCCCTCCGGAGCCAGGGCGTCCAGCTGCTTGGCCCGCTCCACCAGCGCGTCGCGGCGCTCGATCAGCTCCGGGAAGCGTGCCTGGGCCATGGCCAGGGTGACCCCCAGCTCGCCCACGATCGAGGAGCTCCAGGACTGCAGATCCTCCACCCGGATCGGCTCGGGGGAGAAGGCCGGATCGTCCTCCACCGAACCCAGGGCCAGGTGCAGCTCCGCCAGGGTGCGGCCCAGCTCACCGATCTCCCGCAGCGGCCCTTCCAGATCGGGGGGGGCGCCGCGGAGGCCCTGGAGCACCCAGCCCCAGCCCTCCTCGGCGTCGGCCACGAAGCGGTGCAGCACCGCCGCGGTGGTGGTGCTCTGGCCCTCCAGGTGCAGCGCCCCCAGCAGCTCGGGCATCTTGCGAAACGAGGTGCGGGTCATCAGGAACCGGCCCACCTCGTGCTCGGGGGAGACCCCCGCCTCCAGCTTGCGGATCAGCTTGAGGATCACTTGCTCGTCGAACACCACCGAGGTGTTGCTCTGCTCGGTGGCGATCCGGCGCACCGAAGGGGTGGCGGAGAGCGCGAACAGCAGGGTCTCCGAGCCGGGGATCCGCTCGCCCACCAGCTCCCCGGCGCCGGACTTGACCCGGTGGCCTTCGCGGATGATCCGCAACAGCGCCCGGGCCACCTCCGCCTCGCCGCTGGCGTCCTTGATCTCCCCGCGGGGGTTGGGCTCCACCGGGAGCAGGTAGCGTTCGGGGTGCCCCAGCTCATAGAGCACCTCCAGCACCGCCAGCATCGCCGGCCCGTCCTTGAGCACCGCGCCGGGGATCTCCGCGGTGTCCACCAGCTCCACCCGCTTGATCGGCCAGGCCTTGCCGGCGAACCAGCGTTGGGCCTGGAGGTACTCGGGCAGCTTGGTCAGATCGACGTTCATGGGGCCCTCGGCGCGTCCAGGCGGAACCAGAGGAAGCCGTAGCGATCCAGCGCCAGCTGGTACGGCACGTCCTTGATCACCGGAAAGGAGGTGTTGCCCTGCAGCTCCACCGGGGTGTGGCCGCGCCAGGGGGACAGATCCAGCTCCACCGGCTGCGCGTCCTTGGCGAGGTTGAACAGACAGAGCACGGTGGCCTCCGCGTCGCTGCGCACGTAGGCCAGCACCTTGCGGTTCTCGGGGAAGAGGAACTGGAACCTCCCGGTGGAGAACACCGGAAACTGGGCCCGGATCCGAAGCAGGTCCCGCACCCAGGAGAGCAGCGAGGTCTTCATCCGGGACTGGGCCTCGACGTTGATGCTCTGGTAGCCGTAGATCGGATCGGCGATCACTGGCGCATAGAGCCGGGCCCCATCCGCGCGGGAGAAGCCGGCGTTGCGGTCGGAGGTCCACTGCATCGGGGTGCGGACCCCGTTGCGATCGCCGAGGTAGATGTTGTCCCCCATCCCGATCTCATCCCCGTAGTAGAGGACCGGGGTCCCGGGGAGGCTGAACAGCAGCGCGTGCATCAGCTCGATCCGGCGGCGCCCGTTGTCCATCAGCGGGGCCAGCCGGCGGCGGATCCCGACGTTGATCCGCATCCGCGGATCCATCGCGTACTCCCGGTACATGTAGTCGCGCTCCTCGTCGGTGACCATCTCCAGGGTCAGCTCGTCGTGGTTTCGCAGGAAGATCGCCCACTGGCAGTTGTCCGGGATCTCCGGCGTCTGCTGGAGGATCTCCACGATCGGGGTCCGCTCCTCGCGCCGGACGGCCATGAACAGCCGGGGCATCACCGGGAAGTGGAAACCCATGTGGAACTCATCGCCCTCCCCGAAGTAGACGCGCACGTCCGCCGGCCACTGGTTGGCCTCCGCCAGCAGCATCCGCCCTGGGTACTCGGCCTCCATCTTCGTCCGCAGCCGCTTGAGGAAGGCGTGGGTCTCGGGGAGGTTCTCGCAGATCGTCCCCTCCCGCTCGAACAGGTAGGGGACCGCGTCGCAGCGGAAGCCGTCCACCCCCAGGTCCATCCAGAACTTGAGGATCCGGAACATCTCCTCCTGGACCTCGGGGTTGTCGTAGTTGAGGTCCGGCTGGTGGCTGAAGAAGCGGTGCCAGAAGTACTGCTTGGCCACCGGGTCCCAGGTCCAGTTCGAACGCTCGGTGTCGGTGAAGATGATCCGCACCCCCTTGTACTGCTCGTCGGTGTCGCTCCACACGTACCAGTCGCGCTTGGGGGACTTGGGATCCCGCCTCGCCTCCTGGAACCACGGGTGGGCGTCGGAGGTGTGGTTCACCACCAGCTCGGTGAGGATCCGGATGTCCCTCCGGTGGGCCTCATCCACCAGGCGCTGGAAGTCGTTGAGCGACCCGTAGTCCGGGTGGATGTTGTAGTAGTCGGCGATGTCGTAGCCATCGTCGCGCAGCGGCGAGGGATACATCGGCAGCAGCCACAGGCAGTTGACGCCCAGCTCCTGCAGGTAGGGCAGCTTCTCGATCAGCCCGTTGATGTCCCCGATCCCATCCGCGTTGGAGTCGAAGAAGGCGCGGAGGTGGACCTCGTAGATGACCGCTCGTTTGTACCAGAGCGGATCCATGTCGTTTTGGATCACTGGGCCTCCATCAGTCGAAGTAGTCGAACTCGTGTTCCGTCTTGCGGTACCGGGTCACCCGGAAGATCGCCGCCGGACGCTCCGGCGACAGCTGCACCAGGGCGGTCGGACCCTGCCAGAGGGCGCGGTCCTCCCGAAGCAGATCGTGCACCTGGTAGGTCTGCGAAGGCGCGATCCCCAACGCCTCCAGCGGGATCTCCAGGATCGCCTCCTGGGCCCCGTAGGGGTCCAGGGAGACCACGCACAGCAGCTGGTCCCGCTGATCAGGGGTGAGCTTGGAGTAGAAGAGCACCCGGTCGTTGCTGCACTTCCAGAAGCGGAGGTTGCGGTACAGGGCCAGCGACGGACTGGCGGCGCGCACCGCGTTGATGCGGGAGATGAAGGCCCGGATGTTCCCCGCCGCGTCCGGGTCCCGGGCCTTGAGCTGGAACTTCTCCGAGTCCAGGTACTCCTCCTTGCCCGGCAGCGGCACCCCCTCGCACTGCTCGTAGCCGGAGTAGATCCCGTAGCTGGAGGAGAGGGTGGCGGCCAGCGCCAGGCGGATCTTGAAGGCCGCCGGCGGAGCGTTCTGCAAAGGCTCGGGGAGGATGTCCGGGGTGTTGGGCCAGAGGTTGCCGCGCATGTATTCGGCCACCTCGCTGGCGGTCAGCTCCTTGAGGTAGTCCTCCAGCTCGTGCTTGAAGTTGCGCCAGGTGAAGTAGGTGTAGGACTGGGAGAAGCCGACCTTGGCCAGCATCTTCATCATCTTCGGCCGGGTGAAGGCCTCGGAGAGGAAGACCACGTCCGGGTGCCGGTCGTGGATCCGCCGCAGCAGCCACTCCCAGAAGATCACCGGCTTGGTGTGCGGGTTGTCCACCCGGAAGATCTTCACCCCCTGATCGATCCAGTACTGGACCACGCTCTCCAGCTCCACCCACAGCGCGTCGCGTGCCGGGCCCAGCCAGTCGAAGTTGACGATGTCCTGGTACTTCTTGGGCGGGTTCTCGGCGGTCTTGATCGTCCCGTCCGGCCGCCGGTTGAACCACTCCGGGTGGTCCTTGACGTAGGGGTGATCCGGCGAGCACTGGAAGGCGAGATCCAGCGCCAGCTCCAAGCCGTGATCGAAGGCCTTGTCCTGGAAGCGGCGGAAGTCGGCCAGGGTCCCCAGGTCCGGGTGGATCGCCTTGTGGCCGCCTTCGCTGGCGCCGATCGCCCACGGGCTGCCCACCTCCCCGGGTTCGGCCACGGGGTTGTTGTTCTTGCCCTTGCGGGCGGTGCGGCCGATGGGGTGGATCGGCGGCAGGTAGAGGACGTCAAAGCCCATCGCCCGGACCTCGGGCAGCAGCGCCTCCGCGTCCCGGAAGGTGCCGTGGTGCTTGCCGTCCCGGCGCGCCGAGCGGGGGAAGAGCTCGTACCAGGCGCCGGTCTGGGCGCGAGGCCGCTCCACCAGCAGCTGCAGGGGTGGATGGGTGACGGCGGTGATCCGATCCGGGTGGCGTGAGGCCAGGGTCAGCAGCCCGGGATCGAGGGCCACGCGCACCGCCTCCTCTTCCGGTCCGGCCAGCAGGGCTCCCTCCGCGGCCAGCAGGCGATCTTGATCCGCAAGGGAGACTGTCTCCGCCCGTTCGGCGGTGGTCCGCAGCAGCGCGGCGCCTTCCAGCAGCTCGCTGGGCACCCGCTGCCCGGCGGCCACCTTGCGCCTCAGCTCGTCGGCCCAGGACGCATACCAGTCGGTCCAGGCCTCCACGGTGAACACGTAGCGGCCGGCACGGGCCAGGGGAAACTCGGCGAACCAGTGGTCGTTGCCCGCCGGCTGCATCGGCACCTCGGCCCACGGGCTCTGGTCGGTGGTGGGGATCTCCTGCCGCCAGCGAACCACCGCCGCTAGCACGTCGTGGCCTTCCTTGTAGATGTCGGCCTCGATCCGGACCCGCTCGCCGGCGATCCGCTTGGCCGGGTAGCGACCGCCGTCCACCTTCGGCGACACGCCCTCGATGACCACGCTGCCCAGACGCTCGCTCATACCGTGGTGCCGTCCTCCCCTCCGTGGACCTGAGTACACCGGTCACGAAAGCGTTCACCGTCGCGCAGCACGAACAGGTCGTTAGCGGACGGTGTGGTTCACGGCGGCCCCGCGCGCGCCGGTTGCAGCCTCCGGGGTAGGGTGCGACCTGCCCCCACCAGGGGGAAGGGTTTCCCGGAACGTTCACCCGGGCACGGGGCTCGATGCGCTGGATGGGCGGCAGGCGGGCGGGCGGAGCGGGGCCAGGCCTGATGGTTCGACTCGTGAGCCCCCAACCGGGGCCCCCAGCGCGCACTCCCCATCAGTGCGCTCCGGGCGCCACCCGCCGGGGAGCCCCGACCGTTGCGGGGAAGAGTGGCCCATACGTTCAAGTTGTCCCCGCGAAACTGGGCTCGTGGGCGGGAAAAGTGGCTCACAGGATCCACTTGTCCCCGACCCGTTCGCTGCCCGGATCTCCGAAGCCTGGCGCGGGGACGTTGGGAGGGGACAGGCGGGCCGGGTCGTCTCGATCTGTCTTCAAGACGTGGATGGAATAGGCGGGCACGCTAACGCTGCCCGCTCCTGCTCCCGGGAGTATCCTCCTGTCCCCATGCAAGCGTTTCGGATCCTCCCCGGCCTCCCTCCGTACGGCCCGGCTCCCGAGCCCTTCAGTCTCACCGGACAGGGCGCCCACCGGGAGGGGCTGGTCGTGGAGTTCGAGGCCGAGAATGGCTCCTGGGTGGGGAACTTTCAGCGGGGTGCCACCCAGTTCGATTTCGGTGCTGGTGGCGCCCGGCGGCGGGCAGTTCCTGGTGTTCGCCGGCGGGGCTGCCTATTGCATCGAGCCGCAGGCACGGCGGTGCCTCCGGATGTTCGGTTCAGACATCGAGGGCGCCTGGAGGGTCTCGGACGACAAGCTCATCCTTTCGAATGGGCTTTGGTTTGATGCGTTAGGTCCAGAGGCCCACACGCAGTGGAGGACGCGGCGGCTCTCCTGGGATGGCTTCTCCGAGGTTGAAGTCACCGCGGAGCGGGTGACCGGTCTGGCCTACAACCCCATGGAGGAGAGGGATGTCCCGTTCTCGGTCGACGTCGAGACGGGGGAGGCGACCGGGGGATCGTTTCCGGTGGAGGTTGATCCGACAGGGTGAGGACCACAAGGCCACCGCCCTATGGGCGCGTCCAGCCGAGCAGTTTCTCCATCTCCATCGCGATCGGGGCAACCTTGTCGACCTCGACCCGCGCTCCGAGCCGGCCAGTCGGTCCATCGCGTCCAGGATCCAGGCCGTCGCCCCCGCGCCCGGTGGGCAAGAAGAGAGGGGTCCCCGGGGAGAAGTGGCTCAGATGGTTAACTTGTCCCGGCAACCTGGGGCCGTGGACGCGAAAGGTGGATCAGATGATCCACTTTTCCCCGACCCTCTCGCGCCCGCATCTCCGACGCTTGCGCGGGGACCTTGGAGGAGCGCCAGGAAGGGAGACAGCGCGCGCCGCAGTCCAACCGGGAGCACCCGCATCGGACCGCCCGCTGCCCGCGAGTTCACCGTGGGCTTCCGGACCAGGACCTGCGGCGGACCGTATCGACTGCCTGGCGCTTTCTCAGGTCGGATTGATCGTCCAGGACCTGGACCCGGAGGAGCTGCTCCCGGGAGGCCCGCTGAGTGCTCGGTGAAGTCCTCCCGCTCTGTCGCGGCCGGCCACAGAGGGACCGCGCGATGTGCCTCGCCGGAGAAGCGAAACCCGCTCAAGGTGTTGTAGAGCCAGGCCCAATGAACCGCCCGGTCACCCGCGAAGAGCAGCAGCGCATCGACCATCAGGTGGCGATCCGGGGCGCGGCCGCGCCGCTGCTTCCGCTGCTGGATCCCCCGTACTACGCGCACATGCGGCTCTTGACCGCCAAGGGCGAGCGGGACGTGCTGCTCTCCAGCTGGGCCCGGGCGGGGGAGGGGATCTGGGTGCTGGACTGGCAGCAGTCCCCGCTCTCGGACGTGTTCTTCGAGTGCTCCGAGAACGAGGACTACGAGCTGGAGCTGGATGGCCGGGTGCTCAACGGCCGGGTGCTGGAGCGGAACCTGGTCCGGTTCGACGGGGCGGGACTGTGCGGGCTGATCACCCCCGACGGAGTCCTGGAGCGGGGCCCGGGCGGGGCGTGGCTGGCCAAGCCTCCGTTGGCCGCATCCCTGCGCAGCCACTCACCCTTCGAGCGCACTGCGGTCTCGGCGGTGGACGTGGTCCTGGATGAGAAGCAGCGCAGCGTGGTGGACCTTCCCGGGGGACGTTCCACCCTGATCCTGGGCGAGGCCGGCTGCGGCAAGACCACCGTGGCGCTGCACCGGCTGGCGCACCTGTGGAAGCAGCAGCGCGTCCGGATGCGGGCGGCGGTGATCGTCCCCACCGACGCCCTGCAGCGGTTGGTGGAGACCCTGCTGGAGCGGCTGGCGGTCCCGGACGTGGAGGTCTGGAAGTACGACGAGTGGGCCCGTCAGCAGGCGCGGCTGGCCTTCGGCGCCCTGCCCAGGAGAGAGAGCCAGAACGCCACCGCGGGGGTGGTGCGGATCAAGCGGGACCCGGCGCTGAAGCGGGTGATCGAGAAGGTGGGCGCACTGCCTCCCCCCAGCCGCAAGAAGGGCAAGGCCACCCGCCGCAGCGACCGGGTGGAGCGTGAGGACTTGTTCCACCTCTTCGGGGATCGCGCCCTGCTGGAGGAGGTGGTGGCGCACTCGCCGCACGCCATTCCCCGTCCGGCGATCGACGAACTGCTGGCGCACACCAAGCTGCAGTTCCGTCAGACCTCCGAGCAGCAATGGGCGCACGTCTCCGCCGAGCGGCTGACCACGGTGGACGGCAAGGGGATGGACGAGGGGACCCCGGACGAGGACGTGCAGTCCATCGACGTGGAGGACTACGCGGTCCTCTTCGAGCTGGATCGGGCCCGCGCCGAGGCGCTGGGCGAACGACCGGTCACCCCGCGTCCCTACGAGATGATCGTGATCGACGAAGCCCAGGAGTTCGCCGGGCTGGAGCTGTCACTGATCGGCCGCAGCCTGGCCAGGAACGGCACCCTGATCGTGGCCGGAGACGCCGAACAGCAGGTGGATCCCACCGCCTCCTTCGAGAGCTGGGACGCGGCGATGGGCCAACTGCACGCGGCCGACTACGACCGGGCCACGTTGGAGGTCAGCTACCGCTGTCCCCCGGATGTCACCGCCCTTGCCCGCAGACTGCGGGGAGACGTCCAGGCCCAGGCGCCGGAGCAGACCCCCTCGGTGGATCAGGTCCGCTTCGATCACGAGTCCCACCTGGTGGCCTGGATGATCGACGCCCTGCGCGATCTCCGGGGCAGGGCGCCCGGGGCCACGGTGGCGGTGATCTGTCGCAGCGCCGAGCAGGCGATCCGGCTCTCCCGGCTGGTCGGCCGTGGCGTGGACGCGCGGCTGGCGCTGGAGGGGGACTTCGACTTCCACTCCGGCCTCCACGTCACCTGCGTGCCGGAGGTGAAGGGCCTGGAGTTCGACTACGTGATCCTCCCCGACGCCTCCGCCTCCTCCTATCCGGAGACGGTCGCCGCGCGCAGGGCCCTCTACGTGGCCGTGACCCGGACCACGCGGAGGCTGGTGTTGGCCAGCGTGGGCGCGCCCACCCCGCTGCTGGGGGGAATCACTCCACGATGACCGTGGTGGACCCCTCCGCCGTCTGGCAGGTGGAGTTGGCTCGCGGTAGGCAATCAGCGCGAGGTTCGAGAGGCGACTGCCCTCCCGGCGGTCAGGGCGCGGGCGCGGCCGCCGGCTTGGGCGGGTGCTTGTAGAAGAGGATCAGCGTGTAGCAGTGGAACTCGTTGTCGCTGGACTGACAAACGACCCGATCCACCAGCTCCAGGTCCGAGTTGCTCTTGAGCCAGCGGGTGACGTTCTCACCCAGCTCTTCGCGTTCCTTCGCCTTGGTTGCGGAGAAGACCTTCACGCCCGTAAACATTCCCGCTCCTTCATCGCTCCGTAATTCCAGCGGCACGGTTATCTCACGCAGGCAAGAAGGGTGTCAAAAACCAACCGTCCGGTGTTCGGGTGCGCACAAGACGTATGCCAACGGGTTTGCACCGACAGCAGGGTGCTTAGGTTCCTCCAGTCGCAGTGATGGGGACGGGGTTGGGCGACGGGGGAGCGGGCAACGTGGAAGTGAAGAACAAGAAGGACCTGGCAGTCGAGTTCATCAACACCATCCGGACCATGGATCCCAGCGCGCTCAATGCGCTGATCGTGCGGGAGGCGGGCGAGGATCTGGCCCAGTTCTTTCTCTCCTACAGCGCGAATCTGATCTCCAAGGACCCCACCCGGGTACTGGAGAACACCTCCTCGCTGATGCTGATGGGGTACCTGATCCGCTGCTCGGAGGAGAAGCTGAAGATCAGCCCCGGGATGCCTCAGCAGTACGCGTTCTCCTGACCGACCCAAGGGGGCGGTGGCTGCTCGACCTGGGTGGCGGCTCCTGCTAGGAGCAGCGCCCCATGCTGGTCGACCTGCACGCCCACTCGTACCTCTCCAGTGGCTGTCCCCTGGATCCCAAGTTGGTCCTGGACCGCGCTGCCACCCACGGTCTGGACGGGGTGGCGTTCACCGAGACCAACACCCAGGACGGGTGCGAAGAGCTGTTCGACCTGGGCAAGAAGTCCAAGCTGAAGGTCTTCGTCGGCCTGGAGCTGAACACCGACAAGGGCCAGTACCTGTGTTTCTTCCCCAAGCCGGAGCTGGCGCCGGATCCGGTCCAGCTGTGGGGCAGCCCGCGGGAGAAGCCGTGGGCCGCCGCCGAGTGTCTGGCCAAGGTGAAGTCCCTGGGCGCGGCGATCGTCGCCGCCCGGCCCTTCGACCGCGACGCCGGGGTGCCGCCCGCAGGGGAGTTCCTCAAGACCCTGGATCTGCTCTCCGGGGTGGAGGGCTACAACCCCAAGGTCCGCGCCACCGCCAATGACATGGCGGTGGAGATCGCCGAGGCGATGCGCCTGCCCTGCGTGGGCGGCAGCGACGCCAAGACCAGCCTGGACGAGGTGGGCCGGGGCGCGACCCTGTTCAAGAACGAGATCCGCACCCAGCAGGAGCTGGTCACCGCGCTGCTGGCCGGCACCGACTTCTGGGCGGTGGCGGTGGGAGACATCCCCCGCCTGGTGAAGCCGGGCGACCGCGAGAAGGAAGGCAAGCGGGGCAAGGGCAAGCGCCGCGGCGGCCCCGGGGGCCACGGCGGGCAGGGTGGCGGCGGAGACCGCGGCCGGCGCGGACACGGCCGCCGGCGGGACTGACCTCACTGAGCGGTTCCGGAGCAGACGGGGCCGGCGCAAACACGGCCGCCGGCGCGACTGTCGCTAAGGAACGGTCCAGTCCACCCACTGCAGTCCCTTCACCCGACGGAACTCACGGACGTTGTGGGTGACCAGGGTGAGGCCCAGTGCGAGCGCGTGACCGGCGATCAAGCCGTCGTAGGGACCAATCGGCGTCCCCGCCTGGCGAAGCACACCGATCACTTTCCCGGCCGAGATCGCGGCCTCGGCGTCGAAGGGGAGCACGTCCACGTTCTTCGACAGGCTCTCCAAACGTTTGGAGCTTTGCTGCGGCTGTTCGCTCCGGGCGACCCCGTGCCACAGCTCGGTCCAGCTCACCGCGCTGACGCACAGTGCGTCCCGCCCCACCTGGCGAAGATGATCCGCCAACTGCGGATACCGACCGTTGAGCAGGTAGAGGCAGATGTTGCTGTCGAGGAGGTACCTCAAAAGTCCAGGTCCCGTTCCTGCTCCGGGGGCTGCTCCCTCTCCGGGAAGCCGGGATCGACGCGCTTGCCGCTCAGGAAGAGCTCCACGAAGTCCAGGGTGAAGCCCCGCTCATCGATCGGCTCCAGAACGATCCGGTCCCCGTCGAGGGTCACCGAGACCTCGTCTCCGGGGAGCCGGCACTCCTTGGGAAGCCGGACCGCCTGACTCCCGCCGTTGCGAAACAGCTTGGCCCGGAACTGCTGACGGCGGGCCGGCCGCGCCTGGCTGACTGCTGGCTTCTTCCTGGTTCCAGGCATCCGGCGCCTCCGAAGTCGTACTACTCCAGAGTATATACAGTGGCCGGAGTTGGCGCCGCTACGGCACGCCCTGGACGGCCCGGTTCTCCACCCGGAGCAGGCGGCCGTCGGCGATGATCGCCACCCGCTGCTTGCCCGCGTAGAACCACTCCTCGCGCTTCACCGCGCCCTCGAAGTTGATGATCTTCAGCTCGGGGTAGCCCAGCGCCATCTCCACCGCCTCGGCGGGCATGTCGGTGACCGCCTCCTTCTTGGCGATCGACGCGCGGATCTGCTCGCTCCACTGGGACATCAACCGGGAGGGGTCGGCCGCCGAGAGGTAACGCTCGAGGTCGTTGTAGAAGCGATCCGGGGTGTCCAGGTCCGGGCGCAGCGCCAGGATGTACGGCAGCTCGGTCTGCTCTCCGGCGAGGGAGATGTAGATCCAGGGCAGATGCCGGGGGGTGTAGGCCAGCCGCTCGGTCATGGACCAGGCGGTGGGGAACTCCACCTTCAGGATCCGCGCCTTGGTACCGGCGGGGAGGATCTTCTCCACCGCGCCGGGGTTCACCGGCTTGCCGTCCGGGTGATCCAGCAGCCGGACCTCCTCCGGTGGCACCGCGGTCAGCAGCTTCTTGGTGGCGTCCCCGAAGAAGGGGGTGACGTAGAAGGACACGCGCAGGAAGCGGTCCTCTCCGGAGCGCGCAAGTTCACGCTCGACGGTGGCACGCTCTTGAGGCGCCAGGGCGTTGTAGGTGGCACAACCGGCGAGCAGCACGCCGGCCATCAGGGGGATCAGGCGACGCATCCTGGGGTGCTAGCAGAGGAGGAGCGGGGGCTCAATTCCCCGCTCCTCCCGAAAACTCAGTCTTTAGAACTGGAATCCGAAGGTGCGGAAAGTTGCCGCCGGGGTGTCACGAATCGACTCGCTGGTGGCGATCTCGATCGTGTGCTCGCGGTTCCATTCCACCAACCGTCCGCCACCTGCCTGCGCGTACGCGTCGATGCCCTGGATGATCTGGGAGATCAGCTTGGCCAGGCCGCCGATGCCCCAGAACCAACCTCCTCCTCCACTAAAGACGGCCACGTGGAGCACGCTGGCCAGGACCACGATCACCACGTCCACGATCAGGAAGAGGATGAACCCATCCCGATCGCGGGCCACCAGGTGACCCAACCCGAAGCCGATCAGCAGCCCCAGCAGCAGCGCCAGCACCGGCCGCATCCCGGAGTCCACGCCGGCGCCGGTCTCCAGCGGGAACTTGTCCTGCAGATCGAAGCGCAACCCGTCCATCAGCCCCAGCGCCGCATGGGCGGACGGCTTGTAGGAGGAGTCCAACTCCAGGCCGGTCAGCAACGAGGCCTTTCGCTGTTCAGAGTTGTTGGAGAGGGTGATCCCCTCGGACGCCGCCTCTTCCGGAGCGGCGAAGGCAGTCGCCGACAGTACAGCGCAAAGCAGCAGTCCCAAACGTACGCTCATAAGACCTCACGGTTCGAAGTGAACGCGGGAAGTCTTAGCCGTGCATCGACTCCACGGAAAGCAAAGGAAGTTGCCGCTGTCGTTCCATGCACCCTCGACGGGGAGGGCAGACCGGGCCGCGCCCCTCCGGATCGGGCAGGAACAGGAAGCGGCCGTGGTACGAGACCTCGGTCAGCTCGGAGAGACCGCAGAGCGCGCAGCGACGACGACGACCTTTGAGCGGCGGAAAGGGCACGCGCGAAGTGTGACGCGCGCGGATCCGCTGCGAAAGTTTTTGGCGGAAGGGACTCAGCCCCGGGGATCGCTGGAGCTCAGTCCCAGCCAGAACAGGCCCTCGTAGCGTGCGGTGGGCGCCAGCGTCGGCGAGAGATCCGCCCCCGCCCGCCCTCCGAGTCCCAGCCGCAGCGTGACCCGGGAGAGGCGAAGCGGAACCGCCAGGCCCAGTCCCAGGCGCAGCGGGGCGCGGGCGGCGAACCCGCGGGCAAACAGCTCTCCGCCGGCCTGCAGGCCCAGGTGCAGCTCCAGCCAGGAGAAGTACGCGCCGGCCACCACGCCCGCGTGCAACCCCAGCCCGGCGTCCAGAGGTCCCCGGGTAGTGACGGTGGCCGACCCCGCGGCGTGGGCGGAGAGCCCCCAAACGCCGCCTTCGAGCCACTGCCAGGACCGGCCGAACCGGGTGTCCAGGTACGCGTGCCGGGGAGAGAACTGCAGCTCGGCGAAGGCCGGGTGCTCTCGGAGGGTCCAGCCGGCGCCGATCGTCTCCGACCCGGCGATCAGCCACAGCCCAGGAGGGGAGGACACCATCGGTGCCGATGGCGCGGAGGCCAGCGCCGGTCCACCCAGGAGCAGGATCAGGCACCACGCGACAGGCGTTGATCCCGCGAAGCCGCAACCCGGCCGCCTCATCGTTCCTCCACCGTCAGTCCGTCGATCCCCCGCAGCGCCTCGGCCCCGGTCGTCCCGGAGGAGGTAGCCGGTTCCAGGAAGGCGAGCAGCGCCGCAGTGATCCGCCGGTGCGACTCTTCCAGCGAGGCGGCGGGAGGACAGTCCCGCGCGCGATCCGGAGCGTCATCGTCGGTGAACTGGTAGTGGGTGGCGCCGCTGAGCACCGCCAGCACCGAGGGGGAGGGGAGCTGCTCCCAGCCGGCGCGCACCTCGTCCAGCGCGGCCTGGCAGTCCTGCGCGCCGGTCAGCGAGAGGGTGGGCACCCCCAGCCCGGGCAGGGCGTCCGCGTCCGCCGGATCCGGCAGGCTGGCCAGCAACGTCGCCGCCGCGAAGCCGCCCCGCAGGGCCAGCTTCACCGCCACCACCCCGCCCAGGGAATGCCCGCCAACCGCGATCCGGTCCGGATGGACCGCCCCGGTGAGCAACGATCCGGGGGGCGGGTCGATCAGCAACTGCCGCGCGAACGCCCCGTCCTCCAGCGAGAGGATGGCCAGCCGGGAGGCGTGGTGGGGCAGGGCCACCACCAGGCCCCCGCGGGCCAGCGCCTCTGCCAGCCAGTGGTAGCGCTCCACCTCCACCCCTCCCCCCTGCAGCAGCACCAGCGCCGGATGGTCGCCTCCGGTGGGATACCCGTCAGGGGTGGAAGGGAAGAAGACGTCCACCGGGAGCAGCTCGGTGCTGCGGACCCGGACCTCGAAGCGCGCCACCGACGCCGCGCCGTCTCCCAGGGGGACTCCTCGCGCGGGGGCCTGAAGGCCGCAGGCGGTCAGCAGCAGGCAGCAGCAACTCCAGGGCAGCGCGCGCACCGCGCAGCCATAGCCTTCCGGACGAACGAGCGCCGCGGAATCGGGAGACTCCGCGGCGCAGGTTCGGCTTGGGGCGTTGAGAAACGACTAATCGTGCGCGGCCGCCGCCATCTTCGGGCCGCCACCCGCACCTCCGGCTCCACCCGAGCCGGAGGTTGACCCCGCAGAACTGCTGGCGGGGGCGGCGGGAGCGGAGCTGCCGCCGGAGTCAGAGCCGGTGGTCGCCGCCGGCTTGGCGGAGGCGGAAGCTCCGCTGGAGCCGGAGGAGGAGGTCCCGCCGTCCTTCTTGGTCGAGCTGTAGAGATCGGAGTACCAGCCTCCGCCCTTGAGGATGAAGGAGGAGCGGCTGACGACCTTGGAGAGGGACCGCTCGGAGCCGCACCCGTCACACTTCTCCGGGGTGGGATCGCTGACCTTCTGGATCACTTCGTTCAGCTTGCCGCACTGGCTGCAGGCGTACTCGTAGATGGGCATGTTGCGTCCTTCGGGGTGACTACTTTGATTTGGCCGCGGACTCCGCGACCTTCTTGCTCAGGGTTTCGGAGAGGCCCAGCCGCTCCACCGCGCGGCGCAGCGAGGAGTCGTCCACCGCGTGGCGCCGGGAGGTCAGCTCGATCAGGTGATCAAAGCTGGTGGCGTCGGGGAGGGTCTCGCGGAACAGTTCCCGCAGTTCGCCCTCCAGCCGCTCGCTGAACTTGCGGCGGATGCCCAGGTCGTCCAGGTACTTGCTGCGGGCCAGCAGATCCAGGCGCAGCTTGAGGTTCTTCGGAGCCAGCGCCTCGCGGCGGAAGCGCTCGCGCAGCTCCTCCACCTCGGTGGCCAGCCCGGACTGATCGATCAGGCTGCGCAGCTCCGGACCGGTCAGATCCAGCGAGAAGGCGGCCCGGGACAGCGCGCCGCGGTTGTCGGTCAGGGTCCCCAACACCAGGTCCCGCTCCTTGGCCACGAACGCCCGATCCAGCGCGTGCCGGGAGAGGACGTCCTTGAGGTCCTCCATGTCCAGCAGCCCCTTGCGACCCGAGTAGCGCAGGGACATCGCCCGCAGCAGGGCCACCCGGTTGGGGTGCTGCTCCACCAGCCCCGCCAGGTTCTCGCGGGCCTCGTTGGCGTACAGCTGGCTGAACGCCTCCTTGGGGGCGTCCAGCCGGGTGAAGCGGCCGCGGGGGATGGGCAGCTCCTCGTCGCGGGAGAGGTCCACCTCGCTGGCCGCATTGGTGGGGATGGTCCCACCGCGCTTCCGGGTGGGGGCGATCCGCTCCGCCACCGTCTGCTTGGGGGCGGCCTTCTCCTTCTTCGTCTTCTCCTGGCGCTGCGCCTCGCCCGGGCCGAGCAGTTCGCCCAGTCGAGCAGCGGTCTTCTCCACCCGGGAGGGAAGCTCCTCCGGCCAGCCCTCGTCCTCCAGGGACTGGGGCGCAGGCTGGGTGCGAACCTCGGCCAGCGTGCGCGCCAGCTCGTAGTAGCCCAGCTCCTGTCGACGGGCCGCCAGCTCCGGCGCGGTCCCTTCCAGGATGTCCACCAACGCGAAGGGCCCCAGCGGCTGCGCCGGGGGCTCTGCGTCCGTCAGCGCCCGGACGCGAAACTCGTCCGAGTCGCCCAGCAGGGCCAGCGCTTCGCGGACCTCCACGGCAGAGGACTGCACCTTCGCTCGACGGCAGAAATCGGAGACCGCCACCGCCAGTGGGGTGGGGACCTCGTCAGGCTGCCTCTTCCTTTGCCAGCTATCCGCCATGGTGGTAGGTCAATCCGCCTTAAATTTGGGGGGTTGCGTCTATCACGTGCCAAGGTCTGAGCGCGGAGACAAGATAAACAGCGAAATGGAAGCGCAACCCAGGCCCACTGAACCCCCGCGACTGGGCGGCGTCCGTTTCGGACCCGCACTGGCGGGATTGCTGTATCTCCTCCTCGTCCTCTCGGCCGGGCTTGCCCTCTGGGCCAGAGGCTCGACCGGTCGGCAGCCGGCCATGGTCAGCCAGGTCGCCCCCTGGGTCTTCCTGGGATTCCTGGTGCTGTTCGCCCTCTACCGCTTCGGGCTGGTGCGGGCCCGCCGCTACCCGGCGGTGAAGGCCTTCTTCCAGATCGGCGCCGGGCTGCTGTTCTTCATGCTGCTGCTGCCGGGGACCCGGTTCGACTTCGCCCAGCGGCAGGGGACGGAGCTGGGGCAGCTGCTGGCGGACCCCAACCCGGCGGTGCGCGCGGTGGCCGCGGAGGTGGCCCGCCATCGTCCGGACGGCAAGCAGGCGGCCCCGGCGCTGGCCCGGGCCCTGGATGATCGGGATCCGCGGGTCCGGGAAGAGGCCCACCGTTCGTTGGTCCATTTGACCGGGGAGGACCTGGGTCCCCCGGAGAACCCCCAGGCGGTCCGTTCGTGGCGAGAGCGCTACCCGTGAGCAATGACACTTCCCGCGACGAGGTGCTCAACCGCTACATGGCCGAGCACGGCCTCAAGAGCACCCGTCAGCGCAGCCTGATCATCGACACCTTCTTCGAGTTGGAGGGACACCTCTCGGTGGAGGAGCTGTGGGGGAAGGTCCGCCAGGCCGACAACAAGGTCTCGGTGGCCACCGTCTACCGGACGATGAAGCTGCTCAGCGACTGCGGTCTGGCCCACGCCCGGAACTTCGGGGACGGGCAGACCCGCTACGAGGCGGCGATTGGCCGGCACCACCACGACCACCTGATCTGCACCCGCTGCGGGGCGATCGTGGAGTTCGAGAACGACCGCATCGAGGCGATGCAGGACGCGGTGGCGCGCAAGCACGGCTTCAAGGTCACCTCCCACAAGATGGAGCTGTACGGGCTGTGCCAGGCCTGTCAGCAGGTCCTGGACAGCGAGCTGCGCTCGGTGGTGGAAGAGGACGAGGGCGACGAGGAGCAGGAGTCCGCCCCGTCGTGACTCGCGCCTGGGTGTGCGCGCTGGCGCTGGTGCTGACCGGCGGCTGCCAGAAGCGCGTAGGCGAGTTGGTGGTCACCCCGCGCTACGTCCCCCACCTGAACCTGGAGTCGGTGGGGCCGGTGCAGACCCGGGCGGACGCGCTGCACGGCCGGGTGCTGCTGGTGAACTTCATGGCCACCTGGTGCATCCCCTGCCTGCAGGAGCTGCCGGCGCTGGTCTCCTTGCAGAAGCGCTACGCCCAGCGCGGCTTCACCGTGGTGCTGGTGGGGATGGACCTGGAGGGGGCGCTGGTGCTGGAGCCCTTTGCCGACCACTACCAGCTGAACGTCCCCCTGCTGGTGGCCGACCCGCGGATCCGTCAGGGGGAGAGCGCGTTCGGGGAGATCCGGATCTTGCCCACCACCTTCCTGATCTCCCGCCAGGGAGACCTGCGGGCGATGTTCCAGGGCATCGCATCTCCCAAGGAACTGGAGGACCTGGTGCGGCGGGAGCTGGGCCCGGAGGGGTAGTGCTACAGGTCTGAAGCGGTTTTCTTGCGGGACCTGCCGCCGCTGCTAGCTTGCCCGGCCGATGAACCTCCGGCGGAAATGGGTCATGGGAGCGCTGCTGGCCGCGCTGGGGCTGACCCTGATCTCGGTCGCGGACGCGGACGGCTTCCGTCGCTATTTCCGCCTGCGCGGGGAGCTACAGTCGCTGGAGGAGAGGAATCGTGCGCTGGAGCAGGTGAACTCCGGCCTCTCCCGGGAGATCAGCGCCCTGCGCTCCGACAAGCGGGTGATGGAGCGGGTGGTGCGCGAAGAGCTGGGCTTCATCCGCCCCGGCGAACTTGTCTTCAACCTGGAGGCCCCGTGACCGGTCGCGGCTTGGCGGCGTGGATGGTGCGTGCGGGTCACGGCACGGTGCGCGCGGTCCCGGCGCTGGCGGTGTTGCTGACCTTCGTCCGGCTGGGGCAGGGCGGCTTTGCCCACCTGGGCGACTCCGGCTGGATCGAGGCGGGGGCGATCGTGCTCTTGCTGACCGGGATCGGGATCTCCGCCTGGCGCCGGGTCAAGCGCGGGTCGATCGGCGCCGCGCCCCTGCTGCGGGACGACGTGGAGATGGGGGCGGGGCTGATCGCCGCCGGCTACGTGGTGGTCTCGGTGACCGGGGCCCCGCTGTTTCCGATGGTGTACCTGCTGGTGGCGTTCCTGGTCAGCCACCTGCCGCGGGCCGCGGCGCTGACCCTGGTGGGGGTGGCCCTGGTGTTCGAGGGGCTGATCACCCTGGGAGGCCCGCAGGCCAGCGTGGGGACCTTCGTCACCCACGCCAGCTTCCTGATCCTGTTCGCCGCGCTGTACCACTTCGCGCTCCACACCCGGCTGGCGCTGGCCCGGCGCAACGAGAACCAGGCGGTCCGCAATCGGATCAAGGAAGTGGAGGAGCGGGCGCGGACCTTCCGGCTGGTCAGCTCCGGGACCCACGACAGCCTCACCGGGCTCAAGGATCAGGAGAAGTGGCTGCTGGCCTCGGTGAAGGAGATCGAGGGCGCGGTGGGTGCGGCGATCGGGATCGCCGAGCTGGCGCTGCGGACCCAGACCTGCGGCGCCTTCCTGCTCACCTCCGATGACCGGGGGCTGAAGCTGTACGACTGCCGCTCGGTCTCGGACCGGGTGCAGCGGGGGATCTTCGCCGCCGGAGAGGGGATCGTGGGCGGGGTGCTCAAGCGCGGGGTGCCGGTGCGGATGCACTCCGCCAGCGGGCTCAAGGGGGTCACCTACTACGAGGCGGGCGGGCCGGAGGTGGGCGCGGTGATGCTGGTGCCGATCATCGAGGGCAGCGGGCTGGTCCGCGGGGTGCTGGTGGCGGACCGCAAGGAGGACGTGCCCTTCACCGAGCTGGACGAGCGGCTGCTGGTGACCATTGCCCAGGAGGTCCTGCGGTCGATCGAGGTGGAGCGGGTGATGGGCTACATCCGCAAGACCCGCGACGAGAAGGACCGGTTCTTCCGCGCCATCGAGGAGCTGAACCGCGCCGGAAGCCCGGAGCAGGTGTTCCTGGCGGTGCTGGAGAGCGCCCGGCAGCTGGCAGGGCTGGAGTTCTGCGCGGTGACCCTGGTGACCGAGAAGGAGGGGAAGCGCTTCCACCGGATCGCCCGGCTGACCGGGGTGACCGCCCAGGGGAAGGCGGCGGAGGGGCAGGTGTTCGCCGACAACAACGGGCTGGTGGCCAACGTGGTCCGCTACGGCGCCCCGCTGCCCGGCCGCGAGCTGCGGGCGATGGACAAGCAGGTGATCTTCGACGACGAGATCCAGGTCCGCGGGCTGGCGGGGTTGAAGATCTTCCCCCTCACCGCCGGAGACCGGATCCTGGGCACGCTGGTGGCCGGATCGCGCAAGAAGGCGGCGCTGGATCACGACGTGCTGCGGATGCTGGAGGTCCTGGCGATCCAGGCGGCGCAGGCGGTGCTGCGGGCCCAGCTGTACGAGCAGATGGAGAAGATGGCCACCACCGACGGCCTCACCGGGCTGCTCAACCACCGGACCTTCCAGAGCAAGGCGGACGAGGTGATGGCGCAGTCCAAGCGCTATGGCCGCAAGTGCTCGTTCATCCTCACCGACATCGATCACTTCAAGAGCGTCAACGACACCTACGGTCACCCGATCGGGGACCTGGTGCTCAAGGGCGTGGCCAAGATCATCCGGGACAAGGCGCGGGACACGGACATCGTCGCTCGCTACGGCGGCGAGGAGTTCGTGATCGTGATGCCGGAGACCGACGCCAAGGGCGCGCTGATCATCGCCGAGCGGATCCGGGAGGCGGTCCAGTCGGAGATCTTCCAGACCGAGATGGGCCCGCTGAAGGTGACGATGTCCCTGGGGATCGCCACCCACCCGGAGAACGCCGCCGACAAGAAATCGCTGATCGATCTGGCCGACCAGTGTCTGTACTTCGCCAAGCGCAACGGCCGGAACCAGTCGGTGACCGTGGCCAAGATGCAGGGCGGCAAGAAGCTGGCGGCGGTGGAAGCCACCGGGACCTAGAAGGCCAGCGGCTCCAGGCCCACGGTGACGGTGGGGATGGGGGCGAGGGTGTGCTTGGGGGAGGCGATCCACTCCGCGCCCGCCCCGGCGGTGAGGATCACCGGGAAGCGGCCCAGCCGGGTCAGCCAGCCAAGGCGCAAGCTGGCCTCCAGCTCCTGCTGCCAGGCGGAGGAGAAGAGCAGGTAGGCGGGGGCGTAGCTCACCTCCAGCCGCAGAGCGTTGGCGTCGTTGCCGCCCAGGTGGCGCCGGTGGGTCAGGGTGAGGCGGGGGCCGGCGATCAGCTCCGGCAGCAGTCCCTCCAGCCCCAGTGCTCCGTGAACCCCCATCCCGAAGGTGGTCAGCCGGGAGAGGTCCGGGGTGTCGTCCAGCACCGCCAGGGCCTGGACGGCGAGGAAGGCCCGCTGGGAGAAGGTCCGCCGGGCGTCGTAGCTCCAGCCGCCCTGGAAGCCCCACCCCAGCTCTCCCCAGGGGCCCTGGCGCAACGGCGCCGGCTCCCGGCGGAGGTTGCGGTAGCGCACCGCCAGGAACTGGGAGCGCCGCACCTGGGGGAGCAGCGGCCCTGGGATCAGCACCACCTCTCCGGCCAGGGTGGTCAGCTCGGCGGCGGGATCCAGGCCATGGAGGCGGTGGTCGCCCAGCTCTTCGGAGAAGGCCGCCGAACGCAGGGTGAGCGAGGGCGCGGGTCGGGCGCCCAGCAGGGTGACTCCCAGCGCGCCGGAGGAGCGGGCGTAGCCTGAGGGACCCAGGGCGTGGCGGGCCGCCTGGGCCTGCAGTCGGGACCGCCGGTCCCGGTCCTCCCGGAGCCAGCGCACCGGGTCGATCTCGGTCAGGACGGTGTTGTTCAGCTCGGCCTGCAGTTGGAGGAGGGCGTTGAGGCGGGCCTCCGCCGCGGTGGCTTCGTCCAGGTGCCGCTGCTCCTCCACCGTGAACACGCGTCGGGGCAGCCCCTCCAGGAACGACTGGAGCCGCTGGGGACGATCGAGCAGGGCGATCGCGCCCTCCAGCTCCTGCTCGCGCTCGAACTGGCGTTCGCGCTGGTCGGCCTCCTTGTTGCCGTCCGGGACCGGAGGCGCGCTCACCAGCGCCGCCAACCGGGCCTTGATCGCCTGGGCCTCCGCGGCGTCGAACGCATACCGCTCCAGATCCACGCTGTGGGCCAGGTAGGAGAACAAGGCTTCAGGGGGGGCCACCTCCGGCGCCAGGCGGGCCAGGCGCTGGTAGGCGGCCAGGCGCACCGCGCCGTGGGGGCTCTCCGCGTCCCGGTGGAGGCTGGCCAGGGCGGGGCCCAGCCGGGTGGCCTCCCGCGTCCGCTGGGCGTGCGCGCTGCGGGCCAGGTCCCGGGTGGAGTCGAGGGAACCGAAGATCGGCTCCAGCAGCGGACCGCCCAGAGAGGACTGCACCCTGGCCACCGCGTCCAGGGTGGTGGCGGGCAACAGCGGGGTGATCCCCGACGGCAGCCGGAGCTCCTTGTCGTCCTCCAGGGCGCCGTTGAGCACGAAGGCGGCGGCAAACGCGCAGTTGTCGTGGAGAAAGCGGTAGTCCAGCCGGCCGCGACGCTCCAGCTCCCAGATCCGCTCCAGCAGCCGCTGGGACTCTCCGGGGGTCAGCCTCAGCCGGAAGCGGCGCATGGTGCGCTGCTCGAACTCCAGCATCTGCCGGGTGACGTCCAGCATCGGGACGGTCATCAGCACCATCGGGTAGCCACCGGTCAGCCCGCGCAGGACGTAGGCCGGGCCGGGGAGGTCTCCGCCGGTCAGCGCCACCAGCTGCACGGCGGGAGTGAGCCCGGGGGCGTCCACCCGGCCCGGCTGGGAGCGGGCCACCCTCATCAGCAGATGGCCGAACAGCGATTCGGGAGCGCGCCCGGAGGCGGCCACGAAGAGGAACTCGATTCCCTCCAGGGTGCCGGGGCTGGCCCAGGCGTCGTAGCGCTGGCAGGGCCCGCGCGGGACTGTCAGCAGGCCCAGCTCGGTCAGGACCCGGGACTTGGAGAACTCCTGGCAGCGGAGCTGGTCCGCCTCGGCCAGGGCCCCGGGCGCCAGCGCCTCCACCGGGACCAGGGCCTCCTCGGCGAAGGTGAGCAGATCCAGGGCAGGGGAGCTTCGCCCCCGCTCGCGGCTGTAGGCCCAGCGGGCGAGGTTCAGGGGCTGTTCGCTCCAGGTGAGCAGGCGCTGGAAGGGGCGGACCCAGCCGTTGAGGCGACGCCAGCGGGGCTGATCGCTCCACTCCTCCTGTTCGTTCCAGCGGGCGAGCACCGCGTGGACCAGGGCCCGGCGTCTCCACAGGGCCTCCCGGGTCTGCGGGGGCAGCTGTTCCAGCCGGTAGCTGGCCCTTCTCTCCGTGGTCTCTCGATAGGCATAGAGGTGAAAGCGCCTCTTGCCGTCGGACCAGTCCGGGGCGGCGTTGCTTCCGTCTCCCATTCCGAAGGGTTGCGGCTGGGGCGACCACTGCAGCTCCAGCGGGCCCCCGGGTGGGGTGCGGTACTTCGGGGGCAGGTGGTCGAGTCCCCGGGCCAGTTCTCGCACCACCTCTTCCGGCCAGGCGGTCTCCGGGCTCAGCGTGATCAGGTGTTCGGCCAGGCGGGCCCTGGCTTCGGTTCCTGCGCTGGCCGTGGTCGCTGCCAACAGGACCAGGGACAGGCAACTTTTGTAGCCTGTCCCCATTCTCAGCCCTGGGGCGTGCTGAAGGTCTGGGCGGCCTTGGCGAGGGCGGGGTCGGTCTCGGAGAGCTCTCCGATCCGGCGCAGGGCCTGGACGGCGCGCTCCGGGGTCAGGGTCCCGGCCTCGATCAGCGTCAGCAGCTCGGTGCGGTGGCTTCGCAGCAGTCGGCCGAAGCGCGCGAGGTGGTCGGGGTGGATCTGCGCGGCGTGGGCCAGGTCCTCGATCGCCGGTCCTGCCCCCAGCGCCAGATCCTGCCGGAGCTGACGTTCATGCGAGCGCAGGAAGGCCGCCGCCGCAGCGGGGGTCGCCGCCGGGAGCACCGCCGGCTGCAGGGCCCAGATGATCGCGCCGATGCCGGCGATGGTCGCTCCCACCGCGACCGTGGAGAGCAAAGGACCGGTGGTCTGCCGGGTGGAGGCCGACGAGGAGTCCGCGCTCTCCCGGGTGCTCTGGGCAAAGGTGCCGCCGCTGGACTCGCCGCTGCCCGCGGTCGCGTCCACCGAGCCCTGCAGTGAGTTGGCGGAGTTGCCGGTGCCGTCCACCGAGTTCCCCGAGGTGGCCCCGGATTCCCCGGAGGAGTTGCCCGAGGCCCCGGACGAATCACCCGAGTTGCCCGAGGAGTTGCCGGACGAATTGCCGGAGTTGGAGTCGGAGGAGTTCCCCGAATTCGAATCCGAGGACCCCCCCGAGTCGGAGCTCATCGCGGCATGGGATCCGGCGCATCCGGTGAGGATGCACAGCGCGGCAACTGTCAGACTCCGGAACGCGGTGCTTCGGTTCATCACCCCTCCTCCAGCGGGAGGGAGCAGACCACGGGCCGCGCTTGCTCCCTTGCCTATTCAGCGTGTGCGCCCCCCCCCCGGCGCAATGGGGCGGGGCGTCATGCGTAGAAGGCTTGTAGGTGGCCCCCCAAGGCCCTTGTCAGGGAAGAGGAGATTGGATCATGGATTCGACCAAGGCTTGTCAGGGCTGTACCCAGCAGATCCACGCCGACGCCACCCGCTGCCCCCACTGCCAGGCCCGCCAGTCGGTCCCGCTGCACCGGGGACATCCGGGCCGGATGGTCGCCGGGGTGTGCGGCGCGCTGGCCCGTCAGCTGGGGATCGACGTCTCGCTGATCCGGGTGGCCTTCGCCCTCACCGCGCTCATCTCGGGCGGGATGGCCTTCGGGTTGTACCTCCTGCTGTGGGTGCTCACCCCTTCCGGGCCCGGCAGGGTCGCCCCCGCCGCGCGGTGGATGGACTCCTTCAACAAGTGGGGATCGGCCAGCCCCTCGGGCCATCCGATCCCCGAACCTCCCGAGGCGGTGCGCTGAGTCAGCGGCCGTCGTAGGCGGCCTGGAGCTGGGCGAAGTCCAGCTTCACCATCTTCAGCATCGCCTTCATCACCCGCGCCAACCGCGGGCGATCGGTGTCCGACATCATCCGGTCCAGCGGGGCGGGGACGATCTGCCAGGCCACGCCGTACCGGTCCCTCAGCCAGCCGCACTGCTCCTCGGTGCCCCCCTGGAGCAGCCCGGTCCAGTAGCGATCCAGCTCCTCCTGGGTCTGGCACAGCACCACCAGCGAGATGGCGTGGTTGAACGGGTCCTGCGGGCCGGCGGTCATCGCCTGGTAGCGCTGGCCGAAGAGGGTAAAGTCCACCACCTTCACCGAATCGGGCGGACCGCTGGGGGTCTCCACCGGCATCGAGACCACCTGATCCACCCGGGAGTCGGGAAAGATCGACGCGTAGAAGCGGGCGGCCTCTTCGGCCTCCCGGGTGTACCAGAGGCAAGGGAAGATCTTCTGGGCAGACGGGACGCTCATCGGTCGCTCCTGGGCAGCGGGTCGAGGTGGGCATTTCAACTCCCACCCCGCCTGTCTACCGGGGCCAGACCCAAGCGCCGTCCGGACCACACAGACCGGATCTCCGGTCCTAGGCCACCGCGCTGGGGGCGGCCTGCGGCGCGTTCTCCTCGCGATACTTCACCATCACCTGGTGGCGCCCGTAGTAGCGGTTGAAGGCCTCCAGGACCTCGTCCGGACCGGGGAACCTGCTCAGGCAGAGCGACTTCTTGCCGCCGAACATCCCCGCGCCCACCGGCTTGAGCTCCAGATACTTCTTGAACAGCCGCTCCTCCACCGTCGCCCCGCTGATCTGCCCGAAGGGAAGCGGCGCGTCCCACTCGGAGCAGGTGAGCTGCTGGTGGTCCAGCTCCACCGAGATCTTCCCATCCTTGGAGCTGAAGGTGAGGACCGGGAAGTACTTCTCCACGTGGGCCCGCTCGGTCTCGTTGTCCGGTCCGTAGCGGTAGGCGAGGACCAGATCATGGGAGGAGTTGAACTGGGCCTCGTAGGCTGCCCACAGCCGTCGTTCCACCTCGTCGCCTCCGGTGATCGCGGAGACCCAGGAGGAGGCGGGACGATCCAGCAGCACCGCCTGGTACTCGTCCGCGGCGAAGGTCACGCCCACTCCCTCCAGCCGCTCGGTCAGGCGGGGATGCGAATCGAACGGGTGCGGGGTGACTGCCTGGTGGAGATCGAACTGCACCGCCTCGCTGGTGGCGTACCCCTGGAAGCCCTGCGCCACCCGGTCCGCGATTCCCAGCTGGGTGTGCTGTTCGTTCTTCTCGAACAGCTCCTGCTCCACCCGCCCGCGGTAGCTGGCGTAGGCGCCCACCTTCACCAGCGCCCGCGCCACGTCCTGGGCCGAGGTGCTGCGGGCGGCGGTGGCGTCCGCCTCCAACTCCCGGCTGCGCTGGGTCTTGGCCAGGGCCAGGGTGAACAGCCCCTGGTAGGCGTTCATGAAGTGGAAGATCGGGCGGGTGATCACCCCCTCGTACAGCGCCTGCAGGTACTGACCGAAGCGCACCCGCAGCGGCGCCAGCTTCTTGGAGTGGGCGGTGTCTCCGCCGCTGAAGTGCGCCATCTCGTGGGCCAGCACCGCGTCGGCCTCCGAGCGCTTCATGGTCCGTAGCAGGGAGAGGCTGACGTACAGGGTCCGTCCGGTGAACTTCTGCTCTCCGACCCGCACCTCGCCCTCGGTGACGAAGAAGTTGTCGTCGATGCCCGCGATCACCTGCCGGGGCGGTTCGGTCCCCAGTTGGGTGCACAGCTGACGGATCCGGGCCCACAGCTCGGGGGCGGCCTCCTCCAGGATCGGCTCTCCCTCCACGTCCAGGCCGGAGGGCGGCTTGCGGAAGATCGCCACCACCACGTTGAAGGCGGCCAGCGCCGCCACCGCGCCGATCATCAGGATCAGCTTCACGTAGTACTGCTCGAACCAGACTGCGGTCATCCAGAAGGACAGCAGCACCGCGATCGTCCCTTGCAGCAGGGTTTGCAGCGCCCCGGCCACCTTCAGGGTGTTCCACCCCACCAGCAGACTGGGGTACTGGAGGTTCCGGGAGAGGTGCGCGGCAGTGGACGACCCGGCGATCACCAGCGCCGAGAACACCCCCAGGAAGATCGAGGCCAAGGAGAGCAGCCGGAGCCACCCGAACCAGCGGTAGTCGTCGCACGCCTCGCCCAGCCCCTGGCGGTACTCCTGCAGGCCGGGATCAGTGGAGGCGCAGGCCAGCGAGGGCGGCATCGCCCGGTAGGAGGTCACCGCCTCCGCCCGCTGCTCCGCGGTCAGCTCCGGATCTGCCTGGAACTGGGTCTCCAGCTGGCCCAGGAACAGGTCGTCGTAGTGCCCTTCGGCGTGACCGGCGAACCACAGCCCGAAGGCCGGGACCAGGAACAGCAGGATTGCCGGGGCGAGGTAGGCGCGGACCACCGACCGGGAGGAGGCGGGGGAGTTCATGGCCCGGCATTCTCGCCGAAATCCGCCCGCGGAGGGGAGCGACTACTTTGCCCGGCGCTTGACGCTGGAGGCGGTCTTGGAGCTGGGGGTCCGGCGTGGCGACGGCGCCGGCGCGGGCGCCGCAGGCTGGTGCCGGGCCGCTCCCCGCAGCAGGTCCAGCCGCTGCAGGTGGGCCTTGACCCGTGCGGTCAGCTCCGGGGGTTCAATCGGAGTGCGGATGAAGTCGTCGCCGCCGGCGGAGACGCCCTCCATCCGCTCCTCCAGGGTGCAGCTGGGCGAGAGGAACAGGATCGGGAAGTAGCGATCCCCGGCCCGCTGCCGCAGCTTCTGGCACAGCTGGAAGCCATTGCCGTCGGGGAGGGTGACCGCGCAGATCAACAGGTCCGGCGGGTCCGCCTCCACCCGGGCCAGGGCGGCGGCGAAGGACCGCTCCATCAGCACCCGGTGGCCCATCGGCTGCACCCAGCCTTGGACCGAGGCCAGCACCGAGAGGTCCCGGTCCACCACCAGCACCACCTTGCTGGCGGCGGTCTGGTCGGTGCGGGACTGGGGACCAGGCGTGGTCCGGATCTTGGCGGTGCGGGGCTCGTCGGACTCCGCCTCCGCTGGTGCCTCCAGGTCGGAGGTGTGCGCGGCGGTGGCCACCGAGGAGCGCACGTCCGAGCTGGAGCGGGCGTTGGTCTCGTCCTCCTCCAGGGCCCCGGCGGCCAGGCGGAGCCGCTTGGAGTCCACCGAGGGGGAGGAGAGATCCAGCAGGGAGCGGATCTGGGAGATCCGCTCCTTGAACAGCTGACGCATGAACCCGGCGGCGTCCTCCGGGTCGTAGAGCGTCCCCGCGGAGACCGCTTCGATGGCCCGGGCCATCTCCTTGCCGGAAAGGAACCGGTCCTCGCGCTTCTTGGAGATGGCCTTCATCACCACCTCCGAGAGCCCGGGCGGGACCTGGGGGTTGAGCTCGCGGGGGGACTGCACCTCGCCGTGCATGATCGCCTGCAGCACCGCCGCGTCGTTGCCGCCCTGGAACAGCCGCTGGCCGCAGAGCAGCTCGTGGAGGATCACCCCGGCGGAGTAGAGGTCGCTGCGGCCGTCCAGGGGGCGGGCCTGGATCTGCTCGGGGGACATGTAGTTGGCGGTGCCCTTCACCGTCCCGGCGGCGGTGCTCTCCAGGCGGCCCTTGGCCAGCGCGATCCCGAAGTCCACCATCTTCACCGTGCCCTCGTAGGTGACCATCACGTTCTTGGGGGACACGTCGCGGTGCACCACCGGGGAGGGGCGCCCGGAAGGATCCTTGAAGCCGTGCGCGTAGTGGAGGGCCAGGCACACGTCCCGGACCACCATGCACGCCAGTCCCGCCGGAGGGCGCTTGCCCAGCTTGCGGCAGGCGCGGACGATGCGGGACACATCCTGCCCGGGGACGAACTCCATCGCGATGTACAGCTCGCCGCCCTCGTCGCCCAGCTCGTGGACCTGGGCGATCCCCGGGTGGCTGAGCATGGCGGTGATCCGCGCCTCATCCAGGAACATCCGGACGAACTCTTCGTTGGGCTGGACGTGGGGGAGGATCCGCTTGAGGGCGGCGAACTTCCGGAAGCCGCCCGGGCCGGTGGTCATGGCCAGGGACAGCTCGGCCATGCCGCCGGTGTTGAGCCCCGCGAGGATCTCGTACTTGCCGATCCGCTTGGGTCGCTCGACTGCGGGTCCTGGCAGTGGGTCCAGCTCGGCCATCTCGGGAGGCATCGTACCCCAGCCGACAGATTCCGCATCCGTCGGTTGGCCGAGCAGGGCATACAGGCGGTCCGACATGGTCCAGCAACGTCACCGGCTTGCGGTCACCACCAGCGCCAGCGTCTCCCCGGCGCTGGAGCGGGTCGCCCGCTCGGCCGCCTTGAGGTGGGGGCTGCCGTTCGTGGTCCGTCGCCCCAAGGAAGCCCTGGAGAAGCTGCTGGCCCTGCACGCCGAGGCCTTCCTGGTCTGCGAGCGCCAGCGGGTCACCCTGGCCGACGGGGAGGGGGCGATCCACTTCCACCCCGGGCTGGCCCACTTGAGAATCAAGGGGCTGGACGCGGGAGATCCCAACGACACCTTCGGGCGGATCACCGGGTTGAGGGAGGGGGAGAGCATCCTGGACTGCACCCTGGGGCTGGCCCAGGACGCGCTGGTGGCGGCGCGACTGGTGGGGCCCACCGGCAGGGTGGTGGCGGTGGAGAAGAGCCTGGCCCTGTACGCGGTGATGTCCTCCGGGCTGGCCCACCATGATCCCGGCCCCCGCTCGGCGCGGGTCACCCCGGTGCACGCCGACGCCGGGGAGTTCCTGCGCCAGCAGCCGGACCGGTCCTTCGAGGTGGTGTACTTCGATCCGATGTTCGAGAAGCCGCGCGCCGCCCAGCCGTCGTTCGAGTTGCTCCGCCGGCACGCGGACTATTCGCCGCTGACCCCGGAGGTGCTGCAGGAGGCACGGCGGGTGGCCCGCCGGTTGGTGGTGGTGAAGGGCTCCCGCTTCAGCCAGGACCTCAAGAAGCTGGGGCTGACCCCGGTGGTGCTCTCCCGGGCGGCGTCCATCGCCTGGGGGAAGCTGGATCCCCTCTGAGCGGTTATGATCGAGGCCGGCATGGATCTCCTCGAACAAGCCCTGGCGTTGCGCCAGGCCAACGTCCGCTTCGCGTTCACCACGGTGATCGAGGCGCAGGGCTCCACCCCCCGGCACCTGGGCGCGAAGATGATCGTCTGCGAGGACGGGACCATCTTCGGCACCATCGGGGGTGGAAATCTGGAGACCCACATCATCGCCGCGGCGCGGGAGAGCCTCCGCACCGGGCGGCCCCAACAGGTGGAGATGGCGCTGGGCCCGGCCCTGGGACAGTGCTGCGGGGGCAGGGTGACCGTGTTCATTGAGCCGGACGAACGGCCGGATCGGCTGTACCTGTTCGGAGGCGGGCACGTGGGCAAGGAGCTGTGTCACATCGCCACCCCGCTGGGCTTCCGGGTGACGGTGATCGATCCCCGGCCGGAGTGGAACAACCCCCAGCGCTTTCCGCTGGCCCACGAGCGGCTGCTGGAGGACGGGCTGGAGGCGATCGGGCACCTGCACTTCGAGGCCCGGGGCACCTACTGCGCGGTGATGACCCATGACCACCGCGCGGATGAGGACATCCTCCGGCTGCTGCTGGAGAAGCCGGTCCGCTACCTGGGGCTGATCGGATCCAAGACCAAGTGGGCCCGGTTCAGGCAGCGGTACCAGGCCCGGGGGATCGCGGATTCGGAGATCGCCCGGGTGCGCACGCCGATCGGGCTGGACCTGCGCGCGGAGACCCCGGCGGAGATCGCGGTCTCGATCGCCGCGGAGTTGGTGCAGGTGCGGCGGACTGCGTTGGCGGTGGTGCGGGAGGCAGCTGGGGCCGCCCTTTCGCCCGCCGCGGAAGAGTCGTAGCCCGGGCTCAGGTTCGGGATCTCAAGGGCATCCGCAGAGGGTTCCAGTTCCGCCGGGTTCATCCTTATCGGCCCGGTCTTCCCTCAGCGCCAGGAGCCCCTCGTTGAGCTCGAAGGGGTCCTGGTTCCTGAGCACCGTCGAACTCCATCGGACAACGCCACGCTTGCCAGCCACTGGCTTGTCGACCTCCGCCAGGGACCTCTGGCTCGCCGGAGGGAGTTGTGCCGGGCCGGACGCCACGAACTCGCTCCGCCCGCCTGGCGTGAGTTGCACAGTCCGTTGCAGGGCCTGACGCGTCCTCCCCTGACGAACTCGCATCGCCCGCCTGGCGTGAGTTGCGCAGTCCGCTGCAGGGCCTGACTCCGCTTCCCCCGGGCGAACTCGCACCGCCCGCCTGGCGTGAGTTGCGCAGTCCGTTGCAGAGCCTGACTTCGCTTCCCCCGGACGAACTCGCACCGCCCGCCTACTTCGTCCGGGGTTCCGGCTGTTTGGCCGGTACAAACTCGCGGCTGCAGGAGAGTTCGTCCGCCTGGCACTTCGGAGGGCATGGCGTGGGCCAGGAGCCGCGCCCTCCTTGTCGATTCGTCGCGCAGCCTACCGGCGCCTGCAGTGGCCCCGCAGGATGATCCTCCGGTCCAAGCCATCCGGTTAGGTATCGGCGCCACCAGCGACAGCCCCGGTTGCGGCAATCAAGGCCTGACGCGGCCTGCCCCCGGACGAACTCGCACCATCCGCCTACTTCGTCCGGGGTTCCGGCTGTTTGGCCGGTACAAACTCGTCGCCGCAGGAGAGTTCGTCCGCCCGGCACTTTGGAGGGCATGGCGTGGGCCAGGAGCCGCGCCCTCCTTACCGCTTGCGGATGTTCCTGGACGAGGCGCGGATCACCGCCTTTTTGTCGCGCAGTCTTCCGGCCGGTCACGTGGTCCCTGCGGGTGACCCGGCCCCACACTCCACCAGGGATCGCCTGACCTTCGGGGGAAGCACCTCGCCTGGCATGGAGGTAGAAGGAGCCATGAACGCGGCACTCATCCTCTCTGGCGGCGCTTCCCGGCGGATGGGCCAGCCCAAGGCGTTGCTGCCGTACCAGGGCCGGCCGCTGGTGCAGGCGCACTGGTTCGCGCTGCGCGCCGCGGGGGCGGATCCGCTGCGGATCGTGGTGGGCGCGGGCGCAGCGGGGATCATCCGTGGCTCCCGGTTGGCGCGGGAGAACTTCGTGGTCAACCCGGTCCATCGGTTGGGACAGCTCTCGTCGCTCCAGGCGGGGCTGACCGCGCTGTTGGCGGACCGCACCTGGCCGGCGGTCTTCGTCACCCCGGTGGACGCGCTGCCGGTGGAGCCCGGGCTCTGCGAGGTCCTCGCGGCGGCCCTGGTGAAGCAGAAGCTGGCGGCAGTGAAGCCGGCCCTGGGAGGGAAGGGCGGCCATCCGGTGCTCCTCTCCCGGGCGTTGTGCCGCCGGATCCTGAAGCTGGATCCCCAGACCGGGCGGCTGGATCTGGTGCTGCGGACGCTGGAGGAGCAGGGGCGCTGCGCCCGGATCGAGGTGCGCTCCGAGGCGATCCTGGCGAATCTGAACGATCCGGCCGTCTACCGTCGGGCGATTGGCAAGTCTCCGCCCTTGCCACGCTGAGGGGGGTTGGGCAGTTTCGCCCCCCATGAAGACCTCCCTTTCGCTTTCGAACGCTGTCCTCGATCGTCTGAGCAAGGCCAACAACGAGCTGATGCGCGCCTACCCCGGTGAACCGGAGGCCCGTCAGCCGGTGCACACCGTCTACGGCGGCGCGCAGCTGTTCAAGGCCGCCACCGCGAAGAAGATGGGCGAGATCGCGATGGGGTCGCTGGAGGAGTTCGCGCCGGACGCGAAGGCCCTGGCGGAGGCGATGGGGATCGGTGGCGACGAGGCGCTGCGCAACGCGGTGTACGCCGGGGTGAAGAAGAAGATCGCCGCCGAGGGAGTGGAGGACTTCCGGATCGACTTCGAGGACGGGTACGGCAACCGGCCGGACGCGGAGGAGGACGGGCACGCGGTGCAGGCGGCGCAGGAGACCGCCAAGGGGATGAAGGAGGGGACCTTGTCCCCGTTCATCGGGATCCGGATCAAGCCGCTGACCGAGGAGCTGCGGACCCGCAGCCTGCGCACCCTGGATCTGTACCTGACCACCCTGCTGGATCTCTCCGGGGGGAAGCTGCCCTCTGGGTTCGTGGTCACCCTGCCCAAGATCACCGCGGTGGAGCAGATCGAGACCCTGGTGCTGGCGTTCGAGCAGCTGGAGTCGGCGTTCAAGCTGCCCGCCGGGACGCTGAAGATGGAGCTGATGGTGGAGACCACCCAGTCCATCTATGACCACCACGGGAAGGTGGCGCTGCGCGGCTACGTGATCGCCGGCAAGGGGCGGGTCACCGGCGCCCACTTTGGCACCTACGACTACACCGCCAGCTGCAACATCACCGCCGCCCACCAGCACATGCGGCACCCGGCCTGTCTGTTCGCCAAGAACGTGATGAAGGTCGCGCTGGCCGGTACCGGGGTGATGCTCTCCGACGGCGCCACCACCGTGATGCCGGTGGCCCCGAACAAGAAGCCCAAGGACGGGGGATCGCTGAGCGCCGAGCAGCAGGCGGAGAACCGCGCGGTGGTGTACCGGGCCTGGAAGGTCGCCTACGACGACACCCGGGACTCGCTGGTGAACGGCTTCTACCAGGGCTGGGACCTGCACCCCGGTCAGCTGATCTCCCGCTACGCGGCGGTCTACACCTTCTTCCTGGAGGGCTACGAGCCGGCCGCCAACCGGCTGCGGGCGTTCATGGACAAGGCGTTCCAGGCCACCCTCTCCGGAGACATGTTCGACGACGCGGCCACCGGCCAGGGGTTGCTCAACTTCTTCCTGCGGGCGATCAACTGCGGCGCCACCACCCCGGAGGCGGTGGCCTCCAGCACCGGGATGACGGTGGAGGAGATCCGCCTGCGCTCGTTTGCGAGGATCCTCAAGGGCCGCCGGACGGCCTGAGGCGGGTCAGGCCCCCCCCCGGCCCCAAAGCCCCGAGGACGGCGCAACGCCACCGGGCACCGGAGGTGAGGGCGGACGAAGTCTCCTCGCGCGACGAGTTTGTACCGGCAAAAGCGCCGGAACCCCGGACGAAGTAGGCGACGGATGAGAGTTCGTCCGGGGGCCGGAGGACCGGCCTCCTGACTGGCACCGTCCTGTCAGGCGTCTCGCCCAGTTGAGGGATCGTCAGCCGGGACTTGCGGCCGTCCGCAACTTCGGCGCCGGAGGGCTTTCGGCTCGGAGCGGCGGCCCGGCACAAGCACCGGTTCCGGCAATCCGTCTCGGCTGCGCAATAGTCCGGGAGTCTCTGCGTAAAGCGAGAAACCCGTGCGACTCCGTGGCCGACTCAGCTCCGCCCTCCTGGCTTCGGTGATCGGCCATGGCTTGCTGATTGGAGCGCTCATCCGCGTGAAGCCGGCGAAGTTCGTCTCGCGCCCTTCGGCCGTAGAGAACGCCCCGGTGGAGGTGATGCTTGTTCAGCGTCTCCAGCCCGCGGAGAGCCCGGCCCCGCCACGGGGCGTGGTTCCTCCCCGGGTCGCAGTGCGGCCGAGTCGAAGGGCACCGGCATCTGCTACTGCCCCGGGCGCGGCGCCGGCCGACCGCGCTGGTCCCGCTCCGGGCGCGGCGCCGGCCGACCGCGCTGGTCCCGCTCCGGGCGCGGCGCCGACCGACCGCGCGGCGGATGCGAGCGGGGAGCCCGCCCTTCCTTCGGGTGGAGCAAACTTCCTGGGAGACACCCCGAGGGCTCTCTCGTTGGTCCCTGGGCCCTTGTCCGTCGCTCCCGCCGAAATGCCTCGGGGCGTCCCGGTGGTGGGAGGCTCGCGGCTCCACCGGAAACTCGAGGAGGCCTCCTCGACGCTCTCCGAAGTCCTGACCACCGAAGCGAGGACGACCGAGTCCCTTCGCAGTCCGGCCATGGTCGGCCTTGCCGCTCGGCATGTCCTGGAAGCCAAGGCCTCCGGCGACCACCGCAACATCGGTCGCGCCACTCCCGGGGCCAACGCAGCCACGCGGCAGTACAGCGGGGCTCGAGACCTCCAGCGCAATGCCCACTCACTCCAGACCTTGAGGTCCTTTGCCGACGGGGCCAGCACCCCTGTGTGGACGCTTCGGGTCCAGCTGCAGCGCTTCGACGGCAGAGCGGTGGTGGAGCTCCAGGAGTCGTCGGGAAGCTCCGAGGTGGATTCCTTCGCGGTCAGGCACATCCGGGACCGGGTCACCCCAGCAGGTGCAACGGGTCGGGAGCCGTTGGTGCCTGCCGGGATCGGCCAGGCAGTCTGGCAGGTGGAGGTTTACGTGAACCACCGTCAGCCGGTTGGCCCGATGAATCCACTGGAGGCGGTGGGCCTGCTCCTGATGGCCCCACTGACCGGCCTGGACAAGGGGAGCCTGAGTGACGAGTCGATTCCCGTCGCCGCGAACCTGCGCCAGGGTGGTTTGGCAATGACCTTCGCCTTCGATGAAACCACCGGGGAGATACAGGTCATCAACCTGGCAGCCCCCCAGTACCGATTGAAGGTGCGACTGCTCGAGGCATCGACCGGGTACCCGGAAGGCGGAGGAAGCCTCTCCCAGTGACGAGTTCGTAGCGGTCAAACGGCCGAAACCCCGGACGAAGTAGGCGGAGGGTGCCACTGAAGCCGGGCGCCCCTGCTTGTCGTGGAAGCCATCCACAGGGGAGGGGTCACCGCTCTGACGGTCGCGCTACCCCTGGCGAAGCAAGGCGCTGGAGGATGAGGCGGCGACGGTGGGCCTGTGCGGCGCGGCGGGGAAGCTGGAGGAGGCGAGTTCGAGGTCAAGGCCCCATGGGGCGTGCGTCGTGCCCCTCGCCCGATCAACACCGCCGGATGTCAGAGGCAGCGAGGACGATTCAACGATGGGCGATCCCATGGTCAGACCGTCGGTCAGGGCCGACTTCAGTCGGGCGCGATTCCTTGCCGCCGCGCAGTTCATCGCGACCACGCGGGGGGTGATGGAGGTCTCCTACGTCTCGGTGGCGGAGCTGTGTCGGGCGTCGGTCTCGTCAATCCAACGGCGATTTCCGACGGCGCAGCTTCTGCGACGCGCGACTCTGGAGGCCTGGCTCTTCCAGCTGCAGCCGGCCGGCCCCGATGAACTCGGACCCGGCTTGGCCGGCATGTGGGACCTGCTGTGTCATTGGTTTCATGCGCATGCGCGCCATCCGATCCCTTTCGCGCTGCTGAACCCTCCGCCCAAAGGGCCGGTGTCCCCCGAGTGGGAGGCATTGCGAGAGATAGCGGTCGGGGCGCTCCTCGGGTGGCACGAACGGCTCCGACAGCAGGCCGAGCGCGTCCCGGCGGGGCAATGGCGTCAGGGCATCGAGGTGGAACAGGTGGTCCGGCATCTGTTCGCAGCGAGCACCGCGCACGGGCCTTCGGCAGCCGTCCTCGGTGAAGTCGCGGCGCTCGAGGTGGCGGCGTCCTGGTGCTGGAAGCTGCTGCTGGAGGCTTCCGCGGATGAAGACTGGGCGCGCTCTGTCACGGAAGACGGATTGGAGTTGGTTCGTCACGCTGGCCAGCTCATGAGACTGCGTCCATCCCTTGATCGAATCGAGGGGGAGGCCCACACCGCGGAGGGGGCAGGCCTCACCGAGGTGGTGGCGCGGCCAGGTCCAGGCGTAGGGGGCCGGCGACCTGGGATGCCTTTCTCGCCGAGGCCTCCGAGGAACTCGACGAGTATCGGAAGACGCACCGGGAGGGCGAAGACTGAGGCTGGCTCGTGGTCCGCGTCCCACGCCTCCGCTGACACTCGCGGCGATAGCTTCCCGGAGAGGTGCGGCGAAGCCTTCTGTGTTTGCGTAATTCATTCTCGTGATCCCGCACATCTCTTGCGCGCCGAACGGGGCTGTGATCGGAAACAGGGATGGTTCATCCCCCTTCGCAGGAGTTCGCGGGAGCTGAGTTTGGCGACCTGCGCCTATCTCGGCG
>JAKFFE010000023.1:0-31819 GCA_036675345.1 Myxococcaceae bacterium
AGACTCAGCCGGAGCTCGACCACATCGCAGCGCTTCTAAACAACCGCCCTCGACAGACGCTGGACTGGATGAAACCATCCGAGGTGTTCAACCGAGCCGTTGCGATGACCGCTTGAGCCCGCCCTTTGGTTTCTCGCAGCGGAGTGACCGCACGGTCACTCCGTTGTGTTGAGCCAGAACCCAAGATCCTTGTCGTCCGCTGGGGAAGGCAGTCGATGCCCCGATCACCTTCACCTTCACCTGAGCCTGCCCCGCCGAGCCTGCCCCGCCGAGCCGAGTCTGCCCCGCCGAGCCGAGCCTGCACCGCCGAGCCGAGCCTGCACCGCCGAGCCGAGACTGCACCGCCGAGCCGAGACAGCACCGCCGAGCCGAGACTGCACCGCCGAGCCGAGCCTGAGCCTGCACCGGCCGGGACGCGCTGGGTATTCGAACCCAGCACATCGGCGGCCAGACCGCGGGGTTGGGCTCCGTTCGGTCACCTCACGCGGCGACTGGTTGACGCATGCCAGGCACGACGCGCGTGGACTCGGTCGCGCCGGCCCTGGCTTCGATCAGCTTCGCCAGGGCGAAGGCCCCCACGGCCATGGTGAGATCCCGCACCGCCACATCGAAGTACTTCCCGGTCAGCACCAGGTTCACCGCGATTCCCACCAGCCACGCCATCACCACATAGGCGCCGATCCGGGAGGTCTTCGGCCACAGCACCAGCGCTCCGGCGGCGATCTCGATCACCCCCACCACCTTCATGAAGACCACCGCGCTGAAGGGAAGCAGGCCCTCCACGAAGGGGCTGACGTAGGCCGGCCAGTCAGCCAGCAGGTTGGTGAACTTGTCCAACCCCGCGACGATTGGCACCAATCCGTAGGTGAGCTTGAGGGCCCAGTAGGCATTGTCCGCTTGCTTGTTCATCATGTGAGGCTCCTGGTTCAGGTTTCAGCCAGTGGGATGCGGCGAAACCGCAGCGGGTGACACCGCACTCTTCTTGTCACCTCCACCCGGGGCAGCGCATCGAAGCGTCAGGAGGCCCAGCCATGGACCGCAGCACCAGCGAACAGACAGCCATCGGGCCCAACGCCACCTTGACCGACGCCGAGGCGGTGGTCCGGATCCTGGCCGGCGAACGCGGGCTCTTCGAGCTGTTGATGCGACGGCACAACCGGCGGGTCTACCGCGCGGTGCGCTCCATCCTCAGGGACGACTCGGAGGCCGAGGACACCATGCAGGAGGCGTACGTCTCCGCCTACCAGCACCTGGGCCAGTTCAATGGCCACTCCGCCTTCTCCACCTGGCTGACCCGGATCGCCATCAACGCCGCGCTGATGCGCCGCCGGGGCAGCGGGAAGCTGGTGCTGTTGGACAACGACCTCCTCGACGGAGCCTCCCCGATGCCGTTCTCTCAGCCAATCCAGGATGCCGAGCGCCGTGCCGCCTCCCGCGAGGCCACGGCGCTGTTGGAGATCGCGGTGGACGCGCTGCCGGAGATGTACCGGTCGGTGTTCATGCTCCGGGAGATTGAAGAGATGGACACCGCCGAAACAGCCGGGGTGCTGGGAGTGAGCGAGGAGGTGGTCAAGACCCGCCTCCACCGCGCCAAGGCCTCGCTGCGCGAGCGCTTCCTGGAGCTGGCCGGCGAAGGCGCGGCCGACGCCTTCGGCTTTGAGGCCCCGCGCTGCAACCGCGTGGTGGACGCGGTGATGGACCGAATCCTCCGGCTTCCCTGACCCTTCGGCGTTGCAACCGCGTGGTGGACGCGGTGATGCTCACGCCGAACCGGCCACCGCCGCGCAGTTCCAGCCGTCGTAGTGCGCGCCGGTGCCCTCCAGCAGGTCGAGCACCTGAAGGGTCACCTCGTCCATCCGCTCCTGGGTGGGTGACTCTGGACGATGGAACTCCAGCGCCCACATCTGGTGGCCGCTTTGGGGTGGGGGCGGACTCGGGTCGTCCACCTGGAAGCCTTCGGCTCGCAGCGACTCCACGGCGGCGCCGGCGCTGATCTCTCCGGGGAACAGCGCCCGGTGATCCACTGGGCGCCGGAGCCCGGGACGATCCCCCTGTTCCTGGAGCCGTTCGCACAGCCGCCGGTTGACCATCCGCTGTTGATCCCGGCGGTCCGGAAAGAGGATCTCGAAGTACGACGTCCACTCCGGATCGCTCGCCAGCGAGAGGGAGGGCGGGTACTCCTGGCAGGCCACACGCAGCTGCGGTTCAACGCTCTCCCGGGTGACCCCCGACGGCAGGTAGAAGAACAGGTCCGAGCTTCCCGCGCGGACCACCCTTCCCACGAAGAGCCCGTCCCGGAGCCGCAGCGCGGCGATCACCGCGTCCTCCACCCCGAACAACCGTTGGGCCTCCTCCGCCGAGCGCAGCCCGCTCTCCTGCGGCCGCTGCATCCGCATCCGCACGATCAGCAGGTCAGGGTGGGAGGGCACCGGAACGTGGAGCGCCGCCGCCATGTCCACCATGATCGAGGCGGGCCCGTCCTCGAACTCCACCATGTAGAAGTCGAAACCCTCGCGCCAGGTCCTGGGCATCCCGTCCTCCCTCGGCGGGTGCTCTAGCGCAGATCGGCGCCGAGGCGGACCCTTGTGTACACGTCCTCCGGGGAGAGCCCGGCGTTCACCGCGCTCCGTCGAAAGGTCTCCACCGCCGGAGTGTCCACCCCGTCGGCGATGGCGCGGCGCCGCCTCCATCGGCGGAGTCCGCACCGGACACGCGTCGAACCCGCTCAGGGCGCCAGCGGTCCCTTGCCGGTCTCCGGGGTCAGCCGGAGCAGCTTCCCGTCCGCGGAGTCGGTGAGCAGGTAGAGCGCGCCCTCCGGACCCTGGACCACCTCGCGGATCCGCTCGCCGCGATCGCGCAGCAGCCACTCCTCGGCGATCACCTTGTCCTGGTCCAGCACCAGCCGCACCAGCGCTCCCGCCGCCAGCCCGCCGATGAAGAAGTTCCCCTTCCACTCCGGGAACAGGTCTCCCGAATAGACGGTCAGCCCGCTGGGGGCGATCACCGGGTCCCAGTAATAGACCGGCTGCTCCATCCCCGGCGCCTGGGTGGCGTCGTGGGCCGGCGCCCCGCCGTACTCCTCTCCGTAGCCGATGGTGGGCCAGCCGTAGTCCTTGCCGCGCTGGACCAGGTTCAGCTCATCGCCCCCCTGGGGGCCCATCTCCACGATCCACAGCCGCCCCTGCGGATCCAGATCCGCGGAGAGGATGTTCCGGTGGCCCAGGCTCCAGATCTCCGGCCGCGCCCCCGCGGTCCCCACCAGGGGGTTGTCCGAGGGCACCGAGCCATCCGGGTTGATCCGGACCACCTTGCCGAAGTGGCTGTCCGGCGACTGGGCCTGGACGCGGCCCGCCTGGACCGAGCGATCCCCCAGGGTCACGAACAGCTTCCCATCGGTGGCGAACACCAACCGCCCGCCGGCGTGGGCGGTGGAGTCCAGGGTGGGCTGCATCCGGAAGATCACCTCCAGCGCGTCCACCCGCGAGGGAGTTCCCTCCACCAGCCTGCCCCGGGCCACCGCCAGGCCGTTCCCGCCCGAGCGCGGCTCGTAGTAGCTCCAGTAGATCAGCCCGCTCTGCGCGAAGTCCGGGCCCAGCTCCACATCCATCAGCCCGCCCTGACCCCGCCCGTCCACCGCCGGCAGCCCCTGCACCGGCGCCGAGCGCTGACCCTCCGGGGTGACCAGGAACAGGTTCCCGGTGGGCTTCTCGGTCACCAGCATCCGCCCGTCGGGCAGAAAGGCGATCGCCCAGGGCTTGTTGAACCCGGAGGCCACCTCGGTCACCTGCAGCCGGGTGGCGGACAGCACCTCCGGGGCCCGGGTCTGCTCCGGGAAGGCCGGGCTGAACTCGGGGACGTTGGGCGCGCCGGTCTGGACCGGATCCCCCTCTGGCCGCGGGGTGTTCTTGCAGCCGACTGCCAGCACCAGTGGAAGCAGGATCAGCAGTCGCATCGAGGCTCCTGGACTACGGCTTCTTCTTCTCTTCGCCCAGCAGCGCGGACAGCGCCGGCATCTGCCCTCCGCCGGTGAGGCGGCGGGTGCTGGAGAGGTGGTGCAGCAGCAGGTCGCGGTTGTCGGCCACCGAGAGGTTCTGCAGCTCCAGGGCGCCGATCCGATCCTCGGGGGTGAACGCCGGCTCGGCCACCTTCTCCATCGACAGCTTGTCCGGGCCGTAGCCCATGTGCTCGGCGTCGGTGGCCACCAGGGTGTAGTCGTCCCCGCGGCGAAGCTCCACGGTGACCGCGCCGGTGACCGACGGCGCCACCCAGCGGGTCAGGCCCTCGCGCAACAGCAGCGCCTCCGGGTCGAACCACTTGCCCTCGTACAGCAGCCGGCCCAGGCGGCGGCCGAGGGTGAAGTACTCGTCCAGGGTGTTCTCGTTGTGGATCGCCGAGAGCAGCCGCTCGTAGACCAGGTGCAAGAGCGCCATCCCCGGCGCCTCGTAGATCCCGCGGCTCTTGGCGTCGATCACCCGGTTCTCGATCTGGTCGCTCATCCCCAGCCCGTGGCGGCCGCCGATCCGGTTGCACTCCAGGAACAGCTCGAACAGCGATGAGAAGCGCTGGCCGTTCACCGTGGCCGGCAGCCCCTGCTCGAAGCCGATGGTGACCTCCTCCGGAGCGATTCCCACCTCCTGCTTCCAGAAGGCCACGCCCATGATCGGGTCCACGATCCGGATCCCCTTGTCCAGGCGCTCCAGATCCTTGGCCTCGTGGGTGGCGCCCAGCACGTTGGCGTCGGTGGAGTAGGCCTTCTCCACGCCCATCCGGTAGGGCTTGCCGATCTTGTTCAGGTACTCGCTCATCTCCTTGCGTCCACCGAAGGCGGAGACGAAGGCCGAGTCCAGCCAGGGCTTGTAGATCTTCAGCCGCGGGTTGACCAACAGCCCGTAGCGGTAGAAGCGCTGGATGTCGTTGCCCTTGTGGGTGCTGCCGTCGCCGAAGACGTGGACGTCGTCCTCGCGCATCGCCTGCACGATGGCGGTGGTGGTCACCGCCCGGCCCAGCGGGGTGGTGTTGAAGTACTTGCGGCCCCCGACCGAGAGGTGGAAGGCGCCGCACTGGATGGCGACCATCCCCTCGCGCACCAGCTGCTCGCGGCAGTCGATCAGCTTGGCGGCCACCGCCCCGTGCTCCATCGCGATCGGCGGGATGTCCGCGGGGTTCTTCTCGTCCGGCTGAGCCAGGTCCGCGGTGTACGCGTGGACCTTCATCCCCTGTTCGGCCAGCCAGGCGACGGCGCAGCGGGTATCCAGGCCACCGCTGAAGGCGATTCCGAGGGCGGTGCCCCGGTCCGGGAGGGTTCGGTAGATGCGGCTCATGGGGCGCGAAGTATCAGTCCCGCGCCCTGCGCACCACTGCCAGACGGCCGCCTGTCCGGTGGCGGCCCCTCAGCGCTTCTTGGGGCGGCGCTCCAGCACGTCCAGTGCATCCCCCACCGCGTCGAATACGCGGGTCAGCTCTGCCTTGGCGGCGCGCACCCCCTGGTTGTGGAAGTAGGGCCCCACCTCGCGCTCCAGGAAGTCCACCAGCAGGGCCGCCGCCAGGTCGCCCAGCTCCTCGTCCCGCTCCTTCTGGAAATAGAACTGGAGCCGGGCGATCAGGTCCTGGCGCTCCTCGCGGGTCAGCTTGCCGTCCATGGAGGCGGACTCTACGCGCCGGCGCGCTATCCTGCGCCGGTTCCTCCTTGCCCCTTGGAGCCTGATGCGCCCCCTCGCCGTCCTCTCCCTGCTGGGCCTGGTGCTGCTGGGCTGTCCCCCCTCGAACCCCTGTGACGGCGGCACCGACTGCGCCCCCAGCGCGATCTGCACTGCCCCCGCGCTGGCGGACATCGGCTCCCCCACCTCGGTGGTGGGGGACGGGACCGCCGCCAGCTGTACCGCCGCCGCGCTGGCCACTGCCGCCGGTGCAGGGGGCACCATCACCTTCAACTGCGGCAGCGCGCCGGTCACCATCGAGGTCGCCTCGCCGATCGTCTTCACCCGGACCACCGTCCTGGATGGAGAGGGGCGGATCACCCTCAGCGGCGGCAAGCGCACCCGGATCCTCTACCTGGACTCCGGCTACGACCAGACCACGCCCCGGCTGACGGTGCAGCGGCTGACCTTCCGGGACGGGCTTGGCCCCGCCGGGGGAGAGGACACCGCGCAGGGAGGAGGCGCGATCTACCGTGACGGAGGCAGCCTGACGGTGATCGACTGCACCTTCCTCGACAACCGCGGCCCGGCCACCGGCCAGGACGTGGCGGGTGGAGCGATCTACGGCTTCGGCGGCGGGGACATCGTGGTGGCGGGCAGCTCGTTCGTGGGCAACAGCGCCAGCAACGGCGGCGCGATCGGCAGCCTCAACGGGGACCTGACGGTGATCAACTCCACCTTCGTGGGCAACGCCGCCACCGGCACCGGCGGCAACCCGGGCAACGGGGGTTGCGGCGGCGCCATCTACCAGGACGGGGCGAACGAGCTCAGCTCGGCCTGCGGAGTGACCCTCCGGGAGAACACCGCCGGCGCGATCGGCGGGGGCTGGTTTCGGGTCTCCAACCACAACAACGGGACCTTCAGCATGGAGCGCAGCACGGTGGACGCCAACCGGGTCACCCCCACCGGCTCCGGCAACGCCGGCGGGATGTACCTGCAGGGGCTGGTGCTGCAGATCACCGCCAGCACCATCTCCCGCAACCAGGCCTTCTACAACGGCGGGATCTGGCTCCACACCTCGGACGTGGAGCTGACCAACGTGACCCTCGCGGAGAACACCGCCCTTGGCAGCAACGGGGGAGGGATCTGGCTCTCCGATCTGCGCTCGGGGACCTTGAGGAACGTCACCCTCGCCAACAACCGCTCCACCGCGCAGGACCAGATCGCCGGCGCGATCTTCGGTTCCGGGCTCACCCTCCACAACACCCTCATCTCCGGGAACAGCGCGATGTGGGTGGGGGAGTGCAACGAGGAGCACGGCGGAGGAAGCAACAACCTGCAGTGGCCGGGAGACTCGCTCTGCTCCGACTCGCCCTTGATCGCCGACCCCGTCCTGGGAGAGCTGGGTGACCACGGAGGCCCCACCCAGACCCTGCTGCCTTCGCCTACCAGCCCGGCGCGCGCACTGGGCACCGACTGTCCCCCGACCGATCAACGCGGCCAGCCCCGCGGCAATCCCTGCACGGTGGGCGCGGTCGAGGTGCCCTGACGCGGCCGGTCGATAAAGGGCTACCTCCTCTTCGCGGCGCTACCGGACCGGATACCGGCTGCGCATGAACCCCTCCACCTTGTCGAAGGCGCGCTCCAGCACCTCCGCCGGGGGAAGGAACACCACCCGGAAGTGGTGGGTCCCGGGCCTCTGACCGAAGCCGGACCCGTGCACGAACAGCACCCCGGTCTCGCGCAGCAGCTCCAGCACGAACTGCTCGTCGTTCGAGACCTCCGGGTGGGTGACCCGGGCCATCGCGTAGAAGGCTGCGCCGGGCGACACCAGCGAGAGTCCGGGGATCCCCCGCACCCGGGTGGTGAGCACCTCCCGGCGGGCGCGCAGCCGGGTCATCATCTCCGGCAGGTGGTCCTGGTTGCCCTCCAGCGCCGGAGCGATGGCCGCCTGCGCCGGGCCGGGGCTGGAGAGGCGGGCGTCGCACAGCTTCAGCACCGCCGCCTTCAGCTCCGGCATCAGGTGGGAGTTGGCGAAGCTCATCCAGCCCACCCGCCACCCGCAGGCCAGGTAGGTCTTGGACAGGCCGCCGAAGGTGATGATCGCCACGTCCTTGGCCAGCGAGGCGGTGGCCAGGTGGGGCTGATCGAAGGTCAGCCGCGCGTAGATCTCATCCGAGAGCACCAGCAGGTTGTGTCGCCGCGCAGCCTCCAGCACCCCCTCCAGCGCCTCCTTCGGATACACCGCGCCGGTGGGGTTGTTCGGATTGCAGAGCACGATCGCCCGGGTCTTCGGCGTGATCCTCGAGGCGATCTCCTCCGGATCCACCGACCAGCCCTGCAGCTCGTCGGGGTAGTAGGTCTCCACCTCCACCCCCAGCTTCGCCGCCACCGCGTTGTAGAGGGGATAGCCGGGGGCGGGCAGCAGCACGCTCTCCCCGGGCTCCAGCAGCGCGGTGAGGACCAGCTCGATCGCCTCCGAGGCTCCCGCGGTGACCACCACATCCTCGGGGGTGACGCTCAACAGGCCACGCCGCTGCTCGTCCGAGGCGATGGCTCGGCGCGCCTCCACCGTGCCGGCCGAGGGGGCGTAGCCATTGTCGCCGTCTCGCATCGCCCGGGACACCGCCTCCACCAGGTGCGGTGGGGTGCGGAAGTCGAACTTCAGCGGGTCGCCGATGTTGCAGTAGGTGATCTCCTTGCCCAGCCCCTCCAGCCGCCTGGCCTCGGCGACGACGTTGCGGATGGCGTAGCGGACGTTCTCGATGCGGCGCGCGGGGCGGATCACCCGTTCTCCATATCCCAGGTCCCGACGGGTCCCCACCTCGGGTGCAGCGGTGCGAATGTCGATCCTGGTGGCCGCGGTTCGTCGCAGAGTGACGACCCTCTCGAAGCGAACAGGGCCCAGGAGCCACCGATGCAGAAGATCACCCCCTTCTTGATGTTCAACGACCAGGCGGAGGAGGCCGCGAAGCTCTACACCTCGGTCTTCAAGAACTCGAAGCTGGGCGCCATCGGTCGCGGCCCCGACGGCAAGGCGATGTCGGTGAACTTCGAGCTGGAGGGGCAGCCCTACATGGCCTTCAACGGCGGGCCGCACTTCAAGTTCTCCGAGGGGATCTCCCTGTTCGTCAGCTGTGAGACCCAGGCCGAGGTGGACACCCTGTGGGAACAGCTGGCCGCAGGGGGAAGGCACAAGCAGTGCGGTTGGCTGGAGGATCGGTTTGGCGTCTCCTGGCAGATCATCCCCACCGCGCTGATGCGCCTGATGGGAGACAAGGATCCGGCCAAGGCGGGGCGGGTGGTGCAGGCGATGCTGAAGATGGAAAAGATCGACATCGCCGCGCTGGAGCGTGCCTACCAGGGAGGCTGAGGGCGCCCTTTCGCCCCGGGCGCTGGGCCGCCGTTCCTGCTGGAGGGCCGTGAAATCTCCGGCGCTGCCGTTATGCGACCAGGGGGAGAGCCAGCCCATGCAGACCGCTTCCACCTCTTGGTCATCCACGGCGGACGTTCCGGCGATCCTGGTCGTCGACGACCTTCCCCAGAACCAGTTCGCGATGGAGGCCACCTTGGAGCCCCTGGGGGCCCGGGTGGTGAAGGCCAGCTCGGGCGAGGAGGCGCTGCGCCGGGTGCTGGACGAGGACTTCGCGCTGATCTTCCTGGATGTGCAGATGCCGGGGATGGATGGCCTGGAGACCGCGGCGCTGATCAAGCAGCGCGGGCGCAGTGCCCATGTGCCGATCATCTTCGTCACCGCCATCCACCGCGAGGAGTCCTACGTCTCCCAGGGCTATGGGCAGGGCGCGGTGGACTACCTGATGAAGCCGGTCGATCCGGAGGTGATCCGGGTGAAGGCCTCGGTGTTCCTGGACATGTATCGGCAGGCGCACGGGCAGCACGAGGAGGTCCGGTCGCAGGCAGCCCGGGTGGCGCAGGATGCCTGCGCGGTGGCGGCCCACGAGCTGCGCACCCCCCTCAACGCCGCCCGCATCCAGACCCAGCTGGCGACCCAGCAAGCGGCCAACTCCGACCAGCGACTGGTCAAGCAGCTGCAGTTGGTCTCCGGGCAGATCGACCGCCTGGTCCGGATGGTGGATGAGCTGTTCGACGTGTCCCGGCTGCGGTCCGGCACGGTGTTGCTGCACCCGGCCCGCTTTGACCTGGTCGAGCTGGCCAGGGAGGTGGTCGGGCGGATGCAATCCGGCAACGGCAACCACCGGCACCTGCTCTCCGGGGAATCCTCCCTGTTCATCACCGCCGACCGCGATCGCCTCGACCAGGTGCTGACCAACCTCGTCTCCAACAGCATCCGCTATTCCCCGATGGGCGGAGAGGTGGAGATCACCGTGGTCCGCCGGGAGGAGAAGGCGCTGCTGTCGGTCCGGGACGAGGGACTGGGAATCTCCCCCGACAAGCTGAGGACGATCTTCAGGCCCTACACCCAGGGCCACGGAGGCGCGTTCGGAGGAATGGGGCTGGGGTTGTCGATCTCCCAGGAGCTGGTGCACAGCCACGGGGGACGGATCTGGGCGGAGTCGGCGGGGCAAGCGGGGCAGGGCGCCACCTTCTTCGTGGAGCTGCCGGTGTCCTGAGGCGGACCCTACTCGGCGTCCGGAAGCCGGATCCCGGAGAAGGCGTACTCGAAGGTGCCCTCCGACGCCGAGGCCGGGGTCCCCTGGTGGATGGTGCCCCGCATGGTGATCTCCAGGTGCTCGTCCACCTCGGTGAGCTGCGACTCGGTGATCGCCGCCACGAAGGTCCCCTCCCGGGGGGCGAGGTTCGGGCCCAACCGGCAGGTGGTGAGCTCCTCGATTCTCAGCCGGCCGTCCACCCGGCGCAGATAGAAGTCGCACAGGTCCGGGTTGCCCATCGTCTCGAAGCGCTCGTCGGCCTGGAGGAGCCACAGGGTCCCCTCCTGGTCCAGGACCCGCTCCCGGTCCGGGTAGGAGGCGCGGACCTCCAGCGGTCCTTCGTAGGTGGACCCGGGCTCGGCACAGCCGGTGACCAGGGCGGCGAGGACGGGGATCAGGAGGAGGGGCTTCATCGGTTCGGCTCCGCGGAAAAGGGTGACTGCCAACACAGACGCCGCCCCTTCCAGAATCCGGCCACCTTGTTTTGCGCTAGGGAGAAGGGATGTCCCACTCCGTGATCACCATCGACACCCACTACCTCGGGCGTCCGCAGGTCGCGGCCGCGTTCCTGATCGTGGAAGGGGACCGCGCGGCCTTCGTGGAGAACAACACCGGCCACGCGGTGCCGCTGCTGCTGCAGGCATTGAAGCAGGCCGGCCTGTCCCCCGAACAGGTGGACTACGCGATCGTCACCCACGCCCACCTGGACCACGCGGCCGGCTCCTCCGCCCTGCTCCAGGCCTGTCCCCGGGCCAGGCTGCTGGCCCATCCCCGCGCGGCCCGCCACCTGATCGATCCCTCCCGGCTGGTGGCCAGCGCCCGCGCCGTCTACGGCGCCCAGCGCTTCGGGGAGCTGTACGGAGAGATCGCCCCCATCCCCGCCGAGCGGGTCCGGGTGATGGAGGACGGGGAGACGCTCCGGTTCGGGTCCCGGGAGCTGTTCTTCTTCCACACCCGGGGCCACGCCAACCACCACCTCTGCCTCCACGATTCAGGCAGCGACGGGATCTTCACCGGGGACGCCTTTGGCCTGGTCTATCCGGCGCTGCAGGGGAGCGGACTGTTCGCCTTCCCCACCACCAGCCCCACCGACTATCTGCCCGACGAGGCGCTGGCCGCGGTGCGACAGATCGCCGCCCGCCGTCCCCAGCGGGTGTTCCTCACCCACTTTGGCGAGTCCGCCGACGTCGTCGGAATCACCGGGCAGCTGGAGTCGGAGCTGGTCTTCTCCGCCCAGGTGTTCGCCACCGCCCGCGACTCCGGACTCACCGGGCCAGAGCTGGATCGGCTGTGCCGCGACGCGCTGGATCGGCACTTCGCCCAGCGGCTGCGTGAGCGCGGCCTCCCGGACTCCCAGGAGGTCCAGGAGGTGCTGGCGATGGACCTGGAGCTCAACGCCCAGGGGATCGCCTGGGCGGCGCAGCGGGCGCGTCCGGCCTGAACGTTCAACGTCCGCCCGGGAATGACTCCGGCGCTGATGCGTTGACGCGCCTCCCACCGTCGCCTACAGACCCACGCCTCTCCTTCCTTCGGAAACACGCTCATGCTCCTAGCGTTGTTGCTCGCCGCCACCCCGGCGCCCGTGCCCGCCATGTCGGTGGAGGCCCAGAGCTTCCGCCTCGATAACGGACTCACCGTGATCATCTCCCCGGACCACAAGGTCCCGGGGGTGGTGGTGGACATCCTCTACGACGTGGGCAGCCGCGACGAGGAGAAGGGCCGCACCGGCTTTGCCCACCTCTTCGAGCACCTGATGTTCATGGGCGCGCGCTACGTGCCCTACCCGGGCTTCGACACCCTGATGGAGCAGTACGGCGGGCGGAACAACGCCAGCACCAGCAACGACATCACCCGCTACTACGAGACCGGCCCCTCGAATCTCTTGGAGATGTTCCTGTGGATGGAGTCGGACCGGATGGCCACCCTCTCCCGGGAGATGACCGCGGAGAAGCTGCAGGCCCAGCGGCTGATCGTCCTCAACGAACGCCGCCAGAGCTACGAGAACCGCCCCTACGGGATGGGTGAGCTGGCGATCTACGAAAACCTGTTTCCCCAGGGCCACGCCTACAGCTGGCCGGTGATCGGCTCCTCCCAGGACCTGGAGGCAGCGCAGCTGGAGGACGTGATCAACTTCTTCAACAAGTGGTACGCGCCCTCCAACGCCATCCTCTCCATCGTGGGGGACGTGGATCCCCGAGTGGCCGCGGCGCTGGTGCGCAAGTACTTCGACTTCCTCCCCAAGCAGCCCAAGCCCCTCCACCCCAGCTATCCGCCGGTGAAGCTGGAGGCGGAGAAGCGGGTGCGCCTCACCGATCAGGTGGAGCTGCCCAAGGTGACCCTCTCCTGGCCCACCCCGCCGCTGACCAAGGAGGGGGACGCCGACTTCGACGTGCTCTCCCAGGTGCTGGCCAACGGGAAGGCCAGCCGCCTCTACCAGAAGCTGGTCCACGAGCAGCAGTTGGCCTCGGAGGTCAGCGCGTACCAGGAGAGCATGTCCCTGCAGAGCGTCTTCCACATCGAGGTCACCGGCACCCCCGGCTCCACCCCCGAGCAGCTGGTGAAGGCGGCGGACGCGGTGGTGGCGCAGCTGAAGGCCGAGGGCCCCACCCAGGCGGAGGTGGACTCGGCGCGGCTGCTGATCACCACCGGCACCGCCCGGAATCTGGAGTCCCTGCTGGGCCGGGCGGATCTGCTCAACGCCATGCAGCGGCTGTACGGAGACCCCACCGCGCTGGACAAGGATCTGGCGCGCTACGCCAAGGTCACCCCCCAGACGGCCAGGGCCGCCGCGGTGCAGTACCTGACCTCCGGTCGGGTGGTGATTGAAGTGGTTCCGGCGGCCGCCGCCGGGGAGGGCAACTAGATGAGCACCGCAGCCAAGTGGGGAGCAGGGTTCGTGCTGTGCGTGTTCACCGCCTTCGCCGGGTGCGCGCACACCGATGGGAATCAGGCGGAGGGCAACGGCCCGGAGAAGATGCGTCCGCCGGACGCGGGCCCGCTGGAGAATGACGCCAGCACCCCGCAGAAGCCGCCGGAGCGTGAGCGCCGGCTGCCCGGGGAGGAGATCCTCTCCCAGCAGCCGGTGGTCCCGGAGCTGTCCGCCTTCGACGCGCCGGTGCCGCAGGTGAAGACCCTCTCCAACGGGCTGAAGGTCTACCTGGTGGAGCGCCCGGAGAGCACCCTGCAGGCGGTGCGGCTGGTGGTGAAGCGCGGCGCCTCCTCCGATCCGGTGAAGCTGCCCGGGCTGGCCTCGATGACCGCGGAGATGTTGGAAGCGGGCTCGGGGGGGAAGACCCAGGCCCAGATGGCCGCCGCGGCGGACGCCATCGGCGCCACCCTGGCGGTGGGGGCGGGCCAGGACTTCACCATGATGTCCGTCTCGGCGCTGAAGACCCAGCTGCCGGCGATGACCGGCCTGCTGGCCCAGGTGGCGCTGCGTCCCAACTTCGCCGCCGCGGACTGGAAGAAGCTCCAGGCCCAGCGTACCGCGGAGCTGATCGCCGCCCGCGCCCGTCCGGAGGTCGGCGCCGAGCTGGCCTTCCGCGCCGCGGTGTACGGCAACCACCCGCTGGGGCGCCCCGGCAGCGGCACCCCGGAGTCGGTGAAGGCGATGACCCTGGCCCAGGTGAAGGCCTTCTTCCAGACCTTCTCCCCGCAGCAGGCGGCGCTTGTGGCGGTGGGCGGCGCGTCCTCTGCCGAGGTGCTGGCCGAGCTGGAGCGGACCTTTGGCAAGTGGAAGGCCCGCAGCGTCCCCGCGGCGTCGGCCGCCGCCGCCGTCCCCACTGAGGCCCCGCGCCTGGTGGTGGTGGACTTCCCGGGCAAGCCGCAGACGGTGCTGCGGATGGGGCACCCGGCGGTCCCGCGCAGCTCTCCCGACTACCTGTCGCTGGAGGTGCTCAACACCCTGCTGGGCGGGTCCTTCACCTCGCGGCTCAACGCCAACCTGCGCGAGAAGAACGGGTACTCCTATGGGGCCGGCAGCTACTTCTCCTACGGGGTGGGGCCGGGGCCGTTCCTGGTCAGCACCAACGTGAAGACCGAGGTCACCGGCCCGGCGCTGCGCGAGGCGCTGCTGGAGGTCCGCGGGGTGGTGGAGCAGGCACTGACCCCCCAGGAGCTGGAGAAGGGCAAGGCGCTGCTGGCCGCGGACCTGGTGCGGGATCTGGAGACCAGCGACCGCGCGGCGGGGGCGATCTCCGAGATCTTCCTCTACGACCTGCCGCTGGACGAGTACCGGACCTTCGTCTCCCGCCTCAAGGCGCTGACGGTGGAAGAGGTGAACGCCGCCGCGCGCCGGGTGCTCAAGCCGGACCAGCTGACCATCACCCTGGCCGGTGACCTGGCCAAGGTGGAACCGCAGCTGAAGGCCGAACCCTCGCTGCAGTCGCTGCCTGCCGCCCAGCGCCGGACCTCGTCGGGCACCCTGGCCAAGTAGTCCGCCACCCTCCGCCTTGAAGTAGGGGCGACCTTCCGGACCATCGCGTCTGGGAGGTCGCCTTCTTCGTTGGGGGCCCGGTTGTCTCCGGCGGCCTGACCGGGACATCCTCTCCGGCAGTGGACTTCGACAACCTGCAGGACGAGGTGCAGTTCCTCCGGGCCCTGGTCCGGGTGACCCGGCTGGTGGACGACATCCTGGAGGACTGTCTGGAGCAGCAGCTGGGACTGGCTGCCGCGCTGGATGTCTTTCTGGGGCAGGCGGTCCGGCTGGTCCCCTCCCGGGGGGGCTTCGTCCAGCTGCACGGCAGCCGGGGACCGGTGATCTGCCGCGCCACCACGAACTTCCCCGCCGACTTCGAGGCGCTGGCGGCGTCGGAGGGCGCGGTCCCCTTCCGCGGAGGCAACGTCTATGTGCGTCCGCTGACCCTGGGGAAGACCCGGGTGGGCGCGTTCGGGTTGTGGATCCCCGGCGCGCTGCAGGACGCCAAGGTGCTGGCGCTGGTGGATGCGATGGCCGAGCAGCTGGACTCCTCGCTGCTGGGGTTCATGGCCCTGGCCGAAGGCCGCAGCCCGCTGGAGCGGCTGGACGAGCTCAACGACGCGCTGCACTTCCTGCCCCGGGCCCGCATCGGCCGCTACGAGCTGGTGGCTCCGCTGGCTGCGGGCGGGATGGCCCAGGTGATGGTGGCCCGCACCCTGGGTCCGGAGGGGGTGGGGCGGCTGGTGGCGTTGAAGCGGATCCTCCCCCACCTGTGCGCCGACCCGGTGATGATCGAACAGTTCCTGGACGAGGCCCGGATCGGGATGCGGCTGTCCCATCCGAATCTGGTGATGGTCCACGACTTCGGTCAGACCGGCGGCTCCTACTTCATCGCCATGGAGCTGGTCCGGGGAGTGGACCTGTTCGATCTGCTGGAGCGGGTGGGGCCGCTGGAGCCGGCCACCGCGGTGGGAATCCTGGTCCAGGCGCTGACCGGACTGCACGCCGCCCACCAGGCCCGGGCTGAGGATGGTTCGTCGCTGGAGCTGGTCCACCGCGACCTGTCCCCCAGCAACGTGATGATCGGCTACGACGGCCGGGTGAAGGTGATGGACTTCGGGGTGGCCAGGTCTCGCGTCCGCCAGACCGTCACCCAGTCCGGGCTGGTGAAGGGCAAGCCGCAGTACATGGCCCCGGAACAGGCGGTGGATGATCCCCTGGATCACCGGACCGACCTGTTCGCGATGGGGCTGATCCTGGTGGAGGCGCTGACCGGTCACAATCCCTTCCGCCGCGAGGACGACGTGAAGACCATGGAGGCGATCGTCAACGACGCGCTGGCCCTGCCGGCGGCGATCCCCACCGCGCTGCGGCCGGTGGTGGAGCGGGCCCTGGCCAAGAACCCCTCCCAGCGCTTCTCCTCCGCGGCGGAGATGGCCATCGCCCTGGAGCGGGCGGTGGTGGCGCGCCGGCCAGAGGTGCTGGGACGGGAGCTGCTCACCCACTTCCCGGAGCGTCTGCGCACGGTCACCGGGTGGGAGAGTCCGGGCCAATCCCGGGACGTCTCGTTGGACCACACCCGCGAGCGGGCGGCGGTCTCCAAGTAGCGCCCTCGGAGCCGGCGGGGTTCTGACGTAGATTCCCGGGGTGACTCCGCTCCTGGCGTTGACGACCCTCGCGTTGCTGACCGCGGCTCCCACTCCCCCACCGGTGAAGCTGGCCGCCCCCGGGTTCCAGGCGGTGCAGCTGCCGGAGGAGGTGGTCCGCTTCTACTCCGAACACTTCGCCCAGCAGCTGGTGCTGCAGGGGCTGGGGGTGATCACCCAGCAGCAGATCTCCGCGCTGGTCGGCCTGGAGCGGCAGAAGCAGCTGGTCGGCTGCAGCGACGAGTCCTGCATGGCCGAGCTGGCCGGGGCCCTGGGCGTGGACGCGATGATCACCGGCAGCATCGGCAAGCTGGGCGCCGCCTATCAGGTCAACCTCTCGATCATCTCCGCCAAGGACGGGCAGGTCCTGGCCGCCCACTCCCGGAAGTTGCGCGGCGAAGAGGAGGTGCTCGATGAGCTCACCGCCGCCGCCCGCCAGATGGGGCCGCAGGTGCTGACGGGGCTGCGGCGTCCGGCCGGTGCCGCGCCGGCGCCCCAGGCCTCGGTCACCCCGCCTGGTCCTGCGCCTGCCGCGCAGCCTGGGCATTGGAAGGGGCTGTGGTGGGCGCCGGTGTCCGCGGGGGTGGTCTCCGCCGGGGTGGGCGGCTTTCTCCTCTACCGCACCTCCCAGGAGTTCAACGCGGTCTCCGCCTGGCGCCTTTCGACCGAACCGGTCTCCCTGGCCACCGTGGAGGGCAGCGCCGAACGGGGAGGCCAGGCGCAGCTGTGGGGGCTGACCCTGACCGGGGTGGGAGTGGCGGCGATCGGCACCGGGCTGTGGATGTTGCTCTCCCAGCCCTCCACCCCCCAGGTGCTGGTGGGGATCGATCCCGCCGGCGGGGGCATGGTCGGACTGCAGGGGGTGCTGCCGTGAGAAGCTCCCGCCTGGTTCCGCTGCTGCTCCTCTGCCTGACCGGCTGCAATTTCGATCAGGAACTCCGCGACTGCATCGCGGAGCAGATCTGCGTGGATGAGTCCCTCTCGGTCACCCTGCACTCGACGGCCAACGCGCAGCCGCTGGGTTCGCGACACCTTCCGCCGGCGCAACACCGGCGGCCGGTCATCGCGTGGCAGGAACTGCCGGACGCGGTCTACCAGGTGCAGGCCTCCCTCTGTCCCACTGGAGCGCTGAGCGACTGCGCGTTCAACGACGTGGGGTCAGGCGTCGTGGCCACCCAGTTCGAGCTGCCGATTCCGGGGGTGGACGGTCTTCCCTACGTGGGTCGCTACGTCTACCGGGTCCGGGCCTGCAAGACGAACGGGCTGCAGGCCTGTGGCCGGTGGACCCCACCGCGCTACTTCCAGGCGGGCGACCCGTCGGGGCCCTTTCCGGGCGACATGACCGGGGATGGCCGGGCGGAGGTGGTGGTGGGAGATCCCAGCGCACACCTGGGGGCGGGTGGACTCATCGTCTTTCGACGCGACGGCAGCGACTTTCTGGCAGACGAGGCCAGCGTCTCCGCCTTGAGCCCTTCCGCCGGCCTGGGCACCTCGGTGGCCCACGCAGGAGACGTGAACGCGGACGGCTACGGGGACGTGGTGGTGGCCGGCGCGGTGGGGACCACCGCCTATCTCCTGTTGGGGGACGGAGCTCTGACCCCGGTGGCGCTGCCTGCGCAGGGCGCGGGGTTCCCCGGCTCGGTGGCGGCGGGCGGAGACTTCAACGGCGACGGCTATGCCGATGCCCTGGTCTCCAGGCTGGACGGCCTCGACACCCGGGTCTTCGTCTATCCGGGAGGGCCGGACGGACTGGAGCCGGCCCCCGCCTTCACCCTCGTCCCTTCCACCGACGGCGTGTTTGGCAAGGCGATGACCGCGCTGGACCTGAACCAGGATGGCTTCTCCGAGGTGATCGTCAGCAGCGCGGCAGGGAGGGGTGAGGTCTACGTCTTCTTCGGACGCGCGCTCGAAGGGCTGATTGGGGCCGGCATCACCTGGACCGACCCCACCGATTCCGACTTCGGGGTGGGAGTGGCCGGGGCGGGAGACCTCAATGGCGATGGCTACCCGGACGCCTTGATTCACGCCTCGGGCGGGACCATCCACGTGGCCTTCGGGAACGGCACCGTCAACGCTCCAGTGCGCAGCGCCACTCCGGGGACCGTCCACGGGGCGGCCGGCGGCTACCTGGACGGAGACGGTTTCGCCGATCTGCTGTTCTTCGGCAGCTCCGACTTCGCGTTCCATCCCGGAAGCGGCGCCGGGTTGCAGGGCCCGGTCCGGGAGGGCTTCCAGTCTGCTACCCAGCACAGCTTCGCGGTGGCGGGAGACGTGGACGGGGATGGGGCGGAGGACGTGGCGGTGGGGGTGATGGTGAACTCCCAGCCCCGGGTGCAGGTCTGGTTCTCGCCCGATCAGTCCACCGAGACGATCCTTCCTCCCGCCTCCGGCACCTCCACCTTCGGCCGGTCGGTGGGTTCCATCCGCTAGCGGTGGCCATGGTCCGCGCGCCCCTCCTCTTCGCCGTGCTGCTGGGAACCCTGGCCGCCGGCTGTCCCGGCTGTCTGGCGGAGTGCGAACCGGGCGCCGTGGAGCCCTGCGCCTCGGCGCCGGACGGCTCGGTGGGGGTAGGGGTCTGTGGCGCCGGGGTGCGCCGCTGCGACTCCGAGGGCCGCTTCGGTGCCTGTCAGGGGGCGGGGACTCCCAGCGTGGAGCTGTGCGACGGGCTGGACAACGACTGCGACGGCGAGACCGACGAGGCGGTCAGCAACGGCTGCGGTGGCTGCGTTCCGCTGCCCCATCCGCCTCGGGACGTTTGCGGGGACTGCGGGACCTGGGTTTGCGAGGGCGAGGAGGCGGTGTCCTGCGAACGCCCCGACTTCAATGCCTGTGGGGTGTGCGGTCCGGACCTCCCGCTCTTTGGCGGGCTGTGCGAGGACGAGTTCAATGGCGGGTGCGGGACCTACGGGTGCAACGTCCCCGGGGACGCGCTGGTCTGCGAAGTCCCCTTCGACACCGACGACGACGGGGCGACCGGCTGGTGCGACAACTGCCCGGAGGTGGCCAACAGCGACCAGCAGGACACCGACGGGGATGGTCTGGGCGACGCCTGCGACCCTTGACCCACCTGCTCAACCCCCATACAAGCTTCGGCTCTTTTACGAGGGAGAGTTCGCCGAATGCGCCGGATCTCGTATGCGTTTCTCGCGGTCGGAGTGCTCTTCGCAGCCGGTTGCGAAAAGAAGTCCACCCCCGCGGTCTCTGATGCCGGGGCCACTGGCCAGCCGGCCGCCGTGGGCAACGCGCCCCCGGTGGACTCCAACACCATCCTGATTGGCGAGGTGGGCGCGCTCACCGGTTCCCAGGCCACCTTCGGGATCTCCACCCAGAACGGGATCGCGCTGGCGATCAAGGAGGCCAACGCCGCCGGTGGGGTGAACGGCAAGCAGATCGCGATCCGGGTCTACGACTCGCAGAGCAAGCCGGAGGAGGCGGGCAACGCCGCCCTGCGGCTGATCACCCAGGACAACGTCCGGCTGATCCTGGGCGACGTGGCCTCCTCCAACTCGCTGGCGATGGCGGAGAAGGCGCAGGGGAACAAGGTGCCGATGATCACCCCCTCCTCCACCAACACCACCGTGACCGAGAAGGGCGACTACATCTTCCGCGTCTGCTTCATCGACCCCTTCCAGGGGTTCGTGATGGCCAAGTTCGCCAAGGAGAACCTGAAGCTGAACAAGGTGGCGGTGCTCCGGGACACCAAGAGCGCCTACTCGATGGGGCTGGCCGATGTGTTCGCCCGCAAGTTCACCGAGATGGGCGGGAAGATCGTGGGCAACGAGTCCTACCAGCAGGGCGACTCCGACTTCCGCGCCCAGCTGACCGCGCTCAAGAACCAGAAGCCGGAGGGGATCTACCTGCCCGGCTACTACTCCGAGGTGGGGGTGATTGCCCGCCAGGCGCGCGAGCTGGGCCTCACCGTCCCCCTGATGGGCGGCGACGGCTGGGACTCCGAGAAGCTGTTCGAGCTGGGCGGCTCGGCGGTGGAGGGGCACTACTTCTCCAACCACTACTCGCCCGAAGACCCCTCTCCCCGGGTGCAGAAGTTCATCGCCGACTACAAGGCAACCCACGGCGGGGTGCCCGACTCCCTGGCGGCGCTGGGCTACGACGCGGCCAAGGTGGCGGTGGAGGCGCTCAAGCGGGCCAAGGACAGCTCGCCGGAGGCGCTGCGCGACGCCATCGCCCAGACCCGCGACTACCCCGGGGTCACCGGGACCATCACCCTCAATGACCAGCGCAACGCCGTGAAGCCGGCGGTGGTGCTCAAGGTCGGGGATGGGAAGTACGAGTACGTCACCACCGTCTCGCCGTAACCCGAACGCTTGGCACAGTTCCTCCAGCACCTGATCAACGGCATCGCCGCCGGCACCATCTACGCCCTGGTCGCCCTGGGCTATACGATGGTGTACGGCGTGCTCAAGCTCATCAACTTCGCCCACGGCGACGTGATGATGGTGGGCGTGTACCTGGGCTATGCCACCGCGGTGCAGCTGGGGCGGGCCAACCAGTCCTCCTTCCTGGGAGTGACCGCGGTGTTCCTGGCGGCGATGCTGGGCTGCGCGTTGATCGGGTTTCTGATCGAACGCTTCGCCTACCGGCCGCTGCGGGAGAAGCCGCGGCTGACCGCGCTGATCACCGCGATCGGCATCTCCTTCGCGCTCTCCTACGGCTTCCAGCTGGACGTGGGGCCGCTGCCCGGCGCCGCCCCCCGCGCCTTCCCGGAGATCATCCGCCCCACCGAGTGGTTCATCATCGGGGACCGGGCGGTGGTGATCTGGAACTGGCAGGTGATCTCGCTGCTGATCGCGGTGGGCCTGATGGTGGGGCTGCAGTTCCTGGTCTACCGGACCCGCTTCGGCCGGGCGATGCGGGCGGTGTCCTTCGACCACCGGATCGCCGCCCTGATGGGGATCCCCACCGACCGGATCATCGCCCTGACCTTCATGCTGGGCTCGGCGCTGGCCGCCGGCGCCGGGCTGCTGTACGCGATCAAGGACACCGCCATCCAGCCGCTGATGGGCCTGTACGTGGGCCTGAAGGCCTTCGTGGCGGCGGTGATCGGCGGGATCGGGCACGTGCCCGGCGCGGTGATCGGCGCGCTGTTGCTGGGGTTGGTGGAGGAGTTCGTGGTCGGCTACACCGCCTCCTCCTGGCGGGACGCGGTGGCCTTCGGGTTCCTGATCGTGGTCCTGCTGGTGAAGCCGGAAGGGCTGTTCGGCCGGGTCACCGCGGAGAAGGTCTGATGGAGACGGCGGCAGTCCCGGCCCGGGCGGGTGTCCCCCCGATGCTGCGCGGCATCCTTCCGGTGCTGCTGGCCCTGGCGGTGCTCTCCTTGGCGGAGTGGGCGTTCGGCGGCTGGCCGTTCTTCGTCTACCTCTCCTCGATCGTGGGGGTGGCGATCATCGCCGCCGTCTCGCTGAACATCGTCAACGGGATGACCGGGCAGTTCTCGATCGGCCACGCCGGCTTCATGGCGGTGGGCGCGTTCGTGGCCGGGCGCTTCTCCCTCGACTTCCACGACGTGGGGCTGTCCGGGGTTCCGGTCGGCTTCAGCGACCAGCTGTTCTTCGTGCTGGCGCTGCTGCTGGGCGGGCTGGCCGCCGCCGCCTGCGGCTTCATCGTCGGGCTGCCCTCCTTGCGGCTGCGCGGCGACTATCTGGCGATCGTCACCCTGGGGTTCGGGGAGATCATCCGGGTGATCGTCCAGAACACCGACGCCTTCGGCCGGGCGCTGGGGCTGTCCGGGATCCCCCAGCGGTCCTCGCTGTTCATGGTCGGATTCTGGGTGTTCCTCACCGTGCTCACCGCCCGGCGGATCGCGTCTTCTTCCCACGGCCGGTCGCTGTGGGCGATCCGCGAGGATGAGATCGCCGCCGAGGCGATGGGGGTGAACACCACCGCCTACAAGGTCCGCTCGTTCGTGATCTCCTCCTTCTTCGCCGGGATCGCCGGCGGGCTGTTCGCCCACTTCGTGCCGATCATCAACCCCGGCTCCTTCACCTTCGTCCGCTCGATGGAGATCGTGGTGATGATCGTGGCCGGCGGGCTGGGCTCCACCACCGGGGCGATCATCGCCGCCATCGCGCTGACCCTGCTCCCGGAGGCGATGCGAACCGTGTTCACCCAGCTCTCCGGCGGGGATGCCTCGCTGGCCCAGAAGGTGGACCAGATCCGGATGCCGATCTACGGCCTGCTCCTGGTGGTGCTGATGCTGGTCCGCCCCCAGGGCCTGTTCGGCACCCGCGAGCTGTGGGACCTGCTCCCCCGCTGGTTCCCGCGCCGCCGCAAGGGTGTGGCATGACCGACGTGCTGCTCAAGGCGGACCAGGTCAGCATCCAGTTCGGCGGTCTGCGGGCGCTCTCCGGCTTCGACCTCGAGCTGCGCAAGGGCGACCTCAAGGGGTTGATCGGCCCCAACGGCGCCGGCAAGACGACCGCCTTCAACGTGCTCACCGGCGTCTACCTGCCCACCTCCGGCGAGGTCCGGGTGGGCGGCCAGCGGGTGAACGGGAAGAAGCCGCACCAGATCAACCGGCTGGGCCTGGCCCGCACCTTCCAGAACATCCGCCTCTTCCGCGCGCTGACCGCCCTGGACAACGTGAAGGTGGCCTGTCTGGCGGATGAGAAGCCGGTGTTCGGCGCCGAGCGGCTGGCCGCGCTCCACGCCAAGGGCGGCTGGTCCGGCAAGCTGGCCGGGGGCTTCGAGGCCTGGAACAACTACTACGACTGGTGGCGGGCGCTGTTGCTGACCCCTGGCTTCCAGCGGGAGGAGGCGTCGCTGACCCGGCGCGCGGAGGAGCTGCTGGAGGTGATGGGCCTGTCCCACCGCCGCGACGAGGAGGCCCGCAACCTTCCCTACGGTGAGCAGCGCCGGCTGGAGATCGCCCGCGCCCTGGGCACCCGCCCCAAGGTCCTGCTCCTGGACGAGCCCGCCGCCGGGATGAACACCCGGGAGAAGGCGGATCTGATGGTGCTGATCCGCGAGCTGCGGCAGCGCTTCGAGCTGGGGATCCTGGTCATCGAGCACGACATGAAGCTGGTGATGGGGATCTGCGAAAACATCACCGTGCTGGACCACGGGGAGATCATCGCCCGGGGAGATCCGGCGGCGGTGCGCTCGGATCGCAAGGTGATCGAGGCCTACCTGGGCGACTCCTATCTGGAGTCCCACCCCCACGTCGGCACCCCGGGGGCGGCATGACCGCCCCGGTGACCGTGCTGGGCGCGCGCGCCGCCCGCGAGCCGCTGCTGGAGGTGGAGGGGCTGCACGTCTGCTACGGGGCGATCAAGGCGCTCAAGGGCGTCTCGCTCTCGGTGGGGAAGGGGGAGGTGGTGGCCCTGATCGGCGCCAACGGCGCCGGCAAGACCTCCACCCTGCGCGCGGTGAGCGGGATGGTCCGGGCCACCGACGGGAAGATCACCCTCGCCGGGCAGAACACCACCGCGCTGAAGGCCAACAAGCTGGTGCCGCTGGGGATGGCCCACGCCCCGGAGGGCCGCGGGATCTTCCTCAACCTCTCGGTGGAGGAGAATCTGGAATTGGGCGCCTACCTGCGCCGGGACACCGCGGAGGTGAAGAAGGATCTGGAGTACTGCCTGCGGCTGTTCCCGATCCTGCTGGAGCGCAAGAAGCAGATGGCGGGGACGCTCTCCGGCGGCGAGCAGCAGATGCTGGCCATCTCCCGCGCCCTGATGAGCCGCCCCCGCTTGCTGCTGCTGGACGAGCCTTCGCTGGGGCTGGCCCCGCAGATCACCGAGCGGATCTTCGGCATCCTGCGCGAGGTGAACCAGCGCGGGGTCTCGATCCTGCTGGTGGAGCAGAACGCGCACCTGGCGCTGTCCCTGGCGGACTACGGCTACGTGCTGGAAACCGGGGAGGTGGTGATGGCCGGCCCGGGCAAGGCGCTTTTGGCCAGCCCGGAGATCCGCAAGGCGTACCTCGGAGAGTAGGCGTCTGGGCGGGCGCCCGAGGCTCGTCGCCCCCCTGGCAGGCTTCCCCGTGGCGCCCCATTGAAGATGGCAACCCCGACTGCGTCGGCCCATCTTGGGCTCGCTTCAACCGGAGGTTGTCGTGCTCAACGTGGAAGTAGCGAAGAGCCGTAAGGTGATGGTGGTGGACGACGACGCGGACATGCGCTGCGTCCTCACCGAGATCCTCACCATGGAAGGCCTGGAGGCCAGCCAGGCGAAGGATGGCGAAGAGGCGCTGAACCTGATCGCCGACGCGCCGCCGGACCTGATCCTCCTCGATGAGCAGATGCCGAAGATGGACGGCACCCGCTTCCTGCAGCGGGTGGCCCAGGATCCCCGCTGGCGGGTGATCCCGGTGATCATGATCTCCGCCACCGCCGGGGCGCTGCTCCCCGGGGCGGTGGCCCTGCTGCGAAAGCCCTTCGAGCTGGACGCCCTGGTGGCGACGGTGCGCCGGGTGCTCAAGCTACGGGTTGTCACGTAGACCCGAAAGCCGGTTCTGATACCTTCGGGGGCGTGACACCCCCCAACGAGCAACGTGTCGTGTTCGAGCAGTCTGTCGAAGGGCTGATCCGCGCGCTGGGACCCAAGCTCGATGACCGCTGCGCCGAGCGGCTGCGGAGCGCGGGCATCGAGGTGAAGGGCAAGCTGAAGGTCGCCTACCCGGTGGCCAGCTGGGTCCAGGCGCTGTGGATCGCCGGGGAGACCCTGGCGCCCGGGATGGGCAAGGACGAGGCCACCTACCAGGTGGGCCGCCGCTTCATCCAGGCGTACGAGTCCACCCTGATGGGGAAGGCCGCCTACACCATGGCCCGGGTGGTCGGTCCGAAGCGGACCCTGGAGCGGATGACCCGCAACTTCCGCACCGGCAGCAGCTACGGCACCAGCAAGCTGACCGAGCTGGGGCCGGGCAAGTTCGAGCTGTGGTGCGCGCCGGTGTCGGTGCCCGGGTTCTACCGGGGCGTGGTGGAGGCGGGGCTGGAGATCGCCGGCGCCAGGTCCCCCAAGGTGCAGCTGGTCCGCTGGGAGCAACCGGAAGAGGCGGTCTTTGACGTCACCTGGAGCTGAGCCCGGCGCGATCTACCGGCAGGTCCTGGACACGCTGTTCGAGCGCGTGCTCCGCCAGCGGATGACCTCCGCGCTCAAGCAGGAGCTGTTGCAGGCCGGGCTGGACCTGGACGCGCCGCTGCCTCCCCAGTACGGCACCGCGAAGTGGAAGCCGGCGATCGAGTCCGTCGCCGCCCACCTGTTTCCCCAGGAGAGCGCCCAGCGCGGTCAGCTCCAGCTGGGGCGGCTGCTGGTGGAGGAGTACCGCCAGACCGGGTGGGGGCTGGCCACCGCCACCCTGGCCCGGATGCTGGGTCCCCGGCAGCTGCTGCTCCGGGCGCACGCCCTGATGTCCCCCCCGGACAAGGTGGCGTTCACCCGGCTCCAGGAGCTGGACGAGGCCGAGTTCGAGGTGTGGCTCAAGCACGTCGGCGTCTCGGCCTCCTTCACCGAAGGCCTGCTGAGCTCCGGGCTGGAGGCCAGCGGCGCCTCCGGGGTGGTGGTGAAGCACCTGGGCGGCAGCGCCAAGGACGGGCACCGCTTCTCGCTGCGCTGGGGCTGAGCGTCGTCTCCGTCCGGCGGGTGGCCCAGGACTGTTGCGGACGGCGGCGCGAACCCCGGAGTAGTGTCCCCCGCCAGGAGGCTGGCACATGCGGCTGAGCGCGATCGTGTTCGTGGCAGGACTGGTCCTTTCGCTGGGGTGCGGCAAGAAGAAGGGCGAGCCGGAGGCCGAGCAGCCCTCCGCGGAGGCGGCCAAACCGAAGGAGCCGGCGCTGGAGCTGCACCCCTTCTGGACGGACTCCGACTACGTGCACCTCAAGGACGAGGCCCGCTGTCCGGAGGCGCTGTGGCCGCTGTTCCCCGGCAAGGCGCCCGGCGCGGATCCCGCGGAGGTGAAGCAGAACGAGGCGGCGCGGGCCGGGCTGGCCGCGGCGCTGCGCCAGAAGACCTTCGTGGTCCACCTGGTGGGCCCCAGCTACGTGACCATCGGCGACTACGACAGCGCCGCCGGTCGGGTGGAGATCAACGTCTCCGGCAGAGTGGACTGCACCGACGATGCGGGGCGGATCACCTTCGCCTTCGGCAAGCCGGCCGCGGTGCCCCCGGAGGGCCGCGAGTTCGGGCAGTACACCTGGAGCGCCGCTCCGCTCGCCTACCCCCACTCGCTGAAGATGTCCGAGTCCCGCAGCTTCCAGACCGAGAACAAGGTCGGGCTGGAGGCGAGGGTGGTGTTCCAGCTGGGCAAGGCGGAGGTGCACAAGAAGCTGGTGCGCAACGAGATCTCCGCCGAGGAGCGCGCCGAGCGGAAGAAGCACGACATCCCGGACGAGGGTGGCGGGATGGAGGACTGGGGCGCGGGGCGGCTGGTGCGCACCGAGATCCTGGGGATCCGGGTCGCCTCCCAGGGAGGCCGCCAGGAGCTGGTGATGCAGCGCAAGCCGTAGCGGCTAGTTGCCGGAGCTGGCCAGCCCCAGCAGCTGGAGCAGGTACTCGCGCAGCCCGGCGCGCTGGACGTCGGTGAGGTCCACGAACTCCACCCCTGCCTGATCGTAGGCCTCGTCGTCCATCGCCCAGCGGGTGCTCACCACCCGGGCGTTGAGCTCCAGCGGCGGACCGGAGGGACGGTGCAGCTGCATCACGATCCGCTCCTCCATCGCCAGCGGGGTGTCCAGCCACAGCCCGGCGCCGCCCAGGCTCAAGTCCCGGACCAGGGCCCGGACCTCGCGGGACCCGGTGCAGGCGACGGTGATCCGGTGGGAGATGCGGGGGTAGGCCCGGCGCTCACCGCCCGGACCGGCCAGCAGCTGGCGCAGCAGCGCCTCCAGCTGGGTGCGGACCGCCGGGGTGACCTGGAGGAAGCGCAGCCCAAAGCCGCACTCCTCTCGCGGCGCCACCACCTCCCGCACCACCTGGGCCTGGACCTGGACGGTCTGGGTGCCGTCGGTGAGGCTCAGCTCCAGCCAGAGCTCGTCGCCGATCTGCAGCCGCTGCGGCGGCGCTTGCAGGAACAGGCCTCCCAGCGAGATGTCCCGGACCGGGAGCTCGGTGCGTCCAGCGGGCGCCAGCCAGAACGCACGCGCCGGAGCGCGGATGCGGGGGTGGGCGCGAAGCTCCGCCTGGTCCTTGAGCCCTCTCACCCGGTGGACCTTGGCACGCCCGGTCGATGGGTCAAGGCGACTCCTCGACGTTGCGCAGGAAGTTGGCCACGTGGGCGAAGCGCTCGTTCAGGAAGCGCCGCAGCCCGCCCCCCACCTTCATCTCGTCCAGCGCCCGCTGCATGCTGCGCAGCCAGGCGTCCCGCATCGCCACGTTGACCTCGAAGGTCCCGTGCCGCATCCGCAGCCGGGGATGGCCGCGCTGGGCGATGTAGTCCTGGGGCCCGCCCAGCCAGCCGATCAGGAACAGCCCGAAGTGGTCCCGCGACTCCCGGGAGACGCGGCCCTGCGCGTCGCAGACGTGGAGGCGGGTCAGCTCTGCCTCGTGGTCGGACATCGCGTCGTAGAAGCGCTCGGTCAGCTCCCGGACCGCCTCCGCGCCGCCCAGCCGGTCAAAGGGCGTGTCCTGCTCAGAGGGGTTCCAGTCGTCGGGGGTCGGGTTCGGGGTCGAGGTGTCCACGGTGCCCGGTGATGGTAACGCCGAAGGTGCGTCTCGCCCGAACTCCGACCCTCGCCTACGCTGGAGCCAGCCGCCTGGAACCAAGAAGCCATCCTTGGGCGTCCATCGGCGGGGAGCGACGCGAACATGCATCCATGGGTGGGAGTCCTGCTGGGAGCGCTGGCCGCCGTCGAGGCGCCGGTGACCGAGGCCACGGTGTACGGAGACCGGGCGAGGGTGGTGCGCACCGCCACGGTGGAGGTCACTGGGACCACCGCGGTGGAGCTGCCGCTGCTGGAGGAGTCGGTGGACCCGGCCAGCCTGAGGGTGGAGGCGGACGGAGCGACCGTGGACCGGGTGGAGTTGCAGCGCGCGGCCCCGGAGGAGTTCCCGGAGACCGCGGCCCGCCGCCTGCTGGGCGAGCTGGAGGCACTGGATGATCAGCTGCAGCGCGCCCAGGGAGAGCGGGAGGCGGCGTCCAGCCAGCTGGAGCGGGTCAAGGGGCTGAGCCCGCAGCGGGCCCCGGCGGAGAATGGGGTGGCCCGACCGGATCTGGATCCCTCCGGATGGAACGCGTCGCTGCAGTTCATGTCCGACCGCGCGGCCAGCCTGGAGCAGCAGGTGCGCGACCATGACCTGAAGTTGCAGACGCTGAATGAACAACGCGCCCAGAAGGTGCAGGAGGCGCAGCTGCTGGGCGATGCCCGGATGGTCAGCGGCTGGCGGGTGACCGCGCATTTGAGCGGCAAGGGAAGGGCGAAGCTGCGGTTGATCTACCAGGTGCCCCGCGCCCGCTGGGCCCCGCTGTACGAGCTGCAGCTGGTCCCGGAGGCCAACGAGGTGCAGCTGAACTTCTACGGGCTGGTGAGCCAGGAGACCGGCGACGACTGGAAGGACACCGCGCTGACCCTGAGCACCGCGGTCCCCTCCACCGCGATGAGCTACCCCAAGCTGCTGACCTGGAAGATCGGGGTCAAGGATCGGTTCATCCCCACTCCGGCGCCGATGATGGAGCAGGTGCGGCCGCCGCCGCCCGCTCCACCGCTGCCGGTGGCCCGCGCGGATGCGGCGCAGTCCTACCAGGAGGTGCTGGCGCAGCTGAACCAGCGGGTGGGGGGACGTCTGGGGGGTCCGGAGCAGGCGATGGCCATGGCCATGGCGCAGGCCCAGGCACGGGAAGACGCGTACCGGCAGAACGCAGCTCGTGCGGAGCGGCGGAAGAGCATCGCCGCGCAGAGGCCGCAGGCTGCGGGCACGATTGATGTGGGGTCCACAACGATCGGGGGCACGCGAAACACCGCCCAGCCCAGTCGGGCGGCCGCTCCGTCCGCGATGCCCGCGCCCGCGGCGCGCTCCTACGAGGACCTGGACGAGGTGGCGCCCTCCGCGGCATCGGACGACTACGGTGCATCAATTGAAGAGAGCTACGTGATGGCCGGCTCTCCGAGGAGCGGAGGCAAGCCCCAACCCACCATGGGCGTCGGCCTGATGCCCCCGCCCAGCTACCGCGCCCCGCCGGTGGATCCCAACTCCCCCGCCGGGCGAGCCGGAGGCCATGACCTGGCCTTCGCGTCCGCCCGTCGCGAAGAGGTGCTCAGCGGCAAGGGTGGCCGGAAGGTGGCGCTGTTCTCCGAGCGCTGGCCGGTGAAGCTGGAGCGGAAGCTGTTCCCGGCGATCGCCCCCTACGCGTTCCTGGTGGGCGAGCTGACCAGCCCCTCGAAGCAGGTGATGCCGGCGGCTCCCGCGCAGCTGTTCGTGGGCCAGGATCCGGCTGGCACCGCGGAGCTGAAGCTGATCTCCCCGGGGGAGAAGGTGACCCTCCCGCTGGGCGTGGACCGGGCGATCAAGCCGATCCGCAACGTGGAGCTGGTCCAGTCGGAGAAGGGGTTCATCGGCAAGGACGACGTGGGCGAGTACCTGGTGACCATCGAGGTGGCCAACCCCTACGGCTTCGCGCTCCCGGTGCGGATCCACGACCAGTGGCCGCTGCAGGGCAACGACAAGGCGGAGGTGAAGCTGGGCAAGGTGGAGCCGGCGGCCGCCAGCAAGGACGACCAGAAGGGGATGCTGGAGTGGACGCTGACCCTCCCCCCCGGCGGTAAGACCAAGGTCAGCTTCCGGTACACCCTCAAGCGTCCCAAGGACTGGCGGATGGAGCAGCGGCAGGAGGTGGTCCGATGATCGCGCTCACCCTGGCAATGGTGTTGGGCGCGGCCCCGCAGGTCAGCTCGGTGGTGGTGTACCCGGACCGGGCCACAGTCACCCGGTCCCTGGCGGTGCAGTGCGCCGGGACCTCCACCGTGACTTTCGAGTCCATCCCTCCGGCGGCGGACGCGTCCACCGTGCGCGCCAAGGCCCGGGGAGCCACCGTGGAGGGGTTGGTCACCCGCGAGGAGATCACCCCCACCGCGTTCAGCCCGGAGCAGGACTCGGTGCGCCGGCAGCTGGATCAGGTGAACCGCGAGCTGACCGCCGAGCAGCAGGCGATCACCCGGGCCCAGGCCCTCTCCAATGCCGGCGCCCGCTACGCGGAGGTGGCGCTGACCGAGATCTCGGAGGAGATGACCGAGGCCAAGCCCAACCTCAAGGCCTGGAGCACCGCCCTGGACGTCAGCCTGCAGACCCGGAACCGGTCGGTGGCGCAGCTGGTGGCCAGCAGCGCCAAGATCCGCGACCTGCAGCGCAAGCAGGCCGAGCTGCAGCGGAAGCTGGAGCAGCTGGCCCCGGCCAGTCAGACCCGGCGTCGCAACGCCGAGGTGGTGGTGGCCTGTCGCTCCGGCCAGGCCACGGTGGAGCTGTCCTACGTGGTAGGCGGCGCCCGCTGGGTGCCGGTGTACGAGGCGCGGGTGGACGAGGCGGCAGGCAAGCTGGAGCTGGTGTTCCACGCCACCGTGACCCAGGCCACCGGGGAGGACTGGAAGGGCAGCCAGGTGGCGCTCTCCACCGCGGTGCCGGCGGACGTGGCCACGATCCCGGAGCTGGTCTCGCTGAAGGTCTACGCGCACGAGGAGAAGGAGAAGAAGAAGGTGCTGGTCCGCCGCGACGAGCTGCGCGAGCACGCGGAGAGCGGCGCCCAGGAGGAGTCCGCCTTCGTGGGGCAGGTCCGCCCTGCGTCGCAGGGACTCTCGGTGCAGCTGGAGGTGCCGGGCCGGGTGGACGTGCCGGGGGATGGCCGCGCGGTGCGGCTGACCGTGGGCAAGCACCGGATGAACGCCAAGCTGACCCTGAAGACCGCCCCCAAGCTGGTGCCGGTGGTGTTCCGGGTGGTGGAGGCCACGAACTCCGCGCCCTTCCCGCTGCTGCCCGGTCGCCTGGAGCTGTTCGGCAAGAGCGGCTTCATCGGCGTCCAGCCCCAGGAGCGGGTGGCCCAGGGCGCGCCCCTGAAGGTGACCCTGGGAACCGAGCAGGGCCTGAAGGTGGAGCGGGTGGTGGTGGAGGAGCTGAAGAAGGCCGAGGGCCTGTTCAACTCCCACAAGCGCTTCCGCTACGTGTACCGCTTCGACCTCACCAACAACCGCCCCAAGGCCGAGACCCTGGAGCTGAGCGAGCACGTCCCCGTCTCCGAGCTGGACGACGTGAAGGTGGAGCTGGAGAAGGACAAGACCACCCGCGGCTACGACCACCAGCTCGCGGATGGAGTGGTGACCTGGAAGCTGCAGCTGGCCCCGGGCGAGACCCGCAAGGTGGACCTGGCCTTCCACATCGACGTCCCCACCTCCTACGACTCCGGAGGCCTCTGACCGCACCGCGTCAATAAAGGGGACAGGCTCTCAGGATTGATCACATCGACCAGCCGCGACCCACCCGGTGTACTGGTCGAGGAAGCGGTCGAAGCCTCTTCCGAGAGTTTGCCATCCAGGGGGACCGTTGCGTT
>JAKFFE010000009.1:0-112715 GCA_036675345.1 Myxococcaceae bacterium
AGACTCAGCCGGAGCTCGACCACATCGCAGCGCTTCTAAACAACCGCCCTCGACAGACGCTGGACTGGATGAAACCATCCGAGGTGTTCAACCGAGCCGTTGCGATGACCGCTTGAGCCCGCCGCGCGTTTTTTCGCAGCGGACTGACCGCCAGGGCACTCCGTTGTGTTGGCCGGCCGTCGCGACCGGCAAGGGGCGGCATCCACCCCGCGGCCCGGGGCCCCCTGGCGGGTGTTCTTCCTGCGAGAGCGGAACCGGGGCGCGGGTCCGCGACATCGCCGTCCGCTCGGTGTGCAGCCGGCTGCTCGGTTCGGGCGTCGGACAACGGCCTTCCCGGAGCGGGCCGCTTGGACCTCCAGTGACTCCACCGGAGAGACCGCAGGAGGGAGGGTAGAGCTCAGTCCCTCCCCGGGGAGCTGGCGTTCCGTTTGCACTGGGCCCCGGCCATGCGCACCCGTCTCGCCTCCTTCGTGCTGCTCTCCTTGCTGCTGCCGGTCCACGCCCTGGCCAATGATCCGTGGATGGAGTTCCGGGTGTCGGGCGGCGTCTCGGTTCCGTTGGCAGGCACCGCCGCCAAACACGATCCGGGCCCCTCCGGACTGATCTCCGGCGGGTCGATTCCCATGCCCATGGGCTGGCGGATGGAGTTCAGCGCGGATCTCCTGGGAGGAGGAGTGCGTGGTGGCGCCGTATCTCACTGCCGGGCTGGGGCTCTATTCATTGCAGCTGCTGAACGAGGCGCTGTCCCCGTACCCGGTGACCCCCGGCGTGTACGGAGCGCTGGGCTTCGACCTGAACCTGGGGCTGCCGGTGCGACCGTTCCTGGAGGTGCGCGGCCTGTTCCACGTCAACAACACCGGGGCCTTCGAGTACGAACCGACCCGCTATCTGGTAGCCAGCGGAGGCGTTCAGTTCGAGTGGTGAGGCGGGCCCCCAGGCGTCAGAGTCCTCCGGTGCCCCAGAGGAAGCCCAGGCGCAAGCCCACCTCCCCGGAGATCGCCGAACTCCTCCCCCGGAACCGGGCCGCGTGGCGGCGGTGGCTGGAGAAGCACCACCGCACTGCCGGCGCGGTCTGGGTGGTCTTCACCAAGACCAACCTCCGCTACCTGGAGGCGGTGGAGGAGGCGCTCTGCTTCGGGTGGATCGACAGCCGCTTCCAGAAGCTGGGCGAAGACCGCCACCGCCTGATGTTCACCGAACGCCGGCCGGGCGGGAACTGGGCCCGGACCAACAAGGAGCGGGTGGCGCGGCTGGTCCAACAAGGGAGGATGACCCCGGCCGGGATGGCCAAGGTGCAGGCCGCCAAGAAGGATGGGTCCTGGTCACAGCTGGACGCCGTCGAGCGGCTGGAGGTGCCGGACGATCTGGCCCGAGCCCTGGCCGAAGACGAGCAGGCCCAGGCAAACTTCCGAGCGTTTCCTCCTTCGGCACGGAAGATGATCCTGGCCTGGGTCCTTGGCGCCAAGCGGCCGGAGACCCGGCAGCGCCGAATCGCAGAGACCGTCCGCCAGGCCGCACAGAACCTCCGAGCGACGCCGTAGCTGGCAAGGCCGGACCGCCGAACCTGGGGCTTCCCGGAACGACAGCGCGGCTCACCGCTCACCGCTCCGAGGACCGCAGCCCCGCGCGGCGGCGTACCCGCTACGAGCTCTTCAGATCATCCCGTCGCGGATGGGCGCCGGTGACCTTGGTGATCACCCACTCCAGCCCGCGGAAGAACTTGATCCCGTCCAGGGGGCGGTTCATCCAGCCGGTGGTGATGCAGTAGTGCTTGGCGTACGGGTGCGCGTGGTGCACCTCGTGGTGGGTGGGCGAGAGGATCAGCCCCGCCTTCTGCAGCGCGGCGACCATCGGCGGCGGCTGCTGCATGTGGGCCCACTTGTGGAACTGGTTGGTGGCGAAGACCCCCAGGGTCATCATCACCAGGAAGGTGGTGACCGGCGCCGACCAGCCGCTGCTGGCGGGGAGGAACAGGCAGCCCACCAGCACCGGGACGCTGACCAGGCAGTTGTGCCCGTTGGTGGCGATGAACCCGTGCCGGGTGATGTCCTTGGGCTCCAGGTGATGAACCCGGAACGGGATGATGAAGTTCTTCCCCAGCACCGGGGTGCGGGGAGAACCCCAGGTGTCGAACAGCCAGTGCACCAGGCCGGACACCAGGTCGGAGAGCACGAAGCCCACCGCGGCGGCGATCACGATGAACCACACCCCGCCCTGCTGCAGCGCCTCCACCACCCTGCCGGCCAGCACCGCGATCAGGATGAAGAAGCCGAACACCCCCAGGTACTCCAGCGCGTGGGGCTTGCGGGGTCCGGACTGGGCGGCTTCCACCGCGGCGGCGCTGATCAGGGCGTGTTCGGGAGTCATAGGCGGGCGTAGAACAGTGGCAGGAGGGAGAATCTGCCGGCCTCCCTCTTTATCCGGTTACCGCTTCGGTCGCTCGGGGATCGGGCGGATGTTGGTCTTCTCATCGTTCTGCGGGTTTGGCGCAGTCTCACGGGTCGGGCGCCTGACTGGCGGCTGACTCCCGGTGGGAGGGCGAGCCAGGTTCGGCCCCAGGGGCCTGCCGGGCAGCGGCGTCTTGCGCGGAGGCGGGGTGAGATCATCCGCCACCGAGGCCACCTCCGAGAGCAGGTCCTCGGAGAGCTGGACCAGCGGTTCTTCGGCCACCGGCGGCGGCGCGTCGTCGCCCGCCTCGGGGTGGAAGGGCATCGGTCCGGGCGCGGGGGTCAGGTCGTCCGGCACCGGGGGCCGCGTGGAGGCCACCGGGCGGGCGGGGACGGCGCGCGGCGGCGCCACCGGGGCAGCGGCCGGCTTGGGGCGCGCGGCCAGGGCGGCCGGTGCGGGAGGAGGCGGCGCCGCGGCGGCCTTGGCGCGGGCCTGCTCCACCAGGTGCTTCTCGAAGTCCGCCCACTGGCCCTTGAAGGACTCCGGATCCGGGATCCCCTTCTCGCGGTGCTTGAGCGACCGGGCCCAGCGGACCTCGTAGTCACTGCCCAGGTGGAACTGGGGCGGAGGCGGCAGCCCGTAGGTGGCGGGATCGAAGAACTCGTCGGTGAGATCCGAGAACCCGTAGGCCCGGGCCTTGGCCACGAAGTTGGGGATGATCCCGGTGGGCGCGTGGTACCCGAGGATGTTCCCCTGCCCGTCCTTGGCCACCGGGGTGAACACCCACAGGTCCTGGGTGCGGTAGTCGCCCTTGTCGTTGAGCGGCAGCACCTCCGAGACGTGGGTCACCTTGCGGCTGCCGTCGTGGAGTCGTTCGCAGCAGATCACCAGGTTGATCGCCGAGGCCACCTGGGCCCGGACCGCCACCATCGGCAAGTCGATCCCGCTCATCAGGCACAGCGACTCCAGCCGGCGCAGGGTGTCGGTGGGGGTGTTGGCGTGGGTGGTGGCCAGCGAACCGCCGTGGCCGGTGTTCATCGCCTGCATCAGGTGGAAGGCCTCGCCGCCGCGGACCTCGCCGACCACGATCCGGTCCGGCCGCAGCCGCAGCGCCGAGTGGAGCAGGTCGCCCATGTCCACCCCGCCCTTGCCGAACTTGTCCGGGGGGCGGCTCTCGAAGGCCACCAGGTGGTCCTGGCTCAGCTGCAGCTCGGCCGAGTCCTCGATGGTCAGGATCCGCTCGTCGTTGGGGATCAACGAGGAGACGATGTTGAGCAGGGTGGTCTTCCCGGAGCCGGTGCCGCCGGCGACCACCATGTTCTGCTTGGTCTGGATCCCCGCGTCCACCACCCGGGCCATCGCCTCGGTGATCGACCCGAAGGAGATCAGCCGGTCCACCGTCAGCTTGTCCTTGAAGAACTTGCGGATGGAGATGGTGGCACCCTGACGGGCGATCGGCGGGAGCACCACGTGGATCCGGCTGCCGTCGGGCAGTCGCGCGTCCAGCCGCGGGCGTTCGTCGCTCAGGGTCCGACCGACGAACTGGGCCATGTTGCGCGCCGCGCCCAGCAGCCCCTCGTCGGAGAAGCGCGCGTCGGTCTTGTGCAGCTTTCCCTTGCGCTCGATCCAGATGTCCTCCGGACCATTGATCATGATCTCGGAGACGGACTCGTCGTCGAGGTACTGCAGGACGGGCTTGAGGAAGGCCCGGAGCGACTCGGTATACATCGACGCCATGCGCCGAACGGTACTTGGTCCGCGCGGGTTCACCCAAGTGCTTGCGCTTGATCGGAGGCAAGGTGGGTGGGCGCGGGACCTACTCGATTGGACGCGGAGCTCGTCCACTGCGCTGCCGGGCAGGCGCGGTTAAGCTCGAAGCATGCCGAGTCGCTCCTCCCGCCCTCCCGCGAAGCCGAACAAGTCCACCCGCGCCGCGAAGAAGCCGGGGGCGAAGGCCAGGAAGACCCCCGCGGGGGCGGGCAAGGTGGCCGCCGCCAAGGCCAGCCCCTCGCGCACCGGCACCACCCAGGCGCGCACTTCGAGCGCCGCCGCCCCGAAGCCAGGCACCACCAAGGGGCGCACTTCGAGCGCCGTCGCTCCGAAGCCCGGCACCACCCAGGCGCGCACTTCGAGCGCCGTCGCTCCGAAGCCCGGCACCACCAAGGGGCGCACCTCGAGCGCCGCCCCGAAGAAGGCCCCGGGGAAGCCCGCGGCCAGGGCGAGCACCTCGAGGTCCAGCCCTTCCGACCCGGCCCGCTCCCCCGCCGTCAAGGTCGGCCCCACCCCCGGGTCCTCCGAGGCCCTCGAGCCCGCGGACGATTCCTCCCCGGCCTCCTCCACCTCCTCCGGGCTGACCTTCCCGATCGAGATCGACCCCGACCGGATCGAACACACCCTCAAGAAGATCGGCGAGGAGGTCAGCCACTGGGCCAAGAAGGGCCGCTACACCAAGGTCCGGTTCAAGTTCCGCGGCAAGCAGCTGCTGCCGGATCTGCCCCTGGCGGCGGTGGTGGCCGCGGAGGGCTTGACCTTCTACTGGGGCGGCATCCTCAGGGCACTGTTGGTGACCGTGGGCGCCAACGCGGTGTTCGGGGTGGAGCTGGTCAATGACTCGGAGAAGAAGGTCCTGGCCGGCAAGGAGAAGCTGCTGCGCGGGGACCTGGAGGAGGCGCTGGTGCTGTTCCGGGAGGCCGCGGACATGGACCGCGACAACCCGCATGTGCACCTGAACATCGGGATCGGACTCAAGCTGCGCGGAGACCGGGTGGGCGCCCGAGAGGCGCTGCTCAAGGCCCGCCAGCTGGACCCCACCGGCCCCACCGGCGACGAGGCGGAGAAGATCCTCTCCACCCTCCCCTCCCAGATGACTGTCACCGCGGTGGTGCAGAACGGACCCCCGATGAACCCGGACCGGCCCAGCGGCGCGGTCTGAGACCGGTCCCGGGGACTGCCTGCTTGTTCGCTGCAAGACGCCCCCATTGTTCCCGCGCTATCGGAAAATGCTTCGCCGACAGAAAGACCGAGCGGGGGGGACTCTTTTTTGACCTACCGTGGGTTCGCAACTGGCTGCCCCCGCCGATGCCCCCGGAGCGAAGATGACCCGAATTCCCACCTCGTCCCCACTGTCGAGCGCCCACAGCTAAGCGTCTGCGTCCCGGTACGATGAGATGGATTCGGATACCCGCCCCCAACTGCTGGTCGTCGAAGACGACGACGCCGCCCGCGAGTCGCTGCAGGCCCTGCTGGAGCAGCGCGGCTATCGGGTCGCGGTGGCCGAGAACGGGCGGGAGGCGCTGCGTCAGCTCCGGGCAGGGAAGGCACCGGCGCTGATCCTGATGGATCTGCTGATGCCGGAGATGAGCGGCTGGGAGTTCCTGCAGGTGCGGGCCAAGGAGCCGTCGCTGCAGTCGGTCCCGGTGGTGGTGATCTCCGCCGCGCTGGATGACTCGGCCGACCTGGAGAATGTGGCCGGCTACCTGCGCAAGCCGGTGGACCCCACCCGGATGGAAGAGCTGATCTCCCGCCTCCTCTCTGGGAAGTCCCCCGCGCGGGTGCAGCCGATCCCCGCGGAAGGGGGCGATCCCGCGGGGAGCACCGCCGCCGGTCCGGTGCGGTTGCTGCTGATCCAGGACCCGGAGCAGAGCCGGATCACCGAAGCGCAGCTGCAGGAGAGCGACGAGTTTCACTTCCAGGTCCGCCACGCATCCACGGTGGAGAGCGCGATCTCCGAGGGGCTGACCGCGGAGGCCGACGTGCTGCTGCTGGACCTGCGCCAGGAGTCGGAGCAGGGGCTCACCTCCCTGCGCACCGCCCTCCGTCAGGCGCCCGGGCTGGCGGTGGTCGTCCTCTCCGGCCCGGGCGATCAGCGGCTGCGTCAGGAGGCACTGCGGCTGGGCGCTCAGGACGTGCTGGGCCGCGAGCAGTCCTCCCCGCTGCTGCTGAGCCGGTCGCTCCACCACGCGTTCGAACGCCAGCGGCTGAAGGCAGCCCTGGAGCGGGCGCGCGAGCTGGCGGTGCACGAGCGGGAGCGGCGCGGGATGGCCCGCTGGACCCAGCCACGGCTGGCGGTGTCCTCGGAGTTGCTGGGAGATGTGCCGCTGCGGCGCGCCTCTCCCGAGACCTTCCGGACCCTGGTGGCGCGCTTCAACGCGCTGTGCGCCAAGGCGGTGGAGGAGAAGGAGCACGAGCTGGACTCCCTGGCCCAGCGCCGCGAGCTGCACGCCCTCTCCGATGCCCTGGCCGAGCTGCGGGTGGGGCCGGGAGACATCGTGGATATCTATCAAGAGGCGCTGGCCGGCGAGCATCCGAACACCAGCCCCGAGCTGGAGGCCGCCCGGCGCGAGGAGGCCCGGCTGATGCTGGTGGGTGCGCTGGGGTACGTGCTGGCCTCCTATCGCTTGTACGTCGGGTCCCGCTGAGGAAAGTCATATGGCGCGTTACCAACTTCGACTCTTCATCGCCGGTCAGGTCGGCAACTCGCTGACCGCCATCGCCAACATGCGGGCGATCGGCACCCAGCTGCTGGGCGGGGACTACCAACTGCAGATCATCGACGTGCTCCAGCGGCCCGAGCTGGCGGAGCAGGAGAAGATCTCGGTCACCCCCACCCTGATCCAGGACGCACCGTTGCCCACCCGCAGGCTGGTCGGCGACCTCTCTCAAACCTCCCGGGTCCTCGCCGGCCTGGGGATCTCACCGGAAAGACATCGCGAATGAGCACCCAGCACACGGGGGTCGCCAAGCTTCCCAGCGGCATCGAGGGCCTGGACCACATCACCCACGGGGGGATCCCGGTGGGGAGGGCCACCCTGGTGGCGGGCACCGCCGGCAGCGCCAAGACAATCTTCGCGGTGCAGTTCCTGGCGGCGGGGATCCGGGACCACGGGGAGGCGGGGGTGTTCGTCACCTTCGAGGAGTCCCCCCAGGACATCCGCGCCAACGTGAAGAGCTTCGGCTGGGACATCGCCGCCTGGGAGGCGGCGGGGAAGTGGGTGTTCGTGGACGCCTCCCCCGAACCCAACCAGCCGGCGCTGGCCACCGGGCAGTACGACCTGGGGGCGCTGATCGCCCGCATCGAGAACGCGGTGAAGAGCTGCGGCGCCAGCCGGGTGGCGATGGACTCGCTGGGCGCGATCTTCACCCAACTGGGGGAGAGCACCCAGGTCCGCCACGAGCTGTTCCGCACCGCCAGCGCCCTGCGCAAGCTGGGGGTGACCGGGGTGATCACCGCCGAGCGGATGGAGGACTACGGCCCGATCGCCCGCCACGGGATCGAGGAGTTCGTGGCCGACAACGTGATCATCCTCCGCAACGTGCTGGACGAGGAGAAGCGCCGGCGGACGATCGAGGTCCTCAAGTTCCGGGGCACCGAGCACAGCAAGGGCGAGTACCCGTTCACGATCACCGGGGACGGGATCGTGGTCATCCCCCTCTCGGCGATCGAGCTCAAGCAGCGGTCCTCGGACATCCGGGTCTCCTCCGGGATCCCGGCCCTGGATGAGATGTGCGGCGGGGGCTACTTCCGCGATTCAATCATCCTCATCTCCGGGGCCACCGGCACCGGCAAGACCCTGGCGGTGTCCCACTTCGTCAAGGGCGCCGCGGAGGCGGGGGAGAAGTGCCTGCTGTTCGCCTTCGAGGAGAGCCGCGAGCAGCTGATCCGCAACGCCACCGGCTGGGGCCTGGACTACGAGGGGATGGAGAAGGCCGGGCTGCTGAAGGTGGTCTGCGACTACCCGGAGGTGAAGGGGCTGGAGGACCACCTGCTGACGATCAAGCAGCAGGTCCAGCAGTTCAAACCCAACCGGATCGCGGTGGACAGCCTCTCCGCCCTGGAGCGGGTCTCCTCGCTCAAGAGCTTCCGGGAGTTCGTGATCGGGCTGACCTCCTACATCAAGCACCAGGAGATGACCGGGCTGTTCACCTCCACCACCCCCACCCTGATGGGCGGGACCTCGATCACCGAGGCCCACATCTCCACCATCACCGACACCATCATCCTGCTGCGCTACGTGGAGATCTACGGCGAGATGCGCCGCGGACTGACTGTGCTCAAGATGCGCGGCTCCAAGCACGTGAAGGAGATCCGTGAGTTCAACATCGACGAACAGGGGATGCACATCGGCAAGGCGTTCCGGAACGTGAGCGGAATCCTCGCCGGGTACACCACCCAGCTCTCCCACACCGAGGCCGAGCGGATCGGCAAGCTGTTCGAACCCGCGGGCGGAGTGAAGAAGCCCGGCGAATGATCGCGGATCTGCTGGCACGGCACCGCTCCCGCCTCCTGCGCCAAACGCCCCAGCCCGCTCTCCTCGACGAGGCGGAGCTGAAGGGGTTGCTGGACGCGCTCGCCCGGCGGTCGGACCTGCCCGCGGGCGCGCTGGATCCGGCCACCGCGCAGGGAACCGCGCTGGCCCGACGCCGGTCGCTGGCGGACGCGATCACCGGGGTGGACTGGCTGCAGGGCGCGCTGCTGGAGTCCGAGGAGCTGGGGGCCGTGGAGCGCACCGCCCTCCTGGAGGGCTTCCACCGGGTCCGCCTGGCCCTGGTGGCGGAGTCCGGACGCCGCCAGCGGCAGTTGGAGGAGGCGCTGCAGCGGGGGGAAGAGCGCTACCTGACCGCCGCCCGCGCCGCCGGCTTCGCGATCTGGGACTGGGACCTGCGCGAGCAGCGGATCCACTGGAGCCACACCCTGGAGACCACCCTGGGCCACCCGGTGGAGAACCTCTCCACCCTGGACCTGTGGCTGGAGCAGGTCCACCCCGCGGATCGGGACCGGGTGGGGACGGGGCTGATGCGGGCGCTGAAGGAGGGCGCCTTGCGCTGGTCGGACAGCTTCCAGTTCCTCCGCCGCGACGGCGCCTGGGCGGGGGTGCTGGGGAGGGCCTGGATCCTCCACGACCCAGCGGGCGAACCCCTGCGGGTGCTGGGCGGGCTGGTGGACATCACCGAGCAGCGCCGGCTGGAGGGGGAGCTGACCGAGGCGGTGCGGTTGCGCGACGAGTTCCTGGCCATCGCCTCCCACGAGCTGCGCACCCCGCTGACCGCGTTACAGATCCAGGTCCAGACGCTGGCCCACGGCCGGAAGTCCGGGCCGCAGGACGAGCGCCTCCAGGGTCGGCTGCTGCGCGCGGAGGTCAGCGTTGCCCGGATGGTGCAACTGGTGAATGACCTGCTGGACGTCTCGCGGATCACCGCGGGACAGCTGGCCCTGGACCTGGAGGAGGTGGAGCTCTGCCAGCTGGTCCAGGAGGTGGTGGAGCGGCTGGGGCCGGACATCCAGCGCTCCGGGTCGGAGCTGTCGGTGGTGTTGCCCGGCGAGGTGCGGGGCCACTGGGACCGGCGGCGGCTGGACCAGGTGGTGTGCAACCTGCTGACCAACGCGCTGAAGTACGGAGGAGGAAAGCCGGTGGAGTTGAAAGTGGAGCTCAGTGACACCGAGGCCCGGTTGCGGGTCACCGATCACGGGATCGGCGTGGCGCCCGAGGAGCAGGAGCGGATCTTCCGGCGCTTCGAGCGCGCGGTCTCCGACCGACACTTCGGCGGGTTCGGCCTCGGGCTGTGGATCGTCACCCAGGTGCTGGAGGCGATGGACGGGTCGATCCGGGTGGAGAGCCAGGTCGGCGAGGGCGCGATGTTCGAGGCCCGGCTTCCCCTCCGGCCGGCGCCGGCCCGCGCCGGGAGCCCCCCGCCATGACCCGGGGATCGATCCTGGTGGTGGACGACGACGAGGACATCCGCTTCTCGCTCTGTGACGTGCTGGAGGACCTGGACTTCCGCAGCACCCCGGCCCGCAACGGACAGGAGGCGCTGGAGCTGCTGCGCGACCCGTCCCGCCCCCCGCCGTCGTTGATCCTGCTGGACCTGATGATGCCGGTGATGAACGGCTGGCAGTTCCTGGAGGCCCGCGCCCAGGACCTGCAGCTGGCCGCGATCCCGGTGGTGGTGATGACCGCCGCGGTGCAGACCCACCGGCCGCTGCCCGAGGTGGTGCGGACCTTCGCCAAGCCCTTCACCGTCCAGCAACTGGAGGAGCTGCTGGTGGCGATGCACTGATTCTGTGCGACGGCGGCGGCCTTTCCTCCCATACTGCGGCCGGGAGGATTTTCTGCGCGTGAACCCGTTCCGGATGCTGGTGCTGTGTGCCGCTCTCGCCTTGCCCACCCAGGGGGCGGCGCAGGACTCCAAACCGATCCGGCTGGCCTCCCCCGGCTTCACCGGGGTGAACGTGGACGAGAAGGTGGCCACCTTCTTCTCCGAGCACTTCGCCCAGAAGCTGTCCCTGCAGGGCATCTCGGTGATGTCCCCCAGCGAGGTGTCGGCGCTGGTGGGCCTGGAGCGGCAGAAGCAGCTGATGGGCTGCGGGGAGGACTCCTCCAGCTGTCTGGCCGAGCTGGCCAACGCCCTGGGCGCGGACGGGGTGATCACCGGCAGCATCGGCAAGTTCGGCAACACCTTCCAGGTGAACATCAAAGTGCTCTCGGCGGCCAACGCCAGCGCGCTGTCGATCATCTCCAAGAAGGCCTACGGCGAGGAGGAGCTGCTCACCCTCCTCGACGACGCGGCGGAGGTGGCCGCCGAGGACCTGCGGAAGAAGCTGGGCCGGACCGGGGAGGGGGTGGTCCGGCGGGAGCCGGAGACGGCGGAGGCACCCGCGGAGTCCAACACCGTGACTCCCGCCCCGCCCCCCACCCAGCGGCGAATGAACAACCTCACCTTCTGGGCCCTGGGCCCGATCTCCGGGGTGTACGCGCTGGAGTACGAGCGCGCGGTCTGGACCCACCTGAGCCTGTTCCTGCAGCCGGCGGTGATCGCCTACCTGGGCGAGGTGGGAGTGGAGCTGGGAGGCGGGGCCCGGCTGTATCTGGGAGGCCTGGCGCCGCAGGGGTTCTTCGTGGGCGCGGAGCTGAAGGGCGGCGTCAACAGCCTGTGGGGAGGAAGCTTCGCCGTCGCTGGCGGGCTGGGCTACACCTTCCGGATTGCCGACTTCATCACCCTCTCCGTGGGGGGCGGGGGCGGGACGTACCTGGCAGGCGGAAACCCGGTCGACAACAGCGCCGACCCCTGGCTGGACTTCCATCTGCGCGGGCACCTCGGGGTCGCCTTCTAGGGCGCCAGCCCGGACCCCCGCCGAGGGGTCCCAATCCCCCGATTTCTCAGGCGAATCCGGTGCGACATCCCCGTTGACGCAGCGCCCTCGAATCGCTACGAGGACGCATGGCTGAAGACACCCCGAAGACCCCTCCCGCCGGCTCTGGAAGCGGTGGCAGTGGCGGCATCGGCGAGCTCCTCCCGGTCAGCATCGAAGACGAGATGCGCAGCTCGTACCTGGCGTATTCGATGTCGGTCATCGTCGGCCGCGCGCTGCCGGACGTGCGCGACGGCCTCAAGCCGGTGCACCGCCGCATCCTCTACGCGATGTTCGACGAAGGGCTGCTGCACAACCGCAAGTACAGCAAGTGCGCGGGCGTGGTCGGCGAGGTGCTCAAGAAGTACCACCCGCACGGCGACGCCTCGGTCTACGACGCGCTGGTCCGCCTGGCCCAGCCCTGGAACCTGCGCTACCTGCTGGTGGACGGGCAGGGGAACTTCGGCTCCATCGACGGCGACTCGGCCGCCGCCTACCGGTACACCGAGGCGCGGATGACCGCGCTGGCGGAGTCGCTGCTGGCGGACATCGAGAAGGACACGGTCGACTTCGGGCCGAACTTCGACGACTCCACCACCGAGCCGCTGGTGATGCCCACCCGGTTCCCCAACCTCCTGGTGAACGGGTCCTCCGGGATCGCGGTGGGCATGGCCACCAACATCCCCCCGCACAACATGCGGGAGGTGATCGACGCCACCGTCCATCTGATCGACAACCCCCGGGCCACGGTGCTGGACCTGATGCGGTTCGTCCCCGGCCCGGACTTCCCCACCGGCGGGTTCATCTCCGGGCGGGACGGGATCCGCAAGGCGTACGAGACCGGCCGCGGGCTGCTCTCGATGCGGGCCCGGACCGAGATCGAGGTCGCGCCCAAGACCGAGCGCGAGAGCATCATCGTCACCGAGATCCCCTACCAGGTGAACAAGGCCCGGCTGATCGAACGGATCGCCGAGCTGGTGCGGGACAAGAAGCTGGAGGGGATCAGCGACATCCGCGACGAGTCCGACCGGCAGGGAATGCGGGTGGTGATCGACCTCAAGCGGGACGCGATCTCCGCGGTGGTGCTCAACAACCTGTTCACCCTCACCCCGATGCAGACCACCTTCGGGATGGTGCTGCTCTCCATCGACGGGGGGCAGCCCAAGACCCTCTCCCTGAAGGAGATGCTGGAGCGGTTCATCTCCCACCGCCGGGAGGTGGTGACCCGCCGCAGCCGGTTCGAGCTGCGCAAGGCGGAGGCCCGGCTGCACATCGTGGAGGGCCTGCTGGTCGCGCAGGACATCATCGACCAGGTGATCACCATCATCCGGCGGTCCAACGATCCGGAGCAGGCCAAGTGGGGGCTGATGCACATCCTCTCCCCCTCGCTCTACGAGCACGAGCGCTTCGCCGAGCTGCCGCGGCTGGATCTGGCCAAGGCCAAGGAGCAGATGAACGCGCTGGTGGCGCGGGTGCAGGGCGAGGTGAAGGAGTTCACCACGCTGGCCTACAACTACGCCGCCGGTGGCTTCTCCGACGAGCAGGCCAAGAACATCCTCGACATGCGGCTGCAGCGCTTGACCGGGATGCAGCGCGAGGAGCTGTTCCGGGAGATGGTGGAGCTGATCCGGGAGATCGTCCGCCTGCGGGACATCCTCGGCAACGAGTCCACGCTGCTGAACGTGATCAAGGTCGAGCTGGCGGAGATCCGCGAGCGCTTCGGCGACGATCGTCGGGCGGAGATCGTGGGCGACCAGGGGGAGATCACCTCCGAGGATCTGATCGCCGAGGAGGACATGGTGGTCACCCTGTCCCACGCCGGCTACGTCAAGCGCAGCCCGCTGACCGAGTACCGGGCCCAGAAGCGCGGCGGGCGGGGCAAGACCGGAGCCACCACCAAGGAAGATGACTTCGTCACCGACCTGTTCGTGGCCTCCACCCACGCCTACCTGATGCCGATCACCACCGCCGGCAAGCTGTACTGGCTCAAGGTGCACGAGATCCCGGCGGCGGGCCGCAGCGCCCGGGGCAAGGCGATCGTCAACCTGGTGCAGCTGGGCCAGGACGAGAAGCTGGCCGCGGTGGTGGTGACCAAGGACTTCCCGGAGAACCGGTTCGTGTTCTTCGTCACCAAGAAGGGGGTGGTCAAGCGCACCGACCTCTCCGCCTTCTCCAACATCCGCGCCGCGGGGCTGATCGCGCTGGGGATCGAGGAGGGGGACAGCCTGGTGGCGGTGAAGATCACCGACGGCACCAAGGACGTGCTGCTCTCCACCGCCAACGGGATGTGCATCCGCTTCCCGGAGACCGAGGTCCGCTCCATGGGCCGCGGCGCCTACGGGGTGAAGGGGATCACCCTGGAGGAGGGCGACGAGGTGGTGGGCGCGGATGTGATCGAGAAGGACACCACCCTGCTCACCGTGACCGAGAACGGCTACGGCAAGCGCACCGTGGAGTCCGAGTACCGGGTCCAGGGCCGCGGCGGCAAGGGGCTGATCGACATCAAGACCACCGACCGCAACGGGAAGGTGACCGGGATCGCCCAGGCCAAGGACCAGGACGAGGTGATGCTGGTCACCAACGGCGGAATGCTGATCCGGATGAAGGTCAACGAGATCTCGGTGATCGGCCGGAACACCCAGGGGGTGCGGTTGATCTCCCTGGAGAGCGCCGACGAGAAGGTCACCGGGATCTCCAAGCTGCCGGAGGTCACCGGCGAGGCCACCGGAGACGAGCCGGGCGAGGAGAACCTGCTGGTCGCCGGTCCGGAGGTCTCGGAGCCGGAAGCCTCAGAGCCTGAGGTCTCGGAGCCGGAGCCGGAGGAGCCCTCCGAGTCGTAGTGCCTCATCCTGGGCGGCGGGGTTCAGCAAGCCCCGCGCCCAGCGCAGTCTCGAGAATCCGCATCGCCGACCTCTTCGACGGCACCCTCAGGGATCGGGTGCCTCTCCGTCGCCCGAGGCGATGACCACCGTGTCGCCGTCCGGGTCCGCGATCCAGAGTTCACGGTGGGGTGCATTGGGATTGACCCAGCGCACTCAGTCCAGGCTGTCCACCACGTCCTCGATCTGCACACAGCCGCGGAGCGGATCCACGGTGTAGACCACCCACCTGCCGTGGAGGTCGAACACGTTGGGCGCCAGCGGCCCGGGCGGCTGATCGCGATCCAGGAAGCGGGTGGCGCTGGCCAGCTGGGCGATCGCCGCTGCCCGCTGCCGGAGCTGCTCGAAGTGCTCACGGGAGATGGCGCCGGCGCGTCCCCACATCCGGGGACTCAGCTCCACCACGTACTGCTCATGTGAGACTTCCAGGCGACGCACGGCGGGGTTGTTTGCCAAGCGCATGCCAGTGGCCTGGGCGCCGCCAAGTCCGCGGAATACGTCCGGCGGAGGACGGAAATGCGGTACGTTTTTCAGCGCCGCCCCGTAAGAAGAACTGGCTCGCCTGCTGTGCGACCTTCCGGTCAGGGGGCATGCCTCTCCGGTGGGTGCGACCTGCCGCTTGGTGCGTCCCCCGCCGCGGGTTACCGCCCGGGAGCAGCACCTTCACATTGATCTCCACCACCTGCTTGCCGGGGAGATCGCATGGAACGCACGCCGCTGGATGAAGGCTTCGCCGGACTGGATCGCGAGGATCCCACCTCCACCGAGATCCTGCAGGAGACTTACGTGGTGCAGCAGCCGATCGACGTGGAGAGCCTGGATGTGGAGGCGCTGGAGGTGGACTACCGGACCTCGGGCGCCCTGCGCTGGCTGCTCCTGGCAGGGCTGGGCCTGGGCGGTGGGCTGCTCGCCTTCGCACTGCTCAACGGGCGCTCGGGACCTCGTCGACGACTGGCGCTGCGCAACCGTTTCGAATGGGCCACCTCTCCCTTGCGCTCCCGGGAGGGAGGCCTGCACGTGCTCTCGGCCCGCTCCCGCCCGGACATGGTGGTGGAGGATCGCTCCTAGCTAGAAGCGCTGGCCGAGCAACAACGCGAGCAGGAGTCCGGAAGAGATCATCGTCCGATGTTCGCCGAGCCGGTGGGCCCGGGCCAGGAACCGGTTCGCTCCGCTGACCTTGGATCAGGGTGGAGGTCCGACCGGCGCCCGGGACCCGATTCGCCCTGGGAACAGTCGCTTCTGGACGAGCTCGGCGATCAGCGCGTGGCCGACCGGGTTCGGGTGCACGCCATCGGGCGCGAACATCGAGGTCGGCTCGTGCCCTCGGAACGCGCCGTGGACATCAAGCAACCCGACGGACTTCCGCACAGAGAGCGCCGCGAGCGCGTCGTTGTACTGCGCCACCACGGCGTTGGAGCGAACCCGCCCCGAGGGATTGCGAATGCCATCGGCGCCGGGCGCGACCGGGGTCAGGTTCACCAGCCAGACCTCGCAGCCCAGGAGGCGCAGCTCATCGACCGCCCAGGAGAGGTTCTCCACGTACTCCTCCAGTGGAACGACGAACCTCCCATCGCCCTCGGCCGCATCGACGGCACCGAAGGCCAGGATCACCAGCGAGCGCGCGCTCTTGTCCAGGCGAGTCAGGAGCTCGGCCTTCAGACGCGTTCGCATCCCTTGCGTCGTGTCCCCGCCGATCCCGAGGTTGAAGACGCAGACCCCAGGATCACCCTCGCTCAGGAATCGCGCCATGCCTTCGGTCTTCAGGCGGTCCACCCAGCCTCCGCGCTCGGCGTCGTACTCGCCGAGAGTGAAGCTGTCGCCGAAGCAGTAGAGGTCCATGCGTTCCAAGCCACTTCCCGCAGGTTGCCCGGCCAACACGGCGGCGCCCACGCCACGCGACCCGATGGCTGTCCGCTCCAGCCCCGACCTCCGCTCCACCCTCCGCCCGCCCGGGAGTATTTCGGCGAGGAATCTTGGCCCCAGCACGCAGCCACCGACATCGCGGACCCGAGGCGGGCGAGGTTCAGAACTCCGAGGAGACGGTGATCAACCCAGGCGGTGCCCGCGCCTCGCTGCGCCCACGCCCGCCATCGGGAGGACCGACCGCGCCGCGGGGCGGGCAACCGCGTCGGAGGACTTGCTCTGCCGCGGCGATTCGCAAAGAGTCTGGCGCATGCGTACCCCCGTCCTCCGTCTCGCGTCACTGCTGGTGCTGGGGCTGCTGTGGTCCTGCGGGGTGGTGGAGGACGACCCGGACGGGGGCAAGCGGTTGTGCGACCCGGACGCGACCGAGGTCTGCAACTTCGAGGACGACGACTGCGACGGCGAGGTGGACGAGGACTTCAAGGCCGCCGCCGGCGCCTCCCCCGCGCTGGGCGACCCCTGCGACGGGCTGGATCTGGACCTGTGCCGGGAGGGGGTCTTCACCTGTACCCCGGATGGCCGCGGGGTGGCCTGCTCGGACCTCACCGTCAACACCGCGGAACTGTGCAATGGGCTGGACGAGGACTGTGATGGCGAGGCGGACGAGGACTTCGAGCTGGGCGCCGGCTGCGACAGCCCGGACGACAACGACCTCTGCGCGGACGACGTCACCGAGTGCAGCAGCAGCGGGGTGCGGATCATCTGCCGCAACCTCGCCAACGACCACAGCGAGCGTTGCAACGGCGTGGACGACGACTGCGACGGGGTGATCGACAACGGCTTCAACGTGGGCCAGGCCTGCGATGGCCCGGATACCGACTCCTGCTCCGAGGGGGTGCTGGCCTGCAACGGCTCCGGGACCGACACTGTCTGCAGCGACGCCACCGGCAACACGGTGGAGACCTGTAACGGCCTGGACGACGACTGCGACGGAACCGAGGACGACGGCTTCAACCTCGGCACCCCCTGCGACGGCGCCGACTCCGATGCCTGCATCGAGGGAGTGACCATCTGCCGTGGCGATGGCACCGGCACCCAGTGCGGGGACACCACCTCCAGCACCCCGGAGGTCTGCAACGGGCTGGATGACGACTGCAATCCAGCAACCCCTGAACTGCTGGGCCAACCGTGCGATGCGCCGACCGACGCCGACTTGTGCAAGGAGGGGGTCTGGAGCTGCAACGGGGACTTGTACCGGTGTGACGAGCCAGCGGGAGACGCGGTGGAAGCCTGCAACCTGGTGGACGACGACTGTGACGGGCAGATCGACGAGGAAGGCGTTTGCTGTGGATCGGTGTCCCCCTCCTGCGACCCGGGCGAGACTTGCGCCAACTGCCCCGACTGCTGCCCGTAGGGAACTCGACCATGGGACCGCGCGCCAAGCTCTCGTTGTCCAAGCAGGTGATGGGCTACCTCCGCGACCCGGCGGTGGCCCTCTGGCGGAAGGGGGCCGGGCTGGTGGCGGCGATCTACGTGGTCTCGCCCATCGACATCGTTCCGGACATCCTCCCGGTGCTGGGCTGGCTGGATGACGTGGGGGTGGTCTCGGCGGTCGCGGCGTTCTTGATCCGCGACATCCGCAAGCACTCCCGGCGGCTGCCGCCGGGTCAGCCGTTCCCGGACGAGGAACCGCCGGTGGATCCTCGCCGGTAGCGCACCCGGACCCCAACCTCGGCTAGTGTCCGCGCCCCCGTTCCCCTTCGGAGGCCTCTTCCTTGTCCAGCTCCTCTCAGTCCGCCCACCGTGCCGCACCGAACTCGCCTTCGGTGGACGGAGACCTCCCCCTCTCCGGGGATCGGCCGGAGTTCACCCTGCGGGCGGTGCTGATCGGCATCCTGGTCGCCACCTTCATCGGCTTCACCTATCCGCAGATCGTCCTGCGGCTGGGCTTTGGCCCGAACATGTCGGTGGTCAGCGCCTTTCTGGGCTTCATCATCATCAGCATCATCGGGAAGCTGGTGGCCAAGAAGGGCAACCGCTTCGAGTACAACATCGTCCAGACCGCCGGCACCGCGGCCGGGCAACAGGGCTTCATGGTGATCGTGCTGGCCGCCTTCGACCTGCTGGCGGCCAAGCCGGAGCTGGGGACGAAGATCGAGCTCTCCACCCTGCAGATCTTCCTCTGGCTGACCACCGCCGGGGCCCTGGGCGTGCTGCTGGCGGTGCCGCTGCGCAAGCACTACATCGACGAGGAGAAGCTGACCTTCGCCGACGGCACCGCGGCCGGCGAGACCTTGATCCTCCTGGACACCAACTATCGCGCCGCCAAGCGAGGAATCTGGGCGCTGACCATCGGCGGGCTGGCCGGCTTCATCCACACCCTCACCTCCCAGGCGGCGCGGTGGCGGATCTTCCCCGAGCAGCGGTCCTTCGGGGAGTGGGGCACCCAGCTGCACCTGGGCACCAGCTGGAGCCTGCTCTCGGTGGCCTCCGGAATGCTGGTCGGTCTGCGGGTCACCGTCTCGATGGGGCTGGGGATGGCGGTGTGGTTCTTCGTCCCGGACATGCTCAAGGATCAGGGGATCATCACCGCCTTTGATTACCGGTCGATGCTGCGGTGGATCATGTGGCCGGCGCTGGGCCTGATGGTCTCCGGCGGCCTGACCGCCCTGGCCCTGAAGTGGAAGCTGATCGTCCGCACCTTCAAGGACATCAAGGTCACCAGCATCGACAGCACCGACTTTCCGATCAAGTGGGTGGCGATCGGCTCGGTGGTGCTGAGCGTGGCGCTGATCGCGCTGCAGAAGATCGCGCTGGATCAGCCGGTGTGGCTGTCGGTGGCGGCGATCCTGATCTCGATCCCGGTGATGCTGGTGGGCACCCGGGTGCTGGGGGAGACCAACTGGGCCCCGATCTCCACCATGGCCAACATGGTGCAGGTGTTCTTCGCCGGCCTGGCCCCGGGCAACATCGCCGCCAACATGTTCGGCTCCGGCATGTCCGGCACGGTGGCCGCCAACGGCGAACACCTGATGCAGGACTACAAGGCCGGCAAGCTGATCGGCTCCAACAACCGCTACCTGACGTACATGCAGCTGATCGCCCTGCCCTTCGGCGCGCTGGCGGTGGCCATCGTCTACCCGCTGCTCAAGGCCCAGAAGGGCATCGGTCCGGACCGCTACGGCCTGGCCCCGGAGTACGCCAGCCAGGTCACCGAGGCCGGCCTCAGCGCGCCGGCCAGCGTTCGCTGGGCGGGCATGGCGGAGGCGCTGTCCAAGGGCCTGGACCAGCTGCCGCAATACGCGCTGTGGGCGTTCGCGGTGGGCTGCGTGCTGGGGATCGTCTTCACCCTGCTGGAGGGCAAGTCGAAGTGGATCCCGTCCGCCACCAGCATGGGGCTGGGGATGCTGATCGAAGGCTACTACGTGCTGGCGATGGTGATCGGCGGGGTGATCCAGCACCTGTGGAGCCGCGCCAATCCCAAGCAGGAGGGAGAGCTGGCGATCCCGCTCTCCTCCGGAGTGATCGTGGGCGAGGCCTTCGCGGTGCTGGCGATCGTGCTGCTGACCCTCTTCTCCGGGCTGTTCACCGGGGTGACCCCGGCCGAGTCGCTGATCTCCACCGACGTCTGGGGAGCCGCCTTCTTCCTGATGGTGGCGGGGGCCCTGTGGTTCGCCCGCAAGACCCGCGGCGCGGGCGACCTCACCCCGCCTCGCTCCGGCGGCGGTCACTAGCGTCGAACGCCCGGCCCCGGACCGCGCGCGCGGCCGGGCAAGAAGATTGGCAGACGCTGAAGCCCGCCGCCGGGTGCTAACCGTCCTTCGTCCACGAGGGAGGTTCAGCGATGAAGACGAGCAGGCCGGCGATCCTGGGTGCGGTGGCGATGTTGCTGGTGACCGGAGCCGCCTACGGAGGCTACCGGGTGAACTACGCCACCATGGCTGTTCCCGCTTCCAGCTACGCGTCGGGGCAGCTGGCCAATGCGCGGGCCAGCAGCAACAACGTCGAACGGCTGTCGTGCTCTGCCAGCGCGCTCCCCGGCTACGGCTATGCCTCCTGTTACGCCCGCAACGCCGCAGGGACCTCGGTCAGCTGCCTCACCGATGATCCGGGGATGGTCAACCTGATCAGCTCGGTGAAGGGAGACAGCGAGCTGTACTTCGAGTGGAACCCCTCCACCGGGCGCTGCACGATGATCATGGTCAGCAACGGCTCCTCCTACGCCCCCAAGCAGCCGTGAACCCCGCCCGCGGGCATGGAGGATGGCTGCTGGGAGTGCTGGTGTTGCTGGCCGGCGCCCAGCTCTGGGAGGTGCGCAGCCAGCGGGAAGAGCTGGCCCAGCTGCGGACCCTGGTGGAGACGCAGGATCGCTCACCTCCCCCCGTGGCGCAGCCCAGCCACCAGTCTGCGCAGCGGTACGCGTTCTCCCCCGCGGAGCTGGAGGCGATTGGTAGGTCGGTGACCTGGACCGCGCCCGCTCCGAGCCTCGTGGGCCCCGACGTCATCGAGGCACCGGCGGCGGGGGCCGAGCCCGACCCGGCCCAGGCGGCAGCCCTGGAGCAGGCTCGGGCGTTGGTGGAGGACAGCCTCTCCACCGGGACCCTGCGCCGCGAGGACGTGCTCGCGCTTCGCCGGATCAAGGCCAGCGTGGGCGCCACGCCTGGCTACGGCGCGCTGCTGACGCAGCTGGTGCTGGCGATCAACGCCCAGCGACTGACTCCCGAGGATCCCGACTTTCCGCTGCCGTAGGTCAGGCCACCGCGATCGTCCGCTCCCCGGCGGCGGCTTCTCCGGATCCATTTCCGACTCCGGCATCGGCATCGGCATCGGCTTCCCCGTCGCCGGCCTCGGCTCCATCTCCTGTTCCGACATCGGCCGCGTATCGGTCTCCGACTCCGGCCCCGGCCACCTCCGCCGGCGCCAAGGCTCGCTTGAGCAGCTCCACCAGGGTGGTGGCGTGCTCCGCCATCCCCTGCTCGTCCAGCAGGTCCAGGTTGGCGAGCAGCCACTGTTCGGTGGCCTGGTCGATCGCCAGATACAGATCGCAGATCAGCTCCAGCGGCAGCTCTCCGCGGACCGCGCCCACCTGCTGCCCGTGCTCCAGGTCCGCGCGCAGCCGGCGCTCCAGCTCACCGTAGACGGGGGCCAGCGGGCCCTCGCGCATCTCCGCCGGCATCCGCCACACCGCGCGGGCCAGCCCCCGCATCCAGGGGGTGCTCTGCAGCTGCAGGAACTGCTGCCGGTAGCGCTGCTCCAGCCGGGGCCAGAACTCGTCCCGTTCGGCGGGGGCCTCCTCCTCCGGGGGCCGGCTGGCCTCCAGGAAGTACTCCACCACCGTGGCCAGCAGGTCCGACTTGTCCTCGAAGTAGTAGTAGGCGGCGCCCTTGCTGATCCCCACCGTCTCCAGGATCCGGTTCAGGGACGTCCCCTGGTAACCGTGCTTGCCCACCTCCTGGGCGGCGGTCTCCAGGATGCGCAGGCGGCGCTCCAGCGGAAGCTTGTCGAATCGGGACAGCGGCATTGGCGGGTTCCCCTCTGAGACCCAGGCGTTCGACCGTCAATCAAGACCGGGTGGTCTGACCACGCAAGGAGTTTGTGGCGTGTTATGCGACCGCCCATGCTCAAGCTCTGGGGAGCCCTCCTGATTGGCCCGCTGTTGTTGGCCGGTTGCCTGTGGCGAGGCCGCGGGGGCGAGCCGCCCCCTCCCAAGGACGCGGTGATCTACGTGGCGGACCGGGTCCGGACCCTGGACGAGGCGGCGCCCCTGGCCCAGGCCTTCGCGGTGGCCAACGGCCGGTTCCTGGCGGTCGGCTCGCAGAAAGAGGTGCGACGCGCGGCCGGCCCGGAGGCCCGGGTGATCCACCTGGGGGCGGTGACCGTGATCCCCGGCCTGGAGGACGCGCACGCGCATCTGCTGGGACTGGGCCGGGCGCTGGGCACCATCGATCTCTCCGGGACCCGATCGCTGGACGAGGCGCGGGAGAAGATCCGCGCCGCGCCTCCCTCCAGCTTCCAGGGGGAGTGGCTGATCGGGCGCGGTTGGGACCAGAACGACTGGGCAGAGCTGGGCGGCCGCTTCCCCGACCGCCAGACGCTGGACGCGCTGTGGCCGGATCGTCCGGTGGCGCTGACCCGGGTGGACGGTCACGCCTACTGGGTGAACTCGGTGGCGTTGCGCCGGGCCCAGCTGACCCGGGAGACGCCGGACCCGGAGGGAGGACGGATCTTGCGCGACGCGCAGGGAGAGCCGACCGGTGTCTTGGTGGACAACGCGATGGAGCGGGTCAACGCGGTGCTCCCCCAGCCGGGCGACGAGGATCGCCAGCGCTGGCTGACCGCGGCGATGACCCGCTGCGCGGAGCTGGGACTGACCGCCATCCACGACGCGGGGATGGACCTGGCGACCTTCTCCTTGCTGCAGCAGTGGGACGCGCTGGATGCGCTGCCGCTGCGGATCTACGGGATGGTGGACGGATCCTCCCCGGACGCGGAGCAGCTGCTGGATCGCGGGCCCTTCCAGGGACGGAAGCTGTCGCTGCAGGCAGTGAAGTTCTGGGCGGACGGCGCGCTGGGCTCCCGCGGCGCCGCGCTGCACGCACCCTACTCGGATGAGCCGGGCCACCACGGGCTGCTGCTGTTGACGCCGGAGGAGCTGGAGGAGCGGACGGAGGCCTTCATGCGCGCCGGCTTCCAGGTGGCGATCCACGCCATTGGCGATCGGGCCAACACCCTGGCCATCGAGCTGCTGGCCCGGAACGCGGCGGCCACCAAGACCCCCCACCTGCGGCACCGGATCGAACATCTGCAGATCGTCCGACCCGAGGACCTGCCCCGGATGAAGGCCGCGGGGCTGATCGCCAGCATGCAGCCCACCCACGCCACCAGCGACATGCCCTGGGCCGAGGCCCGGGTCGGTCCCACGCGGCTGGCCGGCGCCTACGCCTGGCGCCGGGTGCTGGAGGCCGGCCTCCCCCTGGCCTTCGGCAGCGACTTTCCGGTCGAGCGGCCGGACCCCCTGCACGGGCTGTACGCCGCCCGGACCCGCCAGGATGCGCAGGGCCAGCCGCCGGGTGGATGGCTGCCCGACCAACGGTTGACCGGAGAGGAGGCGCTGCGGGCCTTCACCGTCGGGTCTGCCTTCGCCGCCCAGGCGGAGACCCGGCGGGGGCGGATCGCCAGGGACCTGGAGGCGGACTTCGTGGTCCTGCCGGTGGATCCGGTGGACGGCCCGCCCCTGGAGGTGCGCAACCAGGCGGTATTGCTGACCGTGGTGGCCGGGCAGGTGGTTTTCAGGGCCCGATGACGGGACGCGTCAAGCCGGTTAGACTCTCGGGGCCTTGAAGCAACTTCGTTCTCCCCTCTCCCGGCTGATGGCCGACGCGATCGCCCGAGCGGTCCAGGTCGGCGGCACCTTCGATTCCCACCCGGACGAGCTGCACCGCGTCCCCACCGCCGACGGGGCCAGCATCGCCCTGGCCCGCTACCAGCCGCGAGACGTCCGCCGCTTCGTGGAGCCGGTGATCCTCTGCCACGGGCTGGGGGCGAACCGGCTGATCCTGGACCTGGACGACAAGTACTCGCTGGCCCGGTACCTGGCGCGGGCCGGGTTCGAGACCTGGGTGATGGAGCTGCGCGGCCGCGGGCTGGCCGGTCCGCCGCTGGACGCCACCTTTGACGCCCAGGCCGAATACGACGTGGGCGCCGCGCTCAAGGCGGTGCTGGCCGCCGGCCACCGGGAGGTAACCTGGGTGGGGCACTCCAAGGGCGGGCTGGTGCTGTACGCGCACCTGGCCAAGTTCCCCAAGGCGCCGGTGAAGGCAGCGGTGATCGTGGGCAGCCCGGCCACCTTCGCGGTGCAGCCGGGGCTCAAGCGCTTCGTGCGCACCCTGGGGCCGCTGTTGAAGATGGCCTCGGTGCCCGCCTCCCGGCTCGGGGCGCTGTCCTTGATCGGCGGACCTCCCCCGGGGCCGATCACCAAGTATCTGATCCGCGAGGAGAACGTGGACGTGGAGGTGGCCCGGCGCACCCTGGCCGCGGTGGCCTCGGACATCCCGGGCGGGGTGGCTCGCCAGTTCGCCGACTGGGTGAACACCGGGCGCTTCTGCACCGTGGACGGGGGCTATGACTACCGGCTGGGGATGGAGGGGATCCGGATCCCGATGCTGCTGATGGCCGGGTCGCAGGACTACCTGGCCCCGCCGCTGGCGGTGGCCCGGGCCAAGGACCACCTCAAGGGTCCGATCAAGTGGGTGGTGGCGGGCAAGGCCCACGGGTTCGCCGAGGACTACGGCCACAGCGACCTGGTGATCGGCCGCAAGGCCCCGGAGGAGATCTTCCCCCTGGTGGCCTCCTATCTGGCCGCCCAGTCCACCCCGGCCGCCCGGCCCGGTGGCGTGGTCCTGTCCACCGGCTGAGTTCTCGGGTACTGAGCCCGGATGCGCTCGCTCCTCCTGCTGTCGGTGGTGGTCCTCCTCTCTGGTTGCTACCGCTCGGTGGTCTCCACCGGCGCCCGCGGTGACGGGCAGACCCGCAAGGGCGGCGGGCTGTCCTTCATCTACGGGCTGACCCCGGTGAAGACCGGGGCGGTGGAGTGTCCCTACGGGCTGGCCCGGGCCGAGTCCTGGGCCGCCTGGTACAACTTCTTCCTGGTGCCGATCACCGGTGGCCTGGTCTCCGGAATCGAGACCGAATACGAGTGCGCGGCCGGCCCCGGACCCCGTCGCTAGCGGTGGGCATGATACCTAGCCTCTGGCAATGAACTCCCGCACCCTCCTCCTCTGCGCGCTGACTGCGGTGGTCGCCCTCGGCGCCGGCTTCTTGCTGGGCCGCGGCACCGGGGCTTCCTCCGGGATGGACTTGCGCCACAACCCGGACGGCGCCGGCACCCCGGTGGCGACCTTCGCGAACGATTCGGTGTCGGTGGAGGAGCTGACCCGGCGCTTCGCGGAGATGACCCCCGCGGCGCGCGCCCGCTACCAGACGCTGGAGCAGAAGCGTGAGTACCTGGAGGGGCTGGTCCGTTTCGAGCTGCTGGCCCACGAGGCCCAGGCCCGGGGGCTGACCGCCGACGCCGACGTGCGGGAGACCACCAAGAAGGTGATGGTCCAGCGGCTGCTCCAGCAGGAGCTGGACGAGAAGGTCTCCCCGCCCTCCGAAGACGAGCTGGCCGCCTACTATCAGCGTCACCTGGCGGACTACGTCCGGCCGGAGCAGCTGCGCCTCTCCCACCTCTTTCTGGCCGCCCCGCGCGCGGACGCGGCCCGGGTGGCGCAGCAGCGGGAGCTGGCCCAGCGACTGCTGGCGGAGGCCGCCGCCCTGGCTCCCCAGGACTTCCGCGGCTTCGGCGCGCTGGCGGTGAAGCACTCCGAGGAGCCCCGGACCCGCGCCCTGGAGGGGGACCTGCGCTACCTCTCCGCCCAGCAGCTGACCGAAGGCTACGGCGCGGAGGTGGCGCAGGCCGCCGCCTTGCTGACCACCCCCGGGCAGCTGGCCCCGCTGGTGCAGACCGACGCCGGCTTCCACGTGCTCAAGCTGCGCACCCGCGAGCCGGCCCAGAACCAGTCGCTGGACACCGTCCGACCCCAGCTGATCTCCCGCATCTCCTATGAGCGTCGCACCCAGCGGTACGACGCCTTTTTGGAAGCACTGCGGTCCAAGTGGAAGTTGCAGATCGACAATGCCCGCCTGGCCCAGGTCCCGGTGGATCCGCAGGCGCCGGCGCTGCCGCCCAGCGGTCCCACCCCCGGGTTCATCCCTCCCCCCTCCCGCTCCGGAGGCCCTGCGGCGCAATCCCGCGTCCCGCCCAGCGTTGTTCCGCAGCCCACTTCGGGGCGGGTGGCCCCTTCCGGGCCTTGATCGCCCCTTCCGGATCGTTATGGATGCACTGATGAGAACGTCCAGGGTCATCGTCGCGCTGGCGCTGCTGGGACTGGGCGCGTGCACCGAGAAGCAGAAGGACGGGCTGGGGCCGGATGTGATCGCCAGCGTCAACGGCGAGCCGGTGACCCGCGCCGAGTTCGAGGGCGAGCTTGCCCGCTCGGTGGAGGGCGGGGAGAAGACGGTGGAGCAGCTGGAGCCGCTCAAGCGCGCCACCCTGGACTCGATGGTGGAGCGGGTGCTGCTGCTGCAGACCGCCAAGCAGCTGGCGGTGGCCGCCACCGACGCCGAGGTGGACCGCGAGGTGCTGCGCGTCTCCAGCGACTATCCCGCCGCCGCCTTCGACGCCGAGCTGGCCAAGCGTCAGCTGACGATGGCCGAGTTCAAGCAGAAGGAGGCGGCCAGGCTGACGGTCGAGAAGCTGTTCAAGGAGCATGTGTACCCGCGGGTGGCGCTGACCGAGGAGGAGATCCGCCGCTATTACGAGGAGCACTCGGACGAGTTCCACGAGCCCGAGCAGGTCCACGCGGCGCAGATCGTGGTCAAGGGCCTGGACGAGGCCCGGCGCATCCAGCAGCAGCTGCGCAGCGGGAAGAAGTTCGCGGACCTGGCCCGCCGGTACTCGCTGTCCGCGGACGCCAAGGTGGGCGGGGACCTGGGCTTCTTCGCCCGCGGGGTGATGCCCCCCAAGTTCGACGAGGTGGCCTTCAAGCTGGCCACCAACCAGATCTCGGACGTGGTGGAGACCGAGTACGGATTCCACCTGTTCAAGATCCTGGAGAAGCGCCCGGCCAAGAAGCGCGAGCTGGTGGACGTCCGCCGCGAGGTGGAGGCCAAGCTGCTGGAGGAGAAGCGGGTCCAGGCCCAGGAGTCCTTCTTGAAAGCGCTGCGGGAGAAGGCACAGATTGTGGTCAATGAGCAGGCGTTGCTGGCGGTCACCGTCAAGGGCGGCCCGGCTGCGGAGAGCAAGGAATGATGATCGCAGGCAAGAAGCGTTGGATGTCCCCCGCGGCCCTGGTGGCCCTGGTGCTGCCCCTGGCAGTGCAGGCCGAGCTGGTGGACCGGGTGGCGGCGGTGGTGAACAACGAGGTGATCACCCTCTCCGAGGTGGAGGAGCGCACCTCCCCTGAGCTGGCCCGGCTCAACGTCCCCCGCGCCGAGCGCGGGGAGGCGGTGGAGAAGCTGCGCAAGCAGGCCCTGGACGCGCTGATCGGCGAGAAGCTGCTGGCCGCCCAGGTCAAGGAGCTGGGGATCGAGGTCACCGCCCAGGAGATCGACGCCGGCCTGGAGGACGTGATCCGCCAGAACGGGATGACCCAGGAGCAGTTCGACCAGGAGCTGACCCGCTCCGGGTACTCGGTGGCCAGCTACCGGGACTTCATGAAGTCGCACATGGCCCGGATGAAGCTGATCCAGATGAAGGTCCGTCAGAAGGTGAAGGTCACCGACGAGGACCTCAAGGCGGAGTACGCCAACTACGCCAAGCAGGGCTCCTCCAACTTCGAGGTCCACGCCCGCCACATCCTGATCTCCGTGGGGGCCAAGGCCCCGGACGCCGAGGTGGAGAAGGCCAAGGCCAAGGCCGTGGCGGTGGCCGCCGAGGCCAAGAAGCCGGGCACCGACTTCGCCGAGCTGGCCAAGAAGCGCGGCGAGGGCGCGTCCGCCGCCGAAGGGGGAGACCTGGGCTTCTTCCGCAAGGGGGTGATGGTCCCGGCGTTCGATCAGGTGGCCTTCAACCTCAAGCCGGGCCAGATCTCCGAGCCGGTCCGCTCGCCGCTGGGCTTCCACATCATCAAGGTGGAAGAGCGCCGCGCCCTGGGCGCGGAGGGCTTCGAAGACGTGAAGGAGCAGCTGCGAGCACAGATGTACCAGTCGCAGATGGAGCGCTACACCGAGCAGTACGTGAAGGAGCTCCGGCAGGCGGCCGCGGTGGAAGTGAAGCTGTAGCGGTGGGGAGGAGCGGACGGCAGCGGAAGGCGGCGAGTGCGCCGTCCGCGATGGAGGGCGTGGCGCCAGGAGCGGTGGCGAAGGGCCCTCGACCCTCGACGCAGCGGGTGGAGGGAATCGGTTCCCGGGCCGCCGCGCAGCAAGCGGTGGCGAATGGTTCTCGAGCCTCCTCGCAGCAAGCGGTGGCGAATGGTTCTCGAGCCTCCTCGCAGCAAGCGGTGGCGAGCGGTCGAACCTCCTCGCAGCGAGCGGAGGCGGGTGGTTCTCGAGCCTCCTCGCAGCGTGCGAAGGTGAGCGGTTCTCGAGCCTCCTCGCAGCGTGCGGAGGTGAGCGGTTCTCGAGCCTCCTCGCAGCGTGCGGAGGTGAGCGGTTCTCGAGCCTCCTCGCAGCGTGCGGAGGTGAGCGGTTCTCGAGCCTCCTCGCAGCGAGCGGAGGCGAGCGGTGCGCGGGCCGCGGTGAAGCAACTGGCGGTGAGGAGTCCGCGAGGCGCGTCGCGCCGGCCGACCGCACTGGATAAGCGCCCGGAGGAGCTCCGAAGCGCGGCCGGAGAGCGCCCCCTGGTTGGAATCTCGCTGGGTGACCCGTCCGGCATCGGGCCGGAAGTGCTGATCAAGGCGCTGAAGGATCCCCGGGTTCGGGCCGCGCTGGTCCCGGTGGTCTTTGGTGACGCTTCATTCAAGGCGCTGGGGCTCAAGCGCATGGATGTGGCGTTGCGAAATCGACCGGAGGAGGGGTGCGTGGTGCCGATCTCCCAACTGGCAGAGCGCGATCGTCAACCCGGCCGTCCCTCCCTCCGGGGCGGCCGCGCACAGCTGGACTACGTGGAGGCGGCGATCATCGCCGCCAAGACCGGTCGGGTGGACGCGATCTGCACCGCGCCGGTGTCCAAGGAGCAGATCACCCGTGCCGGGGTCCCCTTCGTCGGCCACACCGAGCTGCTGGCGGAGGCCTTCGACGCCGACGTGCTGATGCTGATGGATGGCCCGCGGCTGAAGGTGGCGCTGGCCACCAACCACCTGCCCATCTCCCGGCTGTCGAAGGCGATCACCGTGCCGCTGCTGCTGCGTCGGCTGCGGCTGCTCTCCAGCGGCCTGACCCCCACCCTGGGTCGGCCTCCCCGGCTGGCGGTGTGCGGTCTCAATCCCCATGCCGGTGAGGGCGGCACCATCGGTCTGGAAGAACAGCAGGTCATCCTCCCGGCGATCCAGAAGGCCCGGCAGCTGGGCCTGGAGGTGGAGGGGCCCTTCGCCGCGGACGGGCTGTTCGCCAAGGCGGGACGTCTGCCCTACGACGCGGTGCTGGCCATGTTCCACGACCAGGGACTGGTGGCCACCAAGGTCCTGGACTTCGACTCCACGGTGAACGTCACCCTGGGGCTGCCGGTGCCCCGCACCTCGCCGGACCACGGCGTGGCCTATGACCTGGCCGGGAAGGGCAAGGCCAACCCGGAGCCGATGATCGCCGCCCTGCTCAAGGCGGCCTCGATGGCACGGGCGCTCCGGTAGGCAGCCCTGGGACTGGAACTTGTCGAGTTCGCGATGGAGGTCGAGGAGGTCTTCCACGTCGACCTTGCCGACGAGGAGTGGCTGGCCCTCCGCACCCTCGGGGATGTCCATTCCTCGCTGCGACTCCACATCCCCCACTTCTCCGGCGGCACCTGCGCGAGCATGGTCGCCTTCCACCGCCTGCGCCGGGCGCTGATCGCCTGCCGGGTCCCACGTTCTGAGTTCGTCCCGGAAGCCTCGCTCAGCTCCCTGCTCAGCCCCGTTCAATGGCGCCAGGGCTGGGCTGGCCTCGAGAGGGACGTTGGCCTCCGCCTACCCAGACTTGAGCTTTCCCGGAGCTCGGCGGCGTTGATCGGACTGAGCGCGGTGGGTGGAGGGGTCTCCACTGGCTGGGCCTTTGGCCCCACGCTGGGTGTGATTGCGGGACTCACCGGGGCTGTGGCCGCCGCCATCCCGCTGCGCCTGGTTCCGGTCCCGACTGTCCGAGCCCTGGTCCAGAGCGTGGTGGAGCTCAACTACGGCGCGCTTCTGTGGGCAGGGGCAAGCTGGAGAGACGCAGAGGCGTTCCGGGTGCTCGCTGGAATCGCCGCGGTTCAATTCGGAGTGCCCTTCGACGGGCTTCGCCCAGGCACCCTGCTGCTGGATCTGGCTCCGGACGGGTGAAGGGGTGGGCGGTGCTCAGTGCTCCCGCGGGCTCCATTGCCGGGGTGTCAGGCGACAGCGATTTCTGACCCTGTCGCGCCTGTACAACAGACCCCACCTCGAGTGGGACGCCGCCCAGGTGCGCGAGGGCGGTGGCGAACCCCTCGAGAGGGGGGTCAGTTTTACTGTCGCCCTCCGCGGGGTGAACTTGATCACCATGAACTTGCGGAAGCCGCCCGGGCCCTGGGCGTAGGCCAGGAACAGCTCCGCCATCCTGCCCACCGAACGCTGGGTCAGGATCTCGTACTTGCCGATCCGCTCGCCCCGAAAGAGCTGGCCATGCGGAACGCCAAGGGTGTGGGGCTTCGCGGTGCTCACCGAAATGGAGCGGAGCGGAGCGGAGCGGGGCGGGGCAGAGCGGGGCGGGGCCGGGCTGGGCCACCGACTTGAGCAACTCGTAGGCGGCGGCCTCGGCGGGGGCGGCGGCGCTGCCGGGCGGCCGCATCCGACCTGACTGGGGGAGCGGTGTGCGCTCTCTGGCCGGTGTGAGTTCCGGAAACTCTGACCGCATCCGTTCTGGAAATTCTGGCCGGTCGAAGAAGTAGGCCAGAACAGAGCTGAGAGCTGGCGCCGACCGGTTCGCCTGCAGCCTTCAGTGGGAAGCTTCTTGCGGGAAGCGCGGACTGGCTCCCATGACCGCAGGGGGTGGCGACCGGACCGGAGCGTCGATCGGACCCTGCTATTCTGCGACAACTCACTGCTTGTCGGTGAGTTCCGCTCAACCGCTCAAGATTCCAGGCGTTTTCGGAGAGGCACCGACAAGCCCGCGCGCGTCGCAGCAAGTCCTCCTGAGACCAGGCCTCAGTTCCGCCCGCCCAACTGCCGACGCAGATCTGCGACAAGTCCCCAGTTGTCGGTTCTCCGATGCCAAGTCACTGAATCTATGGTGTTTTTACGTTTCCGACCGACATCTGGAGACCTGTCGCAGAATAGCAGGGTGCGACCGGAGCCTCGGCTCGGCGACCTCCTCGGTCTTCCCGGGAGCAAGGTTTGACCGGTCGGTCTGACCCGGCTCGGACCGCTGGACTGAGAACGACTCGGCTCCGATGCCGGAAGGGGGAGCAGGGGCTGCAGTTACCCGGCGCGTTGTTCACGGGCGCGTTGCTCACGGCGCGTTGCTCACGGCGCGTTGCTCACGGCGCGTTGTTCACGGCGCGTTGTTCACGGCGAAGGAGGGACGGGTCTTTGGTGCGGTTCGCAAGCGGTTGGCCCTGTTCGGCGTCCGTCGGAACTTGCCCCTGGCCCACCTGGCGGAGAGCCTCAGGCGCTGACCAGCGTCAACTCGGCGATCTCCGGCGAAGGACCGATCCTCAGGGGCGGCCCCCAGTAGCCGGTTCCCCGGTGGGTGTAGAGCCAGAAGCCGTGGAGCTTCTGCAGTCCGCTGACGGTGGGCTGCTGCAGCTTCACGAAGAACATGAACGGGAAGATCTGCCCGCCGTGGGTGTGCCCGGAGAGCTGGAGATCCACCCCGTGTCCCTTGGCCATCGCGGCCTGCCGGGGTTGGTGGGCCAGCAGGACCCGGGGCACACCGGTGGGCGCTCCGAGCAGCGCGCGGCCCACGTCGGGAGCATGTTCCGGACCCGCGTGACCTCCGTCGTGATCGGTGACGCCGGCGATCACCACCTGCCCACCTCGATGCTCGATCACCTGGTGAGCGTTGTGCAGCACGGTCACGCCCAACCGGCGCACCGCCTCCTCCCAGGCTGGACCCCCGTGGTAGTACTCGTGGTTGCCGGTCACGTAGAAGACCCCGTAGAGAGCGCGCAGGTCGGCCAGGGGCTTCATCTCCTCCCGCAGCCGGGCCACCGAGCCGTCCACCAGATCTCCGGTGATCGCGACCACATCCGGGTTCAGCGCGTTGACCTGCTCCACGATCCGCCGCAGAAACCTTCCATCCAGCGTCTCGCCGATGTGCACGTCGCTGATCTGGACGATCCTCAGCCCCTCGGCGTTGGCGGCCAGGGAGGCGATCGGCACCCGGATCCGCTCCACCCTGGGCTTCCCCCGCGCCACCTGGAATCCGTACAAGGCCGCGGTGGCCACCGCCCCCAGGACCGCTGCCGCCTGAACCGGTCCCACCCAGGCTGGCAGCGCCCGGCCGACGATCCACTCGGAGATCACCCGGACCAGATCCACCACCGAGACCACGGTCAGCAGCAGGCCGAAGATCCCGATCCACAGGTGTGCGACCCAGTAGATCGGGAGCGCGAGGGTCCGGGGCAGGGCCCGGGTGGCCACGAAGGCCAGCGGCACACAAGCGAACAGGGTCCACAGCAGCGTCCAGGCCAGGACGGCGACTCCCCCGGTCAGCCCCGAGGCGCCAATCAACCGGTGACCGATGTAGTAGTGCAGCGCGAGCACCGACCCCAGCAGCAGCACGAAGATCAGCAGCCCACTCAGGAGCGATCGGAGCGACCCACCGCGGTTGACCTGTGGGGGGCTGTCCATCCGCGGTTCGCTCAACTCTGCCATCCGCCACGATAATCGGGGCCTGCCCTCCCTGCCCGCGATCCGACGGCCCCGACCCACCCGCCACCGGTGAGAACCGCCGCCTCAGTCCTCGCGGCGGATCGGCGGCAGCGACTTTTCCGAGCCGGTGGTGCCGGGCGCCGGCCAGATCAGGCTGGCCACCTGGAAGCGCTCGCGGTCGAAGCCATCGAAGCTGGGCGCGGTCTCCGCCTCCAGCCGAGCTTCGTCCGAGTCACCCAGGGCGGCGAACAGGTCCTCTCCCACCAGCGCCTCCAGCCGGTCCACCGAGACCCGGTTCTGCTGCAGCAAGAGCACCTGGTCGTTGGCGGTCTCCGCCCGGGGCAGGTCCTTGCGGTTGGGGAGCAGGTACGCGTACGCCTTCTGCGTCCCGTCCGGCAGCCTCACCAGCACCGCCTTGAAGAAGTGGGTGGGGACGGCGACGAACTTCTTCCCGTCCTTGCCGATCCACTGCTTCTGGTCCTCGGGCAGCGGCTTGCCTTGCGGGTCCAGGAACAGCCCGCCGGTGAAGATCGTGCTCTTGCCGCGGGTGGCCTGGGTCAGCTCCCAGGTCGCCTGCTCCAGCATCTCCCAGGCCGCCTGGTTCAGCTCCGGGGTCTGGGGGGCGATGTTGGAGAGCAGCATCGACTCGTCCATCGACTCCTGGTTCACCGAGTCGCGCGCCGGCTTCTGGTGCCCGCGGTCGAACCCGCTGCCGGTGTAGTCGCGATCGAAGGACCCCAGGTTGCCCAGCTCCGGATCGGTCTTGAAGTCGCTGGGGCGCACCACCCCCGCCGGCCGCTCAGCCACGTCGGCGGCGGAGAGCTGGTAGGAGACCCAGTTCGGCACCCGGTTCGGGCTGCCGGACGAGATGCGCATGTAGTCCTTGGTCAGCAGCAGGCTCTGGTCGGGCAGGCCACCGGTGCTGAGCAGATCCCCCTCGCCGGTGTGGTCGGCGATCCGGCTGGCGAAGGGCGCCGCCTTCTGGTCCGGCATCCACAGGGTCTGGGCGCTGGCCGAGCCGGCCTTCACGGTGGTCAGGTAGGCGTTGAGCTCGACTCCGCCCAGCTGACCGTCCCCGTCCCCGTCCGCCCGCGCCGCCAGGTCCCTCTGCCAGCCGTCCTCGAAGGAGGAGACCGCCTTCACCCCGCCCGCGGCCTTCACCGCGTCGCGCTGCACCTGCATCGCGGAGCTGGTCAGGAACGCCAGGTCGTCCGGATCCGCCAGGTAGCCATCCAGCTCGGCGACGGTGACCTTCCCGTCCGGCGCGCCGGTCTTGGCGTCCGCGGCCGCCAGCAACCGGGTCTGCCACTCGCCCTGCTTCCAGCCGAAGCGGGAGGCGAGCTCGGAGATCGCCACCGGCTGGCCGTTGGGGACCGGGCGGGCCTGGGTCTTGCCGCTGACCGCCACCGCCCAGTTGTCCAGCATCCCCTCGGCGTGGGAGCCCGCGTTCTCCACGGTGATCGTCCACTCGCCGCGGGAATCCTCGCCGGCAAACGCCTGGGAGAGATCGAACGGGCCGGTGAGGTTGGGGACTCCGCCGCCTTCGCGGTTGGAGACGGTGACACTCTTGCCCGAGGGGCTGCTGAGCTTGACGACCAGGTCCCCGCGATCCGGGTGCTGGAGGTCCAGGTCCAGCACCAGCCCGGAGAGGTCGACGTTCACGCCGACCGTGACCTTGGCGGAGACGGTGCTCTCCGCGCCGAACTTGATCATCGGCTTGGCGAAGATCCGCTGCGACAGCGGCAGCACCCCCGCCTGGGAGTCAGCGGCCGCGGCCTGCTGGAAGGTGTCCGCCACCGCCGGGGGCACCACCGCGTTGGCCACCGCCGCGCGGGGGACGCTCGTCTCCGTCGGCCGCGAGGGAGTCAGCGGCCGGGAGAGTGGGCTGTCGAGGCGGAGGGTCACAGGAGGGCCTGTCGAGATTATCGCCAATCGAGAGAGCCCGGTTGCCTACCTCCACCCCCATTTCCGTACGGTTCGTGATTCCGGAGGGTTGCGTCAGGACCTGGGCTTGGCTTGGATGGGCCCGTGAACCCCAACCCGCCCCCTCCGCCTCCCCCCTCCTTCGATGCTCCCTCCGAGACCACCACCTGGTGGCAGCGGAACAAGAAGTGGGCAATTCCAGTGGGTTGTCTGGGGTTGGCGGTGGTCGTCGGCTGCTGCGGCCTGGCCGGGGTGATGGGGATGGGATTCACCAAGCTGGCCGCCTTCGGCAAGGAGCAGGTGGCCACCATCCAGGTGATCCACACCCAGGCCACCGCGCGGGTGGAGGCCAGCCAGGCGGTCCGGGATCACCTGGGCGAGCCGATCTCGGTGGGGGCGGTCCAGTCCCCCAACTACCGTGCGGTCAACGGCGAGGTCAGCTACTCGTTCGAGATCCCGGTCAGCGGTCCCAAGGGAGAGCTGCTCGTCGAGGGACGGGCCCACGCCGACGGCTCCGGTCAGCCGCTGCGGTTGCGCTCGCTGGCCTTCGACAACGGCACCAACAACGTCGAGCTGCTGGACGACGAAGTGGACCCCGCAGCGGAGTGATCGCAACGCGCCGGGTCAATAAAGGGGACAGGCTACATTTTCGACTCAGCGCGCCCAAAATGTAGCCTGTCCCCTTTATTGACCGGTTGCGTCAGTCCCGGTCGCTCAGCAGCGCCCGTAGCTGGCGTTCGTTCTGGGGGGCGAAGAAGCGCTCCTTGAGCAGCCCCGGCAGCAGGTGCTTTCCCACGCACCACAGCTGCTGGGCGTCGTCCCGGTCTCCCAGGTCGGCCACTGCGCGGGCCGCCGGATCCTCCCGGAACAGGTCGTTGAGGTTGTGCACCAGGGCCCGGACGTCGGGGACGCTCCAGCGTTCGGTGGTGCCGGCGCCGAAGCGGACCAGCAGCTCCGGCTCCGGGCGGTCCCGAACGTCCTCCACCCGCAGGCCCTTGGCCCCTCCGCCGATCGTCAGGCAGAGCGCGCCAATCGCCTCGTCCGGCCGCACATCCAGCGCCACCGAGAGCCCGCCCTGCAGGGCTCCCAGCTCGCACAGCAGCGGCAGGACGTTCTCCGGCCGCGCGCCCTTCACCTTCTCCTCCAGCGGGGCGGGACTGCCCAACAGCAGCCCCAGCCCGCTTAGCCGCTCGAGGATCCGGCTCACACGTTGAAGCGGAAGTGCATGCAGTCGCCGTCCTGGACGACGTACTCCTTGCCCTCAATCCGCAGCAGCCCCTTGTCGCGGCAGGCGGACTCGGAGCCCAGCCGGATCAGATCCTCGTAGGCCATCACCTCGGCCTTGATGAACCCGCGCTCGAAGTCGGTGTGGATCACCCCGGCCGCGGCCGGCGCCTTCCAGCCCTTCTTGATCGTCCAGGCCCGGCACTCCTGCTCGCCCACGGTGAAGTAGGTCTGCAGCCCCAGCAGCTTGTAGCCGGCGCGCACCACCTTGTTCAGGCCCGGCTCGCTCAGGCCCACGCTCTCCAGGAAGCCCGCCCGATCCCCCTCCGCCAGGGCCTGGATCTCCGACTCGATCCCGGCGCACAGCGCCACCACCCCCGCGCCCTCCTCCTCGGCCAGCTTCTTCACCGCCTGCACGTGCGGGTCCTGGTCCTCCTTGCCCATCTGCCCCTCGCCGATGTTGGCGACGTAGAGCACCGGCTTGTCGGTGAGCAGGAACAGCTCGTGGATGATCTCGTGCTCCTCCTCGGTCAGCTTCTGCGCCTTGGCCCGGATCCCGGAGTCCAGCCCGGCCTTCAGCTTCTCCAGCACCGCCATCTCCGCCTTGGCCTCTTCCCCGGCCTTGCCCGGCATCTTCACGTTGCGCTGGGTCTTCTCGATCCGCTTCTCCACCGTCTCCAGGTCCTTGAGACACAGCTCGGTGTCCACGGTCTCCTTGTCCCGGCGGGGGTTCACGCTGCCCTCCACGTGGACCACGTTGGAGTCCTCGAAGCAGCGCAGCACGTGGAGGATGGCATCCACCTGGCGGATGTTCCCCAGGAACTGGTTGCCCAGGCCTTCGCCCTTGGAGGCGCCGCGGACCAGCCCGGCGATGTCCACGAACTCCAGGCTGGTGGGGATCTTCTTCAGCGGCTTGATCAGCGCCGTCAGCTTCTCCAGCCGGTCGTCGGGGACCGGGACCACGCCCACGTTGGGCTCGATGGTGCAGAACGGGTAGTTGGCCGCCTGCGCTCCGGCGGCGGAGACGGCGTTGAACAGGGTCGACTTCCCCACGTTGGGGAGACCCACGATTCCGATGGAAAGTGCCACGGTGGTGCTACCTCTTTGGCCAAATAGGATCCCGCACGGCGAAGGCCGGAGACTGCTTCTAGTCCCCGGCCTTCCGTCCTGCATGGCGCCCGCTCGGACGCCGTGCGGTCAAAACTAGACGCGCGCCGAGCCGTTGCCCTTGGGCAGGCCGTCGATGAACTGGGTGGCCAGCTGGCGGTGCTTGGCGTCGTCCAGACGCTCACCCAGCAGCTTCTCGGCGGCGGCCAGGGCCAGGTCCACCGCGGAGGTCTTCACCTCGGCCAGGGCCTTGAGCTTCTCCTCGTTGATCTGCCGGCGGGCGTTGAGGATCTCCTCGTCCGCCTTCTTGCGTGCGTCCGCCATCACCTGCTCGCGGAACTTCTCCAGGTCCGCCTGGCTCTTGCGCATCATGTCCGCGGCCTCGCGGCGGGCGTCGGCGATGGCGGTGCGCTGCTCGGCCAGCAGGCGCTCGGCCTCGGCGCGCTCGCGCTTGGCGGACTCCACCGCGTTGGTGATCTGCTTCTCGCGCTCCTCGACCAGGCTGAGCACCGGCCCCCACGCCTTCCAGCGCAGGACCACGGCGACCAGGATGAAGGTCACGAGCGTCCAGAAGATGAGGCCGGGGCGAATCTCGGTCAGCGAGGAAGCGAGCAGGAGGAGCGACATGGTGAGCCCTCTAGGTGAGACGAAAACGGGTGTGGGGAAGGGCCCGCGCCGCCCCTCTCATCGAGGGTGAGACGCGGACCCCACCGGGTCCTGCTCCTTACGCCTTGTTGGCGAGGAGGATGCAGATCACGAGGCCGAACAGGGCCGCGCCTTCGATCATCGCCGCGGCGATGATCATGGTGGTCCGGATGTCACCACCGGAGGCCGGCTGACGGGCAGTGCCGTCCATGGCGGCGGCGGCCAGACGGCCGATGCCGTAGCCGGCACCGATGACGGCCAGACCGGCGCCAAGGCCGGCAGCGAGGAACGCGAGAGCGAGGTTGGTCATGGGAGTTTCTGCAGCTTTCTGAAGTTGGACCCGCTTGTCCGGGGGGGTCGTGGATGCCCATCGGGTGCTACCTCCGGCGGCCTTTCGAACCGCCGGGTCTGGTCGGAAGAACTACGCGTGCGCCTTACCGTGATCGTGGTTGTGGGCGCCTTCCTTATGGTGATCCGCATGGTCGTCCTGCGCGCCATGCCCGTGGTCGTCGTGATGCGCCACGGCCACGCCCATTCCGATGAACAGCGCGGAGAGCATGGTGAAGATGTAGGCCTGGACGAAGGCGACGAACAGCTCCAGGAAGTAGATGGCCAGGGCCAGCGGCACCGAGATGATCGCCACCGCCGGGTGCTGGAGGATGAAGATCAGCCCCAGCAGGAAGAAGATCACCACGTGGCCGGCCAGCATGTTGGCGAAGAGCCGGACGGTGAGCGCGAAGGGCTTGGTGAACAGGCCCAGGATCTCCACCGGGACCATGATCGGCCACAGCGCCCAGTGCACCCCACCGGTGAGGTGCTTGAGGAAGGGGCCGATCCCCGCCGCCTTGATGCTGGCGTACTGGGTGAGGAAGAAGGTGCACAGCGCCATCGCCAGGGTGACCGCCAGGTTGGCGGTGGCGGTGGCCATCCAGGGGAACAGCCCCAGCAGGTTCATGAACAGGATGAAGAAGAACGCGCTGAGCAGGTACGGGGTGTAGCGGGGCCCGTACTCCTTGCCGATGTTCTTGATCGCGATCTCATCGCGCACGAACACCACCAGCAGCTCGATGAAGTTGGCCGCCTTGCCCTTGGCGACCAGCTCCTTCTTGTTCCGGTGGGGGAAGAGGAACATCACCAGCAACAGCAGCGCCGCGGCGATCCACATCATCACCGTGTGCTTGGTGATCGAGAGGTCCAGGCACTCGGTGAGCGGGGCGTGGGCGTGGATGTCCGCCGGGCAGCCGGCGCCGCCGATCGGGATCCGGATCACCGGCAGGTGGATCAGCGGGTTGCCGCCAGGAGCGCCGAGCGGGATCTCGAACTCGTACTCCGACGAGTCGCTCACGTGGTGCATGATGTAGCCGGGGACGTCGTCGCCGCCGCCGGCGCCGAAGGCCACCGCGCCCGTCAGCAAGGCCACCACCGCCACCACGCCGCGCGCCACCGTCATCGCCATCCCGCGCATCAGACTGCTCCTCCCGAGACGTGCCGCTGCTTGTGGACCGCCAGTGCGTAGCGGATCTCCACGGCCTGCAGCACGAAATACCCACCAAAGAATCCGGCCACCATCGCCACGCCCGACAACCCCGCCGACATCCCCCACAGCATCGCCACCGTCAGGGCGACCAGGCGGAGGAAGAACACCGCCACCACCATCAGCAGCGCGAAGTTCAGATCGCGCTCCACCGCGTTGCGCTTGAGCCACAGCGACAAGAAGCCGGTCACCACCACCACCGCCACCCCCACCAGCGCCCCACTCCGCGCCTCCGGAGTGCGGGAGAAGTACATCGCCCCCGCCCAACCCAACAGGCCCACCAGCGCCACCACCGCGGCGTACCGGGCCAGCTGTTGCTGTCGTGCGGCCAGCTTCACTTCTTCCTCTCTGCTTCCTTGCCCAGCCGCAGCGCGGTGCGGATGAAGGCGTAGAACCCGACCACGATCCCCAGCACCGACAACCCCACCAGTCCCCACGGCGTGGTCCCGAACTGCCGGTCCACCCACATCCCGCCCAACACCCCCACCACACAGCCGCCGATCATCTTCCACACCGCGCCCACCCACGGCTGGGCGGCGCGCATCTGCCGCGCCATCGAGGAGAGTTCAGCGTCCTCGTGCGGGGTTCGTGGATCTCGGCCCTGCTCGCCCACGAAAACTCCTTGGAACACGACCACTTCCATCAAAAGCGGCGGCGTCCTAGCACCCGGGGACGGGGCTCCGCAATCTCCAATCCCCCGGGAGGGACCGGGCCGCGGTTACCGGTGCGTTAACGTTTGGTTGCGGCGGGCCGGGAGGGTGGCCGGCCGGGTGCGGACGCGGGTCGCCGGCGGCGGGTGGCTCCAGCCTTGGAGGCGAGCCAACCCGCTGAAATCATTGCCCGGATAGAGGGAGATCAGGCGGCGGCGGACACCGGCTCTTCGATCAGCCGGACCCGGAGCTTGGCCAACAGCGCCGCCTCCACCTGGCGGACCCGTTCGCCGGTGATCCCGAAGCGCTTGGCCAAGGTGGCCAGGGACAGCGGATCCTCGTCGGTCATCAGCCGCTCCTGCAGCAGGGCCCGCTCCCGGGCATCCAGGCCGTCCCAGGACGAGGAGAGCACCTCCCGCAGCCGCTGCAGCGCCTGGGCCTGGTCCAGCGACTGCTCCGGGGTCGGCCGCAGACTGGGGAGGGTGTCCAGCACCGCGGCCTCGTCGGTGGGAGCGCTGACCTTCCGCCGGGCCAGGTAGCCCCGCACATAGCTCTTCATCCACAAGGTGGCGTAGACCGCGAACGGCCGGCCCCGGTCCTCGTAGCGCTGGGCGGCGCGCAGCAGCCCCAAGGTGGCCTCGCCCTCCAGGTCCTGGAGGGGAAGGCCGCTGAACCGGTAGCGCCTGGCCACCGTCTTGGTCAGCTCCAGGTGTTCCAGCACCCGCGCTCGCGCCGCGTCGTTCAGCCGTCCAAACCCCAGGTCTTGCATTGTTTCCTCCCGGCGCGAACTGCAGCGCCGGTACAGGTGTAATGCGGCCCTGGCTCTTGGAAATGAGGGAGTTTGTGGAGATCTCTTAGGTTTTCCCTAAGGATGTGTGCATGGCGATCGGCTGGCTGAACTACCACCACCTGCTCTACTTCTGGACCGTGGCCCGGACCGGTTCGCTGGCCCGCGCCGCCGCCGAGCTGAAGCTGGCCCAGCCCACCATCAGCGCGCAGATCAAGCAGCTGGAGGAGACCCTGGGCTACGCGCTGTTCGAGCGGCAGGGACGGCGGCTGGTGCTGACCGGGGTGGGCCGCACGGTGATGCGCTACGCGGATGAGATCTTCCGGCTGGGGAACGAGCTGAAGAGCGTGGTCGCCGGCGCCCCCGCCGGCCGGCAGCTGCGGCTGGAGGTGGGGGTGGCGGACGTGGTCCCCAAGGTGGTGGCCGAGGCGCTGATCCGCCCCGCCCTGGACGCCACCCTGCCCTTGCGGCTGGTGTGCCGGGAGGGGCCGGTGAAGCAGCTGCTGGCCTCGCTGGCGCTGCACGAGGTGGACGTGGTGATCGCCGACGCGCCCGCCGGCGAGCAGTTCAGCGTCCGGGTCTTCAACCACTTGCTGGGAAAGTCCGGGACCTCCTTCTTCGCCGCCCCGGCGCTGGCCGGCCTCCAGCAGAAGTTCCCCCAATCGCTCCACGGGGCGCCGCTGCTGGTGCCCTCGGACGCCAGCGCGATCCGCGCCCGGCTGGAGCACTGGTTCGCCCGGCAGTCGGTCCACCCGGTGGTGGCCGGAGAGTTCGACGACAGCGCCCTGCTCACCGCCTTTGGCCAGCGCGGGCTGGGGGTGTTCGCGATGCCCTCGGTGATCGAGGCCGAGGTGTGCCGCCAGTTCCACGTGACGGTGATTGGCCGCACCGAGGAGATCGTCTCCTCCTTCTACGCGGTGTCCGCCGAGCGGAAGCTGCGCCACCCCTCGGTGGTGGCCCTGGCGGAGACCGCCCGGCACGAGCTGTTCCGCGGCGAGTAGGCGGCTGTGGGTGTGACGCCTGCGTAGTCAGCGCGAATTGCGTCTGTCTAGGATGGGCGGTCTGGACCCCACCGTGACCGACCTCCCGACCCGCGTCGTTCCCCGGCTCAAGACGTCGTTGACCTTCCACCTTCCCGACGGCTGGCGTGGCGAGGTGGTGGATCTCTCCGCCACCGGGCTGCGGATCCGCTGCGTGGCGGTGCTGGAGAAGAACCTGGAGTTCGAGGGCACCCTGGTGCTCCAGGACGGAAAGCAGATCCCGCTTCCGGTCCGGGTGGTGTGGATCCGGCTCCCCGACCACGCGGGCTACCTGCCCGGCGAGGTCGGCTTCGAGCTGCTCCAGGTCCCCAACGAGTACCACTCCGAGCTGGCCCGGCTGTTCGCCGAAGCCCAGGGCGGCGAGCACTAGCTGCCCGCTGCGCCCGGCAGCTTTCGCCAGGCCTCCGACCGCGCTTGCACCCGGCTTCAGGCGCCCCCTCCTCGCAGCCTCCCTCTTCCGGGCAGTCACGAGTCGGGGCAGACCGCCGCTACAGCGCGGCGAACGCCTCGCGCACCGCCTTGAGGGTGTGCTCCAGCTCCGCCTCTCCGTGAGCCAGGGAGACGAACGCCGCCTCGAACTGGGAGGGAGGAAGGTACACCCCTCGGTCCAGCAGCGCGTGGAAGAAGCGGCCGAACTTCTTGGCGTCCGCCTTCTTCGCGCTGGGGTAATCGAACACCGGCTCGCCGGTGAAGAACACGGTGAACATGCTGCCCACCCGGTTGATCGTCACCGGCACCCCGGCCGACCTGGCCTCGGCGGCGATCCCCTCGCACAGCCGGCGGGAGACCTCCTCCAGCCGGGAGTAGGCGTCCGCACCGGCCAGCTCCTGGAGGCAGGCAATCCCCGCCGCCACCGCCAGCGGGTTCCCGGAGAGGGTGCCCGCCTGGTAGATCGGCCCCTCGGGCGCGATCTGCGCCATCAGGTCCCGGCGGCCTCCGTAGGCGCCCACCGGCAGCCCGGCGCCGATCACCTTCCCCATCGTGGTCAGGTCCGGCTGGATCCCGTACCGCACCTGGGCCCCGCCGCGGGAGACGCGGAAGCCGGTCATCACCTCGTCGAAGATCACCAGCGCGCCGTGGCGGTGGGCGACTTCCAGCACCCCGCGCAGGAAGCCCTCCTGGGGGATCAGCACCCCCATGTTCCCCACCACCGGCTCCAGGATCACGCAGGCGATCTCCTGGCCCCGCTGCGCGAACAGCGCGGTGACCGCCGCCAGGTCGTTGAAGGGCGCGGTGAGGGTCAGCGAGGCCAGCGCCGCCGGCACCCCGGGAGAGTCGGGCAGCCCCAGGGTCTCCACCCCGGAGCCGGCCTTGACCAGGAAGGAGTCCGCGGCGCCGTGGTAGCAGCCCTCGAACTTGAGGATGCAGTCGCGGCCGGTGGCGCCCCGGGCCAGCCGGATCGCGGCGGCGGTGGCCTCGGTGCCGCTGGAGACCAGCCGGACCTTCTCCACCGTGGGCATCCGCTGGGAGATCAGCTCCGCCAGGGTGACCTCGGCCGGGTGGGGCGCGCCGTAGGAGGTGCCGGTGCGGGCGGCGGCAATCACCGCCTCGGTCACCTTCGGATGGGCGTGGCCGAGGATCAGCGGACCCCAGGAGCCCACGTAGTCCACGTAGCGGTTCCCATCCACGTCGGTCAGCCAGGCGCCCTCCCCGCTCTGGAAGAAGACCGGATCGCCTCCCACCCCGCGGAAGGCCCGCACCGGAGAGTTCACGCCACCGGGCAGCAGCTGCTTTGCCCGCGCGAACAACGCCTCGCTCTTGGATCGATTCATCGCCCCGGCAGATACCACCCTTGCCGGGTCATTTCGATGCGAGCACGCCGCGGGACTGCGCGCCCCACACCCGGCGCCACAGCCGCCAGATGAAGAACAGGGCGATCGCGCTGACCACCAGCAGCTGGGTGAAGGTCCCCACGAAGAAGACCCCCCAGCCGCGGAAGCGCGAGAACAGCCACAGCACCGCGGCCAGGATCAGCAACAGCAGCCCCATGTCCGCCGCCACCCGCACCGACCCCAGCTCGTTGAGCGGGAACACCCGGCGGATCCCGAAGATCGAACCGCCCAGACAGAGGACGGGAGCGACCAGCAGCAGCAGGTTGGCCTCCAGCAGCCCCACCCCGTACTGGGAGCGGGCGATGAACAGGAACACCACCTCGCACAGCACCGCGAAGATGGAGGTGGCCATCACCGCGCTGGCGATGAAGCGTCCGTCGGCGTCGGTCTTCCCGCCCTTGCCCACGGTGGCCAGCGCCGTTCCCAGCAACGGGACCGCCACGCCGGCCAGCAGGATCAGGTCCGCGTTCCCGTCCGCCCAGCGGTAGCTGTCGGTCAGCACCTCGTTGAGGGTCACGGCGTCTCCGCCGGCTTCGGCTCGGCGACCGGAGCCGGCTTCGGAGCTGCTTCCGTGACCGGCGCGGTCTTCACCGGAGCGAGCGCGGTCGGCTGCTCTGCTGCAGGCGCAACCTTGGCCGGAGCGACCGCGGCCGGCTGCTCTGCTGCGGGTGCAGCCTTCGCGGGAGCGATCACCGCCGGCTTCTCTGCCGCGGGTACAACCTTCGCCGGAGCGATCACCGCCGGCTTCTCTGCCGCTCCCACCGCGGGAACAGCCTTCCCCGCGGGCGCGGCGAGAGCCTCCGCCGAGGCCGGCCTGGGAGCAGCGGCGCGCCCCCCCGCGGCGACGGGAGACGGAGCGACCGCGGTCGGCGCGACGGGAGACGGAGCGACCGCGGTCGGGGCGGCGGCGCCCCCGGCGACCCGGGTCACCGGCGGGACGCTCGCGGAGGCAGGCGCCACCGGTGCCGAGTCATCCACCCGCTCGCCGTCGGAGTCCTTCAGCCTCAGGTTTGCCCGGACGCCCATCGCGTCGTCGGAGCTGGAGTGGTTGACCCTGACGTCCGGAGCGGCCGGGGGCTGATTGCGGTCCAGCGCCACCATCCGGTTCCCCAGCCCGCGGGGAGTGGTCTTGAGGATCCGTTCGCGGACCCGGGCGATCTGCGACTGCACCACCTGCGGCTGCGGGTGGGAGGCCAGCGCCTCCACCCAGTAGGCGATGGCCGCCTCGTCCTCACCGGCCTCGTCGCGCAGCTTGCCCAGCTCGAACAGGGCGTGGGGGGCCAGCCCGGAGTCGGGGAAGCGGTGGACGATGTCTTCCAGCACCCGCACCGCCTCCGGGCGGCGGGGTTCGATCATCGCCAGCGCCTGGGCGCGCAGCAGCAGGGCGTCGTCCACGTAGCCGGAGGTCTCGTAGCGGGTGGCCACCCGCTGGGCCTCCAGCTCACACTGGGGATAGTCCTGCAGCTGGAAGTAGAGCTTGGCCACCCGGTAATGGAGCTCGGCGCTCTGGGGCGGGTTGCGCTGCAGGGCGGCGGTCAGCTCGGTGATCGCCCCGCGGATGTCGTTGAAGCGCATCTGCAGGATGTCGGCGAGGATCACCCGCGCCTCCAGGGTCTCCGGCGCCTCCGGGCACTGGGCCAGAAGCTCGCGGTATACCGCCACCGCCTGACGCAGGTCCTGCAACTCGTAGTGGTAGACGTCCGCCGCGCCCCGCAGCGCGCGCGCCTTGAGGACCTCCGACTCCGGGGTGGGCGTCTTCTCGATCAAGTCCAGCGCCGAGCGGTACAGGCCCAGAGCGTCCTGAGGGCGCTTCTCGTAGGCCGCCATCCGCGCCTTGGACATCAGGTCCGGCGCGGTGTCACGGCAGGCCACCACGCCCAGGAGCAGGGTCGCCAGCAACAGGGTTCGGATCATGAACAGGTCACCGCGGTGATCAGGAAACACTGGGAGGCGGCAGCCCCTTCAGTGGGTGGCTCGCAGAGCACGCAGGTGCGCTCGTTGCCGGTGTCCTGGTGGCAGACCCCCACCTCGCCAGCTGGTCGGGGGCAGTCCTCGCTGGTCACGCAGCGCTCGCCGGCCAGCTCTTGCCGCTGCTCGCAGACGTCCCAGGGGGGAGCACAGCCGGCGGCAGACAGCAGCAGGGCAATGAAGAGCGGAAGACGCACCGACCTGGGGTTCTACCCCGCCCGGGGAGCGCCCACCAATCCTCCCTGCCTGGCCGCCCGCCCGCCGACCGGTGTCCGGCTCCTACTTGGGAGACAGCTCCTTCACCGTGACCGACTTCCGGCCGTCGGGGGCGATGGCGATGATCTCGATCTGCCGCTGCCCCTGGGCGATCGGCACCTCCACCCGGTAGCGGCCCTGGGTGTCCACCGGGACCTCCTTGCCCTCCACCAGCACCGTGGAGCCCGCCGGCACCCGTCCCTCCACCACCACCCTCAAGGTGGCCTCGGTGGTGGGGGCGCGGTTGAGCGTCACCCTCATCTCTTTGAAGCCCTTTAGTCCTGACTTGTCCCAGGCCTCCGCCCGGATCACTCTGGACCCGTCCTCCAGCCGCACCTTGGCCAGGAACACGTCTCCCCGGAACCGCTCCGCCTTCACCCCGTTGACCTTCACCACGTCCACGTCCGAGTCCCGCACCTCCACCGCCACCAGCTGGTCCGCCTCGGAGAGCACCCGCTCGTTCTCCGGGTGGACGAAGGAGACCACCGGGGGCTGGTTGTCACGGGCGCTGTACTTGAGACGCGAGGTGCGACCCTCGTAGATGAAGTCGTGGGACCGGAGCTGGGCGATCTTCGCCGGCAGGTCGCACTCACAGCCGCGAACGTCCAGCTCGAAGGTGGCGACGTTGTTGGCGTAGCTCTTGAGCACCACCTCGCCGATGTCCCCCTGGGCCAGGATCTGTCCCCGGAACGCCTCGGCGTCCGAGCGGGACAGCCCGCTGATCACCAGCTCCACGTGGGAGAGGGGGTCACTTCCAATCTTCGAGTCCGGACGGGTGCCGGTCCGCGCCGGACCGGTGCACCCCAGCCCGGCCGTCGCCAGCAACACGAAAAGCAACCCACGCATGGCCGGGAGACTAACCCGGGCCTCCGGCCGGCACGACTCCTGGACCGCGAACTCCCGCTGGTGTCCGGATGATCCCGATCAGTTCCGGGCGCGGCCACCGGAGGTGAGCCGGGTGGTGCTGGCGGTGACCGTGCCCTCGGCGCTGTCCACCTGGGCGACGCGACGGCGGCGGAGGGTGCGCGCCTTCTCCTCCATGCTGGCGATCTTCTTCACCATCTGGTCGAAGTGTTCCGTGTGGTTCTTGCAGGCCACCTGGGACACGGACTGGTGACGGCGGGCCATCTCGTTCCACAGCGCCAGGTTGGCCTGGTTCCCCAGGAAGCGCTCCTCCAGCCCGTCCACCGCGGCGGTCAGGGTCTCCCCCTCCGCCTTCACCTCTTCCAGCCGGGCCAGCGCCTCGGGCGGAGGGGAGAAGCACCCCGTTCCACCCAGAACCAGAAATCCACTCACCGCCAGAGCCCGCCCGATCCGCACGCCGCCACCCTCTCTCTGCCGCGATCAACTGCAGCGAGGGCCAAAGTAGGAACGCTGGAGGAGCCCGACAACCGACCGTTGGCACGGGTCTTTCGCCAGGGTCCATCCAGGACGGTTCAAGGCCGCGGCGCGAGGGCCGTTCGGGTCATCCCGGGGGGTTGCGGTGTTTGAGGATGAACTCGCACACCTCCCGCGCGGCTCCGAAGCCGGCGGGTTTCTGCGCCACATAGTGAACAGAGGCCCGGACCTCGTCCGGAGACTCGGGCGGGGCGGCGGAGAAGCCCACCGCGCGCAGCAGCGGCAGGTCCACCGTCTCGTCCCCCATGTAGCCACAGTCCTCGGCCTTGACCTTGAGCAGGGTCAGCAGCCGTTCGAAGTGGGCGACCTTGTCCTGGCTGCCGAAGTGGACGTGCTTGAGCCCCAGGGACTGCATCCGCATCTGGGCGGAGAGGCTCTCGCCGCCGGAGATCACCGCCACCTCCACTCCCACCTCCTGCAGCCGCTTGATCCCCATCCCGTCGCGCACGCTGTACATCTGGGTCCACCCCGAGTTGGGCACCCAGAAGATGCGCCCGTCGGTCAGAGTCCCGTCCACGTCGAAGATCATCACGCTCAGGCGCGAGACCCGCTGCTTGAGCTGTTCGAGGTCGTAGTTCATGGGCCCGGCGTTACTTGGGGATGGCCCGCAGCACGGCCTTGCCGTCCTTGATCACGATCTTGAACTCCACCGAGGCGGCGCCGGACTTCTTCATCAGCTCCGGGACCTGCTTGCGGAGGTTGGCGGCCACCTGCTCGTAGCTGAGCTTGGAGGTGTCCTCCTGGCAGCGCTTCTTGGCGGTGACGTAGGCGTCGAACACCGCCCGCAGCTTGGTGTCGGAGAGCGGCGTAGCCCCTCCGGGGGGCGGCGGCGGGGTGCCGGCGGCGGCACGGGCCGCGGCAGGCACGGCGCCCGGGGTCACCCGCAGCGGGGCGCCGGGTGCCGCGGCCGGGGTGCCCACCGGCCTGGTGACCGCGGCGGCGGGACGGGCCACCGCGGCAGTGGGTCCCGGGGTGCCGGGCCTGGCCACCGCAGGCAGCGGTCCGGGGGTGCCGGGTTTGGCCCCCGGCAGGGGACGGGGGGGCGCGGCCGGCTCGGGGGCGGTGATCTCCACCTCGCTGAGCGCGTCCTCCAGGCTCTGCGCCAGGTCGTCGGCGGAGGGCAGCTCCTGGACCTGGCCCCGGGGGGCTTCCGGCTTCTTCTGCAGCTTGGCCCGCAGCAGATCCCGGCGGTAGGTGCCGCTCTCGATCTCCTGCAGGGTCCGCGACCACAGCCGCTCGTAGGAGGCGAACTTCTGCTGCACCATGTTGATGCGGAACTTGATCGCCGTCTGGCGGACGAAGGCGCCCTTCACCTTCAGCAGCCGCTTCTTGAGCGCCTGGTGCTTGAGGCTGGGCGGGCGGCGTTCGATCCCCAGGAAGAACTGGTCGTAGGCCGCCTTGAGCTCGGCGATCTCCGCGTCCAGGACGTCCACCTCCTTGGCGACCGTGGAGGCGTCGACGATCTTCCGGTTCAGCTTATCGACGGGTTCGGCCATGGGGAGGGAAAGTGTCCGTCAGCCGGGGGCCACGATCAACCACCGCGCGCAACGGGCCCGGAGGGCATCCAGGCGAGCGCGCGCGATGGGAGGAACGCTCCTACCCCGCCACCGGGGCCTGGGCGACCGGGGACGGCAGGGCGGGGAGCGCACCGAAGCGGGCCCGGTTGCGGACCAGCAGGGTGGCGCCGAAGGCGAACATGCAGATGGAGATGATCTGGCTGGTGGAGAGGTTGTACCAGGCAGTGAGCGGGAAGGCCTCCGCCAGGGCGGTCCAGCCGCGGGTCTGGAACAGCCCGTGGAGGGTGCCGCGCTCGAAGTCGCCGCGGAACAGCTCGATGGTGGAGCGGAGCACCGCGTAGGCCATCAGCCAGAAGGCGAAGATCTGCCCGTGGAACCGGCGCTGGCTGCGCAAGGCAAGCAGCACCAGCAGGATGGTGAACTGCCCCAGGGACTCCAGCATCTGGGTCGGGTACACCGGCAGGGTGTGTCCGTGCTGGATGGCCCAGTCGGAGATCCGGACCGCGCCCGGCACCATCTGGTCGAAGATCTGCCCGGTCTCCTCCACCACCCACTTGGGGTCGCTGGCCTGCGACTGGTAGGCGAGGCTGGAGGCCGGTCCCTGCCCGCCGAACAGCCCCTTCACCAGCCCCGGTCCGGGGAAGTGCACCCCCAGCGCGAAGTGGGAGGGGGCCACATCGCCCCAGCAGCAGCCGGCGGAGAAGCAGCCCAGCCGGCCGAAGCACTGGCCCAGGGAGACGGTGGGGATGGCCAGGTCGGCCAGCCGCAGGAAGTTGACCCCGTTGGCCCGGGACCAGAAGTAGGCGGCCAGCGCGGCGCCGATCAGCCCGCCGTAGAACACCATCCCGCCGGTGACGCAGTCCACCAGGCGGGTGGGGTTGGCCAGGTAGAAGGAGAGCGGTCGGGACTCGCTGAGGTTCACCAGGCGGAACAGCAGCATCGCGCCGCCGATCCCGGCGATGAACACCCAGAAGGCCAGGTCGTAGATCTGCTCCTTCTTCTTCTCGCCTTCCTTGCCCGGCCACTCCTTGAGCGCCAGCCGGGAGGCCAGCCACACCGCGGTCAAAAAGCCGGTGCCCAGCATCACCCCGTAGGTGTGGATGGGGATCCCCTCGCCCCGGCCGCCCAGGAACATCCGGGAGGGCAAGGCGAAGTACAGACCGACCCGGGCGATCACCAGGCCGATCACCCCGAAGATCGCCGCCCGCTGGTAGCGGTCCGCCGGCTTGGGGGGAGCGAACTTCTGGGTCTTGGGATCCAGCGGCCCCAGGGCGCCCATGTAACCGGACCAGGCGGAGTAGCCGGCCAGGGCCAGGGCCAGCGCGTACATCAACCACATCGACAGCGGCGTGTCGGCCACGAGCTTGAGCAGGACGGGCAGCATCGGAAGAGGTCCCTTCTACGCGGGGGAGACGGCGGTGGTCTCGCGACGCACGAGCGCGTCGATCAACAGCATCCCGACGCCCACGCAGATCGCCGCGTCGGCGACGTTGAAGGAGGGCCAGGCGATCCGGTCCATCCAGTGCGCCTCCAGGAAGTCGACCACGAAGCTCCGGCTGACCCGGTCGATCCAGTTCCCCAGCGCGCCGCCCAGCACCAGCGGCAGGCCCCAGTAGGCCCAGCGCTCCTGACGGGTCCCGCGCAGCTGCAGGAAGTAGTAGCTGATGATCCCCACCGCCAGCAGGGTCACCAGGTGGAAGAACGGCCCCCGGATGTTCTCCGGGACGGTGCGCAGCAGGCCCCAGGCCGCGCCCGGGTTCTCGGCGTAGCGCAGCCGGAAGAACTTCTCCGAGACGGTGATGCTGCGCTTGGGCCGGAAGTGCAGCCCGTTCGGACCGGTGGGCCCGGGGTCGCGCGAGTACATCAGGCCCAGCCGTTCGCCCAGGGACGTGCCCCGGTCCAGACGGTAGGTCAGCGCGTCCACCACCGCGTACTTCGACCATTGATCCAACAGCACCACCGCGAGGGCGAGGCCGATCAGCACCAGGAGCTTGCGTTGCACCGGGGCCTTATAACGGAAGGAAGGGACCGGAGCCCAAACTTGGTTCAGCCAAGTCCAGGCGAGAAGCCGGAGCTCGGCTGCTGGGCGGCATGGGAGCGGAGCAGCTCGCGCAGCAGCAGCACCACGCCCACGCAGATCCCCACGTCGGCCAGATTGAAGGTGGGCCAGCGGAGGCCGGGGAGGTCCCGCCAGTAGAGCTCGACGAAGTCGATCACGTGGCCGCGCACCACCCGGTCCACGAAGTTGCCCAGCGCGCCGGCGAGGAGGAAGGCCAGGGCCAGCTGCTCGGGGCGCCGGTCGGTGGCGGCGCGGAAGTAGAGGAAGGTCAAAAAGCCCAGGGCCAGCGCCCCGGCCAGCAGCAGGATCGGCCGGCGCAGTCCGGCGGCGGCGGGCCCCAACATCCCCAGGGTGGCCCCCAGGTTCTCCGAGTAGCGCAGCTGGGCGTAGCCTTCGATCACCGACAGTTCGGTGGACACCCGCGGGGCGGACTCTCCGGGCCGCAGGAAGGCGGACACCCGGGCCCAACCCTCCAGGCCGTCCAGCTGCGTGGTCAGCCGGGAGACCGCGGCGTACTTGGTCAGCTGATCCACCGCCAGGGTGGCCAGGAGGACGGTCAGCAGGATGCGAAGGGGTCGCCTCATTGCTCGTCCGAATTGTCGATCGACCGAAGGGGGAAAGACAACCACCGGTGTAGGCCCTCAGCGATTCGGGGTGTGTGCCTGTTTGCTGGGTGACCCGGGACGCCCGGCGGCTCGGCGTCGCCCTTCTTGGGCGGCGGCACCGACCGGCGACCGCTCTATCCGGTGGCGGCGACAGTCTCAGTCGACGGAGTGAGCCGGACCGGTTCCGCAGCCTCCGGCGGCATCGGGCGGAGCGCGTGTTGGACCCGGCGGGAGAACGGCTCGAACAGGTAGCCGGCCAGGAGCCAGGCGGGGGCATAGTCGAGGCGGATCAGCCCATGCAGATGCAGGCCCCGGGAGTAGTGCCAGGGGCACTTGCCCAGGATCCGCCGCAGCCCCCACCCGCTCACGTATTCGGCGCCGTAGATCACCGGCAGGTACGCCAGCGGCCGGACCGCGGGATGGACATGGGCCAGCTTGCGCGACATCCACTCCATCAGCAGCATCGCCCCGCCGTAGATGGGGTGCATCCACAGGTAGGTCTTGGCGGTGGCGGAGCGGTCCTTCTCCAGGAGCGCCGAGGTGGCGCCGGTGAACACCACCTCCATGGCCCAACCCATGAAGCCGTAGACGAGAAAGCGGGAGAACATCCAGGGAGGCTAGGGCGTTGGCCACCGGGAGTCACCCTGGCCTCCTGGATCAGGGCCCCCCCCGGACGAACTCGCATCCGCCGCCTACTTCGTCCGGGGTTCCGGCGATTTGGCCGGTACAAACTCGCGGTGGGAGGAGAGTTCGTCCGCTGGTCCTCACAACCCGCCCAGCGGTGCGGCGTCCTCCGCCACCACCGGCGCCGGTTCCGGAGGCGCCTCCGCCTCGCTCTCCTCCGCAGGAGGGGCGGACTCCGCGGCCACCCTCACCTTCGCGCGCACCGGACCCACCGCGTCCTCGATGTCGATCCGCGCGGAGGCGGCGGCGGTGGAACTCAGCCGCCCATAGCGTTCCAGCCGGTGGATGATCTCCTGCGCCCGCTTGTGCAGGGTGGGCGGGCGCCGGGAGGGGAGCCACCTGCGAGGAGCGGGCAGCATCGCCGCCAGGATCGCCGCCTCTCCCGGGGTGAGCTCGCCTGCGCTCTTGTGGAAGTGCTCGCGGGAGGCGGCCTCGATTCCGTAGACCCCGTCACCCCACTCCACCACGTTGAGGTACAGCTCCAGGATCCGCTCCTTGCTCAGCGCTGACTCCAGGCGCTTGGCCAGCACCAGCTCCTTGAGCTTGCGCACCAGGCTGCGGTCGGTGGACAGCCACAGGTTCTTGGCCAACTGCTGGGTGATGGTGGAGGCCCCGCGCGTCAGGCGGCGCTGCTTCCAAACCTCCTGAAGCACAGTCCCCACCTGCTTGCTGTCCACGCCCTGGTGCTGGAAGAAAGCGTCGTCCTCGGAGACCAGCACCGCCTCCACCGCGGTGTCGGAGATCCGATCCAGCCGCACCCAGGTCTGGCGCGCCCGAGGGCGGCGTTTGGCCTCCTTGGCCTCGGCGGCGCGGGCCTGGATGATCGCGGTGGTGGGCGGGTTCTTGGTCCGCAGCGGGCTGGCGTCGGGAAGCCGGCTCCACTCGAAGCCCAGATACAGGCACAGCAGCACGCCCAGCCCACCGGCCCACAGACTCCAGGCTCGGCGGCTCAACCGTGCGCGGACCCTTCGCCGTCTACCGGTGCGCGCCACGGCCACCTCCGGAAGAGATGGACCAGGAGCGACGCCCGCCAACCCACCCACGCACAACGTCGCCACGACCCCGGAAAGCTGACGGCGACCGACGCCCTGCGTGGCCACCACCCCGGAGGGTGGGCGGCGACCGACGCCCTGCGTGGCCACCACCCCGGAGGGTGGGCGGCGACCGAGGGGCGCAGCAGCAGTCTCCCGGGTGCGCCCGGGGAGGGATGGAGACGGAGGCAGGACCCATGAAGGGGCGGGAGGTTACGGGCCCGCGCGCCGGGAGCAAACTGCCGGACCGACCGAAGCCTGCCGAGGAGGCCCCGCGGCCGTTCGCATCCGGATCGTCTGGACCCAGGGGGTGGTCTCGCCTCACCCTCCCCGCACCCACGGTATGGGTCGGAGTGTCCGCTGACCGGCCAAAATCTCGCCTCCCGCCCGGGCTCGCGCGAAAACGGGGTCATGACCCTTTCCTCTTCCCAGTCCCTCCGCCAGCTCGCGCTGGTGGCCGCCGTCCTCCTTGCCGCTCCCGCGCTGGCCCAGACCGAGGAGTCGGCTTCCGAGCCCAGCGCCCCCGCGCCCTCCTCCGCCATCCAGGGTGGCACCTTCGGCCTCTCCGCCAGCCTGTTCGGTGGTGGCTCGGGCAGCATCGGCGGGCTGTACTTCCTGGGCCCCAACTCCGCGCTGCACCTGACCCTGGGCACCACCCTGGGGATCGTCCCCGCCACCTTCGCGTTCAACGTCGGCGTCGGCTACCGGATGTACATGGCCAAGGCCGGACAGGTGGCCCTCTACCTGGAGCCGGGCGCCTCGGTGGGCTTCAACTCCACCACCGACCTGAACTTCAACGTCGGCGCCGGGCTGGGCCTGGAGTACTTCCTGGCCGACCGGCTGTCGGTGGGCGCGGAGGCCAACCTCAGCCTGCGCACCAACAACCGCTTCGAGACCGTGCTGATCGACACCTCGATGTCGCAGCTGTTCCTCAGCATCTACTTCTAGTCTGACCGCGAGCCGCGCCGGGGCGCTACTGCCTGGGCGCGGCCGCATCCAGGCGCCGCAGCAGCGAGGCGGTGTCCTCGAAGTGGAGGATCACCCCGCCCAACCGCAGCTCGGCGCCGGGGACGATCCGGCTGCCCTCCGCGGTCAGTCGCTTCCCGTCCAGCAGCGTCTGCGACAGCTGGGAACCGAGGCGGACCTGCCACCCGTCGGCGTCCTGCTCCAGCCACAGGTGCTCGCGGGAGACGGTGGCGTCGTTGATCCGCAGGTCGCAGTCCGGCGCCCGCCCCACCTTCACCGGTCCCGCCCCCACCAGCTCGAAGCACAGCGCATCTCCGTCCGGCCGCTCCGGCGGGCGGGAGGAGAAGCTGGCGGGAAGGGTCTCCGCGCTCAGCGCGCTGAGCGGAGAGGGCTTCCACACCACCGGCTCCCACACCAGCCAGGGGTGGGGATAGCGGAGCGGAAAGTCCGCGCCCACCGCCAGGCGGCGGATGGCGAGCGCGGAGAACGCATGTGCGTGGATGACGGCCATCAGCGGGGCCCAGCGTAGGTCAGAAGTCGGTGCGGTCCCACCTTCGTTCGAGGCCCGGCTCCCTCTCCGGCGGGTAGGATGGGAGCCATGCGTTCTCCGCCCGTGCTCTACTCCGAGGCCCTGGAGGGCTTCTTCCTCAAAGGGGTGGGCAAACGCCTCTCCGTCCGGGGCCGCCACCGCCTCAAGGAGGCCGGGCTGGACCTGGACCAGAAGCTCAAGCCCGCCTATCCGCTGGAGTCCTACCGGGGCTTCATGGAGATCGCCCGGGAGGACCTCTACCCGTTCCAGCCCAAGGCCGAGGGCTTCCGCCGGCTGGGGGAGGACACGGTCAAAGGCTACGGGGAGACGGTGATCGGAAAGGCACTGCTGTCGGTGGCCCGGCTGGTGGGCCCGCTGCGGCTGCTCACCCGGATGGACACCACCGCCCGGGGGGTGAACAACTTCACCCAGACCCGGATCACCCAGCTGGGAGAGCGGAACCTCCACTACTGGTTCAACGAGCTGTCGGTGACCTCCGATTACACGGTGGGGCTGATCGTGGGGGCCCTGGAGGCGGCGGGGGCCAAGGGGCTCCAGGTGGACTACCTGGCGGACACCGAACCGCACACCTTCCACCTGCGCTGGGACTGAACGGTCCCGGCTACCCCTGGCGGAGGAAGTCCAGCAGCAGGGCGTTGACCCGCTGCGGCTGGTCCACGGTGCTGGCGTGGCGCGAGTCCTCCACCACCGCCAGCCGGCCGGTGGGGAGATGGGCCAGGAAGGCATGCTTGGAGGAGACCGGGGTGTAGTCGCCGGCGCCGGCGATCAGCAGCACCGGGGCCACCAGCCGCTCCAGGCGATCCACCACGCTCCAGCCCAAGAGCATCCGGAAGGCCTTGCCGTAGGCAACCGGGTCGTTCTCCAGCCAGCGGAGAAGGAAGGTCTCCCGCAGCGGCCCCTGCTCCGGCTTGGGGAACAGGCGGGGGGCCAGCAGCGCCGCCACCCGTCGTAGGCCGAACAGCCGGAACACGCCCCGGCGCAACCACAGCTGCAGGTGCTGGCGCAGGCTGCGGGCCACCAGCTCCGGGCCGGCGTTGATCGCCACCAGGCTCCGCACCCGGGCGGGCGCGTCCACCGCCAGCTGGAACCCCACCATCCCTCCCATCGAGATCCCCACCAGGTGGGCGGTGGGAAGCTGCAACCGGTCCATCAGCGCCGCCACGTCCCCGGCGAACTGGGCCACCGAGAAGGGACCTTGGGTCCGCTCCGAGCTGCCGTGTCCCCGCAGGTCCACCGCGATCACCCGGTAGTGGGCGGCCAGCGCCGGGAGCTGATGTTCCCAGTCCCGGGCGCTGGAGCCCAGCCCATGCAGCAGCAGCACCGGATCCCCGGTGCCCTGCTCCTGGTAGTGGAGCCGGACGTCTCCCAGCAAAAGCTCCGGCACCGATTCGGCTCCTAGACCGCCAGCGCGTCCCGGCACTTGAGGCACAGCTCCGAACCCTTCCCCACCGCGTCCGAGTAGGCCCAGCAGCGCGGGCACTTCTCGCCGTCGGCGGAGAGGACCTCGGCCTGCACCGTTCCCGGCAGCGCCGAGGCCACCGGGAGGGAAAACGCCTTCTCCGAGGCCTGGTCCCGCAGCTCCACCTGGCTGACGATCAGCAAGGAGGGCAGCTCTGCCAGGTTGGCCTCCAGGAACTTCCGGGCCTCCGGGCTCTCGGCGAACAGCACCACCTTCGCCTCCAGCGAGGCGCCGATCAGCTTGTCCCGCCGCGCGGCCTCCAGCAGCTTCTGGACCTCGGCCCGGACCGCGAACAGCTTCTGGTAGCGCTCGCGCAGCGCGGTGTCCGCGGCCGCGTCGGTCACCGGGGCCGGCTGGGGCATCCCGCCCAACAGCACGCTCTCGGTGCGCTGGCCGGGCAGCAGCTGCCAGGCCTCCTCGGTGGTGAAGCTCATCACCGGGGCCAGCAGGCTGAGCAGGTCCTTTACCGTGTCGTAGAGCACCGTCTGGGCGGCGCGGCGCGGCTGGCCGTCCCGCTTCCAGGTGTAGAGGCGGTCCTTGAGGATGTCGAAGTACACCGCCGAGAGGTCCATGGCGCAGAACTCCACCGCCAGGTGGAACACCATGTGGAACTCGTAGGCCTCGTAGGCCTTGCGGACCTTGGCGGTCAGCTCGGTCAGCCGGGACTGGGCCCAGCGATCCAACGGGAGCAGGCCTTCGGTGGAGACGCGGTCCGTCTCCGGGTTGAAGTCGTGCAGGTTGGAGAGCGCGTAGCGGATGGTGTTGCGGATCTTCCGGTAGCCCTCGGAGAGCCCCTTGAGGATCTGGTCGGAGAGGCGCACGTCGTCCCGGTAGTCGGACGAAGCCACCCACAGCCGCATCACCTCCGCGCCGTACTGGGTGATGATCTTCTCCGGCACCACCACGTTGCCCACCGACTTGGACATCTTGCGGCCTTCGCCGTCCACCACGAAGCCGTGGGTGAGGCAGGTCTTGTAGGGCGCCTTGCCCTCCGTCCCCACCGCCACCAGCAGCGAGGAGTGGAACCAGCCCCGGTGCTGATCGGACCCCTCCAGGTACAGGTCGGCGGGGAAGCCCAGGGTGTCCCGCTTCTTGGCCACCGCGGCGAAGGTGCAGGCGGAGTCGAACCACACATCCAGGATGTCCGTCTCCCGGCGCAGGTCCACGCCCCCGCAGCCGGGGCACTTGAAGCCCGAGGGGAGGAACTCCTCCACCGGGGTCCGGTACCAGACGCCGGTGCCCTCGGTCTCCACCCGGTCCGCGACCTTCTCCATCAGCTCCGCGGAGACATGCGCGTGGTCACAGCCGTTGCACAGCACCACCGGGATCGGGACGCCCCAGGTCCGCTGGCGGCTGATGCACCAGTCCGGGCGGCCCTCCAGCATCCCGTGGATCCGCTCCCGGCCCCACTTGGGCACCCAGTTGACCTGGTCGATCTCCTCCAGCGCCTTCTTCCGCAGGCCGGTCTTGTCCAGGGCGATGAACCACTGGTTGGTGGCCAGGAACACCACCGGGTTCCGGCAGCGCCAGCAGTGCGGGTAGCTGTGGCTGACCTTGGCGTTCTTGTCGTTGAGCAGCGAGCCCTGGGCGAACAGCCGCTCCACGATCAGCGGGTTGGCCTCGAACAGCTTCTTCCCCACCAACTCCGGGCCCACCGTCTCGTCGTAGCGGCCGTCGTGGCGGATCGGGTTGTAGATCTCCAGCCCGTTGGCCAGCCCCAGCTCGTAGTCCTCCTGGCCGTGGCCGGGCGCGGTGTGCACCAGCCCGGTGCCCTGCTCCAGGGTGACGTGCTCACCGGTGAGCACCGGGGAGACGCGGTCGTAGAACACGTGCTTGTACTGGGCGCCGCGCAGATCCTCGCCGCGGGCGTAGGCCAGGATCTTCGACGGATCGGTCAGCGCGGTGGCGTCGAAGGTCAGCCCCTTGAGGTCGACCTTCTGCGCGGCCAGCTCGGCGGGGGCGATCTCGGAGAGCACCCGGACCAGCAGGTCCTTGGCCACCACCAGCACCCGGTCTCCCAGCTGGTAGAACACGTACTCGAACTCCGGGTGGACCGCGATCGCCAGGTTGGCGGGCAGGGTCCAGGGAGTGGTGGTCCAGATGACGAAGGCCACCTTCTTGCCGGCCAGGGTGGAGGAGACCTTGGAGAGATCGGTCACCGCCTCGAAGGGCACGTACACCGAGGGCGAGGTGTGCTCGTCGTACTCCACCTCCGCCTCGGCCAGCGCGGTGTGGTCGGTCAGGCACCAGTACACCGGCTTCTTGCGCCGGTAGACCATCTGCTGGCGGGCGAACTTGGCCAGCTCGCGGATCTCCTGGGCCTCGAAGTCGGTGGTCAGCGTCTTGTAGGGGTGGTCCCAGCGGGCCATCACCCCCATCCGCTTGAACTCCTCGCGCTGGATGGAGATGAACTCCTCGGCGTAGGCCCGGCACTTGTCCAGGAACTCATCGCGCGGCAGCGTCCGCCGGTCGATCTTCTTCTCCTTGAGCCGCTTCTCCACCGCCTGCTCGATCGGCAGCCCGTGGCAGTCCCAGCCGGGGACGAAGTCGCACAGCGACCCGGACATGTTCCGGTACTTCACCACGATGTCCTTGAGGATCTTGTTGAGCGCGTGGCCGGCGTGCAGGTGCCCGTTCGCGTAGGGCGGGCCGTCGTGCATCACGAAGCGCGGGCCCTGGGCGTTCTTCTCCAGGAGCTTGGCGTAGATCCCGTGATCCTCCCACCAGCCCAACATCCGTGGCTCCAGCTGGGCCAGGTTCCCCTTCATCGGGAAGTCGGTCTTGGGGAGGTTGACGGTGTCCTTGAGCTCCAGCTTGCCGGCCTCGGTCTTCGTCTCGTCACTCATCGGGGGTCCGCCCGTAGCATTTTGCCAGGGCGCAATCCACGGCGGGCTGCGCTCCGGGTCAATGGGGGACGGACCCGGGGGAGCAGGCCTGACCGAAGGTCAGTGCACGGAGGCCGGAGCGGCGTTGGGGTCGACCGGCCCCTCGGCGAGGTAGGCGCTCTGGGTGACCACCACCGCCGCGGCCCCGGTGCCCTTGTTCGGCTGGTAGGCGACCACCACCTGCTGGCGGTCCTTTCGAAACTTGAGCCTGGAGATGGGGGTGTAGCCCTGCATCCCCAGCACGTCGGTGTAGAACTGCGCCACCTCTGCCTCGGGGGCCTGGACCGTGTACGCCACCACCACCGCCCCCTCCTGCTTGGACTGCAGGGTGCCCTGCGCCCGGGGATGGACCGGAAGCGAAAAGCCGCTGGAGAGCCCGCGGCCCTCGTCCAGGTGCGCCTCTCCCAGGATCAGGGTGGTCGTTCCATCCGCATTGGGCTGGTAGATGACCGAGAAGCCGATCTTCCGGAACGGATCGAACCCGTGCAGCTGGGGATCCGAGGTCAGCATCGTCAGGTCCTTGCGCGGCGCGACGTACAGGCGCGCCTTGGCGAACTCGCGATCCATGTAGCCCATGATGTCCAGCAGCTTGAGCTTGGTGCGGACCGCGTGGAGCTTGACCGGGGTGCCCATCCCCTCCACCACTCCCGGGACCTCCACCTTCTCCAGCACCTGGGGGATGTCCCAGGTGAACTTCCGGGGAATGTCGCGGGGGAGCTTCTCCAGCTCCTGGGTCACCTTGGGATCCGGAGTGGTCAGCTGCTTGCGGGTGGGGGGACGCCGGGGGGCCGGCGTGCCTGCGTCCTGGCCCCGGGCCAGCTCCGGGAGCAGCAGGGTCCACGGCAGGAGGAGGAGGAGAAGGCGCCTCACTTCGAGGAGTACTTGTTGCCGCAGGGGAAGCCCAAAAAGCAGTCCCGACGGGCGCCGTAGGCGGCGGCGTACTCCGGCACCGCCTCGTAGGTCCCGCCCGGGGTCACCGTCCAGGCATCGTCACCGGCGTGGACGCCTCCCAGCTCCTGCTGGAAGTCGCTCTCCTCGCCCTTGAAGGTGAACCAGTAGGCCCCCTCGTCGGTGCCATACCCGGCCACCGCCGCGGCCAGCGCCTGCCCGGCGCCGGTGGGACCCTGCACGTTCCCGAACGCGGTCTCCACCGCGGACTTGTAGGGCTGGTTATCGCAGCTGTAGAGGTCGCACTCGTTGGCCTCGTTGTTGCCCACGTCGCTCAGGGCCCAGTCGCCGAGCATGATCGGCACCGTCCCCTGGCAGTCCCCGTTGCCGCCGGCGGTCCAGGCGCGGCCGGTGCCGCAGATCTTGAGGGTGGTCATCCCCGAGGCCACGTGGTTCGCCTTGAAGTACCCCGCCGACTCCTGGTCGTGGAAGCTGCCGATGTTGATCAGATCCAGCTGCCCCTCGGCGGAGCAGGACATTCCCCGCTGGTTGCCGTTGCCGAACACCCCGTTGAGACCGGCGCCGACGGTCAGGGTCCCCAGCACCCCGGTGCCGATGGCCTCACACTGCACCTGGATCGGGTTGGCCTGGGTGAACACGTGGAGGGGGGCCTCGCCGTTGGAGCTCTGGCGGCCGTCCCAGTCCGCGTAGCGATCGTTGGCCGCGTCCCGGGAGAGGGTGACCGCGTTCGCGGTGGTGGAGCTGTTCAGCGAGCCACCGCTGTACCGGTTGTGCTGACGGCCGGTGGCGTCCCAGGTGGCGAAGCTGGCCGCCTCGGTGACCTTGAGCGACAGGTAGCCGATCTCGGCGAAGTGGATGCCGAACACCAGCACCGTCACGAACACCAGGGTTCCCAAGGCGGCCTCGACCGCCGCCTGACCGCGCGCCACGCGCCTACCAGCCTTCATAACCCTGCCCCTCCAGCGCATTGACCACCGCGGCGGCGGTGCCACCCGAGGCCCCTCCGCCGCTGTTCACCGTGTCCACCACGTCACTCCCGGTGGAGGGATCCCCCTGGTCGTCCACCATCACGCTGACCAGGGTGCCGCGCCAGAAGGGGTTGAAGAAGTTGGGCGGCTCCTTCCAGTGGATGTCTCCGCCGGTGGCGGGGCGGTGGTAGTAGGTGACGCCGGTCCCCAGGGCGATCTGGTTGGAGATGTTGTCCCCGTTGGTCAACGCCATCCCGCGGTTGTCGAAGTTCTGGCCGGTCCCGTCGCGGTTGAACTTGAAGTTGAAGAAGAAGTTCCAGGGGTCGGCGCCGGCGCAGTCCCCGCCGTAGATCGCGTCCCCGCAGCGGGCGGTGGTGTCCCGCCGCACGATCGCCATGTTCTTCGGCTGGCCGTAGAGGTGCTTGCGGGTGTCGCTGTTCACGATCGCCGGGTTGAGGTCGATGAACATCGTCCACACGCCCGGGCAGGCGGTGCAGCCGCCCATGGTGTGCCGGGTGGTGGCGTCGCTGCTGTGGCTGGCCCCCCCGTTCCACTGGTGCTTGTCGTTGTTCTGGGTGCTGTCGGAGCTGTAGACGAAGGACTCCACCGGCAGCGCGGGCATGATCGCCGGACAGGCGAAGCTGCCGATCATCCCGGAGAGATTCCCGTGGTCGTCGGCCGCCGAGGCGTAGGGGGCGGGACCCGGAGGCGGGTGGTTGTCCGCGGCGCTGCCGGGAACCCCGGAGCCCTGATCCTTCCAGTGCCCGGAGCCTCCGTTGGTGAGCACGAAGCCCTCCGGCAGCGCGATGTTGAGGTCGGTGGAGATCTTGCCCGACACGTAGATTCCGTGACCCCGGTCCCGGACGAAGCCGGCTCCCCGGGAGCCCATCGCCGCGTCCACGCCCAGCTCGCGGCTGGAGTTGCGGGGGGAGAGGGCGAAGAAGTTGCCGTCGCCGGCGCCCGCCCCGGCAGTGGGCGGCCCGCCCTTGGTCATCCGCTCCCGGTTGGAGACCGCGGAGGCGGCGGCGTCCACCTGGTACTCATCCGGCCATTTGTGACCCTGTTTGGCCTCATTGACGATCCGGCGGGTCAGCGCCTGGTTGTCGATGTAGTTGGGCCCCACCATGTCGTTGTAGATGCTCTCCTGGTGGGTGTGGACGCCGGTGGCCGCCCCCTGGATGGCGCGGGCCTGGGCGCCCGCCGCTTCGTCCAGCCCGTTGACGAAGTAGGTGCTGTTCACCTGGTTGTATTTGGTGGGCACGCTGGCGGCGAGGGCGATCAGCTTGGCCTCCGTCGCCACGCAGGCCGGGTTGGTGGGAATCAGCGCGGCGATCACCGGGGTGACGATCGGCAGCCAGTTCATGATCGTGTTCAGCGACCCCATGTACATGCCGGCGTAGCTGATGTTGCTCTGGGTGGCGGCCAGGGTGACCATCACCGCCACCTCGGCGCGGTTGAGGATCGCCACCCCGTTGAGGGCGCGGGCGGTGACCACCGCGTTGGAGTAGGCCGCCGCGTCGGTGATCAGCTGCAGCTCCAGCTTCTCCTTGGCCTTCATCCCGAAGCCCAGGGTCATCATCACCATCAAGGTGAGGAGCATCAGGGTGAAGGCGAAGAGCACCATCGACTGTCCGCGTGAGGATCGCATGGGAGGGCTCGGGTTCTTAGAGGCTGGGGGTGTTGGGACAGTCGTCCCAGGCGGCGGTGCGGGCGGGGGTCATCATCCGCATCGCGTGGGTGGCGTGAATCGGGAACAGGTACTTGCCTCCGGTGGCGTACTCCTCGAACTGCCCGGCGACGATCGCCTGGCCCACGTGGGGGTAGGAGGCCAGGTCTCCCTGTTCGGCGGTGTAGCCCATGCTGGTGGGCCAGTTGGCGACCTGGGCGGGGGAGAGCGGGTTGATCGCCCCGGAGTAGGTCATCATCCCGTAGTGGGCCAGCAGCATCCGGGTGATCACCCAGTCCGCGAAGGGGATCCGCAGCGGGAACCAGAACACCAGCCGGATCTCCAGGGTCATCGGGTTGAAGCTGTAGTCGAAGTCCTCGTCCTCCGGACCGGTCCAGTCACCGATCACCGGGCGCTCGCGCCAGATCCACACCACCGCATCCCCGCTGAGGTTGGTGCCGTTGCTGAGGGTGGTGCTGCCGAACTGGTTGTCCTTCCGCTCACCGAAGGCGGCGGCCAGCTTGGCGGGGGTGTTGGTCTGGGTGAAGGTGGGCAGCAGCGAGGCGATCGCCGCATGCATCATCGGCTGGCAGTTGCCGTGGTTGAGGCTGCCGGCGCGGGTGGCGCGGGCGGCGGCGTACTCCGCCATGATCCGCCCCTGGAGCATCATGAACAGCTGCAGGGTCCCCAGGATCAGGAACACCACCAGCGGCAGCACGATCGCGGATTCTACGGCGGCCTGACCTGCTTCGCGGCGGGAGCTCATCTTGGACGGGAGTGTGCCCCAGGCCCGGCGGCCGGGGGCATCGGTCGAGTGGACGGGGGGAGGCGCCGGTGTAGGTGTGAACCCAAGCCTAGCCCCTCGTCCGGGTGCTCGCCAGGCGACGGGCCAGCGGGCAGACTCCGCCGCGCCGGATGATTGAACAAGGACGCGGGTCGGACACTCCAACCGCCTTCCTGGAGGCTCTTTCGTGAAACTGACTCTTGCCGTCGTGCTGGCAGTCTTCTCCACCGCCGGGCTGGCCAAGGCCCCCAAGGGCGCGATCACCTACCGGGTCAACAAGCGCCTGACCGACGGCCGCCCGGAGGTCGCCCAGAGCAGCATCCGCACCCAGAAGGACGACTTTGCCCTCAAGGTGGAGTTCGACGTCCCGCCCACCGGCGCGTGTGGGGAGCGGTGCGCCCAGAGCACTTTCCTGCTGGACACCGACAACGACGCGGCCACCGGGCTGCAGCAGGGGCTGGGCAAGGCGCACACCGGGGCGGACCTGGCGATCACCCTCCAGGGTTCGGCGGACAAGCTGGCGGTGCTGGTGCGGCAGTTCAAGGACGAGGACCGCACCGTGGAGGACGGGGACGTGGTCCAGCAGCTGGATTCGGTGAAGGACCCCCGGGCGGTGAAGCTGGACGGGAAGACGGTGAACCTCCTGGTGGACGCCTCCAGCGCCACCCTGCCCTCGGGCAAGCAGTGCCGGCTGGTGTTCCTGCCGCGCTCGGCGCGTCCGCTGACCACCCAGTGCGAGGGGATGGGCAAGAAGTCCGAGCCCGGCGATGGAGTGCGGGTGCAGCGGTCCCGTTCCACCGGCCGTTCGCAGGGCGGGCCGGCCAGCGCGGCCGACGCCGCGGGCGGCACCACCACCCCGGGCGCGGTGCAGATCAAGCCCGGCGGGTCGGCCTACGATCCCAAGGCCAAGCCCCGCTGGGGCGAGGGCGGCTAGACCGCGGGGAGGGTGAACTTGAGGGAGGTGCCCTTCCCCTCGGTGCTCTCCGCCCACATCCGGCCCCCGTGGGCCTTGATCAGCTGGGCGGAGACGTACAGACCCAGTCCGTGTCCGGCGGCCTGGGCCCGGCCCCCCGGCTGGCGCACGTAGCGTTCGAAGATCGACCCCAGCTGATCGGCGGCCATCCCGATCCCCTGGTCGGTGACCGTGGTCAGCACCATCCCCTCCCGGTCCCGGCGGGCGGTGACCCGGATCTCCCCACCCCGGGGGGAGTACTTCACCGCGTTGCTGAGCAGGTTGTGCAAGACCTGGAGCACCCGGTCCGGATCCCCGCGGATCTGGAGGTCGGGGTCCACTTGCAGCTCCACCTGGTGCCCGGCGGAGGCCGCCGCCTGCCACTCCAGCGCCACCTCCTCCAGCAGCGGTTGATACGGCAGCGGCTTGGGCGTGACCTCCAGCCTCCCGGACTCCAGCATCCGGATGTCCAGCAGCGACGAGAGCAGCCGGTTGGTGCGGTCCACCTGGGCGCGGATGGTGCCCAGCCGTTCGATCACCCGCTCCTTCTTGAAGGTGCCGGTCTCCAGCTGCCGCTGCACCACGTGGGCGATCACCGCGATCGCGGTCAGCGGGGTGCGGATGTCGTGGACGATGATGTTCACGAAGTCGAACCGCTCGCGATCCAGCGCGTCCCGCAGCCGGTGCTGGGTGATCACCGCCGCCGCCCGCTCCACCATCGCGTGGAACACCAGCCGGTCCCCTTCCGAGAACTCGTCCGCGTGGGTGGAGCCCATCTCCGCCACCCCCACCAGCTCGCCCTCCACCACCATCGGGACCCCGAACAGGGCGCGCACCTTCTTCTGGCGGATCACCTGGCTGAGCACCATCTCCGAGAGGTGGGCCTCCCGCAGCAGCAGCGGCTGGCGGGTGGAGGCGATGGTCCCCGCGAAGCCGCTCCCAAAGGGCACCCGGTGTCCCTCGGCCAGCTCCTGCTCCAGCCCCTGCGCGGCGCGGGTGACCAGCTCCTCTCCCTCCGGAAGCAGGATCGCCACCGTGTCCACCGAGGGGGTCATCTCCACCAGCACCCGGATCAGCCCGGTCAGGAAGGAGGGGAGATCGCGGCTCTCCATCGCCGCGTGGGACACCCGGTCCAGCGCCGCCAGGGTCCGGTTGCGGGCCTGGGTGTAGAGGGACACCGAGGTGAACACCGCCTCGTCCAGCACCTCGTTGAGCAGGGTCAGCGCGCCGCGCTCCTCGCGCCGGGGGTGGGTGCCCTCCCAGCGGGAGAGGATGATTCGCCGCAACAGGGAGAACTCGCGGGCCACCTGTCGCAGGTCGAAGCCGGCCTCCAGCCGCTCCAGGGCGTGCAGCCGGGGGAACTCCTCCGCCGCCTGGGAGTAGGTGCGGGGCGGACCGGGGGTGGCCTCCATGGCCACCACCAGCCGGTCCAGCAGCGCCGGCACCCCATTGCGCAACACCGGCCCGGACAGGTCCCGGGCGGCGGGCAGCCGGCGGACCTCACCCTCCCACTCGGCGAGGATCTCCTCCTTCTGGGAGCGGACGACGTCGGCCAGCCTGGGGGTGGGTGCGTTCACGGGCACAGTCATGAAGCGCACTGCGGCGGGGCCTGAACACCTTGGGGGACCCCAGTCCCGGTCCTTGCGTCCCTTGCCCGCCTGCCCAGCACCCGAGCGGGGTCTACCGCCCGCGCAGGACCTTGGCGTCCAGCTGGTACTTCTTCATCAGCCGCTCGATCGACTTGCGGTGCAGGCCACTCTCCCGGGCGGCGCGGGACACGTTGCCCTCGCAGCGCTTGAGCAGCTGCCCCAGGTACTCGCGCTCGAACGCCTCCAGCAGCCGCTCCTTGGCGTCCTTGAAGGAGAGGTGCTCGTTGAAGGACAGCCCCACCTCCTGCTGGGTGCCCCGGACCCGGGCCGGCAGGTGGGCCACGTCGATCTCCGGCCCCTCGGTGAGGGTGGCCACATGGGAGACCACGTTGAACAGCTCACGGACGTTGCCCGGCCAGGAGTAGGCCGCCAGCAGGGTCAGCGCCGCGGGGGTGAAGGTCTTGGGCCCGGTCTTGGCCACCTCCTTCAGCGCCTGGTCCAGCAACAGCGGCAGGTCCTCGGCCCGCTGGCGCAGCGGCGGCAGCGACACCGGGATCACCGCCAGCCGGAAGTAGAGGTCCTGGCGGAAGTTGCCGGCGGCCACCTCCTGGGCCAGGTCGCGGTGGGTGGAGGCCACCACCCGGACCCGCCGGGGCTCGGAGTCCGCCGGGCCATAGCCCTCCAGCAGCCGCAGCAGCTTGGGCTGCAGCTCCAAGGGCAGCTCGGCCACCTCGTCCAGGAACAGGGTGCCCCCTTGCGCCCGCTCGAAGGCCCCCGGCCGTCCCTCCCCGGGGCCCCCGAACAGCTCGCGCTCCAGTCCCTCCGGGGTCGGCGCGGCGCAGTCCACCACCACCAGCGGCCCGGGGCCGGAGTGGAGCGCGCGGGCCACCAGCTCCTTGCCGGTGCCGGTCTCCCCCTGCACCAGCACCCCCAGGTTCAAGGAGGCCACCTTCTTGAGCAGCGCGAACAGCTGCCGCATCTTCAGGCTCTTTCCCACCATCCCGCCCCACCGGGTCTCGGCGGAGGGCTTCAACTGCAGCTCCTCCTCCAGGGCCACGAAGCGCAGGGTGGACTTGCCGGCGGAGATCCGCGCCTCCGGTCCCAGGTAGGCCCGCTCCACCTGGCGGCCGTCCAGGAAGGTCCCGTTGGTGGAGCCGAGGTCCACCAGGAGATATCCGCGGTCGGTGCGCTGGATCTCGAAGTGCTGGCGGGAGGCGGCGCCGTCCTCGCGCAGGATCAGGTCGCAGCCGGTCCCGGCGCCCACCCGCACCCCGGGCCCTCCGGAGGACAGCGCCCGGCCGAGGTCCGGACCCTCCACCACCTCCAGCCGGAAGTGGGACAGCCGCAGGGTGGTCCCGGTCTCCAGCACCTGGGTGTGGGCGGGGGCAATCCGCAGCGCCTCCACCAGCTCCGGGAGCGGCTCCTCGCCGGGGTGGGTGAGGATCTCGTCGGGGTGCGAAGGAGAGCTCATCGCCTTCGAGGATACCCTGGCGGCGCGAAACCGCGTGTTAGGGTCCGCGCCCTCTATGGCGCAGCGAAGCACCCGACCGTCGGCCCAGCGCCGCGGGACGGGGAAGAAGAAGAAGACCCCGGCGCCACGCTTCGAGGCCCCGGTGGATCCGGACCGGCTGCGGATCGCCATCCTCTCCCGGAAGCGTTCCCTCTACTCCACCTCCCGGATGGTGGAGGCGATCAAGGCGCGCGGGCACCGGCCGCTGGTGCTGGACACCCTGCGCTGCAACATGATCATCGCCAACTCCGGCTCCCGGATGACCTTCCGGGGGGTGGAGGTGCGCAACCTCTCGGTGGCCATCCCCCGCATCGGGGCCTCGATCACCGCCTATGGGCTGGCGGTGGTGAACCACCTGGAGATCATGGGAGTGCCGGTGCTGAACCGGGCCCCGCCGATCTCCCGCAGCCGGGACAAGCTGCGCTGTCTGCAGCTGCTGGCGGGCGCCGGGCTGGCGATCCCGGCCACGGTGCTGGCCCATGATCGCAGCAACGTGGCCAAGCTGGTGGAGCAGGTGGGAGGGCTGCCGGCGATCATCAAGCTGATCCGCGGCACCCAGGGGGTGGGGGTGATGATCGCCTCCACCCTGCCCGAGGTGCAGACGATGCTGGATACCTTCTGGGACCTGGGCCAGGAGATCGTGCTCCAGGAGTTCATCCGCGAGTCGCGAGGGGTGGACGTCCGGGCGCTGGTGGTAGGGGACCGGGTGGTGGGGGCGATGCGCCGGCGGGCCAAGAAGGGCGAGTTCCGCTCCAACATCCACCGGGGCGGCGAGGGCACCCCGATCGAGCTGACCGCCGAGTACCGCGACGCGGCGGTGAAGGCGGCCCGGGTGATCGGCCTGGAGGTGGCGGGGGTGGACATGCTGGAGGGGGCGGACGGGCCGAAGATCATGGAGATCAACTCCAGCCCCGGCTTCGAGGGACTGGAGCGCGCCACCGGGGAGGACATCGCCGGGGCGATCATCGACCACGCGATCGAGGTCGCCCGGAGACCTCGCCCGGAGTGACGCGTTGCCTCCCTGGTCGCTCCTCGACCCTGCACGAATTTGCCCCCCGGGGGGATTGGCAGGTGAGGGGACGCCTTCCTAAAGTCGGCGCCGTCGATGAAGCCCAACCAGAAGCCGCTGCAGATCATGGTCTACCAGGATGCGCTCTGCGCCTGGTGCTACGTGGCCGAGTCCCGCATCGAAGTGCTGAAGCGGGAGTTCGGTGACTCCGTCCGGTGGCTGCGCCGCCCGTTTCCGCTGCGGCCCCAAGATGTGGTCCCCTCCGATCGGGATCGGCTGCAGTGGCTGAAGGAGGTGGCGGCCGCCCAGCTGGAGCCGGAGGGAAAGAAGCTGACCCCCGAGCTGTGGAACGCGCGGGAGCTGCCCCGCTCCAGCGTCCCGGCGCTGGCCGCGCTGGAAGCGGCCCGGCTTCAGGGACGGGAGGCGCATGACGCCCTCTTCCATTCGCTGCAGCGGGCCGGGTTGGAGCAGGGGGTGAACATCACCCGCAGCGACGTGATCTTCGAGCTGGCCTCCGGGCTGGGCCTGGAGATGAACCGCTTCTGCGCCGCCTTCGGCTCTCCGGAGACCCGGCGGCTGATCGCCGAGGAGCACAAGCTGGCCTCGGAGCGCGGGGTGAAGGGCGCCCCCACCCTGGTGATTGCGGGCAAGTGGATGCTGTCCGGCCTTCGGGACATTTCCGAGTACCGGGAGCAGATCCTCTCCTGCCTGCACAAGGTGGACTGGGCCCAGGCCCCCGCCAGCGACCGCGTCCTCCACTAGGGACCTACAGCCCTTGCGTGGGCAGTTCCACCCATGCCAGTTTGGCCGGACCGTCCATGAGCGAAGCCGCCAAGAATGTGACTGCGGGCGCGGCCACCCGGACCGTGGTTCCCTCGGGCGCCTCCCGCCAGTCCGAACGCTTCTACCTGCTGGTGCTGGAGGGGGCCTCCTCCTCCCTGTTCCACCTGCCCCACAACGGGGTGGTCACCGTCGGCCGCACCGACGAGGTGGAGCTGAAGCTGGAGGACCCGGGCGCCTCGCGCAAGCACGCCAAGCTGGTGATCGCCGAGGGCGATGTGCGGCTGGTGGATCTGGGAAGCCACAACGGCACCCGGGTCAACGGGGAGAAGCTCCAGGACGGACGGACCCTGGTCTCCGGGGATGTGATCGGGATCGGCTCCGCCACCCTGGTGCTGCACGGGGCGCGGCCGCAGACCACCCGGGTGGTGCTGGACCAGGGACAGCTGCGCAACCGGCTGGAGGAGGAGGTGGCGCGGGCGCTGGAGTACGAACGCCCCCTGACGGTGTTGGCCCTGGCGCTCAAGGGCACCTTGAACTCCAAGGTGGATCTCCCCCGGGGCTTCGCCGAGCGGCTGCGGCTGATGGACGTGGCCGGCTGGAGCGCGGAGACCCTGCTGGTGATCCTGCTGCCGGAGTTCGGGCCGGAGGACGCGCGGGACGCGGCCCAGCCGCTGATCTCCGCCCTGGCCCCGCTGGCCCCGGAGGTCACCGCCGGGTTCGCCTCCTTCCCCCAGGACGGGTGTGACGCGGACACCCTGCTGGCCGCCGCCCGGGCCGCCGCCTTCGTGGCCACCACCGGGCAGCCGGCGGCGGGCAGCGAGGCCGCGGTGCGGCGGATCGTGCTCGGGGACCGGACGATCCTGGTGGCGGACACCGCGATGCTGCGGCTGTTCGAATTGCTCAAGCGGCTGGCGGCCAGCGATCTCCCGGTGCTGATCTGCGGAGAGACCGGGGCCGGCAAGGAGAACGCCGCCTACTCGGTGCACCACTGGTCGGCGCGCACCGGCAAGGCGTACGTGACCGTGAACTGCGCGGCGATCCACGAGTCGCTGGTGGAGAGCGAGCTGTTCGGTCACGAGAAGGGGTCGTTCACCGGCGCGGTGGCCGCCAAGGCCGGCCTGTTCGAGACCGCCGACGGGGGGACCATCTTCCTGGATGAGATCGGCGAGCTGTCCCCCAACGTGCAGGCCAAGCTGCTGCGGGCGCTGGAGACCAAGAAGATCAGCCGGGTGGGCGAGGTGAAGGAACGCTCGGTGAACATCCGGGTGGTGGCCGCCACCCACCGCAACCTGGAGGAGGAGGTGAAGGCCGGCCGCTTCCGCCAGGATCTCTACTTCCGCCTCTCCGCCGCCACGGTGATGCTGCCTCCGCTGCGGGACCGCCCGCGGGAGATCCCGATCCTGGCCCGGTCCTTCCTGGAGCAGGCCTGCGCCCGGCTGAACCGGGAGGCGATGACCATCTCCCCCTCCGCGATGCAGCTGCTGACCAGCCACCGCTGGGAGGGCAACGTCCGCGAGCTGCGCAACACCATGGAGTACGTGGCCGCCGCCTCTCAGGATCCGGTGCTGGAGCCCTGGCAGCTGCCGGACCGGGTTCGGGGCAGCGCGGTGCCGGCGGGTGAGGATGGGAGTACCCCGGAGGCCAACACGCCCCGGGATCCCTCCAGCAAGGTGTTCCGGCGGGTCTCGGATGAGGTGCGGGACCTGGAGCGGGCCCGGATGGTGGAGGCGCTGGAGGCCACCGGCGGGGTGCAGACCCGCGCCGCCAAGCTGATCGGGATGCCGCTGCGGACGTTCGTGCTCAAGCTCAAGGAGTACGGGCTGGGCAAGCACGCGGTCACCGCTGCCAAGGAGGGCTGAGCGGGTGGCGGACGGGGGCTCCGGTTCAGACAGCGGCGAGTGGAAGCCGCCCGAGCACTTCGAGGAGTACCGGATCGTGCGCGCGCTGGGCCGCGGCGCGATGGGCAGCGTGTACCTGGCCCATGACTCGCTGCTGGATCGCCCGGTGGCGGTGAAGTTCATCGCCGCGGACGATCCGGACGCCGACACCCGGGACCGCTTCTTCGTGGAGGCCCGGGCGGTGGCCCGGCTGCAGCACCCCAACGTGGTGGCGATCTTCCGGGTCGGCGAGCTGCGCGGCCGTCCCTACCTGGTCTCCGAGTTCTTGCGCGGCGAGTCGCTGGACCACGTGAAGAAGCCGCTGGAGTGGCAGCGGGTGCTGCAGATCGGGATCGAGCTGACCCGCGGGCTGGCCGCCGCCCACCGCCGGGGGGTACTGCACCGGGACATCAAGCCGGCCAACGCGATGCTCACCGAGGACGGCGGGGTGAAGCTGCTGGACTTCGGGCTGGCCAAGTTCCTGGACAGCGCCGGTCCGTCGCCCCACGCCACCTTGCTGGGCCTGAAGGCGGCGGACCTGGTGCCGGCGCGGGTGGCCGCCGCGGAGGCTGCCGGGCCGGGACAGACTGTCACCTTGCCGGAGCCGGAGTCCGCCTCCGCCGCCTCCCCCGCTCAGACTCTCAGCCTTCCGCCCCCGAGCGCCGCGCCCTCCCCCGCTCCGGCGGCGACCTCCTCCGATCCGGCCGGCACCCCGCCCGCGAACGAGGGCGATCGCTCCACCCGGGCGCTGGATTCCTTCGCCGAGCCGCCTGCCTCCGGACTGGATCCTGCTCCGCCGGAGTCCTTCTTCACCGGCTCCACCTGGGTCCGGCCCTCGGCGGCCAGTGTCCCGGTGGAGCACCCGGACAGCGTCCCGGTGTTCGGTTCGGCGGACACCCGGATCCGTGAGTCCCAGCCGGGAGCGGCCAGCGCCACGCCTCCCCTTCCCGCGCCCCTCCCGGTGGTGGTCACCGCCGCCACCCTGGATCTGACCCGCTCCTCGCCACGGAAGGTGGCCTCGGGGTCGCGCGATCCGCTGGACCTCTCCAAGCGTTCGCCCTCGCTGACCGGGGACGGGGCGGTGCTGGGCTCGCCCCTGTACATGGCGCCGGAGGCCTGGCGGTCGGACCCGGCCACCCCGCGCACCGACGTGTACTCGATGGGGGTGCTGCTCTACGAACTGGCCGCCGGCGGCTCCCCCTGGCACGGGTTGTCGGTGCCGCAAATCGCCGCGTCCACCCTGCAGAAGGACGCGCCGCCGCTGCGGGAGCGCAACCCCAAGGTGGATCCCGCGCTGGCGGCGGTGATCGACCGCTGCCTCCGCCGCGAGCCCGCCGAACGCTACGAGTCCGGCGAGGCGCTGAGGGAGGCGCTGGAGAGCCTGGCCGCGCCGGCCCCGGTGGCGGCGGTGCTGCCGGAGGGCAACCCCTACCGCGGGCTGCTGACCTTCGAGGCCGAGCACCGCTCGCTGTTCTTCGGCCGGGGCGCGGAGATCCGGGCCATCCTGGATCGGCTGCGCTCCGAGTCCCGGGTGGTGGTGGCGGGCGACTCCGGGGTGGGCAAGTCCTCGCTGTGCCGGGCCGGGGTGTTGCCGGCGATCCTGGACGGAGCGATGGGGGGCGAGCCGCCCACCGTGCTCCGGCTGATCCCCGGACGCCACCCGGTGGCCTCGCTGGCCGCGGTGCTCAGCGCCCAGCTGGGCAAGGAGGAGGCGGAGGTGGCCGCCTGGCTGCACGCGGATCCCAGCCAGCTGGGCCGGGAGCTGCGCAAGGCGGCCCCCAAGGGCGGGACGGTGCTGTTCATCGATCAGCTGGAGGAGCTGGTCACCCTCTCCGACCCCGACGAGGCGCGGGTGGTGGCCGAGGCGCTGGGGTCGCTGGCGATCTCCGCCGCCGGGCTGCGGGTGCTGGGCACCGCCCGCTCCGACTTTTTGGGACGACTGGCCGGGTTGCCCGGCTTCGGGGACGAGCTGGCCCGGGTGCTGTACCTGCTCAAGCCGCTGGGGGAGGACGGGGTGCGGGAGGCGATCGTGGCCCCGGCCCGGGCGCTGGGCTTCGGCTTCGAGACCGGGGCGATGGTCCAGTCGCTGGTGGACGCCGCCACCCGGGCGGACGGATCGCTGCCGCTGCTGCAGTTCGCCCTCTCCGAATTGTGGGAGGCCAGAGATGTCGCCCGGAAGATCATCCCCGCCTCGGCCCTGGAGCGGATGGGCGGGGTGGAGGGCGCGCTGGCCGAGCACGCCGACGGGGTGCTGCACTCGCTGGTGGGCGGTCAGCGGGGCGCCGCGCGGCGGATCCTGCTCAAGCTGGTGACCCCGGAGCGGACCCGGGCCCGCAAGTCGGAGGCGGAGCTGGTGGCCGGAGATCCGGAGGCCCGCCGGGCGCTGGAGACCCTGGTCCGCGGTCGGCTGGTGGTGGCCCGGGACACCGAGGAGGGAGAGGGCAGCTACGAGGTGGCGCACGAGGCGCTGCTCACCGGGTGGACCACCCTGCGGGAGTGGCTCTCCAGCAACAAGGAGACCCGGGCCGCCCAGGCGCGACTGGAGACGGCGGCGGGAGAGTGGCTGCGGCTGGACCGGACCCGGGACGCGCTGTGGAGCCCGCGCCAGCTGGAGGAGATCCGGATCATCAACCCGGACGACCTGGGCTCCACCGAGCGCGCGTTCCTGGACGAGTCCCGGCGGTCTTTCCGCCGCAAGCGGCTCGTCCGCTGGATGGGCGCCTCCGGGGCGGTGCTGGGGGTGGGGTTGATCATCGGCGGGGTGCAATGGCGCGAGCAGCAGGCCCTGCGCGCCAAGGTGGAGGCGCGGCTGGCCGAGGCGGACCAGCACACCCTGCGCACCGAGGGGCTGTCCCGACAGGCGGAGGAGGTCCGCCGCCAGGCCTTCGAGCTCTTCCACCAGAAGGATCCCCGACCCGCGGAGGACCGGTGGGTGGTGGCGCGCCGGCTGGCCAGGGAGGCGGAGCTTGGCTTCCACGAGGCCGAACGCCACCTGGAGTCGGCGCGCTCCCTGGCCCCGGCGGACCCGCAGGTGATGGGGCGCCTGGCGGGCTTGACGCGAGATCGTCTGCTCCTGGCCGAACAGCTGCACCAGGACCAGCGGGTCAGCGAGCTGAGGGATCGCCTCTCGCTCTTCGATCACGACGGAACTGTGCGAGCCCAGCTGGACTCGCCCGCGGTGGTGAGCGTGGAGACCGACCCCCCGGGCGTCTCGGTGGCGATCCTCTCCTTCGACCCCCGGAGCGGGAACCGGGAGCTGCTGGGCCGACGGGAGCTGGGGACCACCCCGCTGCGCGAGCTCCAGCTCCCGCCCGGGTCCGCTGTCCTCGAGTTCTCCGCCGAGGGCAGGGCCCGGGTGCGCTACCCGCTGTTGCTGCAGCGGGGCCAGCGGCTGAACCTCGCCCCCCGGATTCCCGGTCGGCGGGAGGTGCCCCCGGGCTTCCTCTTCGTCCCCGCGGGCACCTTCCTGGCCGGCAGCGCGGAGGACGACGATCTCCGGCGGACCTTCCTCTTCGCCCCCCCACTCCACCCGCGCCACACCGGCGACTATCTGATCTCCGAACGCGAGCTGACCTACGGAGAGTGGATCGCGTTTCTGCAGACCCTCCCTCCGGCAGAGAGGGCCAAACGGACTCCGCTGGTGAACCAGTCCCGCTCCTATATGGGGGTGGAGCTGGGGCAGGAGGCCGGCTGGACCCTGTCCCTGGCGCTCCCCACCGCCCGCCATCAGGCCAAGCAGGGTGAACCGCTGGTGTTTCCGGGGCGAGCCCGCAACCGGGAGGTGGACTGGAGCCGGCTCCCGGTGAGCGGGATCTCCTTCTCCGACGCGGAGGCGTACGCCCGCTGGCTGCACTCCAGCGGCAGGCTGCCGGGAGCCCGGATGTGCACCGAGGATGAGTGGGAGCGCGCCGCGCGGGGCGCCGATGGCCGGCCCTTTCCCTGTGGACACACCCTCCGCCCGGACGACGCCAACTACGACGAGACCTATGGTCGGGTCGGCAACGCCTATGGACCGGATGAGGTGGGGTCGCACCCCTCCTGTCCCAGCCCGGTGGGGCTGCTCGATGCCTCCGGGAACGTGTGGGAGTGGCTGCGTTCCACCAGCCCCACCTCGGAGGTGGTCTACCGGGGGGGAGGGTTCTACGAGGGCGCGCTCTCCAGTCGGCTGGCGAACCGGAATGTAGGGGATCCCCACATGAGGGACGTCCAGAACGGCGTCCGCCTGTGCGCCGATCTTCCGCCCTTGGGCCCATAGGATTCGTGGCACGAGCTGTGCTTAGGTCCTCCTCGCCCGCCGCACCTCACCCCCAGGGGGAATCTCCCAATGAAGCCATCCCGTATCCATCCTGTCGCCCGTGCGTCCCTGCTGTGCACCAGCGCGATGATTTTCGCGTGTGGCGGGATTGTGGAGGACTCGCTGGAGCTGGGACAGACCACCAGCGCCGGAGTGATGGGCCAGGGCGTGATGGGACAAGGGGTGATGGGCCAGGGCGTCATGGGCCAGGGCGTGATGGGGCAAGGGGTGATGGGGCAGGGCATCTCCATCACCGGCACCGAGTTCGACGGCCGGGGCATGTACTGGCACTCCCAGCGCAAGCACGGCGGCACCCTGGTGGACGGGACCCCGCTGGACCTGGTGGGCGTGATCCAGGGCGAGCTGGTGGGGATCGCCTTCCTCCGCGGTGACAAGGGCGAGGGCACCAGCCACCTGGGCTGCAAGGTCACCCAGTACGGGGTGACCCGCAACTGCGGCTGGACGATCCGCAACGTGGGCAAGTGCACCCCCAAGACCGAGGTCCGGGTGGCGGCGCAGGACAGCCTCTGCCGCGGCGGCCCCAGTGCCCTGGGCAGCTCGGAGGGAAACGCGATGATCCGCGTCTGCTCCGGGACCCAGGGTTGCGACTATCCCAACAAGACCTGGCTGGGCCAGAACGACAACGCCTGCGGGTATGAGCCCAGCGTGAGCTTCACTTGCCCGTACGAGGGCACCTTCACCGTGATGACCGGCGCCTACGCCAGCTCGGACACCAAGTTCTCGGCCACCCCGGCCGCCTCCAGCCTGTCCGCGGTGACCTACCCGGTGCTCAAGGGAATCTACCGGGGTCCGGACCTCAAGGGCGCCACCCTGCTGGCCGACGAGTACCTGCCGGACGGGACCACCGGGGTGACCGGCTTCAAGTACCGGATCACCAGCGTGGAGGCCGAGACCGAGCCGCTGCCCGAGGGCTACACCACCGCCTACCCGGCGGGGACCACCTACCTCTACGGGCTGGAGCACCAGCTGCCGGACGCCAGCTGGGTCACCTCCTGCGGCGAGGACGGGGCGGCGGTCAGCGCGGCCATCCCCACCGACGGGGCCTGGGACGCGACCGGCGCCAAGCTGCACTCCTCCACCCACTTCACCTTCGCCTGTACTTCCGGGGTGATGGGCAAGTGCTACCGCTGGGGTTACCGCCCGTGGGTGAACGCCAGCTTCTGGGACCACCACCAGACCTGCACCCGGATGGCGCGGGCCGACTACTGCGGTGACGGCTACTCCTGGACCAAGGATGGGACCACCATCAACTTCTCCGACCGGATGGCCACCCCGGTCCAGAAGATGAGCGACGATGCCGCCTACACCGAGGACGGCGGCTTCTTCTTCGAGGCCGGCTGGGGGACCTCCGGGGCCCGCTGCCTCTCCCACTACCGGTGGTACGACCTGCCCGAGGGCTTCGCCGCCGACCGCTGCCAGAACCAGCTGCGGGACCCGACCCAACCTACCTACAACTTCGCCTGGGGAGCCTACGGCCCCACCATCTGCGACACCGAGACCGAGGCGGTCACCCGGTTCGGCACCGCGATGCACGACCTCTCGCAGTGCAACGGCGTCGAGGGTGGCTGCGCCGAGATCACCTGGTAGTCGCCTGAAGCATGGGGGGATGGCAGCGGGCTCGACCTTCAAGGGGGTCGGGCCCGTTGTCGTTTGGGGGGCTGAGCAGAAATTGCTCGGGTAGGCAGTTCCTGCCCGTGCAGCCCCTGCGCAATCTTCCCGGGGGATCACACTCGCCTACCGGGAGGGCGCAGGTCAGGATGCGCCCATGAACCGTCTTCTCGCCGCGCTGCTCCTGGTGGGGCTGGGGTGCGAACCGCTGGCGGTGAACCCCGCCGACCAGCGCCGCAGCTACCCGGTCCGGTCCAAGGCCGACCCCACCCTGCCCTCGGATGCGCCCACCCGCCTCAAGATCATGACCTGGAACATCAAGTACGGGGCGGGGCGGATCGACTTCTGGTTCGACCTGTGGGGCGACCGGGTGCAGATGACCGCCTCCGAGGTGGACGGCAACCTGGAGGGCATCTACCGGCTGATCAACGAGGTGCAGCCGGACGTGCTGCTGACCAATGAGATCGAGGTCGGCTCCCGCCGCAGCGCGTACGTGGACATGGTGGCGGGGATCCTGGAGCACACCGGGCTCAACTACGCCGGGTACGTCCCCAACTGGCAGAGCCGCTATGTCCCCAGCGAGGGGCTGGGCCGGGTGGACATGGGGAACGCGATCTTCTCCCGGTATCCGATCCGCTCGGTGGAGGGGATCCCCCAGGCGCAGCGCACCGACCAGGACGTGCTCACCGAGACCTTCTCCCTGCACCGGACGCTGGGACGGGCGGTGATCGACGCCGGCGGAAAGGACCTGGCGATCTACGTGGTCCACACCGAGGCCTACGACACCGACGGGACCAAGACCCGGCAGCTGGAGGAGCTCAAGGCGCTGCTGGAGGCGGAGACCCTGCCCTGGCTGGTGGGCGGAGACTTCAACGCCCTGCCTCCCACCGCGGTGCGCCTGAGCGGGTTCAACGACGATTCGCCGGACGCGCTGGGGACGGAGTTCGAGACCCCGCCCTATCTGCTCAGCGATCTGCAACCGTACTTCGCCGACTACGTCTCGGCGATCAGCCTCGCGCAGCTCGGGACCACCGAGGCGGAGCAGCGGGACTTCTACACCCACTCGATCATCGGCCCGGAGCGGACCGGCACCCAGGGAGAGGCCGGCTTCTGGACCCGCACCCTGGACTATCTGTTCGTGGAGGCGCCCAGCAGCTGGGTGCCCGGGACCACCGATGTGCTGCAGACCCCCGGACGCTCGGGGATCCTCTCCAACCCGCTTTTGCTGAGCGATCACTGTCCGGTGATCGGCACCTGGGAGTTCGTCCGATGAAGGCCTGGGTCCTGATGTTGGTGGCGTCGGTGGCGAGCGCCTCGGAGGCGCCGTTGGTGGCGCGGGAGACGGCGGACGTCCTCCCCGCCGGGCGATGGCAGGTGGGGGTGTTCAACCCGCTGCAGGTGGGACTGGGCGGCGGGTTCGAGCTGCAGGCCCATCCGCTGCTGTTCCTGGTCTCCCCGAACGTGGTGATGCGCAAGCAGCAGGCGGCGGTGGGCGACTGGACCTTCACCGGCGAGCTGGGGCTGTCCATGCCCACCCTGGCGATGCGGCTGACCCGCGGGTACCTGTTCCCGGAGGAGGCGGAGATCGGCTGGACGCTGGTGCCGCGGGTGGGGGCGATGGCGTCGTTCCGGCCGGGGTCCGCGCCGCGGGCGGAGGGCGAGGCCCCTCTGGCGGCGATCGGTCTTATCCGGGAGGCGCAGGTGCTGACCCTCTCGGTGGACCTGGCCTACGGCTTCGAGTTGACCGAGGGCGAGGTGGGCCCGCTGGGCACCTACGCCCCGCTGGAGATGCTGCTGGCCCCGGCGGTGGCGGACTACCGCTTCCGGGCGGGAGCGGTCTACGACCACCGGCTGCTGTCCTGGGTGCGGGCCCGGGTCTACGCGGATGGGTACTCCCACGGGTCGGTGACCGGGAACGCGCTCACCGTCCGGGCAGGCGTGGGGATGGACCTGCAAGTGGGGGGGAGCGGCCGCTTCACCCTGGGCGCGGTATGGTGGAACTCCGACCAGGGCGCTCACGACGCGCTGGGGAACTTCCACCGGAGCAACGACTTCTACCCGACCGCCGACTTCCTCTGGAGCTGGTAGGCAGGCTCCCACACCGGATTTGAATCTTTGGGCGGGTTGGGCGTCTGATCGGACGCGTTCCTGCCTTTGGCCGGTTTTGAGGGACGAGCCGTCCTCTTTTTCGAGGTTTGAAGCCATGAAGCGACTTCTGATCCCGTTGGTCTTGTTGGGCGCCTCGGGGTGTTTCGTCCCCTATCGCTCGTCCGGGACCTACTACCCGCCGAGCCAGACCTACTCCCAGTACACCCCGCGCGAGTACGTCTTCTACGACGACCACCCGGTCCCGGATGCGTACGGCGGCGGCTGGTGCTTCATCGAACGCACCCACGTCCACGAGTACGAGCCGGAGTACGCGAACTACGACTACCGCGACTCCTACTACGTGTACCGGGGCCCGCGCGTGTACTGGTACTTCAACGGGCACATCGACAACTACGACGGGTACTGCCGGTTGGGCGGGCGTCACTCGCACAACTACTACCCGTCCCGGCATACCTCCTCGTTCGTCTGGGATCGCCGGCACCGCCACTACACCTGGCAGCAGGGCCCCAACTACGTCCCCCCGCGCGACACCACCCGGCCCGCGGGCTGGACTCCGGGCGGGAACCCGAACCACGGCGGCAGCAACCCCGGCGGCGGCTGGGGCAACCCGGGCGGCGGACACGATGACGATGATGACGGCCGTGGCGGTGGTCGGCCCGGCAACGGTGGCGGGCGCCCCGGCAACGGCGGCGGCAACCCCGGTGGCGGTCACGATGACGACGATGACGGTCGTGGCGGCGGTCGCCCAGGCAATGGCGGCGGCAACAACGGTGGCGGCAACGGTGGAGGCTGGGGCAATCCTGGTCACGGCGGCGGCAGCTCCGGCGGGGGGCACCCCGGCAACGGTGGCGGCAATGGCGGCGGCTGGGGCTCGGGTGGGAACCCCGGACACGGCGGCGGCAACCCCGGCAACAGCGGTGGCGGCAACGGCGGCGGCTGGGGCTCGGGTGGGAACCCCGGACACGGCGGCGGCAACCCCGGCAACAGCGGTGGCGGCTGGGGCTCGGGTGGGAATCCCGGCAACAGCGGCGGCAACCCCGGCAACAGCGGCGGCGGTCGCCCCGGAAATGGTGGCGGCAACCCCGGCAACAACGGTGGCGGCAACGGCGGAGGCTGGGGCAATCCTGGTCACGGCGGCGGCAGCTCCGGCGGGGGTCACCCCGGTAACGGGGGCGGCAACTCCGGCAACAGCGGCGGCAACTCTGGCGGCTGGGGCAACCCGGGGCACGGTGGCGGCAACTCCGGTGGGGGGCGCCCTGGTAACAGCGGTGGCAACTCCGGCGGCAACGGCAACGGCGGCCGGGACAACTCCGGTGGTGGCGTGAGCAACCCCGGCGGCGGCAACTCCGGCGGCGGCAACTCCGGTGGCGGCAACTCCGGTGGCGGCAACTCCGGTGGCAGCAACTCCGGTGGCGGCAACTCCGGTGGCGGCAACTCCGGTGGCGGCAACTCCGGCGGCGGCAACTCCGGTGGCGGTCACTCCGGCGGCGGCGTGAGCAACCCCGGTGGGAACTCGGGCGGTGGCTCGGGTGGCCGTGGGAACTCCGGCGGCGGCAATCCGGGTCGGGGCGGGAAGAAGGAGACCTCGTCTTCCGACGACTCCAGTCCGCGTCGCGGGCGGCGGTAACGCTTCAGCTGTCCCAATTCGAACGGCCGGTGATCGCAAGGTCGCCGGCCGTTCTCATTTGCGCCCTGGCCGGCAGAGTGTGCTCTCTTGCGCGCGATGCGGCTCTTTGCGATCGGCGACACCCATCTTCCCTCCACCCGGGCCAAGGACATGGACCGCTTCGGCTGGACGGACCACCCCAAACCGCTCCAGCGAAACTGGGACGAGAAGGTCCGCCCCGAGGACATCGTGATCGTTGCGGGGGACATCTCCTGGGGCACGCGACCCGCGGAAGTGGAGGGAGACCTCTCCTGGCTGGACGCGCGGCCCGGACGGAAGGTGCTCCTGCGCGGCAACCACGACTATTGGTGGGGCGACTCGGCCTCCAAGCTTCGGCGGGTGCTGGCGCCCTACAAGACGCTGGAGAACTTCCTTCACAACAGCGCGGTGGTGATCGGCCGCTGGGTGATCGCCGGCAGCCGGCTGTGGACCGCGCCGGAAGCGCCCGCGATGCCCGGGGGCGAGATGGGCGATGAGACGGCCAACACCGACTATGTGGAGCGCGAGTGCCGGCGGCTCCAGCTCTCGATCGACGAGGCGGTGAAGAAGGAGGCGGCCAGCGCCGAACCGCTCACCCGCATCGTGGCGGTCCACTTTCCGCCGATCTATTCCAACCAGACGCCCACCGCGTTCTCCCGGCTGATTGCCAGCTACTCGCCGAAGGTCTGCGTGTACGGACACCTCCACGGGCCGGGGATCAGCGCTGGCTTCGTGGGCGACCGCGACGGAACCCGCTACGTGCTGGCCTCCTGCGACGCGGCGGGGTTCTCTCCCGTCCTGCTGGACGGCTGAGCGCCTCGCCTGGGGTGCGCTGTTCGCTGGACCTGGCGGGTGGCCCCGGGGCGGACCATCGCGCCGGAGAAGCTGACCGCGGAAGAGTGAAGCCGACGCTCCAGAAAGCTCCGGCCCCGGCAGCGGGCAGGGAGCCCGGTTATCGCGCAGTCAGAGCCGACGCCCTCGATGCTTCTGTCCCTCCCTCTTATTCTGCGACCACCCGGCACTTGTCGGTGGCCGAGGCTCAAGCACCCGAACGCTCGGGCCTTTTCTGAGAACGACTGACAACCCAGGACTTGTCGCAGAATAGCAGGGCGCCACGGACCCCTTCGGGTCGTCTCCCTCCACCCGCTCGCTTCGGGTTCGAGGGTGATCGCGCCTTCTCGACGCAGGGTCCTCCTCCGCCACAGCAGCAACAGCGCCAATCCGAACAACGGACCGTCGGAGCGAAATGGCTCCGCAATCACAGTCTCGATCTCGGTGCTCACACGGTCGCCGGTGGGGCCGACCGTAGACTACCTGCGCGCGGTGGAAGGCGCTGATCCGGCGCTGGGAGTGATTCGGCCGGTATGAAACCGACCCACCCCAGGTTGAGGGACTCCCAGCCACGCGGCTACCCCTGACGAGACGAGCTGTCCGCGCATCGGTGGGGCGATGGGCCGGCGCTCGAGGAGGTCGCGGAGGGCCCGAACTCGCGCAGTCAGCACCCGGGCCCGCGCCTCTGGCCGAACCCCGAGGAGGTGCCTCGTCCCCTTCTCCTATTCTGCGACCACCCGGCACTTGTCGGTGGCCAAGGCCCAAGCACCCGGAGGCTCGGGCCTTTTCTGAGAACGACCGACAACCCAGGACTTGTCGGTGGACAAGGCCCAATCACCCGGACGCTCGGGCCTCATTCTGAGAACGACTGACAACCCAGGAATTGTCGGTGGACAAGGCCCAAGCACCGGAACGCTCGGCCCTTTTCTGAGAACGACCGACAACCCAGGACTTGTCGGTGGCCAAGGCCCAAACACCCGAACGCTCGGCCCTTTTCTGAGAACGACTGACAACCCAGGACTTGTCGGTGGCCAAGGCCCAAGCACCCGAACGCTCGGCCCTTTTCTGAGAACGACTGACAACCCAGGACTTGTCGGTGGCCAAGGCCCAAGCACCGGAACGCTCGGGCCTTTTCTGAGAACGACCGACAACCCAGGACTTGTCGCAGAATAGCAGAGGGCCACGAAGGCCCGCGGGTCGCACCCCTCTACCCGAGCGCTTCGGTTCGCGGCCTGATCGCGCGCCTACGGGCGCAGGGTCCATCGCCGCCACAGCAGCAGCAGCGCCAGGCCGATCAACGGACCGCCGGCGCCGGAGGCCCCGCAGCCGCAGGTCTCCAACTCGGTGCTCACGCAGGGGGTGACGGTCAGGTTGAGGACCTGACTGGCGCTGGCGCCCCCGGCAGTGACGATCAGCTCCGCCGCGTGGCTGCTGGCGTCGGGGATCGCCTGCCACGGCGCGGGACGCCAGGCGACCACCCCGGTGGCCGGGTCGATGGTCATCCCCTGGGGCGCGGGGCCCAGCGAGAAGGTGCGCGGGGTTCCTCCCGCCACGATCGGCTGGTGGCTAAAGGCGGTGCCGCACACCGCCTGCAGCTCCGCGAAGCGTTCCAGGAACAACGGCGGGACCTGCGTCGCGGAGGCGGTGACCACCACCTGGGCCGACGCGTGGCAGGCCAGACCCGCGGTGTCCTTCACCTTCAGCAGCACCGGGTACCATCCGGCCTGGGAATAGGTGTGGCTGACGCTGTCCCCGCTGGCGCTGTTGCCGGCCAGCTGCCAGCCGATCGCCTCCAGCGGACTGGAGCCGGGAGAGGCGTTCGCCTGGTGAGCCACCCCCAAGGGCGCCGATCCGGAGGGGGGCGCCAGGCTGGGCGCGCAGAAGGGTGGCACCTGTCCCTCCGGCCCGGTCACCACCACCTCCACGGTGTCCGAGCCGATCAGACCATTGGCGTCCACCACCCCCAGCCCGACCAGGTACCGCCCGGGACCAAAGCTTCGGGTGAGGGCCCTTCCGCTCGCGGTCTCTCCGGTGCCCAGGTCCCAGCTGAAGCCCACCAGCTCGGAGCTGCCGCTGCACTCACAGTCGAAGGCGATCTCCGCCGAGCCCTCCCCGGTCAGGGTGCTGGCGGTGATCTTCACCGTCGGCGGGAGGCGATCCGACTGATCGGTGATCTGGAGTCGGGTGGTGGTGTGGGAGGCGGTCCCCAGCGCGTCCAGCACGGTCACCTCGGCGGTGTAGCTGCCGGGCAGGCCATAGACGTGGGTCACGGTGGGGTCCCCGGTCTCGGCCCTGGCCCCGTCTCCGAACCGCCAGCGGTAGGCCAGCACCGAACCGCTGGTGGTGCTGGTGGACGCGTCCAGGGTCACCGCCGCCGGCGCCCGCGCCACCAAGGGGGCGGCGGTCAGTCGGGCCACCACCTCCACCGCGGTGGCGGACACAGTCACCTGGAAGTCCTTCTCGGCGGTGTTGATCTCGTTGGTGGCGCTCAGGCACAGGTCGAACACGCCCGCGGTGTTCGGGGTCCAGCTCACCGCTCCGCTCATCGCGTCCACCGCAAATCCGGTGGGCGGGGTTCCACAGGTCGCGTAGACCATGGTCCCGCCCCCCGAGGCGGACACCTTGCCGTCGGCGGCGATCTGATAGGCCACGCCCACCGCCGCGCTGGGATTGGGCTCGGTGAGGATCACCGGCCCGGACACCTCCGCCGGCAGCACCCGGAGCTGCACCTGCGCCTCCAGTCCCGGGGTGGCCAGGTCCCGGGCCACCAGCAGGTAGCTGCCGGGCGCATCGAAGCGCAGCTGTCCATCGAAGGCATGCTGACCCGAGTCGGCCGCGGTGAAGGTGTAGTCCCCGGGAAGCAGGCTGGCCACCCCGCCGGTGACGCTGAACTGCACCGTCCCCCCGTAGGGGATCGAATCGCCGGTGGCGTTCACCGCCGCCAGCACGAAGTTCAGCACGGTTCCCGCCAACTTGTCCGAGTCCGGCCCGGACCGGAAGGTCAGCGCGGTGGGGGGCGCCGGAGGCAGGGTCACCGTCCGGGAGGGGCCGGGGCCAGAGCTGTTGCCCACCGCGTCCGAAGCGGAAAGGGAGAAGGTGTAGTCCCCGGCGGCGGGGGGCGCGAAGGAGAAGGCGTTGAGGTCCGCCGCGAAGGTCTGGATGGCTCCGTCCGCGGTCACCACCTTCACCCCGTAGGACACCACCGAGGTCTCCGCGTCGGCCACCGCCGGCCAGGTGATCTGCGCGGTGCCGGTGGCGAAGCTCCACTCCACCGTGGGCTGGCCCGGCGCAGGGGGCGGGGCCTCATCGGTAAACAGGCTGACCGGAACCGTCTCGTAGCTGTTGCCCACCAGGTCCACCGCGATCACGGTCACGGCGGTCACCCCCGGCAGGGGATCGAAGACGTAGACGCTGTCCAGCGAGAGGGTGTTGACCATCGTCTCGGTGCCGGAAGCCTCGTGGACGATCCGCAGGTCGTACCGCTGCAGGTCGGTCAGCAGCGACCCATCCCAGGTCACCTGGGCGGTCCCGGTGCCGCAGGGGTTGGGAGAGACCTGGACGTTGGTGGGGGTGCCGGGGGCCGCGGCCACGGAGAGTGAAACCAGGCTCAGCAGCACCAGGGGCGATCGGATCATCGGCGGCGATTGTAGCCAGCACCAGGAAAGGCACGCTGTAGGGGATCGTGTGCCTGGGGACGGAAAGGCGCGGGACGCGTTGCCTTTGAGTAACATCGGGCCCCACATGTCCCTCTCGCGCGCCTGCGTCGCGCTCCTCTTGTTGTTGGGCACCCCGGTGTTCGCCCAGCCGGCCTCCGCCGACCTCGGCTCCCTCCGCACGGATCTGATCTATGCGCCGCTGGCCCACCGGAGCGGGGAGACCCTGCAGCAGGGGTATCCGATCCGCTACTCGGGCCTCGCCCCCTCCTTCTTCCGGGCCAGCGCGCTCTGGTACCCGGCCGGCGGCTTCTTCCTCGGCGCCGCGGCCGAGCTGGCCCTGGACACCTTCATCATCCGCGGCGACGGGCTCACCGCCACCGGGGTGGAGGAGCGGGTGTGGGGCACCACCTTCTCCGCCTCCGGCAGCGCGCGGCTCCGACTCAATCCTTCCCTGGAGGTAGAGCTGCAAGGCGGCTTTGGGGTGTGGTCGGTCCCGTTCCTGATCTACGACGCCAGCGTGGAGAGCAACCTCTCCCCCCAGCAGCTGCAGGTGTTCGGTCCGCGGCTGGGCGCGGGCGCGATCTGGTCCACCCCCTCCTCCAGCCTGGAGATCCGCGCCCGCCTCTCTCCCTTTGCCTTCACCGCCGGGTTGGGCGGGGTGTCCTCCACCAGCGGCCACCTCTCGCTCAACCTCCAGGGGACGCTGGGCGCCTTGAACCTCGGCAAGTTCGAGCTGGTGCCGCTGGCCGGCTACGAGCTGACCGCCTTTGGCGGCCAGGAGCGCACCGCCGCCGAGGTGGATCCGACCCTCTCCGCCTCCCAGGTCTCCCACCGCCTCTACCTGGGACTGCGCGCCCAGTTCGGAGAGGCGATGGCCAAGCGGGTGCCCACCGGGCCGGGGTCGATCCGCGGCCAGGTGCTCTCCGAGAACGGCGAACCGATGCCCGGGGCCCTGGTCCGGGTGGTGGGGTCCGCCACCGCGCAGGGGGTCTCCGGGCCCAAGGGGGAGTTCAAGCTGGCGCAGGTCCCTCCCGGTCCGGTGGAGCTGGAGGTGGACGCCGCGGGCTACCGGGTGGCGCGGCTGGCGCTGACCCTCACCCCGGAGGCGGAGCTCACCTCCTCGGTCCGGATGGAGAAGAAGGTCGGCCCGGGGCGGATCGCCGGGCGCGCGTTTGCCCGCAACGAGGACGGCACCCCGGGAGCCCCGCTGGCCGGGGTCCAGGTGGAGGGACCGGACGCGCAGTTCGTGATCTCCGACGCCACCGGCGCCTTTGCGCTGGAGAAGGTGGGACCGGGACTGGTGACAGTCTTCATCCGCTCCTCCGGGTACCAGGAACTGGAGGAGGTGGTGGACGTGCCCCCGGAGACCGACGCGGCCCTGGAGGTCAGCCTCGCCCGCCAGAAGCAGAAGACCCTGGCCTCCCTGCGAGGGCGGGTCCGCTCGATCGCCGGCAAACCCATTGCCGCCCAGCTGCGGATCCCCCAGGCCAAGGTCGCTGTCCGAGCAGGCGCGGACGGCCGCTTCCTGCTCCGGCTTCCGGGAGGAAGGTACTCGGTCGTATTCTCCGCCCCCGGCTACATCACCCAGACCAAGTCCCTCCAGGTGGCCGACGGCGACCAGGCCTTGTTCTACGTCGATCTCTCACCCGAGGAGCGCTGAGTGCAGTTCCCCCGCCCGCTGGGCGCGCAGTGGTTGTTGGCACTGGCGCTGGTCCTGACCGTCTCCGCCTGTGAGGACGACCCACAGACGCCGCCGGTCGCCTGGCTGGTGGAGCACACCGGCAAGGTCCGCATCGATCGCCACGACTCGGCGGAGGGCGCCGCGAAGGACGCGCCGCTGTTCCACCACGACCTGGTCTCCACCGGCGCCGCCTCCACCGCCACCGTCCGCTACTCGGATCGCACCCAGGTGAAGGTCGGCGAGAACACCCGCTTCCGGATCGGCGGCCAGGACGGGAAGCTGACCCTGGAGCTGGAGGCGGGCACCATCCTCTCCAGCTCGCGGCAGGGGGGCGCGGGGGGGCTGACCATCGTCACCCGCTACGGCCAGCTGCAGCTGCTGCAGGGCTCCGAGATCCAGTTCTCGCTGGGCACCGACGGGCAGAGCACGATGGAGGTGCTGTTCGGAAGCATCCAGCTGCTGACCACCGACGGTGGCTCGGTGACCGTGCTCCAGGGCGAGGCGATGAACTTCGACCTCGGCACCACCACCCAGGTGGCGCAGGCGGCCGACGCCGGGGTCCCGCCGGAGCCCGTCGCGGTCCAGGCGCTGCCGCTGCAGCTGCTGTTCTCCGCGCCCCGGGGCAAGGCCACCCTCAAGCCGGAGGGGTCCGCCCGCTTCTCCCCTGCCTCCACCGAGGAGGCGCCGATCCAACCGGGGACCCGCTTCCGGTTGGCCAAGAACGGCGCCGCGGTGCTGCGTGGCAAGGGACTCTCCAGCCGGCTGAGCCAGACCGCCTCCGGCGGGGTGGGGCCGGCGGAGCAGGACGGCGAGCTGGAGCGCTATGCCCTGGAGCTGGAGAACGGCAACGCCGAGCTGGAGTTCACCCACCGGGGAACGCGCAGGGTGGCCCTGGAGAGCCGCGGCCGCGACGCGGTGCTGGAGTCCAGCGACCTGGGTTCGGTGGGGGTGCTGGTGGGCAAGCGGGGGCTGGAGTTCCTGGTCCGCGCCGGCGAGGTGAAGCTGACCGCCGGCGGCGAGACCCGCACCCTGACCACCGGAGACCAGGTGGAGCTGGTGGGGAACGTGCTGCGGCCCACCCGCAAGCTGACCGCCAGCCTGGCTCTGCCCCTGTCCCGGAAGCTGCGGGTGTACGCCAACCGGCTGGAGACGGTGGCGCTGACCCTCCCCGAGCAGGAGCAGCCGTTCCGGGTGGAGGTGGCCAAGGACGCGGAGTTCACCGACCGGCTGCTCTCCGGCACCGTCCAGGCCAGCCGGCTGGTGGTGCCCGCCCCCGCCTCCGGTGAGCTGCACTGGCGGGCGCTGTCGCTGGACGGAGAGGAGAAGGAGCTGGGCCGCGGTCAGGCGCGCTTCCTCGCCGACCGGCAGACCGGACTGGATCTGGACAACCCCCACGCGGAGGTGGCGGAGACCGGGTTGAAGGCCACCGTGCTCTTCCAGAGCGTGCCGCCCGCGGTCACCTTCTCCTTCTCCCCCAAGCCCGACGCCCGCTCCTACCGGGTGCGGGTGTTCCGCGCCGGGGACCTCAAGAAGCCGGTGGTGGAGAAGGTGGTCCCGGAGCCGAAGTGCGAGTTCGCCGCCGGGCAGATCCCGGAGGGCGAGTACCTGTGGAACGCCACTCCGCTGGGGGCCTCGGGCGGAGAGCTGTCCGGGGGACGGATGAACCGGCTGGAGCTGATCTACGACAACTCGCGCACCTCGCTGGCCATCTCCCGTCCCCGGCCGCTGGAGGTGGTCAGCGCCAGTGCCCGCGCGCTGACCGTGGAGGGAGTGGCTCCGGTGGGTTCGAAGTTGTTCGTCAACGGCAAGCCGATCCCGGTGGGAGAGAAGGGCCGCTTCTCCCAGCCGGTGGCCCGCGCCGACACCCTGGTGTTCCGCTTGGTGACCTCCAACGGCGCCGAGGGATACTGGGTCCGCCCGCTCCGGAGAAGGCAGTGACCACCCCCCCCGCGATCATCCCGCTCACCCAGCCCATCCCCCAGCCGTTGCGCCGCTTCGGCCAGTACTACCTGGTCCAGAAGCTGGCCGAGGGAGGGATGGCGGAGATCTTCCTGGCCAAGCAGGTGGGCGCGGAGGGCTTCGAGCGCGACGTGGTGGTGAAGCTGATGCTGGAGCACTTCACCAACTCCCGGGACTTCGTGGACATGTTCCTGGACGAGGCGCGGCTGGCCGCCCGGCTGCACCACCCGAACGTGGTGCAGATCAGCGACCTGGGGGTGGCCGACGGCCGCTACTTCCTGTGCATGGAGTACCTGGCCGGCGAGGACCTCCAGACGGTGATCGAGCGCGGCGCCCAGCGCGGGGAGCAAGTCCCGCTGGGCGTGGCAGCGCGGATCATCCTGATGGCGCTGGAGGGGCTGGAGTACGCCCACGGCTACACCGAGGGCGGGACCCGGACCGACCTGGTCCACCGCGACGTCTCCCCCTCCAACATCTTCGTCACCTTCCAGGGCAACGTGAAGGTGCTGGACTTCGGCATCGCCAAGGCCTCCTCCAAGCTGATCCACACCCAGCCGGGCACGGTGAAGGGGAAGCTGGGCTACATGTCCCCGGAGCAGGCCCGCGGGGAGGCGCTGGACGCGCGCAGCGACCTGTTCTCGCTGGGGGTCACCTTCCACGAGCTGCTCACCGGCCGCCGGGTGTTCCAGAAGGACAGCGAGGTGGGGGTGTTGCTGGCGATGATGGGGGAGGAGATCCCCGCCCCCAGCTCGGTGCGCCCGGAGATCCCCGCCGAGCTGGACGCGATCGTCCGCCGGGCCACCCAGCGGGACGTGAACCAGCGCTACGCCTCCGCCGCCCAGATGCGGGAGGAGCTGGAGGCGTTCTGGGCCTCCCACTTCTCGGTGGGCGGGACCTCCCAGGTGGCCCACTGGCTCCAGCGGCTGTTCGGCCCGGACGCGGTCCGGCGCCGGACCCAGATCCCCACCCTCAAGGAGCTGTCCGCCCAGGGCTTCGTCCTCCCTCCGGATCCGGCGGTAGCGGAAGTGGGTGGCTTCGAGAAGACCTTCGTCCGCCCGGCCACCGGCCCGGCCGATCCCAAGCAGCAGCTGACCGACGTGCTGGGGGCCCGGCCGGTCACCGGCAAGACCTCCTCGCCTTCCCGCACCGGCTGGGTGGTGACCCTGTCGGTGGTGGCCCTGCTGGCGGCGGGGGCGGCGGCGGCAATCGTGGCCGGGGTGCCCCAGTCGCTCTTTGCCCAGCGGATCACCCCGCCGCCGCCTCCTCCCCTGGAAGAGGTGGGGCCGGCGTCGGTGGCGGTGGAGCCGCCGGTGGAGACCGCGCCGGTGGCGGCCGTGGAACCGGTGGTGGAGGAGCCTCCGGTGGCGGAGGAGCCGGTGTCCGTCACCCGTCCGAAGCAGCGGGTGGTCACCCTCACCCCGGCCTCGATCAACGCGGTGCTGGCGCGCAAGCAGAAGGCGCTGGTGGAGTGCGCCACCCGCAACCAGGGCGATCTGCCCGCGGGCGGGGTGGTGGAGATGGTGCTGGTGATTGAACCCAGCGGGAAGGTCAGCGACGCGTCCGCCACCCAGCCGGCGCTGGGGAAGACCCGGCTGGCCCGCTGCATGTCCCGGCAGCTGGAGAAGGTCACCTTCCCCCGGAACGACAACGGCGGGCTGAGGTTCAACCTGCCGATGCGCTTCGCCCAGTAGGGGGTGGCTTTAGCTGTGCTTGGTGAAGAAGGCCTCCAGCTTGGCCTTGGGCACCGCGCCGATGATCTGGTCCACCACCTTGCCGCCCTTGAACATCAGCAGGGTGGGCATGGAGCGGATCCCGAAGGCCTGGGCGGTCTGCATCGACGCGTCCACGTCCACCTTGGTGACCTTCACCTTGCCCTTGTAGCGGCTGGCCAGCTCCTCCAGGTGGGGGGCGATCGCCTTGCAGGGCGCACACCACGCGGCGGTGAAGTCCACCAGCACCGGCTCCTGGGCCGCGAGGACCTCCTTCTGGAACTGCGCGTCGTCCACGTTCAGCACATCGCCCGCCATGGTGTTCCCTCCCAAGGGACGGCCAGGGTTCCGGCCGGGCCGCTGATTTAACCGGTGGCCCCGGTCGCCGCCACCGCCAGCGCGGGGGGCGGGGGTTCACCTGTCCGATGCTTGCTTAAAGAATCTGGAGTCGCGGGAAAATTTGGCGGCCCGCGAAGTCGCCACGGTTAGTGTGCCGCGCGATGCCGTTGCTGCTGATCCTCCTTCTCCCCTTCCTGGCCGCGCTGTTCGCCGCGCTGCTGCCGACCCATGCCCGCAACCGGGCGGCGCTGCTGGCCGGGTTGACCGCCCTGACGGCGACGGTGGGGACCGCGCTGCACTTCCCGGCGGTGGCGGAGGGCGGGGTGTTGACCCAGCGCTGGGACTGGGTGCCGGCGCTGGGCCTGCAGCTGGTGCTGCGGCTGGACGGCTTCTCCTGGATGTTCAGCCTGCTGGTGCTGGGGATCGGCGCCCTGGTGGCGCTGTATGCCCGCTACTACCTCTCCGCGGCGGATCCGATGCCGCGGTTCTACAGCTTCTTCCTGGCCTTCATGGGGGCGATGACCGGGGTGGTCCTCTCCGGGAACCTGATCCAGCTGGTGTTCTTCTGGGAGCTGACCTCCCTCTTCTCCTTCCTGCTGATCGGCTACTGGCACCACCGCAAGGACGCCGAGCGCGGCGCCCGGATGGCGCTGACTGTCACCGCCGCCGGTGGCCTCTGCCTGCTGGCCGGGGTGCTGGTGCTGGGCTCGGTGGTGGGCAGCTACGACCTGGAGGTGGTGCTGCAGAGCGCGGAGAAGGTCCAGGAGCACCCGCTGTACCCGGTGATCCTGGGCCTGGTGCTGCTGGGGGCCTTCACCAAGAGCGCCCAGTTCCCCTTCCACTTCTGGCTCCCCCACGCGATGGCCGCGCCCACCCCGGTGTCGGCGTACCTGCACTCGGCCACCATGGTGAAGGCGGGGGTGTTCCTGCTGGCCCGGCTGTGGCCTGTGCTGGCGGGGACCGAACAGTGGTTCTGGTGGGTGGGCAGCGCAGGGCTGATCACCCTGCTGCTGGGCGCCTACGCGGCGATGTTCCAGAACGACCTCAAGGGCCTGCTGGCCTACTCCACCCTCTCCCACCTGGGGTTGATCACCCTGCTGCTGGGGCTGAACAGCCCGCTGGCGGCGGTGGCGGCGGTGTTCCACATCATGAACCACGCCACCTTCAAGGCGTCGCTGTTCATGGCGGTGGGGATCATCGACCACGAGACCGGGACCCGGGATCTGCGCAAGCTCTCCGGGCTGCTGCGGGCGATGCCGATCACCGCCACCCTGGCGATGGTGGCCAGCGCGGCGATGGCCGGGGTGCCGCTGCTCAACGGCTTCCTCTCCAAGGAGATGTTCTTCGCGGAGACGGTGTTCCTCAAGGCCAGCGGCTGGGTGGAGTGGACCCTGCCGGTGCTGGCGGCGGTGGCCGGGATGGGCAGCGTGGCCTACTCGCTGCGCTTCACCGTGGACGTGTTCTTTGGTCCCTCCTGCAAGGGGGTGGTGCCGCGCGAACCCCACGAGGCCCCGCTGTGGATGCGGGTCCCGGTGGAGCTGCTGGTGCTGGTGTGTCTGATCGTGGGGGTGGCGCCGGCCGCCTCGGTGGCGGTGATCCTTGACGCGGCCTCGCTGCCGGTGGTGGGCGGCACCCTCCCCTCCTACAGCCTGGCGGTGTGGCACGGGTTCAACCTCCCGCTGCTGATGAGCGGGGTGGCGCTGCTGGGCGGGACCGCCCTCTACCTGGCGCAGCGTCGCGCCCAGGCCCGGGGCTGGTTGATCGCAGCCCCGGTGCTGGACCGGGTGGACGGCAAGCGGCTCTTCGAAGGACTGCTCACCGGGCTCACCCGGGGCGGCCGCTGGGTGCGACGACAGCTGCTCACCGCCGGGCTGCAGCACCAGCTGCTGGCGGTGTTGGTGGTGACCCTGATGGTGGCGGTGCTGGCGCTGTGGGAGGGCGTGGGGTTGGGGAGCCGCCCGCTGATCCCGCTCAAGGGGGCGTTCGCCTCGCTGTGGGTGGTGGGCGGCGCCGCGGCGCTGGGCGCGGCCTGGCAGGCCAAGTACCACCGGCTGGCGGCGCTGATGCTGGCCGCGGTGGCCGGGCTGGTCAGCGCGCTGACCTTCAGCTGGTTCTCGGCGCCGGACCTGGCGCTGACCCAGCTGGTGGTGGACGTGGTGACCACCCTGTTGATCCTGCTGGGGCTGCGCTGGCTGCCCGCCCGGGAGCCCCGCCGCGGGGTGTTCAACCCGGGGACCCTGCGCCGCGCCCACCTCCGCCGGGGCCGGGACCTGGGAATCGCCATCGCCGCCGGCACCGGAATGGCCACCCTGGCCTACGCGGTGGCCACCCGCCCCTTCCCCCAGAGCATCTCCCCCTTCTTCCTGGAACGGGCCCAGACCGAAGGGGGCGGGCGGAACGTGGTCAACGTGATGCTGGTGGACTTCCGCGGCTTCGACACCTTCGGGGAGGGGGTGGTGCTGGCCCTGGTGGCGCTGACCGTCTACGCGCTGTTGCGCCGCTTCCGCCCCGCGCCCCAGGTGCTGGCCCTGCCGCCGCAGCAGCGCGCGGTCCCGGCGGACCTGGACACCGATCTGCTCAACCCCCGGCGGGCCAAGGACACCGCGGTCGGCTACCTGATGGTCCCCGCGGTGCTGGTCCGGCTGCTGTTGCCGGTCACCGGGGTGGTGGCCGCCTACCTGTTCTTCCGCGGGCACAACGCGCCCGGGGGCGGCTTCGTGGCCGGGCTGGTGATGTCGGTGGGCTTTCTGCTCCAGTACGTGGTCTCCGGCACCGAGTGGGTGGAGGAGCACCTGGACCTGGCGCCCCGCACCCTGCTGGCGTTGGGGTTGCTGCTGGTGCTGGGGACCGGGGTGGGCGCGTGGGTGGCCGGCTATCCCTTGCTCACCTCCCACGCCTGGCACTGGAACCTGACCGGGCTGGGCGAGGTGCACCTGCCCAGCGCCACCTTCTTCGACCTGGGGGTGTTCCTGTTGGTGCTGGGCTCCACCATCTTCATCCTCACCGCCCTGGCCCACCAGTCGGTGCGCGCCCACCGGCACCAGGAGAACGACTGATGGAGGCGGTGCTGGCGCTGGCGATTGGGGTGCTGAGCGGGGCCGGGGTGTGGCTGATCCTGCGCCCGCGGACCTTCCAGGTGGTGATCGGCCTCACCCTGCTCTCCTATGCGGTGAACCTGTTCATCTTCAGCATGGGCCGGCTGGCGATCGACAAGGAGCCGATCCTGGCGGAGGGGATTGAGCCCAACCTGGCCAATTACACCGACCCGATGCCCCAGGCGCTGGTGCTGACCGCGATCGTGATCAGCTTCGCGATGACCGCGCTGTTGCTGGTGGTGCTGCTGGCCTCCCGGGGGCTGACCGGCACCGACCACGTGGACGGTGTGGAATGATCCTCGAGGCGCTGCTCCCGCACCTGCTGCTGGTGCCGATCCTGCTCCCGATGCTGACCGCCGCCGGGCTGCTGTTGCTGGGCGAGGGCCGCCGGCCGCTGAAGGGTGCCCTCAGCGCCACCTCCGCCCTGCTGGGGCTGGCCGCCTCGGTGGCGCTGTTAAGCTGGGTGGACCGCCACGGGCCGCTGGCCTACCTGCCGGGGAACTGGCCCGCCCCGTTCGGGATCTCGGTGGTGGCGGACCGGCTGTCCACCCTGATGCTGGTGCTGGCCAGCCTGGTGGGCTTTTGTTCCATCCTCTTCTCCACCGCCCGCTGGCACCGGGCCGGGGTGCACTTCCATCCGCTGGCCCAGCTGCAGCTGATGGGGCTGGCCGGCGCGTTCCTCACCGGGGACCTGTTCAACCTGTTCGTGTTCTTCGAGATCACCCTCGCCGCCTCCTACGGGTTGCTGCTGCACGGGTCGGGGCGGGCGCGGGTGCGGGCCGGGCTGCACTACGTGGTGATCAACCTGGCCGCCTCCTCCCTGTTCCTGATTGGCGCCACGATGCTGTACGGGGTGACCGGCACCCTGAACCTGGCCGACCTCTCGCTGCGGGTGATGGAGGTGGCGCCCGCGGATCGCGGCCTGCTGCACGCCGCGGCGGGGATCCTGGCGGTGGCGTTCCTGGCCAAGGCCGCGGTGTGGCCGCTGAACTTCTGGCTGGGCCCGGCCTACGCCGCCGCCACCCCGCCGGTGGCGGGGATGTTCGCCATCCTCACCAAGGTGGGGGTGTACGCGCTGGCCCGGCTGTGGACCCTGCTCTTCTCCGCCGGCCCCTCCGCCGGCTTCGGGGGCGACGCGCTGTTGGTGTTCGGCCTGGTCACCGTGACCCTGGGCGCGCTGGGGATGATCGGCGCCTCCCGCCTGGCGCACCTGGCCGGGTACTGCGTGGTGGTCTCCTCGGGGACGGTGCTGGCCGCGCTCAGCTTCGGTCAGGCCACGCTCAGCGGGGGGGCGCTGTTCTACCTGTTCAGCTCCACCCTCACCGCCAGCGCCTTCTTCCTGCTGATCGACCTGGTGGATCGCTGGCGGCGGGCGGGGGAGACCCTGGATGACGAGGCGCCGTTCCTCTCCCCCAATCTGCAGGTGGAGCAGCGGGTGAACCTGGACGATGACCAGGAGCAGGTGGTGGGCTGGCCGTTCCCGGCCTCCACCGCCCTGATGGGCCTGGCCTTCATGGCCTGCACCCTGCTCTTCGCCGGGCTGCCCCCGCTCTCCAGCTTCGTGGCCAAGCTGGCCATGCTCTCCGCCGCCCTGGGCGGCGCCACCGGGGTGGGCCCCCGCCAGTGGCTGTTCCTGGGGATCCTGCTCGGCTCCGGCCTGCTGACCCTGGTGGCGCTGCTCCGCGCCGGGGTCCGGGTGTTCTGGTCCACCACCCAGCGGCCGGGCCCCCGGGTGCGGGTCAGCGAGGGGCTGCCGGTGGTCTCGCTGCTCTCGATCTGTCTGGGGCTGACCCTGGCAGCGACGCCGGTGCTGGGCTTCGTCTCCCGGGCCGCGGCCGCCCTGCACGCGCCGGACGCCTACCGCCAGGCGGTGCTCTCCGCGCCGGTGGTCCCCTCCCCTCCGGAGGCGACGCGATGAAGCGGCTGCTCCCCTCTCCTGTGCTCTCGATCTCGCTGTTCGGGCTGTGGGTGCTGCTCAGCCAGTCGGTGGACACCGGCACCCTGGCGATCGGCGCGCTGGTGGCGCTGGTCCTTCCCCGGCTGACCCTGGGGCTGCGCCCGGCGCCGGTGCAGATGCGGCGTCCGGGGGTGATCGCCCGGCTGATGCTGCGGGTGGGCTGGGACATGCTCCGCTCCAACCTCTCGGTGGCCGGGACCCTGCTCCGCCGCCGCTCGCGGGACATCCCCTCCGCCTTCGTCCGCGTCCCGCTGCAGCTGCGCGACCCCAACGCGCTGGCGGTGCTGGCGATGATCGTCACCACCGTCCCCGGGACCGCCTGGGCCGAGCTGTCCGCCGACCGCAGCGTGCTGTTGCTGCATGTGTTCTCGGTGGAGGACGAGCAGGCGTTGATCGACAGCATCCGGGACCACTACCTCCAGCCGTTGAAGGAGATCTTCGAATGAGCCCCCTCCTCTCCTGGGCGCTGCGCTTCGCGCTGGGGTGTCTGATCCTGGCGATGATGCTGGCCCTCTCCCGGCTGTTCCGCGGGCCCTCGGCGCAGGACCGGGTGCTGGCCCTGGACTGCTTCACCCTCAACACCATGCTGGTGATGCTGACCCTGGGCCTCAGCTACCGCAGCAGCACCTACTTCGAGGCCGCGCTGCTGATTTCCCTGCTGGGGTTCGTGGGCTCCACCGCGATGGCCAAGTTCCTGCTGCGGGGCGAGGTGATCGAATGACCACCCAGCTTCCCCTGTGGGTGGACCTGGTGGCCGCGGTGCTGGTGGTGCTGGCCGGCCTCCTGGCGCTGGTGGGCAGCTTCGGGCTGGCCCGGCTGACCGACTTCTACCAGCGGGTGCACGCCCCCACCCTGGGCGCCACCGCCGGCACCTGGGCCCTGACCCTGGCCTCGGCGCTGCAGTTCTCCTTCCTGCGCGAGACCCTGTTCGTGCACGCGCTGGTGATCCCGATCTTCCTGGCGATCACCGCCCCGGTGACCACCGTGTTCCTGATGCGGGCCGCGCTGTTCCGGCACCGGCTGGCGGGGCGGCCGGTGCCGGCCTCGGTCACTCCCGGGGCGGGACCGCAGCCGCGGACTCCCGGTCCGGCTTGACTCCCGGAGGGTGACGCAGTCCCATCGGCGGATGCCGTCGGTCTCGCTGCGTCCGTTGGTGGTGGAGGGCGTCACCCCCTTTGCCCAGGGCTTCGGGGCCCGGGCCACCGCGGCCGCGGACATCCTGGTGGAGGCGATCGTCGGGCTCTCCAACTACTCGGAGGAGGGCCTGGCCTACGCGCCGCTGGTGTTCGTGAGCAGTGACCTGCCCGGAGCGCTGGCGGCGCTGGGCGGCAGCGATCCGATCCTGATTGGTGCCGAACCCCAGGGGGCGGCGGCCGCGCGGGCCGCGCTGCGCAGCTGTGCCCCGCTGGGCGAGGGCCGACGGTGGGCGGTGTTCCTGCACCTGGGGGGAGAGGCGCTGGAGTACGGCCTGTTCCGGCCGGAGGGTTCCCCGCTGCGGCCCACCTCGTTCGAGCTGTTGCGGCGGCTGCATGCCGGCGCGCCGCCCACGGTGGGGCTGACCCAGCTGCGCTCGGGGGTGGTGGAGGTGCGCTCCTCCACCGGGCTGGGACGCTACTTCGACTTCTCCGGCTCCCCGGAGGAGGCCCGGAACCCGGGCTACGTGGTGCAGGAGTTCATGGCCGCGGTGACCGCCACCGCGCAGCTGGACGTCCGCCCCCAGCTGCAGGCGTTCTATTACCGGCTGGGGGTGGAGATCCTCACCGGCAACCACGGCGCGCTGGCGGCGGTGCTGGCCCCCGGAGAGGCGATGCCGGGCTTTCTGGGCGACGGGAACTGGCTGGCCCACCCGGTGGACCTGACCCCCACCATCCGCCAGGAGAATGCCGGCTCCTCCAGCGCGGGGACCCAGGCGCTGTTCGCCTACTCGCAGTTGATCCGGCGGATGACGATGATGGATGGGATCACAGTCTTCGGCTCGGAGGGGACGGTGCGCGCCTACGGCTGCTTCTTGCGCGAACCCCACACCCAGGTCCATCCCGGCCGGGCCGCGGGAGGCGCCCGGCGGAGGGCCTTCGAGGATCTCCGGTCCCGGGTCGGGCACGGGCTGACCGCGGCGCTGTATCGCTCCCAGGATGGGGCGGCCGACTGCGTGACCGCCTCCTAGGAGGAGGAGCCGGCAGGCAGCGGTGGCCCCCCGGAGGTTGGAGCTAGACTCCCGGCCGTGTCCGCTCCCTGTCCCTCACGCCAGACCCTGCTGGAGCTGCTGCTGACCCCCACCGCCCAGACCGAGGCGGTCTCCCAGCATGCCGCCGGCTGTCTCCGCTGCCAGGGCGAGCTGGAGGAGCTGTCCTCTCAATCCGGAGGCGATCGCACCCGGACCGCGGGGAGCAGCGCCTCGCAGGCGGACCGCGCCTTTCTGCCCCGGGGAACCGCGATCGGCCACTACGTGCTGCTCGAGCCACTGGGCGCGGGAGGGATGGGCAGCGTCTACGCCGCCTACGACGCCAAGCTGGACCGACGGGTGGCGCTCAAGCTGCTCCACTCCGACGGCCAGGGCGCGGAGCACTCGGCGCGGCTGGAGCGGGAGGCGCGGGCCATGGCCCGGATCAGCCACCCCCACGTGCTCTCGGTGTACGAGCTGGGCCACGAGGCCGGCCGGCGCTTCATCACCATGGAGCTGGTGGACGGCTGGACCCTGGGGGACTGGCTGGGGCTGCAGCGCCGCGGCTGGCGGGAGGTGCTGGCCTCCTTCCGCGCCGCCGGCGCCGGGCTGGAGGCGGCGCACGCCGCGGGGCTGGTGCACCGGGACTTCAAGCCCGCCAACGTCCTGGTCAGCAACGATGGCCGGGTGCGGGTCACCGACTTCGGCCTGGTCCGGCTGCGCACCGAGCCCACCGAGGCCCCCTCCGCCGAGCCGGGACCGGCCGCCTCCGCCGACCCCGGCGCCCTGACCGTGGCCGGGGCCCTGCTGGGCACCCCGCGCTACATGGCCCCCGAACAGCTGACCGGAGACGAGGTCACCCCCCGCTCCGACCAGTTCAGCTTCTGCGTGGCTTTGTACGAGGCCCTGTACGGGAGCCACCCCTTCGGGGCCCAGTCGCTGGGGACCCTGCTGGAGGCGATGCGCCAGGGCCCACCGCTCCGCCCGCCCCCCGGGAGCCGGATCCCCCGCGCGATCCACGAGGCGCTCCGCCGCGGCCTCTCCCACCGGCCGGAGGATCGCTGGCCAGAGCTGGCCCCGCTGCTGGCCCAGCTGGCGCGCGATCCCGGTCCCCGCCGGCGCCGCTGGATGGTGGGAGGCGCGGCGCTGCTGGGGTTGGCGCTGGTGCTGGGAGGGGCGGGGCTGGTGCGGCGAGAGGATCAGGCCGCCTGCGCCCGGGCGGCCGCGGAGATCGACGGCGCCTGGTCCTCCCCGCAGCGGGAGGCGGTGCGCCGCGCCTTTGCCCCCTTGACCGAGGCCTACGCGGTGGACGCCCTGCCGCGGACGGTCCAGCGGCTGGACGAGTACCGGGAGGAGTGGGCCGGGGCGCGGCTGGCGCTGTGCACCGCCGCCCGGCAGCAGTCGCTGGCGCCGGAGCGGGTCCGGGCGCAGGAGGACTGCCTGGCGCTGCGGCGCCGCGAGCTGGCGGGCTTCGCGGGAGCGCTGGTCCAGGCCGACGCGCGGATCGCCAGCCGGGCGGTCACCGGGGCGCACGCGCTGACCCCGGTGGCCTCCTGCGCGGATCCCCAGGCGCTGGCGCTGCTGCCGGTCAACGGAGGCGAGGACCCCCAGCGGGCCCAGGAGCTGGCCGGACAGCTGGTGGAGGCCAAGGCCGCCCACATCGCCACCGGTGGCACCTCCCAGCTGGAGCAGATCCGCGGGCTGGTGAAGCAGGCCCAGGGGCTGCGCAACCGCGCCCTGGAGGCCGAGGCCCTGGGGCTGGCGGGGACGCTGCTCAGCCACGGAGGAGAACCAAAGGAAGCGGACCGGCTGTTCAAGGAGGGGATCCTGGCCGCCACCGCCGGGAGGCACCACGCGCAATTGGCGCTGCTGTGGACCCTGCTGGCCCAGAGCAAGGCGGTGGACCAGGGCAGCTTCGAGGAGGGGTGGGAGGCCCTGACCTTCGCCGAGGCAGCCAACGAGGCGATCGGCAATCCGAAGCGGGCCCGGCTCAACGTGCTGATGATTCGCGCGCTGGTGCTGTGGATGGGGCGGCGGATCCCCGACGCGTTGGCGGCGGCCGAGGAGGCGGTGAAGCTGGGAGAGGAGGTGCCGGGGGTCGAGCGGGAGCTGTTCTCCCTGCGCACCAACTACGGGGCGCTGCTGCTGGAGTCCAGCCGCCCCGCCGAGGCCGCGGTGCAGATGGAGTTGGCCCTGGAGGGCTCGGTGGCGATGGTGGGACCGGATCATCCCAGCCAGATCGAGAACCGGATGAACCTCTCCCTGATCTACGCCTCCCTCCCCCGGCGGCCGGACCACCTGAAGGACGCGGAGCGGGAGGCCCGCCGGGCGCTGGAGGTGGCGCGGCAGGTCTACGGCGAGGAGAACCTGCGGGTGGCGGATCCGACCATGAACCTCGGTTCGATCCTGGCGGGCGCCCAGCGGTACGCGGAGGCAGAGCCGCTGCTGGCGGCGGCGATTTCCCGCTACGAGGCGAACGGGATCTCCCACCGCTTCTACCGCAACGCGATCCTGGAGCGGGCCCAGACCCTGGCCCGGCTGGGCCGGCACCCGGAGGCCGACGCGCAGCTGCGCAAGGCCGAGCAGGTCACCTCCCGGCTGGACGGGGTGGACCCGCTGGACCGACCGACCCTGGAGGCGGCCTGGGGACGGGTGGCGCTGGCGGCCGGGCGGTGGCCGGAGGCGACCCGGAGGCTGCAGGCGGCCCTGAGCGGACACCAGCAGGCCGGAGGCGACCCGTTGACCCTGGCCCGGCTGCGCTTCGACTGGGCCCAGGCGGTGAGGCACACCACGCCCCGCGCCGGGGATCAGGCACGGCGGGCGGCGGAGGAGGCCCGGGCGACGCTGGAGCAGGAGGGCTACGCGCGGGAGTCGGGGGAGATCGCCGCCTGGTTGGCCGGAGCCCGGTAGAGCGCACCGGCCCCCGGGTGAGCCGCCTCGACTGGCGCCCCGGCCGGGCGGGGGACTCAGGCTTGGGTTCTGGGTTCGCCTCCGCTACCTTCCGCGCCTCTTCTCCTGGAGGTCTAGAAATGAAGCGCTTGGTCCTGGGTGTGATGGCTCTCTCGCTGGTGACCGCTTGCGCCGGTCCCACCCGGGAGACGTACCTGCAGGAGAGGGCCGGAGAGTTCATGTTCAACAAGCCGCTCAAGGAGGTCTGGCCGCACGTGAAGGCGATCCTCAAGGAGGACGGCTTCAACTGGCAGGACAACCCCAGCCAGGCCTTCATCCGCACCGAGTTCAAGGAGGACACCGGCAGCTCCGCCATGTCCACCTCCAGCACCCGCTACTCGGTGGAGGGCTACGCGATCGACGCGGGCCACAGCCGGATCCGCTTCATGCGCAACTCGGTGGCGGCCAGCGGCAGCTCGGGAATGGCGGACCCCCGCGCCCAGGCCACCGCCTACGCCGGCGCCAACGCCTCGGGCCGCAACGCCGGGCTCGCCAGCGCCGCCCGGGATCTGAAGATGGAGTGGCGGGTGATCCAGCGCGCCTCCCCCGAGCAGGCCGCCGAGCTGGAAGCGGAAGCGGACGCCAAGTTCAAGAAGTAGCCCGGGCGATGAAGGCGATCATCCTCCAGCACGAAGAGCACGAGGGCCCGGCGCTGCTGGAGGCCCCGCTGCGCGCCGCCGGCTTCACCCTGGTCCCCCGCTTCCGCACCGTGAAGCATGAGGACCTGGCCGCGGAGCTGGTGGTGGTGATGGGCGGCTCGATGGGTGTCCACCAGTCCGACCAGCACCCCTTCCTGCGCGAGGAGCTGGGCCTGTTGCAGCAGCGGCTGCTGATGGACCGCCCGGTGCTGGGGATCTGCCTGGGCGCGCAGCTGCTGGCCGCCGCCGCCGGGGCGGAGGTCTCGGTGGGCAAGAACGGCTTCGAGCTGGGCGCGGCCCCGGTGCGCTGGACGGCGGAGGGTCTGGAGGACCCGGTGATCGCCGGGGTGCCGCCCCGGCTGGTGGTGGCCCACTGGCACGGGGACACCTACTCCGCGGTCCCGGAGGGGACCCTGCTGGCCTCCACCGATCGCTACACCCAGCAGGCCTTCCGGGTGGGCCGCTCCTACGGGTTCCAGTTCCACCCCGAGCTGGGCGCCGCCGACCTGGAGCGCTGGCTGGACACCTCCCCCGAGGAGCTGGCGGAGCGGAAGAAGGACCCGGCCGAGCTTCGGGCCCAGCTGCCCAAGCTCAAGGGCGCGGAGCCGGCGATCAAGGCCCTGCTGCAGCGGCTGGCGGATCACTTCGCGGTGGCCGCCCGGGGCTGAAGCGGGGAGGTTCAAGGCCCGTGCGGCGCCGTGTCTGGACACCGACAGCCCCACGCTCCTCTGCCGACGGTATTGTTCATCAATGCGACCCACCACCATCGCCAAAGCAAAGAACGTGATGCGGCGCGCTGCGCGAGAGTTGATTGATCCGGTTCCATCCAAGCGCGAGCTTGAGGAGTTGTGGGATCACTTCGCCGATCGCTGTGCCTACTGTGATGTGCAGCTGGAGAGGGCTTCTCGAATTGCACATCTAGACCATGCCGATGCGGACGGCGGGAACGGCATTGGCAATCGCATCCTCGCCTGTGCCCATTGCAATGGTGACCTGAAGAGGGAGCAGCACTGGAGGGCCTTCCTGGAGCGACAAGTCTCCGATGAGTCTGCGCTCAAGCGACGGTTGGCCAGGATTGAGGCCTGGCAGACCCGCCACTCCACTGCCCCTCCGCAGGCCCTGGATCCAGCGGTTCAGACGGCCTTGGCTCGCATCGAGCAGGCAATCGCAGATTACGACAAGGCTTGCCTTGAACTCAGGGCACTGGCTCGCAGAGCTTCTCCGACCTCGCCTTAGTCTTTTCCAAGGCCCTTGCGCCTCAAGCCTGGGTCCTCATCCCCTTCCACGCGCCGAACCGAACCTTCATCGGTCGGTTCGCTCGAAACACTGGGATGACGATGGACGGGATGGAGAGCTGCCCGCAAGCCTGTTGGACGAAGGCCCGAAAGTACGGCCACAGGTGAATCATGCTGCTCAGCTGCGCGAAGGAGCGAAGCTCCTCTTCGGTGGCGCTGAAGCCCTCCGGTACCCCGTAATAGGCAACCACCGAGAAGTGCGCCGTAAGGAAGGCTTCCTTCACTGACTTGCTGGGCTCGTGGACCTTGACGCGGAAGTTTCCGAGTACCTGGAACTGCGTCGGTTCTGAGTTGATGGTCAGCGTCACTGCCAAAGCACCCTGCGCGGAGTCGACGGCGGCGGGAGCCTCACCTTGCAGCAGGGCCGCGAACTCGATTGTCCGAACGTCCGACAGCTCGACCAATCCGGAGATGCGCTGCGCGTGCTCGGCGTTGGGAGCGTTCGCCTCGGCTGTCTCCGAGCTCATTCCCTCACCAAAGCGAGGACCGCGTTTCGACCTGCGGGGACCTTGCGGAAGGTCAGTGGCGTTGCCGCAATGGCAGCGGATTCAGAGGTCTCGAACGAGATCGTGGAACGCCCGTTGGTCGCCGAGGCCTTGCCTTCGAACAGGCTGGTCAATTCCTTGAGTCGCCCCACGGGATCCGCTGCCAGCAATCCAAGCAGGGCCGCCATCACCCGACTGCTATCCTTGCCGCCCTTCAGCTTGGAGATGTAGCCACGCGAGAGCCCCAGCCTCAGCTCCAGGTCCTGTTGGGTGATGGCCTGGTCAGTCAGCGTCGATACCGCCTGGCCGATCATCTCGGCCAGACGTGCTTGATAAGCCCGCTGCATCCCCTCATCGAACCGCTGAGCGTCCGAGGGCCCCGGGATGAACTGGTGGCAGAAGTTGCAGGTGGGCAGCAGCACATCGGCCGGGAGTTCCAGTTCACCGAACCCACGCAAGGGGAAGAACCGGCCGGAACCGCCGCGGTCCTCAAGGAACCCCCGCTCACAGCTCGGACATGGCGTGACTTCCATATTCAATCTCGCTCTCGCAGCAGCACGCCGCCCTTGCGGCGGTATTCGTCCTTGTTGAGGGGATGGAGCGACAGGACGAAGACGCTCTGTCCCCTGACCTGGGTCAGCTTAAACTTCAGGTACCAGCCACGGACTCGGAGTTCGAACTTCTCGAACACTGACTCTGGGACCTCAAAGACGTACTCGTCGTAAATGCCCTGGATGTTGGCGGTGTGGATCTCGACCGTCCCGCAGTAGTCGGCGTCGGTAACCAGGGCGAAGACGACCTCCACGAAGTCGACCGCGTCTTCCAGTTTGGCCAGTTCAAGGAGAAGGGACCCACGGGCCTTGCTTCCCTCTGAGAGCCGATAGTTTCCCTCCGCCACCAACTCCTTGGCGCGGGCGAGACTGTGAGCTGGTTTTGAAACCGCATCGTCCATGATGAGTATTTCGGACTCAGTCCAAAATCAAGTTGTCCGCCGGTGCCGGTCCCTCGCCTGCTGGAGGGGCGTGGGCGAGTAGACGGTGTCATGCAAGCAACTAGATAACCCCTGGGACTGACAAGCATCCTTGCCCAGACCGTCTCCTGTCATCTCCGAAAGGTCTGTAATACCCTTCGCGCTCCAATGGAGCAGCGTCCTCAGCGTGGGAACATCGTTCGAGTTCGTACCCGGCAGTACCTGGTGGAGGAGGTCGTCGCTCCCCCCGACCCCAGAGATCAGACGCTGGTCCGGCTCTCCTGCCTGGACGACGACTCGCAGGGAACCCCGCTGGAGGTGCTCTGGGAGCGGGAGTTGGATCCCCTGGTGGTCAGCGCCGAGCAGTGGGACCGGCTCGGCTCCAAAGGCTTCGACCCGCAGCGCCGGTTCTGGGCGTACCTCAACGCCCTGCGGTGGAACTGCGTCACCTCCACCGAGCCCAAGCTGTTCCAGGCCCCCTACCGCGCGGGCATCGAGGTCCAGGCCTACCAGCTGGAACCGCTGCGCCTTTGCCGATGCGGCGAAGTGGCAGCGATATCTGACGGACGTCGTCGGCGCCGGCTAGGGACCTCCCCGCTCGACTCATGAACACTCTTTCTGGAAGGTTTCAGCGAGGGGGACGTTCCGTCCTCTTCGACCCGGTACGAAAGCGGCTCGTCCCGGCGACCCCCGAGGAGCTCGTGCGCCAGGAGATCGTCGCGGCGCTCCATATCGAACTGGGCGTTCCGTACGAGCGGATGACGGTCGAGTATCCACTCCATGAGATCGACCCTTCCTGTCGGGACCGAGCCGACATCGTCGTGTGGGGAAATCCGGCGGCCGGGCGGGAACTGCATCCACTTGCCGTGTTCGAACTGAAGGCCCCTGAGAAGCGCCTGTCGGGTTTCACCTGGGAGCAAGCCGAGGCCTATGCCGACGTCCTCGGCGCTCCCTTTGTTGCCATCGCCAATTCCGGACGGTTGCGGGACGCTTCGATGACGTACACCGCGCCTGGGGGAGCCCCCAGGAACCTTCACGTGATTCCCACGTACGCGGAGATGCTCAAGGGGGCTGCGCTCCAGTTCGCCCCCGATGAGCCGCTGCTGCGGCTCTCTTATGATCGAGTGTGCGCTCCGGAGCGTGTCCAGGGTCTCCTCGATGGAGCCATCGGTCTGGACACACCACCGTCGCTGCATGCCTTCATCGCCGAGTTGGACAACTTCCTTCTCTGCGAGCCACTGGGTCGAGAGGCGCCCATTGAGTTCAGAGGGCTGCAGATCATGGCCGACGGAGGCATCTCCGATGCAAACTATGAGAACGCGGGTGGAGGCTCATACGCGGGGCTGTATCGAACGTGGCTGGTTCGCGAACCCAACGCTGGGGATCAGGTCTACCGCGTCGGAACGTTCGCCCATGCACGCACCCGGAACCATGCAGCCTGGGGCAACCGGCGGGGAACGACAGCCGTTCTGGTCGGCACCGATGACCCGGAACTCGGCTACCACTGTTGCTTGCAGCTGACCCTGGATGTCGGATGCGAGTTGGACGCGCAGTCAAACACCTACGAACTCATCCACGACGGTCGGATGACTGTCGGCAAGTTGGGCCGGCTTCGCAACGCCGAGGTCATCGATTTCGTAAGGGCACGGTCGCCAAGGCTCGCCCAAGGAAACAGAGTCGTCCTGGGTGCGCTTCCGGCGAACCGCTCGATCTCCTGGGCCGAGGGCGAGCACTTCGTCCTGAACCTGCTTGAGTACGCCTTTCTGCGCGACCAACTGCGAGAGCAGTTGCGCGGCCCCTGACGGTGCCTGGCTGGTTTTCGCTCCGGACGCGGAAGTGTTCGGGTCCGAGCCCCTCCTCGCGGGGCTGAGCAATGATGAGAAAGAGCGTGCCCGGTTGAGCAAATTTTGCTCGGCCTTCGGTTGCTGTTTTCACTCCTTCCTCCGATTTTCATGCGTCACACTCAGCGCATGATCAGAACGCTCGGGCTGTTGGGATTGGCAGCGCTGTTGACCGGATGCGAGGGGGCCGTCGGTCCGCGCGGAGAGCAGGGACCGGCAGGGTCCCCGGACACCGCGGCGGAGGTGCTGACCAAGCTGCAGCAGGTGGACGGGGCCGGCTCCGGGCTGGACGCGGATCTGTTGGGAGGCGCCGCCTCCACCGAGTACTCCCGGTCCCGGACGGGTTCGATTCCGCTCAATCCCCACGGGATGCGCCTCTCTGGAGGGACGACGGTGGGCGATCGCGGCCCGATCATGAACGGCAGCGGGATGTACCTCGGCTACGCGATCGTCCTCCCCGAGGACTTCGTCTCCGGCGGAGACCTCTCCCTCACGGCCTGGTGGAAGACCAACGACGCCGCGGCCTGCAGCTACGCGGTCAACCAGTCCGCCTGTCTCCACATGTCTGGACCCACGCTCGGCTCCTGTACCTGGACCTCCGAGGACGGCTCGTTCGACGTCAGCTCCGCCGGTGGGGACACCGCGGTCAACGGCTACGTCCAGAAGCGGTACCTGATCCAGGCCGGAGGCAGCGCGAGCCTGGAGCCGGGCGATCGGGTGGAGATCGTCTTCACCCGCAGTGCCGGCACCTGCGCCAGCGGGGTGATCTTCGCCGGCGGGAACTTCGGCTACCCCCGCAACTAGCGGCGATCCGTGCGGGCCCCCTGGGGCCCGCACCCCACCTTGACCCGCATCACCTGTCCGCCCCTCCTCGACCGGTGAACACGACGCCGGGGGCCCCCCCGGGGTGGGATACCGCGCGACCTTTTGTGGGTGTTCGGACGGGACCGCTGCTCGCAGTCCTTGCCGCGGTGCATCACCCTGGTACCGTCCCGACCCAAGCCATGAGTCCGATCTTCACAGCGCTGATTCTCGTCGTGGGTCTCTCCGTCTTCGCCTGGACGATGTGGGGTCGCACCCGCGCCATCCTGGGGATGAAGAAGGTGAACCGCTTTGACCACCCCGGTCAGCGGCTGAAGGCGCTGTTGCGCTTCGGCCTCGGCCAGAAGCGGATGGTGGACCCGGAGGAGTTCACCCCCGGGCTGATGCACGTGATGATCTTTGCCGCCTTCCTGGTGGTGCAGCTGCGGACCATCCTGCTGTTCGTGATGGGGTTCTCCACCACCGCGCTGGAGGTGCTCTCCAACCCCACCCACAGCTTCTGGATCGACCACCCGATCCTCACCACCCTCTTCAACGGCTACCTCTTCGCCAAGGACATCGTGGCGGCGCTGGCGGTGGTGGGGGTGATCTACTTCGCGATCCTGCGCAGCCGGAAGCCGGACCGGATGACCCAGAGCAACGAGGCCTATCTGATCCTGGGCTTCATCGGCGGCCTGATGGTCACCGAGTTCCTGTTCGGCGCCTCGCACATGATCGCCCAGGGCACCCGCTCCGGATGGGAGCCGGTCACCTCCGGGGTGGCCGCCCTGCTGGCCGGCGCGCCGGACGCCGCCCACTGGCTGGGGCTGGTCTCCTTCTGGACCCACCTGCTGATCGTGGTGGTGTTCCTCAACTTCCTTCCCTACGGCAAGCACTTCCACGTCATCACCGGCCTGCCCAACGTCTACTTCCAGAAGCTGGACAACTCGCCTTCCCGCAAGCTCTCCACCCCCAATCTGGAGGCGGAGGAGTTCGGGGTGAAGACGGTGGCGGACCTGCACTGGAAGAACGGGATCGACACCTACTCCTGTACGGAGTGCGGCCGCTGCCAGACCCACTGCCCCACCTACCTGACCGGCAAGCCGCTCTCCCACAAGGTGGTGAACCAGGATCTGAAGCACTGGATCTGGGAGAACCAGGAGCTGCTGGCCACCGGGAAGAACGAGAAGGGCGAGCCGGCGGAGCTGCCGGCGATCGTCGGCAACATCCTCCAGCCGGAGACGATCTGGGCCTGCACCTCCTGCGGCTGGTGCGAGACCGCCTGCCCGGTGTTCATCGAGAACATCCCCCGGCTGATCGACATGCGCCGCTACAAGGTGCAGGTGGAGGCGGACTTCCCGCCCGAGGCCCAGCGGGTATTCGAGGGGGTGGAGCGCCAGGGCAACCCCTGGGGCATCGCTCAGGAGAAGCGTGACGAGTGGGCGGAGGGGATGGACATCCCCACCTGGGAGCCGGACAAGGGCTACGAGTACCTGTTCTTCGTGGGCTGCGCCGGGTCCTACGACGACCGGCAGAAGAAGGTCTCCAAGGCGCTGGTGAAGATCATGAACCAGGCAGGGGTGAAGTTCGCCACCCTGGCCAAGCAGGAGATGTGCAACGGCGACGCGGTCCGCCGGCTGGGCAACGAGTACCTGTTCCAGACCATGGCCAAGACCAACGTGGAGCTGTGGAACGGGATGGGGGTGAAGGCGGTGATCACCCAGTGCGCCCACTGCTTCAACACCATCAAGAACGAGTATCCGGAGTTCGGCGGGCACTACCGGACGATCAGCCACACCCAGCTGCTCTCGGAGCTGATCCGCGACAAGCGGATCAACCTCACCAAGCTCAACGACCAGACGCTGACCTTCCACGACCCCTGCTACCTGGGCCGGCACAACGGGGTGTACGACGCGCCCCGCGACGCGCTGAAGGCGATCCCCGGACTGCAGGTGGTGGAGATGCAGCGCAGCAAGCGGGAGTCCTTCTGCTGCGGCGCCGGCGGCGGCCGGATGTGGCTGGAGGAGCACACCGGTCAGCGGATCAACCAGAACCGGGTCAACGAGGTGGCGCTCACCCTGGAGCACGCCAAGAACCCGTCCGTCCCCTTCCCCAGCGCCACCGACAAGCACAAGCCGGGGCAGGTGGGGCAGTACGAGGGCAAGGGCGGGCCGGGCATCGTCGCGGTGGCCTGTCCCTTCTGCTACACGATGATCAAGGACGCGGTGAACGAGACCGGCCGGGAGGAGAACATCCAGGTCCGGGAGATCACCGAGCTGGTGGCCGAGGCGATGGAGGGCACCGCGCCGGCGACTGTCGGCGGCGGGACCAGCGGCGGCCCCACCGCCCTGGCCAAGCCGGTGCTGCAGGGCCGGGACGACTGAGGTCCTCTCCCCGCTGAAGCCAGAGGGCCGCTCCGGAGCATCGGGCGGCCCTTCTTCGTTGCGGGGCGCGGACGTCCGGTGGTGAAAGTTGTGCCCGCCGACCTCTCCTCGTTCCGGGGATCGATGAGCATCTCCTCCGCTGGGGGGGAGCAACGTTGATGCGCGTCAGCACCTGGGCGGCGGTGGTCGTGGCATGGGGGTTCGCTTGCGCCGGGCCCCCCTCGGGGCCGGAGGAGACGCCCCCCGGACAGCCTCCCTCCTCCCAGAATCCACCCGGCCCCGACGGCGGGGTCCCGGAGACGGAGGAGGACGGAGGGGGACCCACTCCCGGGGACGGCGGCACTCCGGAGCCGGAGCCGACCACCCTCTGTGTCCCGGTGGCGGACGGCCCGCACTGGGTGGTGGAGGGCGAGACGGTCACCTTCCAGGTCCGCTGCTCCACCGGGGCGGCCGAGCCCGGCTGGAGCTTCGCGGTGGAGCCGCTGCCGGACGGCGCCCGCTTCGATCCGACCTCCGGGGAGTTCTCCTGGACCCCGACGATGAGCCAGGCGGCCACCTATTCGCTGACGGTGCGGGAGGGGGTCACCGGCGAGGAGGGCTCGGTGAAGGTCGGCGTGGCGGACGCCTTCCACAGCTCGCAGAACGCGCCGCTCAAGGACCCGGCCCGCTACCAGGAGGAGTTCGGGCTGCCGGTGATGCACCTGCTCTACGAGGGGAAGCTGACCAAGGAGTACGCGCCGGCGAAGTTGGTGTACCGGGGGCACACCTTCGAGCTCCAGGCCAAGCACCGCGGGGCCACCTCGATGGACTTCCCCAAGCGCAGCTACACCCTCAAGTTCTCCGACGCGGACGAGTTCCAGGATCCGGCGGTGCTCACCGGCCACCGGGACAAGCTGGCCCTGGTCACCTCCTTCAACGACAACTCCTACGTGCGACCGCGGCTGGCGTTCGAGCTGTGGAAGCGGATGGACCCGGACAGCATCGGGGTGGAGACCTTCCCGGTGGTGCTGTTCATCAATGGCCGCTACTGGGGCCTGTACACCGCGGCGGACCTGGTGGACTCGGACCTGATGAAGCGGCACGGCCTGGACAAGGACGGCCACCTGTTCAAGTCCTTCCACGCCGACGCCAACTTCTCCGCCTTCACCCAGGAGGGCGTGGAGAAATGGGCGTACTGGCAGGGCTACGAGAAGAAGGAGGGCTTCCCGGAGGAGGGCCAGCCGGGAGCGATGGATCCGATCGACGGGCTGACCGGGTTCGTGGCCACCGCCAGCGACCCGGCCTTCCTATCGGAGCTGCCCCAGCGGGTGCGGCTGCGCGACTACGAGAACTGGTGGATCTTCACCACCCTGATCCTGGGCACCGACTCGCAGGGCAAGAACGCCTACCACTACCAGCCACCGCAGGGCGGGCAGTTCCGATACATCCCCTGGGACCTGGACGCATCCTTCGGCCAGCAGTGGGACACCCAGCGGACCTCACCCGGCTGGCGCAATGACTTCCGGGAGGACAACCATCTGTTCCGGCGAATCCTGGAACAGCCGTCGCTGATCGATCCGATCCGCGCGCGCTACCGGCTCATCCTCCAGCTGACCCTCCCCAAGCAGGAGGTGCTGGAGCTGTATGACGCGCTCCAGGCCGAGGTCCGGCTCGCCGCCCCGCGCGATGAGCTGCGCTGGGGAAATGACTACCGGACCTTCGAGCGCTGGAACACCCGCACCGATTTTCTGACCTACGAGCAGGAGGTCGGCTACGTGCGCGAGTGGATCGGGAAGCGCTGGGACGCGCTGGGGGAACAGTTGCCCTGAGCGGGCCGGGGGCGAAGGCGCGCGTGGGAACTGCTGCCGCTCACAGGAGCGGAGGAGGAATCGCCGGGAGGCCGATGGCGATTCGCCTCTCCACCTCCTTCGCGGCGGCGCGGTCCGCCTCGGTGATCGGAGGCGGCCGGATGAAGGAGTAGTCCTCCCCCAGCCGGGTGGTGCGCTCGAACGCCTGCCGGAGCGGGTCGGTGAGCTCCAGCAGGTCGCGAAACATCGGCTCATTGTCCGCGTAGCCGGCGCCGGTCCGGTCGTCGAGGGAAGGGGGCCGGCTCGGAATGCGCAGCCGGAGCTCCTCCAGGCGCTCCACCAACGACGGCAGGTCGTGGTCCGGATCCCTGGCGCCGCTGGCCAGCAACGACCAGGTCGCCCTCGCGGCCTCCACCGCCGCCTCCTGGGGATCGATCAGGTCGCCCACCCACTGCTCGCTCCACAGCACGCGGCACACCCGGCGGGCGAGCAGCCGGAGGTCGGTCCCCTCCCGGATCTCGCCCAGATACTCTGCCTGGAGGAGCCGCGTCTCGACCTGCTCCACCCAAGAGAGCAAGGCCACCCGAACCCTTCCCCGGGCGGGCCCCACCAGCGCATCGAACGGCGCCCGGAGAGACGACGCCAGCAGGATCGCGCGCTCGGCCATCGCCCACACCCCGACCAGTCCAGGCGCTCGCCCCTGATCCAGGACGCGGGAGCGCACCTCCGCGGCCCACCACTCAATCACCGCCAGTCTGAGCTCGTCCGCTACGCGGTAGTGGCCCTGCACCGCACCCGTCGTCATCGAGATGCACTCGGCCACCGACACATGAGTCACAGCCGACAGTCCCCGACTGCGTGCAATCGAATAGCCCGCGCGGAGAATCACGTTCCGAGTGTCAGCGCCCCTGGATTGTCTAGCCATCCCCGCCCCCAAGACATCGGCCTCGCAAACCCTAGTGTGCGGGTCTGACAGGCGGCACGGATGGATCGCGTGGGCACGCTGCGCGCGACGATGCACGCCCCTGGTGGATCAGGCGGCAATGAACCCGGGCGAGAACCTTCGGTCCACTGGAACTCCTGTGCCCTCCCCGGTGGGCATGTTCCAGAAGTCGCCCGGTGGAGCGATACGGCGTCATGCTCACGCGAGCGGGCCGAGTTCTCTCCAACCATGGTGCGTCCCGGGAGTGCTCAACGCGCGGTGCCCAGCGCCAACTACTTCTCCCCGCCGACGACAATTGGATCTCCCCACTCACTGGCCCCGAGAACTGGCCGAGTGGCTGCGACCGACGCCCAGGCGAGGAAGTTCATGGAGGGGTCCGCGAAGCACGGGAAGTAGGGGCTGGCCGCAGTGACCATCCGCCTACCTCCTTCGGAACAAGGGGCATTCCGAGCTGGCTCCGCCGAGGTGGGTTCCAGCGCGCCTTGGATGTCCGGAGGGGTCCTGTAAATTATTTGGTTCCTCCGGGATCCGCGTGGATCCCCGAGGAGAGCCAAGCGGTGGGAATCTCAGCAATTTCATGAAGAATGGCTCGAATGCAGGACACCGAGCTCTATCGACACTTGTTGGGGTTACAG
>JAKFFE010000008.1:0-7637 GCA_036675345.1 Myxococcaceae bacterium
GGGCATCCCCAAGAGACGCGCAGCCAACTTCGGAGGTCACATCTACGGCCTGGCGACTCTTCGGCATCAGCCGCTTAGATCACAACCCGAAGATGTGTGGGATCCTGAGAGCCTGTCCCCTTTTCTGCTTCGTCCCTACTGGGCGCGCGCGGCCAAAAACTCGATCAGGTCGATCTTGGTGACGATGGCGATCAGCTTGTTGCCCTCGCGCACCACCGCCACGTGATCCTGGGCGAAGACCTCGCGCAGCTTGGAGAGCGAGGTCTCCGGGGCCACCACCCCCTGCAGCGGGGCCACGATGGCGTCGATGCTGTCCACCTGCTTCTGCTTGCCGGCGATCAGCGCGTTGAGGAGATCCATCTCGTGGATCATCCCCACCGCCACCCCGTCCGGGCCGTTGACCGGCATCTGGCTGATCCCGTGCTTGCGCATCGTCTCCACCACCGCGCCGATCTTCTCGCCCTGCCTCGCGGAGATCACCTCGGTGCGCCGGCTGGAGATCAGGTCGCGCACGGTGCCGCTCTTGTCCTCCAGGAAGCCGTTGTCCCGCATCCACTCGTCTGAATAGAACTTGGAGATGTAGGAGGAGCCGGAGTCCGGCAGCACGGTGACGATGGTCTTGCCCTTGCCCAGCTCCTTGGCCAACTCCACCGCGACGTGGATTGCCGAGCCGGAGGAGCCGCCGGCGAAGATCCCCTCCTCGCGGGCCAGGCGGCGGGCGGCCAGGAAGCTCTGGCGGTCGTTGACCTGGCGCACGTCGTCCAGGACCGAGAAGTCCATCGCCTTGCACAGCATGTCCTCGCCGATCCCCTCCACCTTGTAGACGTGGGGGGTGGAGAGCTTCCCGGTGCGGAAGTAGCTGAGGTACACCGACCCCTCCGGATCCACGCCCACGTTCTTCAGGCCGGGGATCTTCTCCTTGAGGAACTTGCCGGCGCCGCTCATCGTCCCGCCGGTGCCCAGGCCGCTGACGAAGTAGTCCACCTTCCCGTCGGTCTGCTCGAAGATCTCCGGACCGGTGATCTTGTAGTGGGCCTCGATGTTGTCCGGGTTGTGGTACTGGTTCAGATAGAAGGCGCCCGGGGTCTCACGCACCAACCGCTTGGCGGTCTCGTAGTAGCTGCGCGGATCCTCGGCGGGGACGTTGGTGGGGGTGACCACCACCTGTGCCCCCAGCGCCTTGAGCCGGTTGACCTTCTCGGTCGACATCTTGTCCGGCATGGTGAAGATGCACTTGTAGCCCTTCACCGCCGCGGCCAGCGCCACACCCATTCCGGTGTTCCCGGAGGTGTTCTCGATGATCGTCCCGCCCGGCTTGAGCTTCCCCTCCCGCTCCGCCTTCTCGAGGATGAACAGCGCCATCCGATCCTTGATCGACGCGCCGGGGTTCATGAACTCGCACTTCACCAGCACGGTGGCGTCGTTCGGTCCGACCAGCTTGTGAAGCTTGACCAGCGGGGTGTTGCCGATGGCAGAGAGGATGTTTTCGTGGATCTTGGACATGGCGGCGCGCCTTATACCCGGGATGGACCCCGGGGGGCGACTGCAACGCCAGGGCGGTCCTGCCGCTCCTACTGGGAGCTCTTCACGTAGCGGTCGCCCTTCATCAACAGTTCGATCCGCTGCAACACATCCGCCTTGTAGACCCGCGAGCCGCACATCAGGCAGGCGCCCTGGGGCACGGCAGTGAGCACGACCATCTTGCCGCTGACATTCATGCGGACCTCGACGAACCGACGTTCGTAAACCCCCGAGCAGGGGCATCTGCCGTAGTCGAGATGCATGAACCGCCCTACAATACCCGGCCGTGGCCAACTGGAACCCTCCAAAGGTGAATCCTTTCGCCGGCCTGTTCGGGCCCAAACCGCAACAGGCCAAGCCGGTAGAGCTCCCGCGGCGGGTGTCGATGCGGGCGATGAAGGCGGTGGATCTCAAGAAGCTGTCCGCCGACGACGTGCTGGAGGTGGACGAGTTCTCCATCGCCGAGAGCGCGGGACAGGAGGAGGACTTCGGCCGGGAGGAGGCCCGCGACGTCCAGGACCGCGCCCGCCGGGCGGCCAAGGCCGGCAAGAAGGACATGCCCGCCCTGAAGGCCGAATCCTTTGGGCCCCCACAGGCGGCGCGTCCGGATGCCCTGGGCACGGTGGCCCAGAAGCTGCCGCCCCGCCCGGTGGATCCCAAGTTCAGCGCCCTGGTGGCCCTGGACAGCGCCAAGGACCCGGGGGTCTATTTCGTGGATGACTCCGCGCGTGAGAACCACCGCGAGGAGGAGGAGGATCCGGAGCTCCGGGAGGCGGTGGAGGAGTGCATCCGCCTGCTGTTCGGGGTCACCGGCATCCACCACGTGGGACCGGGGAAGAACGATCAGGGACAGCCGGTGATCATCGTCGCCGCCGGCACCGGCTTCACCCAGGAGTCGATCCGGGCGGTGCCGGAGAGGGTGCACCGCTTCGCCACCCTGGTGGCGCTGCCCTTCGATCTGGTCCCGCTGCGTCGTTCCCGCTGATCGGTGGCGGTAGCGCCGGTTCTGCGCCACGGATGATTCGCAGTGGATGTTCGGCGGATGTGGCTTTGACCCACCCCGGATCGACGCGGATACTCCGGAGCATGGAACTCGAGGCCGCGCTGCGCGACCAGGTCACCCAGGCCACCGGTAGAGATGCGAAGGACTTTCCAGTCACCCAGCTCAAGGGAGACGCCAGCAACCGGTCGTACTACCGGGTGGGCCGGCCACCGGACAGCTACGTGCTGATGGTGATGCCCCCCGGCTCGTTGACGAAGAGCGAGGAGGCGACCAAGGGACAGGCGCCCACCGAGCTGCCCTTCCTCAACGTGCACCGCTATCTCCAGCGGCTGGGGATCCGGGTCCCGAAGATCCACCGCTACGACGAGCCGGCGGGGATGATGGTCCTGGAGGATCTGACCGATCTGACCTTCGAGCAGGCGCTGGAGGGCGGCAAGCGGCGGGAGGAGCTGTACGGCCGCGCGGTGGAGCTTCTGGCCCAGCTGCGCGCCCGCGCCGAGAAGGAGAAGGACCCCTCCTGTCTGGCGTTCACCCGCGCTTTCGACGAGGACCTCTACGACTGGGAGCTGCACCACTTCCGCGAGTGGGGGATGGAGATCTGGAGCGGGAAGAAGCCCACCGAGGCCGAGCGGAAGGAGCTGGACACCACCTTCCGGCAGATCGCCGTCCGCCTGGCGCAGGAGCCCCGGGGGTTCACCCACCGCGACTACCAGAGCCGCAATCTGATGGTGAAGGAGGGCGAGCTGGTGGTGATCGACTTCCAGGACGCCCTGCAGGGGCCGCGTCAGTACGACCTGGTGGCGCTGCTGCGGGACAGCTACGTGGAGCTGGATCGTCCCTTCGTGGAGAAGATGCTGGACCGGTACATCCAGGCCTTCGAGAAGGAGAGCGGGGAGAAGATCGACCGCGAGGCGTTCATCTCGTTCTTCGACCTGCTCACCGTGCAGCGCAAGCTCAAGGACGCCGGCCGGTTCGAGTACATCCACCGGGTGAAGGGCAACCCGGGGTTCCTGGTCTCGATCCCCGCCTCGCTGCGCTACGTGCGCGACGCGCTGAAGAAGAAGCCGGAGCTGGCGCGGCTGCAGCAGCTGCTCTCCCAGTACGTCCCCGAGCTGGCCTAGATGAAGGCGATGGTGCTGTGCGCCGGGCTGGGCACCCGGCTGCGTCCGCTGACCGAGCGCTGGCCCAAGCCGGCGATCCCGCTGCTGGGCCAGCCGATCTTCCGCTACGCGCTGGGGGTGCTGCGCCATGCCGGGGTCACCGGGGTGGGGATCAACACCCACCACCTCCCGGGGGTGATGGAGGAGGTGGCCCACGCCGAGGCCCAGCGGGCGGGGCTGCCGCTGACGGTGGTGCAGGAGCCGATCATCCAGGGCACCGGGGGTGGGATCCGCGGCCTGCGGGCGCTGCTCTCAGACGACGTGTTCATCGTCTACAACGGGGACATCCTCTTCCCGCTGGATCTGGTGCCGCTGGTGGCCGAGCACCGGGCCTCGGGCGCGGTGGCCAGCATGGTGCTGCTGCCGATGCCGGAGAAAGAGAAGTTCTCCGCGGTGGAGCTGGATGCCCAGGGATCGATCCGGCGGATCGCCGGCAAGGGGCCGGGCGGAGAGCGGCTCTCCTCCTGGCACTTCTCCGGGGTCCACCTCTTCTCGCCGGAGGTCTTCGACTTCATGGCCCCGGAGGGACCGGACGACATCCTCCAGACCTACCAGCGGATGATCGAGAAGGGGGTGGGGGTGCGGGGGCTGAGGACCCAGGCCTACTGGTCGGATCTGGGGACCCCGGCGCGCTACCTGGCCACCTTGAAGGATCTCCTCTTCCGCCAGGTGCCGCTGGAACTGTTGGGAGACGCCTCCCCGTTTGCCTCCGCGCAGAAGGGGACCGGCAACTACTGGGCAGGTCCGGAGGCGCGGATCGACGGTGCGGTGGCCGGCCCGGCGTACTTCGCCGCCGGAGCCCGGGTGGAGGCGGGGGCGCAGCTAGGTTCGGCGGTCTATCTGGGGCCGGGAGCCCGGGTGGGGAAGGGCGCCCGGCTGAACCGGGTGGCGGTGCTGGACGAGACGGAGATCGCCCCCGGGGAGGAGCTGGTGGAGGTGATTGCCTGGAAGCACCACCGGATCCCGGCGGCGCTGACCGGCCCCTGAGCGACGGCGGCTACTCCGCGCGCCAGCGGGCCAGCACGCAGGTCACGTTGTCGTTGCCGCCGGCGGCGTTGGCCATCTCGATCAGCTGGGTGCAGGCCGCCTCCAGGTCGGTGACTCGGGCGAGGACGTCCTGGATCTGGGGGTCGGTGACCATCCCGGAGAGCCCGTCCGAGCAGACCAGGAACTGATCTCCCTCGCGGCACTCGAACTTGTTCACGTCCACCTGGACGGTGTCCTTCATCCCCAGGGCGCGGACGATCACGTTCTTGTGGGGGAAGGCCTCGATCTCCTCCGGGGTCAGCTTCTTGGCCTTGAGGTAGTCGTTGAGCAACGAGTGGTCTTCGGTGACCTGGCGCAGCTGCCCGTCCCGCTGGAAGTACACCCGGCTGTCGCCGACGTGGCCCACGTAGGCGTGGTGGGCGGCGAAGTGGACGGTGGCCACCGTGGTGCCCATCCCCTTGAGCTTCTGCTCCACCGCGGCCCGCTCGTAGATCCGGCTGTTGGCCAGCTTGATCGCGGTGGCCAGGCGGTTCTCGTCGTAGTTCCGGGTCTTGTCCATCTTGTACGGCCAGGTGGCTTCCTGATCCTGGGCAGTCAGACGGAAGAACTCGGAGATCTCGTCCACCGCGATCTTGGACGCGACCTCTCCGGAGGAGTGGCCCCCCATCCCGTCGGCGACGCAGAACAGACGTTCGTCGGGCAGCACGAGGAAGTTGTCCTCGTTGTGGTTCCGCTTCATTCCGACGTGGGTGTGACCGGCGACCTCAATGCGCATTCGTGCGAGCCTGAGCCGTTCTTCTGAGGGCTAAAGACGTTAACAAAGCGGTTCCCGGCGGGTCAAAGAGACGATCCGGGCATGGCTGCCTGGGGATCGAAGCGAAGCTGATCACCTTCTGTAGTTCCGCTGGCTTCCGCGATCCCTGCCGGCAACTCCAGCACCGAACGTGCTGCCCGATAGATCCGGGTCACCCGCCAGGGCGGCAGGGCGTGTACCACCTTCACCACCCGTAAGTCGCGTGCCAGGAACACCACGTCGATCGGGAAGCGCATGAAGAACATGTGGATGGAGTCGCAAGGGTCGATCCACAGCCCCTCCCCGGTGGGAAGGTCCTCGCGGCCCATCAGCCCCCGGAAGCGGGACCAGAACCCGGTCGCTTCCTGGGCGCGTTCGGCGAGAATCCTGCCTCGCGTCTCATTGGTTACTCGCAGGCGCACTCCACCTTCTAACCCATGCTCCAGCCACTCGCCCGTCCGTTGCACCTGGTCCTGGTCTCGCCGCAGATTCCTCCCAACACCGGGAATGTGGCCCGGCTGTGCGCGGTGACCGGCAGCAAGTTGATCCTGATCGAACCGCTGGGCTTCAGCATCGCCGACAAGGAGCTGAAGCGGGCCGGGCTGGACTACTGGGACAAGGTCTTCTTGAAGCTGTACCCCACCTACCCGGCCTACCTGGAGGAGCACCCGCTGGCGCGGCGGTTCTTCTTCAGCGCCCGGGCGGAGCGGACCTTGTACCAGGAGCGGTTCCAGGAGGGGGACCACCTGGTGTTCGGAGCGGAGACCACCGGGTTGTCGCCGGAGATCCTGGAGGGGGGGACGGGGAAGCCGGTGGCGATCCCGATGCTTCCCGAGCGTCGGAGCTTGAACCTGTCCACCGCGGTGGGGATCGCCGCCTACGAGGCGCTGCGGCAGCTTGGTCGCTGGGGGGACTGACGGTTCCGGACGGCAACTGGAGGGGGGAGGGGAGGGGGACTAGACTCGCCCGGCCGATGGACGTCTCCAGCGTTGCCCAAGCCCTGTATCGAGCCCACCAGGAACGCGCCACCGGCGCGTTGCGCCTGCTTGCCCACGGCCGCGAGTCGCGCGTGCTGCTGCGAGACGGGGACGTGGTGGGCACCGAGCTGTCCTGCGGACACCGGACCCCGGTGCAGTCGCTGCTGCTGGCGGGCCGGCTGGACTTCGGAATGCTGGACGGGCTCTGGGCCCGAGGGGAAGCCGGGGCGCTGGACCCGGAGGTGCTGGAGAGCTGCGAGATGGACGCGCAGACCGCGGCTGGGCTGCAGTTGCTGGCGAACGTGCGCAGCCTGGCGCAGCAGACCGGAAACGCCGAGTGGGTGGTGGGTGAGGGAGAGGCCGCCGGCCAGCGTCTGGGCGGTTTGATCGCGGTCCGGGCCGCCTTCGAGCGGGAGACGATCTCCGGCTGGGTGTTCCGTTGCTCCCAGGTGGAGGACTGCGCCCACTGGCTGCTGGAGGAGGGAGAGCGGGAGTTCCTGGCCCGGTTCGAGTCCTTCGCGGAGGTCCCGGTCGATGCGACCCCGTCGCTGATCGGGTTGCTTCGGGTCCTGCAGTACGAAGGGAAGATCGAGGCGCTGACCGACGCGGAGTTCCTCCAGATCGAGGAGGCTCGCCGCGCCCGCGACGCAGAGGAGGCGAAGCGGCTGGAGGATGAGGCCCGTCGCGCCCGAGAGGCGGAAGAGGCGCGCCGCCGGGCGGAGCAGGCCCAGCGGGATCGAGAGGCGGCACAGGCCCGCGCCGCGGAAGAGGCTCGGCTGGCGGAAGAGGCCCGGCTGGCGGAAGAGGCTCGGCTGGCGGAAGAGGCCCGGCTGGCGGAAGAGGCCCGGCTGGCGGAAGAGGCTCGGCTGGCGGAAGAGGCTCGGCTGGCGGAAGAGGCTCGTGCCGCGGAAGAATCCCGTCTCGCCGAGGAGACCCGCGCCGCCGAGGAGGCTCGGCTCGTTGCGGCGGCCCGGAACGCGGACCTTCTCGCCGAGCAGTCCTCCGAAGAGGCTCGTCTCGCCGAAGAGGCTCGTCTCGCCGAAGAGGCTCGTCTCGCCGAAGAGGCTCGTCTCGCCGAAGAGGCTCGTCTCGCCGAAGAGGCTCGCGTCGCCGAAGAGGCTCGTCTCGCCGAAGAGGCTCGTCTCGCCGAAGAGGCTCGTCTCGCCGAAGAGGCTCGCGTCGCCGAAGAGGCTCGT
>JAKFFE010000013.1:0-111479 GCA_036675345.1 Myxococcaceae bacterium
CAAACGCAACGGTCCCCCTGGATGGCAAACTCTCGGAAGAGGCTTCGACCGCTTCCTCGACCAGTACACCGGGTGGGTCGCGGCTGGTCGATGTGATCAATCCTGAGGGACAGGCTACATTTCAGACGCAGCGCGTCTGAAATGTAGCCTGTCCCCTTTTCTTTTCGTCAGCGCAGAGTGCCGCCGTCGGTGACCATGCCCGCGTCGGGCGGTGCGGTGCTCGCCCCTTCCAGGGCGGTGCCTCCGTCCGCCACCACCGCGTTGCCGGTGGCCTCAGCGGCCATCCCGCTCATGCTTCGCTCGGATCCGCCCAACCGGCTTCCTTCCTGGGCGGAGGTGTCCCCGGCGCTTCCCGGGGTAGCGCTGCCGCTGCGCGCGGTGTCAGACGGCACCGTGTCCGTGCTGGGGCTGGACTTCTCACAGCCGGTGAAGACCAGCGCCGCTGCTGCAGCTGCTGCCAGGATCCGCTTCATGCGTGCCTTCTCCAGTGGCCCAGTCCCCATCGGTGATGGGCGGGCCGAAGTCTCGGGGGGCCTGAGGAATTCGGCCCTCCGGGAAACTGGAGGCTGGGTGGATTCCGGGCAGCGGACTGCCCCGTCGGCCCGCCCGGTCGGTTGCCCTCCAGGGGAGGGCCACTGCTAGCTGCGGGGGGCGCTGAGCTGGTGTTCCGACGGCGCCACCGAAGGCTTGGGCTCCGCCTTCTGGAAGTAGTCCACCGTCCTGTAGTTGCGCGAGATGAACCAGAAGGCCACCCCGGCCACGAAGATCAGCCCGGCATAGAAGAAGTAGGTGGTGGCGCCCTCGAAGACGTTGAGCCGGGCGATCACCGCCACCAGCAAATTGCCGCCGAACACGGTCAGGTTCCAGAAGCTCATGATCGTGCCCTTCATCTTCTGCGGTGCCTGCGAGTACGCGAACTCCAGGCCGGTGGTGGAGACCAGCACCTCGCTCAAGGTCAGCACCAGGTACGGCGCGGTCTGCCACAACAGCGACAGCTGGTTGCCGCCATCCAGCGCCATCTGGATGAAGGCCACCAGGATGTACGAGACCCCGGCAATGGACATGCCGAGGGTGATCCGCCGCAGGGGGGTGAGCGGGTAGCCCAGCCGGTCGAACAGCGGGTAGATCACCAGCTGGGTCAGCGGGATCAGGATCATCACCATCGCCGGGTTCAGCGCCTGCATCTGCGAGGCGGCCATCGGGCGGTCCAGCAGCGGCAGCATCGGCGCCTGCATCGTCAGGCCCTGCACCACCCACAGCGAGGCCTTCTGATCGAAGAGCGCCCAGAAGATCGGGATCATCGCGAAGATGGCCAGCACCCGGAACACCGACTTGGCGCCCTCCACGTCCGACGAAGGGTGCTTCACCAGCGCGCGATCCAGCCAATGGCCAGCGGACTGCTTCTTCTCCCGCAGCGCGGTGAAGACCACCTTGAGGAAGGAGTGCGGGTCCGCACCGGTGGGAGGCACCTCGGTGTAGTGGTTCCGGCCCAGCCAGAAGATGAAGGTGGCCAGCAGCATCAGCGCTCCGGGGATCCCGAACGCCCAGCGGGGGCCGGCGTACTGGAGCACGAAGGGGATGCACAGCGAGGCGAACAGCGAGCCGAAGTTGATGCTCCAGTAGAAGACCCCGAAGATCTTCTTGGTCAGGTGCTTGTTCTCCTCGGTGAACTGGTCCCCCACGAAGGCGGAGACGCAGGGCTTGATCCCGCCGGCGCCCAACGCGATCAGGAACAGGCCCGAATAGAACCCGGTCTTGTTGCCCTCGAACACCGCCAGGAACAGGTGGCCCACGCAGTACAGCAAGGACAGCCAGAGGATGGTCCGGTACTTCCCGAAGTAGCGATCCGCCAGGTACCCGCCCAGCAGCGGGAACAGATACACGCCCATCGCGAAGATGTGGAAGTTGGAGCGGGCGATCGCCGAGCGGTCCGCCTCCGGCACGTCATTGAGCAGGGTGGTGATCAGGAACACCGTGAGGATGTTCCGCATCCCGTAGTAGCTGAAGCGCTCGGCGGCCTCGTTCCCGATGATGAACCAGGTCTGCCTGGGGAAGCGGTCCTTGGAGCGATCCGGGGCGGCTGCGGTGGTCTCGGCCATTCACGTCCTCTGGGGCGGCGAAGAAAGCGGCCCCCCTCGTACCTCACCGGTCGGGCGGCGCGAACCAGGAAGCATCGATAAAGGCGGACCCGGCTTCGAGGCGGAATGCGGCTTGTTCAGGACCTTCCAGTTCATGCCAGGATGGGGGCCATGAAGCTCCGCACTCTCATCCTCTGGGTGGTCCTGATCACCCTGTTCACCGGCTTCTACCAGTACTTCTCGCGTGCTCCGGGGAGCGCCGGGTACGAAGCTCCCGGGAACGCAGGTGGGTGGACGGGTTGGCCCGCGCTGGCCCTGCTGCTGTTTGCGGGCTTCTTCGTGTTCTTCTTCGTCCGCAATCGGCGATGGGTAGCGATGCATGACCTGGGCGTCAGCTACCTGTTTGCAGGCCAGCCGGAGCGGGCCAAGCCCCAGTTCGAGCTGGTGGTCCGCAAGGCCGCGACGAACCTGCACCGCGCACTGAGCCAGTACAACCTGGGCATGACCCTGGTGGCGCTGGGGGATGCCCAGGCCGCCCTCCAGGCGTTGGAAGCGGTGGAGAAGAAGGGGAGCCTGAAGGTCGCGCCCGCCTACCACGTCCCGCTGCCGAACTACCTGGCGCTGTGCTGTGCGTTGCTGGGAGATCTCCCCGCGGCGAAGCGCTGGTTGGCGTTGGGCGACGAGCGAAGGGGAGACCGGCCGGTCAATTTCTCCCTGCTCCCGGAGATGATCATCCTCTGCCGGGACGGTCATCCCGCGGCCGCCTCCAATCTCCCCTACACCCGCTGGCGGGACGCGGAGACGCTCAGCGTCCGTCAGTTCAAGATTCTCAAGCTGGTGGAGGGATTGGCGCTGCACCTGGAGAACCCGGGCGCCAATCAGGCCAGAATCCTGCAGGCGCTGGGGGCGGCGACGCCGATGGACGAGGCGCTGCTCAAGTCGCTGGTTGCCCACTGGCCGGAGCTGCGCACCTTCCTCGACCAGCAACGGTTCGGGGCGATCGCCGCCTGACCTTCGCCCTCAGAGGAGGTACAGCAAACACAGGGCCAGGCTCCACGATCCCAGGGCCCAGCGGGCGAGGGTGTCCACCCGAAGCTGGAGCTCCTCGCTCCGCGAGTCCCATTGCTCTCCGGACCGCCGTCGCCTACGGGCGCCCAGGGCCAGCGAGAGCAGGAGCGCGGGAGGAAAGATCAAACCCACCCCGGTCACCGCCAGCTGCAGGCGCAAGGACTCGGGGATCGGCCCCGGCTGTTGCTGTTCGCGAAGCAGCACGCAGGCCCCGCACCGGACCTCTCCTCGTTGGGTGGTCACGCACTGCGCACAGACAAAGGCCCCGCATCGCGCGCAGGTGTCGATCGCTGGTGCGGCCCGGTGCGCCTGGCACCGGGCCTCAGGGGAGGGGTCCGCCATTGCCGGCGAAGGCTACGCCACCCGCCGCCCGATCCGGTTCTTCCGCGCCTTGGTCAGCACGTGCTGCAGGTACCGGCCGGTGTGGCTCTCGGCGACCTTGGCCACCTCTTCCGGGGTTCCCTCCGCCAGCACCCGGCCTCCGCCGGCGCCACCTTCCGGCCCCAGATCAATCACCCAGTCCGAGCTCTTGATCACGTCCAGGTTGTGCTCGATCACCAGCACGCTGTTCCCGGCCTCCACCAGCCGGTTGAGCACCGCCAGCAACTTCTTGATGTCCTCGAAGTGCAGGCCGGTGGTGGGCTCGTCCAGGATGTAGAGGGTACGCCCGGTGGCGACCTTGGCCAGCTCGCGGGAGAGCTTGATCCGCTGCGCCTCGCCGCCGGAGAGGGTGGGGGAGCTCTGCCCCAGCCGGATGTACCCCAGGCCCACGTCCTCCAGGGTCTGGAGGATGCGGGCGATGTCCTTGTGCACCCCGAAGTGGAGCCGGGCCTCGCGCACGCTCATCTCCAGCACCTCGGCGATGTTCTTGCCCTTGTAGCGGACCCGCAGCGTGCCCTCGTTGAAGCGCTTTCCGCCGCACACCTCGCAGGGGACGTACACGTCCGCCAGAAAGTGCATCTCCACCAGCTTCACCCCGTCGCCCTCGCAGGCCTCGCAGCGGCCGCCCTTGACGTTGAAGGAGAAGCGGCCGGAGGTGTAGCCGTAGGCGCGGGCCTCGGGGGTCAGCGCGAACACGTTGCGGATCGCGTCGAACACCTTGGTGTAGGTGGCGGGGTTGGACCGCGGGGTCCGGCCGATCGGCCGCTGATCGATGTCGATCACCTTGTCCAGGTGCTCCACCCCGGTGACCCGCTTGTGTCGGCCGGGCGGCTCCCGCGACTCGTACAGCTGCCGGGACAGCGCCGGGAACAGGATCTCGTTGATCAGGGTGGACTTGCCGGCCCCGGACACCCCGGTCACCGACACCAGCTGCTGCAGCGGCAGGTCCACGGTGACGTCCTGGAGGTTGTTCTCCTTGGCGCCCTCGATGGTCAGCTTCTGCTTGCCGCGCGGCCGCCGGGTCTCCGGGACCTCCAGCTCCAGCCGACCGGACAGATAGGCGCCGGTGGAGCTGTTCTCGTTGGCCATCACCTGCTTGGGCGTCCCCTCCGCCACCACCTGCCCACCCAACTCGCCGGCGCCGGGACCGAAGTCCACCAGCCAGTCCGCCTCCTCCATCGTCTCCTCGTCGTGCTCCACCACCAGCACCGAGTTGCCCAGGTCGCGCAGCTTCTTCAAGGTCGCCAGCAGCTTGCCGTTGTCCCGCTGGTGGAGACCGATCGACGGCTCGTCCAGGATGTAGATCACCCCGGTCAGCTCCGACCCCATCTGGGAGGCCAGCCGGATCCGCTGGCTCTCGCCGCCGGAGAGGGTGGAGGCGGTGCGATCCAGGGTCAGGTAGCTGAGCCCCACGTCCACCAGGAACCCCAGCCGGCTGCGGATCTCCTTCAACAGCTCGGTGGCGATCTTCTGCTCGTTGGTCGTCAGCGGCATCCCGTTGAGGAACGCCGAGGTGTCACCGATGGTCAGCCGGGAGATCTCCACGATCGACTTGCCGTGGACCTTCACCCCGCGGGACTCCGGGCGCAGCCGCTCGCCCGAGCAGGTGGGGCAGGGCTTGTCGGAGAAGAACTTCATGTAATAGCGGCGCATCGACTCCGACTGGGTGCTCTTGAAGCTGCGCATCAGCCGGTTGACCAGGCCCTCCCACTCCATCTTCCAGCGGCCGACGGTGAACTCCTTGCCGCCGGACCCGTTCATGATCAGGTCCTTCTCCCGCTTGCTCAGCTTGGAGTAGGGGGCGTCCAGATCGATGTCGAAGGCCTGGGCCAGCTTCTCCACGAAGTCCGCGGTCCAGCCCTCGCCCTTCATCATCCCGGTGGCCCACGGCTCCACCGCGCCCTCCCGGATCGACTTGCTGGGCTCGGGGACGATCAGGTCCGCGTCCATCTCCGGCCGGGTGCCCAGGCCGTTGCAGTCCAGGCACATCCCCAGCGGGTTGTTGAAGGAGAAGGAGGCGGGGGTGAGCTCACCGAAGGACAGCCCGCAGTGATGGCAGGCGTTCAGCTCGCTCATGATCCGATCGCTGGCCTTGGCGCCGTGCTCGTCGGTGACGATCAGCATCCCCTTGCCCTCGCGGAGCGCGGTCTCCACCGAGTCGGTCAGCCGGCTCTTGAGGTCCGGCTTGAGCACCAGGCGATCGATGACGATCTCGATGTCGTGCTTGGACTTCTTGTCCAGCTCGACCTTCTCCTCCAGCCCCTTCACCTTCCCGTCCACCCGGGCCCGGGTGAACCCGCGCTTCTGCGCGTCCAGCAGCAGGTCCTTGTGCTCGCCCTTGCGGTTCTGCACCAGCGGCGCCAGCAGCATCAGCTTGCTGCCCATCGGCTGCTGGAGGATGGCGTCCACGATTTGCTGCGCCGACTGCTTGCCGACCTTGCGGCCGCACTGGGGGCAGTGCTGCACGCCGATCGATGCGTAGAGCACGCGCAGGTAGTCGTGGACCTCGGTGACGGTGCCCACCGTGGAGCGCGGGTTGTTGGACGCCGCCTTCTGCTCGATGGAGATGGTGGGGGAGAGCCCGCGGATGGTGTCGTACTTGGGCTTCTCCATCTGCCCCAGGAACTGCCGGGCGTAGGAGGAGAGCGACTCCACGTAGCGGCGCTGCCCCTCGGCATAGAGGGTGTCGAACGCCAGCGACGACTTCCCTGAGCCGGACATGCCGGTGAACACCACCAGCTTCTTCTTGGGGATATCCAGCGAGACGTTCTTGAGGTTGTGCTCCTTGGCGCCTCGGATCGAGATGACGTCGGGTTCGGACATGGTTGGGGCAGGCCTTACCACTGAAAGGATTATCAGTGTAGTCCGGGGTGGCCGGACGGGAGGGGGTCATCGTCTAACGCGTCGTCATTGGCGTTGCATCCGTCTCCCATCGCGCCCGGCAGGCAAGGGGGCGCGAACTGCTCTACAAGGGCGCTCTCCAATGTTGCAGCGCCGCCCGTGATCCCGCCGCGTCTTCAAGGTGTCCCCACCATCGTCTTCTCGTCCCTCCTGTTTGGAGGCATGGGAGTCCTGGCGCGCTCGGTTGCCGGGCGGATGCCGGTGGGACAGCTGGCCTTCATCCGGATGGGGGTGGGGCTGCTCCTGTTGGTGGGCCTGTTCGTGCTGCTCAAGACCTCTCCCGACTGGCGGCGGCGGCCGGGGCTGTTGCTGATCCGCGGCGTGCTGGGTGGCCTCTCGGTGGTGCTGTGGTTCGTCGCCCTGGAGCACATGCAGGTGGGCCCGGCGACCCTGCTCAACAACACCGCGCCGGCGTACGCGGCCCTGTTCGGGACCCTGTTCCTGAAGGAGAAGGCCACCTTGGAGCTGCTGGTCGGTCTGGGGATCGCCATGGGCGGCGCGGCGCTGGTGGTGTTCAGCACCCTGGCCCCCGGACAGTCCTTTCACCTGGGAATCGGGGCCACCGCCGGGTTGATCTCGGCGGTGCTCTCCGGCGGGGCGATGACCGCGATGCGCGCCCTGCGTCGGGACACCGACACCTTCTCGGTGCTGTTCTCCTTCGTGTTCCTGGGGAGCCTGGTCACCCTCCCGATGGCGCTGCACGAGGGCGGCCCGGTGGTGACCTCCCTGGTGCCGCACGCGGTGCTGGTGGGGACCCTGTCCTTCGCCGCGCAGCTGCTGCTGACCAACGCGTTTCGGTACGTCCCTGTAATGATCGGCAGCGCGACCACCCAGCTGACCACGGTGTTCGCCTGGACACTGGGAGTGCTGGTCCTGGGGGAAGAGGTCAGCGCGCTGGGCGTCCTCGGCGCGACGATCTGCATCACTGGAGTCGTAGTCGCCTCCGGGCTCGGCGCCCGCGGAGGAAGAGCGCTTCTCCGCGGGAGGAACCCCAGGGCCTGAACCTTTTTCAGCCCACCCCCCTCCGCCTCCCATCCGCTGTCCAACACCCCCCTGCAATCCCGTCACACGGCGCGGGGTTAGCGCCGCTGCGGGTGCCTCCGCGGGCTGGGCACGCGAGTTGCTCTGGTGGGAAGCCGCGGTGCGTGGCTGGGCATTGGGGGAGGCAGTATGGCCGGTGGGTTGGGAACAAGGGCGGCATGGGCGGCGGTGGTGGTCATCGCGCTGGGCGGCTGTCGCGAACCGGTGGAGATCGGCAGCGCGGTGCCCGGCTTCAAGGCCACCCCCTCGGCGCTGGATTTTGGACCCACCGCGCTTAACACCACCAACGAGCTGACCCTGCTGCTGGAGAACGACGGGCAGGCCGAATACACGGTCCGGGCCCTGCGCTCCACCGCGCCCCACATGGAGTTCCAGACCGAGCTGCCCTTCAGCCTGGGGCCCGGGCAGCGCCGCACCGTCACCGTGCAGTTCAAGCCCGAGGCAGAGGGGCAGATCGCCGGGATGCTGGAGGTGGACACCGACAGTCCGGAGGCCGGTGAGCGGGGCGTGGCCCAGCTGGGGCTCAAGGGGCTGGGGGTGAAGGCGGTGGCCCAGCTCTCCGCGGACACCCTGGACTTCGGAAACGTGGACCTGCACACCGCGGTGCTCAAGCCGCTGGTGATCTCCAACCCCAGCGCCGCGCCCACCCAGGTGAAGCTGACCTTCGATGGACCGGATCGCGACCAGTACTCATCGGCCCGCTCAGGCAACCAGTGGACCCTCAACCCGCTGGAGACCCGCTCGGTGGACATCGCCTTCGCGCCGGTGCGGCTGGGCGCGACCCAGGCCACGGTGCACGTGCAGGTCTGTTCCGGTTGCGAGGCCACCGCGGTGGCGTTGCGCGGCACCGGGGTGGCCTCCCAGCTGGAGATCTCCCCGATGGCGGTGGACTTCGGCGCGGTCTCGCTGGGCGCGCTGTCCGAGCAGCAGATCACCGTCCGCAACCAGGGGACGACCGATCTGGTCTACACCGGCGCGAACATGATCGAGGATCCGGCCGGGGTGTTCAGCGTGCTCAGCGCGCCGGTCCTGCCCGGGAACATCCTGCAGGCGGGTACCTCGGTGGTGATCACCCTCGGCTTCCGGCCGGTGACCGCCACCCATCACCGCGGGATGGTGCAGCTGCAGGCCGGTGAGCCGGGCGCACCCCAGCCGAAGCTCAACGTGATCGGCAGCGGCGGCGCCGCCTGCATCTCCGCCGCTCCCCGGGCGCTGGACTTCGGCGAGGTCCCGGCGGGGATGACCGCCACCCGCTCGGTGGAGGTGCGCAACCGCTGCAGCCGGCCGGTCTCGGTCAGCCAGCTGGCCACCACCGCGGGGCAGGGCGGCTACTTCTCGCTGGGCTCCGGCGCCACGTTTCTCAGCATCCCCGGAGGAGGCAGCGCCAAGGTGGTGGTGAACTACACCCCCAAGACCGGCAGCGGGGAGAGCACCGGCACCCTCGGGTTCCTGGGCCAGGATGGCAACTCCAGCACCCGGATCGAGGTCGCGCTGTCCGGCCGGCTGGGAGAGTTCGGCCCCTGCAGCTACCAGCTGGCGCCGGGGACGGTGGACTTCCTGCAGGTGGCGGCGGGCACCTCGGTGACCCGCACCCTGGCCCTGACCAACACCGGGACCGAACGCTGCTTCCTCTCCGGGATGGGCCTGGCCGCGGGTTCGGATCGCGAGTTCTCCGCCCAGTCGCTCACCTCCCAGGTGTTGCCGCCGGGAGGCAAGGTGCAGCTGCAGGTCGCCTTCCAGCCCGCCGGTCCGGGCGCCTACTCCGGGTTGGTGGAGGCCGGGGTGTACGGCGGGGTTCCCGACCACCCCACGGTGGTCCTCTCCGGAGCGGGCGTCGACTCCTGCCTGTCCTTCCAGCCGGCGACGATCGACTTCGGGATCACCCGGGTCAGCTGTGGTCCGCGCGACCAGCGGCTGGTGGCCTACAACCGGTGCGGCACCGACGTCCGGATCGACTCGCTGACGCTGGACTCCGCCACCAGCCCCGAGTTCTCGCTGGGCGGGACCACCAGCGCGGTGACCGTGCCCTCCGACTCCAACCTGGGCTGGGACGTCACCTTCGGGCCCACCGACGACGGGGAGGAGAGCGCCGCGGTGGTGGCCAACGTCCAGGGGCTGGGCAGCTTCTCGGTGGGCCTGCTGGGCACCGGCACCACCCGGGACACCCGCACCGACCGCTTCGTGCAGGAGACCGAGGCCAAGGTCGACGTGCTGTTCGTGATCGACAACTCCGGCTCGATGATGGAGGAGCAGCAGAGCCTGGCCCGCAACTTCGCGGCCTTCATGTCCGCGGCGCAGACGCAGCGGATCGACTACCACATCGGGGTCACCACCACCGGGCTGGATGCCTCTCCCGGCGGCTGGACCCAGTGTCCGGGTGGGGTGGAGGGCGGCGAGAACGGGCGGCTGTTCCCGGCCAACGGGAGCTCGCCGCGGATCATCACCCCCGCCACCGTCAACGCGGCGGAGGTGTTCGCCCGCAACGTCCAGGTGGGCTGGTGCCACTGGAACGAGCAGGGCCTGGACGGCGCGTTCAAGGCGCTCTCCACGCCGCTGATCTACGCGGCGGACGACACCCGGACCCCGCTGCCCAACGACGGCAACCTCGGCTTCCTCCGCCCCGACGCCAAGCTGGCGATCGTGTTCGTGACCGACGAGGAGGACTTCTCCACCCAGTCGGTCGCCTACTACGAGACCTTCTTCCGGGCGCTGAAGAACAACGATCCGGCGCTGCTGACCATCTCCGCCATCGCCGGTCCGGAGAACCTGGCCAGCTGTCCCACCGCCAGCAGCGTGGGGTCCCGCTACCTGGCCCTGGCCCGGGCCACCGGCGGGGTGGTGGAGAGCATCTGCACCGCGGACTGGGCGGCGTCCTTGCAGAAGCTGTCCGACAGCGCGTTCGGGGCCCGGCGCTCCTTCCGGTTGTCGGAGAACCCCTCCGATGCGGCGCGGATCGAGGTCCGGGTGGACGGGGTCCTGCTCACCTCCGGGTGGCGCTACGACGCCGGCAGCCAGAGTGTGATCTTCGAGGAGGGAGCGGTCCCGGCTCCGGGAGCGGTGATCGAGGTCACCTATCCCACCGGGTGCTGAACGGTTCGGCCAAAGGTTGCGCTGACGCTGGCTGGGGTTCTGCCCTACGGTGGCAGGGGTGAGCAGCGGGGGAAGCAGGCTGGTGGTGACGGTGGGGGACATCCACGGCCGGTTCCACCGGGTCCGGGAGTGGGTGCACGCCCTGGAGCAGGCCCGGGGACGGCAGGCGGACCTGGTGCTGGCGGTGGGGGACGTGGAGGCCTTCGCCCAGGCGGAGGACCACCGTCGCAAGGCCGCCAAGCGCGCCATGCCCGCGGAGTTCACCGAGTTCGCCTCCGGGTCGGTCCGGTTCGATCGACCGCTGTATTTCATCGGCGGGAACAACGAGGACTTCGAGGCGCTGCACGACGTCCAGCAGGGGGCGGAGATCGCGCCCGGGGTCCACTATCTGGGCCGGGTGGGGGTGGCGGAGCTGGGAGGGCTGAGGGTCGCCTACCTCTCCGGGATCCTGGCGCCGAAGCAGTTCGAGAAGCCGCTGGAGATTCCCCGCAACCAGGAGACCCGCAAGCTGGCCGGGTACTTCCGCAAGCCGGAGGCGGAGAGCCTGGCCGGGGCCCGGGACGTGGATCTGATGCTGGTCCACGAGTGGCCCAAGGGGCTGTTCCGCCGCACTCCCAATGGTGGCCGGACGCTGCGGGCGTACCGCTTTCCGTGGATCGGCAATCCGATCGCGCGGCAGTTGATGGATCAGCTCCAGCCGAAGTGGCTGTTCGCCGGGCATTCGCACGTGCCCTTCGCCACCACCGTCACCCATCCGGGAGGGAAGCTGACCCGGATCGCCTGTCTGGATCAGGCCGCCCAGCCGGAGGGCGCGATCTTCTGGCTGGAGTTCGAGGGCCGGGAGGCGGTCCGCGCCGGCTGGGGGTCCTCCGGGTTGGTGAGCTGGAAGAAGGGCGAGGCGTTCACCGAGGCGCTGACCCCGGAGACGGCGGCGGGGGAAGAGCCGGAGATGTGAGGCACGGACCTTGGGGGCGCCTGGCGAGAGGTCAGGGCTGAACAGGACTATCCTGGGACCGAGGGTCGTTGGCATTCGGGCCGATGGGTGAGGATGCGATGAAGGCTTTCAAGAAGCGCCAAGCGGTGTACGCGGATCTGGAGGCGCTTCCGGAATCCATGGTGGGCGAGCTGGTGGACGGTGAGTTGGTCGCCTCCCCACGACCGGCCCTTCCCCACAGCAATGCCGCCGGCGAGGTCACCTCGGCGCTGCGGGGCCCCTTTCACCACGGAGATGACGGAGGGCCAGGCGGGTGGTGGCTGCTCCCCGAGCCCGAACTGCATCTGGGCGCGGACGTGTTGGTGCCCGATGTCGCGGGTTGGCGGCGCGAGCGGCTTCCGAAGCTTCCCAACGCGGCCTTTTGCGAGGTCCCTCCCGATTGGGTGTGCGAGGTCCTCTCTCCCTCCACCGCTGGCTTTGATCGGGTGAAGAAGATGCCGCTCTACCTGCGCGAGGGCGTCGGCCACGTGTGGTTGGTGGACCCGGGGACCCGCACCGTGGAGGTGTTTCGCCGCGCCGAGTCCCACTGGCTGTTGGTGGGCAGCTTCGCCTCCGACCCACGCGCCCGTCTCGAGCCGTTCGAAGCATTCGAGTTCAACCTCCAACGGTTGTGGGTGGACGACGAAGGCGCGTAGGTCCCGGTTCTTGGAACGCGTCCGGCAAGGCCGTTGCCGAAGTGCCGAGCTCAGGTGGGCCAATGCTCTGGTCCTGGTCTTGGCCCGCGACAGCACCCGGTGGCTTCAACACAACGCAGTGCCCTGGCGGCCACTCCGCTGCGAAAAAGCGCGCGGAATTTCGCAGCGCAGTGACCGCGAGGGCACTCCGTTGTGTTGGGGCCCGATTCGCCGACTGCTAGGGAGGCGTCTCCTCCACCAGCACCCCTTCGCTGGGGGCCCGAGCGGGCAGATCCGCCATCAACATCCGGGTGGCGGCCTCCCGGGTGGCAAGCTCTCCCTCGCCGGCCACGGCGCTGGACTTCCACACCAGGGTCCCGTCGGCGTCGAAGAGGAAGAGGCCGAAGTCGCTCTCCTTGACCGTACAGCCAGCCTCGGTCTCGAAGTCCAGGGGTGAGGTTCCGGTGGAGTAGGAGTCACGCGCCGTGGCGCTGGAGGCGCAGGCCGGCTTGGACCGGACCAGCGGCACCCACACGTGGTCGGCGTGGGCGGTGGTCGCCACCTGCCGGACCAGGGCGGTGACAGTGGAGGAGACAGTCCAGTCGGTGCCGAAGACCGCGTCCCGGTAAAGGGCGCGGTCGCTGCCCAGCTCCGCGCACACGCTCCGGGCCGAGCCGTCGTCGATCGGTACGCGGGTAGAGGAGACCTGCGCGTCCACGTTGCGGTCCAGCCAGTCCACCGTCTCCGGGATCTGGCCTTCGATCATGTTCGGCGCATCGCAGCGCACCGACTGCAGGGCGACCGCGCGGCCCTGTACCAGCGGACGGGGATGATCCGGCCGGGTGAAGGTGCCGGGTGACTGGACGGTCACGCACCCGCACAGGAGCGCGAGGGGAAGGAACCAGGGGCGCATGAGGAGAGTGTGCCCTGTTCCCCGCCCAGCGGCCATTCTCCAGGACTGCCTGACTGCCCTCCTCAAGGCCGGGTATCCCGCCCTCGGGCGCCGGAACTCCCAGGGCACCCTTCGGACTGGTTCCCGGGGGCGCCGTGGAACCCATCGGAGCAGGCACCACCCCGGAGCGTCGCGGCCTCGGCCAGCGTCGGAGCAGGCACCACCCCGGAGCGTCGCGGCCCCGGCCAGCGTCGGAGCAGGCTCCGCCCCGGAACGTCGCAGCCCCGGCCAGCGTCCCAGCCGCACCGGTGCTCGTCTCCGCCTGCCCGCACCCCCTCCGAGGGATCGCGCCGGGTTGTGATTTCCTCTAGAAGACGCCCACCCGGGGAGGGGACATGCGTTTTTCACGGTGGATCGCGGTCGGTTTGATGGCGTTGGCGTTGGGTGGGTGCGGCGGCTGTGGCAAGGACGATCGCGAGGCGGTGGGCCGCGCGCCGGTCGGCGCTCCGGGGGAGGACGTCCCCCGCGATCTGCAGCCCCTGCCCGAAGCCCCCGAACTCCAGATCGAGCAGGAGCCCGGCAGCAACGGCGCCTTCACCGTGGTCGCCGCCCGTCCCCAGGGTGAGTTCGAGGGCGAGATCCGCCCCACCGTCACCTTCTCCAAGCCGGTGAAGTCGCTGGCGATGGTGGAGGAGCAGCAGAAGGAGGACGCCGCCGCTCCGATCGCCCGCATCGAACCTCCCCTGGAGGGCGAGTGGCGCTGGCTGGGGTCGGCCTCCGCGGAGTTCGTCCCCAGGACCCAGGCCCCGTACTCCACCCCGTTCAAGGTGATCGTGGCCAAGGGGCTCAAGGCGCTGGATGGCAGCGTCCTGGCCGAGGACTACAGCTTCGAGTTCTCCACCCCGCGACCGAAGCTGCAGGAGGCCTCCCCCGCCTCCGGCTTCCGCTGGCTGCGTCCGGAGCAGACGGTGAAGGTGTTGTTCAACCAGCCGGTGGATGAGGCGGCGCTGGCCCGCGCGGCCAGCTTCCTGGTCACCGGCGAGTCCGCTCCCTGGCCGGTGAAGGTCGTCTCCTCGGTCTCGATCGCCGACGAGCGGCGCAAGCAGGAGGAGGCGGCCAAGGGAGAGAACCGCCACTACCCGCGCAGCGACCCTTCCGAGCGCGGCTTCATGAACCAGCAGCACCGCTACGAGCTGGCGCCCTCCAAGCCGTTCCCCACCGGCCAGCAGGTCACGCTGCGGATCGCCGACTCCCTCGCCGGCAAGCAGGGACCGCTGACCCTGGGGTCCGACGTGGAGCTGAAGTTCACCACCTACGGCGCCCCGGAGATCGTCGCGATCCGCTTCTGCTCTCCGGACGTGGACCGCTGCCCCTACGGCCCGCTGGTGCTGCTCACCTCCAACCCGATCGACGTCAAGAGCGTGAAGGGCAAGGTGAAGATCGAGCCGGCGGTGGAGCTGGACTGGGACCGGATGGAGAGCTGGTCTCCCAACGCCAGCTATGACGACGGCAGCAGCCTCCCCTACGTGGCCATCCCCGGCCGCTTCCGCCCCGGCACCGACTATCAGGTGACCATCGCCGCGGGGCTGGCGGATGAGTTCACCCAGACGATCTCCACCCCCAAGAACGCCCGGGTGCGGACCTCCGATCTGGAGCCGGCCCTGAACGTGGGCAGCAGCCTGGCGCTGATCGAGGCCGCCTCCGGTCCCCGGCTGCCGGTGGACGTGACCAACCTGCGCACGCTGGAGGTGACGATGTGGCAGCCCACCATCGCCGAGCTGATCGGCGCGGTGGCCGCCCCCTACGAGCAGCAGTTCATCCCCCGCGCTCCGGAGGTCCGCGAGGATCGCCCGCTGAGCTACACCCGCAACCAGCACCTCACCCACCCGCTGGATCTGTCCCCGGTGCTGGGCGGTAAGAAGACCGGGTTCGCCGCGGTGCTGCTCAACTCGCCGGATCTCCAGTACCGCCCGGATCGCGGCCACCGGGTGATCGCCCAAGTGACCGACCTGGCCGCTCACCTCAAGACCGGCCCGGCCAAGAGCCTGGTGTTCGTGACCCGCCTCTCCACCGGAGAGCCGGTGCCCGACGCCCAGGTGGAGCTGTTCGATCGCACCGCTCGAATGGTGTGGCAGGGCCAGACCAACGCGGACGGGTTGGCGGACATGCCCGGTGCGGTGGAGCTGGGCTTCGCCTCGCGCAGCTACGCCTGGGAGGCCCCGTTCGTGCTGGCCAAGGTCAGCAGCGGCGAGGACCAGACCTTCACCGCCAACACCTGGTCGGAGGGCGTCGGCCCCTGGGACTTCGGGGTCAGCGCCGGCTGGGAGGGGGAGACCCCGCAGTCCACCGGGGTGCTGTTCGCCGACCGCGGGATCTACCGCCCGGGGGACAAGGTGTTCCTCAAGGGCATCGCCCGGTTCCGGCAGGTGGGCGCGCTCAAGGCGCCGGAGGCCGGCTCGGTGCTCAAGGTCGTGGTGAAGAACTCGCGGGACCAGGAGGTGCAGGCTTCAGAGGTGAAGGTGACCCGCTACGGGACCTTCTCCGCCGAGGCGCTGATCCCCAAGGACGCGCCCACCGGCTACTACGGGGTGACCGCCACCGGAGACACCAAGGGCGGCACGCTGAACTTCAACGGCAGCTTCCGGGTGGAGGAGTACCGGGCACCGCAGTTCAAGGTGGAGGTGGAGCTGACCAAGCCGGAGCTGGTGCAAGGCGAGGCCCTGGAGGGCCAGGTGTTCGCCCGCTACCTGTTCGGCGGGGCGATGAACGACGCGCAGGTGAAGTGGTCGGCGCACTCCACCAGCACCGAGTTCACCCCGGTGGGCTACGAGGCCTTCTCCTTCGGGCAGGAGACCTGGTGGTGGGATGACGGCCAGCCGCAGCCCTCGGGCGGGTTCTTCGCCTCCGGGGAGGGGCGGGTGGACGGCAAGGGGGCGTTCGCGATCAAGGCCGGCGCGGTCCAGGCCCAGGGGCAGAAGACCTGGACGTACACGGTGGAGGCGGAGGTCACCGACGTGAACCGCCAGACGGTGGCCGGCCGCAAGTCGGTGACCGTCCATCCGGCGGCGCTGTACGTGGGCCTGCGGCTGCCCACCGGGTTCCCGGAGACCGGCAAGGAGTTCGCCATCGACTCGGTGGTGGTGGACCCCCAGGGCAAGCGGGTCTCGGGCCGCAAGCTGGAGCTGGAGTTCCAGCGCCGCAGCTGGAAGTCGGTCCGGCAGAAGGACGCCAGCGGCGGGTTCCAGACGGTGAGCGAGCCGGTGGAGGAGGTGGTCCACAAGTGCCCGCTGCAGAGCGAGGACGCGCCGGTGGCCTGCCGCTACACCGCCAAGGAGCCGGGCTTCTATATCGTGCGGGCCTCGGTGGCCGACGACCAGGGCCGCAAGCACACCGCCAGCCGCGGGGTGTACGTGGTCGGCCAGGGCTGGGTGGCCTGGCAGCGGGACGACACCGACCGGGTGGAGCTGCTGGCGGACCGGACCCTCTACAACGTGGGGGACACCGCCAAGGTGCTGGTGAAGTCGCCGTACCCGGAGGCGCTGGCCCTGGTGACGGTGGAGCGGGAGGGCGTGATCGAGCGCCGGCGGGAGAAGCTGGTGGGCTCGGTGCGGACGCTGGAGATCCCGATCACCGATGCGATGGTCCCCAACATCTACGTCTCGGTGCTGCTGGTCCGCCCGCGGGTGGCGCAGGGTGGGATCGAGACTGGAGACGACCCCGGCCGTCCGGCGGTGCGGGTGGGGCTGGTGAAGCTGAACGTGGAGCGCAAGACCCGCCGGCTGGACGTGGCGGTGACCACCGATCGTCCCTCCTACCAGCCCGGCCAGGAGGTGACCGCGAACATCGCCGTCACCAACCATCTCAAGCAGGGGGAGCAGGCCGAGGTGACCCTGTACGTGGTGGACGAGGCGGTGCTTCGGCTGACCGCGTACACCACCCCGGATCCGATCTCCGCCATCTACCCGGAGCGTCCGCTCTCGGTGCGCCTGGGTGAGCCGCTGCTCCACCTGGTCCGCCGCCGGCACTACGGAGAGAAGGGTGAGGAGCAGGGAGGCGGTGGAGGCGACGCGGAGGGCGCCGGCTTCCGCAGCAACTTCCAGACCACGGTGGTGTTCAACCCCACCCTGGAGACCGACGCGGCCGGCAAGGCACAGGTGAAGTTCAAGCTGCCCGACAACCTCACCACCTTCCGGGTGATGGCGGTGGCGGTCACCCCGGTGGAGCGCTTCGGCTCCGGCGAGACCTCCTTCCAGGTGAACAAGCCGCTGCTGACGCTGCCGGCGCTGCCCCGCTTCGCCCGGGTGGGTGACACCTTCGAGGCCGGGGTGGTGATCCACAGCTACGAGGGCGGCAACGGGATGGTGACCGTGACCGCCGCGGTGGAGGGCGGGGCCAAGCTGGTGGGCACCGCCGAGGGGAAGACCGAGGTCCCCCAGGGCAGCCCGCGCGAGCTGCGCTTCAAGTTCGCCGGCACCGCCGCCGGCAACGCCACCTTCCGCTTCAAGGCCACCCGGGGAGCGGACTCGGACGGGGTGCAGGTGACGATCCCGATCGAGGCGCCGATCAGCCCGGAGGCGGTGGCCGCCTACGGAGACACCCGCGATCAGAGCATCGAAGGGCTGGTCCCGCCCAAGGACGTCTGGGAGGGAGTGGGCGGCCTGGACGTGACCCTGACCTCCACCGCGATGGGCAACTTCCAGCAGGGGATGCGGCAGCTGGTGGAGTACCCCTACGGGTGTCTGGAGCAGCAGGCCTCGCGGCTGATCCCGTTCGTGGCCCTGCGGGAGATCGCTCCGCAGTTCGGGGTGGCGTGGCAGGGGCCGGGCAAGAAGCAGAAGGAGTCGCTGGCGGAGCTGAACCAGCTGTTCCGCACCTTCCTCTTCGATCCGCTGGACACCTCGAAGATGGAGGATCCGGACCAGGTGGTGGCGGCGACGATCAGCTCGATCGAGCGGCTGCAGATGGACGACGGCGCCTTCCGCTACTGGCCGGACAGCCAGTGCGGCACCGCCTGGACCTCGGCCTGGGCGACCCTGGCGCTGGGGCGGGCCAAGGACGTGGGCTACGCGGTGAACCCGGAGGTGCTCAACCGCGCGCAGAAGTTCGTGGCCGGGGTGGCCGGCGGCAAGTGTGGTCCCTGCCAGGTGCGCTGCAGCGAGGAGGATCGGGCGATGGCGGTGTACGTGCTGGCCCGCACCAAGAGCCCCAAGCCCAGCTACTACGGGCAGCTGTACGCCAACCGGGCCAAGCTCTCCCTGTTCAGCCGGGCGCTGCTGGCGGACGCGATGTTCGTGGGCGGAGGTGACCGGGCCCAGGCCAAGGTGCTGCTGCAGGAGCTGCTCAACCACGGCAAGGAGTCGGCGGCGGGGCTGCACTTCGAGGAGGTGCAGTCGGGGACCTACGCGGCGATGTGGCAGTCGGACACCCGGACCACCGGCGCGATCCTGCAGACCCTCACCGACGTGATGCCGGAGCACCCCTTCGTGGGGAAGATCGCCCGTTACCTGACCGGGGTGCGTCGCGGAGACGGGACCTGGCGCTCCACCCAGGAGGCGGCGTTCAGCCTGATGGGGCTGACCGAGGTGCTGCGCACCAAGGAGAAGGAGACCCCGGAGTTCGTGGCCCGGGTGAAGCTGGGAGAGAACCTCCTGGTGGAGGAGAAGTTCTCCGGCCGCTCGATGAAGGTGAAGAGCCAGTCGCTGGGGATCACCGAGGTGGCCCAGAAGGCCAGCGGCGGCGCCAAGCTGGCGTTCACCAAGGAGGGGACCGGGGTCCTCTACTACTCGGCGCTGCTCAAGTACGCGCCCAAGCAGATGCCCAAGGATCCGATCGACCGCGGGCTGTTCGTGCAGCGCTGGTTCGAGCCGTATGCCGGCGGTGGACAGGCCACCCAGTTCTACGCGGGGGATCTGGTCCGGGTGAGGCTGCGGGTGGCCTCCAACCAGGAGCGCCACTACGCGGCGTTCGAGATCCCGCTCCCCGCCGGCCTGGAGCCGGTGGACACCTCCCTGGCCACCACCGCCGCGCAGCCGATGTCCGCGGAGGAGGAGGGCAGCGAGGAGGGCTACGAGTACGAGAGCGACGAGGATCAGACCTCGGGCTCGGCGGACGGGGAGGACAACCCGTGGGCCTTCTCCTTCTGGAGCCCGTTCACCCACATCGAGCGGCGCGACGCCAAGGTGGTGGTGTTCGCCGACCACCTGCCGCCCGGGATCCACGTCACCTCCTTCGTGGCCCGCGCCACCACCCCCGGTCAGTTCATCCTCGCGCCCGCCCGCGGCGAGCTGATGTACGAGCCGGAGGTCTTCGGCCGCTCCGGGGGAGGGATGTTCGAGGTGGTGATCCCGCCGCAGCTGAGCCAGCGGTGAGTCACGTGGGGCCTTCGTCTCAGGCATTGTCCGACGTGGGACCGGTGCCTTCGGCTCAGGCAGTGCCTGGCTCGGGGTCGGATTCAAGCGCTGGGCTCTGGGACCTGGCGGGATGACGCTCCCGCGTTCACTGATCTGGCCGGCGAGGGTGCTGGCGGCTCTGGCCCTGTTGGGGCTGGTGGGCGCGGGCGCCTTTGTCGCGATGCCTCTGCCGGAGGGGTTGCTGGCCTATCGGCCGGTGACCTCGGTCCGGATCCTGGATCGGAGGGGAGGGGTGCTGCGGGAGTTGCTCTCCCGGGCGGACGGTCGGTCGACCCCGGTGGCGGCCTCGGAGCTTCCGCCCCACGTCCGCGCCGCCTTCGTTGCCGCCGAGGACAGCGGGTTCTGGTGGCACCTGGGCATCTCGCCTTCGGCGATCGCCCGGGCGGCCTGGCAGAACCTGAAGGCGGGCAGGGTGGTGGCCGGTGGCTCCACCCTGACCCAGCAGCTGGCCCGGAACCTGGTGCCTCGCCCCCGCACCCTGGGAGGGAAGCTGCAGGAGGCGCTGTGGGCGCTTCGGCTGGAGACCCACCTCTCCAAGGAGGAGATCCTCGCGCAGTACCTGAACCGGATCTCGTTCGGGAACGGGACCTTCGGAATCGAGGCCGCCTCCGAGCTGTATTTCGGGCGCCGCACCCGGCACCTCTCGGTGGCCCAGGCGGCGGCGCTGGCCGCCATCCCCCGCGGCCCCACCGCCTACGACCCCTACCGCAACGGGCCCCGGCTGCAGAAGCGCAAGCAGTGGGTGCTGGAACGGATGGCGACGCTGCAACTGGTCCCGGCGGAGGAGCTGTCCGGCGCCGCGGGCGAGACCCTGGACCTGCAGATCCGCGATCGCGCCTTCCGCGCCCCGCACCTGGTGGAGTACGTGGCCGCGCATCTGGAGGAGTGGGGCCTGGGCAACGCGGTGGAGGTTCACACCACCCTGGACCCCGAGCTTCAGCGCGAGGTGGAGGACATCGTCCAGCAGGAGATCTCCCGGCTGGGCGATCGCCGCGTCGGCTCCAGCGCGGTGGTGGTGGCGGACAACGGATCGGGAGAGATCCTCGCCTACCTGGGGTCGGCGGATTTCTTCGACACCGAACACCAGGGCCAGAACGACGGCGTGCAGATGACCCGTCAGCCGGGCTCGGCGCTCAAGCCGTTCCTGTATGCGGAGGCGTTCCGCGCCGGCTTCACCCCGGCCACGGTGATCCCGGACCTGGAGGCGCACCTCCCCGGCGCCAAGGGGCTGTACGCGCCCAAGAACTACGACCGCCGCCTGCACGGGCCGGTGCGCGTCCGCGAAGCGTTGGCCAGCAGCTACAACGTGCCGGCGGTGCGGATCGCGGATCAGCTGGGCACCGAGCGGGTGCTGCGGACCCTGCGCCGCGCCGGCTTCACCTCGCTGGATCAGGGCGCCGGCTTCTACGGGGTGGGGATGGTGCTGGGGAACGGGGAGGTCTCGCTGCTGGAGGCGGCCACCGCCTACTCCGGACTGGCCCGGGGCGGGGTGGTCCGACCGCTGCAGGTGCTGCTCTCTGCGCGAGATGCCCAGGGGCAGGAGCTGCCACTGCCGGCGCGGGAGAAGGACCGTCGCTTCGCGGATCGCACCGCGGTGGCGCTGCTGACCGACATCCTCTCCGACCCCTCCGCCCGTGCCCGCGCCTTCGGTCTGGACAACGCATTGCGCTTGCCGTTCCCGTCCGCGGCCAAGACCGGGACCTCCAAGGGGTACTCGGACAATTGGACGGTGGGTTACACCCGCGAGCGCACCGTGGCGGTGTGGGCCGGCAACTTCGATGGGACCCCGATGGTGGAGGTCTCCGGGATCACCGGCGCCGGCCCGGTCTACCGCCGCACCCTCGCCCGCGCGATGAGCGGGATCACCGCCGCGCCGCTCTACGAGCCGCGACTGGTGGAGCGGGTGGCGATCTGTCCGATCTCCGGCGCGCTGCCTGGCCCCAGCTGTCCCTCCCACATGGCGGAGGTGTTCGCCCCCGGCACCGCGCCGCAGGAGCACTGCGCGATGCACCGCCCGCTCAACGCCGACCTGCCCCGCGAGCTGGCCGCCCAGTGCCGGAAGCTGTCGCCGGGAGGAACGGTGCTGGACCTGGGACCGGAGTATTACGAGTGGGCCCGGGCGGAGGGACTGGCCGCTCAACCGTGGCTGGCGGCGATGTGCTCCTCCGTCCCGTTGGCTGCCGGAGACGCGACCCGGATTCTCTACCCTCCCCGGGGGACGGAGTTCCTCCTCTTCCCGGATCTGCCACTGGAGGATCAGACGATCCCGCTGCGCATCCAGGCTCCGCCCTCCGAGGGCAGGTTGGTGGTGCGCATGAACGGGGCCCAGGTCGAAGAGCTGGAGGCGCCCTACACCAGCCGGCTGCGGGCCACGCTGGGCGAGAACACGATCACCATCCACCGGAAGCGGGACGCGGCGCAGCTCGCCTCCACCTCGTTCCGGGTGCGCGAAGAGCCGCGCTGAGGACCAGTCTCCGCAGGCCCCCGATCGCCAAGCACCTGTTCGTGGCGTCCTTCCCCCGGTAGCGACCGTTGGGGCGGCGCGCGCGCACCCGCCTCGCCATGCGCTGCCCGCACCAGCCCCGTGTCCCTCGTCGACCGAGGAAGGCGGCTGAAGCCCGCTCCGTCCTTTGGCTTCCTCGGCGGTCGCCGCCGCCCGGTTGGACGAACCCTGCATGAAATCGAGCCATCGAGGTCCGAGGCCTTTGCAGGGTTCTCATTGCGTCACTGCTGAAGGGTGCCTTCCTCCTCCGGCTGTTCCGTCGCCGGCTCCGTCTCGCCCTGCGGAATCGACCGCAGCACTCCGCCCATCTGTCGAAGCAGATCCAGCGGGATGGGAAGGATGGTGTGGTTGCCGCCGCCGGTGATCTCCACCAGCGTCTGCAGGTAGCGCAGCTGCAGCGAAGAGGGATTCCGGGCCAGGATCTCCGCCGCCTGGCCCAGCTTGACCGAGGCCTGCAGCTCGCCCTCCGCGGCGATCACCTTCGCCCGCCGTTCGCGCTCCGCCTCCGCCTGACGGGCGATCGCCCGCTGCATGTTGGAGGGGATGTCCACGTGCTTGATCTCCACCTTGGAGACCTTGATCCCCCAGGGATCGGTGTCCGCATCCAGCGAGGTCTGGATCTTCTTGTTCACCCGGTCGCGGTTGGCCAGCAGGTCGTCCAGCTCCACCTGGCCCACCACCGAGCGCAGGGTGGTCTGGGCCAGCTGGGAGGTGGCGTACTCGAAGTGCTCCACCTCCAGCACCGCCTTGTCCGCGTGGATCACCCGGAAGTAGACCACCGCGTTGACCTTCACCGTGACGTTGTCCCGGGTGATCACATCCTGGGGCGGGACGTCGCGGGTGACTGTGCGCAGGTCCAGGATCACCATCCGCTCCACCACCGGGATGATCCAGCGGAAGCCAGCGTGGCGCAGCCCGATGTAGCGCCCCAGCCGGAACACCACCCCGGACTGATACTCCTGGATCACCCGCACTCCGCTGGCGAACACCAGGAGGGCGACGAAGAGCGGGATCCCCCAACCCGCAAGCGAGATCAGGTCCATCACGTCACCTCCTCCAACTTCAGCGTCAGTCCCTGTACCGCCCGCACCGCCACCCGGCGCCCGGAGGGGATCGGTCGCTCCGCCTCCCCGCGCCACAGCTCGCCATGGACGAACACCTCGCCGGGGTGGGCGGGACCGATCTCCTCCACCGTCCGCCCCACTTCACCGATCAGCCCGGCCGGCCCGACCCGTTCCGGGAGCCGCTGCGAGCTGCGCACCCGCCGCGCCAGCAGCACCGCCGCCAGCGCAGTCAGCGCCGCGGTGGGGAGCACCATCCGCAGCGGCAGCCCGAAGCCCGGCTCCACGAACCACTCCGGATCCACCCGGTCGATCAACAGCACCCCGGCCAGCGCCGCCAGCAGCGCTCCGGCGCCACCCAACAGCCCACTGGCCACGAACAGCTCCGCCACGATCAACCCCACCGCCAGCACCAGCAGGATCACCGCTCCCGCGGCCACCGGGAGGGCGGAGAAGGCCATCATCGCCAGCACCAACGCGGCCATCCCGATCGCCCCGGGGACGATCAACCCCGGGTGGCTCAGCTCCATCGCCAGCCCGATCCCTCCGATCAGCACCAATAGAAATGCCAGCGCCGGATTGGACAGGGCGTGCATCAACCGCTGCGAGGCGGTGGGCCGCAGGGTCTCGATCCCGGGGTGCGCCGGAATCACCGCGTTGCCCACCCGCTGTCCGGCCAGGGTGGCCAGCAGGGCCTCCCCGGTGGTGCTGACCGAGTCCACCACCCCCAGGCGTCGGGCCTCCTCGGCGGTAGCGGTGGCCGCTTCGGTGACCGCGCGCTCCGCCCAGTCCACGTTGCGCCCGCGCTGCTCGGCGATCATCCGCGCGAAGGCCACCGTGTCGTTGAGCACCTTCCGCTCCATCGTCTCCGGAGGGTTCCCGCCTCCCAGCGGCGACACCGGGGTGGCCGCGCCCAGGTGGGTGGCAGGGGCCATCGAGGCGTGGTGGGCCGCCATCACCACCAGCAGCCCGGCGCTGGCTGCCCGGGCGCCACCGGGGCCCACCCAGGCCAGGACCGGGATTTCGGCTCCCAGGAACGTCCGGACGATCTTCCGGGTGGCCTCCAGCGAACCTCCGGGAGTGTCCACCTGGACCAGCAATGGCCGCTGGGCGGTCTCTGCTCGCTCCACGCAGTCCTGCAGATAGCTGGCGATGCCTTCGTCGACCGTGCCGATCACCTGGCAGCGGTAGACCGCGCCGCCCGACGGGGCAGGGCGCTGACCCACCGCCATCCCGGCGAGGGCCAGCAACAGCCAGAAGGCACGACTGCGCATCATGACAAGAGGGTGTGCGCTGCCCGCCCGCCTGGCGACAGGCGTGCTGGCAATCCCCGGCGCGTCCGATGGGGGAGGCAGCGTCACGGGGGTGCTTACCTTTGAACCGTGCCCCACGGCCCGCTGATCCTCACCCTCGACGTCGGAACGTCCTCGGCGAGGACTGCCATCTACGACGTCGCTGGTGCGCGGCAGGACTGGGGCGCCGGCGTCCGGCGCTACGAACCGACGCTCAGCGCAGAGGGCGGCGCGACCCTGGATCCCGAGGCGCTATTCCGGGTGGTGACCGAGCTGATCGACGCGACCTTGCGCCAGGCCGGTCCTCGAGCAGAGGAGCTGGTTTGCGTCGCCAGCGCCGCCTTCTGGCACTCGCTGCTGGGGTTGGATGAGGCGGGCGAACCGTGCACCCCGATCTATCTGTGGATGGACGGCCGCGCCCACCACGCGGCGGCGAGGCTGCGCATGGAGCTGGACGAGCGGCAGGTTCATGCCCGCACCGGCTGCGTGCTCCACGCCAGCTATCTGCCCGCCAAGCTGCGCTGGCTTCGTGAGGCGCCGGTGCACCGCTGGGTCTCCTTCTCCGAGTTCCTCCTGGAGCGCCTCTTCGGCGAGGCGCCGATCTCGGTCTCCATGGCCTCGGCGACGGGGCTATTCGATCAGCATCGCTGCGACTGGGACGAGGAGGTGCTCTCCGCCAGTGGGGTGCGGCGAAGGCAGCTGCCGAGGCTGGCCGGAGAAGGGGAGGTGCTCTCTGGACTGCGCACCCCCTGGCGCGAGCGCTGGCCCCCGCTGGCCTCTCTCCCCTGGCTGCCGTGTCTGGGAGACGGGGCCGCCAGCAACGTGGGGGCCGGCTGCACCACCGCCTCGCGGGCGGCGCTGATGGTGGGCACCTCGGTGGCGTTGCGGGTGCTGTGGCGGACGCCGAAGGTGGTGATCCCCTGGGGCGTGTGGGGCTATCGCCTGGACCGGCAGCGGCTGTGTCTGGGCGGCTCGATGAACGACGGAGGAAACCTCTTCTCCTGGCTCCGGACCACCCTGCGACTGCCGGAGGGCGCCGAGCTGGAGCGCGCCCTGTCCCTGCTGCCGCCCGATGCCCACGGACTGACCCTGCTGCCGCTGTGGGGTGGGGAGCGCAGCCCCAGCTGGGCGGGGGATGCCCACGGGGCGATCTCCGGGCTGGGACTCCACACCTCGGCGATCGAGATCGCGCGCGCCGCCCTGGAGGGAGTCGCGCTGCGCTGCATGGAGCTGGAGCTGCGCCTGAGCGAGGCGGTGCCCGGAGTCGAGCAGGTGGTGGCCACTGGAGGGGGACTGCTGTCCTCACCCGCCTGGCTGCAGATCATGGCCGATGCCCTGGGGCGGGAGCTGATCGCCTCCGCCGAGCGCGAGGCCTCCAGCCGGGGAGCGGCGCTGTTCGCCCTGGAACGACTGGGCCTGCTTCCGGGGGGACTGGAGGCGGTCCCTCCGCCCGACGGTGCCCGCTACGCGGCGGATCCCCGGAGCCATCAGAGCTACCTCGCCGCGGGCGAGCGACAACGGGCGCTGTACCGGCAGGTGATCGAACCACGCTGAGCCATCGGAGGAGACGGGGATGCAGATCGGCTTTGTGGGACTGGGAAAGATGGGCGGGAACATGGTCCTCCGCCTGCAGGAGCAGGGTGACCACCGGGTGGTGGTGTGGGACCGCAGCCCGCCCGCGGTGGAGCAAACCGCCTCTTCCGGGGCGGTGGGCGCAGCGTCGCTGGAGGCGCTGATGGCGGCCCTGCCTCCGCCCCGGGTGGTGTGGCTGATGGTCCCCGCCGGAGCCCCGGTGGACGAGACCCTGGAGATCCTGACCCGGCTGGGAACGCCCGGAGACGTGTTCGTGGATGGCGGCAACTCCCACTACAAGGACTCGGTCCGTCGCGCCAAGGCGCTGGCGGAGCGGGGCTTCCACCTGCTGGACGCCGGGACCAGCGGCGGGATCTGGGGCCGGAAGGAGGGCTACTGCCTGATGGTGGGCGGCCCGGCGGAGGCCTTCGCCCGGTTGGAGCCGGCGCTGCGGACCCTGGCCCCTGTCGATGGCTACCGGCACGTCGGCGCCAGCGGGGCGGGGCACTTCTGCAAGATGGTCCACAACGGCATCGAATACGGGCTGATGCAGGCGTACGCAGAGGGCTTCGCGCTGCTCGAAGCCTCGCCCTTCCAGTTCCGGCTGGAGGAGGTGGCCGGGCTGTGGAACCGCGGCAGCGTGGTGCGTTCCTGGCTGCTGGAGTTGGCGGAGGCGGCCTTGAAGGACGATCCGCGGCTGGACCACGCCCAGCCCTGGGTGGAGGACACCGGAGAGGGCCGGTGGACGGTGGACGCCGCGGTGGAGTTGGCAGTGCCGGCGCCGGTGATCGCCCAGTCCCTGTTCGCCCGCTTCCGCTCCCGACAGGACCGCAACTTCGGGGACCGGTTGCTGGCCACCCTGCGCCATCGCTTCGGGGGGCATGCCCTCAAGCATCGCTGAGGCTCCCGGCCGCTGAGGCGGTAGAGACCCTGTGGGTGAAGTCCGACATCTTGCTCGGCAGAGGGCAGGTGGTCTTTGCTTCCACGATGGAGAACTGCCCGTCAGAGCAAGAGCTGGGTCTGCTTTCGCGCAAGGAGCTGCCGGCGGAAGACTCCACGCGGGTGGAGAAGCACTTGCTGACGTGCGCCACCTGCTACGCGACGGTCTTGCGCGGACCCGAGAACGACACCGGACAGCAGCAGACGGGCGCGCTGTCGGCCGCGCCGCTGTGGAAGACGGCGCAGGAGGAGAAGACCCTGCAGTGGCCGCCCGGCACGGACCTGGGGCGGTACGTCATCCTGGAGGTGCTGGGGAAGGGCGGGATGGGGGTGGTGTTCCGGGCCTACGACAAGGAGCTGGACCGGGCGGTGGCGCTGAAGGTGTTGCATGACGGAGGGGAGGAGGGGAGTTCGGAAGGAGCCACGAGGCTGGTCCGCGAAGCGCAGGCGATGGCCCGCCTCTCCCACCCGAACGTGGTGGCGGTGCACGACGTGGTGGTGTTGGAGAAGCGCGTCTGCGTGGTGATGGAGCTGGTGGAGGGCACCACCGCCCGCGAGTGGAGCAAGGCCGCACCGAAGAAGAGCTGGCGGGAGGTGGTGGCCGTCTACCGCGCGGCGGCGGAGGGGCTGGCGGCGGCGCACGACGCGAAGCTGGTGCACCGGGACTTCAAGCCAGACAACGTGCTGGTGGGCCGGGATGGGCGCACCCGGGTGACCGACTTTGGGATCGCGCGGCTGGCGGCGGAGGAGGGCCCGACCCCGTCGCAGTCAACCACCCTGTCGCAGCTGTCCGAGGTTGCGCTGGGCGGAGGCAATTCGCTGCGGGAGTCGGTCACCCTCCAGGGACGGGTGGTGGGGACCCCGCGGTACATGGCGCCCGAGCTGCTGGACGGAGTCCCCGCCGGTGAGCGGACGGACCAGTTCAGCTTCGGGGTGGCCCTGTACGAGGCGCTGTACGGACAGCACCCGTTCGCCGGGAATGCGCCCAACGAGCGGTTCGCGGCGGCCAAGCGGGGTGAGCTGCGGCCGCCGCCCGCGGGCGCCCATGTTCCACAGTGGGTGCACCGGGTGGTGACCCGTGCGCTGGCGTCGGAGGCGGCGCAGCGCTTTGCGTCGATGCGGAGCGTGTCGCAGGCGCTGGGGAAGGACCCTTCGCAGACGCGGAACCGCGGGCTGGCGATCGCTGGAGTGGCAGCGGCCATCGGGGTGGTGGTGCTGCTGAGCGTGCAATCGGCGCGCGCCCGGGCCCAGCTGTGCACGGGGTCGGAGGCCAAGCTCGCGGGAGTGTGGGACCCGCAGCTCCGGCAACGGATGGAGGCGGCGTTCCTGGCGACCAGGCTGCCCTTCGCGGAGGACACCTTCCGTCTGGGCGCCGCAGCGCTGGATCGGTACACCACCAGGTGGGCGCAGACCCACCACGACGCGTGCCTCGCCACCCGGGTGCGAGGGGAGCAGTCGGATCAGCTGTTGACGTTGCGGATGACCTGTTTGCAGGAGCGCCTCGCCGCGGTGTCCGCCACCACCGAGCTGTTTGCCAACGCCGACGCCCCCCTGGTGGGAAAGGCGATGCAGACGCTGGACGGACTGCCCTCACTGGCCACCTGCTCCGACGTGGCACGGCTGACAGCGCGTCTGCCGCCGCCCGAGGATCCGGAGGCAGCGGCAGAGGTAGCGCGCATCCGCTCTGAGCTGGGCCGCGTCCGCATGCTGAACGAGGCTGGCCGTTACCCCGAAGCAGAGAAGGTGGCGCTGGCGGCAGACGAGGCCGCGGCGGCGACGGGGCACGTCCCGCTGCGCGCTGAAACCCGGCTCTGGTTGGGAACCTCCCTGATGAGACGGTCCAAATACGATGAGGCGGAGAAGCAGCTGGTGGCCTCCCTGGTGGATGCGCTTGCGGTGGGCCACGAGGAGGTGCTGGCGCGGGTGACTGTGCAGCGCGCACTGGTGTTCACCGGCCTCCGCCGCTTCGACATCGCCATGGAGTGGACCGACCTGGCCGAAGGGGCGAACGCCCGTGCCCGCGACCCGGACGTCAGCGTGGCGATCCCCCACGTGCGAGGTGGGATCGAGATCTGGAGGAACGACTTCCGGAAGGCCTCCAGGTACTTCCACCAATCGAAGGAGATCCTCCGAGAGCAGGCGGGGGACGTGGACGCGCGGACCATCGCGCCCAGTTTCAACATCGCCTTGTCCCTGTCGTCCCTGGGGCAATACCGGGAGGCCAAGGTCCGCTTCGAGGAGACCCTGGCGACCGCGCGGCGGAAGCTGGGAATCAAGCACCCGTTGTCGCTCTACCCGCTCTGGGGCTGCGGGCTGAGCGCCTTCAACCTGGGCGACTACCCGGCTGCGGAGAAGTTCTTCTCCGAGCTGTTGGAAGTCGACGGTGAGAGCATCAATGCCTGCGCCGCGTGGGTGGGCCTGGGGGAGATTGCCCGGGAACAGCGGCGCTACGATGACGCGCTGGTGGCCATGGACCGCGCCGAAGCGATCGCGGCCAAGCTCCACAAGGCGGGCGATCCGGTTCTGGTGGAGATCAGCGCGCTGCGCGGTTTCGTCTACCTGGCGAAGGGAGCGGATCAGCAGGCCGAGGACATTTTCGATCAGGTGCTGGCCACCGCCAAAGACGACGGAAGCAACGTGCGGATCAATACCTTGCGAGGGAAGGCGACGGTCCTGCTGAGGCGCGGTCAGGCGGCAAAGGCGCTGCTCCTGGCAGAGCAGGCGGTGAAGGGGTACAGCTCCAAGACCAGGACCTATCGGGATCTGCTCACCGCGCAGCTCGTCGTCGCCCAGGCCCAGCAAGCGTTGGGGCGTCGCGAGGACGCGCGGACCACCGCACAGGCCGTCGTCGACGCCGCCCTGACGGAGTTCGATGAGGGCCACATCATCGTGGGAGATGCCCGAAGGCTCCTCTCCGGCCTGGAGCCGATGAATGCCAAGGCTTCGCCCTAGGTTGCCCCTTCCCTGAACCCTGGCGCCTGCCCGCTCGCTTTCCCTGCGTGCGCACAGCCCGATTGCGCCCGCCCCGCCCCGTTCTCTACCCTGCGCCGGTGCTTCGTTCCCTCGCCGACTCCCCCCGCTTCCACCATCTGGTCACCGCCGCGATCGTCTTCGCGGGGGTGCTGGTGGGCATCGAGACCTACCCGCATCTGGTGGCCCGCCATCACGGGACGCTGGAGATCCTGGACCGGGTGATCCTGGCGGTGTTCGTGCTGGAGATCGCCGTCAAGCTGGGCGCGGAAGGCAGAAAGCCGTGGAACTACTTCCGCGACGCCTGGAACGTGTTCGACTTCCTGATCGTGGCCGCCTCGCTGCTGCCGTTTGGCGGCCAGCACCTGGTGGTGTTGCGGCTGGTGCGGCTGTTCCGGGTCTTGCGGCTGGTGCGCGCCTTGCCCCGGCTGCAGCTGCTGGTCTCGGCGCTGATCAAGAGCATCCCCAGCATGGGCTACGTCTCCCTGCTGCTGGCCCTGGTCTTCTACATGTACGCGGTGGCCGGGACCTTCCTCTTCGGCGGAAACGACCCGGTGTACTTCGGCACCCTGCAGACCAGCACCCTCTCCTTGTTCCGGGTGGTGACCCTGGAGGGCTGGACCGAATTGCTCTACACCGCGATGCGCGGCTGCGACGTCTACGGGTACAGCGAGATGCAGGCGCTGTGCACCCAGCCGTTGGCGCAGCCGGCGACGGCGGTCGTCTACTACGTCACCTTCATCCTGCTCGCGACGATGATCGTCCTGAACCTCTTCATCGGGGTGATCATGAACGGGATGACCGAGGCCCATCAGGAGGCGGAGAAGCTCACCGCCGGAGAGACCCACTCCGCCAACGCGGAACTCCACGCGATCGAAGAGTCGCTGCAGGAACTGCAGAAGCGCCTGGCCCGGCTGCGCAAGGATCCCTCCCTGGGAAGCTCGGCCGGGGAGGCGCCGGCGCGGATCGCCAGCTGACCTCTCGCCCAGCGAATCAACCCCCTCCCGGTTAACCTCGATCCTGTGCCACGTGCCGCCTACACTCCGCGGCCTCTCATCCACTTTGGAGCCGTCTCTTGAGCCGCGAGAACCACTACCGCAGCAACCTGCGTGACATCCGCTTCAACCTCTTCGAGTTCCTGGACGTGGGGAACACCACCCTGGGGAAGGGTCCCTTCCAGTCGATGACCCAGGAGACCGCCCAGGCGGCGCTGGAGCAGTTCGAGAAGGTGGCGATGAACGAGCTGGCCCCCAGCTTCGCCGTCACCGACAAGGCCCCGCCGGTGCGTCAGGCCGACGGCCAGGTGACCGTCCCCGAGCCGCTGAAGAAGGCGCTGCGGGCGTACTTCGACGGGGAGTGGCACAAGTTCGACCTGCCCGAGCACCTGGGCGGGTTCGGCGCGCCGCCCTCGGTGGCCTGGTGTCTGTTCGAGATGCTGGCCGGGGCGCACGGCTCGCTGGCCTTCTACCCCTTCGGGACCATCCTCTCGAAGGTGATCGACAAGGTGGCCTCCCCCTCGCAGAAGGCGCGCTTCGTCCCCCGCATCACCGACCGCCAGTGGGGCGGGGCGATGGTGCTGACCGAGGCCGACGCCGGCAGCGACGTGGGCGCCGGGCGCACCAAGGCCAAGCAGCTGGAGGGCGACGTCTGGGAGATCTCCGGGGTGAAGCGGTTCATCACCAACGGTGACTTCGACGCGGTGGAGAACATCGTCCACCTGGTGCTGGCCCGCCCCGAGGGCGCCGGCCCGGGCACCAAGGGCCTGTCGATGTTCATCGTCCCCAAGATCTGGGTCAACGAGGACGGCTCTTTGGGCGGCCCCAACGGGGTGTACTGCAGCAACCTCGAGAAGAAGATGGGCCTCAAGGGGTCCGCCACCTGCGAGATGACCTACGGCGACGTCGGCCAGTGCCGCGGCTTCTTGGTCGGCGACAAGCACGACGGCATCCGCCAGATGTTCCAGGTGATCGAACAGGCCCGCATGGCGGTGGGCGTGAAGTCGATGTCCACCCTCAGCACCGCCTACCTCAACTCGCTGGACTACGCGAAGGAGCGGGTCCAGGGCGGGGACATGTCCCGGATGATGGAGAAGGACTCTCCCCGGGTCCGGATCATCGCCCACCCCGACGTGCGGCAGATGCTGATGGCCCAGAAGGCGCACGCCGAGGGGCTGCGCGCGCTTGCCCTGTTCACCGCCTGGATCCAGGACCAGGTGGACATCGAGGGCGGCCACGGCGCCGGCAGCGCCAAGTCGTTGGACAAGCTCAACGACCTGCTCTTGCCGCTGGTGAAGGGCTACGCCTCGGAGAAGGTGGCGGACCTGCTCCGGGTCTCGCTGCAGGTCTTCGGCGGCTCCGGCTTCCTCCAGGACTACCCGATCGAGCAGTACATGCGGGACCAGAAGATCGACTCCCTCTACGAGGGCACCACCCACATCCAGGCGCAGGATCTCCTGTTCCGGAAGATCGCCCGCGACGGCGGTGAGACCCTGCAGGGCCTGCTGGGCCGGATCCGCAAGACGGTGGAGGAGCAGGAGGGCGGAGTGGCCCTGGCCGAGGAGCGCCGGATCCTGCAGACCGGGATGTCCGAGCTGGAAGGCGCGCTCAACGCCCTGATGGAGAAGATGGGCGAGTCCGTCTACCACGTGGGTCTGCAGGGCAACCGGCTGCTGTTCGCGGTGGCCGAGGTGGTGATCGGCTGGCTGCTGATCCGCCACGCCGCGGTGGCGGTGGGCAAGCTGGGCACCAGCACCGGCGAGGAGAAGGCCTTCTACGAGGGCAAGATCGCGTCGGCCCGCTGGTTCGCCCGCAACGTCCTCACCCAGATCGTCCGGGTGCGCGAGCAGGTCCAGCAGAGCGAACTGTCCTTGATGGAGCTGTCCGAAGAGGCCTTCTAGCCTTCGCAGGGAACGGCGCGCTCCGGAGGTCGGAGCGCGCCTCCTCAGAACGTCCCGGAGATCGAGATCCCGCCCGGGGCCGCCCCGAAGGACACCGCGCCCGCCGGGGCCTGGTTATCTCGCCCGTGCAGCAGCGGCACCACCACCCCGAAGGCGGCGCCCACCAGCGAACCCACCAGCACGTCGGTCAGGTAGTGCTTGTCCGCCGCCATCCGGAAGTAGGGGACGGTGGCCGCCAGCGGCACCGCGATTGCCCACAGCAGCCACGCGTGCTTGTAGCCGCGCAGCTGCGCCACTGTTCCCGCCGCCACCGTCAGCGCGAAGGAGAAGGTGGCGTGCCCCGAATAGAAGGAGAGCACATCGTCCTCGCCTCCGCTGGCCAGCCGCTCCTCCAGGGTCATCGCGTTGGCGTAGGGCCGCTCCCGTCCCACCAGGAACTTCACCGTCTGGTTCGCCACCTGGGCCAGCGCCGCCGACTCCAGGATCAGCAGATAGTCGGTCCAGATCCGGCTCCCCGCGCCCGCCGAGCCTGCCGCGTGCCACTGCAGGCCGCCCACCGTCGCCGGCAGCACCAGGTAGATCATCGCGTCGCTGATCCGGGCCGCGATGCTCTGGTGTTGCGGGGCCCACCGCACCTCCCGGGCGCGGAGGTCAAAGGCGTTCACGGTGCCCACCCCGTCCGGCCCCCGCTCGCAGAACAGCCGGCACTCGGTGGGCGCCAGCTGGTGCTTGAACAGGAACTCCGACCCCAGCCAGAGGGCGCCGGCCACTCCGGTCACCACCCCGTCGGCCACCCAATTGTGGCGCAGTTCGTAGAACTCGGGGGCGGGCGCCGTCTGGGCCACCACCAGCTGCCGGGCCTGGAACGAGGCCTGGTGGACAGGGGAGGAGGCAAGCGACAGCGCGACCGCCAGGGCAAAGGTTCCGATCATGGGAAACGCACGATAGCGCGTGTCGGACCCCCGCCTAGACTAGGCAGTCATGGGGACCGGGAGAGGGCTACAGGTATTGCCGGACAGTGACCGGATGGAGGAGGCGCTGGTGCGCGCCGCCGCCGAAGGGTCTGGCTTCGTGGACGCCTCCGGGTACCTGACCTTCACCCAGCTGATCGAGAAGCTGGGGCTGGGTGGCTTCGGCCCTCGCCGCCCCTGCCCGCCGCTCACCTCCCGGGTGGTGCTGTGGTCGTGTGCCCAGGAGCTGGGGCCCGGCCCCTTTGGTCACTTCGTGGGCGAACCTGCCTTTGCCCGCGAGGCCCTGGACGTGATCTCCGAGCTCAAGGGCAACGGGATCACCCCCGCCGCCTTCGCCGATGCGGTGGAGCAGCTGCCCGCCCCGCGGCTCTCCCGCTCGCAGTACCTGGCCCGCCTCTATGCTGCCTACGAGCAGCGGCTGGCCACCGCCCAGCTGGCGGACCGGGAGGATCTGCTCCGGACCGCGGTGGCCACCCTGGAGGGCGGCGCGCTCCCTTCGGTGCTGCGGGGGGTGACCCGGATCGAGCTGCGGGACCTCCACGATCTCTCCCCGGCCCGGGTCTCGCTGCTGCTGGCGCTGGCCCACCGCTGTGATCGGGAGGGGATCCGCTTTGTGCTGGAGCTGCCCGGCGCCGGCGCCACCGACGTGGACATGGCGGTGGACCCGATCCTGGGCGCCTTCGAGAAGGCGGCGCAGGAGTGTCGCCACGTGGAGGCCCACAAGACCGACTGGGTGGGGGAGGGGCGTCCCCTGGCTTTGGCGGGGCAGTACCTGTTCTCCTCGCGGCGGCCGCCGGAGAACGGCGCCGTCGGGCGCACCGCGGTGGAGGTGCTCAGCGTGGCCTCGCCGCGCGCCGAGGCCCGGACCCTGGCCCGGGTGGTGGCCAGCCGGCTGGAGCAGGGCGCCGCGCCGGAAGAAGTCGCGGTGGCCTTCCGTGAGCTGGGCGAGGAGGCGGAGGCGGTGGCCGAGGAGCTGGCCGGCCTGGGGATCCCGGCCCGGCTGCGTCGCGGCGTCCCCCTGACCGCCACCGCCGCCGGGCGCACCGCGCTCTCCTTGCCCCTGCTGGTGGAGGAGGGCTATCCGGCCGCCGACCTGGCCCGGGTGCTGACCAGCCGCTATTCGCCGCGGGTCAGCGAAGGCTGCCCCGATGGCGCGGGGACCCTGTTGGCGGCGGCCGGCGTCCGCGACAACCGCCTGGGCGCGGAGGAGGCGAAGGGCGCCTACGCGGTGCGGCTGGAGCGCTTCGCCACCCGGGTCGAGGAGCGGGAACCGAAGAAGGCCGCCGCCGCCCGCGCCCTGGCCCAGTGCTGCGAACGGCTGATCTCCCTCGGCAGCCGGCTGCCGGAGGAGACCTCGCTCTCCGAGTTCCTGGAGCGCTGGTGGCGGACGGTGGAGCTGCTGGGCCTGGTGGAGGCGGTCCGCGAACCGGCCCGTCGGGGAGAGGACGCCACCCGGCTGGAGCGGGCGGCGTTGCAGGCGATGGCGCGGGATCAGGCCGCGCTGGAGTCGCTGCAGGCGCTGGTGGAGGAGGTCCGGGAGGCCCTGCGCAGCTCGGCGGCGGGCAACCGCAAGCTGAGCCGCCGGACCTTCTTCCGCTGGTTGCATGACGCGGCCGCCGACTTCAACCTCTCCGGCGCCGGTCCCCGCACCGGGGCGGTGCGGATCCTGGACGTGCGCGAGCTGCCCGGACGGTCCTTTGCCCACCTCTGCCTGGGGGGGGTGGTGGACGGACGGTTCCCCGGACGGGCCACTCCCCACCCGCTGTTCTCGGATGACGATCGCCGGCGGATCAACCTCACCGTGGGCCGGCCGGTGTTCCGGCTCTCCACCGGCGATCTGGACGGGCGGGCGCCGTGGCGGTTGGCCGAGGATCGACTGCTGTTCTACGTGGCTCTGGCCTGCGCCCGGGAGGGGGCCACCATCACCTACGCGCGCACCAGCGGCGGGCAGGAGCAGCTGGCCTCCCCGTTCATCGACGAGCTGGTCCGGGTGTGCGGGGTCAAGGTCCAGGCGCAGGCGCCCTTTCCGATCCCGCCCCTGCACGAGGTCCGCACCGAAGAGGATCTCCGCGCCCGGGTGGCGATCGAGGCCATCGCCCGCGGCGAGCTGCGGATCTCCCAGCCGGACCCCGCTGGCTCCTTGCTGGAGCTGACCTTCAAGCCCGAACCCTGGTTCTCCCAGTCGGAGACGGTGGGGCGGATCGAAGGCGAGCGGCTGCTGGCCTTCGGCGATCACCAGCGGCCGGCCAAGCCGTACACCGGCCAGGTGGGCACCGACGACCTGGCCGAACCGCTGCGGGAGCTGTTCCGCTACGGCCCGGAGAAGCCGCTGTCCGCCTCCAGCCTCAACCGCTTCGGCAACTGCGCCTTCCAGGGGTTCCTCCACGACGTGCTGAGGCTGGAGGAGCCGGAGACCCCGGGGGAGGAGATCGACAAGCGGGGGGAGGGGAGCTTCTGGCACAAGGTGCTGGAGGTGCTGATCCCCGCGGTGCGCAAGGCGGGGCTGCTGGGCCGTCCGGTGGAGGAGATCCCGGACGCGATGCTGGATCAGGCGCTGGAGGCGGGCACCCTCCACGCCGAGCAGCACAACCACACCGGCCACCCGGCCCTGTGGAAGCTGGGCCGGGAACGCGCCCGCTTCATGGTGGCCCGGGTGCTGTCCCACGAGCTGCACGGGGTGCCCTTCTCCGGGATGGATCCCGCGGAGACCGAGCTGAGATTTGGCCGGCCGGAGTCTCCGCCCGCCTGGCGGACGGTGATCCTCCCCGCGGAGGAGGGCGAGCCGCCGATCCACGTGGAGGGGACCATCGACCGGCTGGACCGCGGCCCGGATGGGAGCGTGGCGGTGGTGGACTACAAGTCCTCGGTCACCCCCAACAAGGTCAAGGAGCGGTTCCTCACCCAGGACTTCCAGCTGCCGCTGTACCTGTACGCGGCGCGCGCCGCCGGCCGTCCGGACGCGGTCCAGGCCGCCTGGCTGTCGATGAAGGACGGCAGCGTGGGGCTGCTGTCCAAGCAGTGTGACGATCAGGTCCATGAGCTCCTCTCCACCGACCCGGAGGTCCAGGCCCGGGTGGAGGAGGAGGGCGGCAAGAACCTGCCCGCGGCGGTGCGACGGCTGGTGTCCGGGCTGCGGCAGGGGCAGTTCCCCGCCCATCCCCACGACTGCGAGTACTGCTCGTACCGCGCGGTGTGCCGGGTCAGTGAGCGGCGGATGGAGGAGACGACGTGAGCGGTGGACTGGGCAGGGAGGTGGAGGCCTCGCGGGCCTCGCCGCGGCTGGACCTGGACGAGAACCTGGCGCTGATGGCCGGCGCCGGCGCCGGCAAGACCTACAGCCTGGTGACCATCTGTCTGCACCTGCTGGGCGGCGCCCGCCGGGACGGGGAGGCGCTGCGTCCCGCCGAGCTGTGCCTGATGACCTTCACCGACAAGGCGGCCGGCGAGCTGCGCACCCGGTTGCGGGAGCGGCTGGACGCCCTGGCCGCCGCGGCCAATGACCGGCTGGAGCCGGAGCTGCGCACCTCCTTCGCCGCGCTGGGCCGGGGCTTTCCGGCCTCCGACCTGTGGCGGCGGATCCGGGACGACCTGGGCGCGGCGGCGATCGGGACCTTCCACTCCCTCTGCGTGCAGTTGCTGCGGCGCGCCCCGGCCGGCTTCGGGGTGGACCCTTCCTTCGAGCTGCTGGACGAGCGCGACGCCCAGTCGCTGATCCGCGACTGCGCCGAGCGGGTGGTGCTCCAGGCCCTGGAGAAGCAGGACCTCCACGTCTCCGAGCTGTGCCGCGAGCTGCGCTTCACCGGCGGGGGCTACGCGCTGGGACTGGTGGACGCCTTGATCTTCGTGCTCCAGAAGGTGCGCGAGGAGGGGGTGTCCCCGGAGACCGTCCCCCTCTCCCGCATCGAGGAGGCCCGGGCCAACTTCCAGGCCGCGCTGCGGGAGGTGCGGGAGGCGATCTCCGCCACCCAGGCCCACCCCCAGGTCCGTCCGGAGCTGCTGCCGCATCTGGCCGGGGTGGCCCGACTGCTGGAGCGGACCCGGCTGGAGACCTTCCGCGAGGACTGGCCCCGGCTCAAGGCGCTGGCCGACGCCACCGACTGGCCCAAGGCCGGCAAGCTCAAGGACGTGGTGGCGCCGTTCCGTTCCCTGGTGGTGAACAAGGACGCCCAGTTCCCCGGCCTCTACGCCGCCTATCTGGTGGTGGAGCACGAGCAGGCCTTCCGCGGCCTGTTGGCCGGGCTGTCCACCCGGCTGGATCAGGAGTTCCGTCGGAGGGGCGCGCTGGATTTCTCCGCGCTGCTGATCCGCACCCGGGATCTGCTCCGCGATCACCCGGAGGTCCGCCGGGAGGTGCAGGAGCGTTTCCGTGCCCTGCTGGTGGACGAGTTCCAGGACACCAACCGGCTGCAGCTGGAGATCGTGACCCTGCTCTCCGAGCAGCGGCAGGAGGGCCCGCGCCAGGTCCCCCCCACCTCGGAGGGAGTGCTGGGGCTTCCGCTGGAGCCGCGCTTTTTGTGCGCGGTGGGCGACCGCAAGCAGTCCATCTACGAGTTCCGGGGAGCGGACGTCTCGGTGTTCGAGGAGCTGGCGCTGAAGATCGAGGCCGAGGGCGGCCGGCGCGGCTTCCTCCAGGTCAACCGCCGCTCTACCCCGCACCTGTTGGAGTTCTTCAACCGGACCTTCGCCCAGGTGATGGCGCTGCCCCCGGAACGCCGCCGCTACGAGGTGGTCTACGACCCCGCCGGCGACGACCTCCGTCCGCACCGCTCCACCTCCCGCGGACCGTGGGGCGTGGATCGGCTGGTGTACGAGGAGGGCGAGGACAAGGAGACCACCCTGGACCTCGACGCCGAGGCGGTGGCGCGCCGGCTGCGCGGCCTGCTGGACGGCAAGGCGGAGATCGAGCACCGGGACGGGACCCGGGGGCCGCTGCGGGGCGGGGACATCGCCATCCTGCTGCGGCGCTTCACCCACCTGGAACGCTACCGCCAGGCGCTGATCCGGGCCGGGGTGCCCCACCGGGTGATCCGCGGCCGCGGCTTCTACGGCGCCCAGGAGGTGCTGGATCTGGCCTCGCTGCTTTCGGTGGTGGCCGATCCGGACGACGCGCTCTCCTTCGCCGCGGTGCTGCGCTCCCCGCTGGTGGGGATCACCGACGCCTCCTTGCTGCGGCTGGCGCTCTCCACGAACAAGCGGCTGCGGCTGCCGCCGCTGCTCTCCCGGGGCCTGGCCGAGGCCGGGCTGCCGGGGGAGGAGGCCAACAAGGTCTCCGCGTTCCTCTCCCTGCACCGCGACCTGCGCGCCGAGCGCGACCGGTTGGGGCTGCGGGTGCTGTTGCTGATCGCCCTGGACCGCACCGGCTACCGGGTCTCCCTGGCCGGGACTCCCTACGCCGAGCAGGCCCTGGCCAACGTGGAGAAGCTGCTGGAGCTGGCGGCCCGCTGGGACCAGGCCGGCTCCGGGGACCTCTCCGCTTTTGCCCGGGAGCTGCGCGCCCTGGCGGACACCGAGCCGCGGGAGGCCCAGGCGGACGTGCTGGACTCCGGCGACCCACGGGCGGTCCAGATCCTCACCGTGCACCAGTCCAAGGGTCTGGAGTGGCCGGTGGTGGTGGTCCCGGACCTCAACGCCACCCCCAAGAACCCCAACGAGTGGGCGCTCTACGATCGCGAGGAGGGCCTGTCGCTCAAGGGCTGGGTGCCCGGCTGGAGCGACGTGAAGAGCTCTCCCCGGCACAAGCGGGTGTCCGGGGAGCTGGGCCGGCGCGACGAGGCCGAACGTCGGCGGCTGCTCTACGTGGCGTTGACCCGTGCCCGGGAGCACCTGGTGCTCAGCGGCTGCGCGCTTCCCCGCAAGAAGACCTGGTGGACCTGGCTGGACGAACCGATCGCCGGCTCGGAGGAGATCCGCCGGCTGGTCAAGGACGTCCAGGAGGAGGAGGTGAAGAAGGCCCGGCAGCAGCCCTTCGACTTCGCCCCCCGCGATCCCCACGCCGCCGAGCGGGTGGAGCAGGCCCTGGCGCGGGTGCGGAACCCCACCGCGCCCCAGGTCCGCAACGCGGTGTTCCCGGTCACCCACCTGCAGGACTACAGCCGCTGTCCCCGCCGCTACCACTACGCGCACGTGGTCGGCCTCTCCGACTCGTTTGCCGCGGTGGAGTTCGACGAGCCCTCCGGAGGAGAGGAGGCCCCCGGGCCGGATCCCCGCCGCCGCGGCACCATGGCCCACCGGCTGCTGGAGCGGGTGGAGCTGTCCCGGGTCCTGCAGGAGCCGCGGGTCCTGCACGCGCACTTGGAGGAGCTGCTGCGCAGCGAGGGCGTGGATCCTTCGGTGCAGCCCTGGGCGGAGGTGGTCACCTGGGCGGAGGGCTTCTTGCGCACGCCCTTTGGCCGGACCCTGGCCCTGGCGGATCCCTCCCGGGTCCACCGCGAGCTGCCCTTCCTGTTGCGGCTGCCGGCCGGGCCCTCGGGGCTCTGTGTCCACCTCAAGGGGCAGATCGACCTGTTGTTCGAGGATGAGGACGGCGGGGCGACGATCATCGACTACAAGTCCAGCGTCCGGCACGGCGATGGCCTGCTGCCTTATGCCTTCCAGCTGGATTGCTATGCCCTGGCCGCGCGCGGGTTCATCCAGGACGGGGTGCGGATCCGGACCGGGATCGCCTTCCTCCGCGAGGCCCAGCCGGGGCCGGACCTGAGGGAGAGCGCCGCCTCGGAGGGGGCGGAGGCCCGCCTGGTCACCCTGGGAGAGTCGCTCTTGCGTGATTTGCGCGTGGGCGACTGGGAAGGGCGCCCCCAGGCGACCTGCCGTTCGCTGGGCTGTGGCTACCGGTCCCGCTGTCATGGCGCGGGACGTGGGCTATAAGCCCGCCAACATGCCGAACGTCGTCGTCATCGGGGCGCAGTGGGGAGATGAGGGGAAGGGCAAGGTCGTTGACCTGCTCACGGAGCACGCACAGGTGGTCGTGCGGTTCCAGGGCGGCAACAACGCCGGCCATACCCTGGTGGTGAACGGTCAGAAGACCGTGCTCCACCTGATCCCGTCGGGAATCCTCCACGCGGGGAAGAGCTGCGTGATCGGCAACGGGGTGGTGGTCGACCCCGCGGTGCTGGTCAGCGAGATCGACGCCCTCAAGGCGCGCGGGCTGCTCAAGGACGACGCCCAGCTGCTGATCTCCGCCAACGCGCACGTGATCTTCCCCTGGCACAAGCTGCTGGACGCGCTGCGGGAGAAGGTCCGCGGCGGCGCGGCCATCGGCACCACCGGGCGCGGGATCGGTCCGGCCTACGAGGACAAGGTCGCCCGTCACGGGATCCGGATCCGCGATCTGCTTAACCCCGAGCGGCTCCACCGCCGGATCTCCGAGCGGCTGCCCGCGGCCCTGGACGAGATGCATTCGCTGGCGATGGCCGCCAAGGTCCCGGCGCCCACCCTGGAGACCCAGCAGCTGGTCACCGAGTTCGCCGCGCTGGGCGAGCGGCTGCGGCCGCACGTGGGCGACAGCTCCCTGTTCCTCACCGCGCAGATCCAGAAGGGGGCCCGGATCCTCTTCGAGGGCGCGCAGGGGACCCTGCTGGACGTGGATCACGGCACCTATCCTTTCGTCACCTCCTCCAACTGCGTGGCCGGCAACGCCTCCACCGGCTGCGGGCTGGGCCCCACCGCCATCGACAAGGTGCTGGGGATCTCCAAGGCCTACACCACCCGGGTGGGCGGCGGACCGTTCCCCACCGAGCTGTCGGACGAGACCGGTGAGCGGCTGCGCAAGGTCGGCGACGAGTTCGGCGCCACCACCGGCCGGCCCCGCCGCTGCGGTTGGCTGGACGGGGTGGTCTTGCGCTTCGCGGTCCGGGTCAACGGCCTCTCCGGCCTGGCCCTGACCAAGCTGGACGTGCTCTCCGGGCTCAAGACCCTCAGCATCTGCACCGCCTACGAGCTGGACGGGAAGAAGATCACCGAGCTGCCCTCCGACTTCGAGGAGCTGGAGCGGGTCAAGCCGATCTACGAGACGGTGCCCGGCTGGGAAGAGAAGCTGGAGGGGGCGCGGACGTTCGACGACCTCCCCGCCAACGCCAAGCGCTACGTGCGCCGGGTGGAGGAGCTGTGTGGGGTCCCGGTGGTCTGCGTCTCGGTCGGCGCGGACCGTGGCGAGACCATCCTGATCGAGAACCCCTTCCGCGGTTAACCAGGGTGTCCGCTCTACCGCCCGAGCGGGGCACGGTGCTGGCCGACCCCGCCTATCAACGCAAGGACCTGGTCCGGCTGGAGGAGTCCCTGGCCGCCCTGGGCACCCCGGTGCCCGAGGCCTTCGCCGACTTCTACCGCCGCTACGTGGGGCCGTTCACCAGCCCCACCATCCCCTTCGTCCTGCTGGACGTGGGGGCCGCCGCGCCCACCGTGCTGCACAGCTCGCTGACCTGCCGCCGGGAGTACGGGTGGCTCCCGAAGTTCCTGGTGCTGACCGAGGTCCTGGACAACCAGGTGCTGGTGCTGGACGCGGAGGCGAACCAGGTGCTCCGGGTGGACTTCGAGGGCCGGGATCAGCAGCTGCTGGAAGGAACCCTGGAGGCCTCCTGGCCCTCCTTCGAGGCCTTCCTGGCCGAGTTCTTCCAGGCGCCCGCCGCGGCCTGACGTGGCGCTGAGGACTCCTGGGGGAGTCCTTCCCTGCGCCGTCGCCCTGCTCCGGCGCCACCGGACCTCCCGTCGGAAGGGTCTCCTTCCCCCGGGTGACCCCGATTGACACGGGAATCAACCCTGCGGGATACCTTCGCCCGCACCCCTCTTTCGCGCTCTCGCCGAGGTCCCCATGTCCGATTCGCACACCGCAGTGATCGTCGAGGCAGTCCGCACCGCGCGCGGCAAGAAGAAGGGCAGCCTGGTGGGGACCCACCCGGTGGATCAGCTGGCGCACGTGCTCAACGCCGCGGTCCGGCGGACCGGGGTGGACCCGCTGCTGCTGGACGACGTCTCGGTGGGTTGCGTGACCCAGGTGGGCGAGCAGGGGCTGAACATCGCCCGCGGCGCGATCCTGGCGGCGGGCCTCCCGATCGAGCTGGCCGGGCACACCGTGAACCGCTTCTGCGGCTCGGGGCTGCAGGCGGTCAACGCAGTGGCGATGGCGATCATGTCCGGCCAGGCAGACCTGGGAATCGGCGGCGGGGTGGAGGCGATGAACCGGGTCCCGATGGGCTCGGACGCCGACGGTCCGGGCACCGGTCCGGCCTCGGCCTCGCTGCTGGCGCGCTTCCCCGGCCTGGTCCCCCAGGGCCTCTCCGCGGAGCTGATCTGCGAGAAGTGGAAGCTGACCCGCGGGCAGGTGGATGAGTTCGCCGCCGCCTCGCAGCAGAAGGCGGGGGTGGCGATCCGCGAGGGCCGCTTCAAGCGCGAGATCGAGCCGATGGAGGTCAAGGACGGCACCGGCGCGGTCCGGCTCTTCGACACCGACGAGCACAACCGCCCCTCCACCACCGTGGAGTCGCTCTCCGCGCTCAACCCGGTGTTCAAGCCGGACGGGATGATCCACGCCGGCAACTCGTCGGGGATCGTGGACGGCGCGGCGGCGGTGCTGCTGGCCAGCGCCTCTGTGGCCCGCTCCCTGGGGCTCAAGGCCCGGGCCCGGATCGTGGCCACCGCGGTGGCCGGCTCCGACCCGGTGCTGATGCTGACCGGCCCCATCCCCTCCACCCAGAAGGCGCTGAAGAAGGCCGGGCTGTCGGTGAAGGACATCGACCTGTGGGAGATCAACGAGGCCTTCGCCCCGGTCCCGATCGTGGTGGGCCAGGAGCTGGGGATCCCGCTGGACCGGATCAACGTCAACGGCGGAGCGATCGCCCTCGGTCACCCGCTGGGGGCCACCGGCGCCATCCTGCTCGGCACCCTGCTCAATGAACTGGAGCGCCGCGACCTGCGTTACGGTGCCGTCACCCTCTGCATCGGCTACGGTATGGGCATCACCACCATCATCGACCGCAAGGTTGATTAAGCGGAGCCTGCCCGTGATGCCGAAGATCCAAGGGACCGCCCTTCTGGCCCTGCTGATCGCCGCCCCCGCCGCCTGGTCCCAGCCGATCTCCTCGGAGCTGGTCCCGGCCCCGGCCCTCTCCCTGGGCAGGGTTGCGGACGGCGACCGGCTGATGCAGGAACGTCGCTACCGGGAGGCCGCCTTTGCCTACCTGGACGCGGTGCACGCCGACACCGCCAGCGTGGAGGCCAACTTCAAGCTGGCCAATGCGTATGCGGTGCTGGGGTTCTTCGACCAGGCCACCCTCCACTGGAACCGGGCCGCCGCGCAGAGCAGCGACCCGGCGGTGCGCAAAAGCGCGGAGGAGAACATCGCCAAGGCGCGGAGCCGGGCCCAGGAGGCGGGGGGCGGATCGCCTCCGCTGCAGGGCAAGGCTCCAGGTGCCGGTCCCGTCGCCGACGCCGCCCGCGACCGTGCCCGCGTCGCCTACGAGGCGGGCGTCAAGCAGGTGACCGCCCGTGACTACCAGGGTGGGGTGCAGTCCCTGGGGACCGCGATCCAGAACGATCCCACCCTGACCGTGGCCTACGTGGCCCGAGGCAGCGCCCTGATCGGCCTCAAGCGCTACGGGGAGGCGCTGCTGGACTACCAGTACGCCCACCGGTTGGCCCCGGCCACCGCCTCCCCGGTGTACGGACTGGCGGAGGCCTACCGGGCCCTGGGCCGGGTCCCGGAGGCGCGGGAGCACTACCAGCGCTACATCGAATCCCAGGCAGCCGACATCCGCCCCGCCCTCCAGGACGATGCGCGCCGCAAGCTGGAGAAGCTGTAGCGGGGTCGGCAGGTAGGGAAATGCCCCCCGTGGCATCCAGGGGTCCTCGGGACTACTTTTTAGGCATGGCCCCCGGTCCGGAGAGCGAAGCGCAGGTGTTCCGTCCCCGGCGGTGGTTTGCCGCGGTGATGGCCTCCGCCACCCTGCTGTGGGTGGGGGTGCTGATCTACCTGATGCAGTTTGAGGAGGTCCCGCTCAGGACCTTCCTCTCCGCGGTGTTCTTCGTGGTCTTCTTCGCGCTCTCGGTCGCCTACTACGGGCGCAGCGCGGTGCTGGTGGACGCAGGCGGGGTCACCTTCCGCGGAATGGTGCGCACCCATCGCTTCTCCTTCAGCGACATCCGCAAGGTGGACGTGCTGCCCGGCCCGGTGATCGTCTACGCGGTGCGCGTCAACCAGCGCTTTGTGCACTTCACCAGCTTCTTCCAGCAGCACCGGCGGTTGATGGAGCTGCTGGTGGAGCGGGCCGGGCTGGCCCCGGTGTAGCTCAGCCGGTCAACCGCCAGGTCATCAGCGCCCCGATCACCGCCAGCACCAGCGCGCCCACCAGCACGCTCCACTCCGACCCCAGCTCGGACTCAGGGGGAGACGCCGGGGGCAACGCCGGCGCCTGCGGTTCCGGCGCCGGCGCCGGCGGGGGAGAAGGCGAGCTGAACTTGAGCAGCGCGGTGCCGATCTCGATCAGGTCCCCATCCTTGAGGGTCCGGGGCCGGCTGGCCTTGCGGCCTCCCACGAACACCCCGTTGGGCGAACCCAGATCCTCCAGCCGGGTGCGTCCCTGCTCGCGCAGGATCCGGGCATGCCGCCGGGACACCGAACGGTCCCGGATCCGCAGCCCCACCTTGGCCCCCCGGCCAATCTCGGTGATCCCATCCACCACCGGGAACACCCTCCCCAGGTCCAGCCCGGTCAGGCAGGTGAGGGTGGGGCCCTCCTGGGGTTCCAGCTGGCCTTCTCCTCCGAACAGTCCCTGGAGGAGGGCCACCGTTCCCTCCTTGCGGCCGGGGGGCTCGTCCCTCAGCCGCCGCAGCCGGACCCCTTCCCCCAGCTCGATCACCTCCTGGGGCAACCACAGCCGGCGGACCCCGGGCGGGGTGAGCACCCCATCGAAGGCCAGCGGTTCGCCCGCCTCCACCACCACCTGCGCCCCCTCGATGTGGGTGGCCAGCTGGCCGGGGCTGACTCCGGGGAGGTGCACCTGATCGGTCGAACCTCCGCCGAAGGTGAAGATTCCATCGCGCAGCTCCACCTGGGTCCGCGCGCCACCGTGTTCGATCTCGAGCTTCATCAACCAGCTGGCAGGAGCAACCGGGGTGCCGCTGCGAACCCTGCGAAACTGCACGGGTCCGGGGCAAAGACCGGTCCCACGAAGGGGACGGCGTTGTCCGGAGCGGCGGATTGAGGGAAGGGGCCGGGACCGCGGACGCTCCTCGTCCGCAGGGCACGGAACTTCGCGCGCGGTCCGGTCCTCCTGCTCGCGTAGCATGCTCCGCCGATGCGCCTCTCTTCCGTGGTCCTCGCCGCCGCACTGCTGCTTTTCGCCTGCCGTGATGAGCAGGCTGGTCCCAAGCCCAGGACCCCGGCGCTTCCTCCCCCCACCGCGGCGGCCCGGGTGCTGGACGCTCCCCCCGCCGACCTCACCTTCCAAAGCGGCGGCACCTGGGGCAACGGGGCGGTGCGCTACCTGGGCAGCAAGGTGTTCGCGGTCCAGCCGGGACGGCCGATCACCGTGGCCCACTACTTCCGCGCCGAGTCCGCCCCTCCCGGTGGCTTCGGGTTCTTCGTCCACCTGGTGGATCCGGACACCGGCCAGATGCTGACCAACGCCGATCACGAGATCCAGGAGGGCGCGATGCCGCTGGGGCGCTTCCCGGTGGGCAAGGTGGTGGAGGACGTCCATCAGGTGGCGTTGCCTCCCGGGGTCACCCGCGCCCGGCTGTTGCTGGGTTTCTGGGCCGGGGACAGCCGGCTCCCGGTGGATCAGCCAGGTGCCCAGGATGGAAACCAGCGGATGCTGGGGCCCACCCTGGGGGCCGGGGCGCCCAGCCTGCCGGAGTACCGGGCCCCGCGGGCCGCCCAACCTCCGCGGATCGACGGGGTGCTGGACGACGCCGCCTGGTCCGCGGCGCCGGAGGTGCTGCTGGTGGGCAGCTTCGATGGGCGCAAGGCGTCGTTGACCACCCGGGCCCGGCTCACCTGGGACGACGCGAACCTCTACGTGGCCTTCGATTCGGACGATCCGGACGCCTGGGGAACCTTCCGCCAGCGGGACGATCCCATCTACACCCAGGAGGCGGTGGAGATCTTCCTGGACGCCGACGGCGACGGGCGGACCTACAACGAGCTGCAGGTCTCACCGCACAACGTGCTCTTCGACGCCTTCTTCGCCGAGCGCCGCAAGGATCTGGAGAAGGGGATGCTTTGGTCCTCGGGCGCGGTGAGCGCGGTCAAGGTGCGCGGCACGCTGGACGAGGACGGCGATCAGGACCAGGGCTGGAGCGTGGAGCTGCGGATCCCCTACGCGAACCTGGCCTCGGTGCCCCGGATCCCGCCGGTGAAGGGGGACCGCTGGCGCTTCAACCTCTACCGGCTGGAGGCGCATGGGCGCAAAAAAGTGGAGGGGATGGCCTTCTCTCCCCTGCAGGTGGGCGACTTCCACCACCTGCCGCGCTTTGGCTGGCTGATCTTCGACTAGCTAGGTCTCGTCGTGGGAGTTGATCTCCCAGGGAGAGTCCGCCACCGACCGCTGCGAGGGGTCGCCCAGGAAGTGCAGGTACCCGTTGCTCTCCAGGGTGTCGATCAGCTCCTCGGCCTCCATCTGGGAGATCCGCTTCCGGTCCACCAGGGCATCTCGCATCATCGCCTTGCCGCGCAGATAGCCCACCGGGCCTCCCGGCAGCAGGGTCTTGAGCTCCTCCACCAACGCCTGCTGATCGATCTCTTCGGGAATCATGGCCCGGAAACGATGCGGAGCCCGTCCTCCTCCGGCAAGGGAAGCGGTCCCTCCCCGTCGAGGTCGCCTGCCCGGTAGCTGGTCAGGCTCAGCCCGTCCTCGTCACTGCGGAAGGTGATCGCCCCCAGCTGGTCGGTGCGAAGACAGCGGGCCCCCAGGGCCTGGGCGCGCTGCACCACCTCCGGATGGGGAAACCCGAACCGGCTGTGGGCGGCCACGCAGAACACCACGTAGCGCGGGCGGGCCGCGGCCAGGAAGGCCTCGGTGCTGGAGGTCCGCGAGCCGTGGTGCGCGGCCTTGAGCACGGTCACCGGGCCCGGGCGCAGCTGCTCCTCGGCCGCGGCCTCGATGTCCCCGGTGAGCAGGAACACCTGGTCGCGGTGGTGGATCTCCAGCACCACGCTGCGATCGTTGGTCCCCTCCAGCAGCGAACGATCCGCCGGAGGACCCAGCACCCGGATCGTCGCCTCCCCCAGCGTCAGCGGAGGGTGCCCCCCCTCCACCCACTCCACCTGGGCCAGGGCGTTGGCGGTGGCCACCCGGAAGGCCAGGGTGTCCTCCTCCGCCCCAGCGGGGAGCCACACCCGGCGGGTGGGGAGCTCGGCCAGGGTGGAGGCCAGCCCCAGCGCATGATCCGCGTGGGGATGGGAGAGCACCGCCAGCTCCAGGGCGTTGATCCCCCGGTCGCGCAGGAACGGGAGCACGAAGCGCTGCCCGGTGTCCGCGCCGCGAGGGCTGCCCCCGCCGTCGATCAGCGCGTGGCGCCCGCGGGAGGAGACCACGATCGCATCCCCGTGCCCCACCGCCAGGAAGGTCACCTCCAGCCCCGTCCTCGGCAGCAGGGGGGAGAGCGCCAGCGCCAGCCCCAGCGGTGTCCCCAGCGAGATCCACCGCCACCGTCCGCGGGCCAGGGCGAAGGTTCCCAGTCCCAGGAAGAACAAGGCGGCGGCGGCGGCCCCGAAGGAGGGGAGGGGCAGGGCGGCCAGCGGCGCCCGGGCGAACAGCTGCCCCACCCGCAGCAGCAGCTCCGAGGCGTAGGTTCCCAGCCACAGCAGCGGCGAGGCCAGGGTCAGATCCAGGGAGGCCACCGCCGCGGCCGCCGCCGCCAGGCCGGTGAGCACCGAGCACAGCGGCAGCGCCACCACGTTGGCCACCAGCCCCGCCAGGGAGACCCGGTGGAAGCTGGAGGCGGTCAGCGGCAGGGTGGCCAGGGAGACCGCCACGCTGGCCGCCAGGGTGATCAGCACCGTCTCTCGCACCCGCTGCAGCCAGTAGCGCCCGCGCTGGGTGGCCGAGGGCTGGGGCGGGTCCACCGGGATCACCGCCCGGATCGCCGGCGCCAGCAGCACCAGGGAGAGCACCGCCACGAAGGACAGCTGCATCGACAGATCGCCCACCGCCGCCGGATCCACCATCCCCACCGCCAGCGCCGCCACCGCCAGGCTGTTGAGCGCGTCCGCCCGTCGCTGCCCCGCCATCGCCACCAGAAACGCGCTGGCCATCACCGCCGAGCGGACCGCCGGGGGTTGCCAGCCGGTGAAGGCCACGTACGCCCAGACCAGCGGAATCGAGGCCACCGCCGAGGGACGGCGCAGATCGAAGCTGCGCACCCGCCGGAACAAGAGCACCGCCAGCCGCCGGGTCAGCCACACCAGCAGCAGGGCCAGCGCCGCCACGTGCAGCCCGCTGACGCTGAGCACGTGCGCCAGTCCGCTGCGGGCAAAGGTCTCCTCCGCCTCCGCCGAGAGCTCCGTGCGCAGCCCGGCGGCCAGGGTCAGGAACAGCGCCGCGGCCTCGGGGGAGGGGGCCAGCTCCCGGGTGCGCACCTCCAGGCCGCGGTGGGTCCGCTCCAGCCACAGCCGCCAGCCAGAGGGAGGGGAGAGCACCACCAGTCGCTCCGGCTTGAAGCCCCCCTGGTAGCGCACCCCCCGTCGGAGCCGGGGCCGGTGGAGGTCGTACTGACCGGGGTTGGCGGCGGGGGTCCCCGGCCGCAGCGAGGTCTCCACCAGCACCCGCTGGCCGGGATGGAGTCGCGGCCCACCCGCGTCGGCGTACAGCAGGGCCCGGAACCGGGCGGGTTGCGAGTCCATCCGTCCCACCGCCAGCCGCAACCGGAGCCCGTCGGAGAAGGCCAGGACCTCCTCCACCTCGCCCTCCACGGTCACCTTCCGGTCCAGAGGATCGAACGGAACCACCGTCCGGGCCTGCCACGTCCCAAGGGAAAGCCCGGTGAGCAGACACCCCAGGAGCAGACAGAGGTGGGCGCCGGTGCGGTGCTGCCCCACCACCGACCAGGTCCCCAGGATCAATGCCGGGACGAGGAATTTCGCCGGATTCTGGCCCGTTTCCGCAGAGAGGTAGGCACCCGCGGCCAGCATTGCCGCCGGGAACAAGAGGGGGCGCCGCGCCAGGTCACCCCAGGAGCTGCGATCCATGGTCCATCCCCCCTCCCGCCAACTCCACAACTCCCCGGAACCACCGAACCTACTTGCACCCACTTGTGCGGGTCAACCCGGTCGGTTTGATTCAACGCGGCAAATGTGGTAGTTATCCCACCCCTCTCCGCAGTAGCCGGCCTTTCGGGGCTGGATTTTCAAGGAGGCAGTTCGAGTGCAGACCAGCTTCAAAACGGGCGACAAGGCGGTTTACCCAGGCCAGGGCGTCGGCGAAGTCATGGGCATTGAGCACACCGAAGTCGCGGGTCAGCGCCAGTCGTTCTACGTGCTCCGGATCCTCGAGAACGGGATGCGGATCATGATCCCGATCAACAAGGTCGGCTCCGTCGGTCTGCGCGAGATCATCAGCGAAGACGACGTGAAGCAGGTCTATGCCATCCTCCGGGAGAAGGACATCTCGGTCGACTCCACCACCTGGAACCGTCGGTACCGGGAGTACATGGAGAAGATCAAGACCGGCTCGGTCTTCGAGATCGCGGAGGTGCTGCGCGACCTCTACCTGCTCAAGGGCGACAAGGACCTCTCCTTCGGCGAGCGCAAGATGCTGGACACCGCGCGCTCCCTGCTGATCAAGGAGCTGTCCCTGGCCAAGGGCTGCACCGAGGACGAGATCGAGTCCGATCTGAAGAAGATCTTCAACCTGGCTCCGGACTCCAAGGCCTAGTCGGCCTTCCAGCCCCGCAAGACCGCGCCCCGCTCCTGCAAAGGACCGGGGCGTTGTCGTGTCTGACGCACGCCGCCAGAAAAGGGGACAGGCTACATTTTCGACGCGTTGCGCCGGTGGTCAGTCGCCGAAGGCGGCGTCGATGGCCTGGCGGTTGGGCTTCGGGGCAGGGGCGGCCCCCAGCCGCGACAGCTCGGCCTTGGCGGCCTGGTTCTGGGGATCGAAGCGGATGGCCAGCTTGAGCGAGGCCTGGGCCGCGGCGGAGTCGCCGGCCTTGGCCAACCGGGTGCCGGCCATCAGGTGGACCGCGGAGAGCTGTCGGCGGATCTGGGCGTTGTAGCTGCTCCAGCCGCCGCCGATCGCCTCGTCCTGCTTGAGCGCCGACTCCAGCTGTCGCAGCGCGGCCTTCTCGTCCCCGGCGGCCAGCGCCTTCTGCGCCGACTCCCAGGTCCCCTGGAAGCGGGCCAGCTTGGTGACCACCGGCTGCTGGTCCTTCTTGCGCGCCAGCTCGATGGCGGCGTCCACGTCGCCCCGCTCGTAGCGGGCGAGGATCACCGGATCGATCCGCACCTCGGTCTCGATCACCGGTGCTGGCGCCGGCTGGGCCTTGCGCACCGGCGCCGCGCGCTTGGCCACCGGCCGCGGTTCGGGGGCCTTGGGGGCAGGAGGCTTCGGGGCCGGCCTGGGCGCGATCTCCGCGACCTCCACCCCCTCCGCCTGATCCACCTTGTCCGCGGCGGAGTGGACCGAAGCGGGGACGCTGCTGGGAACCGGCAGTGGAAGTTCGGCGGGGAGCGGGGCGGAGGCGCTGATCGTCTGGGGGACCTGCTCGTAGCTGGGGCCACCGCTGAACTTGAAGAAGGCGAAGATGATCACCGAGGCCAGCCCGATCCCCACCGCGCAGGAGGCGATGGCGATCCCGGTGACGTGGGAGTTGAAGAAGGCCCCCTGGGGCCCCGGTCCCCGGCGGCTGCGGGTGGAGGTCCCGGTGAGGCCCACCCCCGGCCCCCGCAGCCTCAGCTGCGAGGTGCCGATCACCAGCTCGTCGCCGGCGAAGATCTCCACCTCGCGGTCGATCCGCTGCTGGTTGACGTAGGTGCCGTTCTGGCTGCCCAGGTCCTTGATGAAGAACCGCTCGCCGCGCCGGGTGATCTGCGAGTGGCGCCGGCTGATGGACGGGTGCTGCAGCCGCAGGGTCGCCAGCGAGGCGCGCCCGATCAGCACCAGCCCCTGCTTCACCGGGGCCAGCTGACCCATCCCCGGTCCCCGCTCCACGTAGACCGAGGCGGGGGAGTAGCCGGGCTCGGCCACGTCCCCGGTGGCATAGGAGGGGGGCAGTTCCTGGTCCGCGGGTTCCACCGGGGTGTGGTACCGCCCCGGCCGGGGCTTCCCGGCCGCCGCGGTGGCCTCCTCCTCTCCCTCCGGCTCCCGCATGATCCGCGCCGCGCGCTTCCCGTGGGCGGGGAACTGCGGCACCCGCTGGGGCGCCGGATCGTCCGCGCGCAGCGGTTCGATCCCGTCATCGAAGGGGAGCTCCAGCTCCGTCTTCTTCTGGGGATCGGAGGGCCGCGACGCCGGAGGGCGCCCGGGTCGCTTGGGGTTCGACGGCGCCATGTGCCTGTGGATTATCGCCGGAAACGGGGCAGATGTTGTGAGGCACTGTCCACCCGGCACCGCTCGTTCGTCCGGTGGGTGGGAACCCCTCAACCCCGCTGATTTACAGCTATCTCCTCTGCGGAGGTCCCCCTAGATTGCCGTCCCCCCGCTTTGCTGAAAGGACCGTGACGTGACCGACGCCCCCCTTCGGGTCTTCAACACGATGACCAACCAGAAGGAACCCCTGGTGCCTGCCAGGCCCGGTGAGTTCGGCGTCTATGTGTGTGGGCCCACGGTCTACAACCTGATCCACATCGGCAACGCCCGGACGTTCACCTCGATGGACGTGGTGGTGCGCTACCTGCGCTACCGCGGTTTTCGGGTCACCTACGTCCGCAACTACACCGACGTGGACGACAAGATCATCAACGCCGCCGCCAAGACCGGCGAGTCGGCGGTGGGGTTGGCCGCGCGCTTCGTGGAGGAGTTCCGCCAGGACGCGGCGCGGCTGGGGCTGCTGGAGCCGGATCACTCCCCCAAGGTCAGCGACCACCTCCCGGAGATCGTGGACATCATCCAGCGGCTGGTGGACCGGGGGATCGCCTACCAGTCGCAGGGGGACGTGTACTTCGCGGTCTCCAAGTATCCGGAGTACGCCAAGCTCTCGAAGCGGAACCTGGACGATCTGCGCCAGGGGGACCGGGCGCAGACCGGGGACCAGAAGCACGAGCCGCTGGACTTCGCCCTCTGGAAGGCGGCCAAGCCGGGGGAGCCCGCCTGGGAGAGCCCCTGGGGCAAGGGTCGTCCCGGCTGGCACATCGAGTGCTCGGCGATGAGCGCCAAGTACCTGGGCAAGACCTTCGACATCCACGGCGGCGGGCTGGATCTGATCTTCCCCCACCACGAGAACGAGCTGGCCCAAAGCGAGGGCGCCTGGGGAGAGAAGCCGTTCGTGCGCTACTGGATGCACTGCGGCTTCCTGGATCTGGAAGGCGCCAAGATGTCCAAGAGCCTGGGCAACGTGGTGGCGCTGCGCGACGCGCTGGGCCGGGTGGACGCCGAGGCGCTGCGGATGTTTTTCCTCTCCACCCACTACCGGAACCAGCTGAGCTTCGCGGAGAAGTCGCTCTCCGACGCCGAGACCCGGGTGGAGTACTTCTACGAGACCCTGCGCAAGGTGGACGAGCGGATCACCGGCAAGGACTTCGGCCAGGGCCCGCTGCACGGGGATCCGGAACGTCACCGCCGCGAGTTCGAGGCGGCGATGGACGACGACTTCAACGCCCCCGGCGCGCTGGGCACCCTCTCCGCGCTGTTCAATGAGCTCAACGAGCTGACCGACAAGCCGCCGGTGAAGGACAAGCCGCTGGTGGGCCGGACCCTGGTGGCCCTGCGCGAGCAGGTGCGCCGGATCGCCCCCGCGCTGGGGCTGCTGGAGGATGAGCCCAAATCCTGGCTGCTGCGTCGCCGGGAGCGGCTGGTGGCGGCGCGGGGGATCGATCCCTCCCAGGTGGAGGCGCTGATCGCCGAGCGGGCCCGGCTGCGAGCCGCCAAGGACTTCGCCGGGGCGGACGGGGTGCGCGCGCAGCTGCTGTCGACGGGGGTGGAGATCATGGACACCCCGGCCGGGACCACCTGGAAGGTCTCCGCGGGCTGAGCCTAGGAACATGGTCCTGGGCGGCCGGCGCGTGCTAATCCGCGCCCATGTTCCCCGCGATCGTGCTGACCCTGCTGACCTCCGTGGATGGGGGCGTCCCCGCGCTCCCGCTGACCGCCAGCGAGCGCGCCGCGGAGGCGAAGATCACCAGCGCGGAGATCGCCCGCCACACCCGCTATCTGGCCAGTGATGCCCTGGAGGGCCGGGCCCCCGGCAGCCGCGGAGATCGGCTGACCCAGCAGTACCTGGTCCGCCAGTTCAAGGCGTTGGGACTCAAGGGCGGGGCCCCGGACGGCGGCTACCTGCAGGAGGTGGAGCTGGTGGGGGTGACCGGGAACCCGGAGAGCGTCACCCTCTTCCTGCCCGACGGCGGGACCCAGGCGCTGAAGTACCGGGAGGAGTTCATCGCGGTGGCCGGCGAACCCCGCGCGGAGTCGAAGCTGGAGGGGGCGGAGCTGGTGTTCGTGGGCTACGGAATCGAGGCCCCGGAGTTCGGCTGGGATGACTACAAGGGGCAGGATCTGAAGGGGAAGGTCCTGCTGATGATGAACAGCGACCCGGAGTCGGATCCGGCGCTGTTCGCCGGCAGGGCCCGGCTCTGGTACGGACGCTGGGACTACAAGTACGAGGTGGCGGCCCGGAAGGGCGCGGCCGGGGTGGTGCTGATCCACACCACGCCCAGCGCCGGCTACCCGTGGTCGGTGGTGCAGACCTCCTGGTCCGGCGAGCAGTTCGAGCTCCCCGGTGGCACCCAGCCCCAGTGCGAGGTGGAGCTGTGGTTCAACGAGGAGACCTCCCGCCGGGTGGTGGCCCTGGCTGGACTGGACCTGGACTCGCTGTGGGCCCGGGCCCAGTCCCGGGAGTTCCGCCCGATCCCGCTGGGGATCAAACTGAGCACCGCGTTCACCAACCGGGTGATCCGCAAGAAGACGGCGAACTTGATCGGCAAACTCCCCGGCTCCGACCCGGAGCTGGCCCGGGAGGGGGTGGTGTACACCGCCCACCACGATCACCTGGGCAAGAAGGCGGGGGCCAAGCCGGGCGAGGACGCCATCTACAACGGGGCGGTGGACAACGCGTCGGGGGTGGCCCAGATGCTGACCGTGGCCCGCGCCTTCCGGGCGCTGAAGCCCGCTCCGCGCCGGTCGATCTACTTCGCCGCGGTGGCCGCCGAGGAGCAGGGGCTGTTGGGGTCCCAGTTCCTGGCCCAGAACTCCCCGCTGCCTCCCGGGCGCTGGGCGGCGAACATCAACATCGACGGCGCCAACATCTGGGGGAAGACCCGGGATGTGACCGTGATCGGCCACGGCAAGTCGTCGCTGGATGGGCTGATCGAGACCATCGCCGCCTCCCAGGGGCGGAGGGTGACGCCGGACCAGCTGCCGGACCGGGGGTTCTTCTACCGCTCGGATCAGTTCAACTTCGCCAAGCTGGGCGTGCCCGCGGCCTACGCGGAGAGCGGGATGGACGTGATCGGCCGCCCCACCGGCTGGGGGAAGGCACAGAAGGAGACCTTCGAGGCCGCGCACTACCACCAGCCCTCCGACGCCTATTCTCCCCGCTGGGATCTGAGCGGCGCGGTGCAGGACTCGCAGCTGTACTTCCACCTGGGCCGGCTGGTGGCCAACACCCCGGCGCTGCCCACCTGGAACCCGGGCGACGAGTTCGAGCACCCCCGCCAGGAGGCGCTGCGCCGCCTGCCCCACTGAGCCTGCCTGCCCCCCGAGCACCCCCGCCTCCGGTACGGCCTGCGTGCGCTCCCCTCCACTGTTAAATCGACAGGTTCCATGTCCGCCCAACTGAAGGTCGTCAGCCAGTACCAGCCGCAGGGAGATCAGCCGCGGGCCATCGGAGAACTGACCGAGGGGCTGCTGCGCGGGGACAAGCACCAGACCCTGCTGGGGGTCACCGGCTCCGGCAAGACGTTCACCATGGCGAACGTGATCGCCAACCTGAACCGTCCCACGCTGGTGATCGCGCACAACAAGACCCTGGCCGCGCAGCTGTACGGGGAGTTCAAGGAGCTCTTCCCCCAGAACGCGGTGGAGTACTTCGTCAGCTACTACGACTACTACCAGCCGGAGGCCTACGTCCCCTCCTCGGACACCTTCATCGAGAAGGACTCCACCATCAACGACGAGATCGAGCGGATGCGCCACTCGACCACCCACTCGCTGCGGACCCGCGAGGACGTGGTGGTGGTGGCCTCGGTCTCCTGCATCTACGGCCTGGGCACCGCGCGCTCGTATCTGACGATGGCGGTGCGGGTGGAGCTGGGCGCGGACCTGGGCCGCGAGGCGCTGATCCGCAAGCTGATCGACGCCCAGTACGAGCGCAACGACTACGACTTCCACCGCGGCACCTTCCGCGTCCGCGGCGACACCCTGGAGGTGTTCCCCGCCTACGAGGAGGAGCGGGCGATCCGGATCGAGTTCTTCGGGGACACGGTGGAGAAGATCACCGAGTTCGATCCGCTGCGGGGCTTGAAGCTGCAGGACCTGTCGATGGCGGTGATCTTCCCCGGCAGCCACTACGTGACCGAGGAGGACCAGCGGCGCAACGCGATCCTCACCATCCGGGAGGAGCTGCGGGAGCGGCTCTCCGAGCTCAAGGGCGAGAACAAGCTGGTGGAGGCGCAGCGGCTGGAGCAGCGCACGATGTTCGACCTGGAGATGATGGAACAGATGGGGTTCTGCAACGGGATCGAGAACTACTCCCGCCACCTCTCCGGCCGCGCCCCCGGCGAGCCGCCGCCCTGTCTGATCGACTACTTCCCTGCGAACCGGCTGGTGCTGATCGACGAGAGCCACCAGACGATTCCGCAGATCGGCTCGATGTTCAAAGGCGACCGGTCCCGCAAGGAGACCCTGGTGGAGTTCGGCTTCCGGTTGCCCTCGGCGATCGACAACCGGCCGCTGAAGTTCAACGAGTTCGAGGCCCTGGTGCCCCAGTCGGTGTTCGTCTCCGCCACCCCGGCGGAGTACGAGCTGCAGCAAAGCGGCGGGGTGGTGGTGGAGCAGATCATCCGCCCCACCGGGCTGGTGGATCCGGAGGTGGAGGTCCGCCCGGTGGCCAACCAGGTGGAGGATCTGCTGGAGGAGATCCGGCTGCGCACCGCCGCCGATGAGCGGGTGCTGGTGACCACCCTCACCAAGCGGATGGCCGAGGATCTCACCGAGTACTACACCGACGTGGGGGTGAAGGTCCGCTACCTGCACGCGGACATCGACGCCATCGAGCGGATGGCGATCCTGCGCGACCTGCGCCGCGGCGAGTTCGACGTGCTGGTGGGGATCAACCTGCTGCGCGAGGGCCTGGACATCCCGGAGGTCTCGCTGGTGGCGATCCTGGACGCGGACAAGGAGGGCTTCCTTCGCTCCCACGTCTCGCTGATCCAGACCATTGGCCGGGCCGCCCGAAATCTACAGGGGCGGGTGATCATGTACGCCGATCACATCACCGCCTCGATGAAGCTGGCCCTGGACGAGACCCAACGCCGGCGCACCGTGCAGCAGGAGTACAACCGGGCCCACGGGATCACCCCCCAGTCGGTGAAGAAGAACATCCTGGACCTGGCCGCCCACCTCTACGCGCACGATCCGATGGCCCTGCCGATGGCCGCGGAGGGGACCGCCGACGATCTGCTGACCAAGAAGGACATCCAGAAGCTGGTGGCGGAGCTGGGCCAGCAGATGCAGGTGGCCGCCGACGCGATGGAGTTCGAGCAGGCCGCCACCCTGCGCGACAAGGTGCTGCTGCTCAAGGAGATGGACCTGGGGCTCAAGCCTCCCTCCAAGGCGCTGCTGGCCCGCTTTGCTCCGGCCAAGTCGGACGACGCCCCGCGGCTGAAGAAGGCGGCGGCCCGGTCCGCCCGCCGCAAGAGGTAGCGATCCGCGATGGCCCTGGATCTGGACAGCAAGCTGGCGGGTCTGCCCACCCAGCCCGGCGTGTACCTGATGAAGGATCACGCCGGAGAGATCATCTACGTGGGCAAGGCGGTGAACCTCCGCTCGCGGGTGCGCTCCTACTTCAACCGCACCGGTGACTCGCGCGCCTTCATCCCTTTGCTGGAGGGGATGCTGGGGGACATCGAGACGGTGATGGTCTCCAACGAGAAGGAGGCTTTGCTTCTCGAGAACGAGCTGATCAAGCGCCACAACCCGCGCTTCAACGTGAAGCTGCGGGACGACAAGGCCTTCATCTGCCTGCGGCTGGAGGTGGGGCAGACCTATCCGCGGCTGGAGGTGGTCCGCCGGTTCAAGAACGACGGGGCGCGCTACTTCGGCCCCTACGCGTCCGCCTCGGCGATCCGGGAGACGCTGCGGATCATCAACCGCTTCTTCCAGCTGCGGACCTGCACCGACCATGTGCTGGAGAACCGCAAGCGGCCCTGTCTGCTGTTCCAGATCGGCCGCTGTCCGGCGCCCTGCGTGTACGAGGTCCCGGCGGAGACCTACCGCCGCAGCGTGGAGGAGGTCTTGCTGTTCCTGGAGGGGAGGGCCGGCGATCTCTCCGAGGCCCTACGGGCCCGGATGAAGCAGGCCTCCTCCCAGCTGAGATTCGAGGAGGCGGCCCGGGTCCGGGATCAGCTGTTTGCGATCGAGCGCTCCTTGGAGCGGCAGAAGATCGCCAGCATCGGGGAGGTGGTGGACCAGGACGTGTTCGGCTACTTCCGGGAGGCGGACCGGCTGCTGCTGTACATCCTCTACGTCCGGCACGGGCGGATCATCGGCGGGCAGAGCTTCCTGCTCACCGGCCAGGAGTTCCCGGTGGAGGAGCTGGTGGCCTCCTTCGTCAACCTCTACTACCAGCAGGACAACTTCATCCCCGAGGAGGTCCTGCTCCCGGTGGAGCCGGAGGGGATGGAAGGTCTGGGGGAGCTGCTGGGCGAGCGCAAGGGGACCCGGGTCCGGGTCCAGCACCCCAAGCGCGGCGACAAGGCGGCGATGGTGGAGATGGCGCGCAAGAACGCCGAGCAGTCCTTCTCCGAGCGCAAGCGCAGCCGGGATGAGACCGAGGCCATCCTGGAGCGGCTCAAGACCCGGCTGAACCTGCGCAAGACGCCCAACCGGATGGAGTGCTTCGACATCTCCCACTTCCAGGGGGCCTCGATCGTCGCCTCCCAGGTGGCCAGCACCGACGGAGAGCTGGACAAGGCGCGGTACCGCCGTTTCCGGATCAAGACCGTGGGAGGGCAGGACGACTTTGCCAGCATGTACGAGGTGATCTCCCGGCGGATGCGCAAGGGGCTCAAGGAGGAGGATGTCCCGGATCTGCTGGTGATCGACGGCGGCAAGGGGCAGCTGGCCTCGGCCTACGCGGCGCTCAAGGACGTGGGGGCCCCGGAGGTGGACGTGGTGGGGCTGGCCAAGAGCCGGGAGCTGGAAGCCGCGGATCGCTCCGCGCCCACCGAGCGCAGCGCGGAGCGGGTGTTCCTGGTGGGGGTCAAGGATCCGATCGTGCTCAAGCAGAACTCGCCGGAGCTGTTCATGCTCACCCGGCTGCGGGACGAGGCCCACCGGTTCGCGATCACCTACCAGCAGAAGTCGATGCGGAAGCGGAACTTCACCTCGGTGCTGGAGGACATCCCCGGGGTGGGGGAGGGGCGCAAGAAGGCCCTGCTGCGCACCTTCGGGTCCCTGAAGCGGATCAAGGAGGCCTCGATCGAGGACATCGCCGCGGTGGAGGGGGTGGGGCCGGCGGTGGCGGAGCGGATCCACGCCTTCCTCCATGCCCGGCATCCGGCGGAGGATTCACGTTCGGATCCGGTGCGGGAGAGTTCGCTGGCGGAGGCCTCCGGCACCCCGGAGGAGGAGGTGGAGGCCATCGCCGAGGCCGCCCTACTGGGCGAAAGCCAACATCCCCCATCGACGACTGGCGATGGGTGATTAATCTCGGTCTCGGAGATTTCGTCACCCCGTCCGGGTTTTTCATTGCCGGGTTGGGCGACGCTGTTTTATAGCCGGGGCGACAGTTTACGACCCGCAACAGAGGGGCGAGGGAAGGACTATGAGGCTTTATCCCAAGGTGATTCCCATCATCTCCCGCGAGGCGATCCAGAAGCTGATGCAGGATGGGGACATCGAGGTCGAGCCCATGCGCGTGGCCGACGCCGAGATGGACCTGTCGGCGATCATGCGTGAGTACCTCGCCAACGAAGAGCGGGTGAACCAGGCGACCCGCGAGGCGTTGGAGCGGCGCGGCTACGATTACTCCAAGTTCAACCAGGTGAAGCGCGAGATGGCGGATGTGCGCGGCTTCAAGATGGGGGACGAGGGGATCGAGTACGTCATCAACCAGATGATCGAGTTTCTCCTGATCAGCCGGAACGTGGAGGAGGTGTTCGCCCAGGACACCAGCCTCCGCACCAAGCTGCACGAGGTGATGAAGAAGCACCTCGACGTGGACGACGAGATCGACAAGGAGGCCCGCTCGCGCCTGAAGCACCTGCAGGAGGGCACCTCCGCCTTCGACATCGAGTACAACAAGACCCTCGAGCAGATCCGCCGCGCGCGGGGGCTGATCTAACCGATTCATCCCGGCTGCCCGCTCCGGTGGGCAGCCAGGCGACCCAGCGCCGCGTGCCCGCCCGGGCGCTTCCTCCCTACGTTGCTTCAAGGAGGCCTCGGGATGGGAATCTGGACAGCGGTCGTTTGCGCCACCGCGCTGAGCGCGGCGGCGGACTCTGAGAAGACCCGGTTCGACTTCGATGGACCCACCGGGGCGGTCACCCTGGCCAGTCCCGGCGGTACGCTGGTGGACGGCGGGAAGACGCGCCAGACCCGCGGTGAGCTCTCCGCCCAGGTCCAGGATCGCGTCTCCGGACAGGACGCCACCTACGGTGACACCGCCGAGCTGCTGGCCCGTTTCTCGGCCCGGGGCAAGGACGTGGAGGTCCGTCTCACCAAGGCCGGGTTTCCGCCCGGCAGCGGGGGGGAGCAGGGCCAGCGACCCGAAGGAAAGGTCCAGGGCGGGGTGGCGCTCAAGGTCTCCGAGTCCGACGAAGGCGGCCCGTCCCGGCTGAGCCTGTGGGGCACCGCGGAGGTCCTGGTGGACGGCAAGAGCGTCACCGACCAGGCAGTGGTCTCCATGGAGGCCACCGAGGATCGGCGGAGCACGGTGGCGCTGAAGATCAGCGGACTGCCCAAGTCGGTCTCCACCTCGGGGGAGTGGCGGCTGCGCTTCGGCGACGCGGTGGTGATGGTGGACGCGATGACCGAGGAGAACACCCCGGAGGGCGCGCTGCCGGTGCTGGAGCTGGAGCAGGTTCCCCCCGCCAGGGAAGGGGTGGCCACCGCCGAGCGTGGGCCCGCCCAGAGCGGCACCGGGGGCGCGGGAACCGAGGGGACTGGCCAGGCCGCCCAACAGCCCCAGGAAGGCGCCCAGCAGGGTTATGGCGCCCAGGGGACCTCCAGCCAGGGAACGGCCGCGGTTCAGCCCCAGGTCGCTGCCCCGGCCTCTACCAACGTCACCGGACTTCCCACCGCCGGGCCGGAGCAGCCGGGGATCGGCGGGGCAGGACAGGAAGGGCTGGGCGTCCAGCCCGCGGCCCAGCCCGCGGCGCCGGCCCCGCTGACCGGGATCGACTACGGGACCTCCACCTCCGCCCTGGGACCGATCTTCCCGGGCAGCGCGCCCCCGGCGCCGCAGCAGGCGGGACAGATCGGGTATCCGGCCCTGGGTGGCGCCCCGCTTCCCCAGACCCCGCAGACCACAGACACCTCCGCCGCGGCGCAGGTGGGGACCCTGGGCGCCCCGGGATCGACGTCAGTCTCCCCGGGCAGCCCCACCGGGCTCTCCGGGATCAGCGGCACCCAGGTCTCTCCCGGGATCCCCGCGTCACCGCCGGTGCTGAACAACGGCGCGTTCCCGCCGGCCCTGCAGGGCGGAAACACCACCACCCCAGGCGTTCCGGCCTCCAATCCGGTGCTGAACAACGGCCAGTCCCTGGTGGGACAGCCGGCTACGCCCAACCGGGTCACCGGCACCGACACCACCGGGGCCACCCCTCCGGCCACCGGGGGCCGGTCCACCGGCACCGGCACCGGGACCGGCGGACAGTCCACCGGCTCCGGTCAGTGAGTCGCGCGGTGCTGAGCCCGCCAGCGGGGGCTCAGGCCGGCACGCCGGACCTCGCGCCTCCTGGGCCCGCCCACTGTCGGTGAGGGCGCGTCGAAGCGGGTCGCGCGCGGCCCGGAAAATTGACCCCTCCGGTTCCGCCTGTAGCGTCCCCTACATGTCTGTTCCGCGCGCGTCGGCATCACCCTGGGTGTGGCAGCGGTCGCAGGACCCGATCCGGGAGGGCACCGAGCGGTTGGCCTCGGCCTTGCCTCCCCGGGAGGACTCCCGGGTCCTGGTGGACTTCCTGGAGGACGATCTGCGCGAGGGGCTCTCCGCGGTGGCGGAGGTGGAGGCCCACTTCACCGACGTGCTGGACGCCCTACGCGCCGATCGGCTCTCGCCGATCCGCCTGGTGGATGCCGCCGACGATCTGCGGGTGCTGCAGCGACTGGAGTACCTGCACTCGGTGGTCTCGCAGATGCGCCGCCGCCTGTGCACCGCCGCCGGCAAGCTCCGGGACGAAGGGTCCCGGTAGCCCGCCCTTCAGGCGCCGGAGCCGCCCACGGTGAGCGGCCCCTTCACCACTTCAAGTCCTCCTTGCCCTCCGCCCGGGTCGACTCCTCGCCCGGACGGTGGAAGCTGTTGAGGGTGGCGCGCACCGCGCCCAGGTCGATCACCCCCACCGCCACCAGTGGCAGCCGGCGCTTGTCGTCGGAGAACCACATGTGCAGCTCGCGTCGCCACACCGGCTGATCCAGCCGGATCGCCAGTCCGGAGAGGTGCCAGGCCTCGAACTCGCCCACCGGCAGCGAGACGTGCTCCCGGGCCTCCACCTTGGCGTCGATCCGCCACAGCCTGCGGATGCCGTAGACGTCGAAACAGTAACGCTTCCCCTCCGCCATCGGCAGGTGGCGGATCAGGTACATCGCGCCGGCCAGATCCAGCGCGTCGTTGTGGTACCGGTACTGGTGTTCGCCCTTCTTCTCGCCCTGGGTCCACTCGATCTTGACTTGCTTCTCCTTGGGCTTGAACTGCACCTTGGCGGTCTTGCGGACCTCGTTCTCGGTGGTGTCCTCCTCGTAGCGGACCGGGTGCAGATCCTTGGGGGACAGGTAACTGATTCCCCCGCCGCTCACCCGGCGCACCTTGGAGAAGAGGGTGTTGCTCTTGGCCTCCACCTGGATCGGCAACAGGCCGTTCTTGGGAGGCAGCGAGCGCAGCCACAGCTTCGCGGCCACCGCGCCCATCGCGTCCACGTCGAACTCCAGCTCCTCCCCCGGGGTGAACGCCCAGGGCGGCTTGAGCGCCGGCAGCTTGATGCACTCCGCGTCCGACGGCGGCGGCATCCCTCCCTTCCCCTTGGCGGCGGCGGCGGGCTTGGGCTTCTGCTCCTGCGCGAGCGCAGGGCCCGCCAGGAGCAGGCAGGCGAGGGCGAGGAGGCGGAGCTGCGTCATGGTGTTTTCCCGACGGAGGGTCGCTCCGCGTATTCGAGACGCCGGTGGATGGCCGCGGCCAGCTGGCTGCGCACCGTCTGCCACCGGGTGGGATCTTCGGTGATCTGGTAGCCGGACTTCACCAGCTGCTTCACCAGCCGGTGGGCCAGCTCGCGCTCTCCCAGCGACTCGAGCAGCTTGAGGTACTCGTAGTCCTCCAGCCCGTCCCGGATGTGCTTGAGCCGAAGCGAGGTCACCGGGGCGTGGCCGCCGGCTCCCAGGCGGGCCGGGGTGCCCGGATAGAAGAGGGTGCCGTCGCCGTTGCCGCCAAAGGCGAACTGGTCCTTCCAGGCGTCCTTCTCCTGGTAGGCGAACACCGTGTCCCAGTAGAGCTCACCTTCGATCCCCACCAGGTAGCCCAGCGCGCCCATCGCCCGGTTGCGGGGACCGGAGTGGTCAACCATGTATGAGGCCCAGCCGGTGTACGCCCGCTCCTGCTCGGCGGTGGGCCCCGGGCCCCCGTCGCAGCCGTGGGACATACAGCTCTGGTACCACCACACCTGTCCGTCCGCCGGCAGCTGCTTGCGCAGCTCGGACACCGTCGCCACCCGCTTGCAGGTCTGGATCCCGTCGCGCTGGAAGAAGCAGTTGATCACCGGGCAGGCGATGTCCGCCGCCGGGGTGAGGGTGGGGTCCAGCCAGGAGGTGACCAGCACCGGGATCTTCCCCGCCGCCCGCACCCGCTTGGACTGCGCCAGCACCAACGGGAACTCCGCCGGCTTGGGCTCATCCTTGGCGTAGAAGAACAGCCGCGCGTCCCAGTTCTTCTCCCGGAAGTGTTCCCGGACCTGGGCGTAGTACTGGACCCGTTGCGGATCGGTGAAGGTCTTGGGCGCCTCGAACAGCTGCGCGGTGGTGAAGCGCGCTCCCCGCGGGGTGTCCCGGCCCTCGAAGAAGTGGGCCATGTCCCGATCGTAGCGGGTGAAGTCCACCACCACCTGGTCCCCCACCACCTTGGCCTTCGGCGGCTGCTGGGACATCCCGAAGGGCGAGAGGCGGTGCTCCAGCAGCGAACGCCCGTAGCCCTGTAGCAGCTGCTGGGCCTGGGGAGACTCCGGGTCCAACCCGTGGGCGTGGGCGATGCTGTACAGCGAGATCCCGAAGGTGTTGGGCAAGGAGGAGGTGGCCGGCAGCCCGAAGCGGTGCACCTGGACCTGCAGCGGGATCTTCCGCGGCTGGCGGTTCTGGGCGGTGACCGTGACCGTGGAGCGGTAGGTCCCGGCGGTCAGCTGATCGTCCGCGCAGATCTCCAGGTAGACCACCAGCGGCCGGGCGGTGGTGGAGTCGGCGGGGAACGCCGCCGGCCCGGGCACCAGCGCGTCCGGCCACAGGCCGGCGGAGGTGTCCACGCTGGAGGGGATCAGCACCGGCAGGTACTCCTCCCGGAAGGCGCTGAGCTGCAGCCCGGGCCGGGGAGGGGAGAACGACACCTGTACCCCCTTGGCTCCGGGGGCGATCCGCAGCTGCGCGCCTTCGCACTCGTTCCGGGCCAGGGAGACCGACACCCGATCCGTGGAGGCGGGCAGCCGCTGTCCGGGCCGGACCTTGATCAGCCCGTCCAGCACCGTGACCCACCCGGCTGCGCTTGCTGCAGTGGAGAACAAAACCGCGGTCAAAACCGCGCAACGCCCAACGCCCATCCGACCCTCCCAGTGTCCCCGGCTAACCGTCCTGCGCCGACGACGTCGTTTCCCGGGCCGCCACCGTGCCCGGGCTGTACAGCACCAGCTCCGCCACCACCGACCCCAGCACGAACTCGGCCTCGATCCGGACCGGGACCTGGGCGGTGTCGGTGGTGAAGTAGGCGTACAGATCACGCTTGGACTTCAGCTTCCCGGAGAAGTCCGTCTGCACCCGGACCTTGTAGACCTCGCGCTTCCCCAGCGGAGTATCCAGCTTCACCTTCTCCAGCACATGGGCCTGGAGCACGAAATGTTTGGCGCCGGTAAAGACCGGGACCGAGAAACGGCGACCGACCTCCATCCGCTCGTTGCGCAGGGCAAAGGTCGCCGAGGCAATGTCGGTGGTGCCCTCCGGCACCTCCATCGTGGTCTCGCTGTTCTTGTCGCTCTTGTAGACCGTGGCCGACTTGCCTTCGTGGTCCAGCCGGATCCGCTGGTGCCGCTTCTTGCGGTTCTCGTCCACGTAGAAGTCGCTGCCGATGGTGCGCTGGGCGCTGAAGTCCCAATAGGTGACGAAGCGGTCGCGGATCGGGAAGAAGAACAGCTTCTTGTCGCTGCGGGCGTTGGTGACGATCGGCCACACGTCCTGGCCCCACTGGGTGGTGCGGGGCCCGACCAGGATGTGGGCCACCCCGGCGTTCATCCCCAGGTAGTGGACCTGGTAGGTGGACTGCTCGCCCGGCCCGAACGACGCGGGACGGTCGTTGGCCAGGGCCACCGAGGCCAGCCCCAGCGCCAGACACCCCACCCATTGCTTGAGCCCGATTCTCAATTCGCCTCCCCGGCAGGCTGCCAGGACCCCTGAACCGGGGATCGTAGGCAGCACGCCCTCAAACGCCAATCCCACAGGGACCATTCCGTCCCTACCTGCACACACGCATTCAACCCGCGGTCGGACGGAAGCGTTCGGGAGCAGATTCAGAGGGGGGCCTTTGGAATTCGTTTCCCAGGATGTTTTGAGTCACACTGGAGCCCGCATGGGACCCTTCTCCAGGGACGATCTGCCTTGAGCGCCCCGCATCCCGAGGAGGGGACGGTGCCGGTCACCCGGGTCGAGCTGCGCCGGGTGGGTGCCGCGGATCTGGTCCGCCGCGACGAGGAGCTGCGCAACTGCGAGTTTGCCCGCTCACTCTCCGAGCAATCGCTGGAGCGGATCCTCCAGGGCGCGACGGGCAAGCGGTTCGTCCACCAGGCCTCGGTCTACCGCGAGGGCGACGGCTGCCGTGGCCTGTACCTGGTCCTGCGCGGGGAGGTCCGCTTCTGGGGCCGGTCCGCCGCGGAGCAGGTGGACTTCGGGGGGGCGGTCCGCGGGGAGCTGTTCGGCGAGGACGCCATCGATTCCATCGCCCGGCCCTACTCGGCGGTGGCGCAGGGGGCGGAGGTGGACGTGCTGGAGCTGCCCCCGGAGACAGTGCGCGAGCTGCTGGGGCGCGAGCCCGGGCTGCAGCGGCTGTTGCAGGGGCTGCGCGCCCGGCGCGAGGCCGCGCGCCAGGAGATGTGCGACTTCCTCGGCCGCTGGTAGCCTGGGGCCAATGGCACCCCACGACGCCTACGATGACGAAGACGACGCGAAGGAGGCCGGCTCCAGCGGCGTCGCCAGCAAGTTCAAGGAGTTTGACTGTCCCTCCTGCAATGCCAACAACCCCGTCGATCCCCCGTTCGGGAACGGCGAGGAGGTGTTGTGCAACTACTGCGGCGAGGAGTTCAGCGTCCGGGTCAGTGACGAGGGGCGGCTGAAGCTGCGCGAGGCCTGATCAGGGCCGCTCCCCGAAGATCGCGGTGCCCACCCGGACCGCGGTGGCTCCCTCCTCGATCGCCACCTCGAAGTCATGCGTGGTCCCGATGGACAGGCCCGGCAGGCCCAGCCGCTCGCCCAACGCGCGCAGGGTCCGGAAGGGCCGGCGCATCCCCTCCGGGGAGTCCGCCAGCGGGGGCAGGGCCATCAGCCCCACCAACTCCAGCCCGGGCAGCGCGCGGACCTGGGCCGCCAGCGCCTCCGCTTCCGCGGGGGCCACCCCGCTCTTGGTGTTCTCGTCGGCGACGTTGACCTGCAGGTAGCAGCGCAGCGGGGTGCCGGTGCGGCGCTTGGACAGCTCGGTGGCGATCTCCAGGCGGTCCAGGGCGTGGAAGGCATGCGCGCTTTTGGCCACGTACTTTGCCTTGTTGGCTTGCAGCGGACCGATGGCGTGCCAGCGCAGCCCGGGCAGGGAGGACAGCTCCTCCGCCTTGTCCCGCAGCTCCTGGGCGTAGTTCTCCCCGAACAGCCGCTGTCCCGCCGCGTAGGCCTCGCGGATCCGCGCCGCCGGGTGGAGCTTGGAGACCGCGATCAGCTCCACCTCCTCCCGCCGTCGGCCGGCCCGCCCGCACGCGGCCACGATCCGCGCCTCCACCGCCTCCAGCCCCTCCTGGACAGTCACCGGTGCTCCTCCCACGGCAGGCGCAGTCCCGCCTGTTCCAGCAGGGCCAGCGTCTCCACCAGCGGCAGCCCCACCACGTTCGAATAGCTGCCGGTGATCCGCTCCACGAAGGCGCCCCCCAGCCCCTGGATCGCGTAGGCGCCGGCCTTGTCCATCGGTTCGCCGGAGGCGAGATACCAGCGCAGCTGCGCCTCCTCCAGGACCCGGAAGCGGACCTCGGTCTCCACCACCACCGCGCCCTGGGCCGCCCCTCCCAGGGCCACCCCGGTCAGCACCCGGTGGCTGCGTCCGGAGAGCCGCTCCAGCATCCGCCGCGCCTCGGCGGCGTCCTCCGGCTTGCCCAGAACCTGGTCCTCCAGCACCACGGTGGTGTCCGCGGCCAGCACCGCGGCCAGGGGAAAACGGCGCCCCACCGCGTCCGCCTTCTCCGCCGCCAGCCGGCGCACGTAGTCGCGCGGCGCCTCCGCGGGCAGCGGGGTCTCGTCCAACTCGGCGGGCGCGACCTCGAACTGCAGGCCCAACGATTCGAGGAAGGCCCGCCGGCGGGGAGAGCCGGAGGCGAGGATGAGGCGGGTTTGACCCATGGGGGGGTGCATGTTATCGGCTCGAGGGATTCCCCGCCTCACGGCTGGGTGAGGGGGCTTGGGCAAAATGAACGCCGGCGACCTGCTCACGGCCATGAAGCGGACGGTGGATCAGCTGGCCGCCTTCAACACCATCGCCAAGGCCCTGACCTCCACCCTGGAGGTCCACGAGGTCCTGCGGTTGGTGATGCAGAAGGTCTCCGAGCTGCTGCAGCCACGCAACTGGTCGCTGCTGCTGGAGGATCCCCGGACCGGCAAGCTGTACTTCGAGCTGGCGGTGGGGGCGGGGGCGGAGAAGCTCAAGGAGCTGCGGCTGGAGCCGGGGGAGGGGATCGTGGGGTCGGTGTTCAAGACCGCGGTGCCCCGCCGGGTGGACGACGTGCGCGACGATCCGGCGTTCGCCAACCGCTTCGACGACATCTCCGCCTTCAACACCCGCTCGGTGCTGGCGGTGCCCCTGGTCTCCCGCGGCAAGCCGATGGGGGTGATCGAGCTGGTCAACGGTCCGGGGGATCCGGTCTTCACCCAGGACGATCTGCACGCCCTGCTGGGGATCGCCGAGTTCGCCGCGATCGCGATCGAGAACGCGCGCAACTTCCAGCGGGTGCAGGAGCTGACCCTCACCGACGAGCACACCGGGCTGTACAACGCCCGCCACCTCCACGCCTTGCTGGAGGCGGAGGTGATCCGCGCCCGCCGCTTCGGGCACCCGCTGTCGCTGGTGTTCCTGGATCTGGATCGCTTCAAGCAGGTCAACGACACCCACGGCCACCTGGTGGGAAGCGCGCTGCTCAAGGAGGTGGGGGAGCTGCTGTCCGCCGGGATCCGCCAGGTGGACTCCGCCTTCCGCTTCGGAGGAGACGAGTTCGCCCTGCTGCTGATCGAGACCGACGCCGAGGGCGCGCAGCAGACCGCGCTGCGGCTGCGGGACGGGTTGCAGGACCACCGCTTCTTGCAGTCCCGGGGGCTGGAGCTGCGGCTGACCGCCAGCCTGGGGGTGGCCAGCTTCCCCGCGCACGCGCGCAACGCCGGCGAGCTGCTGCAGGCCGCCGATGACGCGATGTACCAGGTGAAGGGAAGCGGCCGGAACAACGCGAAGATCGCGGACCGGGTGCCCCGCACGCCGCCGCAGGGAGTCGCGGCGGCGGAGGAGCAGAAGTCCTAGCTGTCCAGCAGGGTGCTGACGGCCTGATCGTTGGTGACGATCTGCGCGTCCTTGCGCAGGGCCTTCATGAAGCCGTTCTGCAGCTCGATCCCCTTGGCCCGGCGGGCCTCGGAGAGCAGGGTCTCCTTCTGCTTGGCGAACTCGGCGTCGGAGGGCAGCGTCCGGGAGGTGACCTCGGCGATCGCAAAGCCCTCGCCGGCCTCGTAGACCGCGTCCAGCGCCTGCGGCTGCTGGGTGGCGAACACCGCCGAGAGCAGGGTGGGGGAGCTGCCCAGGAACGGCAGCGACTGGGCAGAGGCGGTGAACTCACCGGTGGGGACCGCCTCCGGCTTCTTCTCGGTCTCGAAGCGGGTGGCCGCCGGGGTCCCGCCCTCGGGCGGGAACAAGGTAGCAATGGACTTGCCGGCCTTGAGCGCGGCCAGGGCCTTGTCCGCCTCGGCGCGGGCCATCTGCTTGGCGCCCTCGCGCTGCAGCAGGGTGCGGGCGATCTCCGCCTGCACGTCCTTCAGCTCCTGCTTCTGGGAGGGGAAGCGCTGGTCCACCTTGATCAGGTGCACGCCGAACGGGGTCTCCACCGGGGCGGACACCTTGCCCGCCTCCACCGCGAACGCCGCGTCGGTGAACTCCTTGACCCAGCCGGCCGACTCGCGGCTGTGGGTGCCCAGGTCGCCGCCCTGGTTCTTGTTGGAGGCGTCGTCCGAGTACTGGCTGGCCGCGGCGGCGAAGTCCTTGCCGCCCTCCAGCTCCGCCCGGATCGTCTCCGCCTTCTTCTTCGCCGCTTCCTTCTGATCCGCCGGGGCCTCGCGGGGCACCGAGACCAGGATGTGGCGCGCGTGGATCCGCTCCGCCTGCTCGTAGAGGGCGCGGTTGGCCTCGTAGTAGTCGGCGATCTCCTTCGGGTGATCCTTCTGGTACGCCTCCAGCTGCGCCGGGGTGGCGGCGGGAACCTGGTCCGCGTACATCGCCGGCAGGAAGCGGGCGAAGGTCACGTTCGCCTTGTTGCCCTCCTGCTGGAAGCCGGTCTTCACCTCGTCCTCGGAGACCAGCGCGCCGTTGGCCACCAGCTGCGCCATCTTGCGGGCCGACAGCTCGCGCCGCAGCTGGTGCTCGTACTCCGGCACCGTCTTCTGCAGGTAGTCACGCACCACCTGGGAGTAGCGGGCGGTGCTGAACTTGCCGTTCTCGTAGAAGCTCTGGTCAGCGCGGATGATCTTCCGGATCTCCTCGTCGGAGGCGGTGATCCCGTGGCGCTCGGCCGCCTGCATCCACAGCTCGCCCTCCACGAGACGGTCCATCAGCTGGGGGACGATGAACTGCCGCACCATGCTCTCGGGGATCTGCTGGGCCCGGGCCGCGGAGACCTGGTCCTGGTACACGCGCCGGAAATCCTGCATCGGGATCTCCTTGCCGTTCACCCGGGCGATGGCCGTGTCGGTGCGACCGCCCACCGTGCTGTCGCAGCCACGCGAAGCGGGTCCGAACTGCACGACGAAGATGAAGCCGATGGCGGCGATCAACAGGTACGAGAAGAGCCGCCGGGGCTGGATTGAATCCTTCATGGGCATGGCTTATCGGGTAGGAGGCAGGCGGTGGACCAGGCGAAAGATTGAAAACTCCTGCTTGGAACAGGCGCCACCAAGTGTGATGTTCAGTGGGTTCGTCGGCTTGACCTCTAGGATCTCACCCACCAGAATGCAAGCGATTTCGAGATCTTAGCACGCTCCCCCACCGTCCCACCTGATCTGTGCTGTCGGCCCTCAAGCGCTACCGCGAACTGCTCGTCGTCGCCTTCCTGCTCCTCTATCCCTTTGCGATGTTTCTCAGTCGAGGGGGCAAGGCGCGGGAACCCAATGCCCTGGACCGGGGCGTGATCACCGTGTCCTCGTGGCTGCAGTCCGGACTGGGCTGGGGGATCGACGGGGTGGTGGGCGGCTGGCGCGGCTACGTGGGCCTGCGCGCGGTGCGTTCGGAGAACCTGGTGCTGCGGCAGGAATACGCGCGGCTGCTGACCGAGGTCCACTCGCTGGAAGAAGAGCGCAACGAGAACCAGCGGCTGCGGGCGCTGCTCTCCTACGCCCAGACCGCCGCCGGTCCGGAGATCGCCGCCCGGGTGGTGGGGGTGAACCCGGTCTCCACCCTGCTCTCGGTGCGGATCGATCGCGGCACCGATCACGGGGTGCGGAAGAACATGCCGGTGGTCACCCATGAGGGCGTGGTGGGGCACGTGGAGCGGGTGACCGCCACCTACGCGGACGTGGTGCTGCTGCGGGACCGGAACACCATCCTCGGGGTGCGGGTGCAGCGCTCGCGGGCCCGGGCCAACGCGGTGGGCGCGGGCAAGGATCTGGCGCTGCGGCTGGACAACGCGCTGCGCACCGAGGACCTCCAGGAGGGGGACGTGGTGATCACCTCCGGCACCGACGGGATCTATCCCTCCGGGCTGGTGGTGGGGACCCTGTCCCGGGTGCAGAAGAGCGACTTTGGGATGTTCCAGTCCGGGGAGATCCTCCCCGCGGTGGACACCGCCCGGTTGGAGGAGGTGCTGGTGCTGATGGACCCGGTGCCCGACCCGGCCACCCTCACCGGAGGTGCGCCATGAAGTTCCTGGTCACCGCCGCGATGGCCCTGGTGCTGCTCTCCTTGGAGGCGGTGCTGGTCAAGTACCTCGGCTTCTCGATCACCCGCATCGACGTCACCGTGGCGCTGGTGGCCTTCCTGGCGCTGAGGGCCAACACCCAGGAGGGGGCGATCTCCGCCTTCACCATCGGCTACCTGCTGGATCTCTCCACCGGGCGGCCCACCGGGCTGTACACCTTCCTGGCGGTGCTCATGTTCCTGCTGGGGAAGCTGGCCGCCTCGCTGGTGGATGTGCGCTCTGGTCCGTCCTTCGCGCTGTTCGCGATGGGCACCGACGCTGCCCATGGGCTGCTGGCGGTGTTCTTCACCTGGATGACCGCCCCCAAGGTGGCGGTGGGCGGCGTGGCGCTCTCCACCCTGCCGGTGCAGGTGCTGCTGACCGGGGCGGCGGCGCTGGTGCTGTACCCGCTGCTGCGCAAGCTCGATCCCGGCAACGAGCGGCCCCAGGTGGGAGCGCTGCGGTGAGCCGGTCCACCCTTTTCCTCCCCGGTCCCCTGGACCCGGCGGCGTCGTAGTCGAGAAGAGAGTCCCGTGCAGCTGCGCATCGAGAAGCGGATGGTGCCGCACATCCCCTGGGGCCTGCTGGGGGTGACGGTGGTGATGTCCCTATTGGGGCTGTGGAACCTGGCCTCGGCCTCGCGGCCCCCGCACTCCATCTGGACCAGCCAGGCGGTCTACATCGGCCTGGGGTTGCTGGCGATGGTGGCGGTGGCGGCGGTGGACATGCGCTTCATCCAGCGGATGGTGATCCCGGTGTACGTGATCAACATCCTGGCGCTGATCGCCCTGCGCTTCATCGGCCACAAGGCCAAGGGCGCGGAGAGCTGGATCGTGCTGGGGCCGGTGCGGGTCCAGCCGGCGGAGTTCATGAAGATTGGCGTGCTGCTGATGCTGGCCAAGTACTTCCACGACACCTACCGGCCCAACGACGACCGCTACGGGCTGGCCCGGCTGCTGCCGGCGCTGGGGCTGATGATGCTGCCGTTCGTGCTGGTGCTGGTGCAGCCGGACCTGGGCACCGCGCTGATGATCTTCCTCTCCTCGCTGACCGTGTTCCTGTTCGCGCGCCCCAAGACCTGGATCCTGGTGGCGCTGGGGGTGTCGCTGCTGGCGGGCAGCGCGGTGATCTGGAACGACTACGTCCGCGATCCTTCCGGCAGCGGCTTTACCCTGGTCCGCCACCACCTCAAGAAGCACCAGAGCCAGCGCATCTCCAGCTGGCTGGATCCGGAGTCCGACCTGCGAGGCGCCAACTACCACGCCGCCCAGTCGCGGATCGCGGTGGGTTCCGGCGGGCTGGCGGGGAAGGGCTGGCGGCAGGGGACCCAGACCGCGCTCTCCTTCCTCCCCGAACAACACACCGACTTCATCTTCTCGGTGTGGGCCGAGGAGCATGGCTTTCTGGCCTGCTTCCTGTTGATCGGCCTCTACGGGATGTTCCTCACCCTCACCCTGGCGGTGGCCTTCAACTCCAAGGATCGCTTCGGGGCGTTCCTGGCGGTGGGGGTGGCGGCGCTGATCTTCTGGCACGTGATGGAGAACATCGGGATGGTGGTGGGGCTGCTGCCGGTGACCGGGATCACCCTCCCGCTGATGAGCTACGGCGGCTCCTCCATGCTCAGCGTGATGGTGATGATCGGCCTGCTGGTCAACGTGAGCATGCGCCGTCACATGTTCTGAAACACCCAGGAGGGTGTTGCAAAGGGGCGGGGGAGGGTAAGAAGCGGGCCCGGAGGGGTTCATGGCGAAGAAGGGCGACGAGAAGCCGGTGGGTGGGAACCGGGAGCGGATGGCTCCCCCGACGGCTGCCGTCGCTCCCAGGAAGCCCGCACCGGAGGTGGGCACCCTGGCCCGGCCAATGCAGCCCCGCCCCGGAGTCCGGCCGGCCCCCAAGCTGGACCTGCTGGAGGACGAGGGCAGCACCGAACACCGTCAGTTCCCCCGCGCCCGGATGGCGGTCCGCTTCGAGGCCTGGATCGGAGACGAGCAGCGCAGCTTCGCGGCCACGTTTGGATCGGTGAACGTCTCGGTCAGCGGCGCCTTCCTGGAGAGCACCTTCTTCCTGCCGATGGGCACCGAGCTGCGGGTCCGCTTCGCGCTGGAGAACGACGCGGCCCCGGTGGATGCCCGGGCCCAGATCGTCCGCGAGGAGCGGCCGGACCCCCGCACCGGCCAGGGCCGCAGCGGCTTTGGAATCCGGTTCGTGGAGTTCTTCGGTCAGACCGAGGTCACCCTGGCCAAGCTGTTCCTCGGAGAGCAACTGCTCTCGTTTGCCGCCGAGTACATGGCGTCCAAGCGCGCCCGGTCCCTGACCAGCGAGCTGGACCGGGTGGTGGACGCGCTGGCGGCCTGGGAGCTGCTGAAGGTGACGACGCCGGGAGATCCCTGGCGGCCGCTGGAGTAGCGGCCGGGGGGCAAAGACGCCCACCGGCCACCTCTCAAACCGCGGCGGAAGACTACTTGCCCTGCTGCTTGCGACGCTCGGCCTGGTAGTGCTTGGAGCACAGGCCCTTGGAGCGCGCCGGGTTCCCACAGCCCTCCACCTTGCACAGCCGATCCTCGGGAATCGGCGAGCCCGGCTGCACCTTGGGCGGGCGGCCACGGCGGCGGCCGGTCTGGGCCTGCGCCTGGGCGCCACCGCCAGTGGCGAACGCGCCGCCGCTGCCCAGCCCGGCGTTGATCCCGCGGGCGACGCCGCGGCCCAGCGCCTCACCCAGCTGCTCCGCCCAACCGGAGAGGCCGGCGACGTTGAAGGTGGAGGTCAGAGGGGAGGTGGGTTCGGCGTTCTTCCGGGGGCGTGCCATGGGAGGCTCCGTGGATGGGGGCAAAACAAGAAAACGGCTGCCGTGTTGCAGGGCAGCCGTTTTCGCCCCGTCGAGGGGGCCTGTCAACGATGTTCACACATACTTCGGCTCAGTACGTCCGGGATGATGCGTTGATCCCTGGATTTACCGATATCGAAGTCGGTGGGGGGACTAGACCACCTTGGCCACCGCGGCCTCGATCTTGGCCTTGTTGGCCCCCACGATCTGGTCCACCACCTGCCCGTTCTTGAACACCAGCAGGGTGGGGATGGAGCGGATCCCGTACTGCTGGGGCGTGTCCTGGTTGTCGTCGATGTTCACCTTGGCGACCTTGAGCTTGCCCTTGTGCCGGGCAGCCAGCTCTTCGACCACCGGGGCAATTGCCCGGCAGGGGGCGCACCAGGTGGCCCAGAAGTCCACCAACACCGGCTCTGCGGATTCCAGCACCTGCTGCTTGAACTCGCTGTCGCTGATCTCCACCACGTCGCCTGCCATTGTTCCTCCTGGGGCCCACCGAGTCTGGGTGCGAGAGCCAGACTTATTCGTCAGGGTGGTGGCTTTCAAGGCGCATCCAGTGAAAGGAAGCCCGCGCTGTCCCGGGGTGTTACAATGGCGCCGTGGCCAAGCTCTTCCTCCCCCAGGCGACGCTCGAAGAGTGGGCGCTCGACGACAAGGCGGACGTCAAGGACGGCAAGCTGACGATCCCCGGCGAGAACGCGACCTATCCGGTGGCGGCCGCCGTTCATTTCCTCAAGGTGGTCAGCGGGACCGACGACCACAAGCTGGTGCAGAAGGTGAAGTCATTGGAGCACCTCCAGCAACTGGGCGCCGAGCACCTGGCGGACTCGGTGTTGATGGGCGAGACCGCCTATGAGGTGGTCCCCGGCTATGTGACCGAGGTCCCCGTCACCCAGTTGCCTGCGGGGGGCAGGGAGAAGCCGGTCAATCCGGAGGCGGATCTGCTGGCCGCCTTCCTGCTCAACAAGCTGTAGCCATGGTTCGATTGCTCCACTCCATTGCCTGTCATGCCTATGGGGCCGCGGCGGTGGCTTACCTGCTGTACCTGGTGCGTCCGTGGCGGGTGATCCCGCTGCTGGGCCGCTCGCTGATGGGCACCGGGCTGGTGCTGCACGCGGTGGGGCTGGCGTTGCTGTTCGCCGGCCAGGGGGGACGCCCGGTGGGGATGGCCCAGGCCTTCTCCTCGATGGCGCTGTTGCTGGTGGCCATCTACCTGGGGCTGGACCTGCGCTACCGGATCCCGGTGCTGGGCGCCTTCCTCACTCCGCTGGCGCTGCTGGTGCTGGTCCCGGGGTTGATCCTGGGGACAGATGGCGTGGCGGAGGGGTTGCGCGGACCTTTGCTTCCGGTGCACGTGACCGTGGCGCTGCTGGGAGTGGCCGCCTTCACGGTGGCTGCCGGCGTGGGCGGGGTGTACCTGCTGATGGAGCGGCAGGTGAAAGAGAAGCACTTCGGACTGCTGTTCGCGCGGTTGCCCTCGCTGCAGCTGTTGGACGACCTCAACCGGGGCCTGGTGTCCTGGGGGTTCATCGCCCTTTCGGTGACCGTGGTCACCGGGGCGCTGTTCTCCGGCAGCGCCTTCTGGTCCGGGCCCAAGCAGATCGCCACCGTGGTGGCCTGGCTGGCCTTCGCGGTGTTGCTCAACGCGCGGGCCTTCGCCGGCTGGCAGGGCCGCCGGGCCGCGGTGCTGACCATGGCCGGGTTCGCGGTGCTGGTGGTCTCCTTCTGGACCGCCTTTACCCCCTCGCTGGTGGGAGGGCTCCACTGACATGGAGCTGTGTTGCATCGGGGTCTCCCACCACAGCGCCCCGCTGAGCGTGCGCGAGCGGCTGGCCGTTCCCGGCGAGCGGCAGCAGGCGATCTTGCGCACCCTGGCCGAGCGGGGCCGGGAGGCGTTGATGGTCTCCACCTGCAACCGGGTGGAGTTCTACGTGGCCGCCGGCGAGGTCCAGGCACTGAAGGCGGAGATCCGGGACGCGATCCTGGATCTGGCGGGGGCGGAGGCGCTGGGCCACCTCTACGAGCACGAGGGGGAAAAGGCGCTGACCCACCTGTTCCGGGTCGCCTCCAGCCTGGACTCGATGGTGGTGGGCGAACCGCAGATCCTGGGCCAGGTGAAGGACGCGCTGGAGCTGGCCCAGGGGTCGGGATCCGCGCGTGGCGAGCTGACCCGCGCCTGTTCCGCGGCCTTCTCCACCGCCAAGCGGGTCCGCACCGAGACCGCGATCGGCCGCTCCTCGGTGTCCATGGCCTCGGCGGCGGTGGCGCTGGCCAAGAAGATCTTCGGGGAGCTGACCGGCAAGAGCGTGATGGTGGTGGGGGCGGGGGAGATGGCCGAGTTGGCCGCCCGGCACCTGGCCTCGGAGGGGGTGGCCCGGATCGTGGTCACCAACCGGACCCTGGAGAAGGCCCAGGCCCTGGCGGCGCTGGTGGGCGGCGAGGCCCGCCCGTTCGAGGAGCTGGCCGAGCTGCAGGTGGCCGCGGATGTGATCATCACCTGCACCGCCTCGCCCACCCCGCTGTTCACCCGGGCATCGGTGGGGCCGGCGCTCAAGCCGCGCCGGCACCGGCCGCTGTTCCTGGTGGATCTGGCGGTGCCCCGGGACGTGGACCCGGACGTGGGGGGGCTGGAGGGGGTCTACGCCTACGACGTGGACGATCTGCAGCGGGTGATCGCGGAGAACACCGCCGCCCGCGCCGCGGAGGCCGCCCGGGCAGAGGTGATCGTGGTGGAGGAGGTGGCCCGCTTCGTCCAGATCCGGGCCCAGCGACAGGGGACGCCGGTGTTGGGACAGCTGAGGAAGAAGGCGGAGGGGATTGCCCGCGCCGAGGTGGAGCGCACCCTGCAGGCGATGGGGCCCGCCCTGACCGAGAAGCAGCGGCGCAGCGTGGAGGCGATGGGGATGGCGATCGTGAACAAGCTGCTCCACCAGCCCACCGCGCGACTGCGGGCGCGGGACGGCGGCGCCGGTCTGGCCGACGCCGCCGCGGAGCTGTTCGGGCTGGAGGAGGAGGCGCTGCGCCTGGAGGCGCCGGCGGCGGAGGAGGGTTCCCCGGTACCGCTTCCCGCGGTGGCCACCGGAGGGTCCCGCCAGTGAGTCCCCAGCGACAGACCCTGACCATCGCCACCCGCGCCAGTCCGCTGGCGATGTGGCAGGCCCGGCACGTGGCGGCACTGATCGAGTCCCGGCACCGGCTGTCGGTGCAGCTGCTGGATCTCTCCACCGAGGGGGACCGCTTCCTCCAGGCGCCGCTGGCGACGATCGGCGGCAAGGGCCTGTTCGTGAAGGAGATCGAAGCGGCGTTGCTGGACGGGCGGGCGGACCTGGCGGTGCACAGCCTCAAGGACATGACCTCCGCCATGCCCCCGGAGCTGATTTTGGGCTGCATCCCGGAGCGCGAGGATCCGCGCGACGCCTTCGTGGGCCGCAAGGCGAAGACGGTGGAGGCGCTGCGCCCGGGCGCGCGGGTGGGGACCTCCTCCCTGCGCCGGGCTTGTCAGCTGCGTGAGCGCCGGCCGGATCTGGAGATCGTCCCCCTGCGGGGCAACGTGCAGACCCGGCTGCGCAAGCTGGAGGAGCTGGACCTGGATGGGGCGGTGCTGGCCCACGCCGGGCTCAAGCGGCTGGGGCTGGAGCAGGTGGTCACCCAGGTGCTGGATCCCTCCCAGAGCCTGCCCGCGGTGGGCCAGGGCGCGCTGGCGGTGCAGTGCCGCCGCGACGATCCCCGGGTGCGCGAGCTGCTTTCGGCCTTCGATCACCCCACCACCCTGACCACGGTCACCGCCGAGCGGGCGTTCCTGACGCTGCTGGAGGGCGGCTGCAGCGTCCCCCTGGCGGGCTACGCCGAGCTGGAAGGGGAGACCTTGACGGTGCGGGGGCTGATCGGCGCCCCGGATGGCTCACGGGTGCTGCGCGCCCGGCGGCAGGGGCCGGCCGGGCAGCCGGAGGCGCTGGGCCGGGCCCTGGCCCAGGACCTGCTGGAGCAGGGGGGGGCGGCGCTGCTGCGCGGCCATCTGGACTCCCAGCCGGTCCCCGAATCCTGATAGGTCGGGCCGGGTGAGCGAGCAGCGACTCTCTGGCGTCCGCGTCCTGGTCACCCGTCCCCGCGAACGGGCGGAGGAGCTGTGCTTCCTGCTGGAGGATGAGGGGGCCGAGGTGGTGGCCCTGCCTCTGTTGGAGCTGCTCCCGCCCGAGGACCCCCGTCCGTTGCTGGCCGCGGCGGAGTCCATCCACCGCTACGAGTGGGTGGTGTTCGCCAGCCCCCAGGCGGTGGACTCGCTGCTGGACGCGGTCCGGCAGGCGGGGACCCTGCACCACCTGCGCCGGGCGCTGATCGCCTGCGTGGGGCCGCGCACCGCCGCCCGGGCCAAGGCCGGCGGGCTGGACGTGAACATCGAGGGGGAGGCGGGGGGGCATGAACTGGCCCACGATCTGGCGCCGCGGATCGCCCCCGACTCGGAGGTGCTGATTCCCGCCGCCGAGCAGGGCCGGGAGGAGATCTTCCGCGTCCTCTCGGTGGTGCGGGCGCGGGTGACCCGGGTGGTGGCCTACCGCGCCGAGGAGGCCCGGCCGCCGCCGGAGGCGGTGGCGGCGCTGCAGGAGAACCCGCCCCGGGTGGGGTTGTTCGCCTCTCCGCGCACGGTGCAGGCCTATCTGGATGCGGTGGACGAGACCGCCCGTTCGCGGCTGGGAGCGCTGAAGTACGTGGCGATCGGCCGGACCACCGCGGCGGCGCTGGAGGAGGCAGGCCTGAAGGTGGCGGCGGTGGCCACCACCCCCTCCGCCGAAGGGCTGGTGGAGGCGGCGATCACCGCGCTGCAGCCCCTCCCCGACGCACCCTGAGAGAAGGGGAAAGCCACCGCCCGGCCTTTCGGGGCTAAGCTGGAGACCGACTCACTATCCAGGCCGGTCGTACGGGCTTTTCTGCCCGAAGGTGTTCTCGATGACGCGAGGTTCGGGGCTGATGAGCAAGCGGGTGCTGCTGACCACCTGGCTGGTGGCGGCCTCCGCCCTGGCGCAGGACGCCGGGTTCCTGGGCTACAAGATCTACCAGGACCCGTTCCCCTACTACGTCTACAGCGGGCCGGGAGTGACCGAGACCGGGCTGAGCCAGGCCACCATCTCGTCCACGGTGCAAGCCGCCTATGCCACCTGGAGGAACGTCTCCTGTTCCTACGTGGACTTCACCTTCGCCGGGACCCGCGCCTCTGCGGGGACCCCGGGGGACGCCTTCAGCGTCAGCGCGATCTGGGTGACCAGCGCGGATGATCCCTTCTACGCCCAGGCGCTGGGGGGAGGGGAGGCGGTGGCCGCCGCCATCCCGCTCACCTACGCCGGGGCGGTGACCGGCTGCGACATCTACCTGAACAAGGTGGACTTCAGCTGGAACGTCACCGGCAGCTCGGTGAGCGTGGATCTCCAGACGGCGATCACCCGCGAGATCGGCCACTGCCTGGGGCTGGCGGACGGCTTCGACGAGGCCAGCGTGATGTTCGGGATCATCGAGCCGGGCAACGTCCGCCGGACCTTGTCCGCCACCGACGAGGCCCAGCTGTGCACCCTGTACCGCAAGGACGGCTACGGCTCCCCCTGCGTCTACGACGGGGGCCAGGGCAGTTGCAACCAGCCGGGGCGGAACCTCAAGTGCATCACCGCGCTGTTGCCCAGCGGCGCCACCTCCACTCCCTTCTGCAGCGAGGGCTGTCCCTACAGCGCCACCACCAACTCCTGCGAGTCGCCGCACGTGTGCCGGAATATTGTGCTGTTTCCGCCCCAGAGCGGCAGCTGCATGCCCAACAACAACGACGTCACCCAGGTGGGCGCCCCCTGTGACGGCGGGACGGTGGCCAGCTGCGGGCCCACGCCTCGCGCCGACTGCTTCCTGGAGGACAGCCTTCCTTCCGAACAGCCGCTGTGGAAGGGCGGCTACTGCAGCCAGTCCTGCACGGTGGGGGTGGCCAGCAGCTGTCCCTCCGCCTCCTCCTGCGTGGACCTGGGAGGCGGGGAGGCCCGCTGTCTGCAGAGCTGTCGCGCCGGCAGCGGCGACTGCCGTCCCGGCTACAGCTGCGCGGCGCTGCCCGGCCAGGCCCAGGGGGTGTGCATCTCCTCCTGTGGCGCGGACAACGACTGTCCCAACGGTTCGGGCGGGCTGAACTACTGCCGCTCTTGTGACGGGCTGTGCTTCTCCAAGGAGAACACCGGCGCCCAGATCGGCGACCGCTGCACCAATGACAGCACCTGTGGGCCGGCCCAGTTCTGCTACCACTACCCCAACACTCCGCTGGATCAGGGCGTGTGCACCCAGCCGTGCACCACCACCTGCACCGCGTGTCCCAACGGTTCGTTCTGCGCGGAGGCCCCCGGCGGCGTCCAGGTGTGTCTGCGCCACTGCCAGGAGGGGACCTGCGCGACCGGACAGCAGTGCGGGGTGGAGGGGGATCAGCGGGGCTGCAAGCCGCCCTGCCGCTTTGATCTGGACTGTCCCGATCCGTGGCGCTGTTCCGCTGGCCAGTGCGTCAACCCCTTCGAGGCCGCGGACGCGGGCGGGACCTGCGCGCTGTGCTTCGCCGGAGAGGGGGGCGCGGGATCGCCCAACCCTTCGGTGGACGGAGGCAGCGGCGGCGGCGGTGGCAGCAACTGTGGCTGCCAGAGCGGCGGGGACGTGCTCACCCTGTGGGCGTCCGGAGTGCTGGGGCTGCTGTGGCTGGGAAGGCGGCGCCGGTGGCGACTCCACTGACCCCCGATCGGACGGGGGCCGGCCGCTCCGCGGGTGACTTCACCCTGCGCTTCGTGCTGGACGCGCTGGTGCAGCGGCAGGCGCTGGTCCCGGAGCAGGCCCAGGAGGTGCTGGCCAAGGAGTCCGCCGCCCGGGCGCGGGTGATCAAGGCCCGGGGGCTGCCCGCCAAGGACAGCGCCCGCTATCTGGTCTCGCCGATCGAGCTGGTGGCCGCGTTCCAGATCCCGGCGCCGGATGGCCGGGGAACCCTGGACGAGGATCGGATCACCGAGCTGGTGGCCCAGGCCGCCGGGGTGGGCTACCGGAAGATCGACTTCCTGAAGCTGGACATGGCCCTGGCCACCCGCACCGTCTCCCGGCCCTACGCGGAGAAGCACGGGGTGCTCCCGCTGGAGAAGCCCACTCCCCACCGGCTGGTGGTGGCGGTGGCCAATCCGTTCGAGCGCGAGCTGTTCGACAACGTGGCCCGGATCACCGGGCTGCAGATCGAACCGGTGCTCTCGGCCAAGACCGACATCCTGCGCGCGATCGCCGATGTGTACGGCTTCAAGCGCACCCTGGCCAAGGCGGCGGACGACTTCTCCGGGGAGGGTGGTCCGCGGATCTCCAACTTCGAGCAGCTGGTCTCGCTGTCCGGGACCCAGGAGCTGGAGGCCTCCGATCGGCCGATCGTCCAGGCGGTGGACTACCTGCTGCGCAACGCGTTCGAGAACCGGGCCTCGGACATCCACATCGAGCCCAAGCGGGACTCCTCGGTGGTGCGGCTGCGGATCGACGGGGTGCTGCACCCGGTCTACACGCTGCCCCACACCATCCACCTGCCGATCGTCTCCCGGATCAAGACCCTCTCCCGGATGGACATCTCGGAGAAGCGCCGGCCCCAGGACGGGCGAATCAAGACCGAACGCGACGGCCGGGAGATCGAGCTGCGCGTCTCCACCCTCCCCACCGCGTTCGGCGAAAAAGTCGTGATCCGGGTCTTCGACCCCGAACACCTGGTCCAGGACATCACCCAGCTGGGCTTCGAGCCGGACGAGAAGGGAGTGTTCGAGGGGTGGATCGATCAGCCCCACGGGCTGATCCTGGTCACCGGCCCCACCGGCAGCGGGAAGACCACCACCCTCTACTCGGCGCTCAAGGCGGTGGCCGGGCCGGACGTGAACGTCACCACCGTGGAGGACCCGATCGAGATGGTGTGGGACGCTTTCAACCAGGTGCAGGTCCAGCCCAAGGTGGGGCTGGATTTCGCCGGGGCGCTGCGCCACATCCTCCGGCAGGACCCGGACGTGATCATGGTGGGGGAGATCCGCGATCCGGAGACCGCGGAGAACGCGATCCAGTCGGCGTTGACCGGTCACCTGGTGCTCTCCACCCTCCACACCAACGACGCCTCGGGAGCGATCAGCCGGATGCAGGATCTGGGAGTGCCCCCCTTCCTGCTCTCCTCCAGCCTGCTGGGAGTGATGGCCCAGCGGCTGCTGCGGCGGATCTGCCCCCACTGCGCGCAGGAGACCTCGCTGACCCCGGACCAGCTGGCGGAGCTGAGGGTCCCCTTGCCGCTGCTGGCGGGGGGAGTGCGGCTGATGAAGGGCGCCGGCTGCGTACGCTGCCGCGGCACCGGCTACTACGGCCGCACCGGGGTGTTCGAGATCCTCAACGTGGACAACACGGTGCGCGAGCTGATCAACCAGAAGGTCCCGGCGGCACAGGTCACCGAGGCCGCCCGCCGCAGCGGCCTGCGGACCCTGCGCGAGGCCGCGGTGCGCAAGCTGGCCGAGGGGCAGACCACCTACGAAGAGGTGATGCGGATGACCGCCACCTGAACCCCCGCAAGCAAAAGGGCCCCAGCCGAAGCTGGAGCCCCGGAGGCGCGGAGCGCCGGCGAAGCTAGAACCGCGCCTGGAGGATGGTGTTGAACCCCAGCGCGTCCGGCTTCTCGTACACCAGCTGGGTGACCCCGGTGGGGTCGTCCCGGAACGTGGTCCGATTCTCGTCGCGGGTGTAATAGACCTCGCCGATCGCGGCCACCGACTCGGAGAGATCCCAGCGGAAGGTGGCCTTGGCGGAGACGATCGGAATCGGGATATCGCCCGCCTTGAGGAGCGAGAACTGGCTCACGTCCCGGACCACCACGGTGCGCGATCCGGTCAGCCCCGACGGCGGGTTGTTGCCACCGAAGAGGGTGGTGGGAGGGGTGAACGCCGCCGGCTGCTGCACGCCGAAGATCACCCCCGGGGTGAAGTGCCAGGTGGGGAAGTGGTAGTCCACGCCCACCGCGCCGAAGAGCTCCGGCTGCAGCACGGTGCCGTCCGGCAGGTTCCGGAAGGGCGGGAAGCCGGGCACGTCGAACTGGATGTAGGTGAAGCTCCGGTAGAGCGCCAGCACGTGGGCGCGCAGATAGTTGACCTTCACCCGGGCGGAGAGGGCGCCGGCGGTGGCCCACTGCCCCTCGGTCTGGGCGAACACGTCCGGATCCTCCAGGGTCTGGACCAGACCGCTGCCCTCCAATTCCACCGTGTAGGAGAGGCCGCCGGGGTAGGTCTCCGGGCGGAAGAAGCGCTGGGTCTGCTCCGGGTCGTTCCGGTACAGGGTCAGGTCCACCGAGGTGCCGATCGGCTCCCCGACGTGGAACACCGCGTGGGCCGAGGCGCCGGCCGCGTTCACCGGGGCGCGGATGCCCTGGGTGGCCAGGCCGGGGATCAGGCCCTTCTGGAAGTAGCCACCGTTGCCCTCCAGCCGCAGGGTGGGCAGCACGTCGATGCCGGCGCCGCCCAGAAAGCCGTAGGCGGTCTCCTGCTCCGAGAGCAGGTCATTGAGGATCAGCGCGGTCTTGGCGCCGGCGAAGGCGTACCAGTTGTCCTTGGTCAACTGCAGCTTCACGCCGGGGACACCGGCCGCCACGCTCTTGGGGGTGAAGATGCTGCTGCCGCCCCAGGTGATCCGGTAGGCGTAGCCCAGCCGGAAACGGTCCGCGGAGACCGGAAAGCCGGTCAGCGAGATGCTGTCCTTCTCGCCCCAGCTGGGCGGGGTGTAGGTGAGCCGGATGTAGCTGGAATCATCTCGCAGCGTGATCTGCCCGCTGCTGCCCTCCAGCACCAGGGCGGCGAAGGCGGCCTCGGTGACCAGCCCCTCGAAGAAGGCGGGGGCCTTCTTGTAGAGCACCACGTGCGAGAGGGTCTCGAAGCCGGAGAAGCGGCTGTTGAAGTTGTCGTAGAACTGGGTGTTCTGGTTGCCGGCGCCAAACCGCGCGTTCGGGCTGTTCACCGTGGTCTCTCCGGCCGCGGCCAGAACGTTGTCGTCGGCGAAGACGAACGAGAGACGGGTATCAAAGAAGTCGCCCGCATGAGCCGCGGACGCGCCCGCTACACTCGCCGCAATCGCGACGGCACAAAGCTGCTTACGCACTATCCCCTCCAGCGGGCGGCGCTGGGTGAGCCGCCCTCGAGTCCTAGAATTGCAAAACGGTCACGACCAGAATCACGGCTGACAAGGTTCGATCGGCGCCGGGCACTGCATGCCCTGGCCCGGGTGACAGCAGACGTCGTCCAGATCCCTCGGGATCACCATCCAGCGCGGGCGGGCCGGCTGGACCTGACGCAGGTGGCCGACGATGTCGTAGGTGGCGCCCTGCATGAACCGGCACTGCTCGGCGGCGGCCGCGTCCGGGTCGGTGGGGCTGCACTCCACCTCCAGATCCGGAGCCACGTCCTTGAGGACGGTGAGCAGGCGGGTCCGCCGGTTCACGCCCAGCTTGCAGCTGGCGGTGACCGCCGGATCCGCGGAGAGCAGGGAGAGGGAGGTGGCGCCGGGCTGGAAGAACGGCTGGTCCAGGGTGCTGGCGGTCAGCACCGGGTCCTCGGTGGTGGCGGTGACGGTGGCGTCCCCCAGCTTGTAGTGCACCGGGGCATCACAGAAGAGGTTCAGCTGCTGACCGGCCTGGAAGGCGGTGGAGCGGACCGCCGCGGCGGTGGTGGTCAGGGTGGTGATCTGACCGATCGACTCGTCCAGCCCCGCCTCCTTGGGACCAATCCCCGCCAGCTCCACCGTCAGCTGACCGAAGTTGGCGTAGGCGGTGCGCTCGGTGCACACCGTCTGCTGGTAGGCCCCGAGGCTGTTGGTGCAGTCGATGTAGCACTGGGTCTCCTCGGCGGCGGGGCCGGAGGGAGGACCAAACGGGCACTGTCCCCACAGCCGCTCCCCGGAGAAGTCATCGCGGTAGTCGCAGAAGAACTCCACCTCCCCGTCGGCGTTGCGATCACAGGCCGCGTACGCGGTGGGCAGCTTGGCGTGGGAGAGCCGGACCAGGGTGGACTCCAGGCTCTCCATCTTGAGGTTGCGCCGGGAGTTCGCGCACAGGGTGTCGGTGATGTACGGGGAGCCCAGGCCGCAGGTGCGCAGGGTGATGTCGTTGACCGGCACCTGGTCCAGCCACTTGGTCCACAGCGCCGGGTTGGACTGCAGCCGGACCTTCTCCTTGATGTTCCAGGCGGCGAAGGTCAGCTGGGTGGTGCTGGTGAACTCCTGCATCGATCCGCTGACCGCGAAGAGCAGGTCCCCCACATCCAGCCCGTCCGGGTGGCTGTAGTTGTAGACGTAGATCGAACCGTAGGTCCCGGGCAGAAAGCCGGCGGGCTCGGGCACGGGCATCACCGGATCGCTGGTGGTCAACACCTCCGGGATCCGGCAGGAGTTGATGTCGGTCAGGTAGAAGCCGGAGCCGTCGATCCCGGTGACCACCATCGCCACCTCCAGCCCGTCCCGATCCGGATCTCCGGCGCAGTTCTGGACGATCTGGGGACCGGCGGTGGGGGCGCGGCCGACGTTGACGAACTGCCCCACGAAGGGAGAGCTGCGGTTGTCCTCGCCGTCCACCTTCTGCAACTTCGCCAAGGTGGGCTCCTCGAAGTAGATGGACCGGGAGAGGCCGGTGACGAAGGTCCGGGGGAACTGCAGCGTGCTCTCTTCGGGGTAGCCGGGGATGGGGATCTGGGCCCCGGCGCCGTCGAACAGCGGCAAGGGGCGGGCGTCCTCCACCCACACCCGGGCCTCGCCGTAGATGTGGTTGGCGCGGACCTGGAAGGTGGTCGCGGAGTTGGTGATGTTGCCGGTGCGGAAGAAGTAGTCCAGCGCCAGATCCCCGGGCAGCACCCGGAAGGAGACCGGGCGCGGCTGGGTGAGGGTGGTGATGTTGTTGCCGGTCCGATCCAGGGCCTGGACAGTCACCCGGAAGTCCACATCCCCGTTGCTGATCGCGTAGGGGCAGTCCGGGGTTCCACGCACCGCCGGGGGGACCAGGTTGTCGGAGCCGCCGTAGTTCCTGGCGCAGGCGGGCACCACCGGCGCGGGGGTGGTGGACTCCGCCAGGAAGACCCCCTGCAGGGTCACCCGGAAGCCGGAGAGGTCCGTTACCGGGGGCGCCTCCTCGGTGACGAAACAGCCGGCCGAGGACAGCGCCAGCGCCGCATAGAGTGCCTTCTTCATTACTTCAGCCTCCGGCCGATGCGGCCGTCTTCCGACCCGAGGGTGACCGACATCGCGGTCGGGTTGTCACAGAACGCCCGGGTCTCCTGGGTGATCGACCCGCACAGCTCCACCTTGTTGGCGACCACGTCCGCGCAGGTGCAGCGGCCGAGGTTGGGACCGGAGTTGGGCAGCACGCACTGGGTGCGCATCGCATCGGTGATCTCGCCGCAGGCGGGCTTGCCGGCCAGCAGGTCCCCGCAGTCGCAGCCGTCCACTCCGGCCACTGGCTCGTGGGTCTTCTCCGCGAAGGCCCGGGTCTGCTGGCAGAAGTTGATCACCTGCTCTTCGACCACGTAGGTGCCGTTGATCAGCAGGCCGCAGGGCTTGCCGTCGGCGTCCACCAGCTGCCCCTCGGCGGAGCGCCGGTTGGTCAGGTACTCGTCGCAGGAACAGAAGTTCTGCATGTAGCCGATCAGCGAGTCGCGCAGCGGGATCCCGGTCTCGATGCGGGTGGTGTTCCGCTTGAGGACCGCGAACCCGGAGCCGCCCTTGGCGATGTAGTCGTTGACCGCGATCTTGTAGGTGGCGTTCGGATCCAGCGGCCGCTCGCCGATGGTGATGTCGGTGGCGGTCCGGGCGTAGCAGCGGAACCCGGAGAGATCCTCCAGACACTGCCAGGGCGCGCGGCCCTCGCGGTCCTCCTGGGGACAGTCCCGGCCCTCCTGCTCCTTGGTGCACTCCAGGCGCAGGGCGTTGAGCTGGGCCTGGGCGCAGTCCATGGTGAAGCGGGCGCCGGAGATCTGGGCCTGGCTCTGGCAACCACGTTCGGCGGAGCGGTCGGCCACGAAGTCGAACAGCTCCTGCAGCTCCACCCCGGAGAGGTACATGATGTTGATCGTGTTCTCGAACGGGAACACGTTGAACATCGACTCCTGGGTGAGGGTGCCCACGTAGAGGTTGTCGCGGATGCCCAGGGTGTTGGTCAGCGCCACCTCCGCCTCCACCCGGCGCCGCTTGCGCATCGAGTCGGCGGTGATGTTCCCCAGCGGCGAGTCTCCGCCGGTGGAGTTGTTGCGGCGGCCGATGTCCCGCGGGGCATAGCCGAAGATCGAGGAGAGCTGGAGGTTCACGTCCATCTCCATCACGTAGGGCTGCAGCAGCTCCTGGGCGTCGAGATCCTCCTGCGCCGTGCAACCGACCACCGCCTCGCGGACCTTGTCGTTGGCGCGGAAGGTGCCCGGATCCCAGAAGCCTGCCTGGTAGAAGGCGCGGATCGAGTCGTTGCACCACACCCCGTCCAGCGGGAACACCTTGTAGTCGTGGCTGAGCACCTCGGCGCCCCGGGCCAGGCGTTCGGGGTCCTCGGTGCCGACCGGCATCTCCACCACCACATCCAGCCGGCCCATGAACTTGGCGAACGCGCCGGAGTGCACCAGCAGGGTGCGGTGACCGGCGGGATCCTGGAGGACCTGGGGGGGGCTGAGCACCACGTGCAGGTGGCCACCGAAGACGATGTCCACCCCGGAGATACCCGGGATCCAGACCCGGACCATGTGGCCGTCGGGGATCGGTTCGCCCTCCGGGACCGGGGGGAAGGCCTCCAGCACCGTCCACTGGCTGTGCTCCCGGGTGGTGAACTCCTTGATCCGTCCGTACTCGTAGTAGGCGTCGTAGCCATTGATCAGCTCCTGGTCCTCGTAGAGGCCGAGGTGGCTGGTGACGACGATCATGTCCACCATCGGGCGGAGCAGATCCACGTACGCGCGCAGCGCCTCGTTCTGCTCCCAGGGGGTGGCCTGCAGGGAGTTGCCGCCCTCCACCAGGGAGTTGAGGGAGGAGACGTTGGCCATCCCCACGATCCCGACCTTGATCCCCTGGAGGTTCCGGATCTGGTACGCCGAGGTGTAGAGGGGGGAGAGGTTGCTATCCAGCTGCTTGGCGTCCTCCCAGATGTAATTGGCGGCCAGCAGACCGAAGGTGGCGTGGTCCCGGGCCTGCTCGGCGAAGTTCTTTGCCCCGGAGTCGAACTCGTGGTTCCCCACCACCGCCGCGTCCAACCCCAGCAGGGAGAGGAACTTGAACTCCACCTCGCCGTTGTTCTGGTTGTAGATCGGCGCGCCCTGGAAGCTGTCCCCGGAGTCCAGGTGGAGGAGGCGCTCGGAGTTCGCCCGCTCCCGCTTGGCGATCGCCGACATCCGCGCTCCGCCGCCGAAGGGCCCCACGTCCGGGATCAGCCCCAGGTCCTGGTCGGTCTTGATCGGCGAGTAGTCGTACGGGATCAGCCGGGAGTGGATGTCCGAGGTGTGCAGGAAGCTGACCCGCACCTGCTGGCCCCGCAGGTCATAGTCCTCGCCCTCCAGGACGGGCAGACAGGAGGTGAGGACCGAGGCGGTGGCGAGGACGGTCGCACACAGCAGGTTTCGCAGAGGGAACGCGAGGCTCAAGGGTTTCTCTCTTCGGGGCGGCCTGGAAAGATGGCGCGGCAAGGTACGGGATCCGCAAAAGCTGTTCAAGGGCGCACAGTTGAAGGCACTGGGGTACGAGGGACGGGAATGAAGCCGACCGGTGAAGTGGAGGTGACTGCGATCGAGGTCCTGGAGGATTTCACCTCCACCGCCCGGTGCGACGAGGGCTTCTTGCACGTCCGGCGGCTTCGTTGCCAGAACCGGCGGGCGGATGGGACCCACTCGCCCGTGTACCGGGTAGACGTGGTGGATCGCCCCCGGCTGGACGCGGTGGCGGTGGTGCTCTACCGCCGGGCCGGATCGGGCCTGGAGGTGCTGACCCGGATGAACCTCCGCCCGGCCGCCTACTTCCGCAAGGACCAGACCCCCAACCTCCCGGACGGGCAGATCCACCTGCGGGTGGAAGAGATCGTGGCCGGGGTGCTGGAGCCGGAGGATCAGGGGGAGGCCGGGCTGCGGCACCGGGCGGCGGAGGAGGCCCGTGAAGAGGCGGGCTACCCGGTCACCGCCGATCAGGTGCGGCTGCTGGGGGGACCGGTCTTCATGCTGCCGGGGACGGTCTCGGAGAAGATCTTCCTGGCCGCGGTGGACGTCACCGGCCTGGTGCCCGGAAGGCCGGAGGGGGATGGCTCCCCCCTGGAGGAGGGGAGCGCGCTGCGCTGGCGGGAGCTGTCCGCGGGACTGGCGGCCTGCCGCACAGGCGAGATCCAGGACGCCAAGACCGAGGTGGCCTGGGCGCGGCTGCTCGCGGCTGGGTGGTAGCCAGCTCCGGGGCCGGAGCTGGCGGGTGGGCTCAGGCGGTCTTGGCCACTCCCGGGCCGGCCACGGTGGGGAGGGTGGCCACGGTGCCGGTGCCCGATTTGGACGTCGGCTTGGCGTTCCACACCCGGGTGCAGAGGATCAGCCCCACGATCGCCACCGGGATCATCACCCCGGTCCAGAACAGCCAGTTGGCCGGATCCTTGGCCGCCTCGCCGGTGGGCACCATGTGCCCGATCAGCAGCGACTGGATCCCGGTGCCCAGGTAGACGAACCCGTCGATGATCCCCACCGCCACCCCGGCATTCTTCCTGCCGCCGAAGTCAGCGCTGGCGGTGCCGGAGAGCATCCCGTGCACGCCCACGTAGTTGAGGGCCATGAACACCAGAACCCAACCCACCCAGGGCTGGCCAAGCACGAAGGTGGCCACGATGCTGCCCACGGTGATCCCGCCGTACAGCACCGACACCACCGGTCCGCGCCGCGACTGGAACACCTTGTCCGAGATCACCCCGGCGAACATCCCGCCCACGATCCCGAACACACACAGCAGCATCCCCCAGTTCTTGGCCACGAAGTCGTCGCCGATCCCCACCGCCAGCGAGAACTTCGGGTACCAGGACATGACCCCGTTGCGCAGAAAGCCGGTGCAGAACTCGATGGCGATGATGATCACCATCACCGGGTTCTTGAACATCTTGAGGAACACCTGGACCACGCCCAGGCGCTCGCCGCTCTCGGAGGAGGAGGCGTCCCCCACGTCGAAGTCGCGGTGCCCGGCCTGGCCCGGGGTGTCCCGGATCAGCAGCAGCCCGACCACGAACATCCCGATCAGGATCAGCGCCGGGACCCAGAAGGCCCAGTAGGGGGCCTCGGGGAACACCTTGATGATCTTCCGGCTCCAGTCGTAGCCGAAGTAGATCCCCAAAGAGATCAGGATCCCGAACACCCCGCCCTGGACGCCGCGCTCGCGCACGTGGAACCAGGAGGCGTTGACCTTGACGATCGAGACCGCCCCGAAGCTCTGGAAGTACATGTTGGCGCCGTAGAGGACGCTGAGCCAGAGCACCAGCCCGCCGGGAGGAACCCAGCCGTTGCCCAGGCCCATCGCCAAGGCGCCCATCCCCAGGTTCGCCGCCGCCACCCCCGCGGAGGAGAGGAGGATGGTGGTGCGTCCGCCCAGCTTGTCGGTCAGCGGGCCGTTGATCAGGAAGGACACCGCGTAGGTCAAGGTGCCCACCCCGAAGATGGTCCCGAACGAGGCGTTGTCGATCCCCAGCGCCGAGGTGGCGTAGATGATGTTGTAACGCCCGAAGTACAGAAAGGCGTAGGTCATCCCCAGCGGGAACCAGTTGAAGAACCGGCGCTGGCGGAAGGCGTCGGAGTGGCCCAGGTCGCCCACCTTCGGCAGCCGCCACAGCACCAGGCCAATCACTGCCAACAGCATGAGGATGGGAGAAAGGTCGCGCAGCCAGCCCGGCATCGTTGAGGTCTCCTGAACGGGCGCGGACCATACACCACCGTCTGACTCCGACCGTTGGAGATCCGACCACCCACGGGGGACGTCTGGGGGGCGGGCAGGCCGGTGGACAAGGTGCGGTGTCCGTCAAACCTGACTACACTGCCGGTCGTGACCGGGCTCCCGGAACAGCCCCAGTTCTGGAATCGACTGGATGTTCATGACAAGCGCCAGCTGGAGCTGAAGCTCGAGTTCCGTCCGTGCGCCCGGGACGAGAAGAGCCACTACCGGGTGGAGACGTTCCTGTTCACCCCGGCCAGCCTCCACGTGGACGCGGAGACCTACCCGCGGGACGCCTTCTATTCGGACATCCACAACTACGTCCGGCTCAAGACCCCGATCATGGGCTTCGATGAGCTGCTGGCGCTGCAGCAGTCGCCGCTGGTGAAGCTGGAGCGGAAGCTGGAGGGGCTGACCCCGCTGGCGGAGCCGGACGTGATCTACCAGGCCAAGCTGCTCTCCTGCGTGTACCGGGCGGCCCTGCGCCGGATGTCCGGGCGGGTGTCCGCGCACTGCGATCTGCCGCTGACCGACAAGCTGTCCCAGTCCCAGCCGCTGGACCAGGACCTGCGCTCCGACATGTTCGACGCGGAGAAGGTCCTGGCCCGCTACCGGACCTTCACCCGTCGGCTGCAGGAGACCCGTCCGGTGGTGGAGCGCACCCGCGCCTCGCTGCGGCTGGTGGACGAGTACATGAGCCTCTCGGTGGAGCAGTTCTTCCGCAAGGCGGCCGCGGACATGGAGCGGCTGCCCCGGACCGGCACCTATACCGAGCTGCGCAAGGAGCTGATGGCGGACGTGATCCGCGAGGAGACCCACCGCAAGGAGCACCAGCTGCGATCCGTGCTGTCGCCCACCGGCGACAACGAGGAGTACATGCACCGGATCGGCTTTCTGAAGAAGTTCTGCATGAACATCCTCTTCCTGGATGTGCGCCGACAGCGCCGCAACACCGGGATCGAAGAGGCGCTGTTCGCGGTGGCCGCCGGGTTCGCGATGGCCTTCGCCACCGCGGTGGCCTTCTGGGCCCAGGCCCGCTTCGCCCAGCTGTCCTTGAACTTCTTCCTGGTGCTGGTGGTGGGCTACATGATGAAGGACCGGATCAAGGAGGGCCTGCGGCGGATCTTCAGCGCCTTTGCCTCCAAGCGGCTCTTCGATCGCCAGACCCAGATCCTGGACCCGGTCACCAAGCGCCAGATCGGGATCTGCAAGGAGAAGCTGGACTACGGCGGGAAGGTCCCCCCGGAGATCTCCGCCCTCCGCCACGCGGACGACTTCCTCACCGTCTCCCAGGGGGAGCTGTCCGAGTCGGTGCTGCGCTACCAGAAGCAGATCATCCTGGACTCGGAGATGCTGCCCCGGGTCCACGATGGGATCAGCGGGGTCACCGACATCATCCGGCTGAGCATCGATCACTTGTGCCGGGACATGGATGATCCGGAGTTCGCGATCGAGTACGTGGACCTGGAGGCGCTGACCGTGGGCCGGGTGCGGGGAGCCAAGAGCTACCTGGTGGACCTGGCCCTGCGCTTCACCGTGGAGCACGAGCACGAGCGCCAGGTCTCCGTGCAGCTGTACCGGCTGGTGCTGGACCGCAACGGCATCAAACGGATGCTGCGGGTGGACCACGACGGGGCCCCTGATTCCCCGGGGCCCGTCCGCTCGGTGGCGTAGCAGCGGGCCCTTCCAGCGTCTCCCCGGTGTCTACGACGCACTGCGTGGGCAGGTTCCGCTTTCAAGGCGTGGGATTCGACGGTAAGGAACCCGCCCGCAGGACCACCTGGCACCCGAAAGGCTCTACCGTGGGCGACGCGCTCTCCAAAGACACCCTGCTGACGATGTACCGGAAGATGCAGCTGATCCGCCGCTTCGAGGAGAAGGCGGGGCAGGCATATGGCCAGGCGAAGATTGCCGGCTTCTGTCACCTCTACATCGGCCAGGAGGCGGTGGCGGTGGGGGCCAACGAGGCCATCCGCACCGACGACTACATGCTCTCCGCCTACCGCGAGCATGGCCATGCGCTGGCCCGGGGCAGCCACCCGGGGATGGTGATGGCGGAGCTGTTCGGCCGCGGCAGCGGCTACAGCAAGGGCAAGGGCGGCTCGATGCACATCTTCGACATCGAGAACCACTTCTACGGCGGCTACGGGATCGTGGGCGGGCAGATCCCGCTGGGCGCGGGGATGGCGTTCGCCGCCCGCTACCGCAATGAGGACCGGGTCACCCTCTGCTTCTTCGGTGAGGCGGCGGCCAACCAGGGCGCCTTCCACGAGACGCTGAACATGGCCTCCAAGTGGAAGCTGCCGGTGATCTTCATCTGCGAGAACAATCGCTACGGGATGGGAACCGCGATCAAGCGGGTGGCCGCGGTCCCGGAGATGCACAAGCGGGCCTCCGCCTACGCGATGCGCGGCGAGGCGGTGGACGGGATGGACGTCCTCAAGGTCTACGACGCGGTGCAGGACGTGGCGGCCTACTGCCGCGCCGGCAAGGGCCCGGTCCTGCTGGAGGCCAACACCTATCGCTTCCGCGGTCACTCCATGGCGGACGCGGCCACCTACCGGCAGAAGCAGGAGGTGGAGGAGGAGCGGAAGAACGATCCCATCCCCCGGCTGCGCGCGTACGTGGTCGCCAAGAAGCTGGCCACCGAGGAGGAGTTCGATGCCATCGACGCCGACGCCAAGCACCAGGCGGAGGAGGCCTACCGCTTCGCCGACGAGTCCGCCGAGCCTTCGCTGGACGAGCTGTGGGTGGACACCATCGTGGCTCCCGGGGAGCAGGACGTGAAGCCGCGGGAGCGGGTGCTGGGGGCCAAGGACGTGAAGTGGCCCAGCTACCCCACCGGCCAGGAGCTGAAGGTCACCTGGGATCTGGAGCCCCGCGAGGAGGCCCGCGCCGCCGAGCAGGACGCGGGGATGCCGGCCCGGGGTGGTGAGTCGCCGTCTGGCAAGGTTGCTTCCAAGTCGCAGAAGTCCGCGCGCTAAAAAAAGTCTTTCGAGGAACACCATGGCGAACGCTGTGCAGATGCCCGCGTTGTCCCCCACCATGACGGAGGGGAAGATCTCGCGTTGGCTGAAGAAGGAAGGCGACTCGGTCAAGTCCGGTGAGGCGATCGCCGAGGTGGAGACCGACAAGTCGAACCTCGAGGTGGAGGCCTACGACGACGGGGTGCTGCTGCAGATCGCGGTGGAGGAAGGGGAGTCGGCGCCGGTGGGCGCGCCCATCGCCTTCATCGGGGCCAAGGGGGAGAAGGTGTCCGCCCAGGCTTCCGCGCCCGCTCCGGCGGCCGCGGCTGCTCCGGCGGCCAAGGAGGCCACGGAGGCCAAGGCGGTGGTCGCGCCCCGCGCCTCCCAGGCCCCGGTGGAGGCACCGGCTCCGGACGACGAGCCCGCGCGCGACGCTCCCGGTCGGGAGCTGATGTACCGCGAGGCGCTCAACGAGGCCCTCTCCGAGGAGATGACCCGCGACGCCAACGTGTTCCTGATCGGCGAAGAGGTGGGTCGCTACAACGGCGCCTTCAAGGTGTCGCTGGGCCTGCTGGACAAGTTCGGCAGCGCCCGGGTGGTGGACGCGCCGATCTCCGAGCTGGGCTTCACCGGGATGAGCGTGGGCGCGGCGATGGTCGGCCTGCGCCCGGTGGTGGAGATGATGACCTGGAACTTCGCCATCCTGGCGATGGACCAGATCGTCAACAACGCCGCCAAGCTGCGGCACATGTCCGGCGGCCAGCTGCGCTGCCCGATCGTGTTCCGCGGCCCGGGCGGCGCGGGCGGACGGCTCTCCTCCCAGCACTCGCAGGCGCTGGAGGCGAACTACGCCCACTTCCCCGGACTGAAGGTGATTGCCCCCGCCACCCCGCGCGACGCCAAGGGGATGCTCAAGTCGGCGATCCGCGACGAGAACCCGGTGGTGATGTTCGAGGGCGAGAAGCTGTACGCGATGAAGGGCCAGGTCCCGGACGGCGAGTACACCATCCCGCTGGGCAAGGCGGACGTGAAGCGGGAGGGGAAGGACGTCTCGATCATCACCTGGTCGCGGATGTACTTCTTCTGCGAGCAGGCGGCCCAGGAGCTGGAGGCGGAGGGGATCTCGGTGGAGATCCTGGATCTGCGCACCCTGCGCCCCCTGGACGAAGAGGCGATCCTGGCCACGGTCAGGAAGACCAACCGGGTGGTGATCGTGGAGGAGGGCTGGCCGCTGGCGGGCATTGGCGCGCAGGTGGTGGACATCATCCAGTCCAAGGCCTTCGATGAGCTGGACGCACCGATCTTCCGGGTCCATGGCCTGGACGTGAACATGTCCTACGCGGCGAACCTTGAGGCGGCCACCCAGCCGGACGCTCCCAAGATCAAGGCCGCGGTGAAGAAGGTCATGTACCTCGAGGAGGCCTGAGCTTGGCTACCGCAATCCAGATGCCGGCCCTCTCCCCGACCATGACGGAAGGGAAGATCACCCGCTGGCTGAAGAAGGAGGGGGACAAGGTCTCCTCGGGGGAGGCGATCGCCGAGGTGGAGACCGACAAGTCCAACCTGGAGATCGAGTCCTACGAGGACGGCTTTCTGCTGCAGATCGCGGTGAAGGAGAACGAGTCCGCCGCGGTGGGGGCAGCGATCGGCTACGTGGGCGCCAAGGGGGAGAAGGTCCCCGCCGGCGGCCAGGCGGCGAAGCCTGCTCCCCAGGCCCCAGCGGCAGCGGCCCCGGCCGCCAAGCCGGCCCCGGCTGCTCCGGCGGTCAAGTCGGTGGCGGCCGCCCCCGTCGCCCAGGCGGCGAAGCCCGCGGTCGTGCCTGCGGCGGCGCCCTCGGCCCGCCCGGCTCCGGCCGCGTCCGGCCGGCGGGTCCGCGTCTCTCCGCTGGCCCGCAAGATGGCCAGGGTGCAGGGCCTGGAGCTGGAGGCCCTCAGCGGCTCCGGACCCAACGGCCGGATCGTCAAGCGGGACATCGAGGCGGCGCTCAAGGGCGGCGTCCGCAAGGCCCCCGCGGCGGTGTCGGCGGCGCCTTTGGCGGCGCGGGCCCAGCCCACGGCCACCCCGATGTCCACCATGCGCAAGGTGATCGCGCAGCGGCTGGGCGAGGTGAAGCCCGGGGTGCCCCACTTCTACCTGACGGTGGAGGTGGAGATGGACGCGGCGATGAAGGTCCGCGAGGAGGCCAAGGCGCTGGAGGTGAAGGTCTCGGTCAACGACGTGATCGTCAAGGCCACCGCGGTGGCCCTGCGCCAGTTCCCCAAGATCAACGTCCAGTACGCGGGGGACAGCATCCTGCAGCTGACCTCCTGCGACGTGGGCGTGGCGGTGGCGATCGAGGACGGGCTGATCACGCCGATCATCCGCGACGCGGATCAGAAGGGCCTGGGCCAGATCTCCGCCGAGACCCGCGACCTGGCCGAGCGCGCGCGCAAGAAGTCGCTCAAGCCGGCGGAGTACACCGGGGGGTCGATCACCGTCTCCAACCTGGGGATGTTCGGGATCGACGAGTTCATCGCCGTGCTCAACCCGCCGCAGGCGGCGATCCTGGCCATCGGCGCGGTGGCGGAGAAGCCGGTGGTCCGCGGCGGGCAGATCGTGGTTCGCAAGATGATGTCCATCACCCTCTCCGGCGATCACCGGGTGATCGACGGCGCGGTGGGCGCGCAGTACCTCCAGGTCCTCAAGGGGCTGCTGGAGAGTCCACTGCGGCTGCTGTTCTAGCCGCGGTTCAGGGGGAGGCGCCGGGGTTGGAACCCGGCGCCCTTGGAGTGGCTACTTGCGCTCCACCTGATGCTGTTCGCGCTCCAGTCCCCGCTGGGCCTCGGTGACGCCGGACGGGTGTGCCTCCCGCGTCCCCTCCTCGCCGGGCGAGCGCTCGTGGTCCTCCGAGCGGCCCGGGATGCCCGGCCACCCCGGAGGATGGGCGGAGGAGGTGTCCTGCGTGCTGCCCTTGTGCTTGGCCATGGATGCTCCTGGTGGGGGTCTTGGCCATCAGGGTGTGCAGTCAAGGACCCCGGCGCCATCTGCCGCCTGCTTGCCGCTTGACGGAGCAGGTGCTCGGACCCACAAGGGACGGGCCAGGGACTCGGGACCCCGGCGCTGTTGTACGAGCAGCGCTTTTTTGGGGACCGCCGCAAAGGAGGCCGCGTGTCTGCATCGGAGTTGGAGGCGAAGCTGACGGGGCTGTACCCGCTTGCCCACCAGGTAAGCGACGCACTCAACGGGGCCGTCTACCCGCTGGCGCGTCGGGAGCTGCTGCTGGTCGCCCGTGAGAACGAGGCGCCGCCGATGCTGCTGACCCTGATGAGCGACCTGCGTTCGGGCAGCTATGCCTCCTTGGCGGAGGTCCAGGAGTCGTTGGAGGAGGGGACCGGGTCCCTCTCCACCGGGGGGTAGGCCAGCGGCAGCCGGATGGTGAAGCGGGTGCCGCTTCCCTGGGTGGACTCCACCTCGATCCGGCCCCCGTAGCGTTTGACGATCCCGTAGGCGGCGGTCAGTCCCAGGCCGATCCCGCCTCCCACCCCGCGGGTGGTGAAGAAGGGCTCGAAGAGGCGATGCAGGTGCTCGGCGGCGATCCCCACGCCCTGATCCTGGACCTCGATCCCCAGCTCGGAGCCCTGATCAAAGGTCCGGATCTCGATCCGCTGCCCGGGGGTGATCGCCTGCCGGGCGTTCTTGAGGACGTGCGAGAGCACCTGGTCCAGCTGCAGCGGGGCGATCGCCGCCCGGCCACGGGCCCCGGGCAGGAAGGCCACGTTCTCCAGCCCGGACAGCTCGGCGCGCAGCACCCGGGACACCGAGGCCTCCACATCGCAGGGCTCGGCGCGGCCAATCTCCTGCCGGGAGAGCTCGCGCAGGGCGCGGACGATCCGTCCCACCCGCTCGGCCCCCTCCAGTGATTCGCCCACCATCTCCGCGGCGTCGGTCAGATCCTGCTGGGCGGTGGGCGCCACCACCGCGGTGGACAGCGACTCCACCACCCCGCGCAGCCCCCGCAGGTTGGAGATCACAAAGCCCAGCGGGTTGTTGATCTCGTGGGCCGCCCCGGAGGCCAGCTGCCCCACCGCGGCCAGGCGCTCTGACTCACGCACCCGGGAGGCCAGCAGGTTGCGCTCGGTGACGTCCCGGTAGGAGATCACCACCCGCTCGGCGCCGGCCTCCGGATCCCGGAACAGGGTGGACTCGTAGGTCGCCCCGTCCGTTCCGCTGACCTCGGCGGAGTCGCCCTTGGACCGCAGCAGCGGGCAGTGGGGACAGGGGGAGTTCCGTCCGGCGAACACCTGGTAGCACTGCTTGCCCTTGAGTTCGGTGAGCGGCACTCCGCTGGCGCGGGCATAGGCCAGGTTGGCGCGCACCAGGGTGTGGCCCTCCTGCACCGCGATCGGATCGGAGATCGCGTCGAAGGTCTGCTCCCACTCGCGCTTGGCCCGGCCGATCTGCGCGGTGCGCTCGCGGACCTTCTGCTCCAGTTCCTGGTTGGACCGGAGCACCGCGGCCTGGGACTCGCGCAGCCGCGCGGCCATCTGGGCGTTGTGCACCGCAATGGTCACGTGCGGGGCCAGCGCCTGCAGCCGCAACAGGTGCCCGTCCCGGAAGCCCTTGCGATCGGTGCCGCGCACCGCCTCCAGCACCCCGATCACGTCCCCGGACATCAGCAGCGGCACCGCGATGATCGAACCGGTCTGAAAGCCGCTGGAGGCGTCGAAGCGTTCGCTGAAGAAGGGAGAGCCGGTGACCGACTCCACCCGCATCGCCTCCGCGTACTGGGCCACCCGTCCGGCCACGCCCTCTCCGGGCTGGACCCGGATCCGTTCGATCCGGGTGGAGGCGCCACCGGACACGGTGTCGAAGAACAGCTCCCCGGTGGCGGGGTCCACCAGCAGCAGGCTGGCGCCGTCCGCGTCACACAGGTCCCGGGTCCGGGCCACCGCCTCGCTGATCACCTCCGGAACGTCGATCTGGGTGGCGATGGACTGGGCGAAGCGGTTCACCAGCTCCGCGGTGCGGGCCCGCTCCAGCAGGCCCTCGGCGTCCGGCGGCTCGCGGCGATGCTCGACCCGGATCTCCGCCCGGGCCACCGCCTCGATCAGCACCGAGAGCTCCTCGACGTACTCCACCTCCGGGGGCACGCCCCGCAGCTCGTGGGCCGGCGGGGGCGGGCCCAGCACCACCGCCGCGCCTCCCACCGTCTCCACCCGGGAGACCAGCGCCTGCCAGCCGGGGGCACGATCGCAGATCACCAGCTCGGCCCAGCCGGAGCTGACCGAGTCGGCCGCGTCGCTGGGCTGGGCGGGGTGGAACATCACCCCCGCCGCCTCCAGGACACGACCCACCGCCGGGGCGGACTGGCCCCGGACCACCAGGAGGATGGGCAGCTGCTTCATCCCAGGGCCTGTGGGCTAGCTGGCGCGGACCATGGAGTCGTCCAGGAGGATGGCGCCGCTGGTGTCCCGGACGATGGTGGTGATCCCCGGGTGGTTCTGCTCCAGGCGGGCGATCACCTCACCCTGCTGGCGCAGCATCGACAGCAGCCGCCGGTTCTCCCGCTCCAGGTCCAGCTGCTCGAAGGCCAGGTGGAGGGTGATCTTCAGCTCGTTGTCGTCCCAGGGCTTGGTGAGGAAGCGGTAGATCTCCCCCTGGTTGATGGCCTCGATCGCGGTCTGCATGTCCGCATGCCCGGTCAGCATCAGCCGCATGCTGTCCGGGAACCGGGTGCGCACCCGCTTGAGGAACTCCAGCCCGGTCATGTTGGGCATCAGGTGATCAGAGATCACCAGGTCCACCGAGATCGTGCCCAGCAGCTCCAGGGCGGCGGAGGCGTCGGTGCAGGTAAACACCTCGTAGCCCTCGCGGCGCAGGCTGCGGCGGAGGGCGTTGATCACGTTCTGCTCGTCGTCGACGACGAGGATCTTGCGGGCGACGGACTCGGACATGGACTGCTCCTCCGGATTGCAGCGGGCTGGTCGGCTACTCTTCAAGCCCTGCGCCAGCGGCGGCGCGCCGTGAATCCAACCGGTTGTGACGCGGACGCGCCCTCCTGGGCGGGGTCGCCGGGGACGCCGGGGTCCGCTCCGACCCACCTCCCTCCGGCGCGCTGACACCGGGGGGGATGTCCCACCTGCTTCCGGTGGGGATGCCTGCCTGGTGGGGCTGGCTCCACCTGGCCGCGGCCAATGACTCCCGAGGCAGACCCCGGCGGCCCGCACCGTGCACTGGAGAGGGGAAGCGCGAAACCCGGGCAAGCAACGCCCCGCCGGACACCAGGGAGAAATGACCAATGCAGGGAATGAGAGCGCAGACCGGTTCACCGCATGCGCCGCGGCTGCGGGCGGTGGAGCCTCCGATGGACGAGCGGGTGCGCGGGCCGGCCCGGACCCGGGTGGCGGACGCGATTGTCCAGACGTTGCTGGAGCTGAACGTGGACTCCTTCTACGGGATCCCCGGAGGAGCGATCGCCTCGCTCTACGACGCGCTGCTCGACTACCCGCAGGTCCGGCTGATCAACACCCGGCACGAGACCTCGGCGGCGTTCATGGCGATGGGGCACTCGCGGGTCGGAGACTCCCTTCCCTGCGTGTTGATGACCTCCGGGCCGGGGATTACCAACGTGATCACCGGGCTGGCGGCGGCCTACGCGGAGGGGATTCCGCTGATCGCCATTGGCGGTGAGGTCCCCAAGAAGAACTTTGGCCGCGGCGCGCTGCAGGAGGGCAGCCGCTACCAGCTGGACGTGCTGGGGATGGTCCGCAGCGTCACCAAGTACGCGGCGGAGATCACCAATCCGCGGGCGGCCACCACCGTGGTCCGCAAGGCGGTGGCCACCGCGCTGTCCGGAAAGCAGGGCCCGGTGTTCCTGTCCCTGCCGCTGGACGTGGCCAACGAGAAGATCTCCCCGGTGCGGATGTCCACCCAGGTCTCCACCCGGTTCGAGGTGGACGACGAGATGATGGACGGCGCGGCCGAGGCGCTGCAGCAGGCCGGGCGGGGGCTGATCGTGGTCGGCTCGGGCGCCCGACACCCGGAGGCGGTGCGGCTGATCGGGGCGCTGGCCTCCACCCTGCAACTGCCGGTGGTCACCACCCCCAAGGCAAAGGGGCTGTTCCCGGAGAACGATCCGCTGTCCCTGGGGGTGTTCGGGCTGGGGGGGCATCCTTCCGCCACCGATTACCTGGAGCAGGGGATCGACACCGTGCTCTGCGTGGGCTGCGGGCTGGGGGAGACCGGCACCAACAGCTGGAGCCCGCTGCTGCAGGCCTCGCGGGCCTTCATCCAGATCGACATCGACGCGGCGCAGATCGGGAAGAACTACACCGTGGACCACGGACTGGTGGGTCCGGCCCACGTGCTGTTGCGCGGGCTGGTCTCCCGGGTCCACCGACGGGTGGTGCCTGCCGCCAGCTACGGGATCCGTCACCACCCGCTGACCGGCCCCGCGGAGAGCAGCGAGGGGCTCAATCCGCCGGTGGTGCTCCAGACCCTCCAGCAACTGCTGCCCAAGGAGACGATCTTCGTCTCCGACATTGGCGAGCACACCGTGCACGCGCTGCACTACCTACGGGTGGACGCCCCGGACGGCTTCATGGCCCACACCGGCCTGGGGTCGATGGGGTCGGGGATCGGCTCGGCGATCGGCGCCCGTCACGCCCGCCCGGATCGTCCGGTGGTGGCGGTGTGCGGAGACTACGGCTTCCAGATGCACGGGATGGAGCTGGCCACCTGCGTCCACCACGGCATCGGAACCGTGTTTGCGGTGTTCAACGACCGGCGGATGCGGATGGTGGAGGCCGGCCAGTCCAAGGTCTTCGGGCGCAGCGGGATGATGCACAGCCACCGGGTGGACTTCGCCTCCCTCGCCCGCTCGGTGGGCGCGGTGGGCTACAGCATCCGGACGCTGGAGGACCTGCGGCGCCTCCCGGCGGACCTGGGACAGGGCGATGTCCCGGTGGTGCTGGACATCGAGATCAACCCCCGGGCGGTGTTCCCGGTGAACGGGCGGGTGGCGCAGATCCGCCACTTCTCCGCCGAGTAGGACCTTCCAGGAAAGTGAGCTCCAGATGAACCAGCAGATCGGAATCCGGGGGATGGGGATGTCCGTCCCCCCGCAGGTGCGGACCAACGACTGGTGGCCGGAGGAGTTCCGCCGGCGCTTCGAGGAGAAGTCCCGCGGGGACGTGACCACCCCCCAGGTGTTCACCGACCGGGCCCGGACCCCGGCCCAGCGGATCCAGTTCCAGCAGATGCTGGAGACGTACCACGACCCGTTCCGGGGCAGCCGGGAGCGGCGGATCGCCGAGGCCGGGGTCAAGCCGTCGCAGCTGCAGCTGGCCGCCGCCCGCCAGGCGCTGGAGCGGGCCGGGATCGACGCGCTGCAGCTGGACGTGGTGCTGGAGAGTTCGATGCCCTCGGATGTGCCCAACCCCAGCAACAGCGGGGCGCTGATCCACGGGCTGGGGGCGCGGCGGGCGCACGGGGTGTCGTTTGACGCCGGCTGTTCGTCCTTCATCAGCGGCCTGGCCCTGGCGGAGGCGATGATCCGCTCCGGACAGGCGAAGTACGTGCTGCTGGCGCACGTGGGAATGCTCTCCCGGATCTGCGACTGGAACGATCCCCTCTCGGTGAACAACGGAGACGGCGCGGGGGCGGTGGTGGTGGGGCCGATGGACGAGGGGCAGGGGCTGCTGGCCCATGTCTCGCTGACCAAGGGGGACCTCTACGACGGGATGCTGGTGGGCCCGAGGGGAGAGGAGTTCTGGACGGAGGGCAAATCGCCGATCGTGATGCAGTCCAGGAACCTCCAGGCGGGGCGGGCGATCGTGCTGGGGACCGCGGACTTCGCCCAGGAGACGATTCAGATCGCGCTGCGGCGGGCCGGGGTGGAGAAGGAGCAGGTGACCCGCTTCTATTCGCACCAGCCCTCGGTGTTCTTCAACGCCTCTTCAAGGCTGGGCGCCGGGCTGGTGAACGCCCAGACCACCGATACCTTCGCCCGCTACGCCTCGATGCACGCGGCCAACATCCCGATCAACCTCTGCGAGGCCCAGCAGGCGGGGCAGCTGCAGCGCGGGGACCTGTGTGTGTTCTATGCGTGCGGAACCGGCCTGAACCTGGCCGCCGCGGTCTATCGTTGGCAGTAGAGAGGGAAACCCTTGGCCCGCGAAGTCTCCTGCAGAGTGCTCAGTTCCTATTTGGAAGCCTACCGACAGACCGGGACTCCGCTGGAGTCGCTGGTGGCGGGACTGCCGGTGACGGTCAAGCAGATCACCCGTCCCTCGGAGCGGGTGGACTGGGACAGCTTCTGCGTGATGAGCGAGCGGATGGAGGCGGTGTGCGGAGGGCCGGAGGGGCTGGCCCGCTCCGAGCGCTACTTCGCCAAGGATCCCTTCATCCTGGGGCTGAACACCGCGATGGGGCTGGTCACCAGCACCCAGACCATGTTCCGGGCGGTGGACCGCTGGTTCGGGGCGGCGATGTTCACGGTCACCAGCTCCACCCTCCAGCAGGTGGAGCCGGGGACGCTGCTGTTCACCATCCGGATCGATCCCGACTACCGCGACTGTGAGGCGTTCCTGCGGATCAACGCCATGGTCTTCCAGGTCAGTCCCCGGCTGCTGGGGGCCCAGGACGCCCAGGTGAGCTGCGAGGTGCATCCCCGCAAGGGGGTGTACCTGATCCGGCTGCCCCCCTCCTTGACCCTCTGGGGTCGGGCGCGGCGGGCGCTGCGGGTGGGGCTCTCGCCCCAGCGGGCGCTGCTGGAGGTGGAGACCCAGCAGAAGCTGCTGCAGGAGCGCTTTGAGGAGGTGCGGGTCGCCAACCGGCGGATCGAGGCCCAGGCCGAACAGCTGCGGACGGTCAACGCCCTGGGCCGGGAGCTGGCGCAGTACACCGAACTGGGCGCCCTGGGTGACTCGGTGGAGCGGCTGTTCCACACCACCTTTGGCTGCACCGGATTGAGGCTGTGGCTGGTGCGCCGGGACGGGCAGCCGGCGGAGGTGGTGCGGGCGTACGGCAGGACCGAGGGACCGGTGGCCCGGGTGTTTCCGCTGAAGGTGGGCGGAGTCCTGGTGGGGCAGATCGACACCTGGGGATTCGCCGGGGACGAGGGGTTGGGGGAGGCGCTGGCGCCGTGGATCTCGATCGCCCTGGAGAACGCCCGCTCCTTCGCCCTGCTCCGCGACTACCAGGCGGGGCTGGAGCAGAAGGTGGAGGAGCGGACCTCGCAGCTGAGCCAGCGGACCGAGGAGCTCAACGCGTCGTTGGAGCAGCTGCGGGAGGTGGACCGGCAGAAGACCCGGTTCTTCGCCAACGCCTCGCACGAGCTGCGCACCCCACTGACCCTGATGATCGCCCCGCTGGAGGCGCTGGTGGCCGCCCCCGAGACTCCGGAGGGGGTGCGCGAGGATCTGCGGAACGTGGCCCGCGCCTCCTACCGGTTGCTCAAGCTGGTCAACGATCTGTTGGACCTGGCCAAGCTGGAGGGCGGGGGGATGCTGTTGCGGATGGGGACGGTGGAGCTGGAGCGGCTGCTCTCCGACTGCGTGCGCCCCTTCCGCCCGATGCTGCAGCGGCGCGGAGTGCGGGTGCAGCTGGAGGTTCCGCCGGACCTGGTCACGGTGGCGGACGGCGAGCGGCTGGAGCAGGTGTTCTTGAACCTGCTCTCCAACGCCTCCAAGCACGTCCCCGATCAGGGGCTGATCCGGATCTCCGCCCGATCCGGGGAGGGCGGGGTGGAGGTGCAGGTGGAGAACAGCGGCGAGGGGGTGGAACCCGAGGATCTGGAGCGGCTGTTCGATCGCTTCGCCCAGGCGCTTACCTCGCGGGGACGACGGTTTGGATCCACCGGGCTGGGGCTGCCGCTGGTGCGGGAGCTGGTGGAGCTGCACGGGGGACGGCTCTCGGTGGAGAACCACCCCGGACAGAGCGTGGCCTTCCAGGTGACGCTTCCCGGTGGCCAGGGGGGGACCCCGCTGCCGCTCTCCCAGCCGCCCCGGGCCGGTGCGCTGGAGCTGGCGCAGTACGAGATCATGGGCCAGCGGGAGCTGGGCGAGGAGATCGCGCCGCCCCGGGTGACCGGTGCGCTGCCGTTGCTGCTGTTGGCGGAGGACAACCCCGAGCTGCGCGCCTTCCTGGTCCGCACCCTCTCGGGTGAGTACGACGTGCTGGAGGCCTACGACGGGCAGGAGGCGCTGGAGGTGGCCCGGGCGCGCCGGCCGGAGCTGATCCTCTCCGACCTGATGATGCCCAGGCTGGATGGGTCCCAGCTGTGCGAGGCGCTCAAGAGCGATCCGGAGCTGGCCGGGATCCCCTTCGTGCTGCTCACCGCCCGGGGAGACTCTGCCTCCAAGGTGGAGGGGCTGGGCAAGGGCGCCGACGACTACATCGTCAAGCCCTTCCATGTGGAGGAGGTCCGCGCCCGGCTGCGGACCCAGCTGCGGCTGCGGGTGCTGACCCGGGATCTGGCCCAGCGGGAGAAGCTGGCCGCGCTGGGGACGGTGGTGGCGGGAGTGGCCCACGAGATCCGCAATCCCCTCAACGGGATCATCAACGCCCTGGCCCCGCTGGAGGAGCTGATGGAGGAGAACCCGCTGGGCAAGGAGCTGGTGACCATTGCCCTGACCGGGGCGCGGCGGATGGACGAGCTGTCCGGCCGGATGCTGCGCCAGCTGCGCGCCGGGGAGGGGGTGCGCACCGACGTCCAGGTGGAGGACAGCGTCCGCTTCGCGATGCAGTTGCTGGATCACAAGGCAAAGAAGGCCGGGGTCCGGCTGACCAGCCAGGTGCCGCCGGAGGCCCAGGTGTTCGGCGAGCCCGCCTCCCTGGAGCAGGTGTGGCTGAACCTGATCGACAACGCGCTCTACGCCGCCGGGACCGATGGCTGGGTGGAGGTGAAGGGCTCCCTCCAGGACGGGGCGGTGGTGGTGGAGGTGAGCGACGGGGGCGCGGGGATCCCGCCGGAGCGGGTCTCGCGGATCTTCGACCCCTTCTTCACCACCAAGCCGGTGGGCAAGGGAACGGGGTTGGGTCTGTCGATCGTCCGTGAGATCGTGGAGTCGCTGGGGGGAACCATCTCGGTCCGCTCGCTTGCCGGCGAGGGCGCCTGCTTTCGGGTCAGCCTGCCCTCCAGCCCCGCCTTGAAGGAACCGTATGCCGCAGTCCGATGAACGACCGTACGTGCTGTATGTCGACGACGAGGAGCTGAACCTCCAGGTCTTCGACGCCAACTTCCGCAGCCGCTTCCGCTGTCTGCTGGCGTCCAGCGGGCAGCGGGCCCTGGAGCTTCTGGCCATCCACCACGAGGAGGTGGCGGTGATCCTCTCCGACCAGCGGATGCCGGAGATGACCGGGGTGGAGCTGCTGGAACAGGTGCGGACCCTGTACCCGGACGTGCAGCGGATGGTGGTGACCGCCTACTCGGACATGGAGGCGGTGATGGCGGCGGTGAACCGCGGCCAGGTGGTCCGGTACATCGTCAAGCCGTGGGTGCGCAACGAGCTGGCGGCCGCGCTGGAGGATTCGCTGCGGATCCACCGGCTGCAGTTGCAGATGCAGCGGCTGGAGCTGGGCCTGGCGCAGAGCGCCAACCTGGCCGGGGTGGGGCAGATGGCGGCGGGGATCGCCCACGAGCTGATGAACCCGGTCAGCTACCTGAGCCAGAACGTGGAGGCGCTGCGCCATGAGCTGGAGGTGATGGACCGTTATCTGGGCCCGCGGTTGGAGCGGGAGCCGGAGGCGGCGGTGGCCAGCGCGCGTGCGGACGTCCCGGCGATCCTCTCCGATCTGGAGACCGCGGCCTCGCAGATCCGGCACATCGCCTCCCAGGTGAAGCAGCAGGCCCGGGGAGCGGAGTCGGAGTCGGAGTGCGATCTGCCCCAGATCGCCGCCTTCGCGGTGAAGATGAGCCGGGCCACCGTGGGCCGCACCGCGAGGCTCCAGCACCAGGGCCCAGAGCCGCTGCGGGTCCGGGCCGGGCCGGTGCGACTGACCCAGGTGCTGGTGAACCTGATCGTGAACGCGGGCCATGCCACCGAGGGCACCGGCCGCTCGGGGCTGGTGGTGGTGCAGTGGTCGGATCAGGGGGATCGGGCGCAGGTGGAGGTCCGGGACAACGGCTGCGGGATTCCTCCCTCGAACCTGGAGAAGGTCTTCCAGCCCCTGTTCACCACCAAGGCGGCGGGGGTGGGCACCGGGCTGGGGCTGGGGATCTCCCGGGAGCTGGTCCGGGAGATGGGTGGGGAGCTGACCCTCACCTCCGAGGTGGACCGGGGCACCACGGTGACCCTGCTGCTTCCCAAGGCGTAGCGGAGCCCTCCCGACGTTCTGCCAAAGGCCCACTGGCACGCGTTGCGCTCTCGGAAGCTTCCTCGATCGGCGCACCCGGGGGACTCGCGCCGACGGGAGCGCCCTCACCCTGGGGCCTTCAGTCCTCCTGAGGTTCGGCCAGGCCGAACGCGGCGCGGGCCATCTCCGAGATCCGGAACAGCTCGTCCAGCTGGGAGGAGGGGATGTCCCGCAGCAGGACCTCCACTCCCCCGGGGTGGTGCTCCCCGGGCTTGAGCTCCACCTCCAGCGCGTAGCGCCCGGGCCGGGGCTGGGTGACGCCCGCCTCGGCGATCCCGGAGAAGGGGATGAGCAGCGTCCGGACCGATCCCAGGAGTCGGGTGGAGCGATCGATGCGCAGGGTGCGGGTGGCGTAGTTGAAGACGAAGCCCTGGCGGGCCCGCTTCTGGAGCTCGAGGCGGACCGTGGCCAACGCCGCCCCGATCGCCAGCGCGCCCAGGAGGTAGGCCACCCCGGAGGCCTCGGAGAGCAAGAGCAGGGTCAGGGTGCCTACCGCCGCGCTGGCGGAGACCAGGATCGCCAGCTCCGGGGCGAAGCGACGCCAGCCCAGCGGGGGCACGTACTCGCCCACCAGCATGTGGACATCGAAGCGCAGCCGCACCCGCCCCAGCCGGAGGATCGGCTTCTTGGCCTGGAGGGTGTCGGCGAAGCTCACCGCCGCATGGTGCCATGGGCCAGGTGCAAGCAGAGACCCTGGTACCCCGATTTTCGGGTAAGTAGGTGCCAGATGCGGAGGGGGAGTGGCATGCGCTTGAAGGTCAGCTGGCTGCTGGGGCTGTTGTCGGTGACGGCCACCGCCGGGCCACGCACGTTGGTGCTGGGGGGCGGGCGGTGTGAGGACCCGGAGCTGGCGGTCCATGTCCGCGCCTTCGGGCAGAAGCTGCAGCCGCGGCTGGAAGGCGGAATGCTGGAGCTGGACGCGGTGGCGGAGCGGCTGCGGCCGCCGGCGCGGGCTTCGGCAGACGAGGTCCGTCGGCAGCTGGAGGCAGCCCAGGCCCAGTTCTACGCCTCCGAGTTCCGCAAGGCGGAGACGGTGTTGGAGGAGGCGCTGAAGGACGCGGCCTCGCTTCCCCCGGGGGCGGACCGGGTGAAGCTGCAGACCGACGGCTATCTGCTGCAGATGTTGCTGGCCCGCGAGCAGCGACAGCAGCCCGCGAAGCTGGCGGCGATGAACCGGGTGCTGCGGCTGCAACCGGACTTCAAGCTGGACCCGGTATTCTTTCCCACCTCGGTGCGGCAGGAGTTCGACGCGCAGCGGGGGAAGTTGAAGACCACGCCCAGCGCGGAGCTGGTGGTGAAGTCCTCGCCCTCCGGCGCGGAGGTCTCGCTGGATGGGGTGCTGGTGGGAAGGACCCCGCTGCGGCGCACCCTGCCGCAGGGGACCTATTCGCTGCAGGTGGTGAAGGAGAAGCTGTCCTCGTTCGCGCGGACGGTGGAGCTGCGGGGGCCGGTCCAGTCGCAGGTGGACCTGGACTTCGAGGGTTCGGTGGAGACCCAGCTGACCCCCTGTCTGGCGGAGGCGAACCCGGACACGCTGATGAACAAGGCGGTGCGGTTGGGATCGCTGGTGGACGCCGAGCAGGTGGTGGTGCTGACCGTCCAGCGTCCGGAGGCCGGGCCCAGCTGGGTGACCGCGTCGTTGATCAGCGTCGAGCGAGGCCAGAAGACCCGGGAGGCCGGCTTCAAGGCCCGCGGCGAGCTGCAGACCGAACGCGCCCTGACCGAGCTGGCGGAGTTCGTGGCCACCGGGCAGGCCACCAAGAACGTGGTGGTGGCCACCGAGAGCGGGGAGATGGCCCCCTGGACGCCGCCCGCGGCGACGGTGGCGACGCGGCCGTCCGGGCAGGGGTTCGAACTTCCCCAGTCCGGCCCGCGACGCTGGGTGCTGTGGGGAGGGCTGGGCGCGGGCGCGGGAGGGTTGCTGGGGGCGGGGATCGTCCGGCTGGTGGCCCAGGGGGAGATGGATGAGCTCACCGCTCGCAGCACCTCCACCGGCTTCGTGGTGGCGGGAGATGCCCGGGGCACCACCCTGCGGGAGTCGCTGCAGCTCAAGGGCGGCCTGGTCACCGGGCTGCTGGTGGTCGGAGGCGCCGGGGTGGCCGCCGCCGCCGGCGCGCTGTTCTGGCCCAAGGCGGAGGAGCCGCTGGAGGTGACCGTGCTGCCGACCCCCTGGGGGAGTTCGGTGCAGGTGGTGGGGAGTTTCTAGCGGGGGATTCCGGAGCCGTGCGCGGGTCCGGGCTGATCACCTCTAAGACTCATCCTTCGCTCAGGTCGCGTTCCGACGCTCTGGGCTGACCTTGGACTGCGGAGGGAGCACGCTCGTCGCGCCACGTCCCGTTGCGGCTGAGTCAGGGAAGGGTCCCGCTCAGCAGGATGAAGGCGCCGGCGGGACCGGCAGCGCCGGTCAGCACCGGCGCGGGGGGAGCGTCCGGCATCGACTGGGCGTAGACGAAGAGGATCCCCGCGGCCGCCGCGGCAGCGCCACCCACCACGAACGCGCCCACTGCCTGGCCCTGCTGGGCCCGGGCGTCGTCGCGGAGCCGAACGAGCTCGGCCTGGCGGGTGGAGGTGATGGTGGTTCCCTCGGCGTCGTTGACCTCGCCCCACTTGGAGGCGGCTCCCAGCTGGAACCAGGTGCCCAGCCCCACGCCGACGACCGCGAGCGCAGTCGCTCCCGCCGCGGTGGGGATCAGCCAGGCCGGCCGCTTGGGCCCGGTCTCGACGCGGATGATGGTGGGCTCGGGAGGAACCACCGGAGTCAGAGGGCTAAGGTCCGGATTGCCCAGCGCGAGGTCGGTGCGGATGAAGCGTTCCAGCGCCGCCTCGGCGAGGCCGGGAGTCTCCTGCTTGCGCTCGTAGTGGCGAACCATGGACTGCAACTCCACCCCGGCCGGATCCACGATCTTGCCGGAGACGATCACGTGGGGCTTGCCCTGGTACTGGCCCCGAGGGGCGATGGTCAGCCGCAACGCCGAGGTCTCGCAGGCGCGCGCCAGGCGGGCCAGACACTCGGTAGAGGAGCAGGCGCCGTCGGGCTGCTTCTGCAGGAACGCCTGGACGGTCCTGGAATCCACGGTGGGAACTTCGGCGTTCTTGAGGATCGCCTCCAGGGACTTGATCAGCTTGGCGGCGGCCTGGGGCTCCTCGCCCACCACGACCAGCGGGTGGACCGCGTAGACGATCGGCTCCGCGGAGTACGCGGTGGTGGCTCCCCCGCAGACGAGCAGTGCGACCAGCAATCTCGAGCGCATCCCGCAGACCCTCCCCAAGAAGCGTCCGTGCATAGCATCGGCCCTCCCCGACGCAAATCCTCCGGACTGTGAGAGCCAAGAAAGCCCGGCGTGTGCTATGCGCGTCCGCGGAGGGGAACATGAAGCTCTTGCAGCGGGTGGTCGCAGTCGCGGCGGTCTCGATTCTGGTGGGTTGCCCCGGACCGGTGAACCCCTGTAGCCAAAGCAGCTGTCCGGAAGGGACGACCTGCAGCCCGGAGACGGGAGCGTGCGTCCTGGAGTGCGACACCGCGTGCGCGGCGCACGAGTTCTGCTCCAACCGGGAGTGCCGCCCGAGGTACCAGAGCCTCCA
>JAKFFE010000037.1:0-7107 GCA_036675345.1 Myxococcaceae bacterium
CAAACGCAACGGTCCCCCTGGATGGCAAACTCTCGGAAGAGGCTTCGACCGCTTCCTCGACCAGTACACCGGGTGGGTCGCGGCTGGTCGATGTGATCAATCCTGAGGGACAGGCTGCATTTCCTGGCCCTGGATTTGCTGCCATGCAAGCTGGCTGCCCGAGAATGTAGCCTGTCCCCTTTTCTGACCGGGCGGGCGGACCACGATCCGGACAGCAGCCGGCTGCTACGCTCCCCCGGGTGCGCGCCGTTTCCGTTCCCGAGGCCCCTGGGTCCGCCCAGTCGTTGCTCCTGTTGCTGGGCCAGAACCTGCAGCAGGTGATCCGCGGCAAGCCCGAGGCGGTGGACCTGCTGCTGTGCTGCGTGGCCGCCGGGGGTCACGCCCTGCTGGAGGACGTGCCCGGGACCGGCAAGACCACCCTGGCCAAGGCGCTGGCCGCCAGCGTGGGCGGGGTGTTCAAGCGGGTGCAGTTCACCCCCGATCTGCTGCCCACCGACATCCTCGGCTCCTCGGTGTTCCTGCCCCAGGAGGGGCGCTTCGAGTTCCGACCGGGTCCGATCTTCGCCAACGTGCTGATCGCCGATGAGATCAACCGGGCCTCTCCCCGCACCCAGTCCGCGCTGCTGGAGGCGCTGTCCGAAGGACAGGTCACGGTGGATGGCCACACCCGGACCCTGGCGCCGCCGTTCATCTGCATCGCCACCCAGAACCCGGTGGAGTTCCACGGCACCTATCCGCTGCCGGAGGCCTCGCTGGATCGCTTCGCGGTCCAGCTGTCCTTGGGCTATCCGCCGGAGGAGGAGGAGCTGGAGATCGTGGTCCACCACGCCGGACAGGCGGGCCTGGCCAGCCTGACCGCGGTGGCGGGGCTGGAGGAGCTGGTGCGCCTGCAGCAGGCGGTGCGGGGGGTGAAGATCGAACAGACGGTGGCGGACTACCTGCTGCGGATCGTCCAGGCCACCCGCGGCCATGCCTCGATCCGGCTGGGGGTCTCCACCCGCGGCGCGGTGGCCTTCTCGCAGATGGCGCGGGCGCGGGCGCTGCAACGGGGCCGGGACTACGTGCTGCCCGAGGATCTGAAGTCGCTGGCGCCCTCGGTGCTCTCCCACCGGCTGGTGCTGGACACCCGGGCCCGCTACTCCGGGGTGGAGAAGCGCGGCCTGCTGGAGGAGCTGGTCTCCGCGGTCCCGGTTCCCCGCTAGGCGCGAAGCGATGAAGCGCCGCCGGTGGTCGTTCTTGATGTCTCCCGAGGAGCACGACTCGCTCCGGGCGATGCATGACCTCTACCTGGGGCTGCTGACCCCGCTGGGGCGGGCGGTGCTGTGGGGGGCGATCGCCGCGGGGATGCTGGCCCTGGGCGGGCTGGCCCGGGGGATCGTGCAGCTGTTCGCCTTCTCCGCCGCGGCCCTGATCGCCGGCGCGCTGGTGGGGTGGCCCTTTCGTCCGCGGGTCCGGCTGCAACGGCACCTGCCCCCGCCGGTGTCGGCGGGAGATCGGTTGGAGTACCGGGTCTCGGTGCAGAACGTGGGCTGGCGCACCCTGCGCCAGGTGACGATCCAGGAGCGGGGCCTGCCGGCGGACGTGCGCCCCGCCGAAGAGCCGGAGGTGATCCCGCTGTTGCGTCCGGGGGAGAAGGCCGAGGTGCGGGTGGCGCTGCACTGCAAGCTGCGCGGGGTGTACCCGTTGCGCCGGCTTCAGGCGGCCAGCGCCTTTCCCTCCGGGCTGTTCAAGTGGCCGGTGCGGACCGGAGGCGAGGATCGCCTGGTGGTCTACCCGCGCTTCACCCCGGTGGAGGGCTTCGAGGTCCCTCACGGCCGCAACTACCAGCCGGGCGGGATCTCGGTGGCCTCGCACGTTGGAGACTCCACCGAGTTCTTCGGCACCCGCGAGTACCGCCAGGGGGACCGGATGCGGGACATCCACTGGCCCTCCTATGCGCGCACCGGACGGCTGGTGGTGAAGGAGTTCCAGGAGGAGTACTTCGTCCGGCTGGCGATGGTCCTGGACATCGAGGTCCACTCCGCCCGCGAGGAGAAGCTGCTGGAGCAGAGCCTCTCGGTGGCGGCGGGGATCGCGGATGTGCTGGCCCGGCGCGAGTACATCCTGGACCTGTTCGCCGCCGGGCCGCGGATCTTCCACTTCCAGGCGGGGCGCGCGCTGGCCCACTTCGATCACCTGCTGGAGATTTTGGCCTCCTTGGAGTCCGGCAGCCGGCTGGACTTCGCGGCGCTGGAGGCGGCGCTGCTGCCCGAGGCCCCCCGGCTCTCGGCGGTGATCCTGGTGATGATGACCTGGGATCCGAAGCGGGCGGCGCTGGTCCGACAGCTCCAGGAGCGCGGGGTGGCGATCCGGGTGCTGTGCCTGCGCCCCGGGGTGGAGCTGACCGGGCTGGACCCCTCGGAAGTGGTGCGGCTGGGATGAGCGGGCGCGCGCAGAGGGCGTTGGCGCTGCTGCCCCCTCTGGCGGTGCTGGCGCTGTACGCGGTGGCCCACCAGCAAGGATGGGTGGCGGTGCCCTGCGCCGCCTGGGGTGTGTGGGCCACCTGGAGGAAGGAGCCGCTGCCCTATCGAAGGCCGGTGTTCCTGATCGCCGGAGCCCTGGCGGTGGTAGCGGGTGGGGTGGGAAGCCTGGTGGCCCCGACCGCGCCGGGGATGGTCCCTCCGCTGCTGCTGGGACCGCTGGGCACCGGGCTGGCGGTCAGCGCGGTCTATGCGATCTGCGCCGGGCGGACCCTGTTCGGTTGGACCTGGTGTGCGCTGCTGGCGGCGCTGTCGCTGACCGTGCCCTGGACCCCGCCGGTGGCGGTGGCGGCGGGGGCGGTGTTCGCCGCCTTCGCGGTGGTGATGTTCGCGCAGGGCGGCGGCGCGCGCGGAGGGTGGGGCGGGGCGCTGGGGTTCGCGCTGTTTTTGGCGGTGACCGCCGCGACGGGGCTGCGCCTGGAGCGCACGGTGCACGGCAGCGAAGGCGCGGTGATGGAGCTGCTGAGCGCCTGGATGCGGGACAACCTGCTGCCCCGGGGCTTCGGTCTCGAAGGACAGCTGGGGACCCCCCGCCAGTCGCGGGTGGAGGCCTCCGATCGGGTGCTGTTCGAGGTGGAGGGAGATCCCGCGCAGCGGCTGCGATCGGTGGTGCTGGGAGAGCTGGTGGACGATCGCTGGCACCAGCTGCGGGGCGAGCGGGGCGGGGTGCCGGAGTCCACCGGGACCGCGGTGATCACCCTTACCCTGCTCCAGGAGTTGGGACGGGCGCTTCCCACGCCCGCGGGGAGCGTGGTGGAGGACGCGTCGGCCCTTCCGCTACCGGGTGGGGTCTGGTCGGGACGGGACCTTCGGGGCAGATCGCTGCGGATCCGCTTCCCGGGGGACGAGCAGCTGCCGGTGGAGCCGGCGCCCACCGCGGAGGCGGTCCGGGTCTCCGAGGGACTTCGCCGCGAGCTGGAGTCGTTCCGCGCCGGGCTCTTCGCCGGACAGGACTCCGCCCGGGGGAAGGCCTCCGCAGTGGAGGCGTTCTTCCGGGAAGGCTTCGAGTACACGTTGGAGGTGGACCTGACCGGCCGGGGGCACCCGCTGGCGGTGCTGCTGAGGGAACGGCGCGCGGCCTACTGCACCTACTTCGCCAGCGCGATGGCGATCCTGCTGCGGATGGAGGGGATCCCGGCGCGGGTGGTGGGTGGCTTCGCGCCCAGTGAACGCAATCCGCTCACCGGGGTGGTGACAGTCCGGGAGCGGGACGCGCACGCCTGGGTGGAGGTCTACCTCGCCGACGAGGGCCGCTATGTGCCGTTTGATCCCACGCCGTGGAGGAGCCGGGACACGCTGCTTCCCCGGGGCTCCCCCAACCTGGCCTCGGCGGCGCTGGAGGCGGTGGGCGCCTGGGTCCGGCGCGGGTTCAATGCGTTCCGGGCCGATCCGTGGGGCGCGCTGCAGGGCGTGGCCCGCTCGCCCTGGTTGTGGGGGGCGATTTTGGCCGGGCTGGTCTGGCGGCTGCGTCGCCACGTCCGGGCACCGCGAAGGGCGCTGGCGCGCCGTGCGCTGGAGGGCGACGACCGGAGGCTGGTCGCGCTGCGTGCCGAGTATCTGAAGCTGCTCGCTGCCCGGGCGGACCTGAGGGCGGCACCGGCGGAGACCGACGAGGAGCTGCTGGCCAGGCTGGAGCAACGCCACGGCCCCGAGGTTCGTGAACGCGCCGAGGCTTTCGTGCGCGGCTATCAGCAGGCCCGGTTCCGTGGTGATGCGACCGTGGATCTCCAGGGTCTGCGCGAGGCGCTCGACGCGCTGGGGAAGTGTCTGGGCCGTCTGGCGGCTTGAGCCGCGCCCTCGCTCTCCCCCGGAGAGCAGGCGCGGCTTCAGGCCCATCGAGTGGTCATCGGCTCGACGGCCGCTGGGTTGGCGCGCGTGCGCGGGCACGGTCCTCTCGCTGCTGGAGCGGCCGGGTAGCTGAGGTTTGCCCTGGGTGAAGCCACTTCGCGCAGCGTTTCACCACAACGCAGTGCGGCACGGTTCTGAAGCAGTGATTACCGTTCAAGTGTCATGAAGCTCGCATCGATCGACCTGGACGGCCCGGTTCACTACGCGGACTTCGGAGGAAGCGGGCCTCCGGTAGTCTTGATTCATGGGCTTGGCGGCTCGCACCTCAACTGGGCATCCGTGGCCCCGCTGCTGAGGAAACGCCGACGGGTGCTGGCGGTCGACCTGCCCGGCTTCGGGTTCAGTCCTCCGCTTCGGACGGGCACCACCTTCGAGGGAACCCAGGATCGGCTGGAACGCTTCCTGGAGCAGGTGGTCGGCGAGCCGGCAGTGGTGATGGGCAACTCGATGGGCGGGCTGCTCTCGATGCTGGTCACGGCGCATCGCCCGGATCTGGTGGAGCAGCTGGTGCTGGTCGGCCCGGCCCAGCCGGTGCCCAGCCGCCGCGAGCTGGACCCGATCACGGTGGCCACCTTCTTCACCTACGCCATGCCCGGGCTGGGAGACTTCTTCGTCAACCGCGCCTCCCAGCGGCTGGGGCCGGAGGGGCTGGTGAAGCTGCTGCTGTCCCGCTGCTGCGTGGACCCCTCCCGGGTGGAGCAGGAGGTGATTCGCCAGCACGTGGAGCTGGTCACCCGGCGCGCGGCGGAGATGCCCTGGGTCAACCGCGAGTTCCTTCGCGCCGCGCGCTATCTGATCCGGATGGTGCTGCTGCGTCCGGAGATCCTCCACGAGGCGGCCCGGCGGATCCGCGTCCCCACCCTGATCATCCACGGCCGCCACGATCTGCTGGTGCCGGTGGCCGCCTCGATCGAGCTGGTGAAGCGGTTGCCCCACTTCCACCTGTCGATCATGGAGGACGCGGGACACACCCCACAGCTGGAGCACCCCCGCCGGCTGGTGGAGATCTACAACGGCTGGGCGGAGTCGCTGGCGTTGCGCGCCACCGCCTGACCCACGGCTGGGCGGAGGCGTTGGTGTTGCGCGCCACCGCCTGACCCACCGCTGGGCGGAGGCGTTGGCGTTGCGCGCCACCGCGTGATCGGCTGGGCGGAGGCGTTGGTGTTGCGCGCCACCGCGTGATCGGCTGGGCGGAGTCGTTGGTGTTGCGAGCCACCGCGTGATCGGCTGGGCGGAGGCGATGGTGTTGCGCGCCAGCGCGTGATCGGCTGGGCGGAGGCAGCACGTCCCCAGCCGGGAAACCGAGGGCGCCTGGAAGATCCGCCTGAGCGATCAGCCGATGGCGATCCCTCGGGTATAGAGCAGCAGGAAGCACCCCAGCAGGATCGCCGACCCCGCAACCACCGGCACCTGGAGCGAGGGCCGACGCGAGAGCCACGCCCCCAGCGGCAGGAAGGCGGGCCAGCACAGCGCCGCATGGGACGCCAGTCCGCCCCGGGCGAAGGTCCACATCAGGAACACCCACGGCAGGGCGAAGGCCAGCAGCGGCGCCCAGGGGCGCTTGAGGACCAGGCACACCGCGCCAATCGTCACCAGGCCGGCGGCGGCGGCAATCCCCCACAGTCCTCGCGCAGGAGAGGGACCGCTGAGGCTGGCCAACAACTCCATCCCCACCGGGCGGGCATTGGGAGCGGCGGCCAGGAAGGCCATCGGGTCGGAGAACTGCAGGCCGGAGTAGAGGGCCAGGCCGCCCACCGCCACCACCGGCAACAACGCCCCCATCAGGCCCGAGCCCAGGGCCCGCTTGACGCCCTGATCGCGCAGATGCAGCGCGCCGATCAGCAGCGCTCCCAGCGCCACGAAGGGATCCACCAGCACGCCCACTGCCGCCACCAGGCCGGCCCGCAGATAGCGGCCGTCGAGGGCGAACCAGGCGGTCAAGGCGCTGAACAACAACGACAGTCCGTCGCGGTGTCCGGTCATCTGCAGATAGGCGAAGGGGAACAACGCCAGCAGGGCGATCGACCACTGCGCGGCGCGCTCATCGGCCAGGCGCTGGAAGACCTTGTAGAGGATCCACAGCGCGGCGAAGGCGGCCAGGTTGCCCACCACCAACAGGGTGGCCCCGGGCGGGACGTCGGCCAGCAGCGAGGCCTGGGCCAGCCCCCACAGGGCCAGCGATTCGTGGGCAGAGGGCGGGGTCACCGCCACCAGGCACTCGCCCTGGCACAGCGCGCCCACCAGATCGAACGTGGACCCGGTGGTGGCCCAGTTCACCGCGACGTACGCCACCGCCAGCGCGCAAAGTCGGGTGGCGACGAACAGCGAGATCGGGACCGCCGGACCGCCGGTCATCGCCGCGGCCTCCGGGTCGGTCACCTTCATCCAGAGAGTCACCGCGGATTTCAGCATCGACGGCTGTGCCGCCGTCATCGTCTTCGCCATGCCGGGATTCTCGGGGACCGGAGCGGAGGCGCCAAGCGACACGCTCGAGAACCGCTGCAGCAGGGCTGCGAACTTCCAGCGCCGGCCGTGGGATGTGCGCTGGCTGCACACTTGTTGGGACGGATCGCGAGGCCTTGGGGCTCACTCGAACCAGCTGAGGTTGCGTATTTGGTTCTCAGGATTGATCACTTCTTTGGGGCGTCGAATCGCGCGCCAGCCATCCCTCCTCGAGGGTGAGGAGCTTGGTGTAGCCACGCGTTAGGACCAGCCAGCCGGGCTCGCCGTTATTCTTGAG